>CALZEE010000003.1 GCA_945639195.1 uncultured Ignatzschineria sp. | reverse complement strand
ACGCGATCTCTAAGAGATGCGCTGATTGCCGGCATGCTGTCGCTGAGCTTCGCTATCATTCTTCCGGCCACATATCAGCTTCTGAAAAGATCAATGGTAGAGGGAAGGGTAGCAAGTTAGCTCGCTTGCACGGATGTCGGTGTCACGGCTTTCATACTCTCAAAGCCAGCTCGCGACATCTGGGGGCTTTCCTATTTATCTATTTATTGACTATAAAGAAAAGGATTTGTTGATTTGCCGGCATGCAGATGTTGAGCTTTGATATCATTCTTCCGGCGACAGATCGGCTTCTAAATAAGGGGGGGGAATCGATATATGATTTTCATCGCCCATAAAAAAAAGATCCCCTAAGGAGATCTATTGTGATGTTGATATTGAAAGCGGATTAATTCGTCACTCTATCTGTACGATAAATCTTATCAGGATTCATTTTAGGGCTCCAAGGAAGGTTGCTATTTTGCCAGCCATTTTGAAGACGAAAACCTTTTTGTTCTCCTTCTTTGATCACATCACCCTGAAAACCATTAATGACGTAATAAGCATTGGTAAAGCCTGCTTCACGGAGTATGTCTGCACTGGGTTTTCCTCTTTCACTGCCAGATCTGCACATGGTGATAATCATAGTATCTTTTGAAAGATTTCTGGCGGCTAAGGCGGCTTCTACTTGTGCTGTGAAGTCGCTGTTTTTAGTGAGTTGGAATACCCCTTTTTCTTCATTCCAGATCTCTTTATTGACGGTTAAGAAGGGGATGTTGAGATCAATGATATCAGTGCTTCCGATAAACATAATTTCTACAGGATCACGCACGTCGATGAAAAGAACCGGCGTTTCATCAGCAACTTTTAAATCGTAAGTTGCTTGAGCGGTGAGTCCTATATCTTCAGACCCAAAGCTTAAAGAAGCAAGTAGAAACGTAGCTGATAAGAGTAGTTTTTTCATATAGATTATTCTCCCTAGGGATTAGTAAAGCGAATAGAATTTTGAAAAACTATCATAGCAAACAATTTCTCTTTCGATAGATAATACTATGCTAAAAGATATATAAATTTAACATATATTGATTTAGTGCAAATATATTGTGTCCGTCTGATGGAGGATTCTTTATTAGAGTAATACGACAATAATGGGCGTCGTGATTGCAGAGAGTAAGGTTGTGAGAATGATACTCGAGGCTGTCGCATCTTCAATAACTTTGAATTTGAGCGCCATCAGATAAACATTCATCCCTGTTGCAATGGAGCCTAGAATCACGATCGCTTTTGTTTCAAAAGGAGGCAGTCCCATCAGAAGCGCTGCGCCCCAGATAATTAAAGGGTGTAGGATTAATTTGAAAAATGTAATGTTAAGGCTCAGTTTAAGATTGGCACCAAGACGATATTTTGCTAAACCCATTCCAAGGACGAGTAATGAGAGGGGAGCCACCATATTTGAAAACATATCAATGGTTGATGTAAGAAATACCGGCATAGGAATTCGTAAGAAACTAACGGCAAGCCCAAGCATAATGCCGATGACAATCGGATTTTTAAGAACGCCTCTGAATGTTGCAATAAAACCTTTTAGAGAAAATGAACCATGATCTGCCCATTCGATAGCAAAAGAGACGAGACTCCAAAGGAGTAATGCATTGAAAGAGATGATGAGGGCCGAGACGGCAATGGCTTCATCGCCCATGAAAAGCATGATAATAGGGATGCCGATCATCACGTTGTTTGAAAATATACCACCAAGACCAAAGACAGCCCCTTCTTGCGGCGAGAGCTTTAAGAGATAGCGGCTATATATTTTTGAGAGAAAAAAGAGTACAAAAGAAGCCCCAAAGTAGGCAATGATGAGCGTCGGATCCATCGATTCTTGATTATGAAATTGTGTCATAACTCCAAAGAGCATTACCGGGATTGCGAGGTTAAAAAGAAATCGAGTTAAACCATCTGTAAAACTACTGGGCCACTTAAATATGCGTACGAGTAGATAGCCCGTTCCAATCAGTATAAAGAAAGGCAATAAAGCATAAAATTGTTGGGCAAAGGCTTGGAGGAAGAGGGTCATTGTCTGCTCTAGAAAAAGGGGGATTTATCCACTGTAGCAAAACTACAAAAGAAGGTTGAGATATTTTATATCCAGATGACCTTTTGTCTTTAGATAGAGGAATATGCCCTGATTAAAGTAGAGAGACACGATGCTCGTTGAGCTTGATTTTCGATCAAAGGAGCAGATCAAAGGAGATTCTTTAAGGAATCCCCTTTGAATGGAATTAAATTCATCAAACTCATTCAATTGAGTTTGATATTTATTGAAAATGAGCCTGAATTAATCCAGTTTTACCTTTAGGGTTTCTCCGGATTTTACGCTGATTTTTTTCGCAAGCGCACCGCCTTGAATCGTATTGTATCCTTCTAATTCAGAGATAATATTGGTACCAATATAGTAGTCGCCAGCAGCGATATTATGAAAGGTGAACTCTCCAACATAGTTGCAAGTGGTCACTCTCATATGCTTACGAAATGCCGGGCTATCAGATTTGAAACGAACATGGTGAATCACCTCATCACTCGCAAAGTCATTCTCGATCTCCCCAAAGAGATAGAGATAACGTTCAGTCGAGTATTCAGTAACAGGTGCCATATAGACATTATTGCCGGCACAATTGATTGTTTCACCCAATGAGTCTGTGATGCTCGCACTTCCTGTAACTGTTGCGGTCCCATCTTCAAGTACATAGCTTGCCGCTTTGGGATCGAATTTTGTTTTGAGCATAACATTTTTTGTGATGGGCTTTTTGAAGCTTCCAGCGCTGTAGGATGCGCAACCAGAAATAATGATAAGCGTACTTAATGCGAGCAGTAATGGTTTCAAATTAGACCTCGATGGTGAATGATAGGATATACAGTTCTTTACATTAAGGATATTAAAGGCAAAAGTACGGCAATAGTCAATACGGAACCGCTGCTTTGTTGTGTTTGATCAGGTTCTATCTATTGAGATGAGAAGAGAGCAAAAGGTATCCATTGATTAAATAATGTTGAATTTTTTTTAGGCGCTCGTTATTGATAGCGGTACAATAGCGATCTTCTTTGTTTATCAATCCTCTAGGGCGACCATTTCATGTATGAAATTATTATCAGTGTTATTTTCTTAATAACCGTGGGCTATCTTGTTGCCAAAAATTATGATGCCAAGATTGTGCTCTTTCTTGCGGGTTTTGCATTACTTTATATTGCTGTTTTTATGGGGCATCCCGTTGAGACGACGATGCCGACTGGATCGATTTGGCTTGATCCCTTTGCAAAAGCGGTGGATGCATTCAAAATGCAGATGGGCATTGTAGGGCTCACCATTATGATGCTCTTTGGTTTTGCTGCCTATATGAATCATATTGGCGCCAATGATGCGATGGTTCTTGTATTATCGAAGCCGATTAAAAAAATAAAATCTGTCTATATTCTCGTTCCAATTGTTTTTCTATTAGGTAATGCTTTGCAGATGGTTCTACCAAGTGCAGCCGGCTTGGCGATTTTGTTAATGGCAACACTCTATCCTGCACTGAGAACAGCAGGGATGTCACCGTTAACTGCAGGCGCCGTCATTGCCACAACGGCAACGATTACACCGACGCCATTGGGTTCGGATAATGTTGTGGTGGCGCAACATTTAGGGATTAGCTCTTTAGAGTATGTTTTGACGTATCATGCAAAAGTCTCTATCCCCGCGCTCTTAATCATGGCAGTTACCCATCTCTTGTGGCAGCGATATCTTGATAAGCGAGCGGGTACAATGCATGTACCTTATGTCCCAGAGGCTATTATTGCCGGAGATAAAAAAGTTACGGCACCGCTTTGGTATGCGGTTTTCCCCATTCTTCCTATTCTTTTATTGTTGCTTTTTAATCTGGGTTTCATTGATCCTAAAACAGGGCGAGGAAGCTTAAAAATGGGCTTACCAGAAATCACGTTAATCTCTATGCTCATCCCGATTTTTGTGGAACTTATCCGCAAGCGTGATTTTAAGCAGAGTATCAAGGATTTTAATCTCTTTTTTGAGGGGATGGGGCAAGGTTTCTTCCAGGTTGTTTCGCTTATTATTGCAGCGGGGTTATTTGTAGAGAGTTTAAAAGCGATCGGGATAATAACAATGCTGACAGATAGTCTTAATGATGTGGAGGGAGCGGGACCGATTTTAATGTTCTTCTTCTCAGGAATGGCGGGGCTCATTGGTTTCTTAAGTGGAAGTGGCATCGCGGTATTCCACTCCTTTATCAAAATCATTCCAGAAATAACGACGCAGATGAATGTTGATACGGTATTAGTGGCATTGCCTATGCAGTTAACGGCTAATCTTATTCGTTCGGCATCTCCGGTTGCGGCAGTGATTATTATCGTTGCATCCGTGCTAAAAGTGAATCCATTGACGATTGTGAAGCGTACTTCAGTGCCAGTATTTGTGGGGATTATTACTTGTCTTGCGCTCTCTTATTACTATTTTGGCTAACAAAGATTATTACTGCATCATTAGAACCGTCATTCAGATTCTGAGTTGATGCATTGAGCGATATTTTCGATAGGCTTTTTAGATAAGAAGTAAGAAGTGAAAAATAAGGGAAAGGGCAAGTGCATAAGGGCTTGCCTTTTTTATTATTAAAAAATAAATCGTAAACGGGGGTTAATTGACGTTATTGACAGGATCTTAGGTATTATGAAACGCAGGTCAGCGAGAAGCGATCTATTACTGACACTATAAATAAGGACAGCTTGTTGTGAATAAAAACCGTTACTATAATCCTGAAAAAAGGCATCATCGACCTAATGGATTTGAGAACGAGATCCCTACGAATATCAGTACAGGGGATCTTTTACGATGGATGTTTAAGCGTTATCGTTATCGATTGCCGGGAGTGCCTTCTATGGGGTATCGCGCTTTTCAGCAGGCATGGTTACATCCTTTTCAATTGCCCGCTAAAACGGAAAGCTATCTGACTTGGCTCGGGCATTCGAGTCTCTATATTCATACGCCAGACTGTGCATTACTAACGGATCCTGTTTTTTCGCTTCGAGCATCTCCAATGCCTTTTGGTGAGCCTAAACGTAAAACGCCTTGTGAAGTCAATGTAGATCAATTACCACGACTCGATTTTATTCTGATTTCACATAATCATTATGATCACCTCGATCATCGAACAATAATGCATTTATTGGCAAAATTTCCCAAGGTTACCATCGTTGTTCCATTGGGGTTGGGGCGTTGGTTTAAACAGCGAGGGGCGCACAATATTATAGAGTTGGATTGGTGGGATAAGTTAGGCGATGGAAAGCCACATCAAATTGTAAGCATTACAGCCGTTCCTGCCCAACATTGGAGTAAACGTGGGCTATTTGATAAAAACCAAACGCTTTGGTGTGGCTATATTATCGAAATAGCCGGGAAAACACTCTATTTTGCAGGAGATACAGGATACAGCGAAACGTTAAAACCCATTGGTGAACAGTTTTCTATTGATCTTGGGTTGATCCCTATTGGTGCGTATGCACCGCGATGGTTTATGGCAGAACAGCATATCAGCCCAAAGGAATCGATCTTATTACATCAATTATTGAAGATTCAAAAGTCGATAGGCATCCATTGGGGGGTGTTTGAACTAACAGATGAGACAATCGATGAGCCTCCTCGTTATCTTGCTGAATGTTTAGCGCAGAGTGACCTTTCACCGGGAGATTTTCAAGTATTAAAGATTAATGAGTCGTTGGATTTTTCCGATTTTTAACCAGATCACCCTACAAAATAGAGCGATATTCAGAGAGATATTCGTTTCTTATAGCATCCGTATATTGATGCAAAAATCCCCGAAAAGTGGACTTTAGGGGGATTCATACATTAATGCCGGCATTATTCGAACTTCGCCATTTATTGGCTGCGAAAAGCCTTCATCGGATTATTTTATCGACTTTGCAAGCTGGTAAGGCGTATGGAACTCTTTTGTAAATAACGGTTCTTCAATAAGTGTCGCGCGAAGTCTATCAAATTCTGCGAGCCACTCTTTACGCCAGATCTTCTTTGTCGACTCAGGTTGCCATGCAGCATTAATGCCATTTTCAATGCATTGACGTATTCCATCTAGATCGAAACCGAAGTCTTCAATCATCACCTGATAGCATTTTTGCCCATTGGTATTGTGCATATGCCAATCATCTGTTGCCGGGATAATCGTCATTCCAGCGCGTGCCATTTGACGAATGGGATGGAGATGTTGCCACGTCTTATGATCGGGCCATTTTTTTAAGAAAAATGTATTGCTAGGAACAACGGTAAAAGGAATACCTTCTTCAGCGCAGCGGCTCATTAATGCCGGGTTTTCGACAACTGTATAACCATGATCGATACGTTCAAGCTCAATGAGATCTAGCCCTGTTTCTACATTACGCCAGTGTAATCCAAATTCAGAGCAATGGCCTGTCAGGCGTAATCCATGCTGTTTTGCTAAGCGATATGCTTTCCAAAAGTTTTCGATCGGGGCATGATCTTCGCGGTAATCGATACCAATTCCTAGAACGCGATCATGCGGGAAATCAATCATCCACTGCACCATTTCAACGGCTTCTTCAGGCGATTTTTCACGATTAATAGAAGGAATTAAGTACGCACTAATATTCCAGTCCCGTTCTGCTTGAGTGAAGATTTTTGCCAGTGCTAAGGTGACTGATTGATAAGAGAGTTCGGGAGCGATATCGTTGGGATTCCAGAAGAATTCCACATAACGTACACCACTATTCTTGGCATCTTCTAAGATTTCAAAGGCAACACGCTCATAATCTTCAGTTGATCTAAGAAGCGGGTAGAGGAAGTTCAGCGCAGCAATACCGCCTTTCACAACTTCATTTTCATGGGCGAATGCGCGATAGTAGGATTTTGCGTCTTTCTCAGTGAGTGGTACGGCATATTTATGCGCAAGATCGAGCATTGTTTGCATTCTAACACCGCCCAGCAGATGATAGTGTAACTCTGCTTTAGGCATTTTTCGGAGAAACTCAGGCAACGATAAGGTCATAATAAATCCTAGATAATCAGTGAAGAATAGAGTCCGTATTATAAGCGCTAAAGATTGATTTATTAAGCCTTTATCCAAAAACGGCTGTTGTTTTTGCAATGAGGGAAAGTAAAGGCGATATTGGTTTCCAAAACAGTAATCCTAACGTTCGATCCCCCTTAGGTGCGCCAGAAATGCTAAATGGATTGAGCGGATATAAAAAAGCACTTCCTAAGAAGTGCTTTTGGTAGAGGATAGCGTGCAGCAATCACTGTTTTAGAGGATTTCCGTATCGTAATCAAATGCTAAGAAGGAGTCAGATCCTTCAGGATCCAGCATACTACGAAGCTCTCCGCCAACTTTTACATGTTCTGGGTGGATAAGGTATTCATCGCGCTCTTGAGCAGAATCAAAGACCATATAAAAGGCATAATCGAACCCTTTATGACGTTCGGTTGCACCATTGTATTTCCCGTAATCAAAGGATTTCATACTGGGAAGGATCGATTCTAAAGCCCCAATTTTTTCAAAAATGGCTCGGATAGCATCAACCGTAATCTCTTTTTTAAATCTCACTAAAACAATATGCTTAATCATGCTTAAACCTTTATGGGTATATTCGCTAAATGTTCTGAAATAGCCTCAATAATCAGGGTAATTTTGAGGGTATCGATTAATATATTACCGAGAATTTTTTGTAATGAAAGCCTTTTTGTCATGTGAATATTCCGCAATGACAAGCATATTGATTGTTGAAATACGCCTTTCTCTAAGGATTCAATTCCTTACAACCCGCTGACATTCAAATCTTTGGGATAGCGAACTTTATAGCTGTACTCAATGGTTTTTTGAGATTGTGGTTCAAGTTGAAGCTCCCAAGATAAAATACCGGAAGAATCTTCTTTAGTTGCACCATCTAGTTTTACTTGAGAGAAAGTAATGCGTTTATCTTGCAGAATCGGCATTCTATCTCGGATCACGATTTTTTGAGCTTCAGGGCTATTATTCTGCACATTGAGTTGATAGCCGTAGCTTTTTTCTCGATCATTGCCAAAAATGCCAGTTGAGCTACTTTGATTTTTATCGGCTTGGCGAGTTGCTGTAATGCGTTTATCTCTGCCAAGGGATATTTCAAAAGATTGGTTTTGGTCAATGCGAGGGATTTTACCTTCGCCCACAAAAGCGTTTTGATAGTAAATGGTCGTATTGCCGGGGAGAAGATTCAGATCTTTAAATTCAGAAATCTTAGCAACTAAGAATGCATCGCTATCTAATTCAGGCGTTAAGATATATTGGTACTCACTATTCACCTTTGTATTATTAACAAAGACGGTATGTGTTTTTCTATCGCTTGGAATAGTGTAAGGCAGGGCAATACGATAGCTGACATTTATGTCACCCGCATCGACCGTTACATAATCTGTTAATGTATTACTTTGACGCGAACTCGACTTCGAGGTACTTCTGGGGGAAACCGCCGGCAATACATCACTACTTTGTTCAAGCATCATATAGGTATGCTCACTATTTTGATAAGGGGTAGATTCTAGAATTACCGCAGGCGCTTCATAACTATTGATATACCATGATGAAAGCGCTGGAAGAGTGGCTCCTAAAGAAGGGTTGCCGGTAGAGAGCGTAAGATTAACGTTATTCCAATTAATGCCACTGTTTTGATAAATATTGGCTTTATAAGCGAGATCAATCGGGCTTTTCTGGTCTTTAACATAGAGATCGTAATGCGGAATCCAACCGGCATTATTCACGGCGTAATGGATATCTAGTGTTGTTTCAATGGCCTTGTCGCTATAGAGCGTAAGGGCAATTGCCGGCACCGACTTTTCAGATTGCGCCCTTTGGTGGATTCAGCTTTCTCTAATGCTTGAATCGCTTGACGCTGTATGGAGATGGCTTGTGTTAAGTCTCTTTTTTGTGTTAAAAGCGGGGGCATTGCGGAGGCAATATATTGCGTATTTTCAGCAAGTGCATTTCCTTGAATGGGAGGATTCGCTTTTGAGAGAGAAGTAAGACTATTATTAATAAAATTAATCTGTAAATTAACGGTTTCCAGTAGCGTTTCATCAAGATTAAGAAGCGCTTTTAAACGGGTAATCTCTGTCGTTACTGCTTCGTCAATTTCTGCTGGTTTTGGGGTATGAGTTACCTTCTTTTGGGAGAGGATAACAACGCCATTGCTAGCAGATAATGCAAGCGTCTGCGGATTCAAATAATCAGCTATGTTTGTGAGTATTAATTCACTTTCCCCTTCTGGGATTGAGAGCGTCTTTTGACTATGGAGCTCAGCACCTTTTAGAAACACGGTCACTTCTTTGAGATCTGCTTCATATTGCATTGCAGGTGAGCCGGCGAAAGAGATGAGGCTACCGCCCATCAATAAAGGGATGATGAGAGCAATACGTTTTTTATACATTCTAGAAATCCTTTAAAAAAGAGCTTTGAAGCACTTTAGCATAAGTGATGGGATCTTATTTAGAATTATTTTAAAGGGATTTTATAGTGTAATCAACACCTTGATAGGCTTTACTTGAAAGGTATGCATTCACGTATTAAAGCATTAGCTACAGGGTGTTATTAATATTATGCAAAGAGTGGTTGCTGGATTCATTCCTTATGATTAACCAGATAGTTTGGTTAAGCATAAAGGAATGAGTCAGTGATAGATGGGGTGTAACACTCATGAATAGGTTACATTGCGAAGAAGCAGATTAAGCGGCCTTTTTTTTGAGAAGAACAATCGGCGCGTGGGCAATGGTACTTTGCTTTTGAAAGATGCGTTCACGGCTATTGATAAGGTTCTGCGCTCTGTAGAGAGCTTCAGTGAAGATGCGTTGTTCTGCTTTACGCCAGAAAGGTGTTGTCGCTAAGGTTGTTTCAGCAAGAAAAATTCTCTCTTGAATTTTTTCTGGTGTGTCAGCGCTATATTCATTGGCAATGGCTTGTACTTGGTTGAAATGCGTATCTGTTTTAATACGAGCATTTTCTTGTCTACGTTTCTGAGACGTCAATAAATTCAATAAATTAGTCATTAACATTTTTATATCCTTTGTCAATTGAGCGTCTATGAGAGGGTAATTAGATGCTCGTAATAGTTATTTCTTAAATCAGTTTTTGTACTGCTTGAAATAAATATTACATATTTGTAATGATCATTGCAATGCTTATCTGTAATATTTAATCACATTAATGTAATATTTTGGATATTAAAAGAGAGGATATGGCTGAAAGAGCGCAAAAAAACACCGCTCAAGGGCGGTGTTTTATAATTGACTGAAGGAGAGATATAAGTGTGTTTTATGTAATGTTTTGGCAATCTAGCTTAAAAAACACACTAATATGAATCGATAAAGGGGATAAGATTGTATTAGAAGATATCGACCCATTTTCCAATCACAACGCCATTAATAGAAGCATCTCCTTCTATTTCTATCGGCTTATCTCCCCAGTTAGGGTTTAGAGGGATAATATATTTTCTGCCATCAGGTTCAATAACGAGTTGCTTGAAGGTTGCACTATTGCTGCCCTCTAAGGTGACAATGACACAAGATTTATTCTCGGGTAATTTTGCCGGATCAACAAAGATGATATCCCCATTTTCAAATGAAGGATTACCATTGGGGTTACGCATACTAATGCCGGAGACTTTGAGAGCAAAGGTTCCTTTGCTATGGGGCGCGGGGCAGGGAACCCATTTAATCAGATCATCATGAGGAAGCAGTTCTGCATCACTAAAGTGTCCTGCAGCAACCCAGGAGATCACAGGGATCATCCCCTTCATATCAACGGGCGTAGGAATTAATTCTAAACTGTCCGTTTGTTCTAGATACATGTTAGGCATCTGCGCGAGATCTTCGATGGAGCGTGCTTTTCTTTCGCCAAAGACACGTCGACCATTAATGAGCGCAGAGAGTTCGCCTTGATTCATGCCAGTTTTTTCTATAAATGCGGCCTGTTTTCCGCCGTAATACTCATCAATCCATGCTTTTAGATTTTCTGCTCTAATTCTTGTTGCTTCTTTCATGTCGTTACCTCTCTATTCAGTCCCTAAATGTAAATTATATAAATGCATTGGTCAATGCATTGCATAAATATAATGATTTATAGGGAGCATTATTTATGCTATCAGGCACCTTTTTTTTAGAAAAGAGAGAAGGAGAAAGTGGATCAATTTTAAAAAGCAGGCAATAAAAAAGCCCGTTATAAACGGGCTTTTGACATTTGGTTGCGGGGGCTGGATTTGAACCAACGACCTTCGGGTTATGAGCCCGACGAGCTACCAGACTGCTCCACCCCGCGTCAATGAGATGCTTATTATACGCAGGGATCTTATAAACACAAGCGTTATATTCAAAGTGGTGAGTTAATAGGCATATTGTCGTTTAGGAGCCTGTGAATGAGGATCAAGGGTGAGATCATTCTTCGCCATTAAAAAAGCCTCAATGATTACCGCAGCTATGTGGTTTTAATCATTGAGGCTTTTTCGTATATCTGGCGCGCCTAAGAGGGATCGAACCTCTGGCCTTTGGTTTCGGAAACCAACACTCTATCCAACTGAGCTATAGGCGCTTATAAGCTCCGCATTATATCATTAAAATTTTCTTATGAAAGAAAAGCAGATGATTTAAATACGGATGACTTTCGAAGTAAGGATAAATTGGCACGCGAAGCTTTATTCAATGTTTTGAATCTGTTCGCGAATTTGTTCGATTAAGACTTTAAGATCCACGCCGATTTGAGTGAGTACCACATCTTGTGATTTTGAGCCGAGGGTATTGGCTTCACGGTTAAGTTCTTGCGTTAAGAAATCAAGGCGGCGACCCACAGGTTCTTTGCGATTAAAGACATGGTTCATCTCGGCAATATGCGCCGTTAAGCGATCAATCTCTTCATCGATATCAAGGCGCTGTGTGACATAAACAAGTTCTTGCTCGAAACGTTGTGGATCATGCTCGATATCTAAGTTTTCGAGGCGAAGACGAAGGCGTTCTTCAATTTTACCCACTGCAAGAGGGCGCTGTTCACGGGCTTTTTCTACGAGAACTGCCATTTGTGAGAGGCGATCAATCATCATCTCTTTCAAGCGTTCACCTTCACGTTCACGGTTAGCAAGGAATGACTTTAACGCATCGTTAAAGAGCGCGAAAAGAGGGGCTTTAATCGAATCTGCATCGAGTGTTGAGGCTTTCATCACGCCAGGGAGTTGCATGAGCTGTAGCGCGGTTAATTGCGTGCTGGTGCCAAGCATATGATTTGCTTTTGCATGAAGGGCTAATAGCTCTTTTGCGGCTGATTCATTGAATGAGAGATGCGCCGTTTCTGCATCATCAAAATCAATACGAATAGAGACTTCAACTTTTCCGCGTGAAACGCTATTTTGGAGTTTTTCACGAAGCTCAGGCTCAAGTGCACGAAGAAGCTCCGGCATTTTGAAGGTGGGATCAAGATAGCGATGATTAACACTACGAACTTCAAGGCTGAGTTGGCCGATTTCAGTGGAGGTTGTCTCGCGAGAGAATCCAGTCATGGAGCGTAACATAGGCATCCTTTATTATTGTTGTCTGTGAGGTTGTTTGGTGAATCGCTTCATTGATGATTATTCAGCGAAAAGATGCGATCTATTATACAGAAAAAAGGGGCAATCTTTTACAGAAGCCCCTTTTTAATTTATGAAGAGATCTTACCTCATGTATCTTTCGAGTTTGATCTCTAATCAATTACCTGTAATCAATGTTTATGAAATCATCGAAGATTCAACATAAGCGGTTAAGAGATTAAATGAGGCAATCATCGAATCCATATGGGTTCTTTCCTGTGCGTGTGATGACTCAATGCCGGGGCCTATCAATGCGTGGCGAATATCGAAACCTGCACGAATCGCCGCTGATGCATCGGAGCCATAGAAAGGATAGATATCGACCTTATGAGGGATTTCACCTTTTTCAGCGAGCTGAATGAGATGATTTGTGAGCTCATAATGATAAGGACCAGAAGAATCTTTAGCGCAGATTGAAACCGTGTATTCATCAGTCATTTGACCATCGCCAATAGCGCCCATATCAACGGCAAGATACTCTACAACATTACTCGGGATGGAGGCATTGCCACCAAAGCCGATCTCTTCATTATTGGAGAAGTAGAAATAGAGTGAATGCGGAGGTTGGTAATTTGAAGAGTGAATTGATTCTATTAGTGATAAGAGCAGGGCGACGCTTGCTTTATCATCTAAGTGGCGCGATTTAATAAAGCCAGAAGGGGTCAATTCAAAGCGAGGGCTAAAGGAGACGAAATCCCCGGCGCGGATGCCAAGGGCTTCAGTTTCTGCTTGTGAGAGACTCTTTTCATCGAGTCTTACTTCAATATGTGCATCATCACGCGGAAGATCGCCGGCATCTCTGTAAACGTGGACGGACGTTTCATGCATTAAAATGGTGCCGGTAAAGGTTTTCCCGCTGCGCGTATGGATTTGGCAATATTCGCCCTCTACGGCATTCCAGTTAAACCCGCCAATCTTTGTGAGCTGTAAGCGACCATCGGCTTTCACCCTTTTTACCATAGCGCCAAGCGTATCGACATGGGCGGTAAGCAGTCTTGCACGGGTATCATCTTTCCCTTCGATCTTCGCAATAATCGCACCTTTGTGAGTTTTTTGAAGGGTGAGAGGATATTTGCTGAGCGTTGTTTCAATAAAGCGAAGCGCATCACTGGTAAAGCCCGAGGGAGAAGGGATATTCACGAGTGTTTGCAGGTGTGTGATGAGTTGCTGTTCATTAAGTGGCATCATGAGAAATTCCTTAAAATAAACGAGAGAAGTATCGAGGTATACGGCATAAGTAATGAAATATTAGGGATGAGCGAGGCTTTTATTGAGGAGTTGGTCCATTGCTAGATTTTAAAAAAGGAGAAGTCGTCACTTCTCCTTTTTGTAGGGACATCGGTGTTGATTGATTCAATCTTACCTTAACCTTTCATCTTAACTCTCATCTTAACTTTCATTTTAGTCGCAATGATAAGGGGATTGAAAAGATTTATGACTCGCGTGATTGCCAGAGTGAGAGCAAGGCTTCCATAAGATCGCGACCTAAGAAAGTCCCTTTTTTTGCATCGATTTGACGAATGCCGGTAGGGCTAGTGACGTTGATCTCTGTGAGGTAATCACCAATCACATCAAGCCCGACGAAGTAGAGCCCACGCTTCACAAGTTCAGGTCCTAAGATGTCACAAATGCGTTGATCATTTGCGGATAATTCTTGAACAACACCGGTTGCACCTGCCGCTAAGTTACCGCGGGTTTCATTGGCTGCCGGGATTCTTGCTAAGAGATAAGGCGCAGGTTTTCCGTTAATCAGAATAATGCGTTTATCGCCTTTGTTAATCTCGGGAATGTAGCGCTGAACCATCACCGAGGTTTGATTATGCTCTGTTAAAGTTTCTAAAATGACGTTGAGATTGGCATCTTTTTCGACGACTCTAAAGATCGAGCTCCCGCCCATGCCATCAAGCGGTTTGACGATAGTATCATGGTGCTTAGCGATAAAGGCTTTGATGTGGGCACTTTGGCTTGTGACCAGCGTTGGAGGGCAGAGTTCTGGGAACCATGCCGTAAACATCTTCTCATTACAATCACGAAGGGAATCAGGACGGTTACAGACGAGCGCACCTTGTTTTTCGATGAGCTCTAAAAGGTACGTTGTATGGATATAATGCATGTTAAACGGCGGGTCTTTGCGCTGTAAAACGATGTCATCAGGACCAAAGGTCAAGTTTTCTTGCTCGCCTAGTGCATACCAATCATCAAAGCTAGCAAGGGTATTATCACCGCTCGTTTTAAGCGATACAGGGCGTGCGGTTGTTTGCACAACGCCCTCAAGCAAGTAGATATCTTGCTGTAATGTATAGTAGATCGGTAAACCGAGGCTCTTTGCACCCATCATCATGCCGATAGTCGTATCTTTTTCAGCAGGGAAAGTCTCGATGGGATCTGTAATAAAGATGATTCTTGGTGTCTTGTTCATAACGTTCCTTAAAAGCATAAGCGTATGATCGATCGCAAATAGAATGTTTCGGCCGCTTCGGCGAATATCATGATTACCATGGATCTTCATGGCAGTTACAATCCGAAACGGCTAATGATGAATGTGATTCATTTAGCATAAAGCATTTAGCTTCAAGAGGTAAATTGATTTCTTTAATTTACCTGATAGCTAAGTGGATTATTCTGGGAAGGTGTTTTTTTCCGAAGCTTCAGACCAATCTCCCATAATCCCTTGAATCGTAGAGATCACAGATAGGGCTGCTGTTTCCGTTCGTAAAATACGGTTCCCAAGAGAAATGCTGTGCGCGCCGGCACGTTGCAGAAGTTCTATCTCAAAGTCACTTAAACCGCCTTCAGGACCAATCACGATGGTTAACGAGGGAGCCACTTGATGATTCTCCGCGTCTGTATCACTTAAAGAAATCTGGCCAGACATGAGTTCTTTGAGGAATCTTCCTAATGAGTGTTCGGCGGTGGGCGCTAAAGTCAGGAGGATGGTATTGAGTCCCGCGAGTTCTGTTTCGAGCCATTTTTCTAGGGCAATAGGTTCATGAAGCATGGGCGGGATATTGAGTTCACACTGCTCGCATGCAGAGTAGATAATATTATTCCAACGCTCAAGACGTTTTTCAGTCTGATCTTTTTTAAGATGCATCACGCTTCTTTCGGTAGCGATCGGGGTAATACTACTCACGCCAAGCTCGGTACTTTTTTGAAGAATAAGTTCCATCTTTTCTCCCTTTGCGAGAGATTGAAGAAGATTGATTTTAACGCGACTCGTACGATTTAACGGATTATATTTTTTAAGTTTAACCGTGAGATGGCGTTTCGCAATTTCAATAATATTGCCATGGTACTCGCCTCCCTCGCCATTAAATAGAACGATAGGATCATTTTCTCGGCTACGTAAAACACGAGCGATGTAATTATAATCGTCATCGATGAGAGTGATCTCTTCACCAATCGCAAGCGGTTGGTTTAAAAAACGGCGCATGAGGAGTCCTTTTTGAATTTTTAGAAAGGTCGAAGGCGCTTAATCTAATGACTAAACGCCTTCATGTTTTAAGGATGAGCGAATTTGCTGTAAACGTTAGTTTTGACTTCTTTGACGAGCAAGCTCAGCAATGGATAGACCAGCATCGTCATCATCATAGTCGTCATCATTATCAGCGTAGAGATTTTCTCGATCATGGGCAGACTTGATATGTCTTACACCGCGATTTTTTAATTGTTGATTGCGATATTGTAAGTAAGCTTCTCGTTGGAAGACATAAGGATCAAGCGCGGCAGATTTTGTGACAGAATCGACTTCTAATAGTTCACTTCGAAGGTTTACAGCGCCCATGACTAAGACGCCAAGATCAACCCAATCATTAAATACATAGGTGTAAGGCGTTGCAAAGACATCAGATACTAATCCGACGGTATCACGTGAGGTTGATGGTCCCATTAAAGGAACGACGAAGTAATTACTATTTGCCCAACCCATTTTTGCGTACGTTGTTCCCATATCATTCGCGCGTTTAGGCGGAAGATTGAAGGCATCTGTAACATCAATTAAGCCAAAGAGCCCAAAGGTTGAGTTAAAGACAAAGCGATGTACACTCTCAAGCGCAGCAGTTAGCTCACCTTGCGTTAAGTTAACGACCGCATTACGAGTATCTCCCAAGTTGCCAAGGGCATTACTCACCCCTTTTCTGGCAGTTTTGGGGACGATGTTGACATAACCTTTAGCGACAGGTTTCGCGATGGCTTTATCAACTGCCGTATTAAAGCTGTGAGCGGGTCTGTTATAACCCTCGTAAGGATCATAAGGGTTTGGCGGATTGCCGGCACATGCAGCGGTGATTAGTGCTACCGCAAAAATGGCGAGTAATCGTAGTTTCATAAATAGCGACTCTTAATGGATATTTTGAAAAGTATAGATGCCGGGAATGGTAAAAGATTCCCGGCGGTAAATCGATTGACGACTAAAAATAGTCTCTAAGCTTTCTATCATACTGCTTTTAGATGGATTGTTCGATCTAAAAGCAGAAATATTCCTGTTTACACAGTGATCATTCCACAAATCTATGATTTGAGACCAATACCTTTATGAAGCAGATAGTAAGCCACGCTAAAGAGGACAACAAAGAAGCCTAAAAGTAACGTAATCGCTGTCCAGATATTAATGTCAGAAACTCCCAATATACTGTAACGGAATGCACTCACCATATAGAGTACAGGGTTAAAGTAAGAGAGATTTTGCCAAAATTCAGGGAGTAGGGATACGGAGTAGAAGACGCCGCCAAGGTAGGTGAGTGGCGTTAAGATAAAGGTTGGAATAATGGAAATATCATCAAAACTTCGTGCAAATATTGCATTGATTAAACCCGCGAGAGAGAAGACAAGCGAGGTAAGAAGGAAGATGAGCAGCATCATGAGGATATTGTCGATCGGCATATCAATAAAGAAGAGTGCCACAATTGTGACGATGCCACCGACGGCTAACCCTCTTGCAACGCCTCCCATGACATAGCCACCAATAATGACAATGTTGGGGACAGGTGCCACGATCATCTCTTCAATATGATGCGCGTATTTTGCACTAAAGAAGGAGGAGACGACATTAGAATAGCTGTTGCTAATGACCGTCATCATGATTAATCCCGGAGCAATAAACTGAGCATATGTCACACCATCCATATCACCGACGCGATCCCCAATGACTTTTCCGAAAATAAGGAAATAGAGAATGGTGGTGATGAGTGGTGGTAAGAGCGTTTGTGGCCAAATACGGACAAAACGATAGATCTCTTTAGTAAGGATCGTATAAAAGGCAATCCAGTAAGCACGATTACTCATTTTGAGCTCCTGTTGAAAGGGTTTTATCATTAGTAATACGTAAGAAGAGTTCTTCTAAACGATTGGATTTATTACGCATTGTATCGATCGTGATTCCTTGGGTATTAAGACCAATGAATAGATCATTAATGGTATGCGGTTTTGTGATTTCAGCTTCAAGTGTCATCGGATCAATCAGTTTAAGGGTAACGCCTTCAATCTCCGGCAATGTAGAAGCTGCAGAAGTTAGGTCGAGAATAAAGGACTCTGATTGTAGTTCGCGAAGGAGTGAGCTCATTGAGCTTTGTTGAACAATTTCTCCATGATTGATGATCGCGATATTTTTGCACATCTGTTCTGCTTCTTCTAAGTAGTGCGTCGTGAGTATAATCGTTGTACCTGCTTGATTAACTCTCTGCATGAGTTCCCAGGTTTGGCGGCGTATCTCGATATCTACGCCCGCTGTTGGCTCATCTAAAATCAGCAGCTTAGGATTATGCACTAAAGCACGAGCAATCATTAATCTGCGTTTCATCCCGCCTGACAACTCACGAGCCATCACTTTTGCCTTGTCGCTTAAATCAAGGAGCGCTAAGAGTTCAGTTGTTCTTTTTTTGGCTTCTTTTCTGGGAATGCCGAGATAACCTGCCTGATTAATGACGATCTCTTCCACTGGTTCAAAGGGGTTAAAGTTGAATTCTTGGGGAACAAGACCAATCATCGATTTTGCAAGATTTTTGTCTGTTTTTGCATTAATACCAAACACTTCAACAGTGCCGGAAGTGGCTTCTACAAGATCGGTAATAATGCCGATTGTTGTCGATTTTCCTGCGCCATTAGGGCCAAGTAGGGCAAAGAAGTCACCTTCTTTTACTTCAAGATTAATGCCTTTTAAGGCGACTTTACCATTTCGATACTGTTTTTTAAGATCAGTAATCTTGAGTGCTAATGGGGTTGCCATAAAATTAATTCCTCTAGTATGTGATCAGCTTGATATCGTAACACTGATTTTGAGAATAAGGGATTTGAGATCTAAAACTCAAAGGCTTTAAAACAAATAAAGACCTCCTGCATCACGCAAAAGATCTTTATGATTAACGGAAAAGACGGTTATTAGTCGTCAGAACGTCTTGAAGAAGGGCGTGAGTCACGGTCAAAAGAGCGACCACCCTCTGGGCGGCTTCCACGATTGTCAGGACGACTGCTGCGATCGAATGAACGACCACCATCAGGGCGGCTTCCACGATTGTCAGGGCGACTGCTGCGATCGAATGAGCGACCACCTTCAGGACGGCTACCGCGGTTGTCACGATCAAATGGACGTGCGCCATCAGGGCGGCTACCACGGTTGTCAGGACGACTGCTGCGATCGAATGAACGACCACCTTCAGGACGGCTGCCACGGTTATCGCGATCAAATGGACGTGCGCCATCAGGGCGGCTACCACGGTTGTCAGGACGACTGCTGCGATCGAATGAACGACCACCTTCAGGACGGCTGCCACGGTTATCGCGATCAAATGGACGTGCGCCATCAGGGCGGCTACCACGGTTGTCAGGACGACTGCTGCGATCGAATGAACGACCACCTTCAGGACGGCTGCCACGGTTATCGCGATCAAATGGACGTGCGCCATCAGGACGGCTACCACGGCTGTCAGGACGACTGCTGCGATCGAATGAACGACCACCTTCAGGACGACTGCCACGGTTATCACGATCAAATGAACGTGCGCCATCAGGGCGGCTACCACGGTTGTCAGGACGACTGCTGCGATCAAATGAACGACCACCTTCAGGACGGCTACCACGGTTGTCACAATCAAATGGACGCGCGCCATCAGGGCGGCTGCCACGGCTGTCAGGACGACTGCTACGATCGAATGAACGACCACCTTCAGGACGGCTGCCACGGTTGTCACGATCAAACGGACGTGCGCCATCAGGACGACTTCCACGGTTGTCACGATCAAACGGACGACCGCCTTCAGGACGGCTACCACGGTTATCACGATCAAACGGACGACCACCTTCAGGACGGTTGCCACGGTTGTCACGATCAAACGGACGACCGCCTTCAGGACGGCTACCACGGTTATCACGATCAAACGGACGACCACCTTCAGGACGGCTGCCACGGTTGTCACGATCAAACGGACGTGCGCCATCAGGGCGGCTACCACGGCTGTCAGGACGACTGTTGCGATCGAATGAACGACCACCTTCAGGACGACTTCCACGGTTATCAGGACGACTACTACGATCGAATGAACGAGCTTCTGGGCGTGTGCTACGGCTATCACGCTCAAATGGACGACCTTCAGTGCGCTCGCCATCTTCACGGCGTGGGCTTGAACGGTGATCACGATTTAATTCGCGTTGACGATCATATTGGTTACCAATACGACGTGCTTTGCTACGTTGACGTTCGGTTCTTTCATCAAGCACAACGCGTTGATGCGTTAAGCCTACTGATTCTACGAGCTCTTTAAGGATTTCAGGATCGATGTCAATAAATTGACCTTCACGAAGACCTTTAGCGAGTTCCACGTTACCGTAACGAATACGGATAAGACGAGAAACCATTAAACCTTGTGATTCCCAGAGACGACGAACTTCACGGTTTTTTCCACCTTTTACAGTGACGTGATACCAGTAGTTTGCACCTGTACCACCTGAAGCTAAGATTTCTTCAAACTTCGAAAGACCGTCTTCAAATTCGACGCCTTTCTTCATGTTATCTGCCATCTCATCAGTGAATTCACCGATTACGCGTACTGCATATTCACGTTGAAGTTCATGAGATGGATGCATTAAACGGTGTGCGAGTTCGCCATCGTTTGTTACAAGGAGCAAGCCTTGCGTATTGATATCAAGACGACCAACAGTGATCCAACGACCATTATGGATTTTTGGAAGACTATCAAAAATAGTTGGACGACCTTCAGGATCGTGACGTGTTGTAATCTCACCTTCAGGTTTGTAATAGATCAATACACGGCGCTCTTGCGCATCATTTTCAATAGACACTTTATGGTCATCAAGGAGAACTGTTTCCGTTCCATCCACTTGGCAACCGAGTTCAGCAACTTCGCCATTCACTTTGATACGGCCTTCGCTGATCCAACCTTCGATTTCTCGGCGTGAACCCAATCCTAGGTTCGCTAAAACTTTTTGTAAACGTTCTTTCATGATGTCCTTAAAATAGGAATTTTAAATAGGGCTTATTATAGCCGATTCTTGTGATGAATTATAGATCTCTGCAAAGAAAAGGCTAATAACGTCAATGCACTTCAGTGAATGACGAGAGATAAAAAAGATCTCAAAGGAGTATCTCCTTGAGATCTTTTGAAATTTTTTTAGAAGAAGGGGAAATTACACCTTTTAATCAACAATTACCACTTATTTTCGATTAAGTAGCCATTAATTTTTATTTGAGCGATATTTTGAGAAGATTATTTCTCATTTTTTTTCGCTTTGAGTTTTCCTTCTTCGCCACTTAATAATCTTTGAATATTCGCTTTATGGCGATAAATGAGGAAGAGATCCATAAAGATCACAGCGCCAACAATGGCTAAAGGCGCATTGAAGAAGTAGAGGAAGAAAGGGACTGAGATTGCCGCAATAAGCGCAGAGAGTGAAGAGATCTTGCTAATGATAAAGATCACAATCCAAACCCCAAATGCACAAAGCCCCACCAGCGGGTTGAGTCCTAAAATTGCGCCGAGCGCAGTCGCCACGCCTTTGCCCCCTTTAAAACCAAAGAAGAGCGGGAAGAGGTGACCGAGGAATGCGGCAACGGCAACAAGAGAAATCGTTAACGCAGATTGATGAAGAAGTGTGGCGACAACAACCGGAATCAAGCCTTTTAAAAGATCTCCCACTAAGGTGAGTGCCGCGAGTTTTTTGCCCCCAATACGCATCACATTTGTGGCGCCAGGGTTGCCAGAGCCTTCTGTTCTAGGGTCAGGTAGCCCCGCAAGTTTACAGAGAATGATGGCAGAGGAGAGCGAGCCTACAAGGTAGCTCAGAATAATTAACAGGTAACCTAAAATTGAAATATCCATAGTCATGTCTCAAAGGAGCGGGGAAAAATTATTTGCTAGTTTCTCGTTTATTTTCCATGTAGTCAAAAAAACGTGTGATTCGTTCAGGCTTTAAGGTTTTTGTCATGGGCGGGAGGCTCTCTAGGAAGCGCTTTCCATAGCGACTTTTTGAGAGGCGGGTATCGGCAATAACTAAGACGCCATAATCATCATGGTCGCGAATAAGTCTTCCAACGCCTTGCTTGAGCGCAATAATCGCTTTTGGGAGTTGATAGGTACTAAAGGGATCGTAGCCTTGCTCGCGGATCAGATCCATTTTTGCTTGCTCGATCGGGTCCCCTGGAGATGCAAAGGGGAATTTTTCAATAATCACGCAAGAGAGCGCATCGCCTTTTACATCCACCCCTTCCCAAAAGCTCATTGTTCCGAGTAAAATTCCATTCCCAGATTCTTTAAAGGCTTCGATCAATGCCATTTTTGGTAGATCCCCTTGTACAAAGAGCGGGTAATCTGTTTTGCTTTTAAGTAGCTCTTTGGCCTCATTAAGTGCGCGGTAGCTCGTAAAGAGAATAAAGGCGCGACCTTTGGTGATATCAATGATCGGCAGTACCGCATCGATCATCTCCGGCAAGAAGCGTTTATCATTTGGGAGCGGTAGGTGATCTGGGTGATAGAGCAGAGAGGTTCTTGGGTAATCAAAGGGGCTATCAAGTTTTAACGTATTATTTTTAGAGAGCCCAAGCGGACGACAGAAATAGCTGAAATCATCTTTCACGGCAAGTGTTGCAGAGGTAAAGATCCAGCTGGCATTAAGGGCAGCACTATTTTTACGGAACTGCTCAGAGATATCTAAGGGCGTTGAATGGAAGGTAATGTTGAATGTATAGGTTTCTAGCCAATTAACCGCATTGACTGAATTAGGTGTTTTTTCTCCTAACAGTAAAATTTTCCATGTCATGGTGATCTCTTCCATGCGTTCAACCAGTTTTGTAAATACTTGGGCACGGACTTTGAGTGGATCAACCAGTTTTAAAATAGTGCTGCTAATATCATAGATTTCTTGATAGAGCCCCGTGATAATCGGGTTTTCTTCAAATTCAGAGAGCGCATAACGCTGATTATATTGTGGTAACACCTTACGCAAGCTAGAGAGTGCTTGGAAAAGGGCATCTGTTGCTGTGTCATGACCACTGAAATCAGCGGCTTCTACGGCAATTGCTTTGTTGAGATCGTCAATCCAATCATGGAACTGTTTTGTAGAGAGTTGCGTACTAAAGAAGAGTCCGGCAGTTTCTGCGAGTTGATGGGCTTCATCAATAATGATGATCTCTGCTTCAGGCAGAATTTCCCCAAAACCATCTTGTTTGAGCGCGAGATCGGCACATAACAGGTGATGGTTAATGACAACGATATCAGATTCCATCGCCTTTTTTCGGGCTTTAAACACAAAGCACTCTTCAAAATCTGGGCACTCATTATGGAGGCAGTTTTCTGTTGTTGAGGTTACTTGTGACCAGAGATCATTCTCTGTAATGCCGGAAAGTTGGGTAATATCGCCGGTAGCATCTTGTTGGGCAAAGCGCTCAATGCGAAAGAATTGTTCTACTTGTTTCTTATTCTCAAATCTTCCTCGCGCCCGAAGTGTTTTGGTACGATAAAGACAGAGATAGTTCGCGCGACCTTTGAGAAGCGCGGTTGAAATGGGGTGTTTAATTAACCCTTGTAGGAGCGGAATATCTTTCTCAAAGAGCTGATCTTGAAGATGCTTTGTACCGGTTGAGACAAGGGTCTTTTTTTTCGAGAGAAGCGCAGGGACAAGATATGCAAATGTCTTTCCTGTACCCGTTCCTGCTTCGACGATTAAGGTGTCGTGATCATCAACGGTCAGTGCAATTGCATCAGCCATCATAATCTGCTCATCACGGGGTTGATAGCCCGAGATTGCTTGACTTAAAGTGCCACCTTCGGCAAAGAATTGGGTGATATTCTCTCTATTCATATTTATTAGGGCTTTTGATCTCTTTACTCGGCGCTTTCATAAGCGGCATCCGCATTATGATGGATTGATATGTTTTTTCTCCGCTATTGTAACGTTTTTTGAGGGATCTTTTAATGTAATTATTATATTACGCTGAGCCTGAGGGATTTTTGAGATAAAAAAGCCTTGCGCTAATAGGGCAAGGCTTTTGTTCGCAGATTTCGTGGCAATAATGGTATTTGCTGCGGGTCTCTATTTTTTGCTATCAGCGATCACTTTTAACTCTTTATAGATGTTGAAGAGCAAAATCGTTAACTCACAGAATACTCTATTGAGGATAAGGGCAATGACGATACCGATAAGAATACTTAATTTGTAGCCTAGATTTGTATAGGGTGTAAAGAGGGAAGTTAATCCTCCAAGGATAATCAGGACAGATGAGATCCAATAGAGAAATAGAATGATTTTAGGGGTATACATCTGATCTAGGAATAAAACATCTTTCATAAGCGCACCTTGAGTGTGTTATTGATGAAGGAGATCGATAGATAAAACGATCGAATGAGGTGTTATATCTCTCCTTATATCCCCGTGATAATTGCCGGGTTATTAAGTCACTATCGCAGCACAACAACAATAATCCCCTTGGAAGAGGATTGTGGCGCATTTCACTTAATCTATACAATATTTTGAATATATAAATCGATTTATTAATGAGGATTATAATATTTAAAAAAATATAACGAGATAAGTCTATCACCTCAGGTTTTAAATGCACGCTATTCAATATCATCATTAATCGGCAATGACGATAATGGCAATATAGGGGATATTAAATGAGGGTGTTTTAAAAAGGGGAGAACTTTTTGGGGCGGGATCTATCAATATAGATGAATGCTGAAAAATATGCTGTATTAATTTCGCGCAAATGACTAGAATGACGTTCTTATGAGGGTTAACCCGCTTGTTAAAGCGCTATCCCAAAACTTATCCACAGATGTTGTGGACAGCTTGGGATAGCGGCTATTTTATAGGGAATCTTTGAATGATCTCATTTTTAGAGGGTTAACGATACATTACTACTTTTCTTCAGGCTGAACATATCCCCCAACGATGACTGTCGTCATTGTGTCAGGGTTGACATGGCGCATAAATGCCTTTTGAATTTCTTCTGGGGTAATGGCGCGAACTTTCTCCGGTAGCGTCTCATAATAATCGAGCGGCAAGCCATAGGTTGCGAGCTGTAAAATAGATCCTGCGAGCTTTGCATTGCTATCAAGATCTAACACTAGCGAGCCGAGAAAATTGTTTTTTGAGCGTTCTAATGCGTCGTTATCGGGCGCAACTTTAATAAAGTCAGCGACAACGGCTTTTGTTTTTTCAATCGCCTCATCAACGCTCTCATTTTTTGTAGAGAAACGAATCGTGAAAGGACCGGCCACAAATGATGGTGCAAAACCACTATAAATGCCGTAAGTAAGTCCGTCCTTCTCTCTAATAGTTGTCATTAGAATTGAGGTTAAACCACTACCACCGAGAAGATGATTGCCCACAATGAGCGGTAAATAGTCTTCATCAAATCGGTCGATCGCCGGTTGACCTAAGATCACTTGGGTTTGGGGGCTATTATAAGCTTGTTCTATACGGGCAGGATTATCATCAGGTCGTTTTTCTGCAAGCGCTGGTAGTGCTTTACCCGGCCCGAGCAATGTACTGACTTGTTGGGCGATCTTTTCAGCATCAGGGCGAGAGATATCTCCGACAAAGATGATTTTTGCATTATTTGCGTTATAAAAAGTCTCTCTGAAGTGATTAAGGTCCACCAGTGACATCTCTTTTAAAGACGTTTGTAGCATCTCCGATGTTCCGCCTAAAACACTATTGGGATAGAGCGCTTGATAGTAAAGCTCGCTGGCGATCGCGCTTGGATTATCTAAAATTGCTTTTTGTCCATCAATCACTTGTGTGCGTTCACGTTCAAAAATAGCTTCATCGAAAGTCGCATTTTCTATGACATCATAAAAGAGCGCAAGAGAGGGCATTAATAACGATTCTTTGGTGAGCGAACGAAGGGATAGCGTTGTATTGTTTGTAGATGCTGATGCACCAATGGTGCTTTGAAGATCATCGAGCTTGATCAGAAAATCTTCTTCATTAAGCGTTTTGGTGCCTTTGCTCATCATACTTGCCGTCATGCCTGCAAGCCCATATTGATCACCTTCTCTAAAGCTTCCGGCATCTAATGCGACGATCAGGTCAATCATCGGGATTTCTGGCGCCTGCAGGAAATAGACCTCTGCGCCTTCATTTGTTTCCCAGGATTCGACTTTAGATGCCGCACTTGCATGAAGACCAGTTACAAGAAGGGTGGTGGTCAGAAGGGTAGTAAGGTATTTTTTCATCGCTTCTTCTCCTATTGTTGCGGGGTGAGGGTTGATTCGTCTGAATCAATGGCGAGGGGATCAGTATCGATGGGGATCATTGGCGGGACGACGGTCTTTGTTTCAGGATGGAGCGTTGCAATGGTTGCAAGATCATCTTGGAAGTAACGGTTAACGACAGATTGAATCATCTCCGGCGTGACTTTTTTAAGTTGTTCTACACGATTTTCGGCATTTTGCCAGCCTTCACCCGTTGTTTCAGCTTGGCCAATGAGCATAGCTTGCGAATAGACAGAATCCTTTGCGTAAATATTACTGGCTTCGTAGAGACCAATAATACGATCAATTTCCGCTTGAGATACAGGGGTTGTTTGCAAGGTTTTGATCTCTGCCTTAATGGCCGCTTCAAGTGTTTCAAGAGAAGTCCCGGCGGCAGGTACGCCTACAAAAGTAAAGCCCGTTGTATAACGCGAACCATAGCTATAGAAGTTTCCGGCTTGCAATGCGATCTGCTGATCTCTGACGAGATTTTTCTCAAGGCGTGAAGAATTTGTACCATCTAAGATGAGTGATGTGAGAAGCAGGGTTGCAGCGTCCATTGACGCTTCTTCAGCATCATTTACAGAGGGAACTTTATAGCCCATAAAAAGCACTGGGAGGTTTGCAGGAATCGCAAGATTGACTCGTTTTTCGCCTTCTTGCGCGACCTCAAAGTTATTGAGTCGTGTAATATTGTCACTTGCTGGAATTTTTCCGAAATACTTTGTGACTAGTTTCATCGTTTCTTGGGGATCTACATCTCCGGCAATGACGAGCGTTGCATTGTTAGGTGCATAGAAAGCGTCATACCATTGTTGTAGATCTGTTAATTGCCACGATTCGATCTCCGGCATCCATCCGATCACGGGATTTCGATAGTTACTTGTTGTAAAGAGCGTCGCATTAAAGGCTTCGTAGAGCTTTGCCTGAGGATTACTATCTGTGCGTTGACGACGTTCTTCCGCAACGACTAAGCGCTCAGGAGTAAAGTCTTCTTCTCTCAATTCAAGGTTTTGCATGCGATCGGCTTCAAGTTTGAGCGCCGTTTCGAGCTCCCATGCCGGGAGGTTTTCAAAATATCCTGTGTAATCATTGGAGGTGAAAGCATTATCTCGACCACCAAGATTCGCGATGATCATCGAGTGTTCATTCGGACCTAATGTATCAGTGCCCTTAAACATCATGTGTTCAAGCATATGAGAGATACCACCAAGACCACGAGGTTCATCAACGGCGCCGACTTTATACCAGACCATCGCCGTCACAACTTCCGCGCGGTGATCTTCCCGAATAATGACTTTAAGACCATTTTGCAGCGTTGCTTCGTGCGTATTGTCGATCGAAGTGATCGCAATGTCTTGTGAAAAAGCGAGTGTTGAAAAGGAAAAAGCGGCAACAATGAGTTGGGCCGCTTTTTTAAGAGAGTGAGACTGAATCATATTGCTCCTCCTAATATTGATATGTTGGACGATTATTCGTTCACGGTCAGCGTGGTGCCGGTCACAAAAGGCTGCGCAGGATCATTAAGCTTCCAGACAAGATCGATGACCTTGCGGAGCTCTTTGGGATTTGGCGCACCTTCCGGCATTACGCTCATTCTTAATGCAGAGTTAATACAGATGGGGTCAATAGCATTAAATGCCAGTTTACCTTCTGATTCATTTTCAAGTGCAAAAATTTTCATCATTGACGCAAGTCCTGCCTTTGCAATAGCATAGCTACCCCAATAAGCTTTATCACCTGAGGCAACTTCTTCATGTGCAAAGAAGATGACTGATGCACGATCTGATTGATCAAGAAGAGGCAACATTGCATGCGTCAAGAAGTAGGGCGCGTTTAAAGTAATTTGTAAACCGTGGTGCCATTTTTCTGGGTTTGTATGGGCTAGTGGCGTTAAATAGCCAAGATTAATTGCGCTATGCACAATCCCATCTAGCTTACCAAATTCAGCCCCAAGGTTTTGGGCAAGGTTATAGAAATCAGTATCTTCTACTTTGAGAAAATCCATCGCGACAATCGCCGGTTCTGCGCCGCCACGATTAACGATAATGTCATAAATAGGATTGAGCTTCTCTTCTTTGCGCCCCATTAAAATAATGGTTGCACCAAGATCGGCTAAGCGAAGCGCCGACTCTTTACCAATTGCGCCTGAAGCACCTGTTACTAAAATTACCTTACCATCTAAAGGTTTTGCCATCTCAATCATCCTTTATCACGATTTAGATTGTTTGATATATTGCCTCAGTGCTATTTTCAGCGGGATGAGGCGTGATATTAAAAAATCTCCCTAGTAAGGGAGATTGAGGATTACTGCTTTTTTGTTGCGTAAACAAGGTAGTTTATGCTGACATCATCCGTCAGCCCTGCAACGCGATTGAAGGGGTTATAACTCATTCCTTGAATCTTTTTAACCTCTAAGCCATAAGATTCACACATCTCATAGAGCTCTAAAGGCGTGATAAATTTGTTGTAATCATGCGTCCCTTTTGGAACAACACGAAGGACATTTTCGGCAGCGAAGATCGCTAAGCTTTTGGCTTTTAAGGTGCGATTGAGCGTCGAAAAGAAAATATGACCGCCAGGCTTTAGCATTTGGCTTGCGGCGCTAATGATAGAGCTCGGTGAAGGAACATGCTCCAGCATTTCAAGGCACGTGATGACATCGAATGCCGCTTGATGCGTTTCAGCAAAGCTTTCTGCGGTCACAACTTGATAATCGATATCAAGATGACTCTCGCTTGCATGCGCTTTAGCGACTTCAATAGCATTAGGCGCCATATCAATGGCTGTCACGATCGCATGACGTTGTGCTAAGCCTTCAGAGATAATGCCGCCACCACAACCAATATCGAGGACTTTTTGGTCTTTCAGATCTACAAAGTTTTTAATAAATTCAAAACGGGTTGGATTGATGTCATGAAGCGTTTTAAGTTCGCCTTCTTTGTTCCACCAATCTTGATCATTAAATTTTTGAATTTCTTCACTTGAAACATTACTCATTAGGGGTTGCCTCCTCACTCGATAGAGTGATTTTATCAGCAACAGCATTCATCGCTGCTGATCTTAAGTTAGTTGCATTTTGTTCAATGGATGATTTTGCAGGAGCGACGACGCCGGTATTAATATTCTCTAAGAAGTTTTCAGGAATAAATGTTGAAAGCGTATTCGCCCATGAAGCGGCCATATTAGAGAGCTTTGCATTTTGCCAATATTCAGAATCTTTGAAAGGAGATCCTACAACAAAGAGCGAAATAATCGCCACGATAAACATCCCACGAAGCAGCCCAAAAATCGCGCCAAGAAGGCGGTCTGGCCAAGAGATACTTAATCTTCGTAAAATAAAGGTAATGAAGAGATTCACGAGACCTAGAATAATAAGAAGACCAATAAAGGTGATGGCAAAGCTGATAATATCACCAAAAATCGAATCTTCGCTGCTAAGCGCGCTGAGGCTACCACCAAAGATATTAGGGAGCATTTTCCCAACATCTTGGTAATACATAACGGCGCCCATGAATGCGACAATCCACACAACAAGAGAGAGCGCTTCTGAAATGAAGCCTCTAAAGAATGCGACAACCACTGAGATCGCGATAATTGCAATAATAACAGCATCAATAATTGTAGAGATATCCACTAAATGAGCTCCTAAGGATGAGGGGGTAAATTACGGGAGTTGAATCACCGCAGGATTGATAGAACCGGATTTTGTCCGCGATTTGACCTGTTCCGCCTCATTTTTAGTGGCGTAAGGTCCAATTTGTACTCGATGAAGATTATTGTCTTTTTTAATTCTGACATTATAACCTTGTTGCTTATATTGATTGACAAGCTTTTGCGCATTTGCACTATTACCAAACGCACCCATCTGGACATACCATTTGCCATTTGCAGCAGGTTTAGGTGCTTGCGCCGGTTTTGTCGATGTTTTTTCACTATCTGCAATCAACTCTAATTTTGGCGCTGTGACTTTCGGTTTTTCTGCCGCTGGCTTTTGCGTTGTTTTAGGGGGCGATTGTGTCTTTGGTGGCGCTTGAGTTTGTGAACTTGCGTTATTATGAGTGTTGGTTGCCGGGCGTTGGTTTGCCGGATTCTGCGGCGTATCTACGCTGGCGAGAATAATAGGTTGCTCAGAAGGGGTTGAGTGATGGCTTTTTTGCTCGACATGCTGCCAGATATTTTCGCCAATGACTTCTGTGGGCGGTGTTGTTGTATCTGTTTTGCCAGTAGCACTTTCTAAAATCAAGGGTTGATTGGATGAGTGTGCTAGATCGGATGCATTTTTATGCGTCCCTTCAGCCGTAACGCTAATAGTAGGCTTTTGGGCAGGCGTAGTTTGGGCCGATTGATTGGGTAACTGCTCTGATGGTTGCATGAGTAAGATCGCAACAAGAGCGATTAGTGCGAGTAGAAAAACCGCACCTACGATACGTTGAAGCGCTGATTTTGGGGTATTAGACATATTGATTCTCTTTAAACCAGGTAAGGCTCTCTTTCATCATGTGGAATGATCCAAATACGATCACGATATCATGAGGTTCAGAGTCTGTAAGTGCTTGCTCACAACCCTCTGGAATAGAGCTGGCCGCTTGTGGTGTATTTGTTAAAAGCGGGGCGATTTTGGTTTGTAAGGCTTCTGCAGACTGGCCTCTTTCATCAACGATGGGAGCAGTGATCCATGCATCAACAGAATCCTTTAAGGTTGCTACTAACGTCTGTGCATCTTTATCTTTTAGCATTCCCAAAAGGGCAGTAACCTTCGGTTTGGTATCTGCAGCTTGGCAGATATCTTCAATTAATGCTTTGAGAACGCCAGCGCCTTGTGGATTATGAGTAACATCTAAGAAAACTCGAGGTGAGTTCTCACGTGTAAGCGCTTGGAATCTCCCTTCGAGTACGACATTTTTTAGACCCTGCGCAATTGCGGCGGGATTAATGTCTCGCCCAGAAAGATAGAGTGCTGTAATAGCGGTCGCTGCATTTTGGTACTGATGTTTTCCCAATAAGTTTGGGGCAGGGAGCGTAATGCTATCCTGATCTTCAAACTGATAGGTAAATTCCCCATTTGCTAAAACATTGTAATGGTATTGTTGACCACTGATAAAGAGCGTTGCCGATTCTTTTTCTGCTTTTTCAATAATGGAGATATTAGGGGCTGTTTCTGCCGTCACAACTTTTGCACCATGCTTAATAATGCCGGCTTTTTCACCTGCGATAGCCGTGATTGTGTTGCCTAATTGCGCGGTATGATCAATGCCGATAGGGGTAATCACAGCAATGTCTGCATCTGTGATATTGGTAGAGTCTAATCTTCCCCCTAAACCGACCTCTAGAACGGCTACCTCAACTGCATGTTTTTTAAAAAGATAAAAGGCAGCGAGTGTCGCAAATTCAAAGTAAGTGAGTGTAATATCGTCCCGAATCTCTTCAATAACGCGAAACGCATCAATAAGATCCTGATCGGATACTTCTTCAAGATTAATTCGAATACGTTCATTAAAACGGTCAATATGCGGGGATGTAAATAACCCCACGGTTAAACCTTGCGCACGATAGAGATTGGCAATCGTTGTAGATGTCGACCCCTTACCATTCGTTCCGGCGACAGTGATGACGAGCGGCGCGATAGGGGTAAGATTCAAACGCTCGAATACAGTGCGTATACGAGCGACTTTGAAATCCATCGAGAGAGGGTGAATGGCTTCTAAGTAAGTCAGCCACGATTGTAGGGAGCATTCAGAAGCCATATTCATCTCAGGTTGTGTCATAGCAGTTTAGATTCGCTTGATCAGTTCAATAAATTTAATTCAATAATTCAGTAAACTTAGTTAATCTCATCTAAAGGCTGACCTTGATGGGTCAATTTAGCGAGTAATCGAGCGATCTCGTTACGGAGATGACGACGATCAACGATCATATCAATAGCCCCTTTTTCAAGGAGGAATTCAGAACGTTGGAAGCCTTCAGGTAATTTCTCACGAACGGTTTGTTCAATTACGCGAGGACCTGCAAAGCCGATAAGCGCATGCGGTTCTGCAATATTGATATCACCAAGCATCGCTAAACTCGCAGAAACACCACCAAAGGTTGGGTCAGTGAGTACAGAGATGAAAGGAATATGCGCTTCATTGAGTTTCGCAATCCCTGCTGAGGTTTTTGCCATCTGCATGAGTGATGTTAATCCCTCTTGCATACGAGCACCACCACTTGTCATGAAAGTGATGAGTGGGCAATTGTTTTCAAGGCTGTAGTTGACTGCGCGAATGAAACGTTCGCCCACAACAGAACCCATCGAACCACCCATGAAGTTAAAGTTGAATGAAGCCACTGATACCGGCATGCCTTTAAGCGTTCCGTGCATCGCGATTAATGCTTCTGTTTCGCCCGTTGATTTTTGTGCATCACTAAGACGATCACGATAACGACGACCATCTTTGAAGTTTAAGAAGTCAACAGATTCAATCTCTGTGCCAAGCTCAGTTGCAGAGTTCTCATCTAAGAATGAGATTAAGCGCGTACGAGCATCAATACGCATATGCGCATCACATTTAGGGCACACTTGGAGGCTTGCTGTGAGTTCTTGCTGATAGAGAACGGCGTCACAAGAACGGCATTTCGCCCATACACCTTCAGGAACTGAGTTACCCTTTTTTGGGGTACGGATCATTGGAATTATACGTTCAAACCAGTTCATTCAGTAACCATCCTTTTTGTTTTATTCATACAGAATTCTTTGTTCATGAAATTTATAGTAATTTCGAATTTAATAATCGATTTTCTCATAAAACGCCAAAATAGCCAACGTGGATTTTTCGCCCCTGATTTTATGAGCAATATATGGGGCGATTTAAAAGCCGGAACCTATCCAATATCGAGACTTTTAAGCGATGTATTTTAGGGTGAAAGAGAATCAATACTCGTCAATGATCTATTGTTCCGCTATAATCAGTACGAATTTAGTGCTATTTAAGGTTGGTAATTGTAATCATGAGTTTTGACATCAGAGAGCTCTATCAAGAGATGATTTTAGATCACAATCGTAATCCTCGTAATTTCAGAGTGATTAACCCTTGTACCCATCACGCAGAGGGATATAACCCACTTTGCGGTGATCAGATTGAAGTATATGCGAATATCAGCGATGGCGTCATTACTGACGTATCATTCCAAGGCGATGGCTGTGCGATTTCAACCGCATCAAGCTCAATGATGACGGATGCACTCAAAGGGAAGACCATTGAGGAAGCGGATGCATTATTTAAGTTATTTCATGATGCAGTAATGCTTGATGGTGAAGATAGCGAAGGGCTAGGAAAGCTCCGTGTTTTAACGGGTGTTCGTGAATATCCTGCACGTGTTAAATGTGCAACGCTTGCATGGCATGCCATTCAAGCAGCCATTCATGAGAAAGATGAAGTCGCTAAAACCGAGTAACGATGAGCCGCTTTATTTGCGCATATTGCTTTGATAATAAGTGAAATGCGCATTTTATTGCCGGAAACCGTTAAACGGGAGATGGACGATATAACATAGCAATAACGAATAAAAAGGCGCTTGGGCTTTTAGGGTTTGTCATGAGCATTCTCCGGCATTTGAGTTGGGGAATTCGTAACATCGTGAATCACTCCGAAAGCGTAAGATACCGATCTCTTTAGATCCTTTTTGTAGGGCAAGAAGAATCGGTGCCGATTGAGAGCATATAGAAATAAACAGTAAGATTTGAAGGATAGAAGCCAAATGGATATTAATCGTGACGAGCCAAACTTTCCGCAAGTTCTCTTTGCAGAAGGTGTTGCGCCAAATGAAGCATCAGAAGAATTAGTTGAACGCATTATTGATGCGGTAAAAAAGGTCTATGACCCAGAGATTCCTGTGGATATCTACGAGCTTGGCTTAATCTATGCCATTGAGTTCTTAGAGCTTACAGAGAATAATATCCGTGTGCGCATTGATATGACATTAACGGCACCAGGTTGCCCGGTTGCTGGTGAAATGCCTAGCTGGGTATCAAACGCGGTTTACTCAATTACCGAGATTAAAGAGTGTGTTGTTGACCTCGTATGGGAACCGTTCTGGACGCCACAACGTATGTCACTTCGTGCAAAACTCGAGTTGAATATGCTCTAGTTCATGAAAGAGAGATCAAAATAAGAGAAGAAAAGCCGAAAGAAATTTCGGCTTTTTTGTGCGCTGAAGAAGAGAAAAAGCAGAAGACTTTAAACGCTTGTTTTTAGTCTTCTGCTTTTTTATGGGTAATGAAGGCGTTAATTAAGACCGGATCACTTCGTTAAAAGCGGTCCTAAATATTTCCCCGTATAACTCTCTTTACATTGTGCGATCTCTTCTGGTGTGCCGGCGAAGATGATGTTTCCGCCTTTAGCACCACCTTCTGGGCCGATATCAATGAGCCAGTCTGCGGTTTTAATTACATCTAAGTTATGCTCGATGATGATGATCGTATTGCCTTTGTCGCGAAGCGTGTGAATCACATCCAAAAGCTGAGCAATATCGTGGAAGTGAAGCCCTGTTGTGGGTTCGTCCAGAATATAGACTGTTTTTCCGGTATCGCGTTTTGAGAGCTCTCGCGATAGCTTCACACGTTGCGCTTCACCGCCGGAGAGCGTAGTCGCATTTTGACCAAGCGTAATATAGCTTAATCCTACTTCCATGAGGGTTTCTAATCGGCGATGAACAACGGGGATGGCGTCAAAGAAAGTATAGGCTTCTTCGACGGTCATATTAAGAACATCATTGATCGATTTCCCTTTGTAGAGAATATCGAGCGTTTCGCGGTTATAGCGTTTGCCATGACATTCATCACACATCACGTAGACATCTGGCAGGAAGTGCATCTCAACTTTGATGAGGCCATCTCCCTGACAATTCTCGCAGCGTCCGCCTTTGACGTTAAAGCTAAAGCGTCCAGGTTGATATCCGCGAGCACGCGCTTCTGGTGTATTAGCGAAGATCTCACGGATCGGCGTGAAGAGACCCGTATAAGTTGCGGGGTTAGAGCGAGGGGTTCTGCCGATAGGGCTCTGATCAATGTTTACAATCTTATCGATCAGATCTAACCCTTCAATTTTCTTGTAAGGTGCCACATCAATACTGTTGTTCTTGTTGAGAATTCTAGCCATTGAGCTGTAGAGTGTATCATTCACCAGTGTTGATTTTCCTGAGCCTGATACGCCCGTTACGCAGGTCAATAAGCCAAGTGGGAATTCTGCAGTGACGTTTTTAAGGTTATTGCCGGTTGCACCGACGAGTTTGATCGCCTTCTTCGGATCGCGTTCGGTGCGCGTTTTTGGCACTTCAATTTTTTTGCGCCCAGAGAGATAATCTGCTGTGAGCGAATTTTTGTTCTTCATCACTTCTTTCGGGGTTCCGGCAGCCACAACTTGCCCTCCATGAACGCCGGCGCCAGGTCCGATATCGATAATATAATCAGAGGCGAGAATCGCATCTTCATCATGCTCAACAACGATCACAGTGTTGCCAAGATCACGGAGATGGAAGAGCGTTTGCAGCAATCGGTCATTATCGCGCTGATGAAGCCCGATAGAGGGTTCATCCAGTACGTAAAGCACGCCCATTAAGCCTGCACCAATTTGCGAAGCAAGGCGAATACGCTGCGCTTCACCACCGGAGAGGGTTTCTGCTGAGCGCGAAAGATTAAGGTAATCAAGCCCCACGTTTACTAAGAAACCAAGGCGTTCACTGATCTCTTTAAAGATCTTATCAGCCACCTCTTTTTTCGCACCAGACAGTGAGACATTTTGCGACCAATCAAGCGCATCGTTGATTGGGAGAGCGGTAATTTGGTGAATCGCTTTACCTTCAATTAAGACATTTTTCGCAGCTAACCCTAGGCGGCTACCTTCACAATCAGGGCAGGTGCGCATTGCTAGGAAGCGAGTTAAGCTTTCACGCACAATTTGAGAGTCGGTTTCGTGGTAACGACGCTCAAGGTTATTGATGATTCCCTCAAAAGGATGGATACGAATTGATTTTTGCCCACGGTTGCTAAGGTAATGGAATTCAATCTCCTCTTCACCAGAACCATATAGAAGAATCTTTTGGATCTTCTTCGGGAGTTTGTCAAAGGGCGTATCAGGATCGAAACCATAATGTTTACCCAGTGATTCAATCATGGAGAAGTAGTAGCTAGAATTACGATCCCAACCACGAATTGCGCCATTAGAGATCGGCAACGAAGGCTCGGCCACGACACGCACAGGGTCAAAATATTGATTCACACCAAGGCCATCACAACTTGGGCAAGCCCCTTCAGGGTTATTAAACGAGAAGAGGCGCGGCTCTAGCTCTGCAATGGTAAACCCACATTCAGGGCAGGCGTAGTTCGCGGAGAATTGGAGAAGCGATTCCTCGGTCTTCATATCAACAATCGTGGCGAGTCCATTAGAGAGATCAAGTGCTGTTTCTAAGGATTCAGAGAGGCGAACGCGAATATCTTCACGCACTTTAAAGCGATCCACGACGACATCAATATCATGATGCTGCTTTGCATTAATCTCGGGGATATCGTCGATTTCATAAGTTTTGCCATCGACACGAACGCGTAAAAAACCTTTCGCTTTGAGCTCTTCAAAGAGCTTAATATGCTCACCTTTGCGATTGCGCACAATGGGGGAGACGAGCATCAAACGAAGCTCATCAGATAAGCCCATCGCCATATCGACCATTTGTGGAATCGTTTGTGCATTGAGCGGCAGGTGGTGCGTCGGGCAGTGCGGCGTACCAATTCTCGCAAAAAGCAGGCGCAAGTAATCATAAATCTCGGTCACAGTTCCCACGGTAGAGCGGGGGTTATGAGAGGTTGATTTCTGTTCGATAGAGATTGCCGGCGATAATCCTGAGATATGGTCTACATCAGGTTTTCCCATCACAGAGAGGAATTGTCTGGCATAAGAGGAGAGCGATTCGACATAACGACGCTGACCTTCGGCGTAGATCGTATCAAAGGCAAGTGATGACTTTCCTGATCCAGAAAGCCCGGTGATGACGACCAGCTTATTGCGCGGTAGCGTGAGGCTAATATCTTTAAGATTGTGCGTGCGAGCACCTTGAATTGTAATATCTTCCATAATACCTTTTGTAAAAACGCCCATATGGTATGCACGTTCTATTTTTAAATTATTTTTCGCTGTAGTTGATAATGGGGATAAATGGTGAAAATTCAAGGGATAGATAGAATATCTCTTGGATGTTTTGACCTATTTTATCGCACGCTTGATCAACTCAGAAGGGTGCTTTAATCCGCCTTATCGGCAGGATCAGCTTCGCGAATGTGCGCGGGATTGGTTGTCGGCATTTGACCTCGAAGTGATTGCATCGTACTCATTGCGCGCAATATATTGAGCGCTTCATAGAGTGGGTAATCACCTTGCTCAATGAGATAGGCGAAGTTTGCCGGCATTCTCATATTTTCAGAAGGGTCATGCGGATTATCAAGATGCCCTTGATTATTAATTTCACGATGGGGTTCTTTCTCGCTCAGTGCCACATTGATGTTGGCGATAATGACATCGGGGGTAATCCCAAAGTTTTGGATAGAGCGACCTTTAGGCGTGTAGTATCGTGAAGATGTATAACGAATGGCATCCCCATTTTTTAAGGGTTTTGCAATCTGTACAGAGCCTTTACCATAGCTATTTTCCCCCACAATGAGGGCACGTTGATGATCTTGGAGCGCTCCCGCAACGATTTCAGATCCGGATGCTGATTTTGCATTGATCAGCACAAGGAGAGGCAATTCACTGATAATGTCATGCTTTTTCGCGTGATATTGCACCTTAAACTGTTCTGCTTGCCCATCGGTATAGGTAATTAAGCCCTCGGAGAGAAATAGATCTGCAACGCTAATGGCGGCAGATAGCAATCCACCGGGGTTATCACGAAGGTCTAAGATGACACCTTGAATGCGAGATTGCTGTGTTTTTGCTTCTATTTCAAGTTCCAATAGCGCATTGATGATCTCTTCATCGCTCTTTAGTTGGAAGCGATCTAGGCGAAGATAGGCAAATTCATTATTGTAGAGATTGGCAACAGAGAGGCTCGGGGTACGGACATTATCTCGCGTTAAAGAGAGTTTGAAGGATTGCTCGCCACGGCGAATAGCGAGTGAAATCATCGACCCTACTTCGCCTTGAAATGCATTTGCATATGCGTCAGAAGAGAGTGATTTAACGCTAACCTGATCAATCTCTTCAATAAGATCTCCGGCTTTTAACCCTGCATCAAATGCCGGGCTATCGTTGAAAACGCGCTGAATAAGCAGTGTTGATGGATCTTTCCCGGGAATAAATTCAATCCCAATGCCGGCAAAAGTGCCAGATGTTTGCTGCTGTATTTTCGCAAAGGCTTCTTTTGTATAATATTTTGAATGAGGATCGAGTGCGAGCATGCCATTAATGGCATGTTGAATCAGTACGGTATCGCTAATCGGATCTACATAGTTATTTTTAAGTTGATCAAAAATTTCAATAAAGAGCAGTAATGCCTCTGTTGGGATTTTTGCATCTTCTGGTGCGGAAATCAGCTCAAGACTCTCTGGAGATGAATCTGCTTTTAAAGAGATCGTTTCGGCATGAATCCCTGAGAGTGCACTTGAAAGCATGATGAGGGAGAGCAGTGTAATCAATCGTTTTTTCATGTAAACCTTACCCGCGAGGTATTCTTAGGATGAATGAGGTGTTAATGCATGATTAAAGGGGCTAGAAAGCAGGGTCATGCTTTTATCGTTATGTGTAATATTTTAGGAATATCACTGATTTAAATCCCAAGGTTGAGGGATAGGCCCTGATCGATTCTACCTCTTTTTATAAGGAAAGCCTATGCTTATAGCTTTTTCTTATCGGACTTTTTACGTGATTTTATCTCATAAAAAACACCCTAAACAGGCGCATCAGATGACTACACATGATTTAGGGTGTTGGAAGCTGCTTTGATGCGATGCTTAAACGCTTTTGAGAGCGTAATGCTATTGGAGGTGAATGAGGTTCTTACCCGTCATTTCCGCCGGCTGATCTTCTCCTAAAAGGAAGAGGATTGTCGGTGCTAAGTCACATAGCGCGCCATCGGGCTCAAGCGTTGCGCGTTTCCCCACATAGATCAGCGGAACCGGTGTATTGGTGTGCGCAGTATGCGGTTGATTAGTGGTTTTGTCCCATGTTTTCTCGGCATTACCATGATCTGCGGTTACGAGCATTTCGCCCCCCGCTTTTTTTACTGCATCATAGACTTTACCAAGGCCGGTATCCACGGCTTCAATGGCTTTCACAATGGCTTCGAATACACCTGTATGGCCAACCATATCTGGGTTTGCATAGTTGCAGATAATCACATCAAACTTGCCAGATTCAATCGCGCCTACGAGTCTATCCGTCACTTCCGGTGCGCTCATTTCTGGTTGAAGATCATACGTCGCCACCTTGGGTGAATTCACTAAAATACGCTCTTCACCCTTAAACACGTGCTCTTCGCCGCCATTAAAGAAGAAGGTGACGTGCGGGTATTTCTCTGTTTCTGCGATACGAAGTTGGGTACGACCACTATTAGCTAAAACCTCACCAAGCCCATTTTTAAGCTCAATAGGTGGGTAAGCGACTTCTGTTTTAAGCTCTGCTTTATATTGGGTTAATGAGACAAAGTGCGAGAGCTTAGGAAGATGCTTTGGCGTAAAGCCATCAAAATCAGCTTCTACAAATGGATAGCTGATTTCACGCGCGCGGTCGGCACGGAAGTTCATGAAGATAACAGCATCTCCATCCATCATTTTAACGGCATCACCGATAACCGTGGCTTTCACGAATTCATCATTTTCACCGCGGGCATAAGCTTCTTCTAAGCCTTTTAATGCGCTATCTGCTTGGAAGTGACCGAGCCCTTGGCTTGCAAGATCATAGGCTTGTTCAACACGGTCCCAACGATTATCGCGGTCCATTGCAAAGTAGCGTCCGATAATTGTTGCAATACGTCCTTTTCCTGCTTTTGCAAAGACCGCTTCTGTTTTTTCCAGTGAAGGCGCTGCTGATTTTGGCGGCATATCGCGACCATCGAGGAATGCGTGGAGATAGATTTTGTCTAACCCTTTTTGCGCCGCAAGCTCGATGAGTGCAAAGATATGTTTCTCATCAGAGTGAACGCCACCCGGAGAGAGAAGACCAAAGATATGAAGCGCTTTGTTTGATGCTTTGAGATCATCAATGGTTTTGTTTAATACAGGATTATTGTTGAATTCACCAGAACGAACATCTTTTGTGATGCGCGTGAAGTCTTGGTTTACAACACGGCCTGCACCGATATTCATATGCCCAACTTCAGAGTTCCCCATCTGACCATCAGGAAGACCAACGGCTTCTCCCGAGGTTTTGATAAAGGTACCTACGCCAATTTCACGTAAGTGATCCCAGTTGGGAGTGTGCGCAGCGGCGATGGCATTATTTTCAACTTCATTGCTAAATCCCCAGCCATCGAGGATACATAAAACGATCGGTTTAGGTGTTGACATCTCTATTCCTTAAGTTAATGAATGGCTTAATGACGACGCTGTCCAAAGTGGTAAATAGGCGGTCATTGCTAAATAAGATTGATTCGCTATTATAGCGAAAAAGCGCTTTATAAGTTAGCAAGTTTCAATTTATAACCCGCTTATTTTAGAACGGCTGAATAAAAAGTATGAGATTGAGATCTGCTTGTAATATTGCCCTGTTATAACTATCGGAGCAAAAAATGCGAGGCATCGCCCATCATGAGGCTTATTGTCCTGATTTTGAATCAGAAGAATCCATCAAGATCTTGAAAATTAGGCTACATAAATGTGCGGTTTTAGAGTATCATTAGGATAAATTATTTAAATACTCATTCACTCTTAGAGGAAATGTAATTATGGGTTCATTTAGCATTTGGCATTGGGGAATTCTCTTAGTTGTTGTACTTTTAGTTTTTGGTACTGCAAAATTAAAAAATGCCGGTAAAGATTTAGGTTCTGCAGTTAAAGGCTTTAAAGACGCTGTGAAAGAAGGCGAGAAAGAAGCGGATGCTGCTAAAAATCTTGAAAACAAGAGTGCAGAAACAGTTAAAAAAGATGAAACAATTATTGATGAGCAGAAAAACAGCCGTGTGGAGTAATTTACCGTTGATGTTTGCTTTCAATGGTCAGCGTAATTTTGGATTAATGTAGGATAGGTGCTTCATGTTTGGAATTAGTAGCACTGAGTTTCTCATTATTCTCTTAATTGCGCTGATTGTCATTGGTCCGCAAAAATTGCCGGAGATGATTCGTACCGTTGGGAAACTGGTCGGTAAAGTACAGCGCTTTACGAAGAGCATTAAGAATGAGCTCACGAATGAATTTGAGCTTGACGAGATTAAAAAATCGATCGAAGAACTCAAACAGAGTTCTGAATTACAACGTCTTAAAAAAGAGCTTGATGGGACGAAGAGCGATGTTGAAAAGACCTTTAAAGGATTTGAATCTTCTGTCTCAGACACCAAAGCACAAGTAGAAGGTGAAGCTAAAAAGCTTGGCTCATATCTTGATTCGTATGAAGGTAAAGGCAACGCGCCAAAACTCTCAACGAAGCGAGTGGGGGATGATAAGGTTGACCCTGAGATGATCGATGATGAAGCATCGTTTGATATTGCATTTGATGAAGCCTTTTTACAAGCTGAAGCTGAGCATATCGAACACTTTGAAGATCACAATGATCTTGATGATGATATCTTAACGGCGCCGCCAAAAGGCTTTGCGAAGAATGTGACGATCGATGCAGAAGAATCAGAGATTATTCGCCGTATTGTCCAGATGCGTCAGGCAGAAATTATTGCCGAGACAGATCCTCAAGTGGCAAAGCAATTTGCTTTCTTAGAAGCAAAACGTACTAGACAGCTACTCAGTGATGATGAGCGAAGACGACGTATGACGGTTCGTCAATTAGAGCTCAATCGCTAACGATTGAGCTTTTGCTTTTGTAAGGAAATAAAAGAACGCAACCGATCAATGGTTGCTTTTACTTTATATGAGCTGTTCTTCTACCGATAATTGTTGCGACAATAAGCATTTAAACGCGCTAATTGACGAATTTTTAGATCTTTTTTGACCTCATTTATAGCATCCAAATGGAGTATTTTTGTGAACGATCGTTCAATACAATATCTCTTTGAGCAATCAGAGCCTGATTCAATCTATGCGCAAAAGCGCCAAAGTGGGAAATTCACCTTTAACGAAGAAGTTGTGAAGGTCTTCCCAGATATGATCCGCCGCTCTGCTGCGGGCTACACGACAATCGTGGAGAATATCGGTAATTTAGCCCCTCTTTTCGCGCAAGAAAATAGCACGATTTATGATTTAGGGAGCTCGCTCGGCGCCGTATCAATGGTGCTAAGAAGCGCTGTGAAAGCCACGAATACATCCATTGTTGCCATTGATAATTCGAGCGCAATGGTCGAGAAATCCCGCGAATATCTTAAAGCGCAAGAGATGATGATTGAGTCGCTCTTGCCGATAGAGGTTGTAGAAGCGGATATCACGACCTATCCTTATGAAAATGCCTCGCTCTTTGCGATGAACTTCACATTGCAGTTTATTCCAAGAGAGAAGCGTTTAGCGCTCTTAACCAAGATTAGCGATAGCTTATTGCCCGGTGGCGCGCTCTTTATGTCGGAGAAGCTTCGATTCTCAGATGCTAGAGAGCATGAGGTTTTGAATAACCTGCATGTACAATTTAAGCGTTCGCAAGGCTATTCTGAGTTAGAGATCGCCCAAAAGCGGGAATCATTGGAAGACGTTATGAAGATCGACACATTTGAAGAACATAAGGCAAGGCTTCTTGAAGCGGGCTTTAAAGAGGTTTATCTCTGGTTCCAATGCATGAACTTCTCGTCGATTCTTGCGATTAAATAAGATTGCGTACGGCGTAATGCCGGCAAATAAATAATGGCTGCTATTATTACCCCACCTTTAAAATGCAGTAGTAATCCCTACTGTGATGAGTAGAACGATTTTATGGAAAACATGATTTACCTCGATCAATTGATCAAACATTTTGCCAATGAGAAGGTTGGTCGTTTTACCAATCATCTTCCGCAGTCTTTAGCGGAAACATTACGTAAAAAGCATGGCGATAGCCCTCGTTGGGAGCAAGCATTATTGGATCTTCCCGGCATTGAGAATCTACAAGTAGATCTTGATAAGGGTGTGATATTAACGGGCGATACAGATGAAGCTGTTATGCATGATGCCTTGAAGCGCTTAATGCCATGGCGTAAAGGACCTTTCACATTTAGTGAGACATTTGTCGATACTGAATGGCAATCTTGCCTGAAATGGGATCGCGTGAGTCAGCATCTAGATTTAACGAATAAAAATATCTTAGATGTTGGCTGTGGCAATGGTTATTACGGTTATAGAATGCTTGGAAAGGGCGCGAAAAACGTGATTGGCGTGGATCCTAATTGGTTATTTCTCTATCAGTTTTTAGCGGTTCGTAATTACTTGCCAGAAGCGCCGACTTGGCAATTACCGATGACGTTAGAAGAGATGCCGGAAGAGATTGAGTGTTTTGATATGACCTTCTCGATGGGCGTCTTTTATCATCGACGATCACCGATTGATCATCTCTATCAGCTCAAAGGCACACTCCTTCCGGGCGGAGAATTAGTTCTTGAAACCTTAGTGATTGAAGGGGATAAAGATACCGTTTTAATGCCGGATGATCGCTATGCTCAGATGCGTAATGTGTGGTATCTCCCATCCGTTGAGGCTTTAAAGCTATGGCTTGAGCGCGTGGGCTTTATTGATGTGCGTTGTGTCGATCTCTCGATGACAACAAAAGAAGAGCAACGAACCACAGAATGGATGAATTATCTCTCATTGCCGGACTTCTTAGATCCTGATGATGAGTCTAAAACAATCGAAGGTCATCCCGCCCCTATGCGCGCAGTGATGCTTGCAAGAAAACCGAAATAAACGCGTCGTAATATCTGTTGTTACAGTGATAGTGATAGATATAATGATTTAAATATACATGAAAAAGGCCTCTAGAATGAAAATTCAGAGGCCTTTTTTATGCTAGTTTTTGTCTTTTTTTATTGGAGAGTCGCTTGTATAGATCTCTACTTAGCCTGGCGGGATTTGCGCCGCAATTTGCATTAATACAGATAGAAAGTCTCGCAATAGATAGATCACGATGAAGTAAATCAATGCGGTCAGCACAAACGTTATGAGCGCGGTCTTCATGTTATTGAGGGCTTTAAATAAACCCAGACCGACAGTCGTGAAAGCTGCGGCATTCATGAATGAGAAGAGGTAAAATCCGATCTCAAAAAATTTAGGACCGCGAATATCGAGGAGATTAACGACCTCATAACGCATCCAAATTGTCCCGATGTAGGTAATAAAGAGGAAGCAAATCGCGATAGCGCCGGCAATAAAGGCAAATGGTCGGAGCGTAACGCGTTCTTTATAGAGCGCTACAGAAGTAAAGAGCATAAAGATTGAGATGATCGAAACAGGAACGGTCGTTGTTAATCTCGCAAAGAGAAGATTAAAGATCATTAACCCAATCCAAGAGATGATAAATATCGCGGTGCGATTCGGTTTTTTCACAGCATCTGTCATGGTGTTTATACTTTGTCGGTCAAGAAATCGGAATAGATTCAGGAGATCAGCCTCTGTTATAAGTCGATGATGACTAAATCTCTGTGATGATTATACCGAAGAATCATTTTTAATGAGTGATCTATCCCGATAAAGGGATAAATTTTACCGATTAAGGGGGTTAATCATCTTTTTTATCTGTAAAGACCCATTAAAAATGGCCGCGCAGATAGTGAGAAACAGGTTGCATAGAAACCTGTGGCATAGATTGTACTAAAGCCCGTTGCATCGTTTTCTCTAATTGCTGTTTCTGATATTGATGAACTCCTACGCCAGCGAGTAAACCACAAAGAGATATTGTTAGTAGAAGAAGCGACATTTTTTTAGTCATTCGTTGTTTCATCATAGACTCCTTTTTAGAATCGTGAAGTAATCACTTGTTAACCTACAGAGCAATGTTAACGATCGATTACTTTAATGTCAAACAAAAAGTTAACATTCGATTACTTTTGTCGTGAAGTGATAGCGGAAAAACTTAGATCACCTTATTGAACGGCGCATGTCCACTAACGGGGGCAACCTGAATGCGGTAAATAACGCGAGTAAATCCTACAGATTATTATTTTTGTCTTTTTTAATTAACTACGTATTATAGGCGATTGATTTTAATTGTAAGTTGTTTTTATTTTTAAGTTTTAAAGGGGTTAATGATGCGTATTATTAAATTATGTGGGATATTCTTATTGGGATTAATCATTGCAGCCTGTAGTGGATCAGATGCTTACCAAGGGGAATGGCATGCAACAGATAATACTGGTAATGAGTTTGTTGTTAATTTTGAGCCAAAGTTATTGATGATTACTGATGCGGGTGGACAAGTGGAAGAACGCGTTTATACGCAACATCGTATCAGTACTGTTAATGGTGTATCAACGTATGGTATTCAGCTTTCAGGTGGCGATGAATATGAAATCACATTCCCCGATCCTAAGAATGATGATCGAGCATTATTCATTCGATCCGCTGCAGAGAGTACTTTTGGCGGATTCTTAACGATTACCGAATCTGAATCGCTGATGTTCACTTTAACGCGTTAAGATTGCCAGGCTTTATAATATATTGAGATATTATGCAAAAGAGATCTATTAGATAATAGATCTCTTTTTTATTGTTCAAGTATCGTTTTTTGATTACCGTAAGAATAAGCATTAAAGCTTTTCTTGTAATTATACTCGCGAATTCTAGCGACTATGAAGGGCTATCCGCTTTCTGAAATAGGGGGGTTATTCCTCGTAAGGGTTCGCGATCCCGAGTTTCTCAAGAATCTCGATCTCTAGCGCTTCCATCTCTTCGGCTTCTTCGTCGATGATATGATCAAACCCTAAAAGATGGAGCGTACCGTGAATCGTCATATGTGCAAGATGATGCTCGACACTTTTTTTCTGTTCTACTGCTTCTGCTTCAATGACGGGCATTGCAATAATGATGTCGCCGAGCGTTGGCTCTTCATCTATGAGGAAATCTGGTACTTCAAACGGGAACGAGAGTACATTTGTCGGTTTATCTTTGCCGCGGAAATCGCGGTTAAGCACTTGTACTTCTTCATTTGTGGTGAAACGAAGTGTAACATCCGCAGGCTTTAAGTAGCCGGCCGTTTCAAGGGCAGTATTGACCCAGAGGCTTAAGGTTTCATCGTTAGGAACATTGTGGTCGATTTCACGTTGGCAATCGAGGTTAAGAAGCGTTGTATCGCGCATGATTAGGCTCTTTGTGATGATGGTTATTAAAAGGATGTAATATTGGGGATATTTGGGAAAAGCCCTTTAATTCGCATGAATTAAAGGGCTTTACGTCGAAAGCGCGCGTTATGCTTTGCTTAATCTCTCGGCTTCTGCTCTTTCAGCGCCGCGAATTGCTTCGCGAGTCTCTTTACGAATACGCTCAGCTTCATCGGCTTTTTCATAGGCATCGACAATTTTAGCCACCATTGGGTGACGGACAACGTCGATAGAGGTGAAGTGGCTCATAGAGATTCCTTCAATATTATTGAGAACCTCAAGCGCATGATTTAAGCCTGATTTAATATGGCGCGGTAAGTCGACCTGCGATGCATCGCCGGTAATCACGGCTGTTGAGCCAAAACCAATACGTGTTAAGAACATTTTCATCTGCTCGATTGTCGTATTTTGTGCTTCATCGAGGAGGATGTAGGCATCATTTAATGTACGACCTCGCATAAAGGCAAGTGGAGCGATCTCGATGGTATGACGTTCTATGAGCTTATTCACGGTTTCAAAACCGAGCATTTCATAAAGGGCATCATAGAGCGGGCGAAGATATGGGTCGATCTTTTCGGTAAGGTCGCCGGGGAGGAATCCGAGTTTTTCTCCGGCTTCTACCGCAGGACGTACAAGAATAATACGACGCACTTCATCTTTCTGTAAGGCTTCTACTGCCGCAGCTACGGCGAGGAACGTCTTTCCTGTTCCCGCAGGACCGATACCAAAGTTAATATCGTTTTTCCCCATATTATAGAGATAGGTCTTTTGTGCAGGGGTTCTTCCGCGAATAAGTCCGGCTTTGGTCTTAATTACGCGGTCTTTTTTATCATTTTTTACTGCCGCAAACTCGGGGCTAAATTCTTGAATAACAAGATGGACATCATTGGGTTCTAACCACTTTTGAGCGGTTTGTGTATAGAGCGTTTCGAGGATATTCTTGGCATTTTGAATATCATCATCATTGCCGGCAATTTGGAAGTTCGCACCACGATTGCCAATCTCCACCATGACTCTCTGTTCTATCAATCTTAAATGTTCATCAAGGTTGCCACAAAGGTTCGACAAGCGTTCGTTATCACCATCAAAGGCGAGTGTGATTGTACTCATTCGTTTTTTTACTATCCTTATTGATATTAGTAGGTGGGGCTTTTTATACGCGAGCCCCCTTTTTTGATTCTGTACTCCGTCACAATCATGAAAGAGGATTGATCATTTGATCTTTGCGTGATATTCGTAAAATTGATCTTGAAAGTGATCAATGATGGGTTGATGGGAGAATACTTGCTTCATCAACACGTTAAAAGTATTACAAAATATCCTATAACTCTACATTATGAGGGGGTTCGACTCAAGAAGTAGTGGTATAATAAGCACAATTTTGGGGCTGATCAGCATATTACAAGCCTCGTACGGAAATTTAGTAAAGAGGTTGTCAGTGAAACTCGAACATAATCAATTGATCCAAGGGCTTATTGCGCTTAAATGGATGTCGAAAGAGGCCGTGCCACTTCTCTCTACGAGAATGTATGAAGCAGAAACATCTACGGTCGGTAAATTAAGAGCGCATGGTTTAACGAGCGAAGCGATCTTCGAAGCTGCAAATTTTGCGAATCAAGATGAAGCGAATCCGATACCTGTAGCAGATCTTGCGATGGTGAATATATTACAAGATTTTGATTTTTCTACATTCGCTTCAATTGAAGAGATGGAAACTCAATTTGTAGTGCCTGTCTGTTTAATTGCCGGGAGACTGAAAGTTGCGACGGCAGATCCTTATAATGAGAAGTTTTTTGATATCTTAGCGTTAAGATCACTCTTTCCAATCGATTATTGGCTTGCGGAAAGTGACGGTATTCTCGCTACAATTGGGCATATCGCGTTAACGCATAAGCCGCAAATGATGAGTATGAATCCGCCGTTAACAATGCCGGCAATAGGTCATGAAGATGATGATTTTGCTGAAGATGATCGATTTGCTGCGCTGCAAGATTCCTCATTGAATGCAGATGAGCTTGAGGCGATGGCAGATGATGACGATGATGCTGAAACTGCCCACTTTACAGAAGCGATTTTAGTGGATTCTCATGACGGTCTTACATTGATTCCTGTTGATGATGTGCCGGATGAAAATGACGAGAAGACGATTGATGAATCGGATGAACAGTTATTATTAAACGAATCATTAGCGGTTCTACCTGAGGTTGAGCAGGATGAATATATTGATATGACGGCTGTAGAGCATATCGATAATCAGCACTCACCGATCGAAGCCGTCACGCTTGAGACGCTGAAAGGATTAGAAGCAGAAGTGGCGACAAAGATTCTGTTAACAGGGGCTCGCGCGGAGGCGGATCTGCCCGATGAGGTGGAATTAGACAGCGAAGTGATCTCTGCACAAAGTTCTGCAGAGATGCTAAAAGAAGTACTTGATGAAGTTGGGACGAAAGTAGAAGCGCAACCTGCCGAAGACGATATCATTGAGTATATTAATTTTGTCTTGCTCGATGCATTAACACAGAAAGCTTCCGATATTCATTTCGAGCCTTATGAGATGAATTATCGTATTAGATTTAGAATTGATGGGATCTTGCATAAGGTTTATGCCGTACCAGAGCAATATCGTAATGTTATCGCCTCTCGTTTAAAAGTCATGGCTGAGCTTGATATTGCCGAGAGACGTTTGCCACAAGATGGTCATATTACTATCTGTCTTGAAGATGATGAGATTGATGCGCGTATCTCTGTAATCCCAACGCTTTGGGGTGAAAAGGTCGTGATTCGCCTGCTGGACAATAGTGAGATGAATCTCTCTTTGGAGAAGCTAGGATTAGCACCTGCGCAAAAGGGAATGATTCAAGCATCTATTGAAAAATCCCAGGGGCTTATTTTGGTCACCGGCCCCACAGGTTCTGGTAAGACAGTAACACTTTACGCCTGTTTGAATCATCTTAATAAAGTCTCACGAAATATTGCAACGGTAGAAGATCCGATTGAGATTAATCTTGAGGGGATCAATCAACTACAAGTGCATCCTAAAATTGGGCTCAATTTCGCAGAAGCTCTGCGGGCATTCTTACGACAAGATCCGGATGTCTTAATGGTGGGTGAAATTCGAGATCATGAAACAGCGGATATTACGATGAAAGCTGCACAAACAGGGCATTTAGTGCTTTCGACGTTGCATACAAACTCGGCCGTTGAGTCATTAGTGCGCTTAGAGAATATGGGAATTGAGCGTTATAATATCGCCTCTACTGTTAAGCTCGTTATTGCGCAGCGATTGGTACGTGAGCTTTGTCACTGTAAAGAGGAAGATATTGTTGACTCTGATTATTTACAGACATTAGGTTTTACCCCGATGCAGGCAGCGAGTAGATTTTATCGCGCGAGTGGTTGTTCTGAATGCCATGATGGCTATCGAGGACGCTTTGCAATCTTCGAGGTAATGCCAATTTCCAAGCGAATGGAGCAACGAATTTTAGAAGGGGCATTTGCCGCTGACATTCGTGTACAAGCAGAGCGAGAGGGTGTGAAGAGCCTTCGACAATCTGGCATTGATATGATTATAGAAGGACGAACGACTTTAGAAGAAGTTCTTCGTGTAACCGCAGAATAGACATAGATGAAAATATATCGATTAGATCAGTTTTTACAATTGAGTTTAGGGGTTTCTCGTAAAGAAGCGGGAAAGATGATTCGTGGAAGATGGGTTGAAGTGAATGGGGAAGTGATTACGCAGCGGGACTTTAAAGTCACGGAAGCGGATCAAGTCATCATGGATGATGAGCCCGCAACTTACAGCAGTCAGCCACGTTATTTTGTCATTCATAAACCCAAAGGTTATGTATCAAGCCGACGTCACGATGGGCATATGTCGCTCTTTCGTTTGATCGAAGATGATAACGAGACGCTTCATATTGCCGGCAGATTAGATGCCGATACGACAGGGCTTGTGCTTCTGACAGATGATGGCGCATGGTCTCATCGTGTAACGCATCCGAGTAGTAGCGGTCAGGAAGTTGAGAAAGTGTATGAAATCACACTCGCAAGGGAGATCACCGATGAGATGATCACAATGCTCGAAACGGGCGTTGAGCTGCGAGGGGATGATCTACCGACAAAGCCAGCAAGGGTTGATAAAATATCGGCAACAGAGATACGCCTAAAGATTTCAGAAGGGCGTTATCACCAAGTTAAGAGAATGCTCGCCGCGGTGGGAAATCATGTAGAAGATCTTCATCGTGCGCAAATTGGTCATCTAACATTAGATGGATTAAAAGAGGGTGAATATCGCCCTTTAACAGAGAAAGAGATAGAAGGATTTTAAGATGGCTGAAGCAAGTAACGCACTATTTCGTGATAGCGAACTCATTAATAACGGCCAAGGCTTACTCATCGCAGATGAGAGTTTTAATCTTGAAGGCATCAGCGCTCAGGATAATATTCGCTACATTACCAATCGTAAAGATATCGATAATGAGCTACAAACAATGGGCTTTGATGGAAATCTTAGTGATTTCGTATTAGAAGATGCCCCTGATAACTTTTTTGATTTTATTCTGTTTAGATTAAATAAATCAAAAATTTTAACTAATTACTTATTAGTCCAAGCGAACAGAATCCTTAAAGAAGGCGGTAGCTTAGTCTTAACGGGCAATAATAAAGAGGGCGTTAAAAGCATCATCAAACATGCCGAGAATATGGGAGCAGTTGTTGAGCTCGAACTCTTGGGGAAAGGTTTGCGTTATGCGCGTATTGAAAAGCGTGCCGGCGGCGAGATTGCATTAAATGGCGAAGAGTATCGCAGCTTTATTGAGATAGAAGATCAAGCGCAAGGCATCAACTTTGTGAGTAAGCCTGGCATCTACGGTTATAAAAAAATCGATGATGGCAGCGTATTCTTAGCTGAAACCTTGAATAAAGATAAATTCTCTTTAGAAGGGAAGGTGCTCGATTTAGGCTGCGGTTATGGTTATTTAGCCGCAAGTGTTGGGAAGAATCCTAAAATTGAATCGATTGTTGCAACAGATTGTAACGTCGCATCTGTAATGCTATGCGATCATAACTTGAAAGAGTTAGGCATCGAAGCAACCGTTACCTTAGATGATTGTGGTGCTGCATTAGAAGACCGCTCATTTGACAGAATCATCTGCAACCCACCGTTCCATCAAGGTTTTGGGACATCACAAGATTTAACGATCAAGTTTGTACAAAATACCAAGCGACTTTTAAGACGTAAAGGGATCGCATATTTTGTGGTAAACCGCTTTATCGCTATTGAGAAAGTCTGCTACGACGAATACGTAAAATGTACGGAATTAGCCGGTAATCCACAGTTTAAAATCTTGAAATTAGAACGTATTAAATAGTGGTTTTTCCGGCAATAATACCGTAAGCATAAATTACGATCGGTATTAATGGTGAATGGAAGAAGGGCTGATAGAAAACTATCAGTCCTTTTTTGTGGGAATTTTAAAGCGAACAAGTAGAGCATGCTTATTGCCGGCAATCGATAGATTGATTTCGCTCTCATTGCTCCGGCAATGAGTCGGCTGAAAGAGAAGAAGAGATCATTGATGATTAGAAAAAACCGGAAATGCCGGTGGAATGGCTGAGCTTCAAAAGAGATCTCGAGACGGCATTGAAAGGAAAATCTAGCGCAACGGTGGTTGAGGTTTGGCTCGAAAGGCAGAGCATGCTTATTTGCCGGCAATCGATATATTGATTTCGCTGTTATGGCTTCGGCAATGAATCAGCTCAAGAGAAAGTAGGTCATTGGTGGTTAGGGAGATCCGGAAATGCCGGCAATCAATCCCTATTTTAACGGTAGTTTATTGATAGAAATGAATAATGGATTGAATCGTGTTCATAATCATATTATGTTAGAACGATAAAGGATTGATCAGGTTTCAGTGATTCATCTTTAAAGGGCATTTCAGTAGATGCTGAATCTATTGGGAATGACGTAATAAAATAGAGGATAAGAAACGAGAGAATGACTAAAAAGATTTTACTACTAGCCGGTGATTATGTAGAAGATTACGAGATCATGGTGCCGTTTCAGGCTTTAAAAATGCTCGGATATGAAGTGCATGCAGTGTGTCCGGATAAGAAATCCGGCGATACCGTTTTTACGGCAATTCATGATTTTGAAGGCGCGCAAACGTATAGTGAGAAACCGGGACATAACTTTGCACTCAATTATGATTTCGATGCCGTCAATACGGACAATTATGTCGGGCTTGTTATTCCAGGTGGTAGAGCGCCGGAGTACTTGCGCTTAAATCCAAGAATTCTCGAGATTGTCAGAGAATTTGATCAAGCGAAAAAACCGATTGCTGCCGTTTGTCATGGGCCACAAATACTTGCCGCTGCAGGTGTGATTAGCGGACAAAAAGTGAGCGCTTATCCTGCTTGTGGACCAGAAGTCACCTTAGCGGGTGGTTCATATAGTAATATTGCGGTTGATGGCGTAGAAGTTAGTGGACATTTAGTCACAGCACCTGCATGGCCAGCGCACCCTGCGTGGTTAGCAGCATTCGTTGAAAAACTAGGCGCGAAGATCACCTTATAATTGGTTCTCTTACCAATATTAAAAGTAGGTTTAAGAAGGGTTGATAGAAAGCTATCAATCCTTTTTTATTGGATGACTTTTTATGAGAAAAATCCGGAAATGCCGGTGGAATGGCGGAGCTTTAAAAGAGATTTCGTGACGGCATTGGGGTCAAATCTCGCGTAAAGCTGGTTGAGGTTGGGCTGATAAAAGCAGGGGATGCTTATTGCCGGCAATTGATAGATTGATTTCGCTATCATCGCTCCGGCAATGAGTCGGCTGAAAGAGACAAGGAGATTGTTAATGATTAGCGAGACCCGGAAATGCCGGTGGAATGGTGGGGCTTCAAAAGAGATTTCGTGACGGTATTGGAAGGAAAATCTCGCGTAAAGTTAGCAAGGACTGGAAATGTGTTAGCGGTAGCCTTGTTGAAGTTGATAAATACCAGATAAAGAAAAACCCCGAAGAAATTCTTTGGGGTTTTTGAATTGATATCACTAGAATGAAATTCTAATTATTTTTTAGGACCAACTTTTGCAAGTTCAGCACCTAAAGCTGTATCAGTGTACTTATCGAAGTTAGTTTCGAAGAGGTCAGCAAGTTTCTCTGCTTTCTCTGTCCACTCAGCTGCATCACCGTAAGTTGAACGTGGGTCTAAGATTGACGCGTCAACGTTTGCAATTGCTTTTGGTACTTCGAGGTTGAAGATAGGAACGATTTCTGTCTCTTCTTTATCGATGTCGCCGCTTAAGATTGCGTTGATGATGTTACGAGTATCTTTAAGTGAGATACGTTTACCAGTACCGTTCCAACCTGTATTTACGAGGTAAGCAGTTGCACCTGATTCTTGCATGCGCTTAACAAGTACTTCAGCGTATTGTGTAGGGTGAAGGAGTAAGAACGCCGCACCGAAACAAGCTGAGAATGTAGGAGTTGGTTCAGTAATACCACGTTCTGTACCTGCAAGTTTCGATGTGAAACCTGAGAGGAAGTAGTATTGCATTTGCTCTGGTGTCAATTTAGACACAGGAGGAATAACACCGAACGCATCTGCTGTTAAGAAGATAACTTTTTTCGCAGGGCCTGCTTTAGAGATAGGCTCTACAATGTTGTCGATGTGATAGATCGGGTATGAAACACGTGTGTTTTCAGTTTTAGAACCATCTGCAAAATCAACTACGCCGTCATTAATAACAACGTTTTCAAGAAGCGCGTCACGACGGATTGCACCGTAGATTTCTGGCTCTTGCTCTTTAGAGAGGTTGATTGTTTTCGCATAACAACCGCCTTCAAAGTTGAATACACCATCATCATCCCAACCGTGCTCATCATCACCGATTAATTGGCGATTTGGGTCAGTTGAGAGAGTTGTTTTACCAGTTCCTGATAAACCGAAGAAGATTGCAGTCTCGCCATCTTTAGCCACGTTCGCAGAACAATGCATTGACGCAATGCCTTTGAGGGGAAGAAGGTAGTTCATTACTGAGAAGAGACCTTTCTTCATTTCACCGCCGTACCAAGTACCGCCGATCAATTGCATGTTTTCAGTTAAGTTGAACGCTACGAAAGTTTCTGAGTTTAAGCCCATCTCTTTGTAGTTTTTGTTCGATACTTTTGCGCCGTTTAAAACAGTGAAGTCTGGTTTAAAGTTTGCAAGTTCTTCCGCTGTTGGGCGAATGAACATGTTTTTAACAAAGTGTGCTTGCCATGCTACTTCTGTTACGAAGCGCACTGCTAAACGAGTTTCAGCGTTTGCACCACAGAAGCCATCGATAATGAAAAGACGTTTGTTTGAAAGTTGGCCAAGAACGAGTTCTTTGAGCTCTCCCCAAACTTTTTGGTCGATTGCTTTGTTATCGTTTTTGCCTTTACCTGAATCTGCCCACCATACTGTATCTTGAGTGGTTTCATCACGTACGATATATTTATCTTTAGGCGAACGACCTGTATAGATACCTGTATCTACACCAACGGCACCAAGATCTGTAACAGTACCTTTATCATAACCAGAAAGGCTTGGGTTTGTTTCTTCTTCAAACAGAACTTCATAGCTTGGGTTGTATAAAACTTCTGTTGCGGTAATACCTTGTGCTTTTAGATCGTCAATAATCTGTTGTGACATGTCTCTCGTTTCCTAAAAATTTAATCAAAAAATAAACACACACTGTTTATGTGGGAAGTATGATAACGAATAAACTACAAAATTACTACAAAAAAATCGCTAAAATTAAAGCGCACCTTTGAACTTGCTGATTTTATTATTGATTTTGGTAAGGAAGCTCGACCAGAGACGAAGGAAAATCCCGGTTTTCTCTACATCTGCAAGTGCAACAACAGGGAAGCTGTAGAGAAGGTGGCTATCAATATAAAATTCAAGATTCCCGACTTGATCACCTTTTTTAATAGGGGCTTCAAGACCGGCATTTACTTGGATTTGTGCTTTCAGATTATCATACTGTATCCGTGGAAGGGTTGCAGTAATACTTTCGTTCACACCTACAGGAACGGTTGCCTCAATGCCATGAAGGACATTGGCATTCGCAATAACCTGTCCCGCTTCATAGATCTTCTTACGATCAAAGTTTTGGAAAGCGAAGTTAATTAATTCACGTGAGACTCTTTGACGGTAAGCTTCACTATCTGCACCCATAACAACGACAATGATTCTAAAGCCGTTACGCTCTGCGCTTGATGCTAAGCCATATCCTGCGCTATTGGTGTGACCCGTTTTAATACCGTCAACAGAAGGATCTTCCCATAAAAGGCTATTACGGTTTTTTTGTTGGATATTGTTCCATGTAAAGCTCTTTTGAGAATAGAACTTATAGTGATCAGGGAAGTTCTTGATGAGAGAGCGAGAAAGAACGGCTAAGTCATAAGAAGTTGTAACGTGCTCAGGATCAGGTAAACCACTTGCATTTTTGAAGTGACTATCTTTCATGCCAATTTCTGCTGCAAGTTCATTCATTTTGACAGCAAATGCATCCTCTGAGAATGCCACATGCTCTGCAAGTGCTACGGCTGCATCATTTCCTGATTGGACAATAAGTCCTTGCAATAATTGATCCACAGGAACAAGCGTTCCTTCTTCTAAGAACATGCGAGAACCTGGCATACTACGAGATTTTGCAGAGACAAGGACTTTATCTGATGTGTGGATTTTACCTTTCTCAATTGCATCGGCAACCACGTAATCCGTCATGATTTTAGTGATACTTGCAGGTTCAAATTTAATGTTACTATTTGATTCGGCAAGAATTGCACCGGTATCATAATCCATGATGATCCATGACTTCACTGCATATTCCGGCAATTGGAATGTTGAATTAGGAGATTGGGCAAAAGAGAGTGACAGAGATGTCACTACAACAGCACAAAGGGTGAAAATTGTTTTAAACATAGTTCTTTTCATCTTTTAAAAATAGGTAATAGTTGTGGATACAGGTAGTGAAAATGCGGCATTTCCTGCCTCTTCACGACTACTATAATGACCCGCATAAACGCGATATAGACCATTATCATACTGAACTTTGACAGGTTCTTGCAGTCTATTTGTCATATTTTGTTGGAAGTTGACAGCATTTTGTTCACTACCAAAGGATCCTAATTGTATTCGATAGCCTGGAGAGCCCATATTTGCCGAAGAGTGGTGGTTATTTTGGTTCTGGGCAGTGTAGCTAGAATTAATAAACTCTGGACTTGTCGGCGGATTATCAAAAGATTGTTGTTCAACCACTAAACGATTATCGAGCGGATAGGGCGTACTTGAGGATGATGTTCCCATCGTATCTGCTTGTGTAGTAACAGTGGTAATTACCGGTTTTGCCGCCGTTTTTTGGTTGTTTCTAGGTTTTTTACTAGGATCGAGATATTGGTGTGGTCCAATGGCTTCGACTAAGACGGGGGCGGTTCCTTTTTGTACTACGTCTAATACTTTTGCAGCAGCGTTTGAAAGATCGATAATACGACCTTTCACAAAAGGTCCCCGATCATTCACCATCACAATAATGGATTTGCCCGTATCCGTATTAGTCACTTTTACGTAACTAGGAATAGGTAAGGTTTTATGGGCAGCTGTATAGGCGTGCATATTATATGGTTCACCGCTTGATGTCGGTTTTCCATGGAATTTGTCGCCATACCAAGATGCCATCCCTTTTTCTCGATAGCCCTTCGTGGTAGGGAGAAGCGTGTATGTTTTTCCAAAGACGACATAGCTTGAAGGATTTCCTGATTTACTCAAAGGATGATCTTGCGGCGTTGCCCCCTTATGGCTTGTTTTGATTCTGGACGAATTAGACACGCCAGAACAGCCTGCAATCACGAGGATTGCAAGCGTGCCGATGAGGAGTTTTTGGCATCCATTTATGCGCATTAACGAACCCCTTTCTTAATTGCCTCAGATACTTGGAATACTGCGAGCGCATAGAGTTTAGAATGGTTATAACGCGTGATTGCGTAGAAGTTCTGATACCCCAACCACCATTCATCCACTTTTGGACTGCTTGTAACTTCAAATTCAAAGAGTGTTGCTTTCGTTGATGCAGGTGCATTGGTGATAACGCCGGCATTTTTAAGTTGTGCAACCGTCTCTTTAGGCGGCGTTAAGCGACCTGTTTGTTTAAGCGATTGGTAAGCATTATTACTGCTGCTAACTGATACTTGCTCTGCAATTTTTGCACCACGTACCCAACCCGCTTTCATGAGGTAGTTACCTACAGAACCGATTGCATCGACGGGATTATTCCAAAGGTCTCGTTTACCATCGCCGTCGAAATCTACAGCATAAGCAAGGTAGCTTGATGGCATGAATTGTGGGTAACCCATTGCGCCGGCATAAGAGCCTTTATAGCTAAACGGATCGCCGCCATTTTCTTGAAGGATCTTGAAGAAGCTTGCGAGTTCTCCCGAGAAGAATTCAGCTCGGCGAGGATAATCAAAGGCGAGCGTTGAAAGGGCATCAACAACCTTCCATGAGCCGCGGTTTTGACCATAACCAGTTTCAACACCAATAATGGCGGCAATGACATAGCGATCAACCCCATAAACTTCTTCAGCACGGATAAAGGCATCTTTATATTCGCTATAGAACTTTACACCATCATTAATACGTTTTTCGGTCATGAAGATTGGGCGATATCTGCCCCAGTTCATCACACCTTCCGCAGGGCGATTCATTGCCTCAACGATTTTGGGTTGAAGGTTCGTATGATTTAATACCTCAGTCATCCATGCAGGATCAAGGTTTTTTTCGCGACTAACTTTGTTGATAAAAGCTTGAACATCTGCACGTTGTGCAAGATTCGAGCGATCAGGCGCAGTAGAAGGATTTACAGCAACCGCTCTTTGAGGTGCCGCAGATTGTTGAATCCGGGCAGGTTCACTTTTTTGTGAGTGAGAGAGATTGCTCTGTGTTGCAGGTTCTGATGCACAGGCACTTAAGGTAAGCGCGCCAATGAGGCTCATCGTTAAAAGTCGTAATCTCATTTATTGAATCCTTTTTTTAATAGATGCGGGATGCGAATAGATGTTCATTAATATACCAAAGGAGATAAAGAGCGTCACAATTGCTGTGCCTCCATAACTCACAAAGGGAAGAGGAACGCCAACTACAGGCAAAATACCACTAACCATGCCTGTATTAACAAATACATAGAAGAAGAAGACTAAACAGATTGCGCCGCCGACGAGTTGGAAATAGCTATCTCGAGCATTAATCGCAATATAGAGTCCTCTCCAGATAATAAGAAGATAACAGATGATGAGCAATGATGTGCCAATTAGCCCAAATTCTTCACCAATAATGGCATAGATAAAGTCGGTGGTCGCTTCTGGTAAAAATTTTAGCGAGACTTGAGTACTATTTTGCCAGCCTTTGCCGTAAATTCCCCCAGAACCAATCGCGATTTTAGATTGAATGATCTGATAGCCTTTGCCAAGCGGATCAAGCTCTGGATTTAAGAAGGTGATCACGCGATCTTTTTGATACTCCTTCATGCCAAAGAACCACATAGAGGGAATAGCTACCGCAACGATGACGATTGCGCTAATAATATAGCGCCATTGAATCCCGCCTAAAAAGAGGAGTACAACACCAGAGAAGAGAATGATGATGGCGGTTCCTAGATCGGGCTGCATAAAGATCATTAGGAAGGGAATACCAATAATAAAGAGAGATCCTACGACATTCATAAATGTTGGCGGAATATTGGTTTTATGGAGATAGTACGCCAACATCATAGGCACCGCTAATTTTGCGAGTTCTGAGGGTTGGAAACGAATGATTTTAAGGTCGATCCAACGATGCGCACCATTTGTCTCAACGCCGACAAAAATGACCGCAAGAAGGAGAAGCAGTGAAAAGAGGTAAAATAGCGGCGTGAATTGCTTGATACGCTCAGGCGGAATAAAGGCGATAATAATCATCAGCACAAATCCACCGGCAATTTTCAGCGCTTGTGACATCAAATATGCCATATTATGGTTTGAGGCACTATAAAGCACTAACAGGCTAAAGAGCGTTAGCATAAAGATTAAAAAGACAAGTACCGTATCGAGATGAAAGAATGCCAACAAACCCTTAGGTTTGACGGTTTCGGTATGGTATAGATCTTCATGTCCCATGATTGATCCTTATAGTTGAGTGGCTTTCAGATGGCTCTTGATGGCGTTGACTGCCGCCGAGTCGAATATTCATGAGTGACTTTAGGTTTGGAACGGTCTTCTCTTTCGGGGATTTTTCTTCAACGGCGGGAGGGGTATCGATAAAAGGCATCGACTCTAATTGTAGTAAGGGTAGTTGCTCCTGCGTGCCATTTGATTGTTGCGCTTGCAGCTTTTCTTTCGCGCGCGCGAGTGTTTCGATAGCATAAGGCGTATCAAAGTCTTTGAGCCAAGCGTCGGTGATTTTTTTGGCGATAGGGGCTGCTACTCGTGAGCCTGATCCTCCATTTTCGACAATGACTGCAAGGGCAATCTTTGGAGAATCAACAGGCGCAAAGGAGACGTACCACGCATGGTCATGATGTTTTCGATCAAGATTTTTAGCATCATACTTAGCGCCTTGGGCAATGGTTTTAACTTGCGCTGTTCCTGTTTTACCGGCAGCCTTATAATCGTTAGATTTTGTTGCGCGAGCAGTACCTCGGGCACCATGAACAACGGCCACCATACCGTCAATCGCCGCATCCCAATAGCGTTCGTCTTTAAGAACGAGTGGGGGGATCGGGTTTGGAATGACAAACTCTTTCTGGTTCGATGGCGGCATGGCAGTCGCGCCTAAAATATGCGGCTCAAAAGCTTCACCGCGCATTCCGACAATTGTCGTTGCTTGTGCAATCTGTAGAGGGGTTGTGAGCCAGTAACTTTGACCAATGCCGGCAGTGATTGTGTCACCGGTATACCAAGGTTGCTTAAAGCGTTGGCGCTTATATTCAGGGGTTGGTGCAACACCGCTTGATTCGCCTAAGAGATCAATGTTGGTCTTTGTGCCGAGGGCAAAAGGTGCAAGGAAATCAGTGAGAGTGGTAATCCCCATATTGTAAGCAAGTTCATAGAAATAGACGTCACAAGAGCGCTCGAGTGCTTTGCGAAGATCTGAGGGGCCATAGTAGCCCATATCTCTAAACTTATGGTTATTGCCGGGAACGGAGAAGTAGCCCTTACAGTTGATGATGGTTTTATCTGTAATAAAGTCATTCTCAAGCCCTGCAAGTCCGATTTGTGGCTTAATGACAGAGCCTGGCGGATAGAGGCCTTGCATTACTCGATTGAGGAAGGGGGTTGAGGGATCCGTGTTGAGTTCATTAAAGTCTTTGTGCGTAATCCCATCGACAAAAAGATTGGGGTCGTAAGTTGGGTTAGAGACAAATGCCAAGATATCGCCACTTTGTGGATCGATAGCAACAATGGCGCCATCGAAATCTTCGAGCGCTTCTTCTGCTAAGATTTGTAAGCGTAGATCGAGTGTTAGATAGATGTTTTTTCCGGGGATGGGCGGCACTTCACTAATTTTACGAACGGTTCTGCCAGAAGAGCTCGCTTCAACAGTTTCAAAGCCCATTGAGCCCCGAAGAATATTTTCAAAACTCTTTTCCGCGCCGCGCTTACCGATATGTGTAATACCGCTATATTCGTGATCGAGTCCTTGTGCGGATATTTCACGAATATCGCGGGTATCGACACGGCCAACATAACCAATCGCATGTACGGCGCGATTTTTGTAAGGATAGGTTCGTACTAAGTCTGCCTGAAGGTGAGCACCATTGAGCTTATGAAGATTAATGGCAATCTGTGCAGATTCCTCTTCAGACAAGCCTTTTTTAAGGACGACGCTCTCTTGACGATTGGCACGTCTTAGGGCACGCTCAAACTGAGAAATCTCATCTTCGCTAAGTGGGATGAGTTGTTGAACTTCTTCGATTAATTGATCTAAAGGGCCTGTGAGATTTTGTCGAATAACTTCGAGGTTATAGATCGGAATATTGGTCGCGAGAATCTCCCCATTGCGGTCAAAAATTTGCCCACGAGTCGGGGGGAGAGGGAGCAACTTAATCCGATTATCATTCGAACGAGTCGTGTATAGCTCATGCTCAATAATCTGGAGGTGAAAGAGTCTAGCGATTAAAAAGATGAGTCCAACGAGCACCAAAAAGGCGCTAATCAGCGCTCTTCCTAAAAAGAGGCTATTGGTGGTGTTCTTCTTTTTAGTCGGTCTTTCTAGCATGATGAAGGTTACTTATCGGTAATTCCAAAGACTTCACAAAGTTCATTGAGAAGAATATTGAGGATTGGCCAAATGAGGCTTGAAACAAGGATTGGCATAACCCAATGGACAAAGTTAGGCGTTGAGTTTCCAAGAACGCCGTTTACCCAGATGGTAATTAGGGACTGCATTAAAAAGACAATCGGAATTAAAATCGTCTGCTCTGGAAGGGTTAGGGATTTAATCCGTGGGTAATATCTTTTGACTAAATAGCACAGTAGCGCAAAGCTAAACCCATGCAATCCCCAGACGAAAGATTTTGAAATATCGAGCAGTAGCCCGGCAATCCATGCCGAGCCAATACTGAAGTGAACGCGAAGATGAATCGACCAAAAGAGCATCGTCATAATCGTCCAATGTGGACGAATCGCTTCAAAGAATGCCGGCATTGAGACTGTGTCTAAAACAATCGCGCAACCAAAGGTCATTAGGATAATGATGGTACGTTTAATCCAGCTCATCATTCCCTCCATTGGTTAAAATGAGTACTTCCCGAATACGATCAAGTTTTGCCGTTGGTACGGCGATAATTTTAGCAAAGTAACCCGTGGAATCGACGGTAATCGTCTTGATCACCGCAACGGGATATCCTTGCTGGAATCTCTCATCTAATCCTGATGTGACAAGTAGATCGCCCACTTTTACATCGTCATCAAAGGCAATATTGGTAACTTCTATCTCGTTGAGTTTACCGTTGCCATTTGCGATACCACGTATGCCGTTACGATTCACCTCTACAGGTAGTGAGTGATGCGGGTCAGTTAAGAGAATCACTTTACTCGATGAAGGCGATACAGAAACAGTTTGACCGACGATTCCAAGATTATTGAGTACCGGCAGATTCTCTTCAACGCCATGACTAGCACCCTGATTAAGGAGTACGATATGGCGATAAGGATCTGAATTGATATTAATAAGCTCTGCAATAATCGTTGTATGTTCTAACTTAGATGACGATTGTAGGAGTAAACGCAGACGTTTATTTTCTGCGGTAAGCGCCGCCATCTGTTGAGTTTCATAGGCAAGATAGAGCTCTTTTTCTTCTAAGGTTTCGATTCTTTGAAGGAGCTGATCTTTCTCTGTATACCAATTTTGTATTGAATCAATCGCCCGAGAAGGGGTTTCCGCAATCAATGAGAGCGGATAAATAATCTCTTCTAGGTAATATTTGGGGAGTCTAAGATAGTCGGTTCGATGATCCATAAACATGAGCGCAATCGAAAAAAGGCAGAAAAACACTGCCTTTCCTTTCAGCCCAAAGCTATGGAAATCAAATTGCTCTTGACCTTTATCTTGCTTATCCATGGATCTTTAACATCGTCAGTTATAAATGTGAGCGATAAAATGGTCGAAAAGACCATTTTCGGCGATATGTTGCAGAGGCAATCTTAAGCGCTTGCGAGGCGATCTATTCAAGACCAAAGGCATTGCTGCCATATATCCCTTGAAGCTCTAATGCTTTTCCGCCACCACGAACGACGCACGTTAAAGGATCATCAGCAATAATCGCATCTAAGCCTGTTTCTTCAGAAATTAATTGGTCAATATTGCGTAGTAATGCACCGCCACCTGTAATGACGATTCCGCGTTCAGAGATATCTGCCGCAAGCTCAGGAGGGGTTGATTCAAGTGCGAGTTGAACCGCGCTCACAATACCTTGTAGCGGTTCCATTAAAGCTTCTAAGATCTCATTGGAGGTGAGCGAGAAGGTTCTTGGTAATCCTTCACTTAAATTACGGCCACGTACTTGTGTTTCGAGTACTTCAGCAGTTGGGAAGGCTGTGCCGATATCATGTTTGATACGTTCAGCTGTCGGCTCACCAATCAGCATGCCGTAGTTACGACGAACATAGTTGATGATCGCTTCATCAAATGTGTCACCACCGATTCTGACAGAGTTAGCGTAGACAATTCCTGTAAGCGAGATAACCGCAACTTCTGATGTACCTCCTCCAATATCAAGTACCATAGAACCGGTTGCTTCATGTACAGGAATACCTGCACCAAGTGCCGCGGCCATTGGTTCTGGAATTAATCTAGCTTCAAGTGCGCCAGCGCTTTCTGCGGCTTCTTTAATCGCGCGTCTTTCAACGTGTGTCGCACCTGATGGAACGCACACAATCACGCGAGGGTTCGGACGACCTAAGAAAATGTTTCGTTTTAAAACTTGGTTAATGAAGTTTTCAAGCATGATCTCTGTTTTAGGAAGATCTGCAATAACGCCATCTTTTAAAGGACGGGTTGTTTCGATGGTATCTGGGGTTCTACCGAGCATTAATTTTGCTTCTTGACCAACGGCGGAAAGACGAGGACGACCTGTTTTAAGATCCCGCTCAATTGCTACAACCGAGGGTTGGTTGAGCACAATCCCTTGACCACGCATATAGATAAGGGTGTTTGCCGTACCAAGGTCAATTGATAGATCGCGGGAAAAAAAAGACTTTAAACGTTTTGGGATCATATTAATACTCAATGTAAAATCGGTGAACTGACTACCCCCACCCTTAATACTTGTAAAAGTAGGCAGGCACTAGAAAATAAGGTACGATTATAGCAATTAATAGCATTGAATGATTAAATATTTAGTAAATTTTCTATAATCCAATCTTTAAGGAATAACAGATGAATCAAAATAAACGCTTTGTCGCAGGCAATTGGAAAATGAATGGCTCTTTAACGCAAAATCGCGAGCTCCTCAATGCGCTCATTGAATCTGTTAAAGGCTCGGATGCTGAAATTGTTGTATTTCCGCCAGCACTTTATGTTGATCAGGTCGCGACCCTTGTAAAGGGAAGTAATATTAAAGTGGGCGTACAAAACGTTTCTGCGCAAGCAAAAGGGGCATTCACTGGTGAGATTTCGCTCTCTATGGTGAAAGACTTTGGATGTGATTATGTCTTGATTGGACATTCAGAGCGACGTACGCTCTATGGTGAAACGGATGAAGATGTTGCTGCAAAGATGAAGGCAGTTGTTGATGCGGGGTTATTGCCAGTGATCTGTGTAGGCGAAACTTTGGAAGAGCGTGAAAGCGGTAATACGGAATCTGTCATTAAGCAGCAGTTGACCTCGGTGATCGACGCTATTGGTATCGATGCTTTTAAAAATGCTGTGATTGCATATGAACCTGTTTGGGCGATCGGAACAGGCAAGACTGCAACGCCGGAAGAAGCAGATCAAGTGCATGCTTTTATTCACTGTACTTTGAAAGATTACAGTGATAATATATCTGACCTTGTGAGGGTGGTTTACGGTGGAAGTGTGAATGCTTCGAACGTAGAAACGCTCTTTGCAAAAGAGAATATTGATGGGGCTCTCGTGGGAGGCGCATCGTTAGAAGCTGAAGGATTTACTAAGATCGCTTTAGCGTAATAAATAGGTAAGGTAGAGAAATAAATGCTTGAGAATCTAATTTATGTTTTCCATATTGTTGTGTGCCTCATCATCATTGGTTTGGTGCTTGTACAACAAGGTAAGGGCGCAGGAATTGGCGCGTCATTTGGTCAAGGTGCGTCAGGTACAGTATTTGGTGCGGCCGGTAAAGCCAACTTCCTTGCACGTCTAACAAAATGGATGGTTGTATTATTTTTCATCACAAGCCTTGTAATGATGTTTAACTCTGGTAAGATTACCGCCAGTAAAAGCGTTATTGATTCTCTCCCAACTCAGGAAGTTCCTGTGATTGGTGGAAGCACTCAATCTAACTAAGTTAAACTTAGAACGATTTTATGAAGTATGCCGGCGTGGTGGAATTGGTAGACACGCTACCTTGAGGTGGTAGTGCGTAACTGCGTCCCAGTTCAAATCTGGGCGTCGGTACCATACAGTAGAAGCCCTAGCTTTTAAAGCTAGGGCTTTTTATTTGCTTAAAATTAGGTAAAAGGCATCTTGGCTATGCCTATGTAGGGATTGGTCGTGAAAAGAGTTATCTATTTCTGGTGATTGTATTTATCACTGCCTGTTTTTTGTGTTCTCTGTGTTTTTCACTTTTGGCTATCCATTTTAGATCGCTTGCTTTCTCTTCTTGTTTCATAGATTTTAAATGATGCATTATAAATTATCTATAAATATAATATATTGAGATAATCTGATAAGGGGTTAATGAGAGGAGTAGCTTATAATCAACAACTGATTTTTTAAAGCATATTTTTGTAATGCGATATTTTTTGTTTTAAAAATGCTGTTTATTGATTAATTCTCGCGGGAGGGATGGAGGGTTTTTATAAGAACGATAATAAGGATCATCATAGCGAGCATCTTGTCTTCTTTTTTGCTTTAATGTTGTTGTTTGCTTTGTCTGTAATTGTTTGAAATATATAGGGTGTATGCATATTTCTGAGTAGGTGAGATTATTTTTAATGAAAATAGTGTATTTTTTTTTACCATCGACTTGCGCGAAAGATAAAAGCTCTGTAATATTGGCTACCTTGTTAAGGCAACTTCATTTAGAAGTCACTTAGCAGGATGATATGCCGGCGTGGTGGAATTGGTAGACACGCTACCTTGAGGTGGTAGTGCGTAACTGCGTCCCAGTTCAAATCTGGGCGTCGGTACCATATTTAAAAGCCCTAGCTTTATAGCTAGGGCTTTTTGCTGTCCATTTTTTATGGATTGAGGCTAGCGAAAACTGATCGATTTCTTTTAATAGTCCTTGTTCTTCAATATTGCTACTACCTTTACGATTGGTGGAGGTAAGGAGAAAATGATGAAGATTCGAATCAGTCGGGTAGAGCGGCTCTTTTTTACAGAGCAGATATCCCTACTATTATCCGCAGGTGTTTCCGTTGTACCCGCGCTTACCTTGCTCTTGGGCGCATCTAAAGGGCGGGGAATGCAACGGCTGTTAACTGATTTAAAGCGGGAAGTGGAGTCGGGAGTGCCGATCTCGTCTTATCTTAGAAAAAGGACTTTAATTTTTTCGCCGCTCTATGTTGCTCTGATTGAGGTGGGGGAGATATCCGGAAAGCTCCCTGAGACTTTTGCTTATTTAGCGATTATCGAGCGACGACGTTTAGATGCTTTGCGATCGATTCGTAAGGCGGTGACATATCCCTTAATGGTTTTAGGCGTCTCTTTTGCGGTTTTGTTTTTCATATTGATTGCTGTAGTTCCCACCTTTGAATCGCTTTATGCATCGAGCGGGACACCATTACCCCTGATGACGCGAAGGGTGATTGCCTTTTCAGATTTCTTATTGTCGCAGCAAGGAGCGATGAGTTTTGTTGGCGGGATCTTTGTGATTTTATTCTTGCGTTACTGTTATCGACGTAAAGGTCGATTTAGGCAGCGTATAGATCGGCAGATGTTAAAGCTCCCCATTTTCGGGGTGATATTTCAGTGTGATTTTAATGCCGGGTTTTCACAGGTTATTGGCATGATGTTAGGTGCAGGGGTGCCTTTGATTCGGGCAATCGCTTATTATCGTGCAGGGTTAAGTAATCTTTATTTGCAATCACAACTCAGTACGATGGAGATGGCGCTAAAGCAGGGGCGTTCGTTTCATGAGGTTGCGCAAGCTGCGAATATTTTTACGGATGTGGCTTTAGCGATGATTGCGGTGGGAGAGGTCAGTGGAACATTAGTCCCTGTTTTTGACAGTTCGGCAAATTATCATGCTGAAAGAACGAAGGCGAGGGTGGAAGGGGTAATTGCGCTCATCGATCCGGTCTCCTTAGTCTTCATTGGTGCGGGCGTCGGGGTTATTTTGGTAGCGCTATATCTGCCACTCTTTAGTATCGGGACGGCATTGTAATGGCGGGTTGGTTATTAACGATTTTGCTCTATCCGCTCCTGTTGCTTTTGCTGTACCACTTTTTATGGTGCTTGAGAATCGCGCCGATGAGATCTGTTAACGATCCTTTAGGATCTGCTAAGTACTCCTCTCAGAAGGCGGTGGGGAAATGGTTATGTGCAGAATGTAGATTGATGTTTTATCGGTATAGGGTTCGATACGGACAGATTTGTGTGGGGATGAGCGGGGTATTGGTGCTCGGTTTTTTCGGAGGGATTGAGCCTCAATGGGTGGATGGATTTTTTTTATTGTTGATGCTTCCGCTCATGGCTTTTGATGGGCGCTATCAGTTGTTGCCTGATCCTATGGTGTATCCGCTGTTGTGGAGCGGTATTCTCTGTACCTTACTTGATCTGTCGATACTCACAATTGAATTGAGTGTATGGGGCGTTGTTGTGGCATATGGGGTGATGTTGATGCTCTATATCGGGGGTTATATTCGATACCGATACGAGGCAATGGGGCGAGGAGATCTCAAGTTTGCCGCGGCAATTGGGGCTTGGGTTGGTCTTGAATGGGTGATTATGCATCTGTTTTTGAGTGCCGTAATGGCGCTATTGTGGATGGTATTGGTTTATGGATTTAATCGTAAAATGCCTAGAAAAACAATTCCGTTTGGTCCATTTTTAGGGATTTCAGGTATAATCCTTTACTTTATAACGAGATTTATAATGGTTGTTTGATATGTGGAGCGCTGTTAATGATGTCATATTAACGGTAGATTATTTATCTGCATGGTGAAAATAATCATTGAGTGAGTAGGGATGATGAGAAAAAATAGACCGCCAACGCTCCTATTAACCGGCGGGATTGCGAGTGGGAAAACGTTCGTGTCTGACTATCTTCAATCTAAAGGAGCAACTGTAATTGATACAGATTTGATCTCTAAGATGATGACCCGCGCAGATAATTCAGAAGGGATTGCAGCGCTGAAAGATATTCGGGCGCGATTTGGTGATGGGTTATTTACGAACGGAGATACGTTAGATCGGCAGAAAATGCGTGAGCTGATTTTTAATGATGCTGAGGCTAAGCGGGATTTAGAAGCGATTTTACATGGGCGGATCCTTAATACGGTAAAAAAACATCTCGCAGATTTGCAAGAAGGAGAATATGGGGTTGTAGTTGTCCCTGTTATTTACGAAGGATCTCCTTATCTTGATCTTTGTGATGAGGTTTTAGTGATTGAGGTTCCTTATCAATTGCAGTTACAGAGATTGATGGCTCGTGATAGTATTGATCAAACGTTAGCTGAGAAGATTATCAGCTCACAAATTTCAAGATTAGATCGGCGCAAGCTCGGGGATTATATTATTGTGAGTGAGAATCGTGCATTTGTAGAGCGACAGCTCGATCAGTTACATGCGCGGTATGCTCATCAGTCCCTATCCGAATCCGGTTTTTCAATTAACGAAGGATAATGAATGATTTATGAATTTCCACTGACAGAAGGCATTCGACGCTTTTTACGTATCGAGATGTTGGCTGAGCAGTCACTTGTCCATATCGAACAAGATTCGGAGTACAGCACCATCGCAGCAGTCAGAACACTGCTTGATCTTGTGACGTTGGTCTCTAAAAATGATACAAAAATTGAGCTCATTAAGCAGCTCGATCAGATGATGGTCGTTGATATGTTGACGCCAGAAGATCGCGAAGAAGCGAATACTTTAAAAGGTATTTTAAGTCGACAATCATTTCGTGCGTACGATGGTATTAAAGAGAATGTTTTTCTCAATACGTTGAGACAACGTTTCGTGATTGTTGGCGGAATCTGTGCATTTGATCTTCCTGTGCTTCATAACTGGTTAAATATGCCATTTGAGACTCGTAAGGGGCATTTCTATGAGTGGATGGCAGTTATCGAGAATATTATGAATGCGGTTAAATTTGTTTTGCGTAATATTCGTGGCGCGAAGCTTGCTGAAGAGTGCGTCTTTAAGCACGGATTCTATTATCGTTCGGTTAAGTGGCGTGCAGGATTGCTAAGATTGAATACGGATGGTTATAACTTCTTCCCTGAGTTTAGTGGGAATAGGCATCAATTAAGTATTCGATTGGTGGAGCAAGTTTCTCCGTGGGAGCCACCAAAGCAGGTCGATACAGACATTACGTTGCAAGTTGAGATTTGTGGCGCGTAGTTATTAGGCGTAGTTAATAACGATGGTTGCAAGGACGGTTTTTGCTAGAAGCTGACTAAAAAGGCAATTGCCGGTGTGACTAAAGTCAGGTTTAGTACACAAAATGAGTATTTGGCTAATAATAGTTCAAAATACTGATTGTGTGGTATTTATAGATATGAAAATGAATGGATTTACTTCATAATCTAAAGACTTATATTTTGATAGAGGAATACTATGAGTTTGGAAGGAAAAATTGCATTAGTAACAGGCGCAACACGTGGAATTGGTAAAGCAATCGCAGAGAGCTTAGTTCAAAGTGGCGCTTATGTCTTTGGGACTGCAACATCTGAAAATGGTGCAGCGGCAATTTCAGCCTACCTTGGCGAGAACGGACAAGGTTTAGTATTGAATGTAACCGATCAAGCAAGTATTGAATCAGTGCTTGAGACGATTGCGAAAGAGAAGGGTGCGCCAAGCATTTTAGTAAATAATGCGGGAATTACGAAAGATCAGCTCTTGATGCGCATGAAAGATGATGAGTGGAATGATGTAATTTTAACCAACTTAACGAGTGTTTACGCACTTTCTAAAGCGGTACTTCGTCCCATGATGAAGGCTCGTTCAGGCAGAATTATTAATATTAGTTCTGTTGTTGGAATTACCGGAAATGCCGGACAAACAAACTATGCTGCTGCAAAAGCAGGCGTGATTGGTTTTACAAAATCAATGGCGAAAGAGGTGGGATCACGCGGAATTACAATCAACTGCGTGGCGCCAGGCTTCATTGATACAGATATGACTAAAGATTTACCAGCGTCAGTTAAGGACGCACTTTTAGCAAATATTCCATTAGGTCGATTGGGTGAACCAAGTGAGATCGCTGCCGCTGTTGCATTTTTAGCATCAGAGAGCGCAGGATATATCACTGGCGAAACGATCAACGTTAATGGTGGGATGTTGATGGACTAATTTTTTTTTATTCGTTATAATTGCGAGTGTATTAATTTTGGTGAACTGTTAATTCAACAGTCGTTTTTTTAGTACAGAATTGGCACGAGCCATTTTGTTATAATAATTTAAGGATTTGAAGTTATGAGCGACATCGAAGCACGAGTCAAAAAAGTAATCATGGAACAACTTGACGCTAAAGAAGAGCAAGTTGTAAATCCTGCATCATTCGTTGATGATTTAGGTGCAGATTCACTTGATACAGTTGAGTTAGTAATGGCTCTTGAAGAAGAGTTTGACTGCGATATTCCAGACGAAGAAGCAGAAAAAATCACTACAGTTCAGCAAGCTATCGACTACGTTAATGCTAACTTATAATAGTTGAACTACAACGTATTTAATTATCAGTAAGAGATTAGATATATTGTAAATAGAAGCGACTGTTTAGGACTTATTACAAGCTCTACACAGTCGTTTTTTTATTTGGAGAAGATATATATGCAGAAGATATATATACACAAGGGGAACTTTTAAATGAAACGTCGAGTGGTCGTTACAGGGCTTGGGGCCGTGACTCCGGTAGGGAATACTTTTGAAGAGTCATGGAAAAATATATTAGCAGGAAAGAGTGGTGCTGCACCGATTACGGTATTTGATGCCAAAGACTCGCCTGTAACGTTTTCTGCCCCTGTTAAAGATTTTGATATTTCGCAATATATCTCTCCGAGAGATGCAAGACGAATGAATCTCTTCATTCAATACGGTATTGCGGCAGGTCTTGATGCCTTAAAAGATTCCCAATTGGAAATTAATGCCGGCAATGCTGCGCGTGTAGGTGCAATGATCGGCTCTGGTATCGGCGGTTTGCCTGGTATTGAAGAGAATCATAGTACCTTACTAGACCGCGGTCCTAATAAAGTAAGTCCTTTCTTTGTTCCTGGTTCTATTGTGAATATGGTTTCTGGACAGCTTTCAATCCTTACCGGATTAAAAGGCCCCAATATTGCAGCGGTTACAGCCTGTGCTTCGGCAACTCACTCCATTGGTTTAGCAGCGCGTCTTATTGAGCATGGTGATGCAGATGCAATGCTTGCAGGTGGTGCTGAGATGGCAACAACGCCATTAGGGATCGCTGGATTTGCAGCCGCTAGAGCGCTCTCTCGTCGAAATGATGACCCGACTCATGCTTCAAGACCTTGGGATGTTGATCGCGATGGTTTCTTGTTAGGTGATGGTGCTGGTGTTTTAGTTCTCGAAGAGTATGAGCACGCAAAAGCGCGTGGGGCAAAGATTTATTGTGAAATTATTGGATTTGGGATGAGCTCAGATGCCTACCATATTACAAGTCCTTCTCCGGATGGTGAGGGCGCGTCGCTCTGTATGAATGCTGCCATCCACGATGCAGGTATCTCTCCTAGCGATATTGATTATATTAATGCACATGGAACATCGACGCCTGTAGGTGACTTAATGGAGCTCGAAGCAATTCGTAGAACCTTCGGTGCTGATGCAGGAAAAGTCGCGATTAGTTCGACGAAATCAATGACCGGACATCTTTTAGGTGCCGCGGGTGGAATTGAGGCGGTATTCTCTATTTTAGCGTTACGCGATCAAATTGTTCCGCCAACGATTAATTTGGAGAATCCTGAACCGGCCGCAGCTGAATTTAATATTATTGGTAAAAAGGCGCAATCTGCCGAGTTAAATATCGTATTATCAAATTCATTTGGATTTGGTGGTACAAATGGTAGTTTAATCTTTAAGAAATTAAGCTAAGAGGTTTCCTTTGCGATTACTCGGTAAAGTTATACAGACGTTTTTTCGTTATCTTCTCTCTAAAGTCAGTGTGATTATTTTTCTAATCATTCTGCTCGGTGGTTTTTTTGTGGTTTCTAAGGATTTAGAGAGTTTTCTCAAAACGCCTGTGAACTTACCCGAAAAAGGCCTGATTTTAGATATTACGCCGGGAATGAATATCGATGAAGTTGTCTCGATTCTTCGTGGTAAAAATATTATTCGCAATGCGCTGTATTTCAAGTGGTATGCCAGATTTACAGGAGATGCGAATAAGCTTAAAGTTGGAGAATATGCATTGAAGCCTGAGCTCTATCCTGAGGAATTACTCAAGATTATTACGAGTGGGCAGGTTCTGCAGTATAACTTTACAATTATCGAGGGCTGGAATTTCTCTCAACTGAGACAAGCGTTGGAGAAATCTCCCCATCTGAACCAAACTTTAAAAGGGTTGAGTAATGATGAGGTGATGACAGCATTAGGGCTTGAAGGGAAACCATTTGAGGGCTACTTCCTGCCCGATACTTATTTCTTCCCAAAGAGTTATTCTGATGCTGATCTCTTGAAGCGTAGCTATGCGGCGATGACAAAGGTGGTGGATGAGGCATGGACAAATCGTCAAGCTAATCTTCCATTGAAAAATCGACAAGAGCTACTTACGCTCGCTTCGATTGTTGAAAAAGAGAGTGGCGTTGCGAGTGAGCGACCAGAAATTGCCGGCGTTTTTGTGAGACGACTCCAAAAAAGAATGCGATTACAGACGGATCCTACGGTTATTTATGGTCTCGGAGATCAATATCGAGGGGTTATTTATCGTAGTGATTTGCAAAAAGATACGCCGTATAACACTTATACGCGCGATGGTTTACCACCCACGCCAATTGCGATGCCTAGCCGCGAAGCAATTTTTGCGGCAAGCGATCCTAAGAGCGGAAAAACACTCTATTTTGTGGCGAAAGGGGATGGCTCGGGAGAACATATCTTCTCGGCAACATTAGATGAGCATAATCGCGCTGTAAAAGCTTATCGCCAGCGAACAAGAGGTCAAACAGAATAACATGCACCAGGATAATGTCGATACGTGTCGTAAAGGCTGTTTTATTACGTTTGAGGGTACCGAGGGTGCCGGGAAAACAACACAAATTGCCCGAGTACAAAACTTTCTTGAGACAGAAGGTTTTTCTGTTGTAACAACACGAGAGCCGGGTGGAACGGCTCTGGGTGAAAAAATCCGCGGACTATTATTGCAAGATGATATGTCACAAATGACGGAGCTATTGCTGATGTTTGCGGCAAGAGCTGAGCACCTTCATCAGGTGATATTACCCGCGATTAATGCCGGGAAATGGGTGTTATGTGACCGCTTTACTGAATCAAGTTATGCCTATCAAGGTTATGCTCGCGGCATTTCTCTTGAAAATATTGCGCAGTTAGAGCAATTAGTGCAAGGCGGGCTTCGACCTGATTGTACCTTTTGGTTTGATCTTCCTGTAGCAAAGGGAATGGAGCGAGTCCAAAAGCGCGGCGATAAAGACCGATTTGAGGAAGAAGCATTAACCTTTTTCGAAGCAGTAAGTTTAGGATTTAAAACCTTAGCAAGTGAGCGACCAGATCAGTTTTATCGCATTGATGCGATGGCTTCTATTGATACGGTTTCTAATGCTATTTATCAGCAGTTGAGGGCGTTAATGACACGTCATGGATACTAATTGTGGAAGAGATACTGATTCAGCCAGATTTTAAAACAATCCCTTGGTTGCAACAAAATTATCAAACTTTGATTGCCCGGTACTCAGAAAAAACGCCGCCACATGCTTTGATGATTTATGGCAAGGCTGGCATTGGTAAGGTGCGTTTAACGGATGCATTGATTGCCGGCATTCTTTGTCGTACGTTGCAGGGGAATATGCCCTGTGGAACCTGTCAAAGTTGTCGCTGGCTCGCTACCTACTTCCACCCAGATCTTTATGAGATTAAAGGTGAGGGCGAAATCAAGGTTGATGAGATTCGTAAGATTCATCAGTTTGCTCAATTAACGCCGGAAACGGGCAAGAAAATTGTGGTGATTAAGCATGCGGATCGAATGAATCTCAATGCCGCCAATAGTTTGCTAAAAGTTTTGGAAGAACCCCCTGCGGATCTATTTTTTATTTTAGAAAGTAGTGCAATTGAAAAGTTGCCGATCACTGTTAGAAGCCGTTGTCAGAGTTATTTTGTTGAAGCGCCAAAACGCGACGTTGCTTTAGATTATTTACGAAAAATGCCGAGTAATGCAGCATTAAGTGAGCTGGATTTGAGTTTTCTTTTATCCCTCTCTTTCGATGCTCCTTTTGTGGCTGAGGATTATCTACAAAGTGGTTATTTGGAAAAACGTGGACCGTTATTAGGGGTGATTAATGCATTATGGCAAGGTGAAGTGAATCCTTCTAAGGGAGTTGCCACACTGCTTGAGACAGAATCTTTGAGTTTTAATTTACTCTTCTTCTTACTCTCGACGTCGTTTAATCCGGTTAAGGTTGCTGAGTTATCTGCATTGTCAGAAATTTTTATCACGCTCCATAATATTCCGGAAAAAACGCGACTGACTCAATATGAAGAACTGGTAGAGATTAATCGATTGAGACAAGCCCAAACTCGTACGGATTGGGCGCTTGAAGCATGGTTTGTAGAGTTCTTGGGGTAGGTAAGCATACTGAAATTGCCGTATCAAGTTGTAGGCTGAAAAGCTTAATAAAAAAAGCGAGGGATTATTTATCTCCCTCGCTTTTTTAGTGTAAATTTTGGTGTAAGTATTTTATTTTATGCTTGTGAGTTATTTTTTGAGATGCGCAACTTTAGGGATCTGGGCTTGAAGGTTACTGATTCTTTCAGGGCCAGAGGGATGCGTTGAAAGGAGTGAGCTACCACTGTTTCCTGCGGCATTAGTCATCTTTTCCCAAAGTGTTACGGCAGCATTAGGATCATATCCTGCGAGCGCCATGAGTTCTAACCCGATGACATCGGCTTCTGATTCCATAGTGCGAGAGAAGGGGAGGGAGAATGCGACAGAGCCTGCTTGTTGAAGAAGCGCATCACCATTGCTACCAAGTCCGAGCGCTGCAGAAACAAGCGAGATTCCTGATGATTTTATCAGCTCTTGCGAGACTTTTTCACGGCTATGTTCGCGAAGTACATGCGCCATTTCATGCCCGACAATCGCGGCGATTTCATCATTAGAGAGTTTTAATCGCTCTACGATGCCACTATAAACAACCATCTTCCCGCCCGGCATTGCAAAGGCATTGAGCTCATTGCTCTTAATGACATGAATTTCCCATTCGAACTGATCACTATCGGGTCTAAATGTTTTGGTGTGAGGAACTAAGCGCGTGAAGATTGTATTGACGCGTTTTGCAGTTTGAGAGTTTCTATCAATCGCGCCTTTGCTTTTAGCGTTGTTAATAAGCCCCATGTAGTTTTGTTTAGATTGGGCATTCATCGCTTCAGCAGAAACGATTTGAAGTTGGGATCTACTTACGCCGGTAAGCCCTGATTGTGTTGTATTAGCGCAAGCTGTGAGTAGCCACGATGCTGCGAATATTAATAATAGTTTTTTAAAGTTGTTCATAATGGCGCTCTTAAAATGATAAGCAATAAAGTGATAAAAGGGGACTTATGATCTTGAAATGAATCGTAGATCAATCTCTTACTGATGGATTATGCCACAATTCATCACATTTAAAATGAAGGCTATAATATTTTATAAAGATATTTAATAGGACTTTTGTTGATGTTCGCTGAATTACTGTTTAATCAATTGATTATTATGTGATTTTCCCCTTTCTTGTTTTTGGCTACTAGCATTACTCATATCGGCACATTGTTGGTGCGGAGTTCTCGAATGGCTGATTGATAGGGCTATTTAAGTAATGACGTATCAGCTTCGCGATATGTAATCATTTATGGATAAACACAAGATCAAGGGGAGAACAGTATGATTAATCATTTTAAGGCAGTAGATTCTGTAGTAGGCATTCATCAATTTTCAGTGACTTCGAGGTTATTAGAAGGCTATCGAGGTATTCTTGCCGAAAATCATTTTCGGCTATTGAGTTATGATCACCCCGTAATACTTCGTGCTATTAAACCGCAAACGCAGCGACGGGAGTCAGGATTCACTCTGATGGAGCTATTAATCGTTCTTGCGCTGATTGCGGTGATTAGTATGATTGCGGTACCGATTTATCGAAATTATGTGCAAAATGCACGAATTACAGAAGGGCTAACCCTTGCTAGTAGTATGCAGTTAGATGCAGAGGTGTTTTATACACTTAATAGTCGCTGGCCGAGTGCGGACAATGCCCATACCGAGCTGCGGTTAGCGGATCCTGAAAATTATTCGGGAAATAGTGTTGAGTCATTAACGTTAGCCGCAAATCAAATTACCGTTGTCTACAATGACACGGTGGTGGGGAATGGTGGAGAAGGCGGTGCAAAGCTTATTTTAACCGCCCAAGTAACGGATGGTGGCGTGATTCGCTGGGCTTGTGCGGGAGAGAATATTGATCCTGAAAGTCTTCCTACTGAATGTGCATCTTAATCCCATTTTAGGGGGCTAAAAGGCGCTGTTAAAAGTTATGGGTATGGTATAATTTAGGCTTCTTTTGACAATGATAGAGCTGAGTGAAGCGTGAAGACATTTATCTTACGTAGAGTAAAACCTGAACTGATGATCACCGTGATATTGTTACTGCTGGTAATAATTCTTGTGGCACTTGTGACGCGAGATATGGTGGTGAAAAATCAGATTGATAAGGAGCTTAATCGTGCGAAAGAGATTGTTTCTGATGTCGCATTGAACCTGACGACAGAGAAAGTGTTATCACCCATTACCGTTGCGCCACAATTTTTAGATAATAGAGCGCCTGATGTAAAGGGGATTACTATTTTTCCGGATAATCATTTAGAAGTGATTATCCGAAAGCCATTATTAGGCGATAGAGAGGGGCGATTTATTTTCGCCTTTGAGTCGATGGATAATCTTGCACGAGGTTATTTGAATTGCCAAGGGGGAGATATCTCGAAACGAATGCTCCCTAATCAATGTCGGAAGTAATGATCTATAGTAACTATTTGTAAAGAAACATACCCGTTTTATAGGTCGCCAAACAACACCATTTAAGCTCGCGATTATTATCATTTTAAGTCAGTGATTGCGTTGCGGAATACCTCACTATTTTTGTATTATTTAATGATTTTTGTGGCGAGTATTTTAGGGGGAAAGAGAGGGTAAAACCTCTCTTTTTTTGTCAAAAAATAATATTAGTGGTGAAAAGTGGCGAAAAGTGGAAAACTTTAAAGAAAGAGTGTAAAATTTACGCTAATGACTAATTAATAAGGATAATTGTGAGTAATTCCCCCCATAAGCATATTTCAGTACTACTCAATGAGTCGATTAAGGCGCTTGATATCAAGCCGTCTGGAATTTATGTCGACGCGACATTCGGACGTGGTGGGCATTCTCGCGAAATCTTGAAGCATTTAGATCAAGACGGATTATTAATCGGTATTGACCGAGATCTTACGGCGCAAGCTTATGCTGAAGAACACTTTTCGGAGTTTTCTAATTTTAAGTTTGTTCGAGGAGAGATGGGCAATATCTTGGAATTAGTTCGCGGGCTTGGTATCGAGCACGTGGATGGAATTTTAATGGATATCGGTGTGTCATCTCCGCAATTAGATGAAGCGGCTCGTGGCTTTAGCTTTATGAAAGAAGGTCCTCTGGATATGCGCATGGACCAAGCTTCGCCAATGAGTGCGGAAGTTTGGATTGCAGAAACAGATGCCGACGAAATGTCGCGAGTCTTTAGAGCCTATGGCGAAGAACGATTCTCAGGACGCGTGGCAAGAACGATTGATGAGTATCGACAAGAGAAACGAATCACCTCAACCCTAGAGTTAGCCAAAATTGTCAGTGATGCAATGCCCTTCAAGGAAGGACGTATTCATCCGGCAACACGTGTGTTTCAGGCAATTAGAATCGCCGTTAATGGTGAGCTTGATCAACTAGAGTCAGCACTAACACAATCAGTTGCGCTATTAGGGGATGAAGGACGATTAGCGGTCATCAGTTTCCACTCATTAGAAGATCGAATCGTAAAACATTTTATGAGAGAGCAATCGACGGTAAAGGATCTTTACCCCGATCTCCCTGTATTAATCAGCGAAGGAAAAGCTGCGCTGAAAGTGATGGGCAAGCCCATTAAAGCAAGCGATGAAGAGTGCCGTGAAAACGTGCGTTCGAGAAGTGCAATGTTAAGAGTTGCAAAGAGGGTTCTATGAAATCAGAAAAATTAGTATTAGCTGTGATGATTGCGGTCGTTTTTTTAGGCATTAATCGTGCTATGGCGATTCAAGAGAGTTATAAGCTCTGGAATCAAATTGATCATGTTGAGCGTGAAAATATCGCGCTTCGCGAAGAATTTGGACGACTCCAATTAGAAGAGAGCATGTTGGTCACAGAGGCCTTGCTAGACCAAGAAACACGCGAACAACTTCGTATGGTTGTTCCTGATGAGAGTGCAATTGTGTATGTAATTGAGACCAATACCGATGTGAAATATGTAGGTCTTGATCGCAATATTCATGCTCAGTAATCGTCATACGCCGATTTATAAGAGAGTATCCATCGCTGATGAAGAAAGCATCGAAACGAACTAAACAATCAAAACCAACAATTTGGCGAGAGTGGCGAAAAATATTTGTCTTTGGAGTGTTTACATTTATCGCCATTGCAATCATTATTCGCGCACTCTACTTGCAGTACTACATGACCGATTTTCTCCTAGAACAAGGGGACAATCGGTTTATTCGTCATGTCAAAAATCCGGCAATCCGTGGGACGATCTTCGATCGTAATAATGAGCCTATTGCACTCTCTACAGAAGTGCGCTCTATCTGGATTGATCCAAGTATCTTAAGTCAAAATCTTCACGAGCTTCCTAAGCTCTCTTACTTCCTTCAGCGTCCTGAAGAAGAGATTAGACAGTTGGTGCTCACGCGTCAAAAATCCCGATTCTATTGGTTAAAAAGACAGCTTCCACCGCATGAAGCAAGAGCGTTAATGGCGCAAAAAATCCCCGGCGTCTATGATCAAGTAGAGTATAAGCGCTACTATCCTGATGCAGAGATTACTTCACATATCTTGGGCTTTACCGATATTGATGATGACGGTATCGAAGGGGTTGAACTTGCATATCAAGATTGGCTGAAAGGAAAGGGTACGTCTACGCGAATCTTAAAAGATGCGAAGGGGCGCGTGATTGAACGTAAAGAGATTATCGATCAGGAAAACTACCGAGAGAGTAAAGATCTCACGTTAACAATTGATCGACGTATTCAGATTTCGGCATATAGAGCGCTTAAGAGCGGCATGATAAAACATAAAGCGACGGCGGGTTCTGTTGTCGTGGCAGATATGCGCACCGGCGATATTTTGGCGATGGTAAATCAACCTGCAGGCAACCCTAACCGCCTACAAGATAGACGAGCAACGCTTCTAAAAAATCGGGCGATTACGGATATCTTTGAACCAGGTTCAACAATGAAGCCTTTCGTTGTTGCGGCGGGACTTGAGTCAGGGAAATGGCGTCCTAATAGTGTTGTGAAGACAGGGCGTGGCGGTTATCGAATTGGTAAAAACTTAGTCAGAGACGTCTCTTCTTCAGACTCGATGGATGTGACAACTGTCTTGATGAAATCGAGTAATATCGGGGTTGTGAGAATTGCGGAGAGTTTAGATCCCTCTATTCTCTATAACATTTATCATAAAATAGGGATTGGCGCGAAAAGCCAAATTCGCTTAACGGGTGAAGAGCCAGGGCGTTTAGGGACATTGCGTCGTTGGCAGGTGGATCCCTTTGAGTATGCGACAAAAGCATATGGTTACGGCATTAGTGTTAATACCTTGAAGCTTGCGCAGATGTATACCGTCTTTGGAAATGCCGGACAATATCGTCCGCTGAGACTCGTAAAGAGTGATTATTATCCTGAGACAACAGAAATTTTCAGCCCAAGAACGATTGAACAAGTCCTGATCATGTTAGAAGCAACGACGGATAAATCTCGAGGAGCCGGTGGTTGGCGGGCAAATGTTCCTAACTTTAGAGTGGGTGGAAAGTCTGGGACGATTCGAAAAATTATTAATGGAAAATATAGTAGTACGCACCACCGAAGCTTCTATGTTGGGGTTGCCCCTATCTCTGATCCACAGTATGTGGTGGCCGTTATGCTCGATGAGCCGACGAAAGATGGCTATTATGGGGGATTAGTGGCTGCGCCTATTTTCAGCGATGTAATGCGCAGTACATTACGAATTATGGGAACAAGACCTGATGCTTTACTGGACGAACCCAATATTAAATTGATCGCGAAGTAGAGATGTAAAGTAGAGATAAGGAGAAGATGATGACTTTAAAAGAATTGTTACAGCAGAGTCGAATTGTGAGCGACATCCCTCCAGAACTCTCTAAAATAGAGGTGAATGGATTATCTTCAGATAGTCGTTATGCGCAAAGGGGTGATCTCTTTTTTGCAAAAAAAGGTGCTGCTTCTCATGGGTTAGACTTTCTTGCAAGTCTCCTTGAAAAGGGCGTTAGCGCGATTATCTACGAAGATCCTGATAATACAATTATTGCCCCTGAAGGGATTGCATCGCTTCGAGTGGATAACATTGATGGCTTAATGCGTGAGCTGACTTTTAAGTTCTATGCAGATCTTCAATCACGGATTGAACTTATCGGTGTTACCGGAACCGAGGGGAAAACCTCTGTTACGCAGTTCATTACGAAAGCGTTTAGTATGTTGAATATCGACTGCGGGCTGATTGGTACTAACGGGATTGGCTTTATGGGAAATCTTAAAGAAAATACCCATACCACGCCCGATTTAATGGCGCTTTATCAATCGCTATCAGAAATTGATGCACATGATGATGTGCGTGTTCTCATGAGTGGAATGTTGCCTATTGCATTGGAAGTGACCTCTCATGCTTTAGATCAAAAACGTGTGGAAGGTCTTAAATTTAGAACCACTGTGTTTACCAATCTCAACCGAGATCATCTGGATTATCATGGCACGCTAGAAGCTTATGGTGAGGCAAAAGCGCGTCTGTTTATGGAGTATGATCAGCAATATAGCGTCATTAATACAGATGATGCTTTTGGGGTAAAACTTGTTGAGGGTTTGAAAGCGAACCGACCAGAAGTTGTTTGTTATACCTATGGCGAAAAAGCATCGAACGAGCCTCACTATCTCCATATTAAAGATCTGAAGCTTCATGAAAAAGGCTTGCGATTTGAGCTTGTGTATCAAGGCAAGGCATATCCGATTGAGAGCCATCTTTATGGCGCCTTTAACGCCTTTAACTTGGTGGCGGCAATCGGTGTCCTATTATCTTTTGAGTTGCCGATGGCAGCGATTATTGAAGTCGTACCTTTGATTACAAATGTTAAAGGGCGAATGGAGATGATGCATCTTAAAAATGGTGCGGTTGCTGTTGTTGATTATGCCCATAAGCCTAATGCCTTAAAACAAGCGCTCATTTCGCTTCGTGAACATCTTCATGAAGGGCGATTAGTCTCGCTTTTTGGCTGTGGTGGAAACCGAGATACCGGAAAACGACCGTTAATGGCAGAGATCTCTGAAGCATATGCGGATCTTGTGGTTGTTACTAGTGATAATCCACGATTTGAAGATCCTGATGCGATCATTCAAGAGATCAAACAAGGATTTAAAGCGCCAGAAGCGCCGACAATTTTAATTGAAGCGGATCGTGCTGCCGCAATTGCCTTGGCGATTGCGAGAAGTGAAAAGGGCGATATTATTTTGATTGCCGGAAAAGGGCATGAAGATTACCAAATTCTTGGCGACAGAGAGATCTACTTCTCTGATTTTGCCGAAGTCGAGAAAAACAACGAGGAGCTATAAAATGAAGCTATCTGAAGCCGCAAAGATCATGAATGGTGAGTTAATGGGGCAGGATGCGCATTTCTTCGGAGGTGCAAGTGATACTCGTAAGCTCAAGCCGGGGGAACTCTTCTTTGCGTGGAAGGGCGATCAGTTTGATGCCCATGACTACCTTGAAAGCGCAGAGCTTAATGGTGCGATATGTGCTGTCGTTGAGCGTTTCATCCCTTCTGCACAAATCTCGCAAATTGTCGTTAAAGATAGTCAGAAAGCGCTTGCGAGAATTGCTAAGGAATGGCGTAAATTATGGAACGGGACAATGATTGCATTGACCGGATCTAATGGTAAAACCACCTTGAAAGAGATGATCACGGCGATTTTATCGGTGAATCATGAAGTGCTCTCGACAGAAGGGAACTACAATAATCATGTGGGTTGTCCGCTCATGCTGCTTCGTCTTAATACCCATCATACACATGCAGTGATTGAGATGGGCGCAAGTAATCCTAAAGAGATTGAGTTTTTAACTAAAATCGTCCGCCCAGATATTGCTATTTTAAATAATGCCGGGGCTTGTCATCTTGAAGGCTTTAAGTCACTTGCGGGCGTTGCTAGGGCAAAGGCGGAGATCTTCTCTGGGCTTTCTAAGACCGGTACCGCAATTATTAATGCCGATGATCAGTTTTCGGAGTTTTGGCAAACGTGTGTATCTGATTTTAAATCCCTCACGTTTGGGATTGATGAAGATGCCGATGTGATGGCTAAAAATATTCAGGGCCAGCACTTTGATCTTGTTGTTCAAAACGCCGAAACGCAATCAACGGATATTACATTAAAGCTTCTGGGACGGCACAATATTCTTAATGCGATGGCGGCAAGTGCTGCGAGTATTGCGGCGGGAGAATCTCTTGAAACAATTAAAGAAGGTTTATCACGCTTAATGCCGGTAAAAGGACGCTTGCAGGTCGTAAAAATTAACGACAATGTACAGCTGATTAATGATGCTTACAACGCTAATCCTAACTCGCTAAAAGCGGGAATAGATGCCTGTAATGCCGGAGAGCGTTGGCTTGTTTTAGGGGATATGCGCGAACTGGGTGAAAAAGAGTTAGAGATTCACCGAGAGAGTGGGCTTTATGCAAAGACTTCAGGATTTACGAAGCTTTTCACGTTAGGCACCTTAACACAAGAAGCGGTCAAAGGATTTGGTGATGGTGCGATGGGGTTTGAGCAGCACGACGCGCTATTAGCGGCATTGCAAGAATCGATCGAGGCTTATAATGGACCGGCACTCTTAACGATTTTGTTAAAAGGGTCCAATAGTATGAACATGCAGTATTTCTATGAAGCGCTGACCGCGTGTTCGCAGTAGAAATAGTCTCGAAAATTCCATTGGAATAAATGAGAGATACGGAATAAAGCAGGGCAAGACGCATAAGGCGTGAGAGTTTTTTTGCGCTCTTCGGTCTATGCGCTGCCTTGATACTAAAAGTATTAACGAAACGAGCGGTTAAAATATTGCTGATCATCAACCGCTCTATAAAAATAAGAATATTGATAAAAATACTTTAAAAGCAGAAAAAAGGAATCTGAAATTATGTTGTATGCGCTTCTCGACTATCTCGCTGACTATTGGTCGCCATTACGTGTGTTCCAGTATATTACGATGCGCGGCATTATGGCTGCACTCACAGCATTAGTCTTTAGTATTGGTTTGGGCCCGAGTTTTATTCGACTGCTACAAAAGCAGCAGATTGGTCAGTTTGTCCGTAATGATGGGCCAGAGAGCCATCTCTCTAAACAGGGAACGCCTACAATGGGGGGGATTCTGATTATTTTAGGAATCTTGTTCTCGACGCTTTTATGGGCGGATCTTACAAACTTTGATATCTGGATTGTGCTCTTTGTTTTACTCTCTTTTGGTGCGGTCGGTTTCTTAGATGATTATCGTAAAGTGGTGAAGAAGCAATCACTCGGGCTCCGCGCAAAAGAGAAGTATCTCTATTTGAGTATTGCCGGATTAATCGCATCATGCGCGCTCTACTTTACGGCAAGCACGCCTGCTGAAACGAATCTCTTAATTCCTTATTTTAAAAATTTAACAATCCCGCTCGGTATTCTTTTTATCCCCTTTGTTTATCTTGTGATTGTGGGTGCGAGTAATGCCGTTAATATGACGGATGGTTTAGATGGTTTAGCGATTATGCCAACGATTATGGTGGCAGGGGCTTTAGCGATTTTTGCCTACATTGCCGGAAACGTGATCTTTAGTACACATTTAAGCTTGCCATTTGTGGAGGGTGCGGGTGAAGTATTAATTATCTGCGCCGCGATTGTGGGAGCAGGGCTTGGATTCTTATGGTTTAACACTTATCCCGCGCAAGTATTTATGGGGGATGTGGGCGCACTCTCTTTAGGCGGTGTCTTAGGCGTTATTGCCGTGATCGTGCGTCAAGAGCTCGTTTTCTTCATTATGAGTGGTCTTTTTGTAGTCGAGACGCTCTCTGTTATTTTACAGGTAGGATCTTTCAAACTCCGCAAGAAACGACTCTTTAGAATGGCACCTATACATCATCACTTTGAATTAAAAGGTTGGCCTGAGCCAAGAGTAATCGTAAGATTTTGGATTTTCACCTTTATTCTCGTTTTGATCGGTCTTGCATCGATAAAACTTCGCTAATTTTTACATGTGAATGTCTAAAATAGAAGACTTTTAGGACTATTGGCGTATAATATAAAAGATTACATTTTTACTACAAACTTGAAACTTGTCCCATAGGAGAATCATTCATGAAACAACCTGTAAGAGTCACAATCACTGGTGCAGCTGGTAACATTGGTTACGCAATGGCATTCCGTATCGCTGCTGGCGATATGCTTGGTCCTGATCAACCAGTGATCCTTCAACTTCTTGAAATCACCCCTGCGTTAGAAGCACTTAAAGGTGTTGTGATGGAATTGAATGACTGTGCATTCCCATTAGTGCAAGATATCATTGCAACTGATGACTTAAATGTTGCATTCAAAGATACAGATTACGCAATGTTAGTAGGCGCACGTCCACGTGGTCCTGGTATGGAGCGTAAAGATCTTCTTGAAGCAAATGGGGCAATCTTCGGGCCACAAGGTAAAGCAATGAACGATCACGCAAGCCGTGACGTAAAAGTATTAGTAGTGGGTAACCCTGCAAATACAAACGCATTAATCGCGATGAAAAATGCACCAAGCCTTAACCCAAGAAACTTCCACGCAATGACACGTTTAGACCATAACCGTGGTTTAAGCCTTCTTGCAGAAAAAACAGGTTCACATATCAACGATATCAAGAACATGACAATCTGGGGTAACCATTCATCAACACAATACCCTGATTTAACGTTCACAACGATCAACGGTAAACCAGCACTTGAGCTTATCGACCGTGATTGGTACGAAAATGATTACATCCCACAAGTACAACAACGTGGTGCAGCAATCATTAAAGCACGTGGCGCATCTTCAGCGGCATCAGCAGCATCTTCAGCGATCGATCATATGCGTTCATGGGCATTGGGTACACAAGACGGTAACTGGGTATCAATGGCTGTTCCTGCAGACGGTTCATACGGCGTTGCAGAAGGCATCATCTACTCATTCCCATGTGTTTGTAAAGATGGCGACTTCGAGATTGTTCAAGGTCTTGAGATCTCTGAATACTCACAAGCAAAAATGGATGCAACTGAAAAAGAACTTCGTGAAGAAGCTGACGCAGTAAAAGCATTACTCGGTTAGTCATTAATTAGGCTAATAGATGAGATTGATTAGCAATTAGCATTAAGCTACTGCTAATATAGGGGCATATTCAAATAGGGTATGCCCCTTTTTATTCATCCGACTTAATAGAGATTTAATCATGAAGAAAATAGGTGTTGTTTTAACAAATCTAGGGACGCCAGATGCGCCGACAAAAGAAGCACTGAAGGTCTATTTGAGGGAGTTTTTACAAGATCCAAGAGTGATCGAGATCCCTAAACTTGCATGGTATCCCATTCTCTATGGCATTATTTTAAATACGCGTCCGGCAAAATCTGCCGAGAAGTATCAAATCGTTTGGGATAATGGATCACCGCTACTGAATATCACCAAAGCGCAAGCTGAAAAACTCCAAGCACTATTGCCGGAGAATTATGAGGTGACTGTGGCGATGCGTTACGGGAATCCTTCTATTAAAAAGGCGATTGATGAGATGATTGCGAAAAAGGTTGATGAGATTGTCATCTTCCCCCTTTATCCGCAATATTCGGCAGCGACAACGGCTTCCGTGTCAGATAAAACGAATGAGGCTTTGAAGGCGCTTCGTTATTTCCCCGCGGTGAGAATGATCGGCGCTTACTATAAAAATCCACTCTATATTGATGCGTGCATGGAGCAGATTAAGAAAGAGACGCTCGGCAAGAAATTGGATCGTTATGTCTTCTCTTATCATGGTATGCCAAAGCGCACTTATGAAAAGGGCGATCCTTATTACGAGCAGTGCTTGGAAACCACAAAGCTTATCGCAGAGAGAATGGGCGAACCATTAGAGCGATTTGTGACAGTATTCCAATCTCGATTTGGAAAAGCTGAATGGCTACAACCTTATGCAGCGGAGTTCTTCCAAACAGCACCTTCAAAAGGTATTAAGAATATTGGCGTATTTTGTCCAGGCTTCAGCGCCGATTGCTTAGAAACGTTGGAAGAGATGGCAATGGAGAATCATGATTTCTTTATGGAAGCGGGCGGGGAATCTTATACCTTTATTCCTTGTATCAATAGTAATGATCTACATATTGAGATGATGCGAGATGAGATCTTAAGCTAGCGCGTTATCGTATTTGATGGTCGCAATAATCAGCTAATAAAAATGCCGGGAAATGATCAGTTTTCCGGCATTTTTATGGGTGTTTTTATCAGACTTAAAGCGGAGGAGAATGTCCGCATGTTTTTCGTAATCGCGCGCTAGTAGGGAAGGCGTGCTTGTATGAGGCGCTATAATGCCGGCAATTAATGGTACGGAGTGAATCCGCTATTGCACCCGGCGACATATCGGCATTATTGAAGTCATACATCATTTTGAGATATAAAAAAAGCCACAAGAATGAAATCCTTGTGGCTTTTTAAATCTACAAAAAGAAGTGCTTACGCGTTCTCTTTAGCGTCTTTCAACATTTTTTCAAGGTGATGGATATCCATGCCGCCTTTTAAGAATGCTGGGTCATTTAAAATTCTTAAATGAAGTTCTGCGTTGGTGTTGATACCTTCAATCACTAACTCATGGAGTGCATTTTTAAGACGTGCAATTGCCATTTCACGCGTAGGCGCATAAGCAATAATCTTTGCAATCATTGAGTCATAGAAGGGAGGAACAGCATAGCCTGCATAGATATGGGTATCGATACGAATACCAGGACCACCCGGTGGGTGATAAGTGGTAATCATGCCTGGTGACGGGATAAAGGTCTCAGGATGCTCAGCATTGATACGACATTCAATTGCATGCCCTTCAAACTTGATATCTTCTTGTTTGAGGGTAAGTGGCATACCACTTGCAATTTTGAGCTGTTCACGTACGAGGTCAACCCCTGTGATCATCTCTGTAATAGGATGCTCAACTTGGATACGCGTGTTCATCTCGATAAAGAAGAACTCACCATTTTCATAGAGGAACTCAAACGTTCCAGCGCCGCGGTAGTTGATACGTTTACACGCTTCAACACATGCTTGACCGATACGTGCGCGTTCTTCATCAGTGATGCCAGGCGCAGTTGCTTCTTCTAATACTTTTTGGTGACGACGTTGTAATGAACAGTCGCGCTCCCCTAAATGAATCGCATTTCCTTGACCATCTGCCAATACCTGAATTTCGATATGACGTGGTTTTTGAAGGTAGCGTTCCATGTAGACTTCAGGGTTACCAAACGCTGCTAATGCTTCTGCTTTAGTGAGTTCGATAGAGCGAAGAAGATCTTTCTCAGATTCTACAACGCGCATACCACGACCACCGCCGCCGCCTGATGCTTTAACAATGATCGGATAACCGACTTCTTGCGCTAAGCGGATGTTTTCATCTTTGTCTGAGCCTAAAGCATCACCAGAGCCGGGAACACAAGGAACGCCTGCTTCGATCATTGCTTTTTTAGCGCAGACTTTATCACCCATAATACGGATTGTTTCCGCTTTAGGGCCGATAAAGACAAAGCCAGAGCTCTCAACTTGTTCCGCAAAATCTGCGTTTTCTGCCAAGAAACCGTAACCTGGATGGATACCATCAGCATTTGTGAGCTCAGCAGCTGCAATAATACTAGGGATATTGAGGTAGCTTAAACCCGGTGCAGGTGGCCCGATACAGACTGATTCATCAGCAAGGCGCACATGTTTGAGGTCTTTATCTCCCGTTGAGTGAACCGCTACTGTTTGGATTCCAAGCTCTTTACAAGCTCTAAGAATACGCAGTGCGATCTCTCCACGGTTTGCAATTAATACTTTCTTTAACATCTCGAATTACTCCTTAAGCAAGGATCATGAGAGGTTGATCGAACTCTACAGGCTCACCGTTTTCAACTAAGAATTTAACGACCTTTCCTGAAACTTCAGATTCGATCTGATTGAACATTTTCATCGCTTCGATGATGCAAACAACATCGCCAACATTTACTTGAGCGTCTACTTCTGTGAATACGTCTGAAGTAGGTGATGCTGCGCGGTAGAAAGTACCGACCATCGGTGAACGAACAACTTTACCAGAGAGTTCAGCAGGCGCTGCTTCTGGTGCTGCTGTTGTTGCAACTGATGGCATTTGAACATTTGTTTGTTGTGCCATTGCTTGTTGTGGTTGCATCATTGGCATTTGGCCAGCGAATACTTGTGTTTCTTTAGGGAAGCGGCTAATACGAAGAGATTCTTCGCCATCCGTGATCTCAATCTCATCAACTGATGAGTTATTAATGAGTTCTACGAGTTTTTCAATTTCTTTAATATCCATTAAGATTAGCTCCTATGTGAAAAAGATAAAGAGATTCCAAGGGGGAATCTCTTTATTGTCTATTTGTGAGAGATTATATTCGTAATATTAAGTAGTGCAAGTTCATACCCAAAAAGACCACACCCTACGATCACGCCATTAGCAATATCGGAAAGGTAAGAGGTATGTCTGAATGTTTCGCGTTGATAAACGTTAGAAATATGTATCTCGACGAAAGGAATTGCTACGCCAGAAAAGGCATCGCGAATTGCAACACTGGTATGTGTAAATGCACCAGGATTGATGATGACACCTGCAATATTACGCTCTTTTGCTTGGTGAATAGCCTCGACGATTTCATACTCGCGATTACTCTGCATTGTATGCAAATCTATGCCAATGTTTTTTGCCTTTTCGATAAGGTTTGACTCAAGCATCTTCAGAGTCGTGTGGCCATAAATTTCAGGCTCACGCGTTCCTAGGAGGTTTAAGTTAACGCCATTTATTAAAAGGATTTTTTTATGGTTGTCTTGATTCATCATGAGGGCTATTTTACCGTATAATTTGTAAGTATGCCTAAATATTCAGTTATACCATTACTCCTTGTGAAATAGAATCATTTGCTGATTTATTTTGAGGGAGATTGAGAAGATTTGACCAATCGTTTAGAGCTGTTTTGAAAATAAATAGAAGGTTTTTTACACAATCTCAGTTATACTACCGTCTTGTTTAGCAAGATGAATTATTGGAATGATTAAAAAACGAACTCAAAATTTTAGCCGTAAACTCGGAATTACCTTATGTGTCATGCTTCTTTCAATCCTCGGTTGGGGATATGCAAAAGAGGGGGGACAAGGACACACACGTGATATTTTGTTAACGACAAAGCTCGCGGAAGGAATGGAATTAAGCGGTAAGGATCATGAGCGCGTTCAAGCGATGGTTCATAACTATGAAACAAAAAACTCTGGCGTATTTACCCACTTAGATGGGGATGGTTTAGCCGTGTTTAACTTTGTTGTTGCTGAACTTGATCGTCGCGGAATGCCTTTAGAAATTGCTTTTGTCCCACTTGTTGAGAGTGGTTATAGACCGAATGCCCGAAACGGACAGCATATTGGTTTGTGGCAATTGAGCCCTGTTGCGGCGAAAACCTTTGGCATCCATGTTTCAGAAAAATCTGATGGTCGACTCAATTTAATGAGAGCGACAGCAGGTGCCTTGGACTACTTAGAATACTTAAATAAGCGTTTTGATGGAGATTGGCTTCTAACCTTAGCGGCTTATAATGCCGGGGAAGGTCGTGTGTTACGTAGCATGAAGAAGAATCGCCTAGCGGGGAAATCAGATGACTATTGGAGTCTGGAGCTTCCACCGATCACTCGAGCGTATATTCCAAGGGTATTGGCACTCTCTAAGTTAGCACTTAAGAAGAAGCAGTTAGCCGTGCCGGTGGCGAAGATTCCTGAATTGGTTCAGGTTAAATCTCAAAATAAAGCAGGTCTTTTAGGCTCCGCGCAGAAGCAAGGCTTTGGGGAGCGAACTTTAAATTATTTTAATCCCTCAGATATCTACAATAAAGAGGGCGCATCGGTTGTGATACTAACAAAAGATGCCTTGAGCGTTGTGAATAGTAATTTTTACGCGCTATAAATATAAACAGTAGTCGAGCAAAGCGCTCTGCTATCAGGTTTTATGAGATTATAATGGGGTTGATCTGTCATGGATCAGCCCATTTTTATGGGCGACAATTTGCGCCATAATTGAGAGTGCGATCTCCGGTGTTGCTTGGCTACCGATAGGTAAACCAATCGGTGCATGAATGCGTGATAGAGCGGCTTCATCGAAAGATGTTTGAGACCTTAATCGTGTAAACATCGCTTCGCTATTGATCTTTGAACCCATCACGCCAAGATAAAATGCCGGGGTTGCAAGCGCGCTGATCATTGACGGATCATCTATTAAGGGATCGTGCGTTAATGCCACAATAGCACTTTCTTTTGTGAGACTATTAAAGGCAATATAGTGGGCAGGAATAGATCGTTCAAGCGTGACAAAATCGGCGATATGCGGCTGATTTTGTTGGAAATCCATTATGATCTCTTCACGATGATCTACCACGATGGTGGGAATCTTCAACATCTGCGCAATCTCGATACAGTGAATCGCCACCGGTGAGAGCCCGGCAATGATAAGGGTGATCAATGGGTTTTGGGGCATAGGAGATTCTCCAGAATAAAGCGGCTGATCGTTATTAAGATGAAGATTAATAGCATTATCCTGATCATCCCATATTTTTCGGGATGATTTTTGTTTATCCGCTATTTTTGAGAAAGAAAGACTTCATTTATTGATCAAGGTCTATTGGATGACTGCGACGATAATTCCCGTAATGACATCTTACAAATAATTAATATCAAACAGGGGATGCATTATTTATTCTTATGCGTTTTGGATCACAAGAAGAGATGTGTAAAATAGCGTCATACTCATTAAGGAATTAATATTATGAAAGAAGCCATTATCATGAAGTATGGCGTAGGTGTGGGTTTAATCCTGCTCTGCCTATTGATCTATACCATTTTTGCATTCATTGTTCGACGCTATAAATGGGGCAAGAAGGGCATTGCTATTCACATTGTTTTGGGGGTGATCTTAGTTATCGCAGTTGAGCTATCCGCAGAATATGGGGCGATGGCCATTAAAGAGTTTCATGTCCCTTATATTACTGCCGGAACGATCGATTTCCTTAAAGTCATTGGTATTGGCCTTGTCGTATTGATGACGCTTTTCTTCTTAGTGAATCGACTCGAAGAGATTCAGGTAGAGCGTGGCGCCGAAAGAACGTCTGCCAGAATGATTGCTCGATTAATGAAAATTGCGATTTTTTCATTGATGATGGTGCTCTTTGGTGAGCATTTTGGGATGAGTTTATCTGGGCTACTGACCTTTGGTGGGGTTGGCGGAATCGCCATTGGGCTCGCGAGTAAAGATGTCTTGAGTAACTTTTTCTCCGGCATTATGCTCTATTTTGATCGACCTTTTAAAATTGGAGATTGGATCAATTCCCCAGATCGGCAGATTGAGGGCACTGTGGTTGAGGTTGGTTGGCGTATCACAAAAATAATGACATTTGATCATCGACCTTTGTATGTTCCTAATGCAGCCTTCTCTTCGATTAGTGTTGAGAATCCTGGACGGATGACGAATCGACGTATTAAGACAGAGATCGGTCTTCGTTATGAAGATGCCGATAAAATGGGCGCAATTGTTTCAGATATTCGAGCATCATTAAAAAACAATCCTAAAATTGATACGACACAAACCTTGCTCGTTTACTTTGATGCCTTTGCTGATTCATCGCTCAATATTATGATTTATTGTTTTACAAAAACAGTCAAATGGGCCGATTGGTTGGAAGCGCAGCAAGAGGTTTATTTAGATATGATCGAGATTGTACATGCACATGGCGCGGATTTTGCCTTTCCGTCACAAACGCTCTATGTCAATAATGATCAAAAATCATTTTCTGTGGATCTTCAAGGATCGGGTACACCCGCATCAGCCCCTAATCCTAACCTTAATGTAAAAGATGCAGACGTAACGGCATCTTCAACAGGCGCGTAACTACACGGGAATAGAGAGAATAAGATTGAGATTTTTATCTTATAATAAGGGGTAAAAATAACGAGTAAAAAGCCGGCATTCTAATATGAATGCCGGCTTTTTTGATGGAGGGTGATTTGCTATGAAGAATAATTGCGCCCAAAGAAGTATTTGTAGCGAATGCCGGGAGCGATAAAGTTAGAGACACTAATAATATTCTGTTTGTCCCAGGTTCTACGGGTGATGTAGAGACAAGGTTCTCCGGGAGTGATATCGAGTAATGCCGCATTTTTATCAGTACAGGCGACGGCTTCAATGGTCTGCTCCATTCTATTTAAACCATGCTTTTCCAGTAAGTAGCCTGTGGGCGTGATGAGCTCGAAATTTTGATGGATAAAGTCTGGGACAAGGAGTGGATTAATATAGCGATTCTCTAAGATGAGAGAGAGTTCATTTTCATAATGAATTAACTGGCAATAATAGACTTTTGCACCGGTATGTATCCCTAATCCTACAGCGATGGATTCATCCGCAAGGATTGTTTTTAACGTCAGAATTTTCGCGCTATATTGATTGCCTCGCGCTAATACTTCCTTCTTAATATCACTAATATTCGCCGGTGAGGTTGTTGATTTCTGACCGGTGACAAATGTTCCTTTTCCCGGCGTTCTGGTGAGAACATTTTGGGTTGTAAGGTCATTTACCGCGCGATTGACCGTCATACGGCTGACGCCAAATGTCTCCGCAAGTTGTAGCTCTGTTGGAATTTGCGAGCCTGGTGGAAATTCACCTGAATTAATACTATTTAAGAGATAGTTTTTGATGCTTTTGAATTTTGGGATCGCCATGGTTTATTTGATCAGTTTGAGAGGATGAAAGTTGCCCATGTTATTCGATGAATAAATCTCTGGAATTTTAGACAGATAATGCAAATAGAGCACTATTGTCTAGTTTTTTGGGCATTCGTTAACCTTTCTATTCTATCATGCTAATACAGTAGATCAAGTGATGGATTGTGATAAGCCACAATATATTTATAAAAAAACCTGTTTAAAACTATCGTGTTAATACAATGGAACTGCATATATCAATGCTTTTGGGGAAATTGTCGAAAATGTTAAAGAAAGCAGTTGCGAGATGATATGAATCATGATTAATTAAAGATATCTGGATTTAAATGTATATACATTTGATGAGTCTGCTTTTGAAAGAGATCGGTTTTGAATAATCTCACGGCATCAAATGAATCTAGATTGAATCTCACGAATAAAAATCAATGCATGAACATTCATGCTGATATCACCTATAAAAAATGTATTACTAATGAACCATCAATAACGTGTTCTATCAGCAATGAGAGATCATTGTGACAAGAATACGTTTATGAATGAAGGAGAAAGACTATGCCACATCGTACAGACAATAGCCGTGTTATTAGATCACCAAGAGGCAATGAATTAACATGTAAAAGCTGGCAAACAGAAGCTGTTTATCGCATGATTCAAAATAACCTAGACCCTGAGGTTGCAGAGCATCCCCAAAGTCTTGTGGTATATGGCGGGATCGGTCGAGCGGCGAGAGACTGGGAGTGCTATGACAAGATTTTAGAGGTTTTAAAGAACTTAGAGGATCATGAAACGTTATTGGTGCAATCAGGAAAGCCGGTGGGTGTTTTTGAAACGCATAAAGACGCACCAAGAGTATTAATCGCCAACTCAAATATCGTCCCGCATTGGGCAACGTGGGATAAATTCCACGAGCTCGATCAAAAAGGGCTCATGATGTATGGTCAAATGACCGCAGGGTCATGGATCTATATTGGCTCGCAAGGCATTGTGCAGGGAACCTATGAGACGTTTGTAGCTGCGGCGAAGCAGCACTTTAATGGCGATCCTTCTGGGCGATGGGTACTTACCGGCGGACTTGGAGGAATGGGCGGCGCGCAACCACTTGCCGCGACGATGGCGGGGTTTAGTATGATTGCCGTTGAGTGCGATGAAACACGAATCGATTTCCGCTTAAAAACTCGTTATGTCGATAAGAAAGCCACATCCCTTGATGAAGCGCTCGAGATGCTCGAGATTGCGAAAGCAGAAGGTAAGCCTGTCTCTATCGGGTTGTTAGGAAATGCGGCAGATCTTTTTACGGAGCTTGTTGAGCGGGGTATTACGCCAGATATCGTAACAGACCAAACAAGTGCGCATGACCCAATTAATGGATACCTTCCTTCTGGTTGGACAATGGCAGAGTGGATTGAGAAACGGACCTCAGATCCCGCATCGATTGAAAAAGCCTCACGTAAGAGCATGGCAAAGCATGTTCAGGCAATGTTAGATCTGCAAAAGATGGGTTCAGCGACTTTTGACTACGGCAATAATATTCGTCAAATGGCGTTAGAAGAGGGCGTGGAGAATGCCTTTGATTTCCCGGGATTTGTGCCGGCGTATATTCGTCCGTTATTCTGTGAAGGGACTGGACCATTCCGTTGGGTTGCGCTCTCGGGTGATCCGGAAGATATCTATAAAACAGACCAAAAGGTGAAGGAGCTGATCCCTGATAATCCGCATCTACATAATTGGTTAGATATGGCGCGTGAGCGTATTGATTTCCAAGGCTTGCCGGCGCGTATCTGCTGGGTTGGTTTAAAAGATCGTCAGCGCCTTGGGTTAGCCTTTAATGAAATGGTGCGTAATGGTGAGCTGAAAGCGCCGATTGTGATAGGACGAGATCATCTTGACTCAGGATCTGTTGCGAGCCCCAATCGTGAAACAGAATCTATGAAAGATGGCTCAGATGCGGTATCAGATTGGCCACTTTTAAATGCACTTCTGAATACCGCAGGCGGCGCAACGTGGGTTTCTCTACATCATGGTGGCGGCGTAGGAATGGGCTTCTCTCAGCATTCTGGTGTTGTTATTTTATGTGATGGTACAGAAGATGCAGATAAACGTATTGGGCGAGTGCTACGTAATGACCCCGGCACGGGCGTAATGCGCCATGCGGATGCCGGTTACGATATCGCGATTGATTGTGCGAAAGCGCAAGGCTTGAATCTGCCCATGGTGAAGTAGTTTAAATGTTGTTACAGGAAGTGAGTGATATATCTTGTGCGATCAGTTAATAGATTGCACATCACCGGCGCACTTCCTCAACGGTAACAATATTCGTGGGACTAAATATCGATACATCGCAAATTAAGATTGGAGAATGGCGTTGATAGCGCCGTCTTATAAGGGAAGGGGGAATAATGAGTCAAACAATGCAGGATGCGAATCATTTACGGTCACTCACCGGGGATATCACCATTTGGCGAGGCGGAAGAATTGCGACGATGGATCCCCATCATCATGCTGAATATGGATTAGTAGAAGGGCATGATCTCATTACGAGTGGCGCGCATATTGTAGGGGTATACCCCGAGAACAGTTATGAAGTTCCCGCGAATGCCAAGATTCATGAATTAGCAGGCGCTTTGGTCACGCCGGGGTTTATTGATTGCCATACGCACCTCGTCTTTGGGGGAAATCGTGCTAAAGAGTGGGAAATGCGTCAAAATGGCGTGCCGTATACACAAATTGCCGCTGAAGGTGGCGGCATAAATTCTACCGTTAGGGCAACGCGAGAAGCGACTTTTGATGCGCTCTACGAGAAAGCTTACCCGAGAATGCTGGCATTAGCACAAGAAGGGGTGACCACGATCGAGTCAAAGTCAGGTTATGGATTGAACCTTGAGGATGAGCGAAAACAGCTCCTTGTATCGAAAAAATTGGGAGAAGCCTACCCGATTGAAATCGCCCCAACGCTTCTCTCAGCGCATGCAATTCCGCCTGAATATATGAATGCAGATGGAACAGATCGTGGGGATGAGTACATTACGCTTGTTTGCGATGAGATTCTCCCCACGCTCTGGAGTGAAGGGCTTTTTGAGGCGGTCGATGTGTTTTGTGAGTCGGTAGGTTTTACACTTGCGCAGACAAAACGGGTTTTTGAGGCGGCGACAAAGCTTCATATCCCGGTGAAAGGGCATATGGAGCAGTTATCAAATTTGGGCGGCAGTGAGCTTATTGCGCAATATCAAGGTTGGTCGGTAGATCATATTGAGTTTTTAGATGAGCCGGCAATTAAAGCGCTCTCAGAATCAGAAACCGTTGCGACGTTACTCCCGCTCGCTTTTTACTTCTTACGCGAAACGCAAAAGCCCCCGATTGCACTATTACGGCAATATGGTGTGCCGATGGCTGTGTCTACAGATTATAACCCCGGAACAAGCCCCTTTACATCACTACGTTTTGCCATGAATGCGGCATGTGTATTCTTTGGCTTAACGCCGGAAGAAGTTATGGCGGGCGTGACACGCAATGCCGCGAAAGCACTCGGAAGAGAAGCCACACATGGGCAGATTAAATCAGGGTTTATCGCCAATTTTGCGATCTGGAATGTACAAGATCCTGTCGAGATATTTTACGAAGTTGGATATAACCCGCTACAACAACGTGTGTATGAGGGAAATATTACGCCCCTGAGTTAAGGGCACCTCATTTGAATGCCGGGATTTATCTGTATCGATCCCCTTTCAAATGAGAGTGTAAGAGATCATCCCTATTTCTAAAAATAGACGGCTTCTTCAAAGCAAAGCTATTCAAAGACGTTTAAAGCGTTTCAACGAATTTCAACGAATTTCAAAAAACTTAAGCATTTTAAAAAACTTAAAAACACCCAACATAGATAGGTGCCGGAGACGTGTGCCTACAAGGAATGAATCATGACACAAAACATTGTAAAAATTGATGGTAATCGTTTAACCCTAGAAGATGTCGTTAATGTTGCACGAGAAGGGTATCAAATAACATTGACGCCTGAATCGATCTCCGAAGTTGAGAGATCTCGACAATATGTTGATGAGCTCGTTGCCTCTGGTGAAGTGGTTTATGGGATTACGACCGGATTTGGGAACTTTAGTAATGTCCATATCTCTAAAGAAGAGGCGACTGAACTCCAAAAAAACCTCATCATTAGCCATTCATGCGGGATTGGTCCTACTTTTCCAACGGAAGTAGTCAGAGCGATTATGTTACTGCGCATTAATAACCTTGCGAAGGGATATTCAGGAATTCGCTTAAGCACGCTTGAAACATTAATTGAGATGCTTAATAAAGGCGTTCATCCGCGTATTTATGAGAAGGGCTCTCTTGGTGCAAGTGGTGACTTGGTGCCGCTTGCGCATATGGTTTTACCGATGCTTGGGGAAGGTGAGGCAGAATTTGAAGGGGAGATTATTGCCGGAAGTGAAGCGATGAAGCGCGCAGGCATTGCTACGATAGAGCTAACATCAAAAGAGGGATTAGCGCTGATTAATGGTACGCAAGTGATGACGGCTGTGGGTGCGTTAACGGTTTATGATTCTATCATTCTTCTTAAAGCGAGTGATATCTCCACGAGCTTAACGATTGAAGCGCTCAATGGGATTACAGATCCCTTTATTCCAGAGCTCCACGCACTTCGTCCGCATCCAGGCCAAGGAATTGTCGCGGCGAATCTCTTAACGCTACTTGAGGGGAGCGAGCGCACAACGCATCAAGGGGATTTACGTGTTCAAGATGCTTATTCTCTTCGTTGTGCGCCGCAGATTCAAGGGGCGAGTTATGATGCGCTAGAGTATGTGCGTCAGCGCGTTGAGATCGAGATTAACTCAGTGACCGATAACCCGATTATTTTAATTGATAAAAAAATGGGAATCTCTGGCGGTCATTTCCATGGTCAACCAATGGCGCTCGCCTTTGATTTCCTCGGCATTGCGCTTGCAGAAATTGCCAACGTCAGTGAGCGACGTATTGAGCGATTAGTGAATCCGGCTTTAAATAATGAATTGCCGGCATTCTTAACAGAGAAGGGCGGGCTGCATTCAGGGTATATGATTGTGCAATATGCGGCGGCATCTCTGGTTTCGGAGAATAAAGTATTAGCCCATCCGGCGAGTGTGGATTCGATTCCTTCCTCTGCTAACCAAGAAGATCATGTCAGCATGGGGACGATTGCGGCGCGTAAAGCGCGAGATATTTTCCACAATGCAAAATCTGTTGTAGGAATGGAATTGATGTTGGCATGCCAAGCGATTGACCTCAATAAAGCGGATGTTGATAAAGCATTAGGCAGGGGAACACAGGCGGCTTATGATACCATTCGTAACGTCGTACCTGCTTTGACGGATGATCGCGTCACCTATATTGATATGCATAAAGCGATTGCGCTTGTGGATAATATACTTGTGCAGAATGTTGAGTCTGCCTTAGGGAAAAAACTGATTTAAATCGAAGTAATCGCGATAGATAGGGCGATAAACCCTATCTAACCCGAGTTAATGAGCGAATGCTCATATTCAAATTAATCGTTTATCCCTATTATTCACGAAGGAGGAGTTAACTATGGCCACACAACAATTAAAAAAAGGCCTTACTGCACGACATGTACTCTTTATCGGACTTGGTTCCGCTGTGGGTACAGGATTGTTTTATGGTTCTGCTAATGCGATTCAGTTAGCCGGTCCCGCTGTATTAGTCGCTTATCTATTATCTGGTTTAGCCGTATTTATGGTGATGAGAGCGCTCGGTGAAATGATCATGCATAACCCAATGCCGGGCGCATTTGGGGCATATGCGACAAAATATTTAGGACCATTGCCGGGATATATTACCGGCTGGACATACGTTATCGAAATGGCACTTGTCTGTATTGCCGATGTCACGGCATTTGCGGTCTATATGAGGATTTGGTATCCCGATGTCGAGCCATGGGTTTGGGCGCTAGGCATTACGCTCATTCTTTCAGGCGTGAATCTCTGTACGGTAAAGTTCTTTGGAGAACTGGGGTTTTGGCTATCGCTTTTAAAAGTTGTCGCAATCATTGTGATGATTATTGCCGGGGGTTATCTCTTATTGTCAGGAATGGAAGTCTCCTCGACAGGGACAAAAAGCAGTATCTCTAATTTATGGAGTCACGGCGGCTTTGCCCCTAATGGCATCCACGGCATTATTATCTCCTTTAGTGTTGTTGTCTTTGCCTTTGGCGGGGTAGAAACATTGGGATTGACGGCGCTTGAGGCGAAGAATCCTGAAAAGGTGATTCCGATGGCAATCAATGTGGTGCCGGTGCAGATCTTGCTCTTTTATCTCTTGGCAATGTTGGTGCTTTTATCGCTTTTCCCTTGGAATCAGATTGGTCTTGAGGGAAGTCCCTTTGTCACGATCTTCCATGGTCTTGGGATTGAATCTGCGGCCAATATTTTAAATCTTGTCGTTATTACTGCCGCAGTATCTGCGATTAATAGTGATATCTTTGGTGCTGGAAGAATGATGTATGGTCTTGCAAAGCAAGGACAAGCCCCAAAAATATACGGTAAGCTCTCAAAAAATGGCGTGCCAATTTATGCGGTGCTCGTGATGTTCCTTGTCTTAATCTTTGGGGTATTACTCAATTACTTCTTCCCAGAACAGCTCTTCTTTGTCATTGCTGCAATGGCGACCTTTGCAACCGTGTGGGTCTGGTTAACGGTGTTAATCTCTCAAGTGGCAATGCGCAAAAAGCTCTCAAAAGAGGCTGTCGACAAGCTCAAATTCCCCATCCCTTTCTGGCCAGTGGGTCCTTTTATCGCAATTGCATTTATGATCTTTGTTATTGGTGTTTTAGGTTATTACGAACCTGCACGTAAGGCGTTATATGCCGGCGTTGTTTGGTTAGTTTGGTTGGTCGCGTTCTATTATCTTTGGGCAAAACCGCAAAGAGAAAAGATGTTAGCAAAAGGAGAACTCAGTGCGATGGATGAAACAGATTAAGCAGTGATAACACTTTAAAAATACCCTAATTAACTGACGCAATTCTCCAGATTTATCATTGCGAAAGTTTATGGTGGCCCGTCGCTAAAAGTGATGGATTTTATCCCAGAAATGAAATGTCATTTCTGGGTTTTTTATGGGATGCTTATTTAAGGGCGAGATGAAACAAGGGGGTTTATCGTTGATGATGTATTTGAGTCTGTCATTCGCGGGGCAGCTTGAAGCGGATTCCAAAAGTTGATCGGACTATTTTGAGAATCAAATAAGTGATATGCCCATGCCGCAATACTTTCAGAACGGTGCTTATCTGCAATAAAGCCGATACTTCCAATTTTTTGGGTTATGACCGCATTATATTGTATGTTACGACTGAGCCATTTTTCATAAAACTGAGGTGCTGCGAGCATGTTACTTTTTTGGGAGTTACAGGTTTGATCAGTTAATACAAAATTATGAGCGGTATCATATTGATAGAGCGACCAAGGAATAAAATGATCGACTGCGCCTTTGGCTTTAGTGATGGTTTTTCCACAATAGAAGCAACGATTATCTTGGATCTCTTGCAAGATAGGATAGGCTTTTTGGAGTTGGTTGCGATTAGACTCAAATAAGAAGGTATCCAGATCTGGAAGGTTATCGAGTAAGTGATTGTTGTGTTTATTGAGACGAACATTATCAGTCCATGCTTTTTGGCAGAGCTCTTCAATAATAACGTTAAAACTTCTTAAGCAATGCATAACATTGGGAAGTAGGGATAATTCACTACTCGAGCAATCCGCATATCGATAAAGAAATTCAATAGGCACTCGGTTGATAATTTGTAGGCGTTCTAGCGGATTGTTGCGAATAACTTGGGAAATCGATTTTTTGAGTTGATGCCAAGCAGTGGACTGCATTCTTGCTTGAGTGATCGTAGGTGCATTTTTTTGCATCTCAATAATTAAAGAGATGACTTTTGCTTGGGCTGATCCGCTATTTTGATTAAGAATGAGGGCATGTTCATTATCAAAATGGAAAGGACGCGCTTGATTCCAATAGAGCTCTATAAACTTTTCAGCGATATCTTCAATTTTTAGCGTGAGAGCATTGCCCGAAGCTTCGCCTTGTTCAATAGCGAGGCGCGTAATACTGAGTAGTAGTGCATATTTATAGGTAGAGGTTGTTTCTGCTAGTTGCAATAACTGCTGGATATCCGTGAGGAACTGAAGCTGGATTTGAGCAGAAGGGATAGGCGTCTGTGGTGATAAAAGGGATGGCATCTTTACGAACCCTCCTTTTGAATAATGATATTTAACCACTCATCATTGCGATCACTTCTATTATCGGAAGATATCCATTGTTCAAGTAGGAGGATATTATCGAAATGATTGAGGAGTATTTTTGCTTGCGCCTGACTAAGATCGGTAAACGCACGACCTTCTTTAATACGATCAAGATTACCTAGTTTAAAAGACACATAAAAAATGCCTTGAGGCTTGAGCGCAGTGATAATTTTCGTGAATACTTCTGGGAGACGATCTCTATCGCAGTGCAAAAGAGAGGCGCAAGCCCAAATCCCATCAAATCGACCATCATCAGCAAGATCATAGAAGCTTTTGAACGCAACAGGAATACCCGTATGTTTCGTTGCTAAGGCAACGAGATTTTCAGAGTAATCAAAAGCCTCAACCTTGAAACCTTGTTTTAAGAAGTAGAGAGTATCTCGTCCTGAGCCACAACCAATGTCTAGTACGCAGGCATCTTTGGGGAGATAGCGTATGAAAGTTTGATAGAGCTTTGTCATATCAACATTCACTGTATTCTCAAAAAATAAGTGTGCGTGCTCATCGTAATATTTTTTGGTATTGACCACTGTCAGAACTCCTCATTTTAAGGGGGATCTCCCTTTTAAGTGGGTGAGTGTTCATCATATATAAAATTGGCATTTTTATCCTAAAAAAAAATTTCTCTCATCTCAAAAGAATTAAAGTGCCGATCTTTATTAGAGGTTGATTACTTTTAATATCATTATTCAATGCACGACTTGTCATTAATTGTCTGTTCACTTAAATTTTTTAACGAATTTGTGGGAGTATTTGTGTAAAAAGATGTAAAGATTACATTTTGTTAAATCATGATTTAAGGATTTTATTGATATCATTAATAAAATAAAATTGTATTTTAAATCTATTTTTATGTCGCTTTATTTGTTTATTTTCAATGCGTTAAGTTGTGAATTTGCCATATTTTCTCTTTGCTTAAGTGTTAGCAATTCTTTTCTTATTTATTTTTTTTGTGTGTTTATTGATCATGAGTGCGCTGTTGTTTATTTAATCGGCCGCTTAAAAATTGTAAGTATTTGTAAATATTTTATACGTTTATTGATGTAGATCAGTAGTTGTGTAACAATTCCTCAATAATTTTTACACCCTAACTATGGAATTTATGAATAAAATTTTTAAAGTAATCTGGAATGTGTCTCTTAATCAATGGGTTGTGACTTCGGAGCTTGGTAAATCTCACCATAAACAAAAAAGTAGTAAAATTGCAAAGGCAATGATGGCCTCTCTGCTTGCAGGAATATCTGGTGGCATCGCCATGTCAGCAGTTATTGAAACAGATAAGGCATTGAATATTATCAATGATAATCTCGCGACAAAATCTATTAGTGGCATCACCTTTGATCAAACAATCACGGGCGATAAAGCCGTAACCTTTAAAGCAACAGATGTACAATATAGACCCATTGTGTCGATGAACCCGAACGATGAGCATTTTGATAAAAATGGGCAATTAAAGCCAACCTCTACAGGGGATCGTTATGGGCGTGAAATTCAAATTACGACCAAGGATGCAACGGGTAATAGCTATAAAGGAACAACAACGGTCACAGATGGTGTGACTTTAGCTGTAGGCGGCCTTGATTCTGGTGTTGATGGTCGTACAAGTAATGCCTTAGGCGAGAATAATGATCTTGTTATGGAAGGTTTTACTAACGTTACACTTTATAATGCTGCGCAATCAGTTAATGATTTGACCTTCCAAAATGCCGAAACCCAGTGGGGTAAAACGGGTGAAATGAAACGATGTGCTGAAGGCGTAACCGGCTCGGCATCAGTTTGTGATAATAGCTTTAATGGTGCAAATGGAGATGGTCTTTATCAATCAGATGATACGACAGCTCCAGGCTATGCAGATCCTATTTATGATCAATCAGGCGGTGCGTTTTATTTAGTCGATAATAGTGATTTAACCGTGAATGGCGATATTCGGTTCTTAGGTTCATTTGATGGTCGTGGGGCTGAATTTACAAGCGATAGCAGCCGTTTTAATTTAAAAGGGCAGAATAACGTATTCAAAAATGGTTCTAGAATGTTTGTTCGTGGGGGCTCTCATGGGGCGGTGCAAGAAAACATGACATTTGATGATAATGGCACAGGATTACATGTGTCTGATGGTTCTGGTTTTGTTGCTGAAAAAAATATTCTTGCGAGTGCGGAAAATGGCACAGGTTTTCATACTGTTTCGAGAAACAGTCACCTTGATGTTAAAGGGGATTTGCAGTTTTTAAATCAGAATGTTTCTGTTAATGATGGACTCTCATTCGAGCGTATTGGCGAAGTCGTAGGATATGATGATAATAACTATCCGATCATGAAATACCATGTCGAGGCTTATGATGCTTCTTACGAAGGCAGTAATAGCGCATTGAAAGTTGGTGGAAGCATTATTTTAACCGGCAATGATCTCTTTAATGTGAACGGCAGTAAGGTTGAGGTGGCGAATAATTTTGATGCATCACAAGCTAAAGCAACGAATTTTTCTGCCTTACATGGTGATATTGATATCAAAAAGGATCTATTATTAAGCAGCGATAATACGAATACTGTGTTGATTCAGAATACTATTCATGCCGGAAATATTGTGATTAATAGTGCTGATAGCGTCAATCATAATGCCTTCTTAGGGAATCAGATTGAAACTGGTAACTTTACCTTGAAAGGTGAGGCAAAGATTCTTGATGCAGCTGAATTTGATGGTTCAGAAGGAATGAAACTCCATGCTCCGGGAATGATTAATAGCGATGATGAAAAACTTACATTTGATCAGTTAGTGAACTTTGTAGAAGATAGTAAAAATGCGATTGACCGCGATGCAAAGGCGTCATTAACTGCAAGCCATGTATCTATCGAAGATCAAGCAAGCTATAAAACGGCGGGTGATGTTGTTATTAAAGAGCGCTTTGATGTAGCAGAAAACGGGACATTCATTGCCACAAAAGGGGATATTACTCTTAATGGCACGGGTGAAGTGAAAGGACAGTTTGGTGTTTCTAAAGCACATAAGTTTGATTTAACGCCGGGCGCTGTTTTAACCATTAATGGTGCGCAGTATCAATTCCTCGGCACGATGAATATTGGCGAAGAAGCAACCCTTAATCTTGCATCTGACGCGAAGTTTGGAGAGCATCCTAACATTGCAAAAATGAATAACGATGGCACGATTTTTGCCGCGGCAGGAAGTCAGCTGGCGAATATGGTGAACAATGGCGCAATCTATATTGGCAGTGCTGTTGAAGGTAGTACAACGGGCCTTGTGACCATTAATGGTGATTATGTTGGGAAAAACGGAAAACTGATTTTCGGTAAAGTTGATGCAAGCGATGTTGCGCGTACAGATATCGATGATGAAGTGAACCCATTGAATACTGACTATAAAGATCTGTTAGTAATTAATGGTATTGCTTCTGGAAATACAGAGGTTACGATTGTAAATACCGGCGAAGTAGGTCCTTATACTAAAAATGGTATTTTGTTAATTGCAACGAATGAGAGCGGTAATGATACTTTTAAATTAAAAGAAGGCACTCGCTATGGTGCGACAGATCTTTCCTTAGAGAAGTTCGGCGAAAACTGGTATTTAACAGATGGGCTTGATTATGTGAAGCCAGTTGAACCCGTTGAACCAACAGATCCGACAGGATCGGCAGGACCTGCTGATCCCGATAAGCCAACAGATCCGACAGGACCAGTGGGACCAACAGGACCAGTGGGACCAACAGGACCAGTGGGACCAACAGGACCCACTGATCAACCTGAGGGACCAACAGAACCAGTTGAGCCAACGGAACCAGTAGAACCAACAGAGCCAGCGGAACCAACTGATCCGGCGGAACCAACTGATCCGGCGGAACCAACTGATCCAGAGGAACCAACTGATCCAGAGGAACCAACTGATCCAGAGGAACCAACTGAACCTGTTAATCCAACAGATCCGGATGAGCCAGGCGGAATGAAAGATCCAGAAGCGCCTAAAGTACCGGTTTATAGCCCAGAAATGATGGGATATTTATCGAACTTACAAGCTGCGAATACGATGTTTAATCTTAAATTCCATGATCGTATCTATCTTCCTGGTGAAAAAGGATTGTGGATGAGAGCACAGGCGGGCTTTAATAAAATAGGTACATCACTATCGTCAGACCTTTCAGCGAAAGCGGATTACTATACGATTCATTTAGGGAAAGATCTTGTTCGAGATGAGACGTATCAAGTAGGGGTTATGGCAGCATTAGGACACACTACGGGAACGGCGAGAAACAATCGTGCAGGAACCAAAGCTGACTTTAGTAATAATGGTTTCGCCCTTGGGGTTTATGGATCTTATACGCCCACAGAGCATCGCTACCTTGATTCATGGGTACAGTATGTGAATGTGAGTAATAAGATTGATAACCGTGATGGCTCTGCTGAGAAGTATCATTCAAAAGGGTTTGTTGCCTCTATCGAGGGAGGATATGCATTTAATCTTTCAGATAATGTATATCTCCAGCCTCAGGCGCAATTCACCTATATGGGTGTAAAAGCAGATACGCATAGAGAGCGAAGTGGTGCGGTAGTATCGAGTAATCGTGGAAATATTGAGATGCGTTTAGGCGCAAGATTATATGGCGAAAATGTGCTCTTTAATGGCACAACAACGCCTTATGTTGAAGTTAACTATTTCCATAATACAAAGCCGTTTGAGATTGCCGTTGAAAGTCAAAAGGGTAGAACAGCCTTCGCTGCGAAAGATATGCGTAATATCTATCAGTTAGAAGCCGGTGTTGTTTCTAAATTGAATCAAGATTGGAAGATGGGGGGAAGTCTCTCCTATGCTCAAGGCAAGTCATCTTCAAGTTATCGTGATACTAAAGTGAAATTTGAATTACGTTATGATTTTAGATAGGTTTTATGTGTAATCAGTAACCGTAGTTAAAGATGTTGAAAGAAGAAAGCCTAGTGATGCAGTATCACTAGGCTTTTTGTTGTGAGGCGTTTTATAGGTGCTAAAGCCTTTAAATGCATTAAAGGCTTTAAAGTTCTAAAAATTCAGGGGGTAATTCTTTGGCGTAATGTAATTATTGGTTGTTTCATCAAAGTGGAAGATGTACGGTTCTTGCTGATAGGTAATACCATCTAATGTGCCATTTAGGGTAATCTGTAGCGGGTAAACAGCAGCCTGTGAGTCCTTGATGAAGTGGAGCGAGTAGGTGATGATCTCGGCAATTGCTTCGTCGCCGACATATCCCAAATCGCTACTCATTGTCGGGATATAACGGGTGAAGATTTTTGTGTCATTTTCGCCAATGATATTGATACCACCAGATTCCATGCCCTGATAACTTGTCATCGATTCCGTGAGAAATGCATGATTGTCAGGGCCAATATTTTTAAACATAAATTCTGACAGCGCTTTCCCAAAGAATCCAAGGGAGATATCAAAGCGCTCATCTTCTGCATGCTTATCGAGAGGATCTGTTTTGCTCGGGCCAAGTTTAATTATAGAGAAGCCGATATTACCGGTCGCGCTATGATGCTCTTCCGTGAGGTTATCGCCGGTAAGAAGATAGTATCGCTTCACAAAATTGGGGGATACCGCTAAAGAGACCTCTTTCTCTGCCACTTGGCGCATACAGAAGTCGTTACTTTCAAAGCCTTGTTTCTTGATGGAGAATTCTACGCAGATTTTGCCATTTTGGATCTGCGGTTCTCCTTGCGTAATGAGCGAATCAGCAAAGGATGCCGATAAAAAGAGTAGGGGCGCGAGGAGAGATGAAATAACTGTTTTTTGCACGAAAACATCCTTGTTAAGTGGGATCAGTGGGGGGAAATAGAATCATCCGTGTTCTATAGGGGGCATTATCAGAATAACCTTTTTAGGATCAATCGATTGCCGGGAATAAGGGCGGTGAAGTGAGGTAAGGTCAAAGAAAAATCGCTCTTATAAGTGATCTTATAATTGAGTGATAGACAAATAAGTAGAGAGCTATCATTACTTTTTTGCCGATTAAGAAGGATATCTTTGTCTAGATATAAGTAGGTTTGAATATACTTACATACTTTGAGTGTATCATTTTCTGTTGAGAGATCGAACCATAAGGGCATGCCACAGGTCTGCTTTAAATTGGACTGTAGTGAGTAAAAAGCATCCGAAATTGAATTATGAACCTTGAAATCAACGAGATGATTATTAAATGATAACAACAAATGATAGAATCAGAGAGTTTGTTGCCTCAGATTATGAGATGCGATGAAGGGCTGCACTAAAATTATAATAATCGATAAGTAAGGTTGGATTGTGAGTTATCTATCAATAGAGTTTTCGGCTGTTTTTGTAGTTTTTTTCCTGATTTATTGGAGTCTACGATCATCAGTCGCGCTTCAAAATACCCTGCTTTTGGTGAGTAGTTACCTGATTATAGGGCTTTTTAATGTGAACTTTGCAGTGATTATTGGCGTTTATAGCACCGTTATTTATCTGCTCTCTTCCGGCATTGTCTATAGCCCTCGGCCAAAACTATGGCTAGTGGCGGCGATTATTGCTGGCATTGGTAACTTAGCGGTTTTTAAATACTTTAACTTTTTTGTCCCAGAGATGCAGGCGCAATTGACGCATTTGGGAATTGACCTATCTCTTCCTATAACAGAATTGATTTTACCCATTGGAATCTCTTTTTACACATTCCACTCGGTGAGTTACTTGGTCTCTCTCTATCGTAAAGAGATGACGCCGGTTAGCTTCTTTGATTTTGCGCTCTTTCTCTCCTTCTTTCCGAGTGTCATTGCCGGGCCGATTAATCGGGCGAAAACCTTTATGCCGCAGATTCAAGCGAAAGAGCCGAGAACTATTACAGAGGCGCATCGGGCATTTATGCTGATTATCCTTGCAGTGATCAAGGTCTATTGGCTCAGTGCTTTTTTCTCACAAACCTTTGTAAAACCTGTTTTTGATAACCCTAGTGAATATCATGTGATCGAGCTGATTCTTGGGGTTTATGCTTATGCTGTGGAGATCTATCTTAACTTCTCTGGCTATACTGATTTAGTTACCGGTATTGCATTATTACTGGGCTTTAAATTGCCGGTAAACTTTAATGCGCCTTACTTGGCGACAAGTCTTAAGCTGTTTTGGACGCGATGGCACATTAGTCTTTCCCGTTGGATTCAGGATTATATCTATATTCCGCTTGGGGGTAATAAGCGCGGATTTACCTTTACCCAGATCAACGTAATGATTGCGATGGTGCTATCAGGCTTGTGGCATGGAGAGACCTTGAATTTCCTTATCTGGGGAGCGATTCACGGCGTGGGCGTTGTGTTTCTGAATATTAAAGATAAAATTCATGCGCAATCTTTAGCGCATAAAGGCATGAATCCGGCAGAGATTAAGGATTTCTTTAAGCAGGATGTTTTAGAGTGGAAAAAATATCTCTATCGCTTCTTAACCTTTAACTATGTCTGTATCGGTTGGCTCTTCTTTAGAAGTGAAAGCTTCGATGATTCAATGGTATATATCTCATCGCTCTTTACGAATACTGCAGATATTAGTGCGCAATTGCCGGCATTGGGAATCTTGTTAGGATTAATTGTCATGATCTTTGCTATTTATCCTCTCTTAACGAAAGTACCGAATCTATTTGTAGATGGGATAAAACGGATTCCTTGGCTGCTATTGCCGATTCTTTTTGTCGGCATATTATGGGTTGTCATTACGCTCGCACCATCGGGTATTCCTCAATTTATCTATGCGAGTTTCTAAGGAGTGAGAGAGATGAAAAAACAAAAATTGCATATATTCTCGTCGTCACTCTAGTGGGGATTTTCTATCTTTATCGGGATTCGATTAATACATATTGGGCACAAACTTACCATACGGATTCGCCGTTAATTGCGATAGAGCGTTGGGGCAAAGGTGTGTTAGATAGCGCGGAACCGAACAATACTTCCCCTACAGAAAAAGCGGTGGGAAGTGGGAGTGCGATGGATATCGAGACAGATATTTCGGAAGCGATTGCCCGCGCGGAAGCAAATGCCGGGAATCCTCAAGATGCTGATGGGGATCTTAAGACCGATGTTGACGCTGATTTTTCTGCGGATGATTTAGAGGCGCTTCTGGCAATGGGGCAGTCGCCTTTAGCGGATTCCAAAGATAATGTCACCAATGATGATTCACTGGGATCTTTGGCATTAGGGAGTATTGCCGGCATTGATGCGAGTAATGAAGCATTTGTTGGACCGATGATTCCTCAATTGCCAAGCGATGTTGTTGTCACGGCGGGGGACAAGCTCTTTTTTGTAGGGGATTCTTTGATGCAAGGGGTTGCGCCAAGAGTGAGGCAATCACTCTATCGTAGCGAGAATATTGATGGTGTTGATTTAAGTAAGCAGAGTACTGGGCTTGCGTATCCTAATTTTTATAACTGGCCGAAAGTCGTAGAAGAGACATTAAACAGCGATAAAGGGATTAAAGCAGTTGTGGTGTATCTTGGGGCGAATGACCCTTGGGATTTCCCTGTTCCAGGGCGTAAACAATATCTCCGTTTCAAAAAAGCAGATTGGGAGCGCGTGTATCGATCTCGTATTCAGAGCATTATATTATCGGCGAAAAAGCATGATTTACCGGTGATTTGGCTTGGCGCACCGTGTATGCGTAAAACGAAGCTTCATACCGATATGGTGTATCTCAATACTTTGTATGAATCTGAGATGGCGAAGTTCAATGGTCGTTATATTCCTACAAGCGATATTCTTGGCTGTAGTGATGAGAAATATAATGCTTATGCAGAAACGGAAAAAGGGAATCAAAAGGTACGAACCAATGATGGGATTCACTTTACGGTGGCAGGTCAACGACTTTTAGCCGAGCGTATTATTGAAGAGCTCACGATTATTCGGGATGAGCCGATTGATGAGCCAGCTGATATAGCAGTGGATGAGGTAGAAGAGGGTATTGCGGAAGCAGTCGTTGAAACTACCGATAAATCCATAGATAAAGCTAGGGCTGAAATTGAAGTTAGCGACCCTGTAAAAGATGCCCCAAAAGATTCTTTAAAAGTTGTGGAAACGCCTAAAACCGAACGTTCAACGCAAGTAAAACCGAATGAAAAGCCAGCGCGAGAAGTCTCTTCTGAGCAGGCAAGAAATAGTGATGAGAATGATAGAATAACGCCAGATATGATCGATATGAGCATTTGGCTTCATGAGTAACAAGAAGGAAAATAAGATGAGATTGTTAAAAACGGGTATGTTACTGCTGACCATGTTATGGGTAGCAGGCTGTAGCGCAGATGACCTCAGTGACTATCGAAAAGAGATTGGCCCCGGAATTACAGATTATGGCGATCGTAATGCCGAGAATTTTAAAGGGAAATTGCAGCAGCTTGCAAAAGGCGGGCAAAATGTGGTGACGATTACCCAATTTGGGGATTCACATTCCGCTGCGGACTTTATTACAGGAACGCTCCGTGATCAGATGCAAGCGCGCTTTGGCAATGCCGGCATTGGTTGGGTAACGCCGATGAGTGTTCGCGGACAACGTAATGCAGAAGTGTCATGGAAGAGTGCTAACTGGAATCTAACAAGCAGCCGTACCGTAAATGGGCCAGATTTCCCGATGGGCGGTTATATCGCCTCCCCTGTAAGAGTGGGCGGATATATTGATGTCATGCTCTCTAATCCTGAAAAGCACAGTGGTCTTTGGGATGTGAGAATGGTGATGAAGGGCAGAAGTCCTGATGCGATTGGCGTGGTGAATGAGCATGGAAGACTCAACTTAACGAATGCTGTTTCCGGCAATGGTCGTTGGCAGACGGTGAATATTCGTACGCCAATGCCTTTCAAAGTGACGGCGGAAGAGCGAAATGTTGAGATCGGGGGCATGTGGTTACAACGCAGTAATCAGCCGGGCGTGATTGTTTCATCCATTGCGACAAATGGTGCACAATTGTCGATTTGGAATAAATGGTCGCCGGAGTGGTTGGCAGAGTTAAGCGCCACAAAGAGTGATTTGGTGATCTTAGAATATGGGACAAATGAAGCCTTTAACGACATATTAAACCGTGAGGATTATCGCCGGAATTTAGTAGAAAGCATCCGCAATATCCGTATGCAATTGCCAAATGCCGCGATTCTCTTAATGAGTCCTTCAGATTCACTGCTTCGTAATGCGAGTGGCTCATGTACAGATCGCCAACCGCCTTCTTATGAACTCGTGAAATCTGTCCAGTTAGCGGTGGCAAAATCTGAGCGTCTTCTCTATTGGGATTGGCAGAAAGCGATGGGCGGGCAGTGCAGTATCGAAAAATGGGAGCAAGATGATCTTGCAGCACGTGACAAAGTACATTTAAGTGCGCCGGGGTACCGTTTAAGCGCAAGAATGTTCTATAAAGATCTTATGAGCTTTGTGGGTTTATCACATTAACACACGCATGAGTCATGTGATCTGTCGTGATGCATCAAGCATCAAGAATCAAACAAAGAACAAAGAATAAAGAATACAAAAGATGATGTGTGTTCATTGAATATCCTCAATATTAAAGCCATGATTAGGCGAATGATATTGAGGATTTTTATTGCCGGAGCAGCGCTATAAATGAGGAAACGGATGAAAAGCAATAGACAGCAGCAAGTGAACTTAACCTCGGTAATGCCTGAATTGCCGGCATTTTTGCGCCTGATGCTGGCTATTTTGAGTATCGCATTGCTCCTATCGGTCGCTTCAAGGGAGGCTCATAGTGCTGAACGCCGAGAGATTTTTATTAATCGTGCCCAGCATGAAGCGCAATTAAAGGCAGAGGCGGATGCCGGATTGATGAGTAAAGCGGTGAGCAAATCGATCGGTTTTCTCAAAGCGCAAGTGACTGATTTTTTCAATGCTGGTCAGAATAATGACGAACAAGATGATCACGTTGATTACCTGTTTTATGATCGAATTCCGAATAGCCCTTATTTAGTCACGGATAAAGGCATCTATTGGGAGCGCGTGGTCACAAGTGCAAGAACATGTACTTTCTGTACTCGTTCCAATGTGACTTGGACGTACACAGATACTGCCTATTATGAGCGTGTAACGGCAGAATTAGATCGTGATAACCTCCAAGGCTTCGGAGCAAAAGCCCCTTATTTGAGTGATGGTAAGCAGTTAATTATTAAGACAAATTTGGTGCCGGAAGTCACTTTTCGCGAGGATTTTGATGCATCAAAAATCCGCTATGCAGGCCCACGAAGCGCCTTTTTTGTGATCGATCATCTGGTGTTTTTTAAGGATCAATATCAAGCTCATACCGATGGTCGTGAGTTTACCTTTATTAATACGAATTTTTATAAAGATCAACGTCATGTTTATGATGGCGAAAATATCATTGAAGGCGCAGATCCCGCCACTTTTGAAGTCGTGAATTACTATTTTGTGCAGGATAAAAAACACGTCTGGAAGCATCAGCGGAAATTAGAAACAACTGATATCAAGCCAGGACTTACGCGCTTGCAATGCCAAACACGGACAGAATCTTGTGAATATGCCAAGAATAATGAGGCGGTCTATTATCGTGATAAGTTATTAGAAGGGGCGGATGTGGCGAGCTTTGATGTTCTACGCTTAAGTTGCCCACCGGATGAGGTATTTGCGACAAATGATGATAAAGCATTATTTCCGGTAGCGAATCATCCTTATCTGCAGTGCTTGTTGCCGGCGAAAGGTCATCGCGAAAATATTAAAGATGATTGGGCCATCGATAAAAGTCATGTCTATTATCTGGGAGATATCTATCCTGAATTAGATGCAAAAACAACGCAAAGGCTGTCGATCGGCAGTGAAATCATGCTGATAGATGATGCTAAGATACTGCATGATCGCAAGGATTATCACGCGGCTTATCAAGACTTTTTAGCAGGGCCTTTAACGAATGATCATTACTCCAATGAACGCTGGCCCATTTTGGCAGATAGTGCGGGGTTCTTCACTTTAAGTAATGTTTTTCAAACTAGAGAAGCCGTATTTGAGATGTGCGACTATGCAGAGAATCAAGATAAGGGCGCGTTAAGAATCATGGACAATAAGCCGACTGATATTGCTTATGCTTTCGAGGATGATCTCTTTATCTATCATTTTAAAGGTGCTTATGGGCAGGATTTTGAGATGTTAGGCCCCAAATGGGCAGAGAGAAATCGCCGTAAAAAAACCGAAGATGCTTTGGCCATTAAAGATTATCTTATCGAGAAGTCTACCGATACCCGTTATGTGCTGTTTAAAGGATATACGGGCTGCGGCAAGTGGGATGAAGTCTCGTGGTAAGGAATCTTAATATGAAGCTAAGCATCGTTTTTGGGGGTTTATTTGCCTTAATCATGACCGCTATTTTGGTGATACCGTTCTATTATAAATCAGGGCGAAATGCCGGACCCATCGGATTATTTTGGGGCGATACTGCGACTGAAATCACGAGAATTGAGGGGCAAGTGCCGCATGATTATCGGGATCTTGTTTTTTATGATGTAAAGCCCGAGCAGACTTATCATGCATGGATTGATCGAGAGAAGCTCATTTTTACAGGCAGTAGGCTTTCGCATATTGAGGCGTACTATTATGGCGACACTTTGCCGGCATTTTGTGACAAATTAACGCAAGAATTTGCCTATCTCACAACGATCGGCATTGATCCGGCTTACCTTGAGAAACTCATGGATGAGAAAACCTGCATGGAGTGGCTTCCTACACGAAAACATCGGATTATTGGGTTTTATAATCTAGATGAGAACGTGACGGCGCATATCTATATCCGAACGCCTCATATAACAGATCAACGGCATAGAACGAGCTTTTATGCCGGAGAAACAACCTATGTGGATAAACGGATAGAAGCAGATCGATTCTCACCACGTTATATTATCAAAAGTAGTCAATAGCGCTGAATCAGTAGCTGAAGTGGATATTGGCTGAGGTGGACATGGGATAAGATCCCAGAAACGAAAAAGCCAGACTTCATGACGTCTGGCTTTAAACTGTTTAGCTTAAGAAACTATGACTTATTTATCAGATGATTTCTCTTTCGATAGATCTGCTGGTTGATCATTTTTCTTGTCAGAAGATTGCTCATGCTTGTTATCTGATGATTCATCTGATTTTTGCTCGTCTACAGGTTTTTCCGTAGATTGATTATCAGGCGTATCATTTTTTACAGAAGTAGGAATTTGCGTTTTAGAATCTGACTTGGTAGAAAAAGTTTGAGAATTTGTCATAAGAGTAACTCCTAAGATTAATCATTAACGAGTTAATGATAATGGTAGAAAGCCCAGCGACGCTGAACTTTGAATCAACCACAACCCACAATGAGGCTTAAGCTTAGGTAAGTCAATAAATATATGATTTTATTGGAAAATATAAATATGAATATAATTATAAATAGCGAGAAGTATATATTTTAGTATCCCGATAGCATCATTATTCGCGCGAATTGACGTTCGAATAAGCGTTGGTACGAGATACTTTTTTAGGAATTAACTCAGCTTACTCATCATCACCGACAGCGCCTGCTGGGATCTCGCCATATTTTGCTAAGACTTTTAATTCCCCATAATCCCCAGAATCTTCATCGTACTCTTGAGAGACCGCAATGACGCCGGCACGAATCGTTGAAAACTTATCGGCACGACGAATCGCTTCATCGGCAGTACTACATTGAATCGGGGTATCGGTAATAAGTTGCGAGCCTTGACGAATAAAGGGCTGAACAATGTAAGTCGTTTTCATGACGATCCTTTAAAAGAGAGAATAATGGGGCACGCTGTAATCAGCATAATGAAGCGCTATTATTATCTTTCGTCGCGAACTTGTCTATCGCTAGAGATAAATTGAGGTGGGTAATAATATATGCTTGATTCAATAGCCGGTATAGGCTTCAATTTTAAAATTCGTTGCCGAGAATATTTTTTGGCATCCATTTTGGTGGGTGGGTTTGGCTGGCGAATTCGAAGCGTTTTAAGAGGAAATCTTGTCTTTTAAAAGGCGTATTACCTGTTTTTAAAATAATGTTTTCTCTTAAGGGATGTGCGCTTTCGATGAAATATTCATTACGCTTATAAAGCGCATCTATAAACTTTTTAACGGGCATATTTCCAGCCTTTCCGCCTGATTCCCAGCGGTTACATGTTTTACAGGCTAACACAAGATTCCACGGATTGTTGAGCTGTAAATCGTAACGAGATTCGTACTGAATAGACATGGGGATAAGGTGATCAACATCACAGGTATTGGGTTGATTTGATTCGATAGAAATCGGGCAATAACAGTAAAAACATCTACCTTTTTGGTAGCCATTAAGAGGTTTACGCACAGCCGTTAAATCGGTTCGCAAATGAGAGTGCATGAAGGAGTTATTTGAAACAGGTTTAAGGTAAAAGAGTTCTTCAGTATCAATATCGTATTGAATCTCGATTACTCCTTTTTCTGACCAAGCAGATTCGACTAAATGCCAGCGACCTTCTATTTCTTCTCTAAAATTGCCAATTTCTTGGCTATTAAAGAGATGAAATAACTCATCGGTTCATATAATTCCTTGTTGCTTTTGGTGTAGATCTTTATGGAAAAATGGTGTTGCTTGTTTCTTTGCCGGTAGACGATGGAATGCATCAAGTACATATTTAAAGCCTTCTACTCGAACAACATTGAGCATGAGCGCCTCATTAATCTATCCATGATGATAGAGCTGTAAGGTATTGAGTAATTTACCTGTAACACTACCGCTGATTTGTCGCTTTTCTGTTTGAATATGACGAAGAAGATGCTTTGCAAAAAGAGGCGTTAAATCATCTAGAGAGATGAAAGTTTGCTCGGTAATATTAAGGTCTAATAATGATTGGGCTAATGCAAATTTATACGTGGCAGTATTAGCACCTAAAAGATAGATCGATCGAAATTGGGTTTCGAGAGTTTCATCATTAGTAAGGAATTTATGGCTCATGCATTATGACAATATAAAAGTGAATGTATGCAAGAAGTATACAGGTTCATCTTTAGTTTTGGGCATGGTCGTTGTTTTTAATATATTAATTCATCAATTATTCCGCTGACGCCAAGCTCGGATTTCTTGCGGGCTAATATCTTCAGCGTAGCATTTAGGTGAATATCCGCCTGGCTTACTATAAGCGCTACGTTTGCCACAACTACTGCCATTACGAGCGCGGTGATAAGGACAAGGACATTGGCCGGCATAGTTGGCGATAGAGGCTTTAATAATGGCTTGCTTTACCGCTTCATCCGAGAGAGGGGCGGCATAGATGAAGGTAGGGAAGAATAGGCACCCTAATAAAGCGATTATTAGGGAAGAGGATTTGCATATTGTCATGGCTGGAAGGCTCGACTAGCCAAAGATATCGAAGTTATTATTCACAGCTTCTCGCACAGTGCTGCAAATTTCATCATCGATAATCTCATCATTGCCGCATTGATCGAGGACTTCACTCATCAATGGTTTGTTGTCGAGATAATCCTGTACGGTCATCTTTCTAAGATCCGCATGTTCATCGCTACAAGCGACAAGTGCGAACAGTGTTATAACTGTCAAAGCCAACATCTTTTTCAATATAAAATCCTTTTTATAAGCGATGGCATATCTTACCTGAGCCGGCATTTCTTTCAAGGGGAATAAACTTGGCTGAAACAAAAGAAAGATATGGGTCAAAAAAGGGGATTTAAAGAAATCAGCATGTAAAATCAAATAATAAGCTCGATATTGGTACTTAGGTAGGGATTTTTGGGGGCTGATTAATTCCTGAATGAATTTTTTGAGTAAGATAATGGGTTGATGTCATTGTATAAACGAGCGGATTTTTATGCGCCATCAACAAAAAAAGCGATCCCTATAAAAGGATCGCTTTTCAATTTGGTACCGATGGAGAGTTTATGGGCTGTATTTCAGATCACTCTACAATACCAAATCCATTGATATGACTATATTTAAAGTAATTTAGAATATAGTTAAATAAGGATTAGTTGGTACTATTTTTGAACATTACACAATTCATAAACAGTAGATACACTTTCAAGGACTCTATTTAAATCCTGTGACTACCTTTTACTCTTTGCTGGCTAATTTATAATCCCTATAGAAAAGCTGGCCTTGAACTTCTTAATGCGACAAAACCGTTCAACGTGTCCTGGTTAACATTATGGATATTCCATAGGTCCTAATAGTTTTTTAAGGTTATTTGACTATAAATCAGCACTTTCTAAATTATAATTTGATTGCTAACTCACGATTTTCCTCTGTACTAAAACCATGAATTTTAATTTTATTGTTATAAACCTGAACTATAGAATAAGGAGAATCCGTAGGTGTATCCACCATCCCCTTAAAAGTAACAAAATGCACATGCCCTTTTTTACCATAATTTCCCGCATGATTGTGCCCACAAAAATAAGCCAATACATTGTCATAAGATGTCAGCAAATCAACAATACGCTCACTATCCCAAAGATTATGTTTATTAGCAGGATATACGGGATAATGACAGTTGATAATCACAGGTTCATTATCTTTCTGCGCCTTATCTAAAACTGCTGTTAACCAGTTAAATTGTTCATCCGATAACGAGCCATTCCATGTTTGGGCATTGATCGCATTAGCAAGTTTTAGCTTTTCTAAACGACTTTTTGCAAGTTCACGACGAGGATCACCAATAGGAGGTGCAAAAACACTAACGTCATTACCATCTAAAACGATAAAACGAATCCCATCTTGTTTAAAATCGTAATATGTTTTTTGTAGTCCAGCAACTCGCGTAATGGATGAAAGATACTCTGGGCTAACATCATAATCATGATTGCCTAAAACGAAATAACGCTGATGTTTTGATTGATCATAAATCGGCATTATATAATCAAAGCTCTGCCATTCCCTATCAATGATATCCCCTAAAGTAATCACAAAAGATAAAGGTTCTTGATCAAAATGATCTAAAGCATTACTCAATTTATACAAAGAGTTGGAATAGTAGCGTGTTCGATTCGCATTAGTCACAAAAGGAGCATATTGCGGATCAGCAATCACGCCAAAAGTGCTGATAGCTCCCTCAGTTGGAAGAGGAACGAATTGTTCATCACTTGAATTTTTTTTAGATTGTGCGCTTACTTGACTGATTAATCCTGTAGCTAATAAAGCTCCTGTAGTCATTTGTAAAAATTTCCGACGTTCCATTTATAATCCCTTTCAGTGGTCAAGGGTGAATTATAAAAATTGTATATGACACTATTATTACAATAGTGATAAACCACCGATGTTGTAGATCCCAAAAGTTGGAAAACTAATCTTAACCTTCTTAATGTGGCAGGACCAGGAATCTGATAAGCCATCGAAATTTTGGACACAATTATAGAGGTATTCGTTCAGAATATTATTAGAAGTGGATTAGAATAAAGAATGAAAATTCACTTAGAATAAAATATTAATGCCTCGTTCAATAAATTTACTCAATCCGTAAGCCTCTAGATTCTTTCTATACTTATTTTTCGTTATACCTAAATATGCAAAAACCCAGTCAAAGACTGGGTTTTTATATCCGTGGTACCGAAGGAGAGACTCGAACTCTCACGCCGCGAAGCAAAGGATTTTGAATCCTTCGTGTCTACCATTCCACCACATCGGCTTAACAACTAAGGCGTTATTGTAGTTTTTTCTGAAGGGTTTTGTCAATGAAAATTTAGAATGCCGGCCATTTATCGTGAGAATGATAATGAAATGAAAGATGAATCGCGCTTTATAGTAGATTAATAGCATTCAATAATTGTGACATACATAAATAAGGGAAGTCAGAATGGGGCGTAATATTTTAGTTTATGGGGTGAGTCGGGGGCTTGGTGCGGCGATTTTTACGCAGATTCCCAAAGCGGAAGACACGGTCTTTGGCGTCTCTAGAAGTGCGCCCGCGATGAATCTTACGGCGCATGATTGCCATTGGATTCAGGCTGATCTCTCAATGCCGGAACAGGCGAAAGAAGCCGTAGTAAGCGCCCTAAAAGATGCTCCATTAGATCTCTTGATTTATAACGTCGGGATCTGGGAGCAGGAGGCTTTTAGTGAGGATTATGATTTTGAAAAAGTATCCGCGGCAGAGATCACGAATATGGTGACCACAAATATCACCGCAGCGATTATCGGTATTCAAGCATTGCTCCCCAATTTAAGACGTTCGCCTAACGCCAAGGTTATTTTGATCGGTTCCACTTGGGGCTTGCCGAATCATAAGGGCAAAGAATTAGTCTTCTCGGCATCAAAGTTTGCCTTAAGAGGGATTGCGGAATCCTTGCGAGAAATCGTCCGAGAGGATCAGATTGGGGTTTCGGTGTTAAATCTTGGTTATTTAGCGACAGAATATGGCATCGATGTGCCTGTTGAAACCGTGCTTAGCGAGACGAACAGTACGCTAATCCCCATGCGGGACGTGTTATCTGCCATTGCATTTATTGCCGGAACATCGCCGGCAACTTGTGTGAAAGAGATCACAATGCCGGCGATGATGGACGATAATGTCTAGTATTTTGTACGATAAAAAAGAGCGGCTGATCTGTTGATCGCCGCTCTTTTTTTATTGTATACGTTCTATTATTAGGGTTTATTCGCTGGGATTCTTATCTAAAAAATTATGAATCGCTTTTAATACGAGATCCGTCTTTTGAGCATGAACCCAGTGACCCGCGCCGGCAATAACCACTGCGCTGGCATTAGGGAATTGCGCTTGGACTTCGGTTTGGTACGCTCTTTGTACATAAGGGGAATCTCCGCCGATGATAAAGAGGATCTTGCCGGGCCATGCGGGGACTTTTTCCCAGCCAGAGACAGCCTCATATTCCGTATCTAGTACCGGAATATTAAAGCGGAATTTGCCATCACGGAAAGATTTTAGGAGGAATTGAATCACAAAATCGCCCTCCGTAATATATTCACGCATGAGCTCTGTGGCTTCTCGGCGATTGGTGATCTCGCTTGCATCGACTGCTTTGAGCGCTGCCAAAATTTCATCATGTCGGCGCTCTTCATAGGCGACAGGGGCAACATCGATGATGATGAGTTTATCGATCTTATCAGGAATGAGTTTAGTGACGGTCATTACCGCTTTTCCGCCCATTGAGTGCCCGATTAAAATCACTTTTTCGATCTCTAGATGCGCGAGAAGATTTTGGATATCTTGTGCCATCGCTTCATAATTCATAATGTCACTATGGAAGGAATCCCCATGATTCCGAGCATCAATTTGAATCGTTGTATATTCCTCTAAACCACGGGCGATCATGCCAAGATTATTCATGTCGCCAAAGAGACCGTGCATCAAGAGAATAGGTACGGCGTGTTTTTCGATCTCTGGCGTGGTGATTTTGTAGTTGAGTAACTGCGTCATAGCATTCCCTTTTATTGTTTTTTCTAATCTGACGTTAATAGCATGATGGCAAGCGGGTGTTAATTCAAGAGAGGGACTTGTTGTAATGAGGCTATTGAATCGCACTTATTACAAAATGCCGGCAATATTCTTAATAAAGATTAATTTGTAAAGATTGAATATTTGCCGGCATTTGTATTGCCTGAAACTTGAAGCTGAAGCGTGAGGCTCAGCGTTAAAGTCGTTAGCGTAGCTTCTTTTGCCATGCATAGATCAAGTCGAGTGCCATTCTTGGGGTAAGATCATTCGCATCAACCGCTTTAATGGCTTCCTCAATCTCAGAAGGTTGAGCCTCCATAAAGAAGGGGAGCTCTTCTTGCGGCGTGGGAGCCTTTACTTTAGCCTTGCTTTTAACCGGTTCAATGACCGGCATTTCTGCTTGTTTGTTGACCGATGCCGCTAAGAAACTCTGCTCTAGTTCTTGCAGCTTCTCTTTGGCAGATTGAATAACAGACTTTGGTACGCCCGCTAATGCCGCGACTTGCAAGCCGTAGCTCTTGGATGCGGCGCCGGGTTTTACTTCATGCATAAAGATAATTTCATCTTTATATTCTACCGCGTCTAGATGCAGGTTTTTGACAGTAGGATAGAGCTCTTCCAGCTCTGTCATCTCAAAGTAATGTGTGGCAAAGATCGTCATGGCTTTGGCTTTTTCTGTGAGATAAACAGCGGCGCTCCAAGCGAGTGATAAGCCATCAAGCGTGGAGGTTCCGCGGCCCACTTCATCCATTAATACTAAGCTCTGATCTGTTGCGTAGTTAAGAATGGTGGCGGTTTCTGTCATCTCGACCATGAAGGTCGATTGCTCAGAATTAAGGTCATCTTGCGCCCCAATTCTCGTAAAGATTCTATCGATTGGGCCGATTGTGGCGCGTTCTGCCGGCACAAAAGAGCCGATATGCGCAAGTAGTGCGATCAGTGCGGTTTGACGCATGTAAGTAGATTTACCGCCCATGTTAGGACCGGTTACGATCAGCATATTGCGCGCGGGGCCAATTTCAAGATCATTGGGAATAAAGGGGCGCTTAAGTGTACGTTCTACAATCGGATGGCGACCTTTGATAATCTCGATCCCAATCTTTTTACTAAATGCGGGGCGACACCAATCGTAACGTTTTTTGAGTCTGCCGAGCGTAATAAAGATATCGATATTCGCCAGAGATTCACTTAATAGACGCAGATCTGTTTGATGCGGTTCGATCTTTTCAAGGAGTTCATCCCACAATGCTTTTTCAAGCGCAAGCGAGCGCTCTTTGGCAGAGAGGATTTTGTTCTCAAACTCTTTTAATGCCGGATAAATATAGCGCTCTACATCTTTGAGCGTTTGGCGGCGCACATATTCTGTGGGGACTTTATCTGAATGGAGTTTTGAAACCTCAATATAGTAGCCATGCACGCGATTATAGCCGACTTTGAGCGTTGGGATTTTGAGGCGTTCACGCTCTGTTGTTTCGAGATTCAAGAGGAACTGATCCCCTTTAGTACTGAGCTCAATCAACTCATCAAGATTTGCGTCATAGCCGGTTTTAATCACACCGCCATCTCGAATCAGTAACGGCGGCTCATCCACAATGGCAGTTTCAAGCAGGGTTTGTAGCGCTTCTTGGGGTTTGAGCCATTCTAGCCAGAGCGGGTTGATCTTCATGAGTGCATCGTTTTGATGAATCTCTCCGGCAATTTGCGGCGTATTTTGTAAAATCTTACGAAGCTGAGTTAAATCTCGTGGGCGTGCAGTTTTAAGAACGATGCGCGTGACTAAGCGTTCAAGATCACCAATGTTTTGCAGGGCATCGAGAATTTTTTGATGTTTGGTTTCGAGCGATTCAATGAGATCCAAGCGCTCATTGAGAATCTGATGATCTCGAAGCGGGCGATTGAGCCATCTTGAAAGCAGGCGCGAGCCCATCGGCGTTTGGCATTCATCTAAAAGATCACGTACGGTATTAGCGGTTTCGCCGTAGAGCGTACGTTCAATCTCGAGATTGCGGCGCGTGGTCATATCTAAAATTACCGCATCATCAAGGGATTCGAGCGTAATGTGATTAATATAACTGAGCGGATCTTTCTGCGTCTCTTTCACATAAGTGAGTAAAGCGCCGGCAACATGAATCCCTAAGTGATCTTGTTCTAACGAGAAGCCTTGTAGGCTTTGTGTTTTAAAGTGTTCACAGAGAAGCGTATAGTTACGTGCTTGATCAAAATGCCACTCAGGGAAGGGCGTAAAGTGACAAAGATGGCGGATTTTGACCGGCATGGGTTGATTTTCACTATGCACAATCTCAGAGGGCTTAATGCGCAGAATCTCCGCGGTCATTGCCTCTTCTGTGAGTGCTGGCATTAAAGAGAAGCTTGCGGCTGCTAAGTTAATCCATGCGATGAGCCATTTCTCTTCAACTTTAAAGAGTGCCGCGGTGATGCTCTCATTTTTGGCATCGAGCAGGTAATCGTCAGTGAGCGTTCCCGGCGTTAAGATCCGTACAACGTCGCGTTCTACAGGTCCTTTTCCCGTCACTTCACCGACTTGCTCGCAGATTGCAACGGATTCCCCTTGTTTCAATAATCGTGCGAGGTAACCTTCTGATGAGTGATGCGGAATGCCGGCCATCGGAATTGGCGCTCCTGCAGAGTTTCCTCGCTGAGTGAGCGTGATATCGAGTAAGCGAGAGGCTTTTTTGGCATCGTCATAAAAGAGTTCGTAAAAATCCCCAAGGCGGTAAAAGAGGAGCATATTGGGATATTTTTCTTTGATCTCCCAATACTGTTTCATCATGGGCGTATGTTCAGATGCGTCTTTTTTTCTTTCAGTCATGGGGTCTTAGCTTCTTTAACTATTAATTTTATTACAAAATGGTGTAAAATAGAGTGCATTTATTTTTACTAAATACCATACATTCTTAGAAGGAGAATCATGGAAGTATTTTTAGGGTCCTTAATGGATCCCTCGGTTTGGGTATCATTGGCGATACTTTTACTGCTCGAAGTCATTTTAGGCATCGATAACCTCATTTTTATCGCGATTCTTGCGAATAAATTGCCACCGAAACAGCGCAATAAGGCGCGGGTCGTTGGGCTATCTTTAGCGCTTATCATGCGTATCGGCCTCTTGACGATTATGACATGGCTCATCACCTTAACCGAGCCACTTTTCATAGATCCTTTCCTTCATCATCCTTTCTCGTTTAGAGACATTATAATGATTCTTGGTGGATTTTTCTTGATTCAAAAAGCCACAAGAGAACTTCATGAGCGAATTGAGGGTGAGATCGACTTTAATAATAAGTCAAAAAGCTATGCAAAATTCTGGCCAATCGTGGCACAGATCATTGTCTTGGATGCGGTATTCTCTTTTGATGCGGTGATTACGGCAACCAGTATCGCGGATCATCTTTGGATCATGGTGCTTGCGGTAACAATCTCCATGGGGATGATGATCTTCGCGGCGAAAGCGCTTACGGTCTTTGTACATCGTCATCCAACCATCGTTGTTCTTTGCTTAAGCTTCCTCTTGATGATCGGTTTAACGCTCGTTGTTGAAGGTTTTGGCTTTGCGATTCCAAAAGGCTACATCTACGCAGCAATTGGCTTCTCGATCTTTATCGAGATTATGAATCAATGGATTCATCGCAAACAAGAGAATGTCTATAACCAATATTCACGCCGAGAAAGAACCACCAATATGGTGCTAAGAATGCTAGGCACAGGGCTCGAAGAAGAGCTCGATGAAGAGGATAGCGAAGAGAAGACAGAAGAAGCACCGGTGCTCTTTGGTGAGGAAGAGCGCAACATGGTGAGCGGCGTCTTAACGCTAGGTGAGCGGACTATTCGCTCTATTATGACGCCGAGAAATGAGATCTCATGGATCAACGTGCAAGATTCAAAAGAGAAGCTCCTTGAAAGTATGGATGAGAATCCCCATAATCAGTTTCCGATATGTGATGGCACACTCGATAACGTTAAAGGGGTTGCAAGATCAAAAGATATTGTCATGGATCTGATCGAATATGGCGAAGTGCAAGAACAGAGCATTAAGCCGATTATCTTCTCGCATCGTTCAACGAGCGTCTTGAAGATGATGGAAACCTTCCGTGATAGTAAAGCGCACTTAGTTGTCGTGATTGATGACTTTGGCGGCGTTCAAGGCGTCATCACATTACTAGATGTCTTTGAGGCAATTGCCGGCGAATTCCCGGATGAAGATGAAGGGCTCTCTGTAGAGAAAATTTCAGAAGATGAGTGGAATATCGATGCGGGTTGCGACCTTCTCCTCGTAGAGCAGACACTTAATACGCGCGGTCTTGTAGATGAAGATGGCGATTATAGTTCGCTAGGTGGACTCATGGTGGATCTGTTTGACAGATTACCTGAAAAGGGTGACTCCTTAGATATCGAGGGCTTCCGTTTCTCTGTGATGAACGTGGATGATAAACGTATTCTCATGGTGAACGTCAAAAGACTTGAAGAGACAACAGATAATAATGAGGAACATCATGATTAATAGTAAAGACAAAACTTGTGACCATTTAGATCGCTTTATCTTTGATAAACTGCCTATTCGTGGGGAACGTGTTTTATTAGAACATACTTGGCGCGAGCATTTAGTTCGCCGTAACTATCCTAAAAATGTTGAAAAATTGTTAGGTGAATTGATCGCCACAACCGCACTTTTAGGCGCAACGATTAAGATTGAAGGCCGTTTAACCGTTCAGATTCAAGGGAATGGTCCTGTTAGCTTACTCGTGGTACAGCTCAATCATCTTCATGGGCTTCGTGCAACGGCGAAGATTGATGGCGATGTGACAGGATTAGAGACTTTAAAAGAGTTATGTGGTGAAGGCCATGTGGTGATTACCATTGATGCAGAGCACTTCAAGCAACCGTATCAAGGCGTGATCTCATTAGGTGAAGAGTCAATTGCAAAAGTGATTGAATACTACTTTGAAACATCAGAGCAGCTAACAACAAGACTTTTCCTCGCAACCTCAAGTGAGGCAGCTGCGGGATTAATGATTCAGCGCTTGCCGGGAGAAATTCATGATGAAGATCTCTTCACAAGAGCCGTTATTTTAGCTGAAACCGCGACAGATGAAGAACTCTTAACGCTCTCAACAGAAGATCTTCTTTATCGTTTATACGATACCGATGAAGATTTAGCGGTGAGAATCTTTGAGCCTGAGGATTATCATTTTGAGTGTAACTGCTCAAGAGAGCGCTCTGGCAATATGCTCTATCATTTAGGTGAAGCAGAACTGCGTGAAGTATTGGCTGAGCAAGAAGGGACAGTTTATGTGGATTGCGAATTCTGCGGTAAGCGTTACCTCTTTAGCGAAAGTGATATCGACTTTAATCTCTGCACGCCAGAAGAGCAGCAGAAGCTTGATGCCTAAACTCGATAATATTTGATGTAAGGCGCTTAGGTCTTCACGAAGATAATCCCTATTTTTTTAGGGGCTATAATGCCTTTTATAACAGAGCGTTCTATGAATTGAGCTTCATGGAGCGCTTTTTCATAAACAGCGATATCGCCAGTTTATGGTATAAGAGGGCAACGAAAAGGTTTAACAGAGCGTCATGATGTATCGCATTTCTAGCGAAAAGAGATCTGATAAACGGCTTTCGATGACAATAATCAATACTGTATATGCGTGATCTTTTATAAACGATCACAAGGAATCCTGATGAATAATCAATTATATGCCGCGCCACAAAAGCCTTACCAAGAACGAGATCGTATTACGGTTGCGTTATCAGGGGCTTCCGGTGCGCAATATGGACTGCGTTTAATTGAAGTGCTACTTCAGAGTGGGTATCCGGTGAATATATTACTCACCAATGCAGCGCTGATGGTTTTAACGTTAGAGATGGATATCAATCTTGGCGGAAGTCATCATGAGCAGAAAAAGCGCTTAATGGCACGATTTAACGTCACAGATGAGGCGCTGATTCATCTCTATAGTGAGAAAGATTGGACGGCACCTTTAGCATCAGGATCTAATACATCGTATGCAATGGTAATCTGTCCTTGCTCTATGGGAATGCTTGCAGCCGTGGCGACAGGGCAATCGAATAATCTGATTGAGCGTGCAGCAGATGTGATGATGAAAGAGCGAAAGCATTTAATGCTCGTGGTGCGAGAAGCGCCCTTTAATCAGATTCATTTAGAGAATATGCTTAAGCTCAGCCAGATGGGCGTTACCATTATGCCGGCAAATCCTGGTTTTTATCATCGCCCTAAAACGGTAGAAGATATTATCGACTTTATGGTGGCAAGAATTTTAGATCAACTTCAGATTCCGCATACCTTATTAACGCCCTGGGGAGAGAATAAGGGTGAAGATAAGGATGAGTAATGATGAAGGTGCGGGCAGATAAGCCTTGATCCATAGCGCCTGAATCAGTATTAGGATCAGCATCAGCTTTAGATGCAGTATTGGAATCAACATCTTCAAGAACAGAACACAAACGTAGTCAATACGTTAGGTAAAACAATAAAACAGCGCAGGGCAGCGCATAGATCAATATGGATGCGTCACAAGATGGCGATCATGAAAAATGCAATTCATAGAGATCTTCGCCCTGATAGATAAGAACAGAGGAAAATATGCGACAAGATCGAGAAGAGAATGGACAGAAATATCAGGTACGATTTTTGGGAGAGCTTCATCCCAATACGAGTAAAGAATCTGCTATTGTTGGCGTTGCAAAGGCATATGGCGTTCCTGCAGAGGAGATTGCTTCATGGTTTAATGCCAACGGTGTAACGCTCCGAGAATCTGCAACGACGAGTGAAATTAAAGAATTAACGCGTTTCTTCGATGTTCATGGGCTGAAGTTAGAAATCACGGCAATCGCCGCGCCAGAGCAACCCGCAACGCCGGAGATTGATGCAACTTCTGACGATGTATCTACGTCAGAAACAGCGCGTGAATCAGATTCAAATAGAGATGAGTCGCCGTTTGATAAGATTGACAATGAAGGCAAGGCGCGAGAAATCACGTTAGAAGATCTACAGCAGACGCTTTCGCAATTAAAAGTGATGATGATTCATCCTGATATGCAGGGATTTGTTCCGGCAAGTTTAGGAAAGCGTTTTGGCGCGTTTATCATTGATTATATTTTGATGAGTTTTATTGCGGGTGCACTTGTACTCTTTTTAGGGAATTTAGGATTTCTTGATTTAGCCCCTTTCTATGAGTATTTGACGCTTGTCGAGCAGACGCAAGGAACGCTTGAAGATGTGATGATGGATGACAAGTTCGAAGCTGTTTTCACGGAGATTATTAAAACGGTATCGATCTGGGGCAGTGTGGTCTTTTTACTCTACTTCATTCTTCAAGAACGATTTTTTGGGGCAACGATTGGTAAAAGACTCTTTAGAATTCGATTAGTGAGTTTTAAATCGGGTAAAGAGATCTCATGGAGAAACACCATTACTAAGACAATGAGCTTCTTTTTAGCGGCGCAATTACTATTAGGAATCCCTTATGTGGGGATATTCCTCTTCTTCTTGACGATCTTTTGGGCGTTTAGAGATCCTCTTTATCAAAGAAATCTCTATGATATCGTTGCCGGAACAGCTGTTGGAACCCTCCCTGCTGAGAAATAAATTGTTTAAGGGAAGTAAAAAATAGGAAAATAGGGTAATATTTACAAGATCGCGTGCAATCTCCAGTTAAGGGGTTGCACGCAACAATCATTTACCATGTTAATGAGCAGGGAAACAGAGAATTTATGGTTATTGTATATATCTTAATTGGCATTGTCCTTATTGCTGCGGCTGTCTATTGGGTCCGCCTTGAGAAGAAAAAAGACCAAGAAGATGTGGCGGATAAAGTCGAGCCAGATCTTAATGGGATTTTTAGCGATTCTGCTGCAGAAAATGCAGATCAAGATGATACAACAACCCTCTTAAGTGCATCTGCGCCTAAAGCAATTGATCATGATGATCTCTCTTACCTTCCGAAAACAGCGGCTGATTACTCAGCGTCTGAATCTGTACAAGAAGCTGTGACGGAAGCTGCAACTGATGCATTTCACTCAGATGCAACAGAAGAAGAGATTGAAATGCCGCATTATGAGGAGAAAAAGCCTGAAGGTTTCTTACAAAAAATCTCCGGCATTTTCCGTGGTAAGCGCCAAGATATGACCATCTATAATGATGATGGTAATCTTATGCGTCCGGCAGCGGTTGATACTATTGCATTAATCCTGAGCGCGGCGCCGGATCAACCTTATACGTTTAAAGAGATCTTAACGGTTGCACACGAATTAGATTTACGCGTTGAAAATGGCGGGTTTATCCAGTTGTTAACAACAACGCATTATGGGGATGAAGCGATGTACAGCATCGGGCATCTACTTGGCGATGGTACATTTGATGAAAATCTTGTCCGTCACCATTTAGAATCGACAACGCCGGGTCTTATCTTCTTCTCGAAAATCCCCGGACCTGATCCTGATATCAGTACTATTGAGCAGCTTCTTGCCGGCATTCATCACTTTAGCTCTGCACTCGGTGGTACTATTTTAGATACGAATCAACGAGCAATGAGTAAAGATGATCTTATCGATCTCTTCCATAAAATTAATAAACAAGATAACGAAGAGTGGGAGCGTGCCTTTGAGGCATACGAGCAACGTAATCGTTAATAAAGTTTAAGGTGACTCCTTGATTAAAAAGGAGATGCCGGGGTAAAAAGCGTTTTTTAAGCGCGTTTTAACCGCAGAGATCATTGCTAAAAAGTGCTATTATTAATAGCACTTTTTTTATGTCTCTATTTTTGAAAATGAGGGAATCCCGGCATTTTTCTAAAATGAGAAGGCAAAAGCAAAAGCAATAGCAGTAGTCATATCAGCAGTAATCGCAGCAACAGCAACAGCAAGAACATAAACAAGAAAACTGCGGCATATCCGCCGTAGAGAGTGGTAAACGTCTTAATAATTGTGTAGACATTATTTGAGAATATATTGATTGAGCAACAGGCAAAACAAGGTCGTGAGGAATGAGCGTGAAACCCCCAATTAAAGATCGCATGAAGTATTTAACCGAGACAATTAACCGTCTTAATTATAATTATCATGTACTTGATGAGACGTTAATTCCCGATCATGAATTTGATGCGTTATTTCAGGAGCTCAAAAAATTAGAGCGCGAAAATCCTGAATATAAAGATCCCAATAGTCCGACGGAAAAAGTAGGCGGCGTGGTACTTGCCGGCTTTACAGAGGTAAAGCATGAGCGACCTATGCTCTCTTTAGATAATGCTTTTGATGAGGCAGATCTCTTGAGCTTCCATACCCGCATCCTTGAGCGATTAGGCGGAGGGATTGATCATGTGGATTATTTCGCAGAGCCTAAGCTCGATGGCTTGGCGGTGAGTATTCTCTATGAAGAGGGTGTGCTGGTACAAGCGGCTACAAGGGGTGACGGCGTTACAGGGGAAGATATTACAGAAAATGTCCGAACTATTCGCTGTCTTCCGCACAAGTTAACAGGGAATTATCCTGCGCGATTAGAGGTGCGTGGGGAGGTCTTTATGCGCAAATCGGTTTTTGAAAAAATCAATCAAGCGCAATTAAAAAGAGGTCAAAAACCTTTTGCCAACCCTCGTAATGCGGCAGCAGGCTCTATTAGACAATTAGATTCAAAAATTGCGGCACAAAGAGAGTTGAGCTTTTACTGTTATAGCGTAGGCCTTTATGAAGCGGTTGGCGAAAATCTTGAGAGCCACTCAGAGTGGCTCAGTTATGTGAATCGCTTGGGGATTCCTATCTCGACGCTGAATCAGAAAGTGACGAAATTTGAAGATCTTGTCGCGTATTATAAACGGATCGAGAGCGAGCGTGATGCGCTTCCCTTTGAAATTGATGGCGTCGTTATTAAGGTTGATAACCTTCAACTGCAAGAGCGACTAGGTTTTGTCTCAAGATCCCCGCGATTCGCGATTGCGGTCAAATTCCCGGCGATGGAAGCAAGAACGCGTTTATTAGATGTGGATTTCCAAGTGGGTAGAACGGGCGCTATTACGCCAGTGGCAAGGCTTGAACCTGTTGAGGTGGGCGGCGTCGTTGTATCTAATGCTACGCTTCATAATCAAGATGAGATCGCGCGTTTAGGCGTCATGATTGGCGATGAAGTGATGATTCACCGAGCGGGAGATGTGATCCCTAAGGTGATTCGTGTGGTTGTAGAAGATCGTGATGAAGCACATGTGCGAGAGATCTCTTTCCCTACCGAGTGCCCGATCTGTGCATCGCCTATTATTCGTCTTGAAGGCGAAGCGATTGCGCGCTGTAGTGGCGGCTTAACTTGTGATGCGCAAAAATTAGAGGGATTAAAGCACTTCGTATCACGCACCGCGATGGATATTGATGGTGTGGGTGGGCGCTGGCTTGAAGTATTATTAAAAGAGCAGGTTATTGATTCTATTGCCGGACTCTATCATCTCGATAAGGGACGATTACTTGAGTTGCCAAGAATGGGGGAGAAATCCGCGGAGAAGATGCTTAGCAGTATTGAAGCAAGTAAATCCCCGGCATTTGCGAACTTTATCTATGCTCTTGGGATTCGTGAGGTGGGGGAATCGACCGCAAGAACATTAGCGAATCATTATGAGAGTTTAGAGGCGTTAATGAAGGCAGATGAAACAGCACTCATGCAGCTTGAAGATATTGGTCCGATCGTTGCCAAGCGTATTGTGGAGTTTTTTGCATTACCGCACCATATTGAACTAGTTGAATCCCTCATTAATGCCGGGATTAAGATCGTTTATCCTGAAAAGCGTACTAGTGAAGCGAGTGATGACTTACCGCTGCTTGGGGAAACGTGGGTGATTACCGGTACGCTTTCCAAATATGACCGTAATGAAGCTAAAGATAAGCTTCTCGCATTAGGGGCTAAGGTCTCTGGATCTGTCTCTAAATCGACAACAAAGCTCCTTGCCGGCGAGAAAGCGGGGAGTAAACTTGCCCAAGCCGAGAAACACAGCGTGATTGTCGTAACGGAAGCAGAATTCTTAGCGATGCTTGGCGAGGCATAATTGTCATTACAGATGATGATCAGCAATATGCATCATCGTGCCATTATTGACATGATAATGGCACGATAGATTGAGGCTAGTGAGGATAAAAGGTGTCGGATGAATACAGAAGAGTTACAAGATACGCTTCGTCGTGAGATTGATGCGATTGCCATTATGGAAGGCTGTTATCCGGAGAAGTTTGGTGTTCCTAGACAATCTGGTATTGCGAAAACTGCGCGGGGAATAGTGAAGCTATTGCCCCCTTTTAATCATGAGAATTATCTGCATGGATTGGAGCTCAGCTCGCATATCTGGCTGACTTTTGGGTTTCATCAAAATAAGTGGAATGGTAAAGCCACGGTAAGACCACAGCGATTAGGGGGAAATGAGCGAATGGGCGTTTTTGCCACGCGTAGCTCTTTTCGTCCGAATGGCTTGGGGCTTTCCGCGGTAAAGATCGAGCGGATTGATTTTAAAGCAGGGGAGATTGAAGTATCGGGGCATGATCTTATCAATGGCACACCGATCTATTGCATCAAACCGTATATTCCTTTTTCGGATGCATTGCCGGAGGCGGTGAGTGAGTTTGCGGTAGAAAAGCCTTTCACTTATCCGGTCTATTTTAGTCAGCTTGCTTCGCAGAAATTACGTGAAATAGCGCATCAAGTCCCCGATTTTCGGGATTTAATTATTGAGGTGATTGGTCAAAATCCGATCCCACAATTTCATCAGGATAGCACGCGGGTTTATGGCGTTGCTCTGCAATCGTGGAATATTCAGTTTAAGCAGATGACGCTTGAGAATCGTGCAGATCTTGAGGCGGATCATTTTATAGACGAATTGTCGGTGGGGAAATCCATTTATGTGATTGATATCAATGTGATATAGATGGATAGAGGGATACTAGACAGGCTTTTTCTTAATAGTGTTCTTTTAAATATCGAATAGGCTGTTTTCCCTCAAGGGTAATTTCTTGAGGGTTTTTTTATTGCGAGTATTTATTTCTCTATTGGGAGACCGAAGATGATGCTAAGTTTCTAGCGATCACAGGAATTAGCGCGAGGATATGACTTAGGGCTTAATGTAAGCAAATCCGGCATTTTGATACTCAACAAGCGCGATGACGGCTACGGGCGTTACGGCGATAGTTGAAGTTCTGTCTGCGGGATTAAGCATTTCGAGCGAGATATCTTGACCATTTAGGGAGTTTTGGCAAGCCATAAAGGTAATATCAGGATGGATCAGCGCATTAATTTGGGTACGAATATTAGGATCAAGATAGCCTTGAACCGCTTTGACATTGGCGACAACGGTAATCTTAAAAGGGATCTGTAGGGCAGCAATGCTATTCTTAACATTGTTAATAGCGACCTGCCATTTATCAAGATCACTAATATGAAGGACAAGTTTAAACATCGTATTTCCTTTGGTTATTCGATTATTAATCATTATGAAATGTCATAACTCTTTAGTTTTTTTGAGAATTTTGTAAGATTATATTTCATTTTAAAGGGATTAGTTATAATGTTGAGGGAGCGATTTTAAATATCGCCCCCATTGTCCGGCAATGATCATTTAATCGCGATATTAAAAACGCCTTTTGTCAGGATATCAAAAAGGCATTTATCCCGAGATAAAAACATTCCTGAGGGATTATATGCGTGATTAAATCATGTGGGCGCTGAACCGTAAAGTAGATGAGAGAGAAGGACGATGAAAAATCTTCCTAAAACGCACTAAAAACTTGCTGAAACATTGCAATAAACAATCTTATTGCTTACTATTTTTGATGGGTGAAATAATATAAGAGATGGAGAAGTAGATGTGTCAAAGTCAATAACATTGACCGCTCTCCTTGAGTGGATATATAGAAAAGAATCAACCTGGAAGCCGGAGTATTTTGAGGCTTGTATGGCGCAAAAGGATCATCCGCTATTTAAGATGGGACTTGAGACGGCTTATTATCTCGATAAGCTTGATATTGAGGCGATGCCTCAAGTTGCAACATTGCTCTTTATTGTGGGTGCACCTGTGGATGCACAGCCTGAAACCACTCGTAAATTCATTCAATATCTTGGTGTGGTGAATCAGCTCACATCAGGATCTATCTCCCATGAGAAATCGCCCGAAACTTTGCGCAAGATGTTCTTAGCATTTGCAGAAGATGTGCGCGTCATTGTTGTATTGCTTGCCTATCAAGTGATTGTGATGCGTAATGCGCGCGATTCCCAAGAAGATAAACAGCGGGCTATTGCCCAAAATACCAATACAATCTTTGCACCGATTGCGAATAGATTGGGGCTCTCCGGCATTAAGTGGGAGCTAGAAGATTACGCACTGCGTTTTTTAGAGCCAGAATTTTATCGAGAAATCGCCTCCAAGCTTGATGGTAAGCGCACTATGCGTGAAGCTTACATTCAAGATGTGATGGCACGTTTAAAAACGTTATTAAAAACGCATGAGATCGAAGCAGATGTTTCGGGGCGCGTGAAGCATATTTATAGTATTGCGAAAAAGATGCGCCAAAAAAATCTCAGCTTTGAGCAACTTTATGATATTCGGGCAGTGCGGATTTTGGTGGATAGTACGGCAGATTGTTATGCGGTATTAGGAATTATTCATGAGCTGTGGGTACCTATTCCCCGAGAGTTTGATGATTACATCGCAAACCCTAAGCCCAATGGTTATCAATCTCTTCATACGGTCGTTTTAGCGCCGGGAGATCGTGCATTAGAAGTACAGATTAGAACCCATAAAATGCACAATGATGCAGAGATGGGCGTGGCGGCACACTGGAAATATAAAGAAGGGCGTGGCACCTCCATTGATCAGGCAGACCTTAACTGGCTCCGAGATCACTTAAATAGAGCGCTAGAAGAGGGTGAAGAGCTCATTACAGAAGAGTCAATCTTCCATGAGAATGTCTATGTGATGACGCCTGCTGGTGAGCCTATTGAGCTCATTGCCGGCGCTACACCGCTCGATTTTGCCTATAAGATCCATACCGGTCTTGGTAATCGATGCCGGGGCGCGAAGGTGAATGGGGCGATTGTGCCGTTAACCTATGTGCTGCAAAATAGAGATGTGGTGGAAATACTCACCGGAAAAGTGCCCAATCCAAGCCGTGATTGGATGTCGCCACATTTGGGATATACCGGATCGAGCCGCACGCGCTCTAAAATCCGCGCATGGTTACGCGCGCAAGAGATTGAGAGTAATCTCCTTGCCGGTAAGCAGATGGTCGAGAAAGAGCTTACACGATTAAGTGTGCGCTTGAGTGAAGAAGAACAACGCCGGTTAGCAAGTAAGCTTCACTGCACGAGCCTGAATGATCTCTATGCGAATGTGGGCTCGGGAGATATCTCGATGGCGCAATTAATTGCGCGATTGCCGGGAGAGAAGCCTAAGAATAATTTCGACCCAGAATTAATGGTACGTCCACAGACGAAGAAGGCCCAAAGCGGCATTCAAGTTAAAGGAATGGGGAAACTCCTTACAGCGATGGCAACTTGCTGTAAGCCCGCACCGCCGGATCTTATTGGGGGATATATCACCATTAATCGTGGCGTGACCATTCATCGTTTAAATTGTGTGAACTATCAAAACATGCTCGATCAAAACCCTGAAAGAGGGATTGATGTTGATTGGGGATCAAGTGATGATCGCCTAGTACAAGCAGATATCCATGTTTTAGCTTATGCAAATGTCGATCTTTTACAAGAGATCAATCAATTGGTCTCGGCAGAGCATCTTAAAATTACGAATATGACTCGTAAAAAAGAGAGCGATGATACAGGCTCTATCAGCTTTACGTTGGAAATTAATCACGTAGATCAGCTGAGTCGATTACTGGATCGAATTAATCAAATTCCCGCAGTGATCAAAGCGTACCGGAGATAGAGAATATCTGTTATTTCGGTAATTTTGGCGGAGTATGATTGTGGATTAATGCCTGATTATTGCGAAATTATTGTGCTGAGCTCTCTTTTTTATGAAAAGAGGATGTCATTTTTGTATCACGATCTGCTGTGCGGTAAAACTTTCATAAAAGCCTACTCAATGAGTAGGCTTTTGTTTTTTTGTGAAATCGATATCTTTTTTAAAAGCGTGTTAATGTAACTGATTGATGTTATTACATTATGTTTTTATTTTAGCATAGGGGTTTTAAGTGGAAGAAAGCAGTATTTAGGTATGTTTTGAAAAAAGGCCAGCTAAAAAACTTAAAAAACACAAAACATATTGTTTTTATATGTTAAGTATGCTTTTATATAGAGGGCGTTGCGTTTTGCGCGAAAAGATTGAATAATTGACGATGAATAATAGAAAGAGTCTTCACGACTCATAAAAGTAAGGAGCGAAGCCATGAATCACTTAATGACAGCATTTCCATTTTGCCAGCGAATGTGTCGCTGTAGTCAGCATTTATTCATGATGAAGTCTTACCTTACAAACAGTCAATCAGCGGAGAAATCTCAGTGATCCAATTTGAACATATTTATAAAACATACCTGCGTAATGGGGTTGAAACAGAAGCATTAAAAGATGTTAGCCTGCATATCGAGAGTGGCGATATCTTTGGGGTCATCGGCTATAGTGGTGCCGGCAAGAGTACTTTAATTCGCCTTGTGAATGATATTGAGAGCCCTACTAGCGGTAAAGTCACTGTCGATGGACGTGATCTTGCGAGCTATACAGCAAAAGAACTCCGTATGTCGAAGAAAAATATCGGCATGATCTTCCAGCACTTTAACTTGCTAGAAACAAAAACCGTGGCAGAAAATATTGCTTTGCCGCTCACGCTAGCAGGAAAACATAGTAAAGCTGAGATTAATGCCCGTGTGGATGAGCTTTTAGCCTTTGTTGAATTGCCAGATAAAAAGCACTCATTCCCCAAAGAGCTCTCAGGCGGTCAGAAACAGCGTATCGGTATTGCACGAGCATTAGTGAATAACCCCAAGATTTTACTCTGTGACGAAGCAACCTCTGCGCTTGACCCGCAAACAACGATTGCGATTTTAGATCTCTTAAAGAAGATCAATGAAGAGCAGGGCGTGACGATTATGATGGTTACTCACCAGATGGAAGTGGTGGAATATCTCTGTAATAAAATTGCAGTAATGGAGAAGGGACAAGTCATTGAGACGGGCAGAACGATTGATGTTTTTGGTAATCCGCAGCATCCAACAACAAAAAGCTTTGTCCGCACAATCATTGGAGATTCGATTCCAGAGCGTGTATTAAATAATCTGGATGATCCAACATTAAAGGATATCTACCGCTTTGAGTTCTTAGAGCGTTCAGCGCAAGAACCGGTGATTAATGCATTAATCTTACAGGGCGAAGTAGTCATTAATATTCTCTTTGCCAATATGATTGAGATCGAGGGCAATATTCTTGGTAGTACCTTTGTACAGATGAAAGGGGCGCCGGAGAAAGTGGCGAAAGCGGTTGAATATCTGCGATCGCATGGTGTTCGAGTCACTCATGAAGGCAGTAAGCATCTCATCAATATGACGCATAAAGAACTTAATCTTGATTCTGTGAAGAAGGGAGCATAATCATGTGGCAGTGGTATACAGAAACATTTAAAACACAAGTAACCGTCGATCAATTCCTCCAAGCAGGTTGGGAAACATTTGTGATGGTGGGCGTATCGCTCGTGATCGGAACAATTATCGGCTCCTTTATCGGCATTATGCTTGTCTTAATGCGCCCCGGCGGTATTAAGCCTTCGCCTGTTTTTTATAATATCTTAAATGCGGTTGTGAACGTTGTGCGCTCTCTACCATTTATCATCTTGATGGTGGCCATTATTCCCTTTACGAGAATGGTGGTGGGGACGTCTATCGGCACTTCTGCGGCAATTGTTCCGCTGATTATCTATATCTCCCCTTTTATTGGGCGCTTAGTTGAGAGCTCATTATTAGAAGTGGATCATGGAATCGTGGAAGCGGCAAACTCAATGGGTGCAACAACCTTCCAAACGATTTGGCGCTTCTTATTGCCAGAAGCAAGAGGCTCACTCATCTTAAACTTTACAACGGCAACCATCGGTTTAGTCGGTGCTACGGCAATGGCCGGCGCTGTTGGCGGTGGTGGTATCGGGGATCTCGCATTGAACTACGGTTATCAACGATTTGATAGCGTCGCAATGTTCTATACCGTGATTCTCTTAGTGGTGATCGTCCAAGCGATTCAGTCGCTCGGCAACCTTCTTGCAAAGCGTTATCACTAACCGTTTTATATCATTATTAATGCCGGAGATTATGTGAGTATCACATCACGGATCTCCGGCATCTTCTAAAGAGATGGATCTCGATAGGTGTCGGCATACTGATAGTGCTCAATCGACAAATCTGTTTTATTGACGTGTAGATCCGATTCCTCTTTTAAAGCCTCACAAATTTATATTTAATATTAATATCATGATGCGTTTTTAACGCGTCCTTGATCAATTCGTCTTGGAGAAAGCTATGAAATTTGCCATTAACCTTGTAACCATGAATCTTGAAGATCGATTAGAGGCGATAGGAGAGATTGCTAAGGTATTTAAAAAGCGAGCTTATCAGCATGATGTTAACGGGATATTTCCTTTTGAAAATTATGAGGATCTTCGTGCGGTAAACTTTCCTGCATTAACGATTCCCAAGGCATTGGGTGGGGCGGGGATTTCACTGGTTGAGATGCTTCGGTTACAATCTGAAATCACTAAGAATGATGGTTCAACGGGGCTCGCGATAGGTTGGCATATGGGGATCAGTAAGCATCTTGGGGAATCTGATTCATGGGATAAAAGCCTCTATGCCGAATTTGCAAAAGCGGTTATCACAGAGGGTGCGCTGATTAATAATGCTGCCTCAGAGCCTGCAACCGGAAGCCCAACGCGAGGCGGAAGACCTGAAACCACCGCGGTAAAAGTGGCAGATGGTTGGGTGATTAATGGTCGTAAAACATTTACAACCCTCTCACCTGTGCTTGATTATATCGCAGTCAGTGCCGGCATTGATGGCTCGGATCAAGTCGCAAGCTTCTTGGTAAAGCGAGCATTGCCGGGCGTCTCTATTGTAGAAACGTGGGATTCGATCTCCATGAGCGCAACTGGGAGCCATGATCTCGTTTTAGAGAATGTTCATGTACGAGACGAAGACTTAGCGCAATACTTAATGCCGGGGAAAAAAGATCCACAAGGATGGTTGCTTCATATTCCTGCTGTCTATTTTGGGATTGCCACGGGTGCTTATGAAGAAGCGCTTCAGTTTGCGAATAGTTACTCATCAAATGCAATGCAAGGCGGTACTGTGGGGCAGTTCCCAACAGTACAGCAGAAGATTGGGCAGATTCGCGTGAAGTTGATGGAGATGGAGTATTTTCTCTTTGGTGTCGCAAAGGCATGGGATGATGCCGATACTGAAACGCGTCTTGAGATGGGGGATCAGCTAAGTGCTGTGAAAGTATCGATCGTCAATAGTGCGCTTGAAGTCGTCGATTTGGCGATGCGCATTGTGGGAGCGAGAAGTTTATCTCAGCGCCATCCGCTCTCAAGAGCCTATCGAGATGTGCGTGCGGGACTGCATAATCCACCAATGGAAGATATGGTTTACACCAATCTCGCGAAAGGGGTTTTGGTGTAGTCGCTTAAAGATCCGCTAATAAGTTACTTCTGAATATTGTTAAAACCCATTGCTTAGCCTTTTAGAGGCTAGGTATCGATTTATTCAACTTTAAAAAAACCTATCAGCCCTTTTTTTGAGCAGACTGTTTTGAGCAAAAGAGACGGAGTTGACAGTAAGAGATAACCGTACTGAATAATAATGACATGGATTGAGGAGATGCATCATGAGAGATCAGAAAAAAGGGAACAATAACCTTCTATTGCGTGCTTTAAGACAGCGATTAAGGCTTTTGGGTCGTTGGAGTATATTGCTTTTTGTGGGAATGATTGTCGCGGCTTGTAATCAGGATCAGGGCGAGAAAAAAGAGATCGTATTTGGGCTCGGACCTTCGATTTATGTGAATCAGGTGGAAGGCGGGATTATTCCGTTACTTGAGGCGGAAGGGTATAAGGTTACTACCCGAATTTTTTCACAAAACTCAATGATCCCGCCCGCGTTAAAAGAGGGGGCGGTTGATGTATCGGTGCATATTAGTACCGCGAATCTGCATGAGATGAATAGACGTCTAGGCGGTGATGCGATGATGGTTTGGGCAGATACCCCCAGTGCTCCGCAAACAATCCGTTCAGAGCGACATAGGCATCTTGCCGATGCGCGAGATGGCATGACAATTGCGATTCCCTCAGACCCAGTTAGCTCAGAACGTGCGGCAAGGCTGCTAGAATCAGTCGGTTGGATTACGTTAGCCCCGGAAATTGATGTTTCCACTTTTCATGTAAATGAGATTAAACCTGGTTCGATTAATCCCAAAATTATCGAGATGGAATCAGCGCAGATGCTAAGAGCCTTGAAGGATATTGATTTCGTGGTTGTGAATGGGAACTTTGTTACAAATGCCGGACTTAGGATTCAAGATGGCTTAGCGATTGAGCAATCACCAGATCAGCATCTCGTCAAAGTCGCAATTTTAGAGAAAAATCAGAATACCGCGTGGGCAAAGGATCTTCAGGAGGCTTATGAGTCGAAGGAGTTTGCGCGTTACATTCAATCGGATCCGATTTATGAAGGATTAATTTTTCCAAAAGCGTGGGATTGATAAGCCGGATTTTTAGATCTGGGTTCTGAAGTTGTATTTTAGTTATTTAGTGTTGTATGAATTTTGAGGATGACCCTATGAAATTATCAAATGCTACGCGTCATTTTACGCGCTTTACACAGATGTTCACTCAATCACTTAAGAAGACATTACTACTGCTTGGCATGGCACTTATTGTAGTGGCTTGCGGTAATGACAATCGTGATCAGAAAATCGTTTTAGGCTTTGGGCCTTCAACTTATGCAGAGCAATTTGAGACGGGGATTCGCCCAATTTTGGAGCGTCAAGGCTTTGAAGTTGAGGTAAAGATCTTAACGCAAAATATGCAAATTAACCCGGCATTAAAAGAAGGAGCGATTGATGTTGCGGGGCATCAGAGCGTGGCGTATATGTTGCAAATGAATCATGAGCTTAATATGCAGATGGCAAAACTAGCTGATACCGCCAGCGCGCCGCAATCACTACGCTCGAAAAGACATCAATCCTTAGATGTGGTGAAGTCGGGAATGACCGTTGCTATTCCTAATGATCCGGTAAATGCCGAGCGAGCAGCGAGAATTTTAGAATCTATTGGCTGGGTAAAAGTGACGAGCGACGATATTGCGAGATTTAGTGAGCGAGATATTCAATCGTTAAATGGAATTAAGGTATTAACGCTCGATCCGGCGCAAGGATTACGCGTTTTAGATGATGTCGATTTTGCCGTGGTTAATGGTAATTACGTTGCAAGTGCGGGGCAGAAGATTAGTGATGCGTTGGTGGTAGAAAAAACGCCGGAGGAGCATGTAGTGATCATCTCGATCCGTGAAGCAGATCTTGATAAGCTTTGGGCGATTGCCTTGAAAGATGCTTATGAGTCAAAAGAGTTTGCCGAGCATATTCAAAGTAACCCGATGTTTGACGGCTTTATTTACCCTAAAGCATGGGATAAATATTAACTACGATAACTGCCAGATTTAATGCAGATCATTCAGATCATCTTTTAAAGGATGCAAGCATCGAGAGGCTTGTTAAAGAACAGTAAAACCCAAGTACCATTCTGGTGCTTGGTTTTTTTTAGAAGAATGACCGGGATAGTAGGTGTCTTCTTAATGCTTTTGGATGTGACATATCTTTAAAAATAACGAGGTATAGTGTGGTGTTTATATACTTCTTACTCTCTTCTTATCTCATTGTTTTCAGTTGAGGGATTAATGTCAGTTGAGATTAGCGCTATTTATAAAGGCTTTTTATATAAATAGCCGGCTGATTTTAAGTTGAATGATGACCCGAGTCTAAAGGATCTACTAAAATGAATATCTCGAAAACACATAAGGCTTTCACGCTCTATAAGCTTCCTGTGTTACATGTCTTGGTCTTATCGTTGATTTATCTACTTTCAGTTTTAGGTCTATTTTTGTACCTACAGGAAGATGTTGATATTGTGAACCAATTATTAGCTATCGGAATGTTTTTAGGTTCTACTATTATCGCTTATATCCCCTGTGTGGGATTGCTTATGATGATTTTTTATCGGTATCGAATAACGGTCTTTACGGGAAGGAATATTGTATTTACAGTTTGCCTAACGTTGATTCAAATTGCACTTTTTGCATTATTAGGTGCAATAGTTTTTCCAGTTATCGATCGAAATCCTGCTAATTACTTTCTCTTAATGTTATTACAACCTTTCTTACCTTTAGTATTTATGGTGATTTTACCTTTAGGGTTGTGGTACGTCGTGAAGTTATTTTATCAACATTTAGATACCTATCAGGGCGAATTACCAACGAACCGAATATATTGGCGGTTCAGCAATATGTTCTCGATATTTGCCTTTTTAGTCGCTATTGTGTCATTAGTTTCTCCTTTGTTATTTTTAGTAGAGTTCTATATCGCTCCAATGTGGCAGTTTAGTGGCGTGGAATATCTTTTATTCTTGATGATAATTCCTATGGCGGTATCTCTATTTATTATCGTTTTTTCAAAAAGTATTGCTTTGAATCAACTTCATATTCGTGCAGCTTTTACCACTGCGCGTGAGTTGGTTTTTTGGGGGATACTATTCTCTTATTTGTTTATGTATGTTCTAGCAGAATACTCTTATCAGCTTGAAGGGATGTCGCAATCAGTGATGATTTTTTTAGGGATATTAGGACTTTTAGCGATAACAGTCTTTACTTATTGGGTCGTCAAAAGACGATTTAGTAATATCTGATCTAATCCCTTATCGAAATTTATCCCAAAATAGCGTATGATTTAGCGAGGACTTATTGAATATAGGAAGCTTTCCTGACAGTAAGTCCTCTTTCTTTTGTCCTATTTGAGAACCTTACTGTGTCTATCCAAAAATTTTCTGAACTTTCCCTCCCTAAAGCACAATTGTTAAACCTAAAAGATTTAGGCTATAACGCGATGACGCCGATTCAAGCTGCGGCATTGCCAGCGATCTTAAAGGGCCAAGACCTTGTGGGGCAGGCTAAAACCGGAAGTGGTAAAACTGCGGCTTTTGGTATCGGTCTCCTTGAGGCAATTGATGTGACGCGCTTTACAACACAAAGCCTTGTGATCTGCCCAACGCGAGAGCTTGCTGATCAGGTGAGTAAAGAGCTTCGCCGTTTAGCACGCTATATTCCTAATTTAAAAATATCGAGTATCTGCGGTGGTGTACCGATTAAAAGACAGATTCACGCTATGGGGCAGCATGCGCCGCATATTGCCGTAGGAACGCCGGGAAGATTGTTAGATCATCTTGAGCGTCAAACATTGAATCTAGATCATCTACGCGTTTTAGTTCTTGATGAAGCCGACCGTATGCTAGATATGGGCTTTGCTGAAGAGATGGATGCGATCATTAATTTTGCACCGAATAAACGTCAAACATTACTATTCTCAGCGACTTTCCCGGCAAATATACAATCAGTAAGCCGCCGCATTCAAAATAAACCGGTAATGGTGAAAGTTGAAGAAGAGAAGAGTGAAGCACCGAAAATTGATCAGTCAGTAATTTTATTAGAAGATGGCCGAGATAAAGAGTTAGTCGTATCGCGCCTACTCTTCCGTTATCAGCCAGAATCAACGGTAGTGTTTTGTAACACGATACAAGCCTGTATTGATCTTGACGCATATTTGATTAAGCAAGGAATCGATACTTTAGCATTACATGGTGATCTAGAGCAGCGTGATCGAGATCGTGTTTTATTGCGTTTTAGTAACCATAGTTGCCGTGTATTAGTCGCAACGGATGTTGCTGCGCGAGGACTTGATATCGAAGATTTATCGATGGTGATTAACTTTGATCTCCCCTTCGATGCAGAAGTCTATGTTCACCGTATTGGTCGTACAGGACGTGCAGGAAAAACAGGAATGGCGATAAGTTTAAATCTCGCGACTAAGCAACATCGCTTGCAAGAGATCGAAGACTATATGGATATCAAAATCCCGCAAATCTCTGAGAAAACGCTTGAAGGCGTGAAACCAGTGACACTTGTTGCGCCGATGGTAACGATTGAGATTAACGAAGGTCGTAAATCCAAAATTAGTGCCGGCGATATTCTGGGGGCATTAACGGCTAAAACAGGTATTCGTGGCGGCTTGAGCGGTGGCGATGTTGGTAAAATCACGCTCTTCCCAATGAATGCTTATGTTGCAGTCACAAGAGAGAGCGGAGAAGCCGCGGTTGACCAAATCTGGAATGGCACCTTAAAAGGCCTTAGATGCCGCGCGCGTATTGTGGAATAAATTTATAATCGATCGTTTATAACCGAAGATTGTCAGAGAAGGTTTCCTCGTTGAGGAGACCTTTTTTGTTGGTAATCTTTTTGAGTATTTTATTTAGGCCAATCAAACAACCAAGAGTTTAAGAGCGCAAGCGGTTCTCGAATAAACGCAGTGGTTTTTGAGCCGAGGTCTTGAGGTGTTTGGGCGCCGATGCCAGAGACAGCATTCAGGCCAGAGCGTTGTGCGAGCATGATGGATCTTGGAAGATGAAAATCATTGGTGACAATCACGACATTATGGATATCTCTAAGTGTCATAGCACCGGTAAACTGATGCGCGGTACGTGTTGAATTTTCTTCCCGCAAGATTGCGCATTTAGGCACGCCCCGTTTGATGAGGTATTGTGCCATCACTTCAGCCTCACTTTGGGGTAAGCCAACGGTTTTACCGCCGGTGGTGATGATGATGCTATTAGGATTTGTTTGCCAATAACGAAAAGCGGCATCTAAGCGATATTGCAGCATTAAGCTGGGTCTTAGAGGATTTCCTTCAATGTGCGCACCTAGGATGATAATAGTATCGGCATTTTTATCGGGCGAAAATTGTTGATTTTGATAATAGATAATGCCGTTACCAATTGTAAGAATAAGTATAAAAGTAAGGATTCCTAATATCATCAGATTACGACATAGTTTCATTAGGAATCTCAAAGGGCAATGCTTTCGTTTTAAATGCATATTAAATGGGTGACTAATATAAGGGTAATGAGCATTATTAACGAAGTTATATGATAAGACCACAAATCCTTTTAAGAATAATGAGAATTGCGATAACAAAGAGTCATATTCTAATTTAGATAGAAACTTATCTAGGATAGTGGCGTTGAAGGGAACGAGCGATGCTATCAAGTGTCCAGCCAATAATCCCGATTAGGAGTATTCCTGCCATGAGTTCAGAATAAGCCAATCTATCTCTGGTATCTAAGATAAAATACCCCAAGCCTTCATTAACGCCGAGCATTTCACAGGGAACAAGAATAATCCATACGACCCCGATCGCAAGACGAAGACCGCTTAATATTGCGCTAAATATTGCGGGGAAAATAATATATTTCAGCATTTCCATTCGTGTTGCGCTTAAGGATTTTCCAAGTTGTAGCCATTGCGGATCAATTCCTTTGACACCTGAAATCGTGCTGAGAATAATAGGCCAAATAGCAGCAAAAGTTAGAAGGAAAAAAATAGGGGAATTACCAATACCAAATATCATGATGACTATCGGCATCCAAGAAAGAGGAGAAATCATTCTTAGCAATTGAAATGCACCGCTGCTTGTCATTTCTAAAGTTTGATATCGACCAATTAGCAAGCCTATAGGAATACCGATTGCTAAGGCGAATACTAGGCTAACGATAACACGAATAAGGCTTGCTAAAATATGCTCAGAGAGAAGATTTTCACTTAGTAGCATATAAAGGTGTTGAAAGGTTGGTATTGGGGAAAGTAGTTTTGCTAACGGAATTGAGTATGAGAGCAGTTTTGCACCCCATGACCATGCTAGGAGTAATATAATAAGGCCTAGCAGATTTAGCAGAATATTTTTTTGATTCATAATGACCTCTCTGTGCTAGACCAAAATAATCTCTTTGCGAGAGAATGATGTGGGAATATTAAACTTTTTTAAAGCATTTTGTTGAAGCAAAGCTTTTTTAACAAAACGCACATCAGTAAGCTCTTGAGCGACTTGAGAAGCCTCTAGTTGCATTAGAAATGAGTTGATACCTGCCATATGTGTTTTTTGTAACATGATTAATAATGTTTCTAGATAACTAGAGTAAGGGTATGGTTGAAAGTCAATTCGATTTTGTTGCCATTCAGGATGTTTTATAACGCCTGAGTCAACATAGCTCTGCCAGCTAGTTTGAGGCGGATCTAAAATTTTTAGTAGAATATTTGGGTCATGAGGCATAAATTTATGTGATCCTTGCTTTGATAAGAGCAAGGCTGTTTCTGAACGATTATTATTAGTCCATAGTTGGGCTTCGACTAATGCATCGACGATTTTTTCAGACCAGAGGGGGCGATTATCTAAATCATGTTGATGCATAAGCGTTACGCAGCAAGCATGATCTTTCCATATATCAGCACTGAACCGAAGGACTTTCCCAATTTTTTTCTCTTCAGCAATAGCGTTAAAGGGCTCTGCCACAATAAAACCAGATATGCTCTTGGTTGCTAGCGCAGAGATCATATCAGAGGGAGCCATTACAACTAGTCTAACTTCATGCTTAGAGCGAGGATTCTTTTCAGTAATAGTGAGATTATTTTCTCGAAGAATATGTTGCAGCACAATATTATGAATAGAGTACCAGAAGGGAATTGCGATAGTTTTCCCCCCTAAGTCATTAATCGTCTCTATATCTGGTAAAACTGTCAGTGCTGAACCTGCCATGTGATTCCACATAACAATTTTTGCAGGGGAATTACTGCCGTAGCGTAGCCATATTGCCATAGGTGATAATATGTGGATGACATTTACCTGGCCACTGATAAAGGCTTCTACTAATTGCGCCCAGCTACGAAATAGTACGGGTTTTTCAATTTCAATTCCCCGTTTTTTAAATAGGCCTTTATCAATGGCTACAAGTAAAGGGGTTGCATCAGTAATTGGTAAATATCCAATTCGTAAAGGAGCATTAGGGTTTTTTGCAAAGTTTTCACTACATGCCTGAAGCAGCGGAAGACTACCAGATAATGCAAATAAGCTAGTGAGTTTAAGAAAGTCACGACGAGTTGAAAACATGAGTATTATCTCCTATTAGATAAAGTAATCGATCGTTTCAAACGCAGATTTTGCATTTTTAGCAAGTTGCATTGCAGAGAGAATCTCGACTTTTTGGGCATGTAATTTAAGTAAAATTTCTTCCTCATTTCCCGTTTGTAGAGGGAGGTGCCATTGCCCAATAATCTCTCCTGGCGTTTTTCCGACTAAAATGATTCTTTTGGATATTAATAAAGCTTCATCAATGTCATGGGTGACCAATATTGCAGAGGTCTTATGTTTATGTATCAGTGATGAGAGTAATTGTTGCATCTGTGAGCGGGATATTTTATCGAGAGCACTAAAGGGTTCATCTAATAGAATAATTTTAGGTTTTCTCACGAGTGCTCTGGCAAGAGAAACTCGCTGAGCCATTCCCCCAGACAATTCATGAGGGTATTGATTAATCGCTTTTTCTAACTCGACCTCTTCTAAAATTTTTAGAATAGCGTCATGAGCCTCTTTTTTCGAAATGGGTCTTTGCTTTTTAAATTTTAAGCCAAATTCAATATTTTGATAAACGGTGCGCCAGGGGAGGAGAGAGGGATCCTGAAATACAAATGCTAAAGAGGGATGTGGTTGAGTGATTTTTTGGTTGAAAAGCTGAACTGTACCACTTTCGGGTGTTTGTAATCCTGCTAATACTCTTAGTAGTGAAGACTTTCCAACACCACTAGGACCTAATATTGTGACTAATTCTCCCTCTTTTAAGGATAAATTAAAGCCTTCTAATATTCTGTGATGAGAGCCATCTTTTTGTTGGTAACTAAGATTAATATCATGTGCTTGTAAAATCATTGTCGACGATCCTTTAATCAGGTAAGCGAGTAAAGTCTGTTTTTCTGACACCACAATCAGGGCATTCCCATGTATCAGGAATATCCTCAAAAGCCATTCCCGCAGGAAAACCGTGCTCTTCATCTCCTAAACTTTCATCATAAATCCAACCACAGATATCACAGATATAGCGAGCCATAAGTTAGAGTCCTTGTTATATAAGTTATGTTATTGACTAAGACGTAAATGATGAATATCTTGTCTTAAATGTTTAATTGCAGGGGTAACAATAGCGACGAAAAGGGCTTCTCGAGATCTTCGTTGTGCGGCATGGCGCATTAAATAACCTTTCGCGCCGGCATGAAGTGCCGCAGATTGTGCTGCCTCAAGTGAAAGCTCGGATGCACTTAAGCGAGTTTCTAATATCGGAAGCATCTCTGTTGTATTATCTATTGACCTCGCCAGCTCTAATGTTTTAGTAAGAAGTTGATTGAGGTTGTTTTTGGTAGAGATATTTGTGGAATCTAGATAGCAATTAACATGCTCGGTTAAAATATTGCTTTCTTCCATAATTTGGATACAGCCTTCGATTATTCCTGCACCTATCCCTATTTGTAATAATATAAAACCTGGTTTGATAGATTGAATATAATCATTGAATTCTGTCGGGTCAGCTAAAAGGTCATCTTCTTGAATTACGACATCAGTAAAACGTATTGCAAATGTATTAGTCCCTTCTAATGCGCAAAATTGAGGGCATTTGTTGAGCTGGATACCTTCAGTTTGTCCATTAACCATAAACATAATAAATTCTGAATCGCTAATTTTCGCAGTCGCAGCCCAAACATGATCTATTCCAATATTTGAAACCCATGGAAGAACCCCGTTGATGATATATCCACGGTCTGTTTTTTTTGCTTGAAGTAAATGTTTTTCTATCTTTGAAAGATGCTTTATGGTGTTTGACATACCAGTACCTGCTAAGACTGTCCCTTGTAGAACATCTTTTAAGTACTTTTTCCTAACAGCTGGGCGACTACTTTTATGAAGATACCACGCGCAGGCACTTTGGCACCAAACGGAAAAAGCTGTTGAGCCACACACTTTTCCTATGCTTTGAATAATCTCAATTTGGGTATCAAGTCCCAAGTCTGACCCGCCATCCTGTACTTCTCCAAGTGCAGAAAAGCCTCCTAGCGCCCCTAAATTTTGTAAGTATTTTTTAGGATAGAGGCCTTCTTGATCTATTTTTGTGACGAGTGGTTGTAATTTTTTTGTGGTGAGATTCACGACATTTTGTAGTAATTCTGTACGTTGCATAAAAACTTCTCCACTGGAAATTAAGCAAAAGCTTGTAGTTCAGGATTAATATCTGTTTTTGCTAAGTTGTTGGTGTAATTGCAAAGTGTTGCTAGAGCAATACCTAAAACAACCTCAATTGCTTGCTGTTCGTTGTATCCAGCGTTAAAAAATTGTTGTAGTTCCTCATCTGTTATAGCGCCTTTGTTTGTCATTACTGCAATCGTATAACGTGCTAGAGCATTTAGTTTTTTATCCCATTCTTCAAAGTCTTTAACAGATCTAATGGCAGTTAAAACCTCTTCTGAGAATAGTTTTTTGGATACAGAAACTTTTGTATGACCGGCAACACAAAAAGCACACTCATTTACTTTAGCGGCAGTAATCTGTATGACTTCAATTTCTGCTGTCGTTAAGCTAGTTCTTGCATTAATTTTCCCGACCTCTTGGTACATTTCTAGAGCGGCAGGTGCATTGGATAGTACGCCTATCAAATTAGGTATGAATCCGGTATTTTTTCTACAGATTCAATGCGAGCCTTAGTTTCTTGCGGTGCAGAGTTTAGGGTGTGGATTGTAATTCTTGTCATGATAACCTTCCTGATAAATTATAACATTCTAAACATGTATGTTTTATATACTATATGTATTAACGTTATCTTTTAAAATCTGGATGGTCAAGTAAATTATAGGAGATTATTATTTTATGCTTATAGATCAATAAAATAATGATGGACTATGATTTTTAGACGTAAAAAAACCGCTGAAGCCATAAGCATCAGCGGTCAATATTTTTGTGGTTATATCGTTAGATTATAATCAATCTAGGTCTAAACCTATGGATATACCGGGAACTTGTTGCAAAGACCCACAACGTTGCTTGCAACGCGTGTTGTGATCTCTTCATCGTCGATATTATCTAAGATGTCACAAATCCAGTTTGCAAGAAGATCACATTGTGCTTCTTTAAATCCACGCGTTGTAATTGCAGGTGTTCCAATACGGATACCTGATGTTACAAATGGTGATTGTGGATCATTAGGCACTGAGTTTTTGTTCACAGTGATGTTTGCACGGCCTAATGCTTCGTCTGCTTGCTTACCGGTTAAACCACGATCGATAAGGTCAACGAGCATCAAGTGGTTATCCGTTCCGTTAGAAACGATTTTGTAACCACGTGATTGGAAAACGCGTGCCATTGTTTTGGCATTTGCGATCACTTGTTTTTGGTATTCCGTGAATTCAGGCTGAAGCGCTTCTAAGAATGCTACCGCTTTAGCTGCGATAACATGCATTAAAGGACCACCTTGGATTCCTGGGAAGATTGCTGAGTTGAGTTTTTTCTCAAGCTCAACTTTATTCGTAAGGATTAAACCACCACGTGGACCACGAAGTGTTTTATGCGTAGTTGTGGTAACAACGTCAGCATATTCGATCGGGTTAGGATAGAGTCCTGTAACGATTAAACCTGCAACGTGTGCAACGTCAGTAAAGAGGTAAGCACCCACTTTATCTGCAATTTCACGGAAACGTTTGAAGTCTAAAGTTTTTGAGTATGCAGAGAAGCCCGCAACGATCATTTTTGGTTTATGCTCGAGCGCAAGTCTTTCTACTTCGTCATAATCAATTAAGCCATTATCATCAACGCCATAATGTACGGCATTGTAAGTACGGCCAGAGAAGTTCACTTTAGCGCCATGTGTTAAATGACCACCGTGATCAAGGCTCATGCCTAAAACCGTATCGCCGGCATTTAAGAGTGCTAAGTAAACCGCACCATTTGCTTGTGAACCTGAGTGTGGTTGAACGTTTGCATAAGTCGCGCCGAAAAGTTTTTTCGCACGTTCAATCGCTAAATCTTCTGCAATATCAACAAATTCACAGCCACCGTAGTAACGTTTACCAGGGTAACCTTCTGCATATTTGTTCGTTAATTGTGAACCTTGGAGTTCCATCACGAGTGGTGAACAGTAATTTTCTGATGCGATGAGTTCAATATGGTCGTGTTGGCGTTTGTTTTCTTGCTCAACTGCTTCAAAAAGGGCGGGGTCGAAGTCTTTGAGAGAGGTATTTTTAAACATGAATCATTCCTTAGAGGTTAAGAACAAAAGATGTGGTGCGCTCCTAGTTTAGATTTTCCCGGATAGGCTTGCAAGTGTTGTTGTTTAATAATTTCAACGAATTTTCGAATGGTGGTATCATGCTATAATTATTTCGATATTGGATTAAAGAATAAGTCTCTTTGGAAAGGTGGAAAAATGTTAGATAACGAACTTAAAATCCAGCAAGCTCGTACAAATATGATTCAACAAATGTTGCGCCCGTGGAACATTTTGAATCAGAGAGTTCTAGATGTGTTTGATGTAGTATCCCGTAACCAATTTGTGCCAAAAGAGTACGAAGCTGTGGCTTTTTCTGAGGCGCGTATTCCTTTAAATGAAGAGCATATGATGCTTCCGCCTGTATTTGAGGGTCGATTCTTACAAGAAATCGCGATTCAAGATCATGAGCGTGTGTTAATTGTAGGAACCGGTAGCGGATTCTTAGCAGCATGTGCGTCTAGATTGGGTGGCGAAGTGGTGACCGTTGATATGGTTGAGCGCTTCAATGTTGAAGCTGAAGCTATCACGCGTGAACTTGGGTTTACAAATATCGAATATAAAACGGGCAAGATTCAAGATGTCGCGAAGACATTAGGAACCTTTGATGCGGTTGTTTTCACAGGTTCTATGAAAGATGTTCCTGCGGAATTCTTTGAACTCTTAAATGAGAAAGGTCGTCTTCTTGCTACCGTCGGTAAAGAGAATGCAATGAGCGTCACTGTTTTCTCCAATATTGCCGGAGAAATTCGTACAACACCTGTATTTGAACGTGAATTAGAGCGATTGATTGGCTTTGAAGATAAACCTGAGTTTGTGTTCTAAATTATCATTCGCATGAACGGAGATGTCTTTGACATGGTTTAAGGCCCTGTAAAGACATCAACGAATTCATCAAAACCCATCTATATGAAATCCCTAGATGGGTTTTTTATTTTAATTTTTCAGTGAATTTTAGTGAAGTCACGATTGTGGGATTTTACACGCTTAGCGGTGGTGAATATTTCTATAATATCTCTGTAATATCACTATTAAGTAGACCTAATAGAAGCACGCTAAGGGTTGAAGTCGTAGTATCGATTTCATCTAAAGGACAATAAAAAGATTGATGGACTATTGTTATCAATGAATTTGTAATAAGTGAATTCGTTATAGGCGAATTTTCGCAGCAATTACGTAGAAAAATAATAGGTTAATAGTTAATGTATTAAGATAGGTCTTTGTCTTTTATTATTACAGAACGATTATTAAAATAGCGCGCTGTAAAGGCGACTATCATTTACAATATAGACGCATTGCGTCAACAGAATCTAAATCAGAAGATTTGACATGAGAGCCTTCTCGATAATCTTCCAACTTATGAGAGAACTATGAGTAACTTGTCTAATAAAAACTTTGAAGTGCGTCCAATGGCTGAATTTGCCGAGGAAGCTTATCTCAATTACTCGATGTATGTCATCATGGATCGTGCGTTGCCTTATATTGGTGATGGGTTAAAACCTGTTCAGCGCCGTATTATCTATGCAATGAGCGAGCTGGGTTTAAATGCCAGCTCTAAGCCGAAGAAATCGGCTCGTACGGTTGGGGATGTATTAGGAAAGTACCATCCCCATGGAGATAGTGCCTGTTATGAGGCAATGGTGCTTATGGCACAGCCATTCTCCTATCGTTATCCGCTCGTAGAAGGGCAAGGGAACTTTGGTTCGCTCGATAATCCGAAATCATTTGCGGCAATGCGTTACACGGAATCAAAGCTCTCTAAATATTCAGAAACACTTCTGAAAGAACTCGGGGAAGGCACAGCAGATTGGGTGCCTAACTTTGATGGTTCTTTGAATGAGCCAAAACTTCTCCCTGCAAGATTACCGAATATCCTCTTAAATGGGGGAACCGGAATTGCGGTTGGTATGGCAACTGATATTCCACCTCATAACTTAAGAGAAGTGGCGAAAGGCGTCTGCGCGTTGATTGATCAACCAGAAATGAGCCTTAAAGAGCTTACGAAGATTATTCCTGCGCCAGATTACCCAACAGGCGGCGAGATTATTACCCCGAAAAAAGAGCTCCTCTCTATTTATGAGAAGGGACGAGGGTCTGTGCGAGTTCGTGCGCGTTATCGCGTAGAGAATGATGAGATCATCATTTACGAGTTACCGTATCAGGTATCGGGTGAAAAGATGCAACAAGATATCGCTGCGCAGATGCAAGCGAAAAAGTTGCCGATGATTGAAGATATTCGCGATGAATCAGATCATGATGAGCCGGTACGAATTGTTTTAATTCCTCGCTCAAACCGTGTGGATATTGAAATGGTAATGAATCACCTCTTTGCGACAACAGAGCTAGAGAAATCATTCCGTGTGAATCTTAATATGATCGGGCTTGATTTACGTCCTAAGGTAAAATCGTTGAATGAGATTTTGCTTGAATGGATTGAATTCCGCAGAGATACAGTCATTAAGCGCCTGACGTTCCATAAAAACCGTATTGAAAAACGCCTTCATCTATTGGAAGGTTTGTTGATTGCCTTCTTAAATCTCGATGAGGTGATTCGGATTATTCGTTTTGAAGATGAGCCTAAAGCGATGTTAATGGAGCGCTTTGAACTCTCTGAAATGCAGGCGGATTACATCTTAGAAACCAAACTTCGTCAGCTTGCTAAGCTCGAAGAGATGAAGCTGAAAGGCGAAGAGGCAGAGCTTCGTGCAAAACTCAATGATATCCTCGCACATCTTGCAAGTCCTGAAATGATGGATGCTTTAATTAAGCAAGAAGTGATGGAAGATTGTGAGAAGTATGGTGATGATCGCCGCTCGAAGATTGTTGAGCGAGAAGCTGCTGAGGCAATAGATGAGTCTTCATTAGTATCGAGTGAACCTGTGATGGTTGTAATCTCTAAGATGGGTTGGGTTCGTGCTGCGAAAAGTCTCGATATTGATCCTGCAAGTCTCAACTACAAGAGTGGGGATGGTTATCTGACCTCTTGTTTCGGGCGAAATAATCAGCAGTTAGTACTGTTTGATAGCACCGGTAGAACCTTTAGTACGCCGGCACATACTTTGCCAACGGCAAGAACGGCAGGGGAGCCGATTACAACACGCATTAACTTATCGGAAAATGCGAAGATTGAGCATCTTATTCTTGATAAAGACGATAGTCATTATCTGGTTTGTGGCAGTAATGGTTATGGGTTTATCTCTCAATATAGCGACTTCTTAACTCGCCAAAAGGCAGGTAAGTCAACGGTGAATTTAGGGGGAGAAGCACTTTTATTGGCACCGCAAAAAATTACAGATATTGAATCACAGTTTGCCATTATGGTGAGTGATCAAGGTCGATTCCTTGTGACGCCGCTTTCTGAGTTGCCAATTATGGCGCGCGGTAAAGGAAATCAGTTGATTGGGATCCCTGGCGCGCAGTTTAAGGCGAAAAAAGATAGCTTGGTGGGCATTCTGGTTATTTCGAAAGGGGATACGCTCGAAGTCGAGTATGGTAAGCGTAAATTTAAATTAAGCCCTAACGAATGGGAGAATTTAATTGATGAGCGCGGTAAACGTGGTAAAGAACTGCGTTTGAATCTTAAGCTTAAGTCGATAAGCATTGCAAACGAAGTACAATAACCGTATAATCTTGAGCTTGACTGTTACAGCTGGTCGCGGTTGTAACGTACTTTAAAACACATTTAATTGGAGCAAACCAATGTCAAATTTCTATTTTGAAGCTACCGTTCGTACAGATATGGGTAAAGGTGCGAGCCGCCGCCTACGTCACGAAGGGAATATTCCTGCAATCGTTTACGGCGCTGACAAAGAGCCAGTAAGCCTCGTTTTAAACCACAACGAAGTGTTAAAACGTTTCCGTCACGCTGATATCTACACTTCAATCATCACTTTAAAAATTGATGGTTCTGAAGATTCAGTAATTCTTCGTGATGTTCAACGTCACCCGTACAAGCCAATTATCACGCATTTAGACTTCATGCGTATTCTTGCTAACGAAGCAATCGTTGTTGATATTCCTGTTGTTCTTCTTAACGAAGAAAAATCAGTAGGCGTTGTTAACGGCGGTATCGTTTCACTTCATGAAGCAACATTAGCTGTATCATGCTTACCAAAAGATCTTCCAAACGAAATCGTTGTTGATATCGCGAATCTTGAAGTTGGTGGTCATATCATGATTTCTGACATTCCTGCGATTCCTGGTGTTGAATTTGTGAACATTATGAACGAAGAAGAGATGAACGACCAACCAGTTGTTGCAATCGTTGAACCACGTGTTGCTGTAGAAGCAGACGCGGAAGAGGGCGAAGAAGTATCTGAAGCTGCAGCTGAAACTGAAGATAAAGAGTAATTATTCACTCTTTTAATTGAGTATTCATTATGATTAAAATGATTGTAGGCCTCGGTAACCCGGGGCTTCAATATGCAAAAACCCGCCACAATGCGGGTTTTTGGTTTATTGATAGTATTAGAAATAGTGCGCTTTCTGTGAATAATCGCTTTAAAGGATTAGTCGGAGAGCAGCTTTTTGCAGCAGATAAAGTGTATCTTTTGATGCCAGAAACTTTTATGAATAAAAGTGGAGAATCAGTTGTTGCATTGGCACACTTTTATAAGATAATGCCAGAAGAGATTTTAGTAGTTCATGATGAGTTAGATCTTCTTCCCGGTGTCGCACGCTTTAAAAAAGGCGGCGGACATGGGGGGCATAATGGTCTTCGCAGTATCATTGAACAGCTAGGAACAAAAGACTTTATGCGCTTACGCATTGGTGTTGGGCATCCTGGGCATGCGTCCATGGTTTCAGGATTTGTCTTGAGTAAAGCGCCGCAATCAGAAGAAGATGCGATATTTGATGCAATTGATGCAGCAAGACGGGTGTTACCGGAGTTTGTTGCGGGTGAATATGAAAAAGCGATGAATGAACTTCATCGAAAATAATTTTAAAGGAAACTTTTATGGCTATTCAGTGTGGAATTGTAGGTCTTCCAAACGTTGGTAAATCGACACTCTTTAATGCATTAACGAATGCGGGCATTGATGCTGCAAACTATCCGTTTTGCACAATCGAACCAAATGTTGGACGTGTAAATGTGCCGGATGAACGTCTTGCGCCTTTAGTCAAGATTGTAAATCCTGAGCGTGTTCAGCAAACCTTTATCGACTTTGTAGATATCGCAGGACTTGTTGCAGGTGCTTCTCAGGGAGAAGGCCTTGGTAACCAATTCCTTGCAAATATTCGTGAAACGCATGCAATTGCACACGTTGTTCGTTGTTTTGAAAATGATGATATTGTTCATGTTTCAGGTCAAATCAATCCGATTGATGATATTGAAGTAATTAATACGGAGCTTGCATTAGCGGACCTCGCAAGTGCAGAGCGTGGTTTACAACGTCTTGAGCGTGTTGCAAAAGGTGGCGATAAAGTCGCAGTAGCGCAAGTAGAAGTTTTAAAAGCAAAAGTATTACCTATTTTGAATGAAGCAAAGAGCCTTCGTTCATTAGATTTAGATGCAGAAGAGCGTCTACTTCTTCGTGATTTCCATTTCTTAACGCTTAAGCCTGTCATGTATATTGCTAACGTGAACGAAGATGGATTTGAGAATAATCCCCTTCTTACTGCGGTTGAAGAGTATGCAGCGGCAGAAAACTCATTTGTTGTACCAATCTGTGCGGCGATTGAAGCGGAGATCTCACAACTTGATGATGAAGATAAAGCGATGTTCTTAGATGACATGGGTTTTGAAGAGCCGGGTCTTAACCGCGTTATTCGTGGCGGATATCAACTTTTAGATCTCGAAACTTACTTTACTGCTGGTGTTAAAGAAGTTCGTGCATGGACGATCCGTAAAGGCTCAACTGCACCACAAGCAGCGGGTGTGATTCATACAGACTTCGAGCGTGGATTTATCCGTGCAGAAGTGATTGCCTACAATGATTTCGTAGAGTTCAATGGTGAGAATGGCGCGAAAGAGAAAGGTAAAATGAGACTCGAAGGAAAAGAATACATCGTTCAAGATGGCGACGTGGTTCACTTCCGTTTCAATGTATAAGTTGCGATTTTAGCGCTCATAACGCTGAGATTTCTAAAACCTTGGTTCAATTGAATCAAGGTTTTTTTATGTCTGATTATTAAGGAATAGAGACAGACTCAGCGTAAGAGCTCCTAAGTCGGCATATCTCCGGCAATGGTACGGCAGTAAGATAAAAGCTGAAAAGCCGAAAGCTTTTAAAAGTCGGAAAGCCGACTCAAAGAAGCATCTGAATCGTGACATCCGATGCCATGCAAGCTGATTTGAAACGATCGAATTTTAAGGTTGTAGTCCTTTTTGGATAAGGATGAAGCCAATAAAGGTTGCACCAATAGCCCCGATCAGGTGGAGGGCGATTAGCCCTAAGGATGCGAGATATTCTCGCTGCTGTAACAGCGTCATCGTTTCCAGAGAGAAGCTTGAAAAGGTTGTGAGCCCACCACAAAATCCGATGATGAGAAATAGACGAATCCCTTGGTCGGGCTTATGAAGGAGATATCCTGCAATAATGCCGGCAAGCAACCCGCCAATGATGTTCACTAATAGAGTCGATAAGATGATGGGAGCATTCAAGCGGCCTTCAAGAAGCGAGAAGAGATAACGCGTACCGCCGCCAAGCGAAGCACCGAGCATTACGAGTAAGAGATGATGGATTAACGGTGGCATTTTACGGTGTTCCTGATTACAATGGCAGCAAAATTAGCGAGAGAAAGGGAATGACAAATATGGTGGATATGACAATTCATCCAGAATGGAAAGAGTTTATCAAGGTAGAGAGCGCAAAGCCCTATTTTAATGAAATTAATGCCGGCATTGAACGCTCAATTGCTGCGGGTAAACGTGTATTTCCGCCAGCAAATGAAATTCTCGCTGTCTTTAGTCAGCCGAAAAGTGCGATTAAGGTGGTCATTTTGGGGCAAGATCCTTATCACGGTTTTGGGCAAGCGCATGGCTTTGCTTTCTCTGTAAAACGAGGAGTGAAGGTGCCTCCTTCTCTGCGTAATATGTATCGTGAGTTGGCTACTGATATTGAAGGTTTTGAAATCCCGCAAGATGGGGATTTAAGCGCTTGGTGTAAAGAAGGAGTTTTTTTACTAAATACCGTTTTAACCGTTGAGGAAAAGTCTGCAAATTCACATGCTAAAATCGGTTGGGAGACTTTTACTTCAGCGGTGATCGAGGAGATTAATCAATCTTGTCATAATGTCGTCTTTATTCTTTGGGGCAGTCATGCGCAGAAGAAAGGGGCGAATATTAATGCCGGGAATCACCATATTATTAATGGTCCTCATCCATCCCCTTTATCTGCATATCGCGGGTTTTTTGGTTCTCGTCCTTTTTCTGAAACAAATGATTACTTAGAAAAAGTCGGAAAGACCCCCATCGATTGGCAAAACTAGCGATGAGCGATTAAAAAAGCATTGTGATTTTTGAAGTCACAATGCTTTTTTGTTGTTTTAAAACTAGGTTTTTATAAGAAGATAACGAAGCAATCAGTCTGTTTTTGACGTAGCGAGCTACAAGTTGCTTCTGCCTCATTCTCATTGAGACCTGAGAGTAGGGCGCGGTAATATTCGCCTGTATTAAAGATTTGAACCGTTCCGCGTCGGACTTTCTCGTATGCTTTACGAGCGCTATCTCTGGCGGCATTGTAATCTTTGAATGCACCGACTTGTACTGCATGGCTTGCACCTGCTGCGCTCACAATAGGACCTCGAATTGGCTCATTGCCAGGCGAAAAGTCTCCCGATGCAATCAAATCAGATGATGATTCTAGTTGCAGGCGAGGGATCACAATATCTGGCTTAGGCGGAGGGTTATTGGGCTTTGATGTAACGTTACTGGATTTTGGTGGCGCAGTAACAACAGCTGTATTAGGTCTTGCTTGTGGGCGATTATTATTTGTAAGTACCGTTTTATCACTCGGATTGGTTTTTGTCGGAGTGAAGAGAACCGTCATATCTCGTGTAATCGTTTGGTTGATCGGACGAACAGATCGACCACGATAGCCATTTTTAAAGCTCTCATCAAGCATGGATACCATGAGATTATCGCGTAGAGGAGTTGTTCTACCTCCAAGAATCACCGCGAATACACGGTTGTTATTACGTTTTGCGCTTGTTAATAAGTTGAATCCAGATTTACGGATATAACCTGTTTTAATACCATCAGCCCCTTGGAAATCTGAGTTAACACGGTTATGTGATCTAAATGTTACCCCATTATAATCAAAAGAAGGGGTTTGGAAGAGTGGGTAATATTTCGGGAAATGATTATGAATCGCAATTCCGAGTTTTACCATATCTCTAGCAGTTGTATATTGACGCTCATTGAAAAGACCATGAGGATTCACGAAGTTAGAGCTATGCATGCCAAGACGTTTAGCAGTCTCGTTCATTCGTCTAGCGAATGCTTCTTCAGAGCCACTCACTTTTTCGGCAACAGCGACCGCAATGTCATTGGCTGATTTAACAATCAGCGCCCGAATCGCGGTATCAAGTGTAATAGCGCTACCTTCAGGCGCCCCTATTTTTGATGGGGGTTGCGCCGCGGCCTTTGCAGAGATAGGAACTTTTGTGTTGAGAGAGAGTTTGCCTTTAGAGAGATCTTCAAAGACGATATAGAGCGTCATGACTTTTGTGAGTGATGCCGGATATCTACGGGCATCAACATCATGCTCATAGATGGCTTTCCCACTTTTATGGTCGACGACGAACGCAGAGAATCCTGTTTCGGCAAATGCGAAGGCGATTACACTAAAAAAGATAAGGTGAATCGCGAGTAGGTAACGGGCTGTCTTTTTCATTCACTGTACATGGGTGTAAAGGTTTCGGGATTGTAGCGCGCATATGATTGGTATTAGAACCAATGTTTATACCCGCTCTAACGGTTCATAAAACGCCTTGAGCATCTGCTGTTGAAAGCATTTTTATAAGGCGTTTCTGTAAGAAATTGACAGTCATAAAGCGTGACGTCTATTCTCCTCAGAAATTTCATTAAATATTACTATCTATAGTTATAACAATAACATCATATATTATATAAATATGAGTTATGTCATAAGTAATGATGTTGTTAAATATTATGTTGCTACCTATTATAAAGACCTATGATGCTCATTCAATAGCTTGTCATATAGTAGCGTAATTTCACGATAATTCTGAAAAATATTCATGATTGTAAATTATTAATGCCTCATTTTTTCCAGATCGTTATCTTTGAGGGAAAAATAGAGAGGCATTAATTAGACTATTTAGTGTACAACGGATTTTATGATAAAACCATAGGGAATCAGAACAATGATCACCTATGGTTTATGCCGATTTCCTTATACGGTTTGACCAAAGTGCGCTTTCAATGCTTCAAATGCAGCGCGAAGCCCCATCGCTTCCCCTCCTTTCGGGCGACCAGGGCGATGGCGGATATTCCATGCCATGACATCGATATGCGCGTAGGGAACGGCGTGATCTTTGACGAATCGCTCTAAGAAGAGTGCTGCTGTGATTGCACCAGCATAAGGCACACTTCCAGAATTGCTGATATCGGCATTATCTGAATTAATCCAATCGTTGTAAGGTGCATGGAAGGGCAGGCGCCAAATGGTATCGCATGCGGCGATGCTCTTTTCACTCATTAAGTGAGCAAAGGTATCGCTCGTTGTAAAGAGTGCCGGGATTTCCGTTCCTAATGCCACTCGAGCGGCGCCTGTTAAGGTGGCAAAATCGAGCAGGAAGTCGCAAGGTTTTTCAAGCGCATAAGTTAAGGTATCGCAGAGAATAAGACGACCTTCCGCATCGGTATTATCAATCTCGACAGACATCCCATTGCGACTTTTGACAATATCACCGGGGCGCATAGCGCATTCTGAGATGCTATTTTCAACAATAGGAAGCAAGATTCGTAAAGAGACATTCCATTTTTCTTGGAGAATCCATTTACCTAGTGCCAGCATGTGCGCAGCTCCGCCCATATCTTTCTGCATAAAGCGCATGCCGTTTGAAGGCTTAATATCTAAGCCGCCTGAGTCGAAGGTTACCCCTTTCCCGACCAATGTTAAGGCAGGCGCATCTTTTTTCTCGGCAATAATTTCGACGAGACGTGGTTGATACTTACTCGCAGCACCCACGGTATAAATTAGCGGGAAATTATGCTTGAGTAAGTCACTCCCTACAATTTCTTTGATCTCAACTTTAAGGCCCGCAAGCTCTGCACGAATCTGTGTGACAAAGTTGTCGGGAGTTAGCGAGTTTGCAGGCTCATTAATGAGGTCTCGCGTAAGGTAATGTGCGCTGAGAGCATTTTTAAGGGAGCTCGATAGTTTTCTTGGGAGATAGAAAGAGACAGCACGTTCAGTTCGTGATTTATATTGATCAAACTGATAAGCGCCCAATCCGAAAGCCAGTAGATGTTGCATCGCTTCTTCATCGCTTAGTGATTCGGGTAGCTGATAATGACCAAAGGGGAGTTTGTGATAAGCATCGCCCAAGGTGAAGAAAGGCTCGGCCTTATTGATACCGACGATGACGCTTTCAATTGCCCCTTTTTCATTGTAGAGAGGGATGATTTCACCGCTCTTTAATTCAGGAGTTACCTTAATGGTCGCAAGGTGTGTTTTCTGAGCGGCTGTTAAGGTGAGATCATTCATTGAGCTTGCAAACTCAATAGGAATTGATTTCTTTTGAGAGCCTGTATAGAGATGGTCTAATTCAGTTTGTAACATAGTCATAATCCTCTTTCTCTCTTTCTTTGAATCGTGCTTTTATGTAGATCGATGAGAGTTCAGAATCTGCATAAAATGATGCGTTAAAATGTGACTGCTCCCTATCTTTTATGAAAATAGGGAGCAGTGAGTGAGCGGTTGTGTTGCCATTATGAGCATAGCGCTGATATTAACCTCTTTAGAGAGATACTATCGATGGGCTATTTTTCATAGTTAACGAGGAGTTCTCGCACGCCATTATTGCCGGGTGCAGAGACAATGCCTTGCTCTTCCATTGTTTCGATAAGACGTGCTGCTCTTTGGTAACCGATCCGCAATTTTCTTTGAACATAAGAGATTGTGGGTCTTTTATCTTCAAGGACAATTCGAACCGCTTCATCATAAAGGACATCTTCGACATCTTCAGGAGAGGGTACATAGCCTGCCGCATTATCTGATAACCCCGGGATCTCTTCTGTCGGATCTTTTAATATATCTTCAATATAATCGGTATCGCCAGTTAAGCGAAGGAAGTCCGCAACGCGATTGACCTCGTTATCGTCTACAAATGCACCATGAACACGCATTGGGAAGGGGGCACCACTTGGGAAGTAGAGCATATCTCCATGACCGAGAAGGTTTTCTGCACCTTGTTGGTCTAATACAGTTCTTGAGTCGATTTTGCTTGAGACTTTAAAGGCAATACGGCTAGGAATGTTCGCTTTAATAAGACCGGTAATAACATCTACTGAAGGACGCTGGGTTGCAACGACTAAATGTATTCCTGCAGCACGGGCTTTTTGTGTTAAGCGAGCAATTAGTTCTTCGACGGCTTTTCCTACAGTCATCATCATATCCGCAAGCTCATCGATAACAATCACAATGTAGGGAAGCGGTTTGAGATCTGGTGCGGTGACATGATCTGATACTTCGCGAGAAGGATCCCAAAGCGGATCTTTAATTGATTCGCCTGCTTGAATCGCCTCTTTAACCTTTTGGTTAAATCCACCGATATTACGGACGCGGAGCTTGCTCATTAAGAGGTATCGACGCTCCATTTCAACAACTGCCCAGCGAAGGGCATTCGCGGACTCTTTCATATCCGTTACTACCGGAGCTAAAAGATGTGGGATATTATCATATACCGAGAGCTCAAGCATTTTCGGGTCAATCATAATAAGGCGCAAATCTTCAGGGCGTGCTTTGTATAGCAGGCTTAAGAGAATTGTGTTAATCCCTACCGATTTCCCCGAACCTGTGGTTCCTGCAATGAGAAGATGTGGCATTTTCTCAAGGTTTGCAGTCACTTGATTACCTGATACATCTTTCCCAAGTAAAATCGTTAAAGGATGTTTGCTGTTGCGGTAAGCTTCGGCATAAAGACCTTCTTTAAAGTAGACGATTTGACGTTTTTTGTTCGGGATTTCAAGACCAATAAAAGGTTTCCCCGGAATAATATCGACGATGCGAACGCTTGTAACTGAGAGTGAGCGTGCAATATCTTTATTCAGGTTATTAATCTGCGCAATCTTAACGCCGGGTGCAAGGTCTAGCTCGAAACGGGTAATAACAGGACCGGGCTCGATGTTCATCACTTTCACTTCAATATTGAAGTTTTTGAGTTGCTCTTCAATCAGCGTTGCGAGTTCTTGTAGCTCACCAGGGTCGTAGCTTTCTGTTACTGGCGGTGGATTTCCAAGGAGATCAAGACCTGGTAATCGACCTGCCATCGGAAATTCTTTCGGTGCTTTTACGGGAATCGGCATGCCAGAGCGAGGATCAATTTCATGACCAATATAGGGTGATTTGACAGGCTGCGTTTCAGGAATTAAAGGGGGCGTGATTGTATGATTGGACTGTATAGCATCCGGTTCTACAGGTGACGAAATTTCACTATCTTCGATCTCCATTTCGATATCGAATACTGGCGTCTCTATTTCAGCGATATCTTCTTCGATGCTGATTGCCGGGATTTCATTGATCTCTTCACTATTATCAGTGTCATCTTCATCATCAGAGATCGAAAACTGGAGAGATGAAGGTTCAATGATTTCAGCTTCTTCAATATTCTGAGCTGATTCGCGAGCCTCAAGATGATCATTGTTGTCTTCAATGATATTGCTGGCGATGATTGGAGCAGCTATTGCCGCAGACTCTGCAAGAGAAGGCTCTACTTTTGTGTGCGTCTCGGTTTCAGCTTCACGCTTTTTTTTGCGTGCTTTAAAGAGATTACGAAAGATGGATGGAATCCCCTTCTTTTCATCAGATTCTTCGGTGATTACTTCGGTAACTTCTTCAATGGGAGCTTCGTCTGTCTTAGGATTGCGAATAAAGGTTTCCCATTCATCCATTTGAGGCTCTAGAGAGTTAAGCTTGAAATCATCAGCTTCTGTTGTGGGTTCGGGAGACTCTGGAGCTTGCTTTATATCTGACTTTTGGAGATTTCTAAAAATTGGAGGAATACTATTTTCATTCATGTCGGCATCATCTTCTACTTCTGTGGTCTCTTCTTCAAGCGGGTTGTAGTTATAGCTATTGAAGTGAGGGTCTTGGGTTGGGGCATTCGTCTGATATTCATCTTCTGTTAAGAGCGACTCATCAATTTCGATAAACTCTTGTGGGCGAGCATCAGGGTTGTTGTCATCTTTAGCGGCGAATATTTTATTAAAGAAGCCCGGCGCTTTTCGCTCGCTATTATCGAGCATGCGATCAATAGCTTCTTGTTCAATATTACCATCATGGCTCGGGAGCGGTGGGGGGGTATTTTCGAGATATTCATCATCCTTTTTTTTAGGGATGATAAATCCAAGGATCGTAAAGATGATCATGCCACAATAATCTGCCCAGCCAATCGGACCCATACCAGTGATAAGATAAAAACCGACAAAGGCTAAGATTGCGAAGACTATTTTCGTGCCATAAAAGAGCATGCTAGGATCTAGCGAGAGGGGGATGCTGACAAGATTAATCAGTTCTGTTCCGATAAATCCTCCCATCATACCGCCATTGCCGCTATGAAGATCGAGCAGGGCTGATAGAGAGAAGATCGTGATAAGAACGCCGAGTAAGCGGAAACTGATCTTGTCTAAAGAGATCGTGAGGAGCTTTCGTTTTAAGAAGAGCTGGTAGCCAAAACCGACGAGCAATATTGGCAAGAGCCACGCAGTATTTCCGATAGCCGCAAGCATAATATCTGCAAAGTAAGCGCCACGTTCGCCTGCGAGGTTATGAATTACATCTGTGTCTGTCGCACTACTCCATGCAGGATCTTGCGGGTGATAGCTATAGAAACTCACCGCCATTGCAATAGCTAGTAAAAGCGTTGCGATGAAGAGAACGATCCCAACTGTCTTGGAGAAGATGGATAAAATGACAGTCGATGTTTTGGTTTTTTTTGGAACAGCCTGCCGCAAGATGGATAATCCTTTTGCAAATGTAGTCGATATTGATGAAGAATGCTACCAGCCTCATGAGAGGCACGATACAACCACTCATTCTAGCAAATCGCCCAATGAATAAAAACCTTTACATCATGGTTGATGTAAAGGTTTTTTAGTTGTATCTAAATTCTGACGAACTTGATGTCAAAAATTATATTGGCTGATCTGTCTTACTCACGTTATCACCCTCGTCGATCACTTCGCCATCTTCCTTGCTAATCGGTGCGGGGATGAGATCATCACGCTTAAGTCCAAGTACATAAGCACCGGCTGCGGCAATGAAGATTGATGAGTAAGTTGCAACGACGATACCAATTAACATGATCAATGCAAATGAGTGAATCACTTGACCACCAAAGAGATAGAGTGCAAGCACTGCTAAGAAGGTCGTAAGTGATGTCATCACCGTTCTTGATAACGTTTGGTTGATAGATGCGTTGATAATCTGTTTTGGCGTACTGGTACGATCGAGTCTGAAGTTCTCACGAATACGGTCAAGAATAACAACGGTATCGTTCACGGAGTATCCAATCACGGCCAGAATTGCTGCTAGTGAGGTTAAATCAAACTCAAGTCCTAAGACAGAGAATGCTGCCACCACAAAGAGACCATCATGGACTGTTGAGAGGATCGTTCCCATGGAAAGCTTCCATTCGAATCTAAACCAGATATAGACAAGAATAAGGAAGATCGCAAGGGCAGATGCCATGACGCCATCAGAGACTAATTCGCTACCTACTTTTGCACCAATGTAGTCGATCTTTTGGATCTTCATTGGATTATCCGCAATATTGAGGGCTTTTGTTAATGTCTCTGTAACAGCAGCAGAATCTTCAACATCTTCAGCTGTCGGTATGTTAATCAGTACATTACGAGCCGAGCCAAAATGCTGCGCAACAACAGATTCAAAACCTTCATCTTCTAATAACTGACGAACAGTGTCGATATCAACGGGTTTTTCATAAACCGCTTCAATTTCAGTTCCGCCAGTGAAGTCGAGGCCAAGTTTAAAGCCATTTGTGGCCGAGATAGTGATGGCTAATATACATACTGCAATACAAGCGCCAATCCAGAACTTCGCATATTTCATGAAGTTATAGGTCGTTTCGCCTGAGAATATTTTAAGACGCTCTTTACTACCAACAGAGAGTTTTTTAATAGTACGACGACCACCATAAATCAAGTTGATAATCGCGCGGTTAAAGTAAACGGCAGTGAATACTGATGTAATAATCCCCACTGAGAGCGTAACTGCGAAGCCTTTGATTGGACCAGATCCAATAAAGAATAGGGCTACCGCTGAGAAGAGGCTCGTGAGGTTTGCATCCATAATCGTACCGAATGCTTTACCAAATCCATTGTTAATCGCTTGTTGAGGGGTACTGCCTTTTCGCAGATCCTCTCGTATTCGCTCATTAATCAGGACGTTGGCATCCACACTCATCCCGAGCGATAGCACGATACCGGCAATCCCAGGAAGGGTTAAGGTTGCTTGAAGGAGCGAAAGAACCGCAAGAACTAATACGAGGTTCGCAACGAGTGCAACGTTCGCAACAAGTCCAAATCCATGGTAACGAATCACCATGAAGACCATTACCATTAAGAGGCCATAAAGCGCAGCATCCACACCACGTTGAATGTTTTCTTTACCAGCACTTGGACCAATCGTGCGTTCTTCAATAATATGAATCGGTGCAGCAAGCGCACCTGAGCTTAATGTGATTGCAAGGTTATTGGCTTCTTGCAATGAATTAATGCCGGAGATTGAGAAGTTAGAGAAGAGCTGGCTTTGAATTGTTGCAACGTTTGCAATCTCTTCAGTGGTAATACTTTTACGGATTTCATTGCCATCTTTATCAAACGTCGTTTGGAGTTTGTTTTCGATGAAAACAGTCGCCATAGGTTTTTTGATATTGGCTTTTGTGCCTTCTGCAAAGCGATCAGCGCCTTTTGAGTCGAGCGTGATGTATACTTCAGGAAGGTTTGTTTCAGGGTTTAAACCTGCCGTTGCTTTAACGATGGATTCGCCCGTTAAGATCACTTGACGTTTCAGAAGGTAAGGAACCCCATCACGCGTTTGATAGAGCTTTGTACCAAGCGGTGCACGGCCTGATTCTAATGCTCTATAGGCATCTGTCCCACTTCTATCATCAACAATACGGAACTCTAGAGTCGCGGTTGTACCAAGAATCTCTTTAGCGCGAGCAGTATCTTGAATCCCCGGAAGTTGAACAACAATACGATCAAGACCTTGTTGCTGGATGATTGGTTCAGCAACGCCTAATTCGTTAACACGATTACGAAGCGTCGCAATGTTTTGAACAACTGCACTTGCTTTGCGATCATTAATCTCTTTATTGCTGATATTGGCAGTAATGCGGTTGCCAGAAGTATCAAAACTGAGTTCCATGAACGCTTGGTTATTAGCAAGAAGATTTCTTGCGCGAGTTGCCTCATTACTATTTGCAAATGAAGCCGTAATGGTTTGCGGATTTGTGATCTCAATCAGGGGCGTTAAGCCTTTATCTGTGAGTGATGCACGAATACTCTCCGCATAAGTATTGGAGAGTTGATTAATCAACCCGTCCATATCAATTTCGAGTAAGAAGTGAACTCCACCGCGAAGGTCGAGACCTAAATACATTGGTTGTAACCCAAGACTTGCTAGCCAATTTGGCATATCAGGTGCGAGGTTTAAAGCGGTTGTATATTGATCTTGTAGAGCTCCATCTAAGAGGTCTTTCGCTTTAAGCTGCTCTTCCGTATCTTTAAAGCGAATCAATAGTTGATTCTCAGATTCTTCAATTCTCTTGACGTCAAAATTGTTCTCTTTAAGAACAGATTCCACGCGCTCAGTTAAGGCATGGTTGATCTGTGTATCTCTCGTAGGGGAGATCTGTATCGAGGGGTCTTCACCAAATAAGTTTGGGAGTGCCAAGATAGAGCAGAGAATGATGACCCCAAAAATCAGAATGTTTTTCCAAAGTGGATATCGATTAAGCATAATAATGGGTTACTTTTTATCTAAATGAATTAAATAATCCATGCACCGTGAATTAACACGATGCATGGAGCGCAGAATAGATTTCTAATGGTATTTTAAATCAAACGTTTAAAGTTTTTGTAAACAAAAACCTTAATAACGCTGATCAATACGCAATTAGTCAGCTTTTTCTGGAGTTGCGTCAATTTTTTCTCTGTAAGTCCCTTTTGGTAAAAGAGAGTTAATTGCTTGACGTTGTGCTTTGATAACAACGTTTGGTGCAATTTCAGCGCTTACATAGTTATCATCTAATGCACGAATTCTTGCAACGAAACCAGAGCTTAAAAGAATCTCATCACCCACTTTAAGTGAACTTACGAGATCACGATGTTGTTTTGCTCTTTTTTGTTGTGGACGAATCATCAAGAAATACATTACAACGAACATACCACCGAAGAGGAGGAGTGTTGGAACGATGCTTTGTGGTTCTTGTGCTTGTGCAAATGCAGGTGATACTAAGGCAGTTAAAGCAAACATTAAACGCTTCATAAGTGCTCCCATAATAATGAGTTAAAAAAAATAGAATTAATAGCCGATCATTCTAGCATTATATTATTTAAGACGCCTAAAAGTTCCTTAGTAAGCGCGGTAATTGATTGCAACGTGATATAAATCTTATAACTTACATAAAATTGGTTAGTTCTAAGATCGTTTCGATTTTTTTGATCAGAATAGGGGCGTGATCATAAAATGAAAATGACTGTAATACTTTATTTAAGTCATGAAAAAAGCCCTCGTGCATCATTGACACTGGTTATCAGTGTTTGGTGCGAGAGGGCTTTTGAGCTGTTTAATTTTAAACTATGTGAGTCTTAGACTTACTTTGCGAGCAATGCTTGTGCTTTTTGGATCACGTTGTCGACAGTGAAACCAAAGTGCGGGAAGAGCTCATTAGCCGGTGCTGATGCGCCGAAGGTATTGATACCTACAACATCATCTGCAAATTCGTACCAACCACGTGTTACGCCAGCTTCGATCGCTAATGCTTTAGTGTCACCAAGAACCGCTGCTTTATAGGCAGAATCTTGTGATCTAAAGAGTTCAACACATGGCATAGAAACAACGCGAGCGTTAAGCTCTTTTGCAGCTTCCATTGCAAGTGCTACTTCTGAACCTGTAGCAATCAATGTAATGTCTGCATCATTGTTTTCAAGTAACACATATCCACCTTTGATCACATTTTCAAGCGTTGTTGCATCACGTACTTGGTGCGGCAAGTTTTGTCTTGAAAGCGCGAGAAGTGTTGGATTGTCTTCCGCTTGTAAGCCATGGCCCCAAGCAACAAGTGTTTCAACCGCATCACAAGGTCTCCAAACGTTTAAGTTCGGGATAAGACGAAGTGATTCAACATGTTCAACAGGCTGATGCGTAGGTCCATCTTCACCAAGACCGATAGAGTCATGCGTCATCACATAAACAACACGTTGCTCCATCAATGCACTCATACGGATTGCATTACGAGCGTAGTCAGAGAAGACTAAGAACGTTGCGCCATAAGGAATGAAGCCGCCGTAAAGCGCAAGACCATTCATGATTGCAGCCATTCCGAATTCACGAACCCCAAAGCGAATGTAGTTCCCTTCGCCAGATGCGATATCTAAATCACGGCTACCTTTGAAGAAGGTATTGTTTGATGGTGTTAAGTCTGCAGAACCACCGACGATCTCAGCAAGATTTGTTGCGAGAAGATCAAGGGCATTTTTACTCGCAACACGTGTTGCGATGTTGTCAGCTTTTTCATTCACGGTGTTGAGAGCTGCTTTGAAAGTTTCTTCAAAGTTCTCAGGTAATTCACCACCGATACGGCGAAGGAATTCATCCGCTTTTTCTGGGTTAGCTGCAACATACTCATCAAAGATTGCATTCCATGCTTCTTCACGAGCATCACCTGCTTCGCGAGCATCCCAATCGTTGTAGATCTCTTTTGGTACTTCGAAAGGACCATAGTTCCAACCAAGGCTTGCTTTAGTCGCCGCAATTTCGTCCGCACCTAATGGTGAGCCGTGAGTTGCTTCAGAACCTTCCTTGTTAGGAGAACCTTTACCGATAAGTGTTTTACAGATAATAAGCGTTGGTTTATCTGATTTTTTTGCGTCTTTGATCGCAGCATCAACCGCAGCAACATCGTGACCATCGATTTGGCCAATCACGTTCCAGCCATATGCTTCAAAACGTTGCTTGGTGTTATCTGTGAACCAGCCACTGATATCGCCATCAATAGAGATACCGTTATCATCATAAAGCGCGATTAATTTGTTAAGTTTTAAGGTTCCTGCAAGTGAAGCTGCTTCGTGAGAAACACCTTCCATCATGCAACCATCGCCTAAGAATGTGTAGGTGTAATGGTCAACGATTTTATGTTCGTCAGTATTATAAGTCCCTGCCATCATTTTTTCTGCAAGTGCAAAACCAACAGCGTTCGCAATACCTTGACCAAGAGGACCTGTCGTTGTTTCGATACCATCTGCAAAACCGTACTCAGGGTGACCGGCAGTTTTAGCGTTTAATTGACGGAAATCTTTTAAGTCATCCATTGAAACGGCATAACCGGTTAAATGTAAGAGTGAATAAAGCAACATTGATGCGTGGCCATTTGAAAGGACAAAGCGGTCACGGTTTACCCAATGTGGGTTATTTGGGTTGTGAGAGAGGTTTAACCCCCAAAGCGCAGTTGCCATATCAGCCATACCCATTGGTGCTCCTGGGTGACCTGAGTTCGCTTTTTGAACAGCATCCATGCTGAGAGCGCGAATCGCATTTGCGCATTGTTCATTCATCTTTGACATAGTATAAATATTTAACCTTTAATTTTATTAGCACTAGGAAATAGAGCCCCTAATTATACTCAATCTCGCTAAAAAAAGCTCGTTCGAAGCGTTAGAATCTTCCAATATTGAAATGATTTTTAATTCTTATCGAAATTTTTTGTGAAATGGATTAAAATACATCCCCTGATAGACTTTTTTTTCACATAATTTCAGGGTGGGTTCATGACACATTTTATATTTGTCACAGGTGGAGTCGTTTCATCTTTAGGCAAGGGGATCGCAGCAGCTTCTTTGGGTGCTATTTTAGAGGCTAGAGGCCTTAAGGTTACAATGATGAAGTTGGATCCTTACATCAATGTGGATCCTGGCACGATGAGTCCATTCCAACATGGTGAGGTTTTTGTCACCGATGATGGGGCAGAGACAGACTTAGACTTAGGTCATTACGAGCGCTTTATTCGCATGACGGCAAGCCGTCGTAACAGTGTGAGCGCAGGACGCGTTTATAAAACCGTTATCGAACGTGAAAGAGCGGGCGAATATCATGGGAATACCGTTCAGGTCATTCCGCATATTACTGACGAAATCAAGCATCGTATTTACAATGTGGCACAAGGTGCTGACATTGCATTGATCGAGATTGGTGGAACAGTGGGAGATATCGAATCGCTTCCATTCTTAGAAGCCATTCGTCAAATTAGAACAGAAGTGGGTCCTCGTAAATCCCTCTTCTTGCACTTAACATTAGTGCCATATCTTCGTGCGTCTGGTGAGTTAAAAACAAAACCAACGCAACATTCTGTAAAAGAACTTCGATCAATTGGTATTCAGCCAGATATCTTAATTTGTCGTACTGAAGAAGAACTTCCAAGAGATGAATGCCGTAAGATTGCACTCTTTACATCAGTGGCTGAAGAAGCAGTTATTTCATGTGTTGATGCAGATTCTATCTACAAAATTCCGAGAATTCTTCATAGCCAAAACTTGGATCGTATCGTTCTTGAGCAATTTAATATTGATGCAAAAGAAGCAGATTTAAGTGAGTGGGATCAGGTACTTGAGAATATCCAATCAGCAGATACGACATCAAATGTGATGATTGTTGGTAAATATACTGATTTTACAGATACTTATAAATCAATTAATGAAGCCCTTTTCCATGCAGGTATTCAAACAAAGACAAATGTTAAATTGCATTATGCAGAAGCAGCGTCTTTAGAATCAATGGATGAGACAGAGCTTGCAGCAACATTTGCAGGAATGGATGCAATCTTAATCCCAGGTGGATTTGGTGAGCGTGGTATTGAAGGGAAAATTCGCGCGATTCAATATGTTCGTGAGAATAAAATTCCTTTCTTAGGTCTTTGCCTTGGTATGCAATTAGCAGTCGTTGAGTATGCGCGTAATGTACTTGGATTATCAGGAGCAAACACGAGCGAAGTTGACCCAACTGTCGCTTATCCTGTGATTCAGATGCTTGATCCACAACGTGATGCAGAAACGGATGAGTTCCGTGGATACATGACCGTGGGCGCACAACCCTCAACGCTTGTTGAAGGTACTAGAACGTACGAAGCTTATGGTCAGGCAGATGTAAGCGAGCGTCATCGTCATCGTTATGGCGTGAATCTCGAATATCTTGATCAATTACAAGATGGTAATTTCGTAATTTCAGGTCGTACAAATGATCGTGGATTAGTGGAATTTGTTGAGCTTAAAGAGCACCCTTGGTTTGTAGGAACACAGTCACATCCTGAGTTCAAATCAACGCCAAGAGATGGGCATCCACTCTTTATCGCATTCATTAAAGCAGCAAAGGCTGTGAAAGAAGCGAAAGCCGCGAAGTAAGATTGATGTAAGAAGATTGAATGATTAAAATTCCCATAGGCATGCTTGTGGGAATTTTTTTATGAGTATTCGTATAAAACACAGCACGAAAAGAAATAGTATTATCTAACTCACTAGATAGTTATCTATAAAGACATTTTATTGAGCACGAATAAGATAACATCTAATCGCTTGGCGCATTTTACATCGAAGATCGAGCAAGATGTAGAGAAGAAGATAGTGAAGCAAACTTAAAAGACAGGACATCAGTGTGAATAAAACATTATCCATCATCCTTTTTGAACCAGAAATTCCCCCAAATACCGGCAATATTATTCGTCTTTGCGCAAATAGTGGTGCAAAGTTGCATTTGATTGAGCCATTAGGATTTAATCTTGAAGAGAAGTCACTTCGCCGTGCAGGTTTGGATTATGCCGAGTGGGCAGATATGCATGTTTGGCCATCATTAGATGCCTGCTTAGCGGCAATTACGCCCAATAAGATCTATGCGATGACCACAAAAGGAAGTCGAAACTTCTTCGAGGCCAAATTTGAAGAGGGCGATGCATTGATTTTTGGGCCAGAAACTAGAGGATTGCCGGAAGCATTTATCTTTAGTTTAGATCCCTTGCAGAGACTCCGCTTACCGATGGTTGAAAATGCCGGAAGAAGTTTGAATTTATCTAACTCCGTCGCGATTGCAGTTTATGAAGCATGGCGCCAATTTGAGTTTAAGCATTAAGGCATACGAGATTAGGGAAGTTGTGCTTATACCATCAATGATATTGATAATGAAAAAGCGATAGAGTCTGATGAACTGCACCCCAAAAATTGGACACAACTTTTGGGGTGTTTTTATATGGCTAAGTATTCTTTAGATTTCAAATTAGAAGTAATATCATTTTATTTAAACGGAAATGGTTATACATCAACCGCAAACCATTTTGACATACTTCATTCAGCCGTTAGGAAATGGGTCAAACTCTATCAATATCATGGCGTTAAAGGAGTTGAACCTCGGCGTTCAAAGTTAAAATACACCGCAGAATTCAAATATCATGTTTTAATTTACATGAAGGCTCACAACCTCTCTCAGCAAGAGGTTGCTGCATATTTTAATATTCCTACGACGAGTTCTATATTAGAATGGCAAACTCTCTTTAAACAAGGTGGTTTTGAAGCTCTTAAGCCCCGTAAGAAAGGTCGATCTAATAAAATGAAACGTCCCAAAAAGCCTGACAATAGAACCGAACAAGAAAAGTTGATTGATCAGCTTCAAGAAGAGCTTGCTTATCTTCGTGTGGAGAATGCTGTCCTAAAAAAGTTTCAAGAGATGGACGAGAAGGAAGAACGGCAAAGGCAAAAGTCAAAATAATTGAAGAGCTTAAAGATAAGTGTCCTTTGGTTTTATTACTAAAAGTGATCGATATTCCGAGAAGTAGTTATTACTATCATCGCCTATTACTTCAAAAAACAGATCCAGAGAGCGAGCTTAAATCTCGGATTCTAGCCGTATTTCATGAAAATAAGGGGCGTTATGGGTATCGCCGGATTACAGCCGTTTTGCGCAGAGAATTCGTCATTAACCACAAAAAAGTTCAAAGAATAATGCAACAGTTGAATCTTAAATCATTGGTTCGACCCAAAAAATATCGCTCTTACAAAGGCCAAGTCGGACGAATTGCTAAAAATCTATTAAAGCGCCAATTTGCGGCATCTCAACCTAATCAAAAATGGGTGACTGATATTACCGAATTTAAAGTTAATGGTGAGAAGCTCTATTTATCACCGATTTTAGATCTGTATAATCAAGAGATTATTAGTTATGAAATAGCTAAAAGACCAAAGTATGATCTTGTTAAATTGATGTTAGAAAAAGCTTTAAAACGCTTCGCTACCAGTAAGAAAAGTAAAAAGAAATTAATCCTTCACTCAGATCAAGGCTGGCAGTATCAAATGAGTCATTACCAACAAAATCTGAAAGATCATAATATCAAGCAAAGCATGTCTCGTAAGGGGAATTGCTATGATAACGCGGTCATGGAAAATTTTTTTGGGATACTAAAATCGGAATGCTTTTATACGCAACGATTTAAATCAGTTGAACAACTTGAAGATGAACTTCATAAATATATTGATTATTACAATCGCAAACGCATTAAACTTAAACTAAAAGGACTAAGCCCGATTGAATATCGAACTCAGTCCTTATCATTATAATTTTAAAATTGTCTAACTTTATGGGGTCACTTCATCTGATTCTATCGCTTTTTTAATGGGGTAATAACAATGCAGTCATGAGAAGATGCGCTTGGGCGCGATCCTCTCTTTGGTTTTAGAAAGGATAAGCAACCATGTTGCAAAATCGTTATTCGTTATTCGTTATTCGTGACAAGCTTGCCATATCTAACTTTTGCCTGAGCGCTAAAGGCAGAGACCATACTACCGGCAATATTTTCAAAAATGGGGGTTAGCAGCAAGCGTGCAGGACCAAATGAGAAGTCAAAATCAATCATCAAATGAATCTCGGATCCGCCATCGGGAAGATCGTTAAAACGCCATTCACCTCGAAGATGCTTAAAAGGACCATCAACAAGATTTAGCGTGATTCGCTCATTCTCCGTCAAAATATTTCGTGTTGTAAACCATTTATTTAGAGGTCCTTTTGCCGTTAAAATCGACGCTTCCATCATCGTGGGCGACGATTTAATGATGCGCGAGTTTTTACACCAAGGTAAAAACTTTGGATAAGAGTCTACATCATTAACAAGCTCATACATCTGTTTTGCAGAAAAAGGTTCTTTTTGCGATCGGCGAATAACTGGCACAATATTCCTCAATAAACATAATAAAAAACTACCCCACTTTGAGTAGCTCAATAGTATAGCAAAAAAACGATTGTTTTCTTTGAGTATTCTTTAAGAAAGCGCCCCTTATTAAAGTATTGCGGGTTTTATTTTACAGGAGATAATAAAGGGATTAGGGGAGAGTTATGATTCATGAGGAGTTGAATAGTTTAGGCAGAAATAGCAAGAGGCATTATTAGGTTAAGATAATAGGCCATTTATTGGCTATTGCGATTGTTTCTAGTTGTATATCGGGATTCACTACGAAAGGGAAGTCAACGGCTTCTAAAAGCGAGAGATCATTGATGGAATCGGTATAAAAGTAACAATTTTCTATAGATAAAGGGTGCTGGAGATAGTCTTGTAATATAGCGAGTTTCCCGGATTTGTAGGGGATAAGTCCAGTCAGTTCATTGGTATATTGGTTACCACATGTTTTGACTCGTATGCCAAAACTATTTTCTATGGCAAAGCAGTATTTGGCAATGGGTTCGACCAAGAAATGAGGGGATGAGGAGATGATGAGCGTATCCCCTTTATGCTTTTGGGTTTTTAATTGATCGCTGATGCTTGTGATGATGATAGGTTTAATTTTTTCTTCGATAAACTTTTTTACGAGTGTATCAATGTTTGTCGTGGTTAAATGAATGACGGGTTTTAGTGCTAGCGATATGTATGCTGCAATGTTGAGTTTCTGAGCTTTATAGTCATTAATAAGTGATTGTTCTGATGCTAGAAATTGCGGAATATCAGTTACGAAATTATTTTCACACAACCACTGACACCAAAGTGTCATCGAGTCCCCATTAATAAGGGTGAGATCTAGATCAAACACGGATACTACCTGTTCTTTTTTCGATTTATTCATTAATTTTCTTTCTAATAGTTCGTTTGTGATGTTGTGAGCAAGTTATCAGATGTTATTGATAAGAGTCTTCTCGGTCATTGTGATCGTGATGAGTTCATTGATAGGAACGATATCTTTTTGGGTTCTATAAAAACGGTCCATATAGAGTACGACTCCTTGGGATTCGAGCTTAAATCGAATAACATTCCCTAAAAGGGAAAAGTCGATGACCTTAGCAGTAATTCCTTGGTTCGAGGGAATGATTGTTTCGGGTCTGATCGCAACCGTTGTATGGACAGATTCATTGGTCAGCTGTTTAAATTGAGAAGGGGTCAATAGGTTATAATTCCCAATAAAGCTAGCGACAAAATGAGATTTTGGCGTAAGGTATATTGCTTTAGAGTCGCCTTCTTGCTCTATTGAACCCTGATTTAAAATGATGATTTTATCCGAAAGTTCCAATGCTTCTTCTTGGTCATGAGTGACAAATAGAACCGTAAGATCTAACTCTTTTTGAATCATTTTTATTTGCTGTCTTAGGTGTTTTCGGATTTTCGCATCGAGTGCCGAAAGAGGTTCGTCTAATAATAATAGTTTTGGATTTATGATTAGGGAGCGAGCAAGCGCAACTCTTTGACATTGACCACCGGAAAGCTGATCTGGATATTTGTGTAAATGCTTTTTTAAATCTACAAGCTCAGCCATTTTATGAACAAGATCTTCACGCTCCTTCTTCGTGCTTTTTTGTTTTTGGACTTTGAGTCCAAATTCAATATTTTTAAAAACGTTCATGTTAGGAAATAGCGCATAGTTTTGAAATACCATACTAATCTGGCGTTTTTGTGGAGGGCTATTAGTGATATTTTGCTCATCTAAATAGATTGCTCCTGAATTAATCTGTGCTAAGCCAGATATCGCTCTTAATAAAGATGATTTTCCACAACCACTAGGACCTAAAAGTGTAACGAACTCCCCTTTATTAGCCACAAAGCTAATATTATTTAGTATGGTGGTTTTATCAATCTTTTGGGTGATGTTTTTCGCGACGAAATAGTGAGACATTCTACTTCCTTTTTTTATTTAAGTTGATGAAAATTAAGCTTGTAATGACAATTAGTATGAAGAATGAAGTCACTATTGCACTCGTGAAATGACCACTTTTTGAATTCATGTTGTAAAGATATACCTGTAAAGTTTCATATCTATTTCCTACCAGAATATTCGCAAATACAAACTCCCCTAAAAGAAATGAGAGGGATAGTAAAGCACCACTTAAAATGCCTGAGCGGATGCTAGGAATAATGACTTTGAGGAACATGTAAAATTTACTAACGCCAAATAAGGTCCCACAATCAACTAATGTTGTAATATCTACCGATTCAATGCTGTTCATTATGCTTCTATAGATAAATGGCAATGCAATCGTGAAGTAACAACCTATTAATATCCAGGGGGTGCCAGTCAATAAAAAGGGGGGTTCAGAGTAGATCTGCATTAGTCCTATAGATGAGACGATGGCGGGTATTGTTAAAGGGAGTAATATCACGACGTTCATAATTTTTTGACCCATAGGATAATAATATGTAATAAAAAATATGAGGGGTAATATTAATATGAGCGAGAGAAATATGGCGCTTGCCGAGACAAAGATCGACCGTAAGAGAGCCCTTAAAAATCGCGGGTCTTGCCAGAGTTCGGTGAACCATTTTAGGGTTAGGTCTTCAGGGAGAATAGATGCTCCCCAGCGCGTAGAGAAAGAGTAGATGAACGTTGTGATAATTGGTAGAGAAATTGCGCCAAATACAAGCATAATCACAGTAAAGTGATAATATTTATTAAGATTTAGTTTCATTAAGACTTCCCTTTAGATGGCACTCGTTTAAAGAAAAGATAATGAATGCTTGAGATAAAGAAGAGAATAATCATTAAGATAATCGCGAGTGCGCTTGCACTGTGGGGATCATAGAAGACATTGCCATTGATTAATGATGAAATACGCGTAGGAACGACTAAAAAGTTACTTCCAGATAAGGCGTATAAGGTTGCGTATGCGCCAATGGCATTTGCAAAAAGGATGATCGCTGTACCTATCAATGGTTTTGTGAGGATTGGGATCGCAATGGTTCTCCAGTAACTAAAGTTAGAACCTCCAAGAAGATCGTTAGCTTCTCTCCATTCTGGTTTTAGTGAATTTATTGCCGGAAGGAGGAGGAGAATCCCTAGTGGAATTTGAAAGTAGATATAAATCATTAAAATTCCAGTAGCACTTTTTATATTAAATGTTTCAAATCCTATCTCTTTGAGGAGTAAGGTCAGGGCGCCATTTGTTCCTAAAATAATAATAAAGGCAAAGGCGAGGGGCACACCACTAAAGTTGTTACTCATTGTTGTAAATGCAATTAAGGCATTTTTGATTTTACTGGTTTTTAACTTTGTAATCGAAAAGGCCGTAATGAAAGCAATTAAGAGACCCCAGAGTGTTGACCAGAGAGAGAGTGATAGTGATGCGGAGATCGCTTTGATGTCGAGTTTTGAATTAAAAACATAAAGGTAATTTGTGAAGCTGAACTCTTCTTTAATCTCATCAAAAAAACTCATTTTGAGAACTTCCAAAAAAGGCATTATCTGGAAAAGAAAAAAGACAGTTATGAAAGGGAGGATAAGAGAAATCCTCCCTATTTTATTGCTAATAGATGTCATAATTAGTCACTTAGAGGCATTAAATGAGTTGGCAGATAACGTTACAAATATCTTTTTGGGCAATAGTTTGGTTTTTGAATTTTTCATGATGATTTCCAATAATATATAGAGGAACCTGACGTTCTTCAGGGAGCGTTCCTCCATGGCTATGATCTTTATTCATCCCATGGTCTGAGGTAATGAAAATGAGATAGTTTTCTTCGATCCATTGAGGGATTAATGCGGAGAGTAGGGTATCTGCCTGCCTTGCTGAGTTTCTGTATTGTATTGAATCAAGACCGTGTTTGTGTCCTGCATCATCAATATTCATACTATGAATAAATAGAAAGTCAGGATTGTATTTCGTTCTAAGGCTTTCTCCATCTAAAAAGAGATGGGAGTCTGGATAGTGATCTTCAAAATAGAAATGAGCGTAAGGAATTAGCAGAGATTGATCTATCACAGATCTATCTTGTGACGGTATAAAGGGCGAGCGATTATATAATTCGCTTATCCAGTAATAAGCCGCAGCGGCAGACGTTTTTCCTTGCTCTTTAACGTAATGAAATATACTTTTTTGAGTAGATAGTCTATTAATTTTATTGTTGAAAATCCCACTCTCCAGAGGGGATTTTCCTGTTAATATACACTCATATAGCGGTCTTGATAATGAGGGGAGCTCACTTTCAATTGTTCGGGAATGCCCTTTATTGCTAGTGCATAGCGCAGAGAGGAAGCCCATGCAATCTTGGCTAACTTGATCATTTAACCCATCTAGAAGTACTAAAATAACTTTCATGTTTAATCCTTAATACATTTCACTAGTAATTTTTTCTTGCCAGATAGTGGGAATGTTTTTGGTAGTCTCATGCCACTGATCGAAGTCTTTTATCGTATATATGTTTTTATATTGAGATTCAGGGAGTAGACGATCCTGAGCTTCTTGTGGGAGATCAATGAATTGTGCTCTAATCGGGCGAGCGTATCCTAGAGCGAGATTGACTTGTCCTTGATCAGATAAGATATATTCTCTTGTTAATTTTGCGGCATTCGGGTTTTGAGCATATTTGTTGATAATCGTTGCGTAACCAGACATTACCGAGCCATCCGAAGGGATTAATACTTCAAATTTATCTTTATCAACAATGTCTCTGTAATTTAAACCGTTAAAGTCCCAGACGATACCCACTGCAATCTCTTCTTTTTCTAATTCAGCAATTTTTACATCGCTTAAGCTAAGACGCTTTTGTTCCGCAAGTTTTTTAAAGAAGTTAATGCCAGGATCGATATTTTTTTCATCACCACCATAAGCATAAGAAGCGGCTAATAGTGCGTTAATAGATTGAGCGCCTGTTAGCATATCCCCGATAGTCACGATGTAATCACCATGTAGAAGATCTTCCCAAGAGCTCGGAGGATTACTTACGAGATCTTTATTAATGATAAATGCGATAGTACCTGTGTAAGCGACTATCCAGTGACCATCATCATCTTTTGCCCATTCAGGAATTTGCTCCCAATAGCTTGTTTTGTAGGGCTGAGTAACCCCTCTTTTTACGGCAATCGGACCAAAAGAAATGCCTACATCTCCAATGTCTGCACTAGCATTATATTTTTCACTGGCAAATGTCGATATTTCTTGTGCCGAGCTCATGTCTGTATCTCGATGCTTTAGTTGGTATATATCTTCAAGTTGAACCCATGTATCTTTCCAGTTTGCCCAAGAGTCTGGCATTCCAACACTGTTAATAGTCCCTTCTTTCTGGGCTAGAGTGATTAAGTCGGATATTTGTGGCGTCTCATTTGCAATAACAGCCGTTGTTGATATTCCGAGCATTAAAACCAAGGATAGAATTTGTTTTTTCATCGTGATTAACCTTTGGAGGTGTTGAATTGAAGCTCTTAGGTTAATCCGTAATTATGAAAGGAATGTGACAATGTTTTTTATAACTGAACTTTTTAGAAGAAGGATTATACGCAGCCTTTATAAGTCTCTCTTTATAAGATTTATATAAAAAATATTGATTGGATTGGGCTGGTTTGAGAATGCCTCAATAAGACTTAATCCAAGGGGAGGGAATGAAGAAGATTATATTGATGTGGGTAATGGGAATTATCGTGACTGCGTGTTCACCTGAGGTGAAATCTATACAGCATTATGTCGATAATAAGGCAGAGAGATAAAGTTTTGCGAAAATGTGAGGGGCGCAAGGCTCAATGAATGATCAGAGCTGTTTTAAATGTACGAGAAGCGGTTGCTAAAGCGTTATTGAATGCTATTTTCGGGGGATTGTAAGTCTGAGAATAGACAACGGTATCTCCATTGAGTAAGCATCAATATAACGGTCGTGCTTGTGATGAGTAATATTCAATGAGAATAAACCCCTTCAACCGATAAGATTGAAGGGGTTTATGATATTGGCTACTCAGTAGCCCAGAAGGCGCTACCGATTGTTAGGGTGATATTACTTTTGTGGCGCCGCCTGTAGCGCTGTGATGGCGATTGTGTAGACGATATCATCGACTAATGCGCCGCGAGAAAGGTCATTCACTGGTTTTGCTAAGCCTTGTAGCATAGGGCCGATACAGACGACATTGGCGCTACGTTGAACGGCTTTATAGGTAATGTTTCCGGTATTAAGATCTGGGAAGATAAAGACCGTTGCACGACCGGCCACAGGGCTATTAGGCGCTTTTTGTTTCCCAACGCTTAATACACTTGCCGCATCAAATTGAAGAGGGCCATCGATTAAAAGATCAGGAGCTTTTTCGCGGGCAATTTCGGTTGCTTTAGCGACCTTTTCAACTTCTTCTCCAGCGCCAGAGGTACCGGTTGAGTAGGAGAGCATTGCGACTCTTGGTTCAATACCGAACTTTTTAGTAGATTCCGCTGATTGAATGGCGATATCTGCGAGTTGCTCCGGCGTTGGATTTGGGTTAACTGCGCAGTCTCCATAAACGTGAACTTGATCTTTCATGAGCATGAAGAAGATACTCGAAACGAGCTTTGAATTCTTATCTGTGCCAATGAGCTGGAATGCCGGGCGAATAGTATCTGCGGTAGTATGCACTGCACCTGATACTAAGCCATCAACATCGCCTACTGCAAGCATCATGGTGCCGACAACAACGCTATCTTTTAAGGCTTCGCGTGCGGTCTCTTCTGTAGCACCTTTATGGGCGCGGCGCTCTAAGAAGCCAGGAATGTATTTTTCAGCAATATCAGCAGGACTGATGATTTCAATCCCTTTGCTTGGAATAATAATATTGTGATCTGCCGCGACTTGTTTAATGGTCTCAGGATTACCTAAAAGTACGCAACGAGCAATACCGCGTTCTGCACAAATTGTTGCAGCTCTTAAGGTTCTGGGCTCTTCGCCTTCAGGAAGAACGATGCGACGATCTGCAATTTGTGCGCTTTGAATCAGCTTATAACGGAAGGCTGAGGGTGGCATACGATTTTGCGAAGGTTCTTTTAGTTGCTCGATGAGCGATTTAATCTCTAAATGCTGCGCGATAAAGTGAATATTCGCAATATCATCTGTTGCTTGATCGTTTTCGGGTATAACGCCGAGGACATCGAGCGATTTACAGAAATCTGTTTGGCAATAGGTCACTGTTTTAGCGATTGATGCCGGGTCTTTGACGTGATTAATAATATAGCCTGCAAGCCAAATATGGGCTTCACTATAGATATAGGCATTGAGGTCAAAATGAGCAGCGACTTCTTCGGGGGTATTTGCGAGTGAATTGCCAGCAAAGATGACGCCCGCGCAGAGTGTTCTGGCGATATCTGCATTTAAGTCATGTGTGTAAGGGCGGCTGCTGTCATAGGTGAGTCCTTCAACGACGACGACATCATTGTTTTTTCCCGCTTCTGCTACGCGGCCAACAATCTCTTCTAGAAGCTCATCATATTGACTATTGCGAATGGCTTGATTAACTTTTCCTTCTAGAATCGGAGAAGGGGTTTCATCATTAAAGAGTTCACGGAAAAGTTGCTCAGAACGATTGTTATCTTCCCCAATCGGGCGGACAAAGCCCACTTTCACACCGGCATTTTTAAGGGCTTCAACGAGTCCAAGAGAGATAGAGCTTAAGCTCTGAATATCGCCGGTGGGTGCTACAAATAATGTTTTCATAAATCTAACTCCTAAATATGATAGAGAAGGGTATGAGAAGTGGGGTATTAATGAGTTTCATCTACGACTCATCGATTGTTATGATCATCAGCCTATGAAAAAGATCTAAACGCTTCTGACTAGAGAATCCATTCTCATCGGCGATTAGATCTTTGAATTTACAGAGTGTTAAACGAAAATTTCGCTATTCTTTTAAGCGGATGCTTTGTTCTTTTTGAGAATTTCTAAGGTGTCTTGCACAATCATACCTTCTTCATCAGTACAGACAACGAGCGCTTTACCAAAGCCTGAGCTTGTTGCAATAACGCCCTCTTTTCCGCCTGTGCAATAAGCATTTGAAGGGTTACTGAAGGTAAAGCCTAGGAATGCGAGTTGTCTCATAATGAGTTCACGCACATAAACGGAGTTTTCGCCAATACCGCCGGTGAAGACGATGGCATCCATTCTTTGTAATGCAGGAAGATAGGATGCAATGGTTTTAGAAACACGATAACCAAACATATCAAGTGCTAAGCGTGCACGCATATGGCCTTCTTTTGCCATTGTTTCTAATGTCCGGCAATCGTTTGAAACGCCGGAGATGCCGAGCAATCCACTTTTGAAGTTGAGGAGTTTATCAATTTCATAGATATCGTAATTTAAACATTCAACAAGGTAAGGGATAAGACCAGGATCGAGTGAGCCTGAACGCGTGCCCATCATTAAACCTTCAAGTGGGGTTAATCCCATGCTTGTATCTACAGATTCCCCATTTTTAACGGCTGCAACAGATGCACCGTTGCCAAGATGGCAGCTAATAAGATTGACTTTATTAAGAGGGATATCGAGGATTTTTGCGGTTCTTTCGGTAATGTAACGATGACTGCTACCGTGGAAACCATAACGACGAATATTGTACTTTTCGTAAATTTCAAGCGGCAAACCATAGAGGTAAGCTTCTTGTGGCATTGTTTGATGGAAAGCGGTATCGAAAACAGCAACATGGAGAAGCTCAGGAAGCACCTCTTTAGCCGCTAATATTCCTGTTAAGTTCGCAGGGTTATGAATAGGGGCAAGGGGGGCGCATTTTTCGATAATTTTAATAACGTCAGGGGTGATTTCTACGGATTCTTGGAAATATTCGCCACCATGAACAACGCGGTGACCCACTGCGATAATCTTCTCTGCAAAGTTGTGATCTGCAAGATAAGCGAAGATTCTTTTAAAAGCCCCTAAATGACTTCCATCTTCTAATTTATCTTTCTTTTTACCGTCGTGTTTGATGGTGAGGGTAGCGTCTGGTGAATCGAGCTGTTCCGCACCTCCACTAACGATTGTATTCCTATCTTTCGCATTGATGAGTGCAAATTTAAGAGAGGAACTTCCGCAATTGATGACTAAAGCATACATAACTGTTTGACTCCTATAGAATTCTGTCCTGAAGACATTCTTATTTTTATCTGTTTGTTGATGGCATTTTGTACAAGAGGTTGCTTGAGCATAGTCACTGCATCTCCCTTGCAGAAACCCTCACAGCACTCATAATTTTGTGTTGTTTTTACAAATCAAAATTTTACTCCATCCAATACTTATATCACTCTTTTAAGAAGAAATGGCGAGAAGTTCACTGGAGTTTGATTTATATTTTCTTTTTTTCAATTAAAGATGAAATGTGAAACAAATAGATAACTGTTTTAGGATGCGAGTGAAATTAGTGAGAAGGCTACCGAGATCGCGCTAATTAGTGTAAAATATCTGGTTTTGTAGAAGCTTTATCATTGCGTTGGTATTCGTGCTCCTAGTCGAGCTTATCTATCGCGTGCGGCTTGAGATTTTACAAAACTTAAAATGATGAGAAAGATCTGAAAAAAGATCGTAAAAAAGATTTAGCGAAAGAGAAATTAAAGAGATATTTTATGGCAATTTTAGAAGTGGTAACCGTTGCGCACCCAACGTTAAGAGCAAAAGCACTACCGGTAACAGCGTTTGATGACGCGTTAAAAGCCCTTGCCGCGGATATGTTAGAGACAATGTATGCCGAGAAAGGTGTGGGCCTTGCGGCAAACCAAGTCAATGTATTAAAACGCATCTTTGTGACAGACTGTTCAGAAGATCGAGATGAGCCGATTGTATTTATCAATCCTGAAATTATTGAAGTTTCAGAAGAGATTGATGCTGCAGAAGAAGGGTGTTTATCGCTTCCTACACTTTATGGTGGGCCAGTGAGCCGTCCTGCGGTAGTGAAAGTTCGTGCGCAAGATGTGAATGGGGAATTCTTTGAATTAGAAGCAGATGGTCTTTTAGGTCGCTGTATTCAGCATGAGAATGACCACTTAAATGGGGTGCTCTTCATCGACCATCTTTCACGATTAAAGCAACAGCGCATCTTAAAAAAACTCGAAAAAGTTTTGAAAGAGCGTGCGCTTGAAGCTGCGGAAGCAGCAGAAGCATAAATTGAATCAAAAAGCGTGTCGTAATAAGGAGAGAAGGGTATGAGTTTACGGATTATTTTTGCAGGAACTCCTGATTTTTCAGTGCCAACATTAGAAGCATTGATCGGTAGTGAGCATGAGGTTATTGCGGTTTATACGCAGCCTGATCGCCCCCGAGGTCGTGGAAAAAAGGTTCAGTTCACCCCGATTAAAGAGGTTGCGGTGAAGCATGATATTCCTGTCTATCAACCCCTTTCGCTTCGAAATAGTGATGCGCAAGCCGCGCTTGAAGCATTAAATGCAGATTTAATGATTGTGGTTGCTTATGGCTTGATATTGCCGGAGGCAGTGCTTAATGCTCCTAAATATGGCTGTTTAAATATTCACGCTTCACTCTTGCCGCGTTGGCGCGGAGCCGCTCCGATTCATCGAGCGATTGAGATGGGGGATGCGAAAACAGGGGTTGGCATTATGCAGATGGATAAAGGCCTTGATACGGGCGCTGTTTGGAGTGAAGCATCAATCGATATTGCGCCCCATATGACCACCGGTGAATTGCATGATGTTTTAAAAATGTTGGGGGCGAATCTCTTATTAGAGACGCTTCCTGAAGTGGTAAAAGGTGAGCGTGCCCCGCACGTTCAACCGACTGAAGGCATTACGTATGCCGAGAAGATCTCGAAAGAAGAAGCGAAGATTCAATGGACAGAAGATGCCGCGACGATTATGCGGAAAATCCATGCCTTTAACCCATTTCCAGGTGCATTTACCACGGTTGATGGGGATCTTTTAAAGCTCTTTAGAGTGATTGAAACGAACAACGAGTGTACAAAAACACCCGGAAGTCTTCGTGTTGAAGATGAGAAAATATTTGTAGTCGCCGGCGATGGTAAGGAGCTCGAAATATTGGAGCTTCAAGCTGCGGGCAAAAGAAGAATGGAGAGTGCGCTCTTTATTAAAGGTAATGAAATTGATCAAAAGGTGTGTCAATAGATGGCAATAAGTGAAGCGCTGTACCCAAAACTCATGAGAAATCCCCGATTCGTTGCAGTGGAAACATTAGGTAGTGTTTTAACGGGCGAATCTTTAACCGAAGCATTACCACGTTGTTCAGAAGGTTTGAATGATAATGATAAACGCTTTGTGCAACATCTTCTCTTTGGGACATTAAGACAATATGATGCGATCGAAGATCGTGTTTCTCAGATGCTTTCAAAGCCGATTAAGCCTTCTGAAATAGAAGTAAAGCTTGTCCATATTTTGGCAACTTATGAGCTTACAGAGATGGCAACGGCGGAATATGCCATTTTAAATAACTGGGTGAATCTCTTAAAAGAGATGGATAAACCTTGGGCGACTGGTTTAACGAATGCGATTTTAAGAAATATTCAACGTGGAAAGCTTCCTGCAGCGAAAGGCTTAGCAGGGAAGAGCAATATGCCAGGATGGTTTGCAAAGCGTGTGGAAACTCAGTGGGGCAAAACTGCACTTGATGAGATTGGGACGTTTTATAAGCTTCATCCTGAAATGATTTTACGTGTGAACATGCAAAAAAATAGTCGTGATGAGTATTTAGCAAAATTAGCAGAAGCGGGTATTTCTGCCGAAGCGCATGCATTTGTTGAAACGGCGGTTGTGCTTGAAAACCCGATGAGCGTTGAGCATCTGCCGGGCTTTAGCGAAGGCTTTGTTAGCGTTCAAGATGCTTCTGCGCAATTAGCGGCGATGCTCTTAGCTCCTGAAGATGGCATGCGAGTATTAGATGCGTGCTCAGCGCCGGGTGGGAAGACAACCGGATTACTGGAAGTTGCGCCTAATCTTGAGGCATTAGTTGCACTTGATAGTTCAGAGAGCCGTTTGACGCGCGTATTTGAGAACGTTGAGCGGATGCGTGGTGAAGTGCCGGCATTTGTCTCGATTGAAGCGATTGCTTGTGAGGATTATGAGACGGATACGCAGTTTGACCGTATTTTATTAGATGTCCCCTGTTCTGCGACCGGCATTATGCATCGTCATCCTGATATCAAGCGCTTGCGCCAAGCATCGGATATCAATCGCCTCCGTGAAACACAAATGACAATTTTAGAGCATGCATGGACACAGCTTAAAGAGGGTGGACGATTACTCTATGTAACGTGTTCGATCTTAAAAGATGAAAATGAGCAACAGATGCGTTACTTCTTGAAATCTGAGCCAACAGCGAAAGAGGTGAAATTCACCTTACCGTTTGCGGAATCAAGAGAAGTGGGTTGCCAAATTTTACCGCGATATTTTGAGTCGGCACAAAGTGTAGATGGATTCTATTATGCACTGTTAGAGAAAGTTCCGACATCCGAGATAGCAGTAGAAGTGGACGCTTAATCTTCGGGTATTGATGGGCATATTTATTATGCGTTAAGGAAAACCGTGAATTGAAGCATTTAATGAAAAATATCGGTCAGAGTCACTCGCAAAATGAGATAACGCAACAAGCGAAGGTTCATTTTTTGGGAGGCTTTTGCCATTTTTTTATTGCTGAGAGAGGCGGTTTTCAACACGATAAGACAATAAAGCGTAGCGCATTATTGCCAAGCATGCGTGTATTGTCGGACCATCTTGCACTTATCCTAGCGGCATTAATGTTGATGTTGGTTACTCCAAGCTTTGCAGCGGTGAAGCAATCAACGTTAGATATTGAGCAAGTTCGGAGCGAGTATTATCAATCGGGTTCGGGAAAGAATAAGATCCGAGACTCGGCGGCGTTGCTAAGTGGTACCTTGGAAGCTATAGATGTGGTACTTGCGATTAACAGTAAAATCGTGATGAGCTCAGAGCAAGAGCAGATGCTCTTAAATGGGATTCCTTTAACGTTTGTCTATGATATTCGTCTGCGAGAGAAAGGGTTTTGGAGTCGGCATAATTATGAGAAAGAGCTCCGATTTTTACTCTTTTATCATGGGTTATCAAAGCAATTTGTCGTTCGTAATTTAGGGACAACGAAACAACATAGTTATCCCACTTTAAGTTTGGCGCTCCTCTCGATTTCAACACCGACAGGCATTGCTTTTTCTTTAAAAGATAGTGAGGGAATTAAGCTAGAGCAGTATGAAGGGCGTACAAAGTTATGGCTTGATATTGAAGCGCTACCGACGCCGCTGCGTATACCTGCTTATCTCTCCTCTAATTGGTGGCTTAATTCGAGCTGGTTTACGTGGGATTTAACATTATGATGAGCTATATTCGTAAACATGCTTTTGCGATCTTTCTTCTTTTATCGCTCTTATTAACGATTATTTTAGGGGTTATGGTCCGCTCGATTGAATCAGCGGAGCTCTACTCTCGTTATTACACATGGATTATTATTGCCGGCGCAATCTGTTATTTGTCGCTGATGTCGCTGGTAATCTACTTCTTGGTGCAGCTCTTTCAGGGCGTACGCAAGAAGCGTTTAGGCGCGCGTCTTAATGCCCGAATGATGATGTTTTTCTCTGGGCTCTCTGTGGTGCCCATTGTGATTCTCTTTCTGTTTGCGGGCTTAATGATTCAACGCGGGATTGATAGCTGGTTTGATGAATCCCTCGACCAAGGATTTGATGATGCCTTAACATTAGCGCAATCCGCGTTAGAAACAAGACGTTTGGATGCCCTTGAAATTACGCAATCTATTGGTAATCGCGTGGGGGATTTGAGCTCGTTAGACTTAGCTTATGAACTTGAGAATCTCCGCTTTGATGCGAATGCATTAGATTTAACTGTTTTTGATCATCGGGGACGAATTTTAGCAACGAGTTCGAGCAATACGACGGTTACTTTGCCGGAATTGCCAAATGATATTGTGCTGATGAGCGTCTTTAATGATATGGATTATGTCTGGCTAGAGCCTGTGGGGGATGATGAGTTGCGTGTGCGCGTCATTATTCGCGTGGATTCTAATGTACCTCGTGTGGTACAAGCGATCTATGAGATCCCGCCGCGCTATACGGAGTTAGGGCTATCAACGCAGCGCTCAGTAGAGAGCTATAAACAGTATAAAACCTTACAAGAATCCCTTAAAGGGCAGTTGATTGCGATCTTGACGCTGGTATCCTTGCTAGCGATATTATTAGCGTTGGGAGGATCTTACTTTGCCACGCGCCGATTAGTGAACCCTATTCGCCGGTTATCGATTGCTTCTAAAGCCGTTTCTGAGGGGAATTTTGACCGAGAAATCGCGGTGAAATCGAATGATGAGATTGGCTTCTTAACAGAATCATTTAATGAAATGATCATGAAGCTCAGACAATCAAATGAGTCAGAAAAAGCGTCTCAACGACTGCTCTTTGCACAACGCTCTTATTTAGAAGCGGTTCTTGCGAATCTCTCATCTGGTGTTTTAGTACTGGATAACCATGGGAAAATCCGAACCTTTAACGAAGCAGCGCTCTCTATTTTAGGGACGGATCGAGCGTTACTGCAAAAAATTATTTTAGATAACTCAGAAACAATTGATGAAACTCTTCACTTCTTCTTTGCACCGCTCCATGATTACTTGGAGAAAAAAGCGCAAGGAGATGAAGATGACAGGTTGGAAGTGATGCGCGTGGAGAAAGGGATTACCCAAATTCTCTCTGTGCGAATCTCTGAACCTTTAGAGAATCGAAGTTTGCCCAGTGGTTATGCCATTGTATTTGATGATATTACTGCGCTGATTAACTCAGAGCGAGAAGCTGCATGGGGCGAGGTGGCAAGACGTTTGGCGCATGAGATTAAAAACCCCTTAACGCCGATTCAGCTCTCGGCAGAGCGCCTCTCCTTTAAGCTCAAATCAAAGCTTGCCGGAGATGAGCAAGCGCTGCTTGAAAAATCAACACAGACGATTATTACGCAAGTGAATGCCATGAAGCAGATGGTAAATGCGTTTAGCCAATATGCAAGAGCCCCAAAATTAAATCTGAAAAAGATCGATATTACTGCATTGTCCGAGGAGATTACTTTCCTTTATAGTGATTATATTCGTGGTGTGGAAGTGATCTTACAACGCCCCCGTAAAACACTCTTTGTAAATGGCGATGAGATCCGTCTGCGCCAGCTTTTGCATAATCTTATTAAGAATGCAGTAGAAGCATGCCAAGAAGACAAAGAGAATTTAGATGGTAAAGTATGCGTTGAGCTTCATGAAAAAGATGCAGAATCATTGGTCTTAACCGTCAGTGATAATGGCAGCGGAATTGACGAAACGCTGATCAATAGAATGTTTGAGCCGTATGTTTCTACTAAAGAGAAAGGAACAGGGCTTGGATTATCCGTCGTTAAAAAAATCGTAGAAGAGCACAGTGGCAAAATTGCGATCTATTCTGGTCGTGAGAGAGTCGGGACTCAAGTGGAAGTAGTGTTACCTATTTATCAAGAAATAGAAGAAGGAAAAGACAATGTCGAATAAAGTCAATAAACAGTGGGGCGGACGTTTCTCAGAGAGTACTGATGCGTTTGTGCAAGCATTTACAGGATCAGTAGATTTCGATCAGCGTATGTACGCAGAAGATATCGCGGGCTCACTTGCGCATGCTGAAATGCTCTTTACCCAAGGTATTTTAACTGAAGAAGACTTTAAACTGATTAAAGATGGTTTAGCAGCGGTTAAAGCAGAGATCGAAGCAGGGCAATTCCCTTGGTCAATCGAGCTTGAAGACGTTCATATGAATATCGAATCAAGTTTAACCGAGAAGATTGGTATTGCCGGAAAGCGTCTTCATACAGGTCGTTCACGTAATGACCAAGTCGCAACCGATATCCGTCTCTGGCTTCGTAACCAAATTGATTTGATCGATGCAGAATTAAAGCGTCTTCAAATGGGGATTTTGGAAGTTGCAACGACAGAACATGATACGATTATGCCTGGATTTACGCATCTTCAAGTGGCACAGCCTATTACTTTTGGCCACCATTTAATGGCATGGTTTGAGATGATCAAACGCGATAGAGCACGTTTCCAAGATTGCCGTAAACGACTCAATATTTCGCCATTAGGCGCAGCTGCACTTGCAGGAACCACTTATCCGATTGATCGTCATTTATCTGCGAAGTTACTCGGATTTGATGCGCCTTCAGAAAACTCTTTAGATTCAGTATCAGATCGTGACTTTGCGATTGAGTTTGCGGCAGATGCCTCTATTCTTGCGATGCATCTTTCACGATTCTCTGAAGAGCTTGTTCTCTGGGCAACGCCGGCATTTGATTTTATTAACCTTCCAGATCGTTTCTGCACAGGTTCATCGATCATGCCGCAGAAGAAAAACCCTGATGTACCAGAACTCGTACGTGGTAAAACAGGACGCGTTTACGGACATCTCTTCTCACTCTTAACATTGATGAAGAGCCAGCCGCTTGCCTATAACAAAGACAACCAAGAAGACAAAGAGCCCCTCTTTGATATCGTGGATACAGTGTTAGGTTGTGTGCGTGCCTTTGCGGATATGATTCCTGCAATTTCAAGCAAAAAAGCGAATATGTATGCGCGTACGAAGCTTGGATTCTCAACCGCAACAGACTTAGCGGACTACTTAGTACGTAAAGGAATGCCATTTAGAAATGCGCATGAAGTTGTCGGTAATGCCGTACGTTTAGGTGTGGATACAGAGCGTGACTTAGCAGATATGGAATTGGCTGAACTTCAACAGTTCTCAGATCTTATCGGCAGTGATGTCTTTGAGTACTTAACACTTGAAGGCTCGATTGCCGCAAGAAACCACCATGGTGGTACTGCGCCAAATCAAGTATTAGCAGCGATTGAGCGCGCTAAACAGATTATCTAATGATTTAAATCTGTTGTGCTGATCACTCAATCGATTAATTGAGTGATCAGTTGCTGAATAACACTAAGCGCAGCGCTTTGGCGGAACTCCCCCATTGACGCTGCCGCTCTTAGTGATTTATTTGGTTGTATTTTGTAAAAATATCACAGAGATCTAGATGACTCTCCGGCATTTTTATTGTAGGGTCATCAATGAAGTCTTGTAATGAAGTATTGTTATTAGTCAGACGTCGTATGATCTAGAAAGATGATCGCGCACGCGTGACAATATTGTATATATCATGTGTCGGTAATGTTTAAAGTCCTAGTTTTGACGGAACTTGGGGCTTTTTTCTCTTACAAGGCATGGATTGCATTCGTATCAGAAAGAGGTTGTTTTACCCATGGGTTTATTGACGAACATTAAAAAAATGCCGCGTTTCTTTATCACGGTATTGGTTTTGTTGATCATTGCAGGCTGTGCAAGTGGTCCGAAACAAGCAGCGAGAAGCAATTTCGATGAGCCAAAGTCGATAGAGACGATGGTGAACTTTTGGGTGCATGTCTATTCTCGCTGGGATACCACATTGGTGGCATTCCATGACAATCGTTACATGGATGTCGTGTATGAACTCGCGCCGATTCAACAAGGGGATCGCCGGGCATGGGATACGATTTCTGAACTCATTGAGGAAGATTTAAGGGTAATTGAAGCATCGATCACTCATCGTCAACCCCTCACCAAAAATCAAGAACGATTGAAGCGAATGCTTGTTAAATCAGGGGGTTCTGAAGCCTTAATTGGCGCATCAGAGCGTCTTCGTGGGCAGCGCGGTCTTAAATCAGAATTTAGAAGAGGCCTAGAGAGAAGTCAGGCGTATATTCCTTACTTCAAAAAGGTCTTTAGAAGCGCAGGATTACCAGAAGATATTGCTTATTTACCGCATGTAGAATCTTCCTTTAATAAAGGCGCTCGCTCAAAAGTTGGTGCATCAGGGATGTGGCAATTTATGCCCTCTACGGCGCGTAGCTTTATGCCAATGCGTGCGAACGTTATCGATGCTCGCTTTGACCCGCGCCACTCTGCACAAGGGGCCGCGAAATTAATGGCATATAACTACAAGCTCGTCTCTTACTGGCCACTTGCTATTACGGCGTATAATGCCGGCGTTGGTCACTCTATACGTGCTCAAGAGCGCTATGGTAATAATATCGGAAAAGTCGTTTATAACTATAGTGAAGGAGCCTTTAAATTTGCATCACGTAACTTCTATGCAGAGTTTTTAGCTGCCCGAAAAATTGCGGCAAATCCTGATAAATACTTCCCAGGATTTAAGTATCAGATGGCTCAAAGTCAGATAGAAGGAATTCAACTCACTGTACCGATGACGCTTGAAAATTTAGTTGCTGAAACAGGATTGCCGGCCGGATTGTTAATTGATCTTAATCCTTCATGGTTACGTAATATCACGACAAATCGCTCAGAAATTCCGAGTAACTATGATATCTGGTTACCAAAGGGCACAATGAAGCGTCTGAATCACCACGGGTTTTATCGCCCTAGTCGAATTCAGCCATAAAGCATCACAGTATCAGTCTTTGCATTAAAAGGACTGATATGGCTCAATTGCTCAACTTAAGCGCGTTAATGGCGGAATGCTATGAACACGATGAAATGACCTGATCTTAAGCTGCTTGTCGAAAGGAGTCATCGGCAAGGGGAAGATCGAACTAATACACGCGAGGGAATAAATGATGGAAAATATTCGTAAAGCTGCAGAGATCGGCCAAAGTATTTGGTTTGATAATATTGAACGCAATATGCTTGGAGATGACGGTAAAGTTGCACAGATGATCTATCGTGATGGACTGCTTGGCATTACGTCAAATCCTGCAATCTTTGAGAAAGCGATTGCCGGCGGTGAAGAGTATCTTCCTGTTATCAAAGATGAAGCAAATCATGATCTTTCTGCGCGTGAACTCTTCTTTACACTTGCGATTGAAGATATTCGTAATGCGTGTGATCTCTTCATGGGCACTTATGAAAAAACGCAAACCCGCGATGGTTATGTCAGTTTAGAAGTATCTCCTGATTTAGCACATGATGCTAATAGCACGATTATTGAAGCAAAAGCATTGTGGGAAGAGGTGAATCGTCCTAATCTGATGATCAAAGTACCGGCAACAAAAGCAGGAATCACTGCGATTGAAGCCCTAATTGCGGAAGGGATTAATGTCAATGTGACATTAATTTTCTCAGTGAAACGCTATAAAGCGGTATTAGAAGCTTTCTTGAAAGGATTAGAAACACGTGTGAAAGCAGGGCTTGCGATTGATCATGTCGCATCGGTTGCAAGTTTCTTTGTTTCAAGAATTGATAGCGTCGTAGATGAAAAAGTAGCGGAAATTGCGCCTCATCTAAAAGGGCATATTGCGATTGATAATGCCAAAATGGCTTATGGACACTATCGTTTTGAGATGGACCGTGATCGTTCAAAAGCCCTCTTAAAAGCAGGAATGCAACCACAGCGTCTGCTATGGGCTTCGACGGGGGTTAAAGATCCTGCTTATCCTGAAACGCTCTATGTCCATAAACTCATGGGGGCAGATACCGTCAATACGATTCCGCCAAAAACCTATCAAGCCTTTTTAGTGGATAGTATTACGCCTTATGCGTTGATCGAAGATGATATGGATTTAGCAAAAGCACGTCTTGATGAGTTAAATACCTTAGGGATTGATCTTGATGAGATTTGTAAGGCGCTTGAAACGGCAGGTGTTGAGCAATTTGTTGCGGCATTTGATTCATTGTTATCAACGATTGAGAATGCACGCGCTTAAGGTATCGCACAGGCGAATAAAGCTTATCGCTTAAGCGATAAAACCTGAAAAACCGCTTAGAAATGAGCGGTTTTTTGCAAATACGAAAAAAGAATCGAACCCTTGCGCTAAATCGGCTAAACTCATGAGGGCAATCTACGCTATATTGCGGTTTTAGCCCTAGAATAAGGGATAAAAAACGGAATAATTCGTTGCAGTAAAGCATGATCAAAAGATAAAGCGATAAGACACACCTTGAGTATTGAACGCGGTTTTGTCACATTTAATAGATATAGGCTTTAATGAGCTTTAATGAGATTTAATTAATTGTAGGAATAAATGAGTCATGAAGATAGAACTCTCACAACCATTTTTTAAAGAGCGCATTGTGATTATGGGGATTGGCCTCATTGGGGGCTCACTCGCCCGCGCATTGAAACGTAATAAGTCTGTCGGAACGATCATTGCCTATGATCTAAACGAGGAAGCATTACAAAAAGCTTATGAATTAGGGGTTGCTGACGAGATCTATACAGATCCCATTAAAGCCGTTGAAAATGCAGATGTTATTATCTTAGCAACGCCGATTACTGCGATGGGGAAGATCGTTAAAGAGATTATCCCCTACTTAAAAGAAGACGCGGTGATGAGTGATGTGGGCTCTACAAAGGGCTCGGTACTTGCGAGCATTATCGCGGAAATCGGCTATCTTCCTGAGCGCTTTGTCCCTGCGCATCCAATTGCCGGAACAGAAAAACATGGGGTAGAAAACTCCTTTGAATCGCTCTTTGATAATCGTAAAACATTGGTGATCCCGCATTTAGAGAATAGCCATGATGCGGTTCGTACGATTCATGAGATGTGGAAAGCGGCCGGTTCAGAAACAGAAGAGATGGGCGTGAAGCATCATGACCAAGTATTAGCAGCAACCTCTCATATTCCGCATCTATTGGCATATGCGACAGTAGATACCCTTGCAAACTTAGATGATAGAGCTGAAATCTTCCGTTTTGCAGCCGGTGGATTTAGAGATTTTACGCGAATCTCCGCTTCTAATCCGGATCTTTGGGCAGATATCTGTTTGCAAAATAGAGAATCAATTTTAGAAGTATTAGTCGCTTATCAGAAAAATATCGACCTTTTAAGACATGCGCTTGAAGAGGAAGATCGCGAGACAATGCGTAGAGTCTTTGCAAGAGCAAAACACGCACGAGACAACTTCTATAAAGAGCCTTAGAATCGATAGCGTATGTGAATGCTTGTTTGAATAGCCTCAAGAGCAACGCCGCTGCTTTTTAAGGGTGATTAAAGGGGCGCTCCATGGCTATTGAAAGATGTCTTGAAAGGACACTTACAAGCGCTTGAAACATGCTTAAAGCATGATTGATGATACGAGTTAGAAACGACCTTTAGGGTCGTTTTTTTGTAGTTGTTGAAATAGAATATTCACAAAATATAAAAGATGAGAGCGGGGTGGTGAGATTAACGCTTGATTATTCGCTGATGATTGTTAAGAATGAGCTACTCGGGTCCAGAAGAGATAAGTCACTTGAAGCTTCAATTGGGCGTTACATTCTAAGGAGAGAATATGACACTGCATGAAGTAGTGGAAACGATTACGCATTTTGCGCGTGAATATGAAGCATGGTTATTACCATTGGTATTGCTAATGGCGTTGGTGGAGTCAATGGCGTTGATCTCCCTTCTTTTCCCCGGAACGGTTATTCTACTTGCCTTAGGGGCGCTTTCTGGAGATGTCCATTATCCCTTTTGGTTGATCTGGAGTGCAGGCGCTTTAGGCGCATATCTCGGCATGTGGCTCTCTTACAATTTTGGGCATAAGCACCAAGGTAATGTGGGGAACATGTGGCCTTTCTCCAAGAGAGTGACGCTCTTACCTCGCGTTGAAAAGTTTTTTAAAAAGTGGGGATTGTGGGCGGTTTTAGGAAGTCGTTTTTTTGCGCCCTTTAGAGCGACTATTCCGATGATTGCCGGCATTTGTACGATTCCTAAAGTGAAATTTCAGTTAGTGAATCTATTTTCCGCCATTGTTTGGAGCTTTATTGTTCTAGCGCCGGGCGGCCTTGGGATGAGTCAACTTTTGAAATATATCCATTAAGATTTCGAGTATTTAATATTATTGTTCGCGCTCATATTGAGCGTGTTTTCGTGTTTTATAACAGTGAGGCTGTATGCGCGTAACCCTTCAATCTATCTCTCTATTATCATGCTTATTTTTATCACCGATGGTGTTTGCTGACATTGATCGGGGATGGCGCAACTTTGAGTAAGGGGATCTTCAAGCCGCAATGGCTGAATTTGAAGCTTCTGCCAAAATGGATGATGCTTCGAGCGCTTTTATCTACGGAATGTTACTGCTTGATGCGGATATGCCCACAGTAAATACGAGCACGGTCAATACGACAGAAGGACGTGCATGGTTAAAAAAAGCCGCTGATCTAGGAAACGCAAAAGCGGCTTATAACTTAGCCTATTATTACGCTTTTGAGTGGGCGGATATGCCGGAAGCAGCATCGGCTTTTACAACCTATATAGAAATGGCTCAGGCCGGTGGAATTGCAGAGGCTTATTTACTGCGCCTTAATGAGCGAGAAAATTACCAAGAGGTGATTGGCACTCTCACACTAGAGGAAGTGGTTGATGCGATTGAGCAAGCCTATGCGCTAGAAGTTACGCCCTTAACCGAGTATTACAAAGGGCTCTTTTATCTCTATGCGGAGCGTTTACCCACCAATGTGGAACGAAACTTAGCACACGCGGTAATCTTATTAGAATCAGCTTACGAAGGAGGTATTACCCAAGCAGCCTTCCCGCTGAAAGCGCTCTATCAAGAGGCGATAGAAACAGATTTTCTCTTAACGGATAGAGATAGCGCCGCGCGCTTGGCCTTTTTTGAGGCGTATATCGAGGACAATCGTTATGATCTGCTAATGACAGATCACCGTTATTCGCAACCAATTGCTTATTTAGGCGAAACGGCGCGCCAGAATTTACGTGCGCAGTTAGATATCCTTAAAAAGCGTGCAGAAACGGAAGCTCCGATTGCCCAGTTCTTAGCGTTATTAGCGCAGAAAGGTCTTATGACAAGTGCAGAAAAGGAGGGAAATCAGGCTGGCGATAGTGACGAGGAAAACGCAGCGCTCGCAGTGAGCTACCTGCGACAAGCATTTGCACTTGGGGCGCTTGATGCAGGTATTTCGCTCTATCGATTGACGAAAGAGAGTGAGAACGAAGCAGAAGGCAAAAAATATCTTATGGCTGCTGCAGATGCCGGCAATTTTGAAGCGATCTTAATCCTAAGTAATTTCTATGGCGATGATGCCACATATTATCTACAAAAGGCGGCGAAGCTTGGAGATTTAGAATCCATGTTAAAACTCGCCGAAGAGTACAATGAGGGCTATATCGATGGCAAGAGTAATGAGCGAATGGCCACAGAGTGGTACCAGTCCGTGATGAAAGCGTACCCAGATGATCCCCGTGCTTACGCAAGAATGGGCTTAATGTTGATGAATCAGGTACGCGCGCTACGAGAGCGAGACCAAGTAGAGATTCAGGCTTACCTTCAAAAAGCGGTGGATCTTGACCCAGACAATAGCAGTGCGCTCCTGATGCTTGCACATTTCTATAACGATCAATATACACAGTTTGATATGCCAGAGAGATCATTAGCGCTCTATGATCGTATTATTGCCTTGGATGTGGAGGGGACAGATACAACGCATGCCATGCTTTTTAAAGGGCAACTGTTAAAAGCGGGCCGCGGTAAGGTTCAGCCCAATTACCCAGAAGCCAATGCACTGTTTGAAGCGATTCTTGAAAAATATGGGCAAGATGGAATTTCACTTTATGAGCTCGGCGACAGTTATGAGCATGGAAAAGGGGTTTCCAAAGATATTGAGAAAGCCATTACGTACTATCAGCAGAGTGAATATTTTGAAGCGAATCTGCCCTTAGGAAAACTTTTAATTGCCAAAAATGACCCAAAACTCCGAGAAGTTGGGATTGGGTATCTACTTTTGGCGGCAAACTATGATGGACATCGTGATGAGGTGATTCGTTTGATGCTGCCCTTTAAGGATGATTCGCTAAAGGTACAATCTTGGCTCTTAGAGCAAGCATTACGTTCTAGTTACACTAATCAATTTGATGCAAAACAACTGATTTTTGACGGCTGTGATGCTGGCATTATGAACTTTTGCGTGCGTAAAGCGCAGTATCAGCTCGATACAGACTTTTCGCCAAAAGAAGGGCTGACGAATCTCATCGCTTATGGAGAATCAGGTTCTGAGGGTGCGATTCATGCCTTGATCGATTACTATCAACACACCAATAATGATCAGGAAGAAGAGCGTTGGTTATTGGCGCTGGTGAATTTGACGCAAACAGACCGAGATCGTGATTATGTGGCGAGCCTTTACTTCCATAAAGGGCGTTATGTGGATGCGGTAAAGTGGTATTCGGCAATGGAAAAGCCCTCAGATTCTAGTGAACAATATTTTGTGCGGGCAAAACACTTAGCAGAAGAGTTTACGGACTTACAAGCACGCGCAGAGAATCATTGGGAGGCAGCTGCGGATCTTCTTTATTACTATCAAGTAAATGATATGACCCGTGAAGCGATTGATCTCATGCAGAAATGGCAAGCAAAGGGTAATGAGCGTGTGAATGACTTGTTATTGCCATTACTGGATAAAAGTGGGGAGGCGGCAGATCAAAAAACAGCAACCCAGATGATCTTGAAAATGGCGCGTGAAGGAGATGTAGATGCCTATCAGACGTTATATCATCGATATATTTATCAAAAAGATCCGGCGATTACACGCGATCAATTAAAAGCGTGGATGGCAGAGTACCGCAGGAGTGGTGAATATTATAGTGATACGCCCTTAACGCAGATAGAAGCTTTTGATCAAGCAGAAAAAGCGCTTTTGAAAGCAGAAATGGCATTTGAGAAAGAGGGTAGCCAAAAACATCGTACGGCATTAATCAGCGCTCTCAATAAGGTGCTAGCACATTACCGCATGAACGAGGGGATTGCACAATCGCCGGAAGAATCATGGGCGTTACTGCTTGAACTTGCAGCGCTCGGCGATGCCGAAGCACTCTATGAAGTTGGCATGCGTTATCGTTATGGGGACAATGAGTACGAGGATCGTGTTGACCGAGATCGTGCAATCTTGGCGCAGCAGGAAGCGCCGCGTATAGTGCACGATTGGGAGAAGGCAGCGGCTTATTTCTCGAAAGCATTAGATGCAGGATTAACATCTGAAACAGAGAGCGATGAGGCAGCTACGCACCTTGAGTTCTATCAGGAAGTCGTTGTTCCGGCATCAAGGGGGGATATTGACGCGATTTATCGTTTAGGGCAAAATTATTTTGATGAATATGAATTTAATCGTCAGCCATCGGAAAAAGCGCGTGGATTCTCCCTGATTGAAACGGCTGCGAACAAGGGACACATTGAGGCAATGACATATCTTGGTGATTTCTACGCCGAGGCGTATCAAAACTATCCGGCCAAAATCTGGTTAGGGAAAGCTGCGGATCAAGGGCATGATTACGCATCGTATAAGCTCGCGGATATTGCGATTAATGCCTTCTCTGAAACGCCCAGTGATGAAGAGAAAGCGTTGGTGATTGGATATCTTAAAAATACGCTCAAGACAATGCCTCGCGGACAAGCGCTATTGATGAAGTTTTATCTTCGTCAAAACATGCAAAAAGAAGCAGAAGCCCTCTTAGCAAGCTTATCGGAAGCCGTCAGAATCGATCTCTATCCGATGGTGGGGTATTACTATGAAGTGGGCATGGATCAGTTATTGCCCGATTATAATAAAGTCGTGAGTATTTACCAAGCCCTAGATAATGCCGGAAAACGAGAGTATGGCATCAAATTGGCAACCTTTTATCTTTGGGGCGGTCATGGGCTTGCTCCGAATGAGGCATTAGGACTAGCGCAACTAGAGAAGAGTTATAAAGTTGTACTCGCAAGTGATGATGAAGGACTCGCAGAGCAATATGTCGATACGCTTTATCGCCACCGCGAGGCGCATCAAGCATTTGTCATGCCTAAACTTGAAGTCTTGAGTCACAAGGGCAATCGTTACGCTTCATCGGTGCTCTCTGAAATTTATAAGGAAGAGAGAAATATGCAAAAAGCCTATCTCTATGCGCTATCAGTGAGTGATTGGCATGCGGAAAAATTTGCTGAATATCTCACAGAAGAACAGCAGCGAGAGGCACGTGAAATTGCGAAGAAGTTACATTTGCTACAGTAATGAATTGTTGATCATAGACCTGTTTAGGCATTTGTATGCATCGTTAAAAAAGAAGCCCCTAACATGATTTTAGGGGCTTCTTTTTTTGTTTTTCAATCTGGATTTATTATTGTAATGAATCCAGATTAAATGAGTGAAAGCTTGATTGAAGCGAGCGGAAACTACGCCGCATCCTCATCTTCTTTCGGGGCGCCATATTGATTCACAAAGGCGCGGTAGCTGTATTCACCGAAGGGGAGAATTGCATTACGCTCGATTTTGGATTTACTCTTCTCGACTTCATCCGCTTCGATCTCATCGCGAAGGGCATCTTTAATTTCGCTTGCCTCTTCGTTCATCATCGCTTCGATCATCGTATCTTCATCAATTCGTGGATCTAAAGACGCTGCGGCAATCGGAGAGATGTTACCGTCAGATAAAATAACGTGCGGGAGAGAATCTTCCACATCGGTTTTGAGGCGTTTACTATGACGCAGAAGATTGAGCCAAACTGTGGCACCCGCAATGAGCATAGTGAAGAGATAGAGCCCTCTTGCACCGAAATATTCCATGAAATACCCCGAGATGAGCGGGCCAATCGCTGCTCCTACGCCAAATAGCATCAGTAAAATCGCACTCAGTGATACGCGTTTATCTTCATCAATGTTGTCATTGGCAATTGCGACAGCGAGTGGATAGAGCGTGAATTGTAGGGCAATCGCAAAGAAGCTCGTAATCCCAATATAGAGATTGGTAATCCAAGGCAGATTCATAATAACGGAGAATATGATTAATAAGATCGCGACAAAGGTAATAAGGTGCAGACGATTGACGCGGTCAGAAAGTAGCCCAAGCGGCCATTGAATGACAAGAGAGGCCGCAATAGCAATCGCCATATAGAGCCCCGCTTCTTGCGTATCGAGCCCTAGTCTTGTCGCAAAAATTGGTCCAAGACCATAGAACGAGCCAATCATCATGCCGGCAAAGAGAGTAATAAGGAGCACTTGTGGTAATGCTTTAAGGAAGTAGCCAATATTTAAAGGTGCCGCTTTTAATGGGATGGGGTGAATCGCGCGCGTAACGGCAAGCGGTACAAGGCAGAGCGAGAAGAACATGGACACAATCATAATAACGCGAATATCAATCGGCTCAATTACCGTGAGAGCGAGTTGCCCGACGAGAATCCCAAGCGAGCTCACGGCCATATAGATACCAAAGACAATTCCGCGTTGGCTTGATTCGGCTTGGTCATTGAGCCAGCTCTCGATCACCATATATTGGCACATCATCATTAAGCCCATAATAAAGCGCGCGGCAAGCCAGAAAGGGATGTAATCAATTAAGCCCATCATAATCACGGTTGCTGCAGTAATGCCGGCGCCCGCAACGTAGCTTCGGATATGACCGACGCGCGCAATGAGCTTATGCCCAAGCTTCGCCCCAATCACAAGCCCTGTGTAATAGGCGGACGTCAATCCACTGATCAGCAGATCACTGACGCCACGGCTTTCTAGTTCTAACGCGAGAAATGTTGTTAGCAAGCCATTTGCAAACAACATAAAAAGAGTCGCGAGATAGAGCGAGGAGAAGGTTGTAATTGTACGCATTGATATCGAGGCCTAGATTTTCGCTTGATAGACAAGAGTTAGCAGAATAATTCACACTATATGATAGCCCAAAGCAACTTAAAGATAAAAAAGAAAGACTTAAAATAACGATTTTCAGATGCAATTGAAAATAGTTATCATTGGCATTGACTTTAATCTCATTAATGACAATAATTCCTATTAGGTACAAGTTAGCACTTGCTGATGGTAATCAAGGGCATCTCCCTTTTGTCATTTATTGAAGGAATTTTATTTCATGCGTCGTAACGTTTTATCTCAACAACTCAAAGCGGCTCTGCTTTTTTCTGCAGCAAGTTCACTCTTCATATTCGCGCAAGCAGATGATTCAATCGTGCTTGATCAAGCGACAGATGCGGAAACAGCGAATGCTGTGAATATTGGCTCAATGGTCGTCACGGCTTCGGGATTTGCGCAAGAAGTGAAAGATGCGCCGGCATCAATCTCTGTGATTGGGCAGGAGACGATTAGTCAAAAGCCTTTTAATGATATTGGGGATGTGCTCAAAGATGTTGAAGGGGTAAATGTGAGCCGTGGCGGTAAGTCCGGCGGCGCAAATATTGGTATTCGTGGAATGAGCGCAGATTACACATTACTGTTAGTGGATGGCCAACGCTTAAGTCAAAATAGCTCAGGCGCACGTCCGAACGGTTTTGGCGATGTTGATTCAAGCTTTATTCCTCCTAGCTCTGCCATTGAGCGTATTGAAGTGGTCCGTGGACCAATGTCTACGTTATATGGCTCTGATGCGCTGGGCGGTGTGATTAACGTAATTACGAAAAAGGTCCCAGATGAATGGGGCGGACAAGTCTCTTTCTCGATCGAAGAACCCACAAGCAGTAAATTCTCTGGCGGTAATACGACGTCGCTCTATCTTGGCGGACCGCTTAAGACTGATCTCGTGGGGTTATCTTTAATGGGAAGTTTTCAGACTAAAAGGGATGCAAGAGGCAAATATGCCGCAAATGCCGGAGAACTTGCCAGTGGTGATTACACCGGAAAAGTCGCAAACTTTAGTGGTTTAGGCGAGCGTAAGAACTTCAACTACGGTGCCCGTTTAAGCTTTACCCCAGAAAATCAAGAATTTGTCTTGAGCTATGATCGTGGCGTGCAACGCTATGAGAATGGGGATAATCAGCTTGGTACACAAAATAGTACAATAGCGCCAGGAAAAGCGGGAGGTGGTTATTCTGACCATTTACGCTTTACACGTGAACGAGTTGGTTTAACGCATAAAATAGATCTAGATTTTGCGACAATCGAGTCAGGATTACTCTGGGACAAGTCAAAGACAATGGGACGATTAAATCCGATTGTTTATAAAGATAAAGTATTAACTGAAGGATCAAACGCAGCAAGAAACATCTCTTATAGCAACATCATCTTTGATCATAAATGGATGTTTGGTTTAGGAGATCACTTTGTAAGTGCCGGCTTGCAATATCAAGAACAAAAATTTAAAGATAGCTTAGAGGGCGCAGCGCTGGATATTAAACAGTGGCAATGGGCGCTCTTTGCAGAAGATGAGTGGATGATTAATGATGATTTAATCGCGACCTTTGGTCTTCGTTATGATAAGAATGAGGATTTTGGAAGCCACTTTAGTCCGCGTGCTTACTTAGTATGGAATGTTGATGATCATTGGCAAGTAAAAGGGGGCGTTAGCCGCGCCTTTAAATCTCCAGATCTTCAGAAAATGACCGATGGTGTTATTGGATTGGGGCGTCAAGGGGCATTACCGCTCTTAGGAAACCCTGATTTAACGCCAGAAACAGCGACTTCTGCAGAGCTCGGATTCTCATACGATAATCTTGATAACTTTAGATTCAATACAACAGGTTTCTACACGAGCTTTAAAGACAAGATTGAAAGTGTTGAGCTCACTAATTGTGGTTTTCCTAATATGCCAGAATGCAGTAAGCAATTTAACGTAGATGATGCCAAGCTTTATGGTTTAGAGCTTGGGGCGAAATATCAGGTATTAGAAGATCTTGGTTTAAGCGCTAACTATACCTATACGCACAGTAGCTATAAAAATAAAGATGGACGTACCATCCCCTTTAGCAAAACACCTCAACATATGGTGAACTTGAAAGCGGATTGGCGTGTGAATGGACAGTGGAATCTCTGGGCTGAAAGTGAGTACCGTGCAAAAGAGTATCGCGGTATTGATGAATCAACCGATGCGAAAATCAACTTCCGCAACTATGCATTGGTGAATGTAGGGGCGAGTTATAAGCCAACACGAGAGATGACGATTAACTTTGGCGTTGATAATCTTTTTGATAAAAACTTTATTGATTATAGCGAAAAAAGAATTACTCAAAAGGGTGATGCCTTCCAAAATAATTACGCGAGAATCGAAGAAGGGCGCAAACTTTGGTTAAAATTGAACTACGAGTTCTAACCTTTGCTTAAAAAACGATATACTAGTCCACAAACATTAACCCCAACACTGAAACGAAAGATGATGAATAAAGGTAATAAAACAGCAGCCATAGTCGCCGTTCTTTGTGTGAGCTTAGTTCACGCAGGTGCTTATGTTGGACTCACCTCGGTAGGAAGCTCATCGCAAATGATGATGCAGGAGGGAGAAGCAGCATCCCTCACTATGCATCAGTTTCAGCTAGAAGGGGTTGTGGATCAGGTCGAGGGAAATGCGGATGATTCTGCGGTTGAGAGTGAAGATATTCCAGAACCTGAGGTGGAAACACCTCAAGAGGAGCTTCCACCTGAGCCTGATGAGCCAACGCCAGAACCCCCTAAAGAAGAGCCTAAGCCAGAAGAACCCAAGCCTGAGGAACCAAAACCTGAGCCGCCTAAAGAAGCGGTGATCACCACGCAAGCGCCTTCGGAGCAAAAAGTTCAACAGCAAACGCCAAAAGTTGCAGCACCAAAGCCGCAAGAGCGACGACCAACCCCGCCAAAGCCACAGCAAAAGCCGGCAGATACAGCGCGCGCGGTTCAAACAGCAAAAGCGGTTTATAGCGAAAGCGAAGTCAGTGTCTTGAGTAAGCCTGTCCCAGGATATCCAAGAGCAGCAAGACAACGAAGAATGCAAGGTACGGTTGATCTTCTCGTGGGCATTAATGCAAGTGGCGCGGCGCAAACGGTCAAAATTGCTCGCTCTTCGGGACATGATATCCTTGATAAAGCTGCCGCAAAAGCTGCCCAAGGTATTCGTCTCAAGCCTTATAAAGTCAATGGCGTAGCGACACCAATTCAAGTAAAAATACAGTATGTTTTCAAAATGTAGATTGATGAAGGTCTTTAGGTGTTGGTCTATGATGGGCTTACCTACTGGCCTTTGGGAATCATAAAAAAAGATGGGCGATAATTTTTTAGCGTGCTCATCTCGCATTTAAAAGGGGATTTATTGCCTCATTATCAATAAGATTCAGTAACATTCAGTAAGCGTTAGTAGAGAATTAACGCTATAATGCCACCATATTTTTTAACTCAGATCATCAAGTATCAAATAAGAAGGGAACAAGATGGAACCGGTCGTAGAAAATTTAGGATTTATGAGCTTTATTAGCCAAGGTGATTTTGTCACAAAGACACTTTTCGTTATCTTACTTATCATGTCCGTGCTCTCATGGCTTGTGATCTTCTTGAAATTCTTCCAAGGCATCGTTGATCGTGTGAAGGGTAAGAAGTTTATGCATAGTTTTTGGCATACAACAACCCTTACTGAAGCTGCGAAACTTGCGACAAATCATCCTGAAACAACGCAAGCGACACTTGCACAAGCAGGATTTAAAGCACTTGAGAAATATCAATCAGGTATCACAAATATCCAAGGGAACGGAACACGTTCGGAATATTTAACAAGCGTCTTACGAGTGACACTTGATAAGATCCAACTAACGATTGAAAATGGCGTAACACTATTAGCAACAATTGCGGCAACCGCGCCATTTGTAGGGTTATTTGGAACCGTATGGGGAATCTACCATGCGTTAATCGAAATTGGTTCAACAGGTGCAGGAACGATTGATAAAGTTGCAGGCCCTGTTGGGGAAGCATTGATCATGACGGGCTTAGGTTTAGCGGTTGCGATTCCTGCAGTAATGGCGCATAGCTGGTTAGTACGTCGTAATCGTTTACAGATGGGACATTTAGATTCTTTCGCATTTGAGTTATTAGCAGTTTTAGATCGCGCACCAGCAAAAGCACCGCAAAAACCAGATAGCTCACGTAACGACGCTTAGGAGGAAATATGTCATTTGGACGTTTACGCCAAGGCGGGAATGAATCAAGAGCCGAGATCAATATGATCCCGTTAATTGATATCATGCTTGTATTGCTCGTGATCTTCATCTTAACGGCACCACTTGTCACACAATCCGTTAAATTGAAGCTCCCAGAGGCGGTAGATCTTAAAGAGCAGGTCACACAGCAAGAAGTTGAAGTACCTGTCATGATTGCGATTAATGCAGATTCTGAGATCTTTATTAATGAAGAGAAAGTCGATCATGAAACAGCCTTTACCAAGCTGACAACGATTAAAATGGATGCTGGCGACAAGCCTCCCATGATCCAACTCCATATTGATTCAACGGTTCCTTATCAAGAAGTTGCGAAGATCGTGACCGTTCTGAGTAAGGTGGGACTTGCCAATATTGGGTTTGTTAGCTTACCAGAAGAGGGTGCTGCCCCTGCGCAGTAATCATTAGCCTCATTAATAAGACAATACGGAATCATCGCGTATTAGAAAAGCCACTCTTTAGGAGTGGCTTTTTTATTGCGGTATTCATTTGCTGGATCTGGCTCTTTAGCCTTTATGTATTAGCTGTAGGATTCTTCCTTGGGCTCTATTATTAAGTCTTCAGTTGGATTTTAGCGGATTTCCCCGCGGATATTATGGTAAAAGCCTTCGTTCAGAGATGAATGAAGGCTTTTTGAGATATATATAAATGAGGGGAATCGGAGATGATTAGATCTGAACGATGCAACAATGAGTATTGTTGATGCTTTACCAACCTCCAGAAGCGCCACCACCACCGCTTCTACCACCACCGCCAGAGCGACCGCCTCCGCCACCGCTACTGCCACCACCAGATCTTCCTCCTCCTCCTCCTCGGCGACCACCGCCACTGCTAACACCGCCGGAGATTTTAATGGGTTCTTTTAGAATGCCGGTCGCGAGCCCTACCGTTTGAAGGAGCAAGAAGATACCGCCGGCAATAATACCGATAGTGAGGCTAAACATCATGGTCACAAAGAAGCCCACAATGGCTGAAGAGGGCGCCGCTCTTAGCAGGGAAAGTCCCCAAATCGCATTTTTGATTTTAGTACCATGATAGATGAGCTGATAGATGAAGACACCAATCCCGATGACAAAGCCATAAAAGGGGCTACCGAAGAATGCATAGAAGAATATCCCACTCATCACCGCCATAAAGCCGGCCCCAATGAATGCTGTTTTTAGGCGTTCTTGGGTATTAGATGGGTCTTTAAACATCTTCTCATAACGCTTTAATGTTTCGAGCGCACCGCCTTGCGAAGCATCGACGATTTTGGGCGCGTTGGGATGCTCAGGATGCGTATGAGAAGGCGTACTAGGATACGTTTTTGGGATCGGTTTACCTTGCGTATCAATATTCGAAGGCTTTGTATTCTGACCCCTTGATTGTGCTTGGGTATATGCTCTACGCTCTGCTAAATGCGCTTCCCAGCTTTGGCTATTGGGCGCACGAGATGACACTTTTGAGGCGGTTGATTGGTGATTCTGATGCTGAGCTGCGCTAGCTTTATGATAATCTGCACTGGTAATAATAGTGGCGCGTTTAGGTTTGCGCATAAAGAGTAGATACGGCAGACCAAAAATCGCCCCCATCATGGTAAAGACCGCGACGATAAACATCGTGAAGATCATCATAATGGAGAAAATCGCCGGCAAATATTGCAACATTAATCGCTGTACCCACGCCGGAAGTGATGATCTTAGGAAATCCTCACCAAATTGTAAGCCATTGGGTTTTGTATACTCAAAGCCGCCGAAGAAGCCTACAAGCCCTAATACAACAACCATAATACCCAGCGTAATGAGCGGCTCTTTTTTTATCCCGCGAACAAACATTAAACCCCAGAGTAAGAATGATCCGCCAATAAGATAGATCGAGAGTAGTTGTACCCAAAATGGGCTATTAAGATTCGTTGGATGAAGCGGCTTTTCAGCGAGTGAGGGCAGTGGCTCATCTTTGATTTTTGCAATGAGCGCATCGACCGCTTGAGAGATTCCTTGCGCGAATTTTCCTTCTCTAAATGCCGGCGTTAAGTAATTATCTAAGATCATGGAGGCGCTTAAGTCAGGAATTGCACCTTCTAAGCCATATCCGACCTCTATCCGCATCTTGCGATCATTGAGTGCGATAATCAGCAGGACACCGTCGTCAATACCCGCTCTACCAAGCTTCCAATGTTCCATCACGCGAACGCCGTAATCGACGATATCTTCTTGATTGATTGTGGGAATAATGAGGACGGCTAATTGTGAACCTGAATCGCGCTCAAGCTGCATGATTTTGTGATTAAGGGCAGACTTTTCTGCCGTCGAAAGGAGCGCGGCATGATCCATAACGCCATCAGTAAGGGACGGAATAGATGTTTGGCTGTAGCCGATATTAAAAAGCAACAGCAGGCATATCCCGATCATTGATAGGAGGCGAGCCGAAACTATTTGTAGGTGCGTTTTTATCATAAGCATCAAAAACATCCTTACTGATCAATAGCGGGTTATGCTAAAAGAGGTCTAAAGCCGATTAAGCCGATTAAGCGGGTTAACGTCCGTAGATGATTAACCCGCGATATTTTAGAACGAGACGACGGGTGCTTGGTCAATGTTCGGGTCATTAACCTCAAATTGCGAGAGTGGTGAATAACCAAAGATTTTTGCAATAAAGACGTAAGGCACTCTACGTAGTAGCGTGTTGTATTCACGAATCGCTTCAATATGACGATTACGGGCAACCGCGATACGGTTCTCAGTCCCTTCGAGCTGTACCATTAAATTTTGGTAGAGAGCACTCGCTTTAAGATCAGGGTATTGCTCAACAATCACGAGTAAGCGCGAGAGCTGGGATTTTAGCGCAGCTTGTGCTTCTGTAAATGCTTCGAGTTTTGCCGGATCTTGGAAGTCGCTAGGATTAATCTGCATCTGATTAAGTTTGGCTCTAGAGGCGGCAATGTCGGTAAAGATCGATTGTTCGTGGTCTGAATAACCTTTGACGGTGTTAGAGAGATTCGTAATAAGATCTGCCCGGCGTTTATATTGGTTAATCACTTCTGCCGCTGCCGCTTCTTGGTGCTCATCGAGAGATTGGATTGTGTTGTAGTATCCTGTGCCGATAAAGCCCAGAATGATCACAAAAATAGTGAGCGGGATAAATGCCCAATTCATTGATTTTTTCATAGTTTAAATCTTCTTTATCTGATCTATTTAGCGAATCTGATTCTGTTAAGAGAGAACATCATCAGTATTAAAATGGACTGTTTTTAAGGGAGATAACCCTATTAATAGGGGCTAAGTTACCCTTTTTTGTTTAAAAAGACGAATTTATTATCAGGATTAATGCATCCCGCGTCCATAACAAGCAGCAGGGGGTTATGGCTGCGCGATATCAAGGCGATCTGAAGACTATATGGAGACAATGCCCGCCTAGTAGCAGAGATCTTAATCTTAATAAGAATAGCCGATTAGTGAATCACCACCTCTTGGACATTTTGCGCCGCTTTTAAGAAAACGCTGCGGAAACGGATAAAGCAAAAGAGGGTAATGAGTAGGGCAATCAGACTAATTGCAAAAGCAAAGAGGGGAACGCTCTCTAAATTAACATTGGTAATGACAATCGTCCCGACTAAAGCGCCGCCGCCAATGCCTATATTGAAAATGCCGGAGAAGATCGACATCGCAATATCGGTTGCATCTGGTGCGAGCTCGAGCACTTTAAGTTGTAATGTCAGCCCAATGCCGGTCATTGAAATTCCCCAAAGGAGTGAAAGATAGAGAATACCATTATCGAAATAGGTACTCGGAATCACAAGCAGTAGCGAGATCGCAAGGAGCGCCATAGAGACCGGTAGGAAAGTGAGTGGATGTTTGCCATTAAATTTACTAAAGATAATACTCGCAATAATGCCGGCGCCACCAAAGATCAGGAGAAGCAAGGTTGTTTTATTGGGGGATATTTTGGCAACCAATTCACTAAAGGGCTCGATGTAGCTGTAAGCCGTAAAGTGCGCGGTGACAATAATGGCGGTAATGATAAAGATGCCTACGAGCGCCGGACGTTTAAAGATAAGGGGCAAGCTCTTTGCACTGCCGGCATTTTGGCTGGGGAGTTTGGGTAAAATAAGGTAGAGCACGATTAAGGTGATGAGCGCGGCAATACCAATCAGTAAGAATGTGTAACGCCAACCGACCATCTGCCCGACAATGCGTCCAAGAGGAATCCCGAGGACCGTTGCAAGTGCTGTTCCGGTTGCTAAAATGCCGAGCGCTTGAGATTTCTTGCCCATGGGCGCAACACGAATGGCAAGCGCAGCGGTAATCGACCAGAAGACAGCGTGCGAGAGCGCAACCCCTATTCGTCCGACAATAAGCGTTGTAAAACTCGATGCATAAAAGGTCATGATATGGCTGAGAATAAAGACGACAAAAACCACCGTGAGGAGTTTTTTACGTTCAAAATTACTCACAAGTAGCATTAAGGGAAGCGACGCAAGTGCAACAACCCACGCGTAGATTGTGATCATAATCCCGACTTTTGCTGCCGGAAGATCAAAGCTTGCTCCGATATCTGTGAGTAAGGCAATCGGTACAAACTCTGTCGTATTAAAGACAAAAGCAGCGATAGCGAGCGCAATTACGCGGAGCCATGCGAGATTAAATTGTTGATTGCTTTGCGCCAAATGGGACATTGAGATCTCTCTTTGATTAAAGACGGAGGATATTGATTCTATAATGGCTTATTTTAACGTAGTATCGCTAGCGATGTCAGAAATCTCGATTCCTGTAAACGCTTGAGCTTCAGGGGTGCAGTACTTCAAAATAATCCCTTATATTTGACGCGTTAGAGATGATCCATCAGTTCGCCAATCTTAGAAACGCCGATCACTTCCATGCCTTCTATAGGCTTTTTAGGCATATTGGCATTAGGGATAATCGCGCGTTTAAAACCATGCTTTGCAGCTTCTTTCAGGCGCTCTTCACCGTGAGGAACCGGACGAACTTCACCGGCAAGCCCGATTTCGCCAAAGACAACAAGATCAGCGGGGAGCAACATATCTTTAAAGCTAGAATAAGCCGCTGCAATCACGGCTAAGTCCGACGCAGTTTCTGTGACCTTCACGCCGCCAACCGCATTGACATAAACATCTTGATCCATCATCGCAATGCCGGCATGACGATGCAGAACCGCGAGGAGCATTGTGAGTCTATTCTGTTCAATCCCAAGGGTTACGCGTCGTGGTTGTCCGCCCAGGGAATCATCTACTAACGATTGGATCTCAATAAGCAGTGGGCGCGTACCTTCTCGGGTCACCATAATAACACTGCCGGCACTGCGCTCTGGCTGACGCGAGAGGAAGATAGCAGATGGATTGCTAATAGGTTTTAATCCGAGTCCTGTCATCGCAAAAACACCGATCTCATTGAGCGGTCCGAAGCGGTTTTTGTAAGAGCGCATAATTCTAAAGCGTGAATCAACTTCTCCCTCAAAGTAGAGGACGCAATCCACCATATGCTCTAAGACGCGAGGCCCTGCAATCGCGCCTTCTTTTGTCACGTGACCGGCAAGGAAAATAGCGGTTCCCGTGCGTTTAGCAAAGCGGGTAAGGAGCGCAGTACTCTCTCGGACTTGCGCCACATTGCCGGGTGCTGAGTTGAGAAGTTCTGTAAAAATCGTTTGAATGGAGTCAATGACCATGACATCGAGCTTCATGGGCTCTGCGACACGGAGGATTTTTTCGACATTCGTTTCTGATAATAACTGTAAATTTGCGCCATCGAGTTGTAGGCGTTCTGCACGCATCGCCACTTGGCTAGGCGATTCTTCCCCGGTGACGTAGAGGACATTTTTGCCGGTTAGGCTTAAATGGATTAAGGTTTGGAGCAAGATGGTAGATTTACCAATCCCAGGATCTCCCCCGATTAACACGACAGAGCCCAGCACTAATCCGCCGCCTAAAACACGATCGAGCTCATTGAGCCCAGAGGGGAAACGCGCCATCTCCTCTTTTTCAACATTGGCGAGAATCTGCACGCCATCTGTCCCGGCAGAGCCTGAGTATCCTGAGAGACGTGTTGGGGTTTTTTCAACGACCATCTCTTCAATTGAGTTCCAAGACTTACAATCTAAACATTGTCCTGCCCATTTGGTGGCAATGGCGCCACAATCACGGCAAACAAACTGTTTTCGCTCTTTACTCATTTTATGCTTCTCCCGAATCTTATAAGTGACAGATAAAAAATGCCGGCATCAATCTGATCCCGGCACTATTTTACCCTGTATTGAACAGAAAGGGGATTTCCCCCGTCTAAATTCTCCGCATTAACGAGAATGTTGAGGCGCGTTTATTTCATGATTTTGGCAATAGATGCTTCATAGTCTGCTTTTTTAGGAAGGAGATATGACGCTAACGCCCCAATTAAGAGGAAGATGCCGGCAAGCCAGAAGGCGATGTAATGGGTGCCAAAGGTTTCATACGCCCAACCGCCAATCCACACGCTAAGCGTTCCACCGATTTGATGTCCGACAAACGCAAGCCCATAAAGTACGCCCACAAGTTTAATACCGTAGATATCTGCGAGCATTCCTGAAGAGATCCCCATATTGCCGGCCCATACTAATCCCCCAATAATGGCGACGAGATAGAGCTGCCAAGGTTCCATCACCATGACGAGGAAGAAGAAGGCAATGCCCCGAACAAAGTAGATCGCCACCAGTAGCAAGCGATGTTGCACGCGGGTACTTAAACGCCCAAGCGCGACAGTGCTAAAGATTGCCACTAAGCCAATAAGGCTGATGCCAAATGCACTCGTGGCTTTCGGGAAGCCGTGATCAACCAGCATTGGCACGGCATGTGTGCCAAGGAGGTTCATGCTAAAGCCACAGGCAAAGATCCCGATACAAAGAAGCCAGAACGGACGGGTAGAGAAGACCTGTTTTAAGGTGTAACTATCGCCTTGCATTTTCGCGAGACGAATCGCCATACGAGCTTGATGCGCTTGAATCTCGGTATCTTCTGTTAAATCTGCAAATTCTGGGGGCGTACCACGAACAATCACAAAAGCGACGAAGGTCGTTAAGATAAAGAAGATCACAGCGTAGCCGAGTAATGTCTCTTCCCAGCTAAAGGATTGAATCGCTTGACTGAAAACGGGCGTTAAGATCGCAATCCCCGCCATGGAGCCGGTAGAGAGAAAGAGGAGCGCCATGGTGCGTTTTTTAATAAACCAGCTACTAATAAGGCGCGTAAACGCGATCTGACTGGTGAAGGCGAGCCCAAAGGAGAGAAGTCCGCCGTAGCAGAGCGCGAAGATCCAAAGATTTGTGGTATAGATCGTTCCAAGAATAGAGAGGACAACCATCACCGCTCCGATCATCAATGTTGCGCGGGTGCCGTAGCGATTCACCGAAACCCCGGCAATTGGCATTCCAAAGCCATAGATCAACATGCCAATCGCGATCACTGCTGAGAGCATACTTCGGCTCATGCCAAGTCCTTCGCTCATCGGAATGACGAAAGGACCGATACTCATGCGCATCCCGACGGTAATCATTGTGAGAAGGGCGGCAGCAAAGACGATCGTCCAGCCATAATACCAGCCGGAGGTGCTCGAAGTTTTTTGAGGATTTGACATAAGGGGATAGCTCAGAAATGTTTAGTAAAAGGTCATTAGACCGTAAAAGTGCGAAGCTCAACGAAGGATCGCTTTATCAGCGCTATATGCGCTATCGCAATAGTGTGACTCTCGAATTTAGCACAGCCTTCTGGGTTTATTGAAATAGATTCCAATGATTCCTTGGTGATTATTGAGTGATTCTCTGATGAATGCGCTTCTAAGAAGGTTGTTTGTATCAGAATTCGCAATCATCCATGCTAATCATCCATGCGAGAAAAGCTGCGCTTGATTGTAGGATTCAAACATATTACATATCGGTATAATGTTTGGCAACCTCGATCGCATTTTGGGGCTTAATTTAATCAGTGAGATGAGCAAGGACTTGATTGATAAGAGTGATAAGGGGGATAGGGAGAATGAAATGGAGGCATACTCAATCATGAAAGTGAGGGCAAAAAAATAGAGCCCCAAATGACTCTAGGACTCTATTTTTTATTGATCGATGTTCATGGCTCAAGCGTCTGTAAAGTGCCCGTACAAATAGGCTTAAAGCCCCATTTTTAGGCTAGCTTCGATAAAGGCATCAAGATCACCATCGAGCACAGGTTGTGGGTTGCCGACTTCATAGCCTGTTCTTACATCGCGGATTCTTGCTTGATCTAATACGTATGAGCGGATCTGACTTCCCCAGCCCACATCTGATTTAGAATCTTGTAGCGCATCTGCGGCATCTCGTTTCTTCTGCATCTCTAATTCATAAAGCTTAGAGCGCAGTTGATTCATTGCCACATCTTTATTACGGTGCTGCGAACGTTCATTTTGACATTGCACAACCGTATTTGTCGGAACGTGGGTAATACGTACCGCAGATTCTGTCACGTTAACGTGCTGACCGCCCGCGCCAGATGCACGGTAAACATCAATCCGAAGATCTGATGGATCAATCTCAATCTCGATATTTTCGTCAATCTCCGGAGAGATAAAGACCGAGCAGAAAGAGGTATGACGTTTATTGTTAGAGTCAAAAGGCGATTTACGAACCAAGCGATGAACGCCCGTTTCTGTGCGAAGCCAACCATAAGCATGGTCGCCCTCAAAGCGAATCGTGGCAGATTTAATGCCGGCAACATCTCCAGAGGATGCCTCTAATAGCTCTGTTTTAAAGCCATGATGCTCGCCCCAGCGAAGATACATGCGTAACACCATAGACGCCCAGTCTTGCGCCTCTGTACCGCCTGCACCTGCTTGGATATCTAAGAAGGCATTATTAGCATCCATCTCGCCGCTAAACATGCGTTTGAATTCGAACTCTTCAATAATTTTAGTATAGCCGGTAAGATCAGACTCGATCATCTCAAGGGTCTCTTGATCGCCTTCCATTTTTGCCATTTCCACGAGATCTTGGGCATCATTTAGGCTCGCTTCAAGGCGAATCATGCCATTGACAAAATCATCGAGCATCGCGCGTTCTTGTCCCAGTTTTTGGGCTTTTTCAGGATTGCTAGACCAGATATTAGGATCTTCTAGCTCCATTAAGACTTCTGTTAATCGCTCTTGTTTGACATCAAAGTCAAAGATACCCCCGAAGGTCAGATGCGCGTTTACAAAGGTCTTCAATTGTATGATTGAGTGTGTTGATAAGTTCCATGGATCACCCTCATTGGCTGTCTGTAGATAAATCGATAGGGGCTTTGGTTGATACGCCGTGTGTGACAAAAAAGGGATACCCAGAGCATCACCCGGCATCGCACGACATATATCGGTAAAGCACGCCTTTAAAAGAGGGACATTATACGTGAACTTCGATAAAAGTGGCGATTTTACATTACGTAATGCACGCTATTGAAGGGGAGGTATCAGGGGAATGATGAGAAAAGGGGCAGGATAATGGCGAGGGCAAGTGTCAGCGCAAGGGCGTAAGAGCAAGGGCTGAAAAGCGTATGGAAATTATGAAAAGCTAGACAAGTTTTGCCTAAAAAAGAAGCCGAAGAGAGATTCTCTTCGGCTTCTTGAGGCGCTATTTTGATCTTTAAATGACCGCTAAAAGCGAATCAAATAGCGACTATTTATGCAAAATTGTGACGAATCTTAGAGATTGCCATCAATAAATTGTGCAAGTTGTGCTTTATTCAATGCACCAACGTGTTGCGCAACGATCTCTCCATTTTTGAAGATCATGAGTGCAGGAATTCCACGAATTTGGAATTTAACCGCAGTATCTTGGTTGTTTTGTACATCCAATTTAACCACTTTTAATTTTCCAGCATACTCTTCAGAGGCAGCTTCTACGAGGGGAGTGATCATACGGCAAGGAGCGCACCAATCGGCCCAAAAATCGACTAATACAGGAAGATCTGCTTTAAGCACATCTGCTTCAAAAGTTGCATCTGTTGCGTTGACTAAGTTACTCATCAATAGGTCTCCTACGTGAATTGATCAAGATATCCAAAATTAGATTTGGATTTTTGTATATAAAATATGATAATAGCTAGATTATTACAACTGAAAACAGGGTAAATAACAAGGTTTGAACTGTATAATTTTTTCAAACACCGTTATTAAAATTTTTAATTAAAGCGCACAATAATTGAGGGTTTAGGTCGTCATCTATGGGAAAACCACATTTAACTTCTATGAAGTTTACAGATTTAGATTTACATGATTCACTGAAAGAGAGCTTAGCGGACAATGGCTATGAATTTTGCACAGAAATTCAGGAAAAAGCCCTCCCTGACTTGCTAAAAGGCAAGGATGTTACGGGACAAGCGCAGACAGGAACAGGTAAAACAGCGACCTTCTTATTAGCGACTCTTAATCACCTAATGACAGTACCGGTAGCAGAGGGGAAAAAAGGCCCTTACGCGATCATCATGGCACCTACTCGTGAACTTGCCGTGCAAATTCATGACGATGCGAAGATGCTCGGACGCTATACCGGATTAAAATATGCACTGCTTTATGGCGGCGCTGCTTATGGTACGCAAAATGAAGCGTTAGAAGCAGATCCCGATGTCGTGATTGGAACGGTAGGCCGTATTCTTGATTACTTCAAACAGAAGAAACTGAATCTTCGTAACGTGGAAGTCTTTGTTTTAGACGAAGCTGACCGCATGTTTGATCTGGGCTTTATCAGTGATATTCGATTCTTGTTGAGACAGATGCCAAGCGCTGAAAAGCGTCAAAATATGCTCTTCTCTGCAACGTTCTCACAACGCATTTTAGAGCTTGCTTATGAGCACATGACAGATCCACAAACAATTAAAGTGGAATCTGAGCAAGTGACCGGCGCGCGCATTACGCAAAAGCTCTTCCACGTCTCATCTGATGAGAAATTAAAACTGCTCTTTGGATTATTAAAACGTGAAGAAGCAGAGCGTTCGATTGTCTTTGTGAATACAAAACGTGCCGCGGATGAAGTCTTTAATACGCTTAATGCAAATGGTTATAAAGCCGCAGTTCTCTCTGGAGATATCCCACAAAACCGTCGTGAGAAGCTTCTTGAAGAGTTCAAAAATGGAGAGCTTTCCATCATGGTTGCAACGGATGTTGCTGCACGTGGACTTCATATTCCAGATGTTTCACACGTATTTAACTACGACTTACCACAAGATGTTGAAGATTACGTTCACCGTATTGGTCGTACTGCACGTGCAGGCGCGGAAGGAACTGCGATCACATTTGCATGTGAAGAGTATGTTTATTCGCTCATGGATATCCAAGATTATATCAAGGAAGAGATTCCGGTTGAGTCGATTACAGAAGGGCTATTAATTACGCCAGAAATCACACCAGAAAGAACACGCCGTGATAACAACCGCGGGGGCAGAGGACGTTCGCCACAGGGACAACGTAATCAAGGAAGCAATGATCGTAACGGGAATAATAACAACCGTACAAATCGTCGTTTCCCACGTCGCCGAAGAAATGATGAAGGCGAAGCTACGGGTAACGAGAATCAAAATCCCCAAGCACCACAAGTGGCAAAACCTGACGCAGCACCACAAGAATCTGCACCAAGAGATAATACGCCTACAGAAGGTGGGCAATCAGCAGATCAAGAGAAGCGACCTGCAAGAAGAAACGTTCGTCGTGGTAGAAGACCGAATCAAAATAGAACACAAGGAAATAGAGAGCAAGGCAATAAAGAACAAGGTAACAAAGCACCTCAAGAAGGTAGCTCTGCCGAGTAGTCTGCTATTACCCATGCTTTGTCATCGATTAAGGGGGATTGTTAATCATCCTTAATGGCGGCAAGCGTGAAGCATAAATGATAAGAATCTCTCTTTCTCTTTGAGATAAGGGAGATTCCTGTTTTTATCCCTGACCTTTTTACTGAATAACGATGAAACACAGAGGAATCAAATGAAAAAATTAAGTTTATTAATTGCATCACTATTTATTGTTGCAGGTTGTGCAACGGGCGTGAATGATGGAATGGGCAGTTATTCAGGAAAAGGGCGCGTTGTTTCTATCATGGTGAATGACGAGGGCAATAGCGAAGTGGGTATCGAGATGCCTAATAAAACGCATGTGCCAGTTGTTGTAAAAGGCGAAGCACAGATTTTCCCTGGACAAAATGTGAAGTTTAATAGAAATAGTCGTGGAATTGGCTCAGTTACAGCGATTTAAGCGAATCGAAATAAGAGAGAACGGCACATAATATGTGCTGTTTTTATTTGTCTTGGTGAAATCTACTCGAAATAGGGAATAATAGGCAATAGCCGAATGCTCTTTTGAGCACTGACTCGAATCTTAAACGTATTTATGATCACTATCCGAGTGACAGAGGAATTATTATCGTGGAATATAATAGTGCGATGAACCCCGCCGATAAGCATCAAAATGATGAGGAGCGCTTACCTGAGCCCTCACAAGATGAATACCAGCATTCTGCAACGCTGGCCTTTGAAATTGTGAATGAGATTAAAGAGAACGGCCCGATGCCATTCTCACGCTTTTTTGATGCCGCGCTCTATCATCCTACTTTAGGATATTACACAGGGCCACAAGCTGTCTTTGGCAAGGAAGGTGACTTTATCACCGCTCCGCTTATCTCGGATCTCTTCTCTCGCTCGCTTGCGAATCAGATTATTGAAGTGAGTGATCTGATTGCCGGCGATTACCAAATTTTAGAGATCGGTGCCGGTAATGGCACGATGGCGCGCGATATTTTGTTGCAACTCGAAAAGTGCGGCAAGCTTCCGGAAAAATACCAAATCTTAGAAGTTTCTCCGAATCTTATTGCGCGTCAAAAGGCGTTAATTAGCGAAGCATTGCCGGCATTTGTAGATAATGTCGAGTGGATTGATCAAGCGCCAACAGCGGCGTGGAAAGGCGTTATTATCGCTAACGAAGTCTTAGATGCTTTAAGTGTTGAGCGCTTTAGAATCGTTGACGGAAAGCCGCACTATGTGGATGTAGGATTAGCGGTTAATGACGCAGATAAAACGGTGCAATTTACGCCGGTATTGCGAGAGGCAGATGCTTCACTGAAGGATTTTTATGATGCGCGTTTAGCACGAGGATTTGTCTTCCCTGAAGGCTACGAAAGTGAATATTGTCCGCATTTAACTTCATGGTTGCCACCGCTCTTTGAGAGCATGACAGAGGGCGTTGCGATCTTTGTGGATTATGGCTACGACGAGAAAGAGTATTACCGCCCAGAACGTATGACAGGAACCTTAATTGCGCATTATAAGCACCGCGCACACGAGGATTTTTATCTCTATCCGGGCTTACAAGACTTAACGGCTAATGTGAACTTTACAGAAGTTGCGAATGTGTTGGTAGATATGGGCTTAGAGTTTTTAGGCTATACATCGCAAGCATTCTTCCTCTTTGGCAACAAGCTTCAAGAGATGGCCGCAGAAGATAAGGCTGCAATGGGCGATGATGAACTCGCGTGGTTTGAGCTCTCAAAGCGTATACAGCACTTAGTACACCCAGAAGAGATGGGCGAACGATTCAAAGTGATTGCCGTGGGTAAAAACTTCGATCACGCATTACAAGGATTCGAAATTCACGATTACGCGCATCAATTGTAAGAGATAACGCAATCGCACTTAGCCAAAGCCGGAAATGCCGGAAGAATGGCTGAGCATCAAAAGTAATCCCGTGCCGGCAGATAAAAATGCCGGCATTTTTGTAGGTTTATTATAAATGCTGATTAAATGCCGGAGATTGTTTTTCATTGTTTATGAAAGACGTTTATGAAGGGAATACTTCAGAGCGCTAGTACTAATTAACCTGTACTAATGAGCCAATATGGTGAGAGCGCCATCATTGCCGGCAAGCGTTCTCTGAGCTTCGGGATCATTGCTCCGGCCGAATATCAGCTTGAAATGAGATAACGCAATCGCACTTAGCCAAAGCCGGAAATGCCGGAAGAATGGCTGAGTTTCAGAAGTAATCCCGTGCCGGCAGATAAAAATGCCGGCATTTTTGTAGGATGATTCTTAAGGCTGATTAAATGCCGGAGATTTTTTTTCATTGTTTTGAAGGCAATGCATGAAGGGAATACTTTAGAGCGCCATCCTTGCCGGCAAGCGTTCTCTGAGCTTCGGGATCATTGCTCCGGCCGAATATCAGCTTGAAATGAGATAACGCAATCGCACTGAGCCAAAGCCGGAAATGCCGGCATTTTTTATAGTGACAATTGCCGGCAATCATTGACTACGCTTGTGACGCTTCCAATTCTTTGATTTTTTCGATGAATAACGTGCCGTATTGATCGAGCTTTTTCATACCGACCCCTTTAATATTGAGGAAGGCGCCGGGGGTTTTGGGTTTTACTTCGGCGATTTCGCGGAGCGTAGCATCGGTGAAGATTGCGTATGCAGGGACATCACGTTCACGCGCGAGCTCAAGGCGAAGCTCTCGAAGAGGTTCATAGAAGGGCGCGCGATAATGGGTCTCTGGGTTTGAGATCTCACGATTAACGACAAGATCTTGACGATGGAAGAGTTGCTTCTCGCCTTTTAGGATCTCTTTGGCTTCATTTTTGAGCTTTAAAATCGGACGGGCATCAGGGGTTTGATAGAGATAGCCCCGCGCGATGAGCGTCATAATCATCTCTCGAATCGCACGATCAGAATAGTTACTCATAATGCCGTAGGTGGAAACTTTATCGAGATCGCGCTCTAAAATCTGTTGGTTTTTGGAGCCGCGAAGCACCTGAATCACCGTTGTTAAGCCATAATTTTGCTGGATACGATAGACGCATGAAAGGATCTTTTGCGCCTCTATCGTGATATTGATCTTGGGCGTAGTATTGGTGCAGTTGCCACAGTTATCGCAGGTTTCAAATGCCGGGACTTCAGAGAAGTAGCGGAGAATCTCTGCGCGTAAACACTCCTCTGAATGGCAGTAATCAATCAAGGATTGGAGATTCTGGTAGAGAATTGTTTTACGATCAGGATCGACAATAAATTCGTTATTCTCAATAAGGTATTTTTGGTTTGAGATATCGCGTGGTGAATACATTAATAAACAGTGCGCAGGATCGCCATCACGCCCCGCTCGGCCTGCTTCTTGGTAGTACGCTTCCATGTTTTGAGGCATATTGTAATGAATCACAAATCGGACATTCGATTTATCAATCCCCATCCCAAAGGCATTGGTGGCGACGATAATCTGTACCTTATCGTAGATAAAGGCATTTTGATTCTCCTCACGCATATCGCCATCCATTCCCCCATGATAGGCGAGCGCTTCGAAGCCGGCTTTTTGTAAGAACTCTGTAAGGGTTTCTACATTCTTGCGGGTTGTACAGTAGATAATGCCGGCATCTTTCGGGTAAAAACGTTTGATAAAATCGACGATGTATTGGCGTTTATCAGAGACTTTTAATACTTCAAAGGTCAGGTTTTTACGATCGAAGCTAATAATGGATTCAACAGGATCTTGCAGATGTAACAACTGTTTGATCTCATCAATGACATCTAATGTTGCGGTAGCGGTATACGCGCCCATAGGCGGGCGATAAGAGAGCTGATAGACAAAATCGACAATTTCGCCATATGCCGGACGGAAATCGTGTCCCCATTTAGAGATACAGTGGGCTTCATCAACGGCAATAAAGCTAATAGGCACCGCACTAAAAAGGCTACGAATAAGGTAGCTGTTGAGTCTTTCTGGTGCGATATAGATGATTTTGTATCTGTTTTGGCGAATGCCGATAAGGCGTTCACGCATGCTCTCTTCATCGAGTGTACTATTGATGAAGGTCGCGGCAATGCCAATCTCTGAAAGGGCATCAACCTGATCTTTCATCAGGGAGATCAAGGGAGAGATGACGAGTGTAATATTCGGGAGAAGGAGCGCTGGAATTTGGTAGCAGAGAGATTTACCGCCCCCTGTTGGCATAATGCCAAGCGCATCTTTGCCTTCCAAAATGGCATTAATCAGCGTTTCTTGGCCCTCACGGAACTCTGTGTAGCCAAAATATTTTTGTAACGCTTGATTCGCCTTCAATTGAATCTCTCCTTGTATTAAAACGCTTTAAACAGTAGCAGATATGACCTTTAAAGTATAGAGAAAGCATTCCGAAAATGGGGCTTTCTAAGGGCTGTTGAGTGATAAAAAAAGCCACAATGAGCAATGGCTATGAATCACGCTTTTATCTCTTATTGCGCTGCGTGATATTGGTAAATCTCATTGAGCGTCGCGATAAACTCCGCTAAGGTCTCAGTTTTCAGCTTTTTCATGGCACTTGAGCGTTGCACTTCAACGGTTCGCACAGAAATCGCTTCTTGATGGGCAATCTCTTTATTGGTGAATCCCTCATAAACGAGCAGGGAGATCTGTTGTTCTCGCTCTGATAGGGCATTAAAACGGGCAACAACGGCATTTTTCTCCCCTCGCTCTAATGTGATCTTTTCGGCACGTTTCAGTGCAGAGATCAGCGTGCAGAGTTCGATGGGCTTTTCTAAAAAATCAATGGCGCCTTCTTTCAGCATCTTGACGGCCATTACAACTTCTCCATGACCCGTCAGAATAATCGCGCCAATAGGGCTTTGGCGTTGATGCAATTGACTGATGACCATATCGCCGGAGAGTCGCGGCATTCTTAAGTCAACAATGGCAATTGCCGGCATTGAGAGATCGACGCCTTCGATAAACGCTTGTCCATCTTCCCAGAGCTGTGTTGGGTAATTGAGCGTTGAGACTAAGAACTCGCAAGATTCACGAACGCTAGGTTCATCATCGACAATATGAACAGTGAGAGTTTTCATAAAAAGATCCTTAAGATAAAACAGTAAAGCAGGTCACTCAGCTAAAGCGGACAGCGCCAATGTCAGTGCTAATGTCAGTGCCGCAGAGGCTGATAATATTGTACGCAGATATCTGATCTACGGCTACTATTGATTCGGGGGTTTTTCTGTTGAATCTTCGCTAGATTGCGGATTGTCGGCGATAGACGGCGTTAATTCTCGAGAGAGAATAAGCCGTACTGCTGCGCCTTTTTGACCGTCTTTGCGATTGGCAATTCGTAGCTTTCCTTCCATCCGCTCTGTTAAGCGTTGGCAGATTACGAGCCCGAGTCCTAGCCCATCGATTTTAGAGGTTCTAAATGGGACAAAGGGCGCATTAAGTTCACCTTCATCAAATCCTGGTCCATTATCAAAAAGGAAGAGTTTGACATATTGTGGGTAGATTTTGGTGCGGACTTCTATCTCTGTCGCGCCAGCTTGCGCCGAGTTCATCAGGCAGTTTGCCACGACTTGCTCTAAGATTGAGGGCGTAATAACGATGGTGAAATCCTCGGGAATATTCACCGTGATATTGACGTTACCTTGAATTCTGAGGCGCGTGATCTCAATGATCCGCTCTAAGAAGAGCCTGAGATTAATCTCCTCACGCACAGAGCTCTCTTTGGGTTTTGCCCAAGAACGCAGGTTTTTAATAATATTGTGGCACTGCGTCACTTGCTCGCTAATTTTCTGCAAAGGCGTTAAGAGCGGATGCTGATCTTGCTCCTTTTTGAGAATCATCATACTGCCTTCTGCATAATTTCGAATGGTGGAGAGCGGTTGATTGAGCTCATGCCCAATGCCACTTGCCATCTCACCTAGAATATTCATACGATCAGCTTTTGAGAGCATTACTTCGTAGTTATGCATCGTTTGATAGGCGGTTTCAAGCTCTTTTCGGCGCTTTGTCGCAGCGTAAGAGAGCCAAAGATGGTTCACCAGTAAGATAAGTAAGAAGATGGCAAAGAAAAGTAACCAGATCTTATTGGTCACGGCGAGGCGAAAGAGCGTTTCAAAGAGTGTCTCTTGGCCTTCATAAATTTTGACATCAAATAGAAGCTGATTGATCTCCGCAAGCGTATAGGGCAATTGCCATGAGGGGAGATTCGGATCGGTTGTGCTAAAGAGCGCTGATTGAATAGCTTTAGCGGCAGTGCTATCGAGCGAGGGAAGGGCCGCAAGTGACCAGCTCGGCAGTAAGTTGGTGCTTGTTTGGCAGTGGAAATCATCGATAATTTTGGGGTTTAATAAGCGGAAATTGCCGGCAGGGAGAATATCTTGACGCTCCAATCGTTCAAATAAGCAAGCTGGCACAATAATTGCATCGGTTTCGTGCGCGGCTAAGGTGTCAAAGAGCGTCTCGATAGGATAGCCATGATACTGAAACTGAACATGCCGACGAAGCGACGGATCTTGAATCATCATTTCATGATAGGCAAGGAGGAAGCCGCCTAGCGCTTTAACGCTCACCGCATTGACGATCTTCCCTTGTAGATCATGCAGTGTTTTGATGGGGCTTTCATCATTCACCCAGATTGCGCTCCCAATGCGCGCATTACTATTTTCAAGATGAATGTTTTCCTCTAAGCTCGCCACCCAACGAATAGGCGTTTCGGTTTGAAGATTTAGAAATAGCCCTTGATGAGAGAGCAGAAGATCAATCGCGCCGCTATTAACCTCGGCTTCAATATTGTTAATTTGTAGGGGTTTTAAGATGAAGTGATAATCCGGCAAGGTGTGGTTTAAGGATTGAATCCAAGGGCACCACTCTTTTTCTGCAACGGTATCGCCATAAGGCGCTAAGACGCCGACTGTGATGCGCTTACTTGTGGTTTTTTTATCAAAAGGGAGGCAGATCTCAAGCGCTGAGGATGATGGTTGCGGGGTTACATGATGTTGAGGTGGATGCTGTGGTTGAAGTTGAAGCGGCTGATCGCCGTTTAATACGCGCGCTTCGGCAAGGCTGATACCGGTAGTCATGACGAGCATGATAAGACACAGAAGTAGAGATAATATCGGTGTGCTTGTCCCGCGCTGCCGCGCCGTAATTGCGGCCATTGCCGGAAAGGGCTTTTGAAGCTGGCGAATGAGATTTACTAAACATGGCGACATCTGCATTTACTCTCTTTATTGCATTGCAAGGATCAATTTCAGCTGTTTTTGAAGCGTTTTTAAAGCTTTTAAATTCCGATTTAAACCCCGATTTAAATCACGAGAAAATATAGAAGAAGTTTAGCGGATATTGGGGATTATTTCTTGAGAAGTTGGAAATAAGTTGTTGGCGATATAGGGGACTATCGTTCTATTTTTCTTTTTAAGATCTCTAACACGTGCTTTATTTGCCCTAGGTCAAGATTCGTCAGGGTATGTGGTTTACCACAATAGAGGGGATTGCATAAACAGCCGATCATAAGAGAATCAGAAATTATTATGTTTGATGCTTGCTGTTATAAAGAGTCGGCCAGCATCGTTAGAAAGGAGAAGTCGATGGATATTACTCGCCGAGATCTACTCAAGCAGTTAGGAACATTAACTGCCGGAGCTGCGGTTATCAGTCTCAAACAGGCACGCGCAGAAGCACAACATGTGCCGCCTCGTAGAGAAGGGGACGCGACAAAACGTTACGGCATGTTGATCGATCTTAGACGTTGCATTGGTTGTCAAGCATGTACCGTGAGCTGTACGGTTGAAAACCAAATGCCCGCAGGCCAGTTTAGAACGACTGTCAGACAGTATCAGGTCTTTAGTTATGAAAAAGACCAAGTGACAAACGTGGTATTACCGCGTCTTTGTAATCATTGCGATAACCCACCATGTGTACCTGTTTGCCCTACGCAAGCAACTTTCCAACGTGAAGATGGCATCGTAGTTGTGGATAGTAAAATTTGTGTGGGATGTGCTTACTGTGTGCAAGCGTGTCCTTATGAAGCTCGCTTCATTAATGAAGAGACAGGGACGGCAGATAAATGTACGTTCTGTGCGCATCGTTTAGATGCAGGGCTCTTGCCAGGATGTGTAGAATCTTGTGTCGGTGGGGCACGTATTATTGGGGATATGAAAGATCCTAATAGCAAAATTAGTAAAATGCTTGTGGAATTTGCAGACGATATTAAAGTCTTGAAACCAGAGCAAGGAACAACGCCACAGGTGTTCTATATCGGCCTTGATGATGCATTCCAGTCGCAGGTTCAAGGACAAGCAATGTTATGGCAGGAGATTAACCTATGATTCGTGAACTATTAACGCTTCCTCAAGATATCGCGTGGCTTCCTTGGGCTGTGCAATACTTCTTCTTTATCGGTATTGCGGCATCTGCATCGGTTATTGCGGTAATTCTTCGTTTATGGAAAAAGGGCGAGCTTCGTGAGCTTGAGCTTTTAATCGTCGGCATCGGCATTACTGCCGGCATTGTTGGGCCCATCGCACTTCTTGCAGACTTGCATCAGCCGGGTCGTTTCTTTAATTTCTATATTCAAGCGGCGCATTGGTCGTGGATGTGGATTGGAGCGCTTTTTGTACCGCTCTTTGTGGGTTTAATCATCGTACAGTTCTGGTTATTACTGCGTGAGAATACGACGAAAGAGGGCACCTTTAAATGGTTCCGCGTTCTTCACTGGTGGAATTATAACCCGACGAAATGGTTGCCGATTACCTCAGTTGCCTTACTTGCTGTGTCATTTATGATTCTGCTCTACACCGGTAAAGAGGTAAATGTCCTTAAGTCACAACCGATTTGGCATACACCTTGGCTTCCTTGGGTGCTTTTCTTCACTGCATTCCAAGCCGTGCCGATGTGTGTTAAAACATGGAGTACGTGGTCTACCAAATGGGCAAAACGTGGCGCGTATACCGCAATCTTAAGCCGCGTACAGTTAATAGGGCTTTTAGGTGTTGCGATCTGTTTAATTGGCTGGGCAATGAGTGATTCACCAGCAGGTGCTGCATTTAGAGATCTTCCGAATAAAGGATCTGTTTGGTTCACCATTGGGTTAAGTATCTTTATCTACTGGGTTGTATTGATGATCTACACACTCGTAAACTTCAATACTCGCCGTATTAACTGCAAATGGATTGATCTTTTATTAGCGCTCGGTTCACTCTCATTGGCATGGACGATACGCTGGGCGATTTTGATGCAATCACAAACACTTCCGAAATATAACGTTGTCATTAATCCTTACCATCTTGATTGGGGATTTAGTGGCTTCCTAGGAATTCTTTCAACATTTGGCCTTTGGCTCACTTTAGTCATCGTGATATGGAGTTTATTACAAGATCGTTGGTTGAAATTTAAAAAGGTGGGTAGCGGATCATAATCCTTACCACCTTGATTCAAAAGATGAGATAAATAATAAAATAGATGACGAATAGAGGGAAACAACCATGAGTGATGAAAAAAAATTAATGAATAAAGATCTCGATCAAAACGATGAGATGAAAGATCTCAACACAGAAGAGATGGCAGATACGCCAGAAGAAGCGGCGATTCGTAAACGTCGTAATATTGTAAAAGGCGTTGCAGCGGCCGGGGGCTTAGCGGCATTTGCGGTAGGATATAGTAATACTGCGAAAAACATGGCGATTGGCCTTGTGAAAGGAACGTCAGAAAAGCCGACAGAGCATGCGATCTATGGTAATGCGTTAGAAGTAGAAGGGCGCGTTGAAGATGGCAAGTGGGTCGGCAATAACAAACAGACGATGTCTAATACGCAATGCTTTGGTTGCTGGACGGTTTGCGGTATTCGTGTTCGCGTTGATAAAGAGAAGAATGAAGTCGTACGTGTTGCGGGTAATCCTTACCATCCGCTATCAAGCGAAGAGCATTATACTTATGATATGCCGATCTCAGATGCTTGGGTAAAACTCGGGGGCGACAGCGGTATTAATGATCGCTCAACCGCATGTGCCCGTGGTGCGCAGATGGGGGAATCTGTTGCGAGCCCTTACCGCGTACTCTCTCCTTTAAAACGTGTCGGTAAACGTGGAGAAGGAAAGTGGAAACGTATTAGCTTCGAGCAGTTAATTGAAGAAGTGGTAAACGGTGGTGATCTCTTTGGCGAAGGGCATGTGGATGGCTTAAAAGATATCCGTGACCTTGATACCTTGATTGATCCGAAAAACCCTGAGTTTGGCGTAAAAGCGAACCAGTTATTAGTGTCAAATGCCGGGAATGAAGGGCGTGAAGCGCTCGTAAAACGCTTTACGAACAATGCCTTTGGTACCCGTAACTTCACAGCGCATGGTGCGTACTGTGGATTGGCATATCGTTTAGGTTCTGGCGCGGTCATGAATGACATGAACAAGAACGCACACGCAAAACCAGACTTTGATAACGTAGAATTTGCGATCTTTATGGGGACATCTCCTGCGCAATCTGGAAACCCCTTTAAGCGTCAGGCGCGTCTCTTAGCGAATGCACGTACCAAAGATGCCTCTGAGTTTAGTTACGCAGTGGTTGCGCCAAGCTTGCCGATGACAAACACCATGGCAACGCAAAATAACACGTGGATTCCGATTCTTCCGGGAACGGACTCAGCGATGGCGATGGCGATGATTCGTTATATTATCGATAACCGTCGTTACAATGAGAATTACCTCACAGTTCCAGGGCAAGCGGGCATGAAAGCTGCGAAAGCGATCAGCCACTCTAATGCGACGCATTTAGTGATTATTGAAGAGAATAGCCCGCTTTATGGTCAATTCCTTCGCCTTGCAGATATTGAAGGGGGCGAACGTGCAGAGAGCCCAATCTTAACAATTGATGCAGCAACGGGTGCGCTTGCGGATGTGAATGTGGCGCCACGTGGAACGCTTTACCATGAAGGGGAAGTTACCCTTGCCGATGGTACAAAAGTAGACGTTGCCTCAAGCTTCACGATGTTAAAACGCTCTGCAGATAAACACACACTTGAAGAGTACAGTGCCGCTTGTGGAGTTCCTGTGGCAACGATTGAAGGGCTTTCTAAGAAGTTCACCAATCACGGGCATAAAGCTGCCGTTGTGAGCCATGGCGGGATGATGAGCGGTAACGGTTTCTATAATACATGGGCGATCTTAGCGCTAAACGTATTAATCGGAAACATGAACTACAAAGGCGGAATGCAAGTGAACGGGGGTAAATACGCGGATTATGGTCCGGGTCCTCGTTACGACTTTGAAACCTTTGATGGGATGGTTCAGCCAAAAGGTATCATGATTGGCCGTGCGAAACGTCCTTATGAATCTTCAACAGAATTTAAAGAGAAGAAAGCACGTGGGGAGAATCCTTATCCTGCGAGCCGTCCTTGGTATCCATTTGCCGGTGGACAAGCATCTGAAATGCTCATTTCAGCATTGAACGCAGATCCGTATCCGCTCAAAGCGTGGATCAGTAACATGACAAACCCTGTTTACGGGATTGCCGGCTTTAGACAGTTACTCATGGATAAATTAGCAGATCCGAAAGTATTACCGCTCTTTGTTGCGATTGATGCCTTCATCAACGAAACAACGGCAATGGCAGACTACATTGTGCCAGATACGCATAACTTTGAGAGCTGGGGCTTTGGTAACGCATGGGCAGGGGTTCCTTTCAAAACCTCTACTGCAAGATGGCCGATTGTAGAGTCGCGAGTTGATAAAGATGCGAAAGGTCGTCCGATCTCTATGGAAACCTTCTTCATTGAAGTCTCTAAAATGATGGGCTTGCCGGGCTTTGGTGAGAATGCGATTAAAGACTTTGAAGGTAAAAATCATGCGGTGCATAATGCCGAAGATTACTACCTAAGAGCCGCTGCAAACATGGCGTTTGATGGTAGCCCTGTGCCAGAATCAACACGTGAAGAGATGGAATTAACCGGCGTTAAACGTATCAAGCACCAGATCGAAACCGTTTTGAAACCTGAAGAGCAGATGCGCGTGGCTTATGTCTTTGCCCGCGGTGGACGCTTTGCAGATTACAATACCGGCTGGGGCGAAGATGAGATGATCCGTAAATGGGCACCGACATTACAGCTCTGGAATGAGACCGTTGGGGTGCATAAGCACTTCGCAAATGGTGAGCGTTACAGCGGTACGCCAACGTACTACCCACCAAGAATGTCTGATGGTAGCTCGGTTGATGAGCGATTCCCGAAAGCGGAATGGCCACTATCGCTCACATCATTTAAATCAAATATTGTGAGTAGTACTTCTGGTTCAACATTGCGACTTCGAATGATTAAACCGACAAACTTTGTGGCAATTAACACAAAAGATGCGGAGAAATTTAATATCGTCAATGGCGATATGGTACGCATTGAATCACCAAACGGGGCAGAAGAAGCACAAATCATGGTGCTTGATGGGGTCAAAGAGGGCGTTTTAGCGATCGAGCATGGTTATGGTCGTAAAGATGTTGGGGCGAGAACTCATATTGTGGATGGCGTTGCGATGGAATTCAGTAAACATGTGGGCAGTGGGTTAAACCTCAATGACCTCGCTGTTGCTGACCCATCAAGACCGATCGCGGCACCTTGGTTAGACTGGACTTCAGGGGCAGTTGTAAGGCAAGGAATCCCTGCAAGAATCGTCAAGATTAGCTAATGATCGCCTCATCATTGTAAGTGTTTGTAAGTCATTGAAAATTTAAATTAGATTTTTAAATGACTTACAAGTACGATAGGCAACATAGTATCAAGGAATGATACTTCTCAGGGATGGGAAGCAGGATACAGCCTCAGCCGATGGATTGACGCTCAGAACGCGCTACGGATCAGCGCAACTCTTTATGGATAGAGAGCGGCAAGGATGCCACTGATATGAGGCCATGTTGTCATGGAATGATGCATCAAGGATGAAAATTTGCCACGATGGCGAAATTAAAAGCCACTAAGGTTACTTAGTGGCTTTTTCTTGCCTATATTTATGTAAAGGCATATTTACTAGCTATTTCGGCAGCTACATTTAGCGACTATCAGCTCTATGTCTATTTTTATTTGTTTTTGTTCTCATCTAATTGTATTTTAATTTAAATCATTGAAAATTTAAATTGGATATCATTTAGGAGTGTTGGTAAACTTCTTTCATCCTATAGAAGTAGTTCAATTCACGGATGAGATAAGGATGATGCTTCGTTCTAAGGAGAGAGATTCAGAGAATGTGTTAAGGAAGAATACTAATGGAGGCTTTCACGATGAGAGCAGGTAGGACGCCACTGAATAAGAAGATGAGAATCTAATGATGAGATTCTTCATGGATGAAAGCGCACGATGGATCGTGCATTCAGGCACTCAGTTGAAAGACTGGGTGCCTTTCTTATTGGGCTGACATAATTGAAAATCACAATATTTGGCTAAAAAAAATCCCCCAAATCAAGTGTCGATAAGGGGGATTTGCGATGGCTGAAAAGGAGCGGTTATTCCTGAATCGGGAAAAACACGCCGAGTGCATTGCGATCTTCCGCAGCTAAAATCGCGAAAGTACGGCTTAATGACTCTGTTGCCATTGTCTCAATGCCGATGCCATGCTGATAGAAGAATGCGCGCCATTTAGGGGCGAGGAATTCCATCTTATTGCCGGTACCGATGAGAATAACCGTTGGTTTGCGCTCAATCCATTTCTGGAAATGTGCTTCAGTGAGGTCATCGAAAGTTTGCGGGACAAATGCAGCATCTGTTTCGATTGTTCTGTTTTGTAGCACAATGGCGGTATTTTCCCATTCAGTATCATCATTGAGACGGAAAAAGTTCGGCGCATAGCTCTTAATATGGAGGTTATCGGTTGTTTCACGTTTGATGGTGGAACCGGGATTCGCGTTTGAAGCATTGTTAGACATTCGCAGACTCCTTAATTAAGTCAAAAAATTCTTGCTGATCTTTTACATGATAGAGCGCTTCGGCATCAATCGTGACGCCATATTTATTTGCGATCATCTCATAGAGCCCCACGCGGTGCTCGATCAATTTAGGGAAGATCCAGCGTGTAAAGTGAGAAGGGGTAATTTGTGCGGCTGATTGAAGATTGTTTTCTTGCATATAGATTTCAATTTGAGGCAAGAGGAAATCTTTTTGATAGTAGAGCGGTTTGGGATGCGTTTGCGCCCGCTCAATGACGTAATTCTTGGCTTCTTCTGAAGCGCGGATATAGACCAGTAAGGTCGATTTTCCAATGAGCTCCCAGCTTGCCTCATCTTGAAGCTCACAAAAACTGCCACTGGTATCAACAATAAAGTTATTGTAGCCCAGGAGATTTTGCGCTTTATCGATAAAGTAGGGTACATCTTTTACGGCATTAATCTCGGCAATGCGATGACGCTCTAAGCGATCTAAAAACACCTCAAGCGATGTGCCGCCCTGAGCTTCGTCGCCCATCATGCCCAGATAGGCAGAAAGCGGCGCAAGATTATCGACAGAAAGCTGCGACTGCACAGAGATCGCGCCCTCTTTAATTAGTTTAGCGAGGGTGGGTTGCTTAATTGCTTCCGCGGTTAAAAAGTCATGTACTTCTTCGCTTAAATGGCGAGTGCCAATTCGGTAATCAATAGAGTAGTGAAACCAGTCTGCTTGAGGGAGCTTCTTTGAAAGATGGGTTTTACCAACACCGCTCATGCCCATTAAGGCAATTCGTTTTTGCGGCGCATTGAGAAACTTTTCAACAATATTTTTCATAAATTAAGATCGAATCAGCGTAAGTAAAAGGGGCCATTAAAGGGCTAATAATTTGCGAAGCTTCCATATTAGCAAAGATTATTTAAGTTGATAGCAGTATCTTGAGAAACTCGGGCTTATCCCTGTTAATTAGGCTGATTTTAGTCAAAGAAGTCGGTAATATTGAAAGCGGGCTTTTTATTGCCGGAAAAGGTTCAGCAAAAAACGAAAAAATACCGTAGAATAGGCAGGTTAAAAAATGGTTTTATAAACGAATATCGGTATGAATTCGCATAAAATCGTAAGAAGAATTTTCGGGTTTTTATCGTGAGCGGTTGAGAATGCCGGCATTGCTAAGAACTGACTTGAATTGATAAAAGTGACTTTGAACACGTATAACGCAGCAGGATAGCGCGGAGATCCGCCTAGCCGCTTCGGCGACGTAGAGAGAGATAGGACAAAGATGATTGAGCTGAAACACTTAAACTACTTCTATGGTGATACGCAGGTACTATTTGATGTATCGATTACGGCAAATGCCGGAGAAATTGTCGTATTATTAGGACCAAGTGGCGCAGGTAAAAGCTCCTTACTCCGTATTTTAAATATTTTAGAGCGACCGAAAGAGGGTTCGCTTGATATTGCCGGCTTTAATTTTGATTTCTCTCAAAGTATTTCAGAGAAAACAATTCGTGACTTGCGCCAAAAAGTGGGCATGATCTTCCAGCAATATCATCTCTGGCCGCATCGTAGCGTATTACAGAACCTCACTTATGCACCAGTTAAGCTTGGCAAGATGAATCAAGCAGAAGCTAATAAGCGTGGCAGTGAAGCGTTAAAATCCCTCAAACTTGAAGGAATGGAATCTCGTTTCCCACTCAAACTTTCAGGCGGGCAGCAGCAACGTGTTGCGATTGCCAGAGCGCTTATGATGGAGCCAGAAGTGCTTCTTTTTGACGAGCCAACGGCAGCGTTAGACCCAGAGATTACAAGCCAAGTCGCCGCGATTATTGAAGAACTCGCGCGCACCGGCATTACGCAGATTGTAGTGACGCATGATGTTGATTTTGCGAAACGTATCGCAACATATGTCGTGTATATGGAAAATGGTAAAGTCGTAGAAGAGGGTGATTCCTCGATGTTTACTGACCCCAAAACAGATGAATTTAAGCAGTATCTTTCGCATTAAATCGCGCTATACTGCCATGTGAAGGGGTGATTGCCCTTAATACAATCAAAACAAATAGAGCAATAAGCTCAAGACAGATAAATGATAGAAGTATAGATATCGAGCTAGAGATTGACGTTGATATTAATATCCCTAGATCAATATGATAATAAGACCAAAATGGAGTAGCGTTATGAAAAAAAGATTAGGATTATTGCTTCTTGCAGCAGGGCTTTTAAGTTCAACTGCGGCATTAGCGCAAGATAAGCTCACAATCGGTACTAACCCGGCTTACCCACCTTTTGAATATAAAGGTGAGAACAATGAGCTTTTAGGGTTCGATATTGATTTAATGAATGAACTTTGTACGGTCATGGAAAAAGAGTGCGTTTTCTCAGAACAAGAGTTTGATGCCTTAATTCCTAATCTTCGTCTTCGTCGTTATGATGCGTTAATTACGGGAATGGATATCACTGAAGAGCGTGCTAAACAAGTTGCTTTCAGCGACCCGTACTATCAAAACTACTCAATCTATATCGCGACTAAAGATAAAGCCGGATCGATTGATAAAATTGAAGACGCGAAAATCGGTATTCTTGCAGGATCAACGCATCAGCAATATATCCGTGATACTTACAAAGGCGCAAACGTTTCTGTTTACCCACAATACCCAGCAGCAATGAGTGACCTTGCGCTTGGCCGTGTTGATGTTGTATTCGGCGATGGCGAAGTTGTAAATGATTACATGAAAGACAATGATAAATATGTCGTTGTTGGTGAAAAAGTGACAGATGCTAAATACTTCGGCCAAGGCTTAGGTATTGGTGTAGGACTTAGAAACAAAGCGCTCTTAGAAGAGATTAATGGCGCACTTAAAACCGTTAAAGAGAACGGTAAATATGATGAGATCTACAACAAGTGGTTTGATCAATAATAGTGTCTAGCAGTAACAGAGCAAAAAGCGATGGCAACCTCATCGCTTTTTGTTTGTAAATAGAGGAAGCAGTGTGAGTGGTATAACCAATTTAGTCGATATTTTTACGAGTAATTACTTTCAGGCAATGCTCGTTGCAGCGAAAACAACGATTCTATTAGCAATCGTTGCCTTAGTATTAGGGTTTCTCTGGGCCAATATATTAGCGGTCTTAGAGCTTAGCAAATGGCGTATTATTCGCTGGCCGGTGACGTTTTTCGTCTCTGTTGTGCGCTCATTGCCGGAGTTAATTGTCATCTTCTTAATTGGGCTTGGCTTGCCATACCTCTTTATGGAGTTTGAAGATGTCCTGCCAGAACCGGTGATGGATGCGTATTTTAGTTTGCTAGATACCTATGGTGAATACCTCTTCTTTGCGCTTGGTGCTTTTGCGCTCTCCTTGATTTACGCTTCTTACGCATCACAAACGATTCGTGGAGCGCTCTTAGCCGTGCCTAAAGAGCAGTGGAGCTCCGGCGATGTTTTAGGCTTATCAAAGCCCGCTACCTTTTTCTATATCATCATGCCGCAAATGTGGCGTCATGCCTTCCCGGGGTTAAGTAATCAGTGGTTAGTATTACTGAAAGATACGGCATTAGTATCGTTAATCGGGGTACATGAATTGATGAAAGAGACAGACTATATCTACAGCGCAACCGCAGATGGATTTACGTGGTATGCCATGGCAGCATTAGTCTATCTTGCCATCTCGCTTGTGAGCCAAAAGCTCCAAGATTTACTCTATAACCGTATTACCAAATACGACCAAGAGCCGGCGAAATAGGGGGCAACATGTTAGAAAAATTTATCTTTATTTTAGAAGGTGTTCCACTGAGCTTAATGCTTACCGTGGCAGCACTCTTTTTTGGGTTTATCTTTGCGATTGTCTTAACCGGCATTTTAACCCTGTGGGAGAATCGTTGGCCGGCAAAAATCGCCCGCTGCTTTATTATCTTCTTCACCGGAACACCGTTACTCGTACAGATCTTCTTGCTCTATACCGGTCCTGGGCAATTTCTCTTTATTAAAGAGTCTTTCCTTTGGTCTATCTTGTCACAAGCATGGTTCTGCGCCATCTTAGCGCTCTCATTAAACTCAGCCGCTTATACTGCGCAGCTGTTTCATGGTGCGGTTAAGAATATCTCAAAAAACCAATGGGAAGCGTGTTTAGCATTAGGCATGAGCAGATTTGAAGCGATGAAGATCCTCATTCCGCTTGCATTAAGACGCGCGCTCCCGAGTTACTCAAACGAGATTGTTTTAATCTTTAAAAGTACCTCACTCGTGCAAGGCATCACGCTATTAGACATTATGGGCCGTGCAAGAGAGTTGGCAGGGCAAACCTACGACTCCATCACTTACTACGCGATGGCGGGCGTTATTTACCTTATGGTGAACGTAGTTCTGATCCTCATTGCGAAAGTAATGGAGAGACGCGCATTAGCGTTTGAAAATTAATGAAGCGGGCAGGGCTGAAAATGCTTCTGCCGGTTATAAAATGCCGGGAATTTCCGTTTAAAATGGAACAAATGCCGGCATTTATAGGATAAAAGCCAGCAATAAGCGGTAAATAAAGGATAAATAAACCGCTATCAACCCCGTAATCCCCCATAAACCAAACAGTTTTCGAGATTGCGCAATAATTGATACATTTGGGGCTTTACATCCTAGAAAATATTACTATAATAGTACGTCTACTCAGCAATGAGAAGAGATTGGAAAAGTGGCCGAGCGGCTGAAGGCGCACCCCTGCTAAGGGTGTATACGTTAATAGCGTATCGAGGGTTCGAATCCCTCCTTTTCCGCCATATCTATCAAGAACCCTGCAACTCTAAGAGTTACAGGGTTTTTTGTTGTCGGGAATAAGTTGAAACTGTACCTGAGTACATGAAGTAGGAAGCCTAAATCAGGGATAGCCTGATAGGATGTATAACATTTGTATTATATATATGAAGACCCTTTATATAGGAAGAGAGATCAAGCTAGATTTAGCTTGATCTACGAGATACCAAATATTGGGTTGCGGTAAGTAAATTATTCCCTTGTTTTGGCTATACGGGAAATTAGGAGTGGTTATTACATCACTTAGTCAAGATTCTTAATAAATCCCTCAGTTCTTAGGCTCTTAATAATACTCCTTAAGAGATTGTTATTCATGAAGCTAGGAACATATATTCTGCCATTCTCTTCAAGCTTGGAAAGCATTTTTCCTTCTAGCATTTTGGATATTTGATAGGTTCTAGATCTTGAATCAAGAGTCGGATCTATTTGGGTTAGATCTTGTGCTTTTATTGTCCCCTTGAGAATTGCCATTTTTAGGATATCTCTTTCAAATTTGGTGATCTGTTTCCTATCAAGCGCATCATCTAACGCTGGGAAGAGTATCTTCTCACTGAGAAACTCAAGGTCAGCCAACTGATCTACTTTTTTGAGACCTTCTAGTATCCCTTCTAGTACATAGATACACCAACTTTCTAGTTCTTCAGGCTTTCCCGTATCTGCTTTGGTTAGCATTTCATAGTATTTATCGCGATCATTACAGAAAATAGCGGTAGGATTGAGGATTCTTCCACCTGCTTGGACGTTGAAGCCATACTTTATTAGTAAGGCATAAGTTAAAAGACGTATGGTTCTTCCATTTCCATTACTGAAAGGATGAATCCAGCCAAACCTATGATGAGCTAGAGCCATTTTGATGAGATCGTATTTAGGTCGATCTTCATGGTTTATAAAGCTTATTAGCTCAACCATGTAATCTGGAACCATATGGGGCTCTGGCGGAAGGTGGGTAGACTTGGAAATGATGACTTGTTTCTTTCTGTAGGTGCCGGGCGTTCGATCTCCTTCTTTGTTATGATCGAGATTAGAGACCGTTAAGGCATGGAGTTCACGGATCATCATTTCGGAGATCATTTCTCCAGAAAGAAAGTGCTCATCAATAAATGCCATAGCATTCTCAATATTTTCTATTTCACTTATTTGCTCAGTAGGTTGGTCTTTATCTATTTTGCTTTCAACATAATCCGAAATCGTTGTATGGTTTCCTTCAATCCTAGCGGACCCTAAACTTTCTAGCATGTGGAATATACTTTTTAATTGTAAGAATAACTTGGGGTGAACATTAGTTCTCACTCCTACATACCGCAGTTTTTCAAGCTCGTTAACGATATCTACTAGCTCGGATTCAAAAGATGGATTTAAGAGTTCTAAATTATAGTGAGTGAATGTAGCTGTATTCATAAAAGTGTCCTTTGTGCTGAGTTGATCCCTTGTTAATCACTGTACTCCTTTATGTATGATAATGTAAAAAGAGGAAAGTGTTATCTACAATTTCAGAAAATTTTAACTGCAAAAATATTCATTTTATTCCTGAAATAGCTCATTAAATATAGTTTTTTTGTTTTTTTGAAAAAAAATTAAACAGAAGAGTTTGATGTTTGTTATCTACAATTTCATGAAAAATTATCTACAAACTAGTAACACTTTTATGCATCTTTGTCCCATAGGTTTATTGATAATTAGATTCGGTTATAGTGAAGAGTGAGTAAGTTCTATTGGGTTTGATGGGCTAGACAATTTGCAAGATTTTTTGGTTGTCAAAGGAGCCTTACCCTCTCTGCTATAAAAAATATTGGGATTATCGTTTTTAGTGTTTTATGAGAGTCTAAGAAATAAGTTTTTTCATAAAAAGCACTCTCATAAAAAAGAGTGCTTTTTAACCATCTAAACTTTAGATTAAAGTATAAAGTTGGCCATTTGATCTAAACGTTCTTTGATTTTTTTCCAGCCGGGCATGACTTGATTCATGAGTCGATAAAATTGTTCGCTATGGTTATGTTCGGCAATGTGACATAACTCATGGAGGATGACGTAGTCGATACATTCCCTTGGGGCTTTTACTAAGCTTGGGTTTAGCGTTATAACCCCTTTTATTGAACAGTTCCCCCATTGGGTTTGCATTTGTAATAGTTTTAAAGGGGGCTTTTCAGGAACCCAGAGCGTCTGTTCTCGCATTGCTTCCATACGTTCCTTGAAGACTATTTTGGCACGTTCTCTATACCATTCATCCAGTAGAGTTTTAATGGTATCAGTATTTTTTTTGCGAACAGAGATTTCAAATTGTCCTCGTAAAAGCTTTACAGATTGCTTCTGAGAAGGATTTTCAAAAATCTTGAGCATATGTCTGCGACCAAGATAGAAGTGGCTTTCACCACTAATGTATTGACGAGGCGTGACATGCTTCTGTTGCTTTTTAAACGTTTCGAGCTGAGCATAGATCCAGCGGGCACGTTTTTTGACAGCCTCAATCACCGCATCATCACTTGTATCAAGTGGGGCTGATGCGGTGACTTTTTGGGCGGGGGATACTTTAATGAGCACTTTTGCAGAAGGGGATCTCGTTTCGAGACGATAGAAAGTGATCTCTTCATTACCGTAGTAAAAAGAGAGAGGATAGCCATACTCTGTATCTAGCATAATGATTACCTATTTAAGCCTACTCGGACAATTTGGACAATCATTTCAATCATGTTTTTCGTTTGATCCATACCGTAGCCAATCGCTTTGCATTCTTGAAATAAGAGCGGTAATAGTTTTTTGCGGATATCTGTTTCAATGTTTTGAGGATTAACGGAATGTTCCGCAACAGAACTATCGATTGCTTCATCAATCGTAAAGGCAAGCTTAGTCCAACTTTCAAGTAGCTTGGGATCATGATGGGTAAATACTTGTGGTAAGACTGTTTTAAATACCCCAAAATATGCCTGAGCATGTTTATTTGTACCAAAGGCATCGGGGATATCCTCTAGGCGGCGCTCTTCTACTTTTTGTTCAAACTCATGGAAAAGCATATATTCTTTGAGCGGATGATCAAAAAGCTCACTCGCTTCTTTTATCGCATCTCTGAGTAGCTTAGAGAAGGCCGCTTGCGCATAAGGGTCATCCGCAAGATCTTGCTCGATCATTCTGGTAATACGGGTTTTAATGATATCTGTTTCGTTTTTGGTCTTGTCTTCGCTCCAAGTCTCTCTTTCTGGCTGATATGAACCCATTTTATTCACTTCATAAGTTCCACTAGGCTCATGGACTTCAAGTCCGATCACATGCTTATCCAACAGTTTTTTAATCTGCTCAGCGTATTCATCATAATCAATGCGTTCGCCGGCATCTTGCTGGACGAGTTGTCTTAAGCTAGAAAACTGTTTTAAAGTCTCTTTGTAGTTTTGACGATCCTCATTAGAAATAGTAGGGTCTTCAAAGAAAGTGACAGATTGTAATGCGACTTTTAGGCAGGTTGCAAAATCAGAGAGCGCATCATAGAAGTCTTCTCGTGTTTTTTGATTGACGTCGACCATCTCTCCACGATGCTCTTCAATCTTAGGAATTAAAACTTGGCGTAACTGCTCAATATCATGGGTATTCTTAACTCGATCAAATATATCCCAGAGGTTTTGATAGAGCAGAGGGAGTTTTTTATACTCGCTGCTCATCTGGTTATAGAGGCCTTCCAAATCATCAATATCATAGCCTTGTTGCGTCCGTGAGGCGAGATCCTGATATTTTGAGATCGTTGTATCGAGTTCTTTTAAAATCCCGCGATAATCAATTAATAATCCAAACTCTTTTTTGTCATGTAAACGATTAACCCTTGCAATCGCCTGAATTAGATTATGTTCTTTAAGTGGTTTATCGATATAGAGAACTGTATTTTTAGGCTCATCAAATCCTGTTAAAAGTTTATCGACGACAATAATGAGTTTGAGTGGATCATTTTCATCTGCAAAGCGAGCAACGATTCTTTCAGTATATTTACGCTCATCTTCTGATCCCACATGGTCATTCCACCATTGTGTAATCTCAGGAATCGCGCTCTCATCAACAGAACTATTTCCTTCACGGGTATCCGGTGGGCTCATAATAACTGCGGATTCGAATAAGCCGACATCATCAAGATACTTTTTATACTTAATTGCGGAGAGTTTGCTATCGCAGGCGAGCTGACCTTTTAAGCCATCTACAATATTTTTCTCGAAGTGATTCGCAATATCAAGCGCAATGAGATAGATCCGATCTTCTGCTTGATAAACCGCCCCTTTTCTGGAGTATTTTCGTTTAAGGTCGCTCTTTTGGGCATCGCTTAATCCTTCTGTAATCCTTTCAAACCAGGTATCTATTGCTCTTTCATTAACATCTAATGCCGGGATACGCTCTTCATAAAGGAGTGGGGTGACTGTTTTATCTTCTACCGCACGTTGCATGGTATAAGCATGAACAATGGGTCCAAACTTATTCGTGGTTTTATCTTCTTTTAATAATGGTGTCCCTGTAAAGGCAATAAAAGAGGCATTGGGGAGGGCTTGTTGCATTCTGATATTGTTCTCCCCCCCTTGGCTTCGGTGTCCTTCATCAATAAGGACAATAATATCTTCACTGGTATTGACGCACTCTGGGAGTTTCGTGGCAGTATTGAATTTTTGAATCAGCGAGAAGATAATCCGTTCATTGCCGGAGCCGATCTGCTCTGCAAGTCTTTTGCCTGAAGTCGCAATTGCAGCAGATTGATCTTTGGTAGTAGCAAGCTCTCCCCCTGCCGCAAATGTACGGCTGAGTTGTCTTTCTAAATCCACGCGGTCTGTAACAACCACAATCCGGCATTGCTTTAATGTCTCATGTAGGATTAATGCCTTACTGAGAAAGACCATCGTAAAGGATTTTCCCGATCCGGTTGTATGCCAAATAACACCGCCTTCACGGCCACCATTGGGGCGCTTTTTACTAATACGCTCTAAGAGACGTTTGATTCCAAAAAACTGCTGATACCGTGCCGTAATTTTGCCACTTCGGCGGTCAAATATCATAAAGAAGCGCGTAAATTCTAGGAGTCTTTCCGGAGAGAGTAAGCTAATGATGAGCTGATCTTGTTCGGTAATTTCTAAAGCGCCTCCTTGAATCAGGTTGTCGTACCATGTGCGATCTTTCGCTTTTCTCTCTTTGAAAAGATGGTCGATGGTGGCTGTCGGGAGCGGCCTATTTTTAATTTCACGCATATTTTGCTGCGTAATATCTTCCTCGTGCCAACTAGCCCAGAATTTTTTTGGTGTGCCACAAGTTCCGTAGCGACCTTCATAGCCATTAATAGAGAGCAGGAGTTGGCTATAAGCAAAGAGAAGCGGAATCTCATTGGGTAGTTGATTGCGTATTGTTTGCGAGATCCCCTCATCAATCGTAGGGGCTTTCTTACCTTGGCTATCGGGTCTTTTTGCCTCAATTACCGCTAAAGGAATCCCATTTACAAAGCAGACAATATCTGGCCGGCGAGATTCTGCTCCTGTGCGAGATACCGTAAATTCTTCGGTAAATTGAAAAATATTATTTTCAATATGATCCCAATCTATCAGCGCGATCGTGATAGATGCTCGTTTTCCTTCTACAAACTCCGTAACAGATATCCCGTAGAGCAGATGGTTATAAACTTTCTCATTTGCCGTTTTTAAGCCTTCATTCATTGCCGGCTGGCTGAGTTGATTAATGAGAAAATCAATGGATGTCTCTGATAATGGATAGGATTTACCCCCGTAAGTAAAGGTTCGCTTTTTTAGCGCCTTTCTCAAAACAGTATTCAGGACAACCTGATCCATCTTTTTATCCCGAAGCTGTAACGCTTCACTAGGCGTGATGAACTCCCACCCTAAATTACTGAGTAATGTGAGGGCTGGGATTTTCGCACTATATTCTTCCTGAAATTTGGGCGCTTGTTTAATCACGGTTTTGATCCTTTAATATGTTTTCTAGGGTATAAAAGTCACTACTTTCCCCAATACGTTTTTTGAATTGTCTGCGGGTGACAGCAAACTGCTCATACTTATAATGGTCGATTTCTCTAGAAACCTCGCGATTACCTTCCATTCGAACTATCCGGAATTTCCGGACAGTTCGAATTTTTAGTCAATTCATCATCTTCATAGATATTCATTAGATGTTCATTAATCGTGCGAACATCCTTGCCGTAAAGCTCCGCTATCTGAGCTTGTGTTAGCCAAAGAGTTTCACCTTCAAAGCGGCATTCAACACGGATGTTGCCATCTGAAACGGGATAAATAATGATATTGCTAGAAGTCATAGAATTACCTTAGATGAAGCGTATCGATAGTTTTAATTATTGGGTCTAAATAAGATGAGCCCCTAAATCCAGGAAATTTCCAGTACCATTGTTCTAGTTGATTAGAAGTTTTTAGATTAAAAGAGGTAATAAACTGTTTGATATCATCTGCATTTTTATGGGCATGGCTAGCTAATAATATGATTAGTCCATTTGATCTATATATATTGTTTTCCTCAACTTCTAGATCTACAAGTTTTAGAATATCAAAAGCATCTAATTTATTTTGCTGAATATCTTGGGCTAGCTTTGGTTTAAAGCAATCTATGTATACAGCAATGATATAAAGAAGGACATGACCATTGGCAATATTCTGGTTCATTTTGATATCTAGGCTATTAGCTACTGCTAAGTATCTCGTGAAAGTTTCGATTTCTCTTAAAGATAACTTGTTGGTTTTAATGAGATCGTGAGCTAGCGATAAGGCGATGCTATTAGAGCTTCCTAATAAAGTATCTTGTAAGATTGGACTGTTTTGAACTAATTGATCAAAGTATTCAATAGAAGCAAGCTTAGGGTCATTATATGAGGAAGAGATCACTTTCTCCGGCAATTTAATCGTAAACTTAATAAATTTATCTAAATATCGAGTTGCATCAATCGATGCTCCATAAGCATGGTTAATCGCTGCTTTGAGTTGGTTTGAATTTGTAACTAAGATAAATTTGACGTTCTCAACATTAAACGTGTGTTTAATCACTTCAAGCATTTGTACAGAAAAATCAGGACGACAGCGATCTAGCTCATCAATGAAGATTATCATGGGCTGTTCTTTTGCTAATGTCGCGAGAAGTATTTGTAAGGATTTTAAGTTTTGTTCTGCTTGTTCATGATCTTTGAGAATAGCTTCAACGGATGCGTCTATAGCCTTGTTTGATGCATCTTTTATGTTTTGTTCAATTCCTACAGGAATATCTTCTGCATTAATTCTTAAAACATGGCTTACTAAAGCTTTGAGCCCAGTTTTAATAACATATCTGGCAACAGGAATAGCTTTTTCTAAAAATGCCTCTTTTTTATCGGCGGGAACTAGCGTCATTATTTCGGCTAGAATCGTCATCATTGGATTATCCGCATGATCCGCCTGAAAAGCATCGATATAGAGAATCTGAGCATTCGTATGCTCAGCTCTAAATTTATTAATGAGCTTATGGCAAAACTCACTTTTCCCTGTTCCCCAATCCCCATCAATAATCATTGGAGAGAGATCGATATTGGAAGTAAGAAGTTTTATGATTTTTTTGGCAATAGGTGCTCGATTAAATTCATCTCGAGAATTTTCTCCATCAAACTGATATTGCGATAAATCTTTAGGCATTTATATATCCTCCTCTTTTTTAGTACCCCAGGACTTTGAAAAATTAGCGCTATTAGAATAAGGTTCATTAGTTGGTTTTTTAATTTTAACCGTCATAGGGAAAGGGAAGTCTACCCCAAGAAGCAAAGCTTCTCCCTGTCCCAAAACAGGCAGGAATGATGCAGAGCGATGATCAATAGATCCAACGGCTTTTTTTACAATATCTTGGTCTTTTTCATTTGTTAGACGATGAACAATTAAAGTTCCAATTTGACTTAAAACATCTTCCGGAATATCTCTAGGGCGCTGGGTTGCTATCACAACATTGAGTCCATATTTTCTGCCTTCTTTCGCAATATCCCCGAATGCATCTAACTTGAATATACCTTGCTGATCATCACCAATTTTTTTATTAAGAAATTGATGTGCTTCATCAATAAATACCAAGAGTGGCTGATCATGGTTGATTTCCTTAGTCCGAGCGAGTTCTAATAATTTCCTGCCAATTGCATTTACTAATAACTCTCTAGAATTTGCCTCAAAGGGAATAGCGGATAAATCTAAGCGTAATATTTTATTTTTATCATTAGCTGTAATGAATTCAGATAATAGGCTAGGTATTGTTTTTAAAGAGTTATCGCAATCAATCATCCATTTAAGATAGGGGTTATTAGACATAGCTTGTATTCTTGATATTAGATTTAGACAAAAGCCAACATCATTCTCAGCAATCTCTCCCCAATTAGCAGAGGTTTTATAATTTGGCTTCAAGCACTCTTGGATAATTTGTTCCGCTAGTGAAGAGAACTCCCATTCAGAAGAATGGATTTTGTTGCCAATATTTTTAACAGCATTTTCAAAATTAATTTTTGCAGTATTAGCTTTTATTAAATTACCTTGATCAAAAGTTATAACTGTATTGCCTATTAAGGATCTTTGATTTACTACTTTTAAGCTTCTAATGGCTTCGGTTAACTTAGGTGCTTGGCTTTGCGCTGATGGGCGTAATAGAGCGCGAATATCGGAATCAGTAAACATCCAGTGAGGGTAGGTAACTTGATTTTGTGGCGTTGTATTATTGTGCTCTCCAACATAATAACTATCACAAGGGAGGTTTGAGTATTCTCCTGTAGCATCTAACAATAAGACTTTTCCACCAGCTAGATGAACATTTTCTATAAGGTTAGCCATGGTGTAGCTTTTCCCGCCTCCGGTTGAACCTAAAATAGCACAGTGTCGAGCAAATAATTTTTCAGGTGTAACGCTAATTGTCACGGAAGAATCGTGAGGCATTTCGGCAATTGGAAGATTTAAAGTGGCTCCATCAATTATCCCTTCGGCGAGTAGGCTAACTAATTTGGGATGTGCTGCATATACTTGCGCACCTAGCTTAGGATGTTGTTGAATGCCTTTATGATTAATTCCTTTTTCAACATCGACACTTACTAAAAGTTGTATTAAGCCAATAGGGTTGTTCGATGGAGTAATATCATCAAGTTGATCGACAGTTAGTCGTTCTCCATTCTCTAACCAGACTCTAATCACTCTTGCTAAAATAGTGGTTTGACCACAATCAATAAACACGAACTCATTTACTTCACCGATAGCAAGCCTAGTTCCCATTATCCAGTTTTGTTCACTTGTTCCTGCTTTAGTTAAGTTTATTTTAGCCTCTGAAGCGGATACATCGATAATGCTACCAATTCTTCTGTGCGGTTCATGTGGCGAAAACCAAAGAGTCATGACATATCTCCTTCTAAAATCTGAGAAAATCGCGCTAGCAGTGTTTCCTCTGGGCTCGGAGCATGTCTATTGGGTAACATTTTCAAGCTAAAGTGATCAAATTTACTATCTATGATCATAATTCTTGAATCGCCAGCAGCAATCGCACGAGTTAACTTTTCACGGATATCCGCAGAGAATGAACCTTCTGGATTGAAGGGATCCTTTGTGACGATTAATAACATTAATTCTGGATTAGTTCGTAACGCCATAGTAATTGCATTATTTAAATGTTTATCATTGAATCCAAAACCAATACAGATGAGTGCAGTTTTAGGCTTTTGAACTGATTCCAAAAACGCAGAAATCATATCTAAATAAGGGGAGTCATAAGATACTTGGTACTTTGAGCTACTTGGATAAATAAAGACAGGATCTTGGGGGAGTGAACCATTTTGTATATTGATTTTCTGGACGATAGAATTAGATTTATTCCAATCTACAGAGCCATGTAGTTTATAAAGCTGAAATACATTAGAAAGATAGGCGTTATTCTGGGCTCTATTAACAATATCATATTGAAACCATGCTGGATTAAAACTAGCAGGATTTGAAAATTCAAAGCCATCAATTACAATCATTCCTGCATTCGAAGCTGCTTTTTCAAATGCTAAATCATAATTGGTTGTGAATAATTTAAGTCGTTGTTGTTTAGGAGAACGACGACCTAAAGTGCGAATGAAATTATTATGAGCATCCCATGATTCGAGAGGAACTTGATCAACAAAATTTGTTTTTTGTAGAATGGTTTTTTTAGCCTCATTAAGGAAATTACGGACCTGATCTTGTTCGTCATCTAATAAGTTATTCAAAGGGAGATATGTATCACATAAAGATAATAAAAGTTCGATATCTTTTTTTTCTGATCCATCATCCCATTTTTCCGCAACATCAGAATAGTTAACGCTCTTTAATACGTCGTGGAAGTGAGAGAGGTTTTCACAAGCTTCCCATAGATCCCCCATGCTAGGAGCAACATCAGGTTTGATTGTATTAAACGTTAATGAAGTGCCAGATCCAGCTAAAACAAGCAGGTTTTCAGCATCAAGAATTTGATTAATGAATTGCTGTGTTTTTATTTTGGTATCTTTATCATTCCCGTCGTCTGTTATTCTTTTAGGATGATAATTATCTTCATGGACTTGAGAAGAGAGAACTTGAATATTCTCATTATTATTTATATTGATTGTCATAAATCCCCCTTTGGATCTAGTTAATATTTAGTTATCTACTTTTACACGACGTTTCCCCGTCAATAGCTGTTGCATCAATGCTTTTTTCTCTTCTTTTAAATACTTAAGTTTATTTTCTAAAAATTCAATCTCACGATCTGCACTAGATAAAACAGTCGCGATTTTTGTTTGTTCTTGTAAGGAAGGTGTTGCAAAACTTATCTCTAAAAAAGATGATGGATGAAGGCGTTTAGAGCCTGTTCCGGTCATTAGATTCTCAATGAATTCATAGAAATTTTTTCTTGAACACATGTAGAAAAACCATAGAGGAGAGCATTTATCAGTGAAATCAAAACAGGGAATATCTTGTGATGATTCATATAAATCTAGCTCTTTAGGAATAATTCCAAAAGCACCTTTATGGAAGTTTTGACGGCCATAGATAAATTGTCCCGCTTTACGAATAAAGTGTGTAGTAGAGTTTTCAGCCTCGGTCCCTCTAAATTCTCTAGCTTCAATACCATTTAGGTGCAATCGTACAGTTAATCTCTTTGAGGGATCGTTGTTAATAGATGGCTGTTTACTTTCTGATAAAAATCGAGAAATTTTTACTTTTTCCCACTGCCCACTAAACCGCTCCCCATTCTCATCTAATAGACGCTTCTTACCAGTTAAAAGCTGTTGCATCAATGCTCTTTTTTGCGTTTGGCTATTACTGATGAGTTTCTCTGTTGTTTCAATTGCCTTGTCCCATGTTGAAAGAATTTCTGCAATTTTTTGCTGTTCTTGAATTGGAGGTAACAAGATGGGGAAATTTTTAATATTATTACTACTGATGTGTGGTACGGCTGTTGCTAGTTGTACTGATTTGACATATTGCTCAAATTGGTAGCTAGAAAAATAGTGAGTTAGTAAACGCTGCTCTAACTTGTTATTTGTTCTGATTCGTGCGACACGTTGTACCAATAAACAAGGTAAATCTTTTTCTGTAACTTCTGCAACTTTCAGCCCACTTGTAATCCATGTACGATCCATAGCAATTACAAAATCTCCTTTTATGAGTTGGTACTTTTGTAAATCTTGAATCTTGTCAGAAGGCCATCGTTTAGCATTTTTCCATCGTAAAGCACCTGGTTCTATGTTATCTCCACGTAATAATAAAATATCAGTACTATTTTCGGTGTATTGGTCGCTTTTAAATGAAAAACCAACCAAGATGTCAATTAATGAATCAAAAGTAGTTTTTACCCATCCATTAGGCACCATAACCAAGCTCCTCTAAGTATTTCGCCATTTCAGCTTCTAGTTCACTGAGTTCTGCTTTTAGGGCGAGGCGTTCTTTGCGGACGGCATCCATGTCTATCTCTTCCTCTTCTTCAAAGGTATCGACATAGCGTGGGATGTTGAGGTTGTAATCGTTCTCTTTGATTTCATCAATCTTGGCGACATAAGCATATTTATCGACATCTTGACGAGTGTTGTAAGTCTCAAGAATTTTGGCAATATTCTCTTCACTCAAGGCATTTTGATTTTTGCCCGATTTAAACTCACGACTAGCATCAATAAAGAGCACATCTTTTGTGGCTTTGTTCTTTTTAAGGATGAGTAACGCCGCCGGAATGCCGGTGCCGTAGAAGAGCTTTTCAGGTAGGCCGATAACGGCATCTAAGAGATTTTCATCAATGAATTGCTGGCGAATTTTCCCCTCAGACGAAGCACGGAAAAGCACGCCGTGCGGAACGACAACGGCCATTCTGCCGGTTTTTTCTTTAAGGGTTTCTACCATATGGCAGACAAAGGCATAATCCCCACGAGATTTTGGTGGTACACCACGATGGAATCGATTGTAAGGGTCGTTACTAGCATCTTCATGGCCCCACTTATCGAGCGAGAAGGGCGGGTTGGCAACGACAACGTCAAAGTGCATCAGGTTGCCTTCTTTGTCTAAAAGTTTTGGATTGCGAATCGTATCGCCCCATTCAATTTTATGGTTATCTTCGCCATGAAGGAACATATTCATTTTAGCGAGAGACCAGGTAGAGCCAATAGCTTCTTGTCCAAAGAGTGCGTAGCTTTTACTATTGTGATTTTCAAATACTTCTCGGCCACACTTCATTAAAAGGGAGCCAGAACCACAAGTTGGGTCACAGATGCTTTCGCCCGGCATTGGAGCCATGAGTTTTGCCATCAATTCAGAGACTTCTGGTGGAGTATAGAATTCTCCCGCTTTTTGACCGCCACTTGCGGCAAAGTATTTGATTAAGAACTCAAATGAGTTCCCGATAACATCAAGGTTCCCAATACGGCTTGGTTTTAGATTTAATGCCGGCTTTTCAAAGTCTTCTAGAATCAATCGTAGAATCGTATTTTTCTGTTTCTCTTCACCAAGTTTGTCGCTGTTGAAAGAGATATCTTGGAAGACACTTTTCCCCGCATCACGGAGCTTTGTGCCATTCGCTTCTTCAATCGCATGAAGCGCTTGGTCGATACGTTCACCATTGCCGGGCTCATTTCTATGCTCATAAAGTGTATAGAAGCTTGCAGATTTTGGCAGGACGAAACGCTCGGTTTTCATCATCTCTTCAATGAGTTCAGGCTCATTACCATATTCTTTTTGGTACTTTTCGTAATGATCTTGCCAAACATCAGAGACATATTTTAAAAAGAGCATGGTAAGGATGTAATCTTTATATGTGTCGGCACTAATGGTGCCGCGGAAGGTATCGCAGGCACTAAAGAGGGCGTTATTGATCTCTGTTTGTTGCGCGTTTTCTTTTGCTGTATTTGTCATGTTATAGATCCTTAGAGATTAGCTTTTGGGCGATAGCATTCATAATCGTTTTATTTTGTTCGATAAAGCTGGCAAAGAGTTGTTGCTCTCTGCGTTGGGCTTTATCGAGCTTGATAATGGTTTGTTGTTTCGTGATGCAGGGAAGGGTAATACGAACTTCTTCTAATGTTTTCCGGCGAATACTCTTAACAGATCCACCTTCTGCATTGCTCTCAAAATATTGTTGGCAGACAATTTGATTGAGTTGCCAAGCGACAAATTGCGGAAGTGCTGCTGTATCATGAACATGAATCACGAAGAAGTTAGGCGAAGCAAGATATCGCCGTTCAGTTTCTTCTTGATCGAAGATAACCGAATGATTACTTGAGCCTCTTGGGGAAAAAAGAATATCCTGATTTTGTAAGTAGTATTCTTCGGCATTATTAGGTGGTTCAGTAATGGTGCATTGATGGTAATTGATACCTGATTCAATTGATGTATCTTTCAATTGAATAACAGGAATTCCTTCTTTAGCATCATCAATCCGTCCCCTGAATGGGTAGCCTAAGCTGATGCTTGCAATGTCTTTTAGTAGGTATGTTTTTTTCATTTTATTTGCATTTATCTGTTTAATGCAGATATAGTAGCCTATAAAAATAAAAAAGGTAACTTTTTTTGCATTATAGTCTTTAATGCTTGGGGTGGTAAGGTGTGTATCTTAAGTTTTTTAATTAAGATAGCTTAGATAATATTAAAATAAAGAAGGGTTTAATGAGTAATTATATTAGGGGCTGTTGAACATTCATAACTTCAGCCAAATATAGGCACAAGCTAAAGC
>CALZEE010000002.1 GCA_945639195.1 uncultured Ignatzschineria sp. | reverse complement strand
AATTAGCAATGCCAAACTATAAAGATGCTCTAACTGCCGATAAAGATCTCAAAAGTGTTGAAGAAGGCTTTGAGTATGTTAATGGTAAGCTTACGGGAATTACTACAGGTGCCGCTGGGCTTATTAAATTATCAGATGATGGTAAATCATTAGTGGTTGATAATACCCTTGCAAAAGATGCGACAAGCTTCAACTTTAGCAATGAAGGCGTAGATCGTACATTAACGGGCGTTGAGAAAGGTAAGCTTGATAATGATGCAGTGAATGTATCGCAACTTAAAAAGGTTACTGATGGTTTGGGCGGTGGTTCAACGATTGATCCTGATACAGGTGAAGTGACAGGCCCAACTTATAACATCACTAACAAAGAAGGTGATAATGTTGTTCACAATAATGTAGGTGATGCGTTAACTGAAATCGATCAAAGCGTGACTAACATTACCAACAAAACAGGTCAAAGCTTAACCGGAATCGAAGAGGCTTTAGGGGGTGGTGCGAAATTTGATGAGAATGGCGAATTAGCAATGCCAAACTACAAAGAGGCCTTGTCTGCAGATAAAGATCTTGAGAGCGTTGAAGACGGCTTTAAATATGTTGGTGGTAAATTAATCGAGCACGGCGATCAAATTACCAATATCGAAGGGGATATTACTAATATCACGTCTGGTAAATCTGGACTTGTGCAGTTATCTGATGAAGGTGAGATCGTGATTGATAATACGCTTGCCGACAACGCAACCTTCAATTTAGCTAATGCTGATGGATCTGCTCGTCAATTAACGGGCGTTAAAGATGGGGAGCTATCCACTACTTCTACCGATGCAGTGAATGGATCGCAGCTTTATACAACGAATACGAACGTCGAAAATCTTGATGGACGTGTAACCGTTAATGAAGGGAATATCTCGACGATTCAAGGAGATATCACAAATATTACTAATAAAGCAGGTCAAAGCTTAACAGGTATTGAAGAAGCTTTAGGGGCGGGTGCGAAATTTGATGAGAATGGCAAATTAGCAATGCCAAACTATAAAGATGCTCTAACTGCCGATAAAGATCTCAAAAGCGTTGAAGAAGGCTTTGAGTATCTTAAAGATAACCTTCAGAGCTTTGAAGATGGTGAAGCAGGGCTCTTGCAGTTGAAAGATGGCAAGCTTGTCTTTAGTGAGAAAGCGCTAGGCGCAACATTTGATATTACTGATGGCAAAGAAGCACGTACATTAACAGGCGTTAAAGCAGGGGCAGTTACAGAAACGTCTTTAGATGCAATCAATGGATCGCAGCTTCATACGACGAATAAGTCAATTGTTGACTCATTAGGCGGTGGTGCTGAATTGAATGATGATGGTTCGATTAAAGGTCCAACTTACGTTATTAATAATGGCGATAGTTATAATAACGTTGGTGATGCAATTACCAATATTGATGGACGTGTAATTAATAATATGAAAAATATTACGAACCTCACAGAAAATATGAACAACATCTCTACAGGTAAAGCTGGTCTTGTGATGATCGAGGGTGATCGAATTGTTTTCGATAACTCAATTGCTGGAGATCGTATTTTTGATATCTCTAACAATGGTCAAGCTCGTAAGATGACTGGCGTTGCGGATGGTAATGTTGCAGCAGAATCTAAAGAGGCAGTCAATGGTGGGCAGCTTCATGATACTAATCAAAAAGTAGCAACTAACACTGATAATATTGGTAAAAACACTGAGGCTTTAGGTGGTGGTGCTGGTATTGATAAAGATGGCAATTACACAGGTCCTAACTATAGTTTCAATGATGGTAGTAATCATACGAATGTTGGTAGCGCTCTTGATAATCTTGATGGACGAGTGACAGATCTTGATCAACGAGTAGATGGTATTACTAATGGTACTGAAGGACTTGTTAAGCTAGAAACTGATGATCAGGGGAATCAAAAATTAGTGATTGATAATAATCTTGCAAGTAAAGCAGATACGTTTGACATCTCTAATGGTGAAGAGGGGCGTACTTTAACGGGGGTTAATGACGGGAAAGTATCTGCAGACTCTAAAGATGCGATTAATGGCAGCCAGTTGCATACTTCTAATTCAACAATTGCTGATATTTTTGGAGGAGGCGCTTCTGTCGACAAGGATGGATATGTGTCAATGCCAGAATATGACTTCGGTGATGAAAATAAGTTCAATAATGTGGGTGATTCATTAACCCATTTGAATAATAAAATTCAAAAGGGTGAAGGTGGGCTTTTCCAAATGTCTGCTGATGGCAAAACGGTTGTTTTAGGTGATACAGCCAAAACGGCAACAAGTGTTGATATGGGAAATCGAGTTGTTGCTGGTGTTGCTAATGGTAGGGTTGAAAAGGATTCATTGGATGCAGTAAATGGTGGTCAACTTTGGGAAACTAATCAGCAGGTGGGGTCAAATACTACTCAGATTAAGCATATTAATAATACGTTGAATCATTACAATACTCGTATTAGTAACCTTGAGAAAACGGTTCATGAAAATCGTAAGCGCGCTAGCGCTGGTACAGCAAGTGCAATGGCGATGAGTTCGATTCCTTATCTTGATTATGCTAAATACTCATTTGGTATGGGGGTTGCTAGCTATGATGGTGAAGCAGCAATGTCAATGGGTCTAGAATTTAAAATGGGTGACAATGGTCGCTTTAGAATTCAAGGCTCTTATGACACTCAGAACAAAGCTGGTGTAGGTGTTGGTATGGCCTTTGAACTGTAATTAGAAACGAGTTTAATCATCATTTAATATAATTAAAATTAGAAGCGCATTCATAGGAGTGCGCTTTTATTTTCTGTAAAGGGCTAATTTCTATAATGAACAAATTAATTTTAACGTTATTAACAAGTATTTTTTGCTTAAATGTTTTTGGGATATTTTTTAAAGATAATTTAGATTTAAATTTAATTTTTAAACCTGAGTCAGTAATAGATTCAACAAGTTGTGTAAATTTAAATGAAGAGGATACATTAACTTGTCTGAGTAAGGTTATTGCTTCAGGAAATCCAACCGGAAATGATTTTTTTCTCTTAGGACAGATGTATTTATTTGGGATAGGGACGGTAGTAGATATGGCTAAAGCTATACAACTACTAGAACGAGGTTCTATTGAATTTCATAATGATGATGCGATGGTTTTATTGGGCGATTTAGCCTTAAATCAAGATTTATTAACAGCAAAATATTGGTATGCAAGGGCGACTAAAATTAGTAATGGGGAAGGGCAGTTAAAGCTGGCTAATATTTATAGATACGGCGATGAAAAAGATCAAGATCCTGAATCTGCGTTTAAGCTCTATAAAGAAGCATCTAATCAAGGGATTTTGAGAGCGCAATATGAATTGGCTTTAATGTATGCAATGGGGATAGGTGTAGCCGCGGATTTAACGAGAAGTTTATTTATGTTAGAAGCTTTATGTGATAAAAAACATAATGATAGTTGTGTATTATATGAAAAAATTAAAGGCTTACAGGAGAGTTAGTAAAAGGTATTACATCAAGAACTTTTTTAAATACGACCAAATAATTGATTGTTAAGGGTAATAAGAGGCTTAAAAACAGAGTCATGTTTTTAAGCTTGCTTGTATAAAAATATTTTTTTATGGGAGGTAAATATAAATGCTAAAAACATTGACCATACAACATAAGAAATGTATAAATACCATACAAATGTAAATCTAATAAAGTATTTGTACAAATTTTATAAAGCAATCAACTTGTTGTTTCTATTGATGTCTTACAGTTACTGTTTTAAACAGTAGGGAGTGGTGAGTAATGATGTTCGTTGTGTTTGGATTTCTTGCTGCCGCGTTAATCGCCGGGTGGTTTGGCCGTCGGAGTTATTCTTTAATTCTCTTATCAATCTTTTTTATATTGGCAGTTCATCTATTCCTTTGGGAAATTCATAGCCCAGATTATGGTTACAAAATGCCGTGGATACAAGTACAGCTAGTAGTACCCGCGGAATTAATAAAGTTAGCTTAGGGGGATTTGATATGGCTTTTATGAATACAAAAGATTTTAAAGATAAGAGTAGCTTGGTAGGGTTACTCTATTTCTACATGCTAAGCATGATGGTTGTTATAGCAGCTATTTTAACAACGGCTATGACTCTACAATATGTTAATGGTGAACTACCTTGTCCGTTATGTTTATTGCAACGGGCCGCAATGTTCGGTGTCTGTTTCGGGATTATGCAACAATTTAGACATGGTTATTCTTATCGTAATACGGGAATTAGTCTTATTTTTTCGTTGCTTTTACTCGTTATCTCAGTTCGTCAAACGTTACTTGATATCTATCCTCGTCCAGGGCATGAATATATCGGGAGCGCAGTCTTTGGAATGCATATGCCTGTATGGTCTGTTTTAATTGCCACGTGTTTGATTCTTGCTCTAGCTATACAGCTCCTTGTGTGGGGTGGTGATACTAAATGGCGAGAAAATTCTATCGTGCAATTTCCAATCCTCAAAACACTCGCAACGATTCTTAGTATTTATGTGATTGTTATAGGAACTATTAATTTTGTATCAGTTGGCGTCCAATGTAAGTTTAACGAATGTCATACATTTAGTTATCAGTTACTTGATAATAAGTAAACATACAGCCAGGATATATCTGCAACGTTACTTTAGTGAAGCGTAATTAAAAAAGCCAGTAAATGATGCCGGCTTTTTGCTGGATATTGATCTGTTAAAGGATATCTGTAGTCTGATCTATACTTAATTTAACATAATATATAGAATCAGACATCATATATGTATTTGCTTTAGGGTCATGCCAACAGGTATTTGAGAGGAGCTATTCCTCTCTTGGTCTTTGCTAGATCGAATTTTTATCATCAACTCATTATTAGTGGTGATTGTTGCATCTAGTTTTACGAGATCCTGATATTTTCGCAGTTTGATGCATTTAAGGAATGTTAAGTGATGATTGTACTGACATAAATATTTTAATTTATCAATGTCAGGCTTAAACGATGTGTTGAGGATTTTTAGTTTGATTGTAGGTGATTGAAATATAGTCTAGAAAGATTTCTGATTCAGGGTGATGCAAGGATATTTCTAAGGAGTTATTGAACCTATAATCATTGGCTTATTTTTGTGCATAACATGAACTTAATAAATTCCTTTGAGCCCCATAAAAAGGCGTTAAATTGCCGATTATGGAGCTTTTTCTCAAAGGTTTTCCGGTATATCTTGATGAGCTGTTAGTTATCTATTGCAATATTACATTCTGCGTGTTGCATGCAACTCTAACTTATGCTAAAAATAGACTTAACATAAAATAATTAGGAGAAGTAATTTTTAACTATTTATGAATCCATGAAAATTGTTCGAGAAGATCTGAGTTATTCCAGTTTTCACGACTTTCTGATTCTTGCGTTACTAAGAGACGAGCCGTATTAATAATGTGGCGTTCCATCTCTTTACCCGCAGCATCAGAATCTCCCTTGAGGATGGCTTCATGAAGGCCTTTATGGTCTTCAAAGGCTTCCATACAAGTGCGAGAATTGGGGATTGTACTAGGACCGGTTAATAAAACTGTATTACGAGTGTTATCAATAATTGTCAGCGCTCGCTCTACTGCCGCAATCTTAAGGAGTTCAGAATGATACTCTTTATCGGCACTTAAAGTCGCCTTAGAATCATCAGATTCAGCTGCTTTTAAGAGTTTGTTATAGGCTTTAGTTAGATGCTCAATATCTTCTTCAGTACGAATCATGGCAACTTTACGAACAAGCGGTACTTCAAGCATTAAGCGAATTTGGAATGATTCTAAAAGATCTTTCAGTGAGGTTGGTAAAATACGTATCCCACGGTTTCTTTCGATACGCACTAAACCAATATTGGCTAATTGTTGCGCCGCTTCGCGAATGGGAGTTCTAGATGCCCCAACCCATTCACCAATTTCAGTTGCCGAGTATAGTTTTCCTGGTTCTAACACATTGTTAAGGATCGCTTCGCGTAACAGTTCAAACGCTTGATCAGAGAGACTTTCGATTTTTTTTAGTTTTTTCATATTCAAGTATCTTTATAAGGAGATAAATGTGTCAACCGTCAACTATGCAGTGATCGGAGGAGGTATTAACGGATTATCCGTTGCTAGACAACTTCTCATTGATTATCCAGATGCGAACGTAACACTCTTTGAAAAAGAGTCAGAAGTCGCGCAACATCAAACAAGTCACAACTCTGGGGTTGTCCATGCAGGATTATATTATGCAAAGGGTAGCTTAAAAGCAAGACTATGTCGTCGTGGTGTTGAGCTTGTTCGCAATTATTGTACAGACAATAACCTTCCCTATGATCAATGTGGGAAAGTTGTTGTAGCGTTAAATGGGGTTGAAGAGGAGCGTTTGAAAAAACTCTTCCAAATCGCGTTGGATAATGAAGTACCAAACGTAAAAATGCTTTATGGTGAAGAAATTCGTCAAGTAGAGCCTAATTGTATTGGTGTCGCTGCCCTTCACTCTCCTGAAACTGCAATTGTAAGCTATGAGAAGATCGCAAAGCGTATTGCAGAAGAGATCAAAGAGCGTGGTGGTAAAATCGAGCTTAACAGCCCTGTTCAATCTATTAAGAATAATGCAGATGGCAAAATTACTATTACGCTTGAAGGTAATCGTACTTACCCTACAAAATTTGATTACGCTGTGAGCTGTGCAGGTCTACAATCAGACCGTTTAGCACGTAATTCAGGGGATGTTGCAACACCTAAAATCGTACCATTCTTCGGCCAGTACTTCGTATTAGATGATCAATTTACGCATGATGTAAAAGGCTTGATTTACCCTGTTCCAGATCCTAAGTATCCATTCTTAGGTGTGCATTTTACAAAGCGTATTGATGGAAAAATGACGATTGGTCCGAATGCATTCCTTTCTAAAGCGCGTGAAAACTATGATGGTAAAGGCTTTAGCTGGAAAGATATTAAAGAGTTTATGTTCTATCCTGGCTTCTGGCGCTTCGCCTTCCGTAACATTCCTGCGGCAATGCGTGAATCTAAGACAGTATTTAGTCAAAAGAACTTCATTAATGAAGCGACAAAATATGTGCCAACCCTTTCGAATATGACGGTTAAACCAGCAACTAGAGGAATTCGTGCGCAAGCAATGAATCCAGATGGTACGTTAGTGGATGACTTTGTAATTCGTCGTGAAGGCAACATTGCACATATCCGTAATGCGCCATCACCAGGAGCCACCTCTTCGCTTGCGATTGCTGAGTATATCGTTCGTGAAGTAATGCTTGGTAAAGCAGAATAATATGTTCCTATTAGAAGTAGTGAAATAAAATGCTATAAAAAACCCCTGAGTTTCTATTATCAAAGAGAAATTCAGGGGTTTAACTTTTGAGGGGACTACTCACTACTAATAGATCCTCTTTATCTCCTATTCATATACTTCTACGGATTATACATAGAGCTGACAGCTGTTTTGAAGTAGGCAGCTCATAGTTAAACTATAGGAGAGGGTTATTAAATATGGGGAAAATAATAGCTCTTTTCTTGAATTTATGATTAGAAGAATCGCTTACGATAGAAAATTCCGGCAACGGTTCCTGTTAAAAGCACCATTAAGACAATAAGCATCGCAAAGGCATTGGGCTCATCCTGCCATGGTAATGGTACGTTCATCCCATAAATCGTGGCAATTAATGTTGGAATAGATAGGACAATTGTTAGCGCAGTGAGTAATTTCACGATGTGGCTGACGTTGTTTTGAATAATATTACCGTAAGCATCCATTACGTTATTTGAGTTGAGTTGGTTAATCTCAGCTACAGAGTATGCTTGCTCTAGTTCGATAATTGAATCTTCGAAGCGCTCTACGCCATTGGGTAATAAGTTGAGATGATGCTCTTGATTGATTTGACGCATCAAATGTAGCATCTGTTTCAAGGAAATTGTCATATCTAATAAGCCATCATTAATATGAAGCAATGTGTAAAGTTCAGAGTTACGGTATGAACGTGATAATTCATCCTCAGCTTCGGCGATTTCATACTCAATAGTATGCATCAGCTTAAGGTAACGTTCTGAGGTGATATGTAAAAGATCAAGCACATTAGGAACTTGTTTATCACGGCCAAGACCTTTACAGACTTTCATAAATGAATCGAAGAAGCCTTCTAGCTCGACTTGGCAGATAGTGACAAGATGAGAGTCAACTAATGCAATTCCAAGCGGTACCGTGCGATAACGAACGCCTTCTGAGTTGCGAGCAACTGTCGGATCGACGTAAGGAAGATGGATAATAAATAGCGTCATCTCAGGGGTTTCAAAAATCGTTGGACGTGTGTTTTTTTCTAACGCTTCTTCCATAAAATAGAGCGGGATATTCAGCGATTGATGTAACATATGGAGCGCTGGTTTGTCTGGTGCTGTTGCTTTAATCCAGTTGTTTTCAGTAATGCGAGTTGCATGCTTATAAGTATTCTCTATGACATTTTTGTAAATCGTGATCATGGGGGAGCTCCTCTAAATTATCGGTATATCAAAAGTTTCACTCATCATTAAAAATGAGATTAAGATGAAAATTCAGCCGATCATAGGCGAATATATTTTTTAACGTAGAATGTGATAAGTAAACCAATGCTAACAGCGACCGTAATTGTTGAAATAACAATTGTGGAAACAGGATCTTCCTCATAAGGGAGCGCAACGTTCATCGAGAAGATTGATCCAATCATCGTCGGGATAATCATGATAATCGCAAGTGCAGTTAAGGTTTTGAGCACTGTATTGAGGTTGTTATGAACGATTGCCGCATAAGCATCCATTAGATTACTTAAACTTTCTCTGCGCATTTCTGCTACTTCTGCTGATTGTTCGATATCTATTAAAATATCTTCTAATAGTTGTTTTTCTTCAGGAAGGACTTTTAATGTTCCACCATTAATGATCTGGCGATAGAGAATGGTGAGTGCAGAGAGTGCTACAGAAAAGAGGAGTAAGCTTTTATTCTGGGTAATTAAACTAAATATCTCCCTATTTTGATAGGATTCTCTGAGCATTTGCTGAAGTTCGCGGGTTTCATCTTTAACATAGCCTAGGTGGTCATCGTAGGCTTTTGCGACAGCTTTGAAGAGAAGAATAGTCATTGTTGTCTTCATATGTGTCTGAAAATCACCATATTTCCCTGATAAGAAATCTTTCATGAGCGGTGCATGTGCTTCATGGGTTACTAAGAAAAGATTGCTTTCTGTGTGAATGACGCCAAAAGGTAATGTGATATAAGGCGCATCATTATGTCCCCCTGCCTTGGGATTTCTTACCGGAACATTGAGAACGATAAGGCGCGCATTGCTATCTCTTTCTAGGCGAGGATGTTCTTGCTTGTCTAAAGAATCTGTAAAGAATTTTTGGGGAATATTAAATTCAGTTGCAAGTTCATTAATTTTCTCTTGATTCGGATCTGTCAGAATCACAATACTATTAGGCACAATATTGGTTTCTTTAACGAGTTGACCTTGAGGCGTGTTTGTATAGATCTGTAACATGAGATCTCCCTTCTATTTTAGATAAGCCTGATGAATGAGAGGGTGCAAGAAAGCGTTCAGCCTATCCATTCTCAGGGGCTTATTTGAGTATAATTATGGTTTTATTATTTAACTATTTGAAAATAAATAGTTTGTTGACTTTTATGGGCGCTTTTTATTTTTCATATTATAAGTGGCGCTGTTAGATACCATTGCATGACTAGATCAGCTTTTTAGATTTAAAGAATGTTAAAAGTGATGCAATTACAATGACACCTATAATGCCGAGAGCCGTTAATGCATAAGGTTCATCTTGTAGCGGTAGCGGAGTATTCATGCCATATATTCCGCCAATTGCCATAGGAATAGTGATAACGGTTACAAAAATCGTTAAGTATTGAACCGATAAGCTTAAGTTATTTTCTATCACTGCTGAATAGGCATCCATAAGATTACGGAGATTTGCATGATAGGTTCTTGCTAGGCTTTCGACCTGCTCTGCCTTAGCAATCAAATCAATTAATGCTAAGTCTTGCTCATGATCGGCTCTTAAAACACTTCTACGTGAGAGGTTTTTAAGTAGACGAATGTTGCGATTAAGAGCTTTTGAAAAGTAGAGTAAGCTTTTATTCAGGTTGAGTAATTCAAATACTGAGCGATTATGGAAAGCTCTTTTGAGTTTTAGCTCAATCTCGGCAATTTTATCTGATAACGAATTGGTGATTTGTAAGAAATTTTCCGTTGTCATTGAGAGAATTCTAAAGAGGAAATCTGTTGAATTCTTCTCTGCCCAGTTCACAAGGTGTTCATGCTCAAGGTGTGTAAAAAGGAATGATTCGTCTTCACTGATAGTAATGACTACTCCCTCTTTTACGAGAATCGTGAGCATTGTGACTTGATAAGGAACTTTCGATCTCGGAAGATTTTTTCGCGGAATTTGAAGCTTGAGCAGTACCGTATTGTCTTCTAATTTTTGAAGGTTCCCTCGCATGGATTGTAGCGTATCTGTTGGTAAATTAATTGCTTTAAGAACTTTTGAAAGCTCTGAATTTGAGGGTGAAACAAGATTAACCCATTCGGTGCGATCCGCCCGAAGTGTATTAAATGTCATGTGGTTTGAGAGAACTGAACTAGTCATAGTTATTCTCCTTTATAGATCTAAGTGAATAAAGAGTGAATGCTCTTTAAAACATCTCTTGTGAGAGAAAAGAGGTTTTAAAGGCAAACAAAAAGCGCACCCTCGATGAAGAAGGTGCGCTCTCTAAATTCTGATCGCGCAACTGACAAAGATTTAGGATACATAGCGCATCACTAATTCTTTATTCCCTCCTTTCATTGAGCTTTAGCACTGTACGGCATAAGCAATTCCAAAGGGAATTTGCTAGCTACATTATAGATCACCTTAACCCGATGATCTCTGTTCAAACCCGTTGGCGTCTTTGGACGTTTCTGGGCAGCAGCATGTCTCCGTACAGGAGCCTCACCTAACGAGGTACCTGCAATAGAGGTGAATCATACCCCTAGCAGAATCTGACTGTCAAGTTTTACGATGTAAATAAATGTTTTGTTTTTTTATGGGCTTAGAGGATGTGATACTTGCTTTTTCCAGAAGGAAGCGTAGATTCCCCCTTGATTAATCAAGGTTTCATGAGATCCCATTTCAACAATTTTACCGTGATCCATGACAATTAAACGATCCATTTTGGCGATGGTAGAGAGACGATGTGCAATTGCAATAACGGTTTTTCCTTCCATCAATAGCTCTAGGTTTTCTTGAATAACGGCTTCCGACTCAGAGTCTAGTGCTGAGGTTGCTTCATCTAAAATTAAGATGGGTGCATTTTTGAGTAAAACACGAGCAATCGCAATTCGTTGACGTTGACCGCCTGAGAGTTTGACCCCACTCTCTCCTACGAGCGCATCAAGACCTGTTTTACCATATTGATCAACCAATTCTTTTACAAACAGATCTGCCTTAGTTTTCTTTAATGCCTCAAAGATCATCTCATCAGTAGCATCAGGATTTCCATAAAGTAGATTGTCACGAATAGATCGATGGAATAACGCCGGTTCTTGCGTTACAACGCCAATATTTTCTCGTAAGCTATCCTGGGTAAATTGCGTGATATTTTCCCCATCAATGAGGATTTCTCCTTTTGTGACATCATAAAGTCTTAATAAGATTTGGGTTAATGTTGTTTTTCCGGCACCCGAAGGCCCTACCAACCCAATTTTTTCGCCTGCTCTAATATCTAAATCTAAAGCTTGATAGATCGGTTTTGTTGGATGATAACTAAAATCAACCGATTTAAATGTAACGGCTCCCTTAACATCTGTGAGTTTTTTAGCATGAGGAAGATCGATAACTTCTCGCGCTTGTGCAATTACTTTAATCCCATCTTGTACACTGCCGATATCTTCAAATATATGACTGATTACCCGCATTACCCACGTAGACATGCTATTGATTCTAATGACTAAACTAATTGTGAATGCGATAGCTCCAGCGGAGATAAATGAAGCGCCCCAAAGCCAGAGTGAAACAATGACAGTCCCGGCAATAAGGAGGCTGTTGATCATTGTTAGTGAGAAATCCATCGCGGTTGAGAGCTTCGTGGAGTGAAGCGCCGCATCTGTTTGCTCTCTCATGACGGCTTTAGCATCTAGCTCATCTTTTTCACTATGTGAAAATAGCTTGAGAGTTGTAATATTGCTATAGCTATCAACAACATGCCCCATTAGTTTAGAACGGGCTTTCGCTGAACGATGAGAGCGCTTTCGTGTACGTGGAAGGAAGTAAATCATCAATAGAATATATGCCACAATCCAGAGTAATATCGGGACTGTTAGCCAGGCATTGACTTCAAAAAATAGTACAACTGTTGTGATGGCATAAATAACAACTCGCCACATAGAATCTGTTGACATGATGACAGAGTTGCGAATTGATTGTCCTGTACTCATTACGCGGCTAGCGATACCCCCAGAGAGGCTACTGTGGAAGAAGTTGATAGATTGTTTTAGCACGTAACGATGCTGTTGCCAGCGAATCATAGAGGTGAAGTTGGTGGTTAACGCCTGGTTTAAAATAAGGTTGTGAATGAGTGAAGCGATCGGTCTTAGTAAGACGATGACTGTCATCATCCAAATAAACTCTCCTCGATGATTATCCCAAAGCGCTTGAGCTGTTGATGAAGACTCCACCATGTCGACGATTTTTCCGATATAGCTAAACAGCGCTATTTCCATGATAGAGACAAAGAACCCAACAATAAGTAGACCAATAAATATCCCTTTTACCTGTTTCACATAATGCCAATAGAAGGCTAAAAGTGTTGTGGGAGGGGCTTTATCAGGATGGCTTTTAAAGGGGTCAATAAATGATTCAAAAAACGTCAGTAGTTTCTTCATGGGGTCTTTTATCAGGTTATAGTGATGATATTTTACCTTAATTGAGAGTCATTATCAATTAAGCGCGGGTAGCGCTCTGCTTTTCATATGATTATTATCAGAATTAAAAAGCATGATGTTTGTATAGCATTCATTAAGAAACGTATAGGTGAAGTGAGGGTTTAGTTTGTTAAGTATGCTTTTAGTTTATCGAGGATTTACAGATTATTGATTTTAATTTATTAGATAAAAGCAAAAGCGATAGAGATATTAAGATCTATAGAAAGATGGGCGAATTAGCAAAAAACCTCATGCTACTAAACCTAATAATGGTCTTTTTAGCATGAGGTTTTTTATAGCATGATAAGGTTAAATTTCTAATTTATAACAAGTAGTTAACTTTATTTTTCGCGATATTGATTAGATGATTTTTGATTCAATAAATGCACCGCCAAGACAGATGTCTCCATCATAGAATACGATAGATTGTCCAGGAGTAATTGCTCGTTGAGGATCATCAAAATCTACTTGAATTCGGTTGTTTTCTAAACACGTTACTTGGCATTTCACATCTTTTTGACGATAACGAATTTTAGCCGTTAAGCGCGGGTTTACGTCTTGCCAATCAATCGGATTAATTTGATGAAGTTCACGAGCTACAAGACCGCGACCATAAAGCTCTTTTTGATCTCCTTGAACAACGATTAAACGGTTGTTTTCTAGATCTTTATCTGCAACAAACCAAGGTTCTCCCGTAGAATCTTTTCTTCCGCCAATACCAAGGCCTTGGCGTTGTCCAATCGTATAGAAAGCGAGTCCTTTATGCTGTGCAACCACTTCCCCATTAGGCAGAATCATATCGCCGGGTTTTGTAGGAAGGTATTGCATAATAAAGTCAGTAAAATCCCGCTCGCCAATAAAGCAGATTCCGGTAGAGTCCTTTTTATCAAAGGTGATCAGTTTATTATCGAGTGCAATTTGGCGGACTTCTGTTTTCTCATAATCACCAATAGGGAATAGTGTATTGATGAGTTGCTGCTGATTAAGGAGATAGAGGAAGTAACTCTGATCTTTATTGTCATCAATTCCTTTTAGCAGGTACGCTTTACCCTCTTTTCTGGTAACACGAGTATAGTGTCCGGTCGCTAGATAATCTGCTCCAAGTTCTTCTGCATATTCTAAGAACGCTTTAAATTTGATCTCTTTGTTGCACAATACATCTGGATTAGGGGTTAAGCCATCTTTAAGGGTATCAATGAAGTAATCAAAAACTCGTTCCTTGTAGTTTTTAGCAAAATTGACTTTATGTAGGGGGATTCCGAGTGTTTCACACACAGCTTCAGCATCTTTTAAGTCATCTTCTGCAGTACAATATCCTTGATCGAATTCCTCTTCCCAGTTCTTCATGAATACGCCATGAACATCTGCCCCACGTTCTTTTAAAAGAAACGCCGCCACTGAGGAGTCGACGCCGCCACTCATGCCTACAATAACGCGTTTACCTTTAATATCTTCCATTTTGTAACGTCCTTACGCTCGTAATCTTTCACTATGCCGCTATCGTTATATATAGGGCTCTTAAATAGTGACAATTTATCTAATTAAATCATTTGATGATCGTATTAATCACTCATAAATATTCTTGTGAAATTGAGTGGATTTTACGTTTCGCCATGAATAATGGGGATTCCCTTCTAAAAATGCAATGACTTTGATAAATCATTGAGCCTTTAGATAAGAATCCCCATTCATTTTAGACGATATTGTCTGTTTTTTAATTATTATTTATTTGTATCTAGGAGATCAATATAGTCTCTGAGAATTAAGAGCCCCTCTTCAAGAAGAAGATCTGTTTCGCTCTCTTTTAGAAGTTTACTATAAGAACCGTCCTCATTACGGAATTGTTCAAGCGTTAAAGGCTCATACTCATATAGAACTCGCATTCTATTTTGAAGTTCCAAGTTCTCTGCTTCTTCAGTTTTAAGTTTCTCTTTACGTTGATCTAAATTGAGGCTAAGCTCGTTGATTTTCCAAAGATCGAGGGTTTTGTTTGCCTGTTTTTCGAAAATTTGATGCTTTTCACTATCATTAAAACGGGCATTACTCTTGTTTTGTAAATCACGTGATAGCTCTTTCGTCACAACAACTGATGGATCATAGTCCGGCGCAGCTTCAATAGTGTCCCATGACATTACATAGAGTTCTTTGGCTTCACCAATTTCTGAAGGATCATAGATTGACGGCAACTCAACATCAGGAGATACTCCTTTTTCTTGGGTTGATTCACCATTTGCGCGATAGAACTTTGCAATAGTGACTTTAGACTGCCCAGGTTTTGTGGATTTCGCTAAAATACGACTGAGATCAATCATTGTTTGAACAGTCCCTTTCCCAAAGCTAGTCGAGCCAGCAATGATGGCACGACCTTGGTCTTGCATACTTCCCGCAAATATCTCACTTGCAGAAGCGCTTAGTCTGTCGATAAGGACAACCATAGGACCACTGTAAGTTAAGACTTCAGCAGTACTTGATTGCGCATCTGTGTTTTGATCAAACCCACGTGTTTGGACAATCGATTTATCATCCCCTACAAAGAGCGCGGCAAGATCGATAACTTCTGTTAATGAACCACCACCATTTCCGCGAAGGTCGATGACAAGCCCATCAATATGTTCTTCATTCATGAGTGGGATCAGTAGGTTTTTAACATCACGTGTAGTGCTCTTAAAGTCTTCAACACCTTGTTTGTTCCCTTCAAAGTCACTGTAGAATACAGGGAGCGTAATAACGCCCAATTTATAGTCTGCTTGTCCTGATTCTGAGGGAATAGTGAAGGTTTCTGATTTTGCTTCTTGCTCTTCAAGCTTTACGGTATCACGTGTTATTTTAACGACTTTTTCAGCGCCCTTACCTTTATTGCCAATCATCTGTAAACGAACGGTAGTACCTTTTTCACCACGTACCATTTCGACGACTTTATCAAGGCGCATGCCAACGATATCTACGAACTCGCCATCATCTCCCTGTGCAACGCCAATAATCTCATCGCCAATTTGTACTTGTCCGGTAAGATCTGCGGGGCCGCCTGTAACAACTTCAACGATTTTTACTGAGTCATCATCTTGACGTAAAACAGTACCGATCCCTTGTAAGGATAAACTCATGCTGATATTAAATTGCTCCATCTGTTTTGCTGAGTAATAACCTGAGTGTGGGTCAAAACTTAACGATAGAACATTCATCACTAGGCTAAATAACTCCCCTTCTTCCATATCATGGATACGTTTTTGGCGGGTATTGTAGCGTTTTTGCAGTTTCTCTTTTGCATCATCTAGTGTGAGCTTTTCATCTGTCACCATGAGGTTGATGAGCTCATTTTGGAGTCTATCTTTCCAGAGCGCTCGCATCTCTAGGTCATTTTTAGGGAAGTTCTCATCTTTACGTTGAATCGTCAGCATTTTGTCGACAGTAAAGTCGTAATCTTCAAGGAGTAACTCTTTAACTAAGCCATATTGTTCATCCATTCTATGTACAAGTAGTGCATACATTTCGAAAGGAACATCGAGTTTTGAGCGTCTCACAAAGTCATCAAATTGAAGTTTGTAGCGACTAAAATTATCGATATCTGATTGTAAGAAAAATATTTTTTGAGGATCTAACGTCTTTAGATAAAGATTAAATATACGTTCAGATAGTGCATCATCAATAGGAAGTCGATCATAATGATATTGCGCCAAAATTGCAGAGTGTGCAGAGTTGATCAATTGCTCATTATAGGTCGGTGCCGATATTTTTGACGGTTGAGTTTTGCTTATTTCTGTAGCGATTGTAGACTGCCCAAAAAGAAGTGATGTCGAAATTAGAACGGTACTAATAATTTTTGCGAATTGACTTTTTGCGAATTTTTTCTCATTTAACATTGCGTTTTACACCCATATCTTGTTTGATTATCACGCCACTGATTCGTTACGTTATGTGATTGTATACATTCGGTTTCACGTATTAAAGTATAACGAAATGAACACTAATTGTTTGATTTTTTATAAAGACGATTCATTAGTTATAGCAATGAATAGAAGTAAAGTGCAACCTTGCACTTCGATCTGTGAAAAAGAAGAAGCTAGAGAATAAATCTCTAGCTCTTTGTGATTAGGCTATGCATGCCTTAATTAGAAGATTTGATTTGGGGACTTAAGCGTAATGTCTTGCTTCAAAATCTTTCATGAAGTTAGTTAATGCAATCACGCCCTCTATTGGCATAGCATTGTAGATACTTGCACGCATGCCGCCAACACTACGATGGCCTTTTAAATTTATCAGTTTATGTGCTTCTGCTTCTTTGAGGAAAAGTGCATCTAGCGTAGGATCTGCTAGCGTGAAAGGAATGGTCATATTTGAGCGAGCATCGACATGCACCGGATTACGGTAGAGGCGGCTATTGTCAATTGTGTTGTAGAGTAAGAAAGACTTTTTATGATTTAATTTTTCCATCTCTTCAAGTCCACCCTTCTCTTTAAGTTCTTTTAATACAAGACTCATGAGATAAATGGCAAATGTTGGCGGTGTGTTAAGCATAGAGTCATTCTTTGCTTGCAACGTATAATTCAAGGCATCTGGTACAAATGGGGATGCTTTGCCGAGAAGGTCTTCACGAACAATGACGAGTGTTAAGCCTGCAGGCCCAATATTTTTTTGTGCGCCTGCATAAATAAGGCCATATTGGCTTACATCAATTCTTTTAGAAAGAATGTTAGAGCTCATATCAGCGACAACTGGAATTGGGCAGTTTTTGATATCGTAAAAGAACTCTACGCCGTTAATTGTCTCATTAGAACAGAGATGAAGGTATGCACTTTCAGGGTTAACGTTAATCGCATTTTTATCAGGAACATCGATATATCCCTCTTCTTTGCCACTATAAATAATGTTTGACGCCGCATAGCGAGCACCTTCAATCGCTGATTTTTTAGACCAAACTCCTGTCTCTAAGTAATCGATGGACGTTTTGCCGTCACCAACGCGATTTCCAAGAAGGTTGAGTGGAATCAATCCAAATTGCGCAAGGCCTCCGCCTTGAAGAAAGAGGACTTTATAATTTACAGGAATATCGAGGAGCTCACGAAGATCCGCTTCGCACTCTTTTGCGAGCGCAACAAACTCTTTTCCTCGGTGGGAAACTTCCATTACCGAAGCGCCTTGTTTTTGCCAATCTAGTAGTTCATCTTGTGCTTTTTGAAGCACGGTATAAGGCATTGTTGCGGGTCCTGCACAAAAATTAAAAGTATCTCTCACGGCACTCATCCTTTTAGCTGAAATTCATTCAAGTTGTCTACAAATAAACGCCGTTTATATTACTACGATAGGACAGATATTTCATGCTTTACAGAATAAATATTCTGATGTTGAATTATATTCATAAAAAGCATCGGTTTTCTGCTAAACTAGTTCGTTTGAAAGAGATTAATTGGTTGAAAACCATAAAAGGGATTAGGGTTATGTCTTCTATTATAGATACTGAAATGTCACAGTTAGTGCCGATGGTTGTAGAGCAGACTGGTCGAGGCGAGCGCTCTTATGATATCTACTCGCGTCTTTTAAAAGAACGAATCATCTTTATGGTGGGTCAAGTAGAAGATCATATGGCGAACTTAATCGTCGCCCAGATGCTGTTTTTAGAAGCTGAAGATCCTAATAAAGATATTCATCTCTATATCAATTCGCCTGGTGGATCAGTGACCGCAGGCATGTCTATTTACGATACGATGCAGTTTATTAAACCAGACGTATCAACCATGTGTTTAGGCCAAGCTTGTAGTATGGGCGCATTTTTGCTCACAGCGGGCACTGAAGGCAAACGCTTTGCGCTTCCTAACGCAAGAGTGATGATTCACCAACCATTAGGCGGTTATCAAGGGCAAGCATCGGATATTGAAATCCATACTAAAGAGATGCTTAAAATAAAGAAACAATTGAATACACTCTTGGCGCATCATAGCCATAAAACGGTTAAACAGATTGAGAAAGATACTGATCGAGACAACTTCATGAGCGCAGAAGAAGCGGTGAAGTATGGTTTGATCGATAAAGTCATTACCAAACGCTAGAGAGAACAGATTATATCGCCCTGCTTTTCCTTGTATTATTTGGGAGGATGCAGCGGCGGTAGAGTCAGTGAAGATTCATAAATAGTAGATAAATATGAAGATTGCCTTATGGGCAATCAAACTAAAATTCTCGGAGTAGATTCGTAAAATGAGTAATAAAACAGATAAACCGACCAAAAGTGTTGAATGTTCTTTCTGCGGTAAAGATCAGAGCGAAGCTGAACGCCTCATCTCAGGAAATGGCGTTTATATTTGCAAGGAATGTATTGAGCTCTGTAACGATCTCGTTGTGGAAGATGTGCAAGCAGACATTTTGGCAGAAGCTGAAGAGAGTCTTCCAACTCCTAAAGAGATCTATGAAGATTTAGATCAATATGTGATTGGGCAGTCCCACGCAAAGCGTACCTTAAGCGTTGCGGTTTATAATCACTATAAGCGTCTTGAGAGTGAGCGTTTAAGTGGCGATAACGATATCGAACTTAGCAAAAGTAATATTCTTCTTATAGGGCCTACTGGTTCGGGTAAGACGCTTTTAGCTGAGACACTTGCAAGAAGTCTGAATGTACCTTTTGCGATTGCAGATGCAACAACGTTGACAGAAGCGGGATACGTTGGTGAAGATGTTGAGAATATCGTTTTACGACTATTACAAAACTGTGATTTTGATATTGAGAGTGCAGAGTCCGGCATTATTTATGTTGATGAGATCGATAAAATCTCTCGCCGTAGCGAAAACCCTTCTATTACACGTGATGTTTCTGGTGAAGGCGTGCAGCAAGCGCTTCTTAAAATCATCGAAGGAACCACGGCATCAGTTTCTCCAAGTGGTGGTAGAAAACACCCCAATGCGGAGCTCATTGAAGTGAATACACGTAATATTCTCTTCATTTGTGGTGGCGCATTCTCAGGGCTTGAAAAAATTGTTGAACAACGACAATCAAAAGGCGGTATCGGCTTTGGTGCGGAAGTGAAGACAACGGATGAAGCAAAAAATCTGTCAAAATTATTTGCGGAAGTTGAATCTGAAGATTTGGCAAAATATGGTTTAATTCCTGAGTTTATCGGACGTTTACCGGTTATTACAACATTGGAAGAGCTTGACACTACAGCATTAGTGAATATTTTAACAGAGCCGAAAAATGCGATTACTAAGCAATTTGCTTACCTGTTTGAAATGGAAGGCGTTGAGCTTGTCTTTACTGATGAAGCGCTTCAAGCCATCGCGAAGAAGGCATTGGAGAAAAAAACAGGGGCTCGTGGATTGAGAAGTATTATTGAACATCTTCTATTAGATACGATGTTTGATCTACCCTCTTTAGATAATGTTCAGAAAGTGATTGTGCATGAAAATTGTGTTACTGAAAAAGTCGCTCCTGAAATCGTTTATGCAGAAGAAACTACGGGTGCAGCAGAAACGAAAGCATAAAGTATGATGATTAAAAAGGGTGAACTTCTAATATTGAACGCCCTTTTTTAACTTATGGAATGATCCCTTGAGAGTAAATTTTTTAATTTTCATTGGGGTGATTCCATCTAATTGATATAATTTACACTGACAATAAAAGGCGAGAAGAATCTCTTCATAGTTATGGCTGACCACTTACAATCCCCACCCCCTATCTCGATGCGTTTTCGTGGATTTTTACCCGTTGTTATTGATGTTGAAACAGGCGGTGTTAACCCCAGAACGGATGCGCTTTTAGAAATTGCGGCCGTTGTTATCGATATGGATGAATCTGGATTTTTAAGTACCGCAGAATCAGTATCTACGCATGTTGAGCCGGCAAAAGGACTGCTTCTAAATCCTGATTCAATGAAGATTAATGGTATTAAGGTCGACAATCCTTTTCGTTTTGCAGTTTCAGAGAAGGAAGCATTAAAGAAAGTTTTCCAGCTCGTCAGAGATGCATTGAAAGCAAAAGGTTGCACTAGAGCGATTTTGGTCGGTCATAATGCGCATTTTGACTTAGGGTTTTTAAATGCGGCAATAGAACGTACCGGCATTAAAAACTCCCCTTTCCACCCTTTCTCTGTCATTGATACGGTGAGCCTTGCAGGACTTGCTTATGGACAAACCGTATTAGCAAGAGCTATTGGTGCTGCCGGCATTGATTGGGATCATAGCAAGGCGCACTCTGCCCTTTATGACACAGAGAAAACCGCAGAATTATTCTGTAATATTGTGAATATGTGGCAAGAAAAAGTCGGCTTTAATATTGAGCTCTTCCAGTCGCATGACGATCCAATTGACGAACGTTAACGTCGGTTAGTCGCCTCATTTAGAACCCTGTTAGAAAAGAGAATTTGTATGGATAATTTGCAGAATCGTTTACAGCACAACCTCGCACTCCTTGGTGAATCTAAAAAGATGATTGCTTCGGTGAATATTGGTCTTGAACGAGAAACTTTGAGGATCAATGCCCAAAGTGGGAAAATTAGTGATCAAGATCACCCTGCGGCCATCGGTTCTGCATTAACACATAGTCATATCACCACAGATTTCGCAGAGTCTCTATTAGAATTTGTGACAGATCCTGTGGAGAGTCCTGAGAAGGCGCTTCAAGATTTAAGTGATATTCAACGATTTACCTTGAGTAAACTTGATGATGAGGTCTTTTGGCCCAATTCAATGCCGCCTTTTATTTCATCAGAAGAGGAAATTGTCATTGCAAAATATGGCACCTCGAATGATGCAAAAATGAAGTCGCTTTATCGTAAAGGATTGAGTCTTCGTTATGGAAAAATGATGCAAGTGATTTCAGGGATTCATTACAATTTTTCTTTGAAAGATGCCTTTTTGCAGCAGTTTCAGACTGCATTAGGGAATGAGGATTCTGCGCAATCATTTAAGACGTCTCGTTATTTGCACGCCTGTCGTAATGTTTCTCGTTATGGGTATATTATACCTTTCTTCTTAGGGGCTTCTCCGGTAATGGATAAGAGTTTCTTAGCTGGGAAAGTGAATGATTTTGCATCTCTCAATGAGACAGATAGCTATCTTCCTAACGGTGAATCGCTTCGCCTTTCAGATATCGGGTATGGCAATAATAAGTGTCATTTTGATGTCTCCTTTAATAGCATTGAAGAGTTTACTAAAAATATTCAATTCGCGATCTCAACACCTTGTAATATTTTTTCGCAAATCCCGGTGATTGAAAATGGTGAATATAATCAGATTAACAATCACATCTTACAGATTGAAAATGAATATTACGCGAGTATCAGACCTAAACAAATTATGCGTTCAGGCGAAAACTTCCTGACGGCGCTTAATAAGCGAGGGATTGAGTATATTGAGCTTCGCTCCATTGATATTAACCCGCTAGTGGCTGAAGGAATCGATATTGAGTCGATGCGTTTTATCCAACTCTTCTTGACCGCTGCTATCTTGACCGATGCCCCCGCTCTTTCTCAGAAAGAGTATGAGCATAATCAGAAAAATTTAAAAGTTGTTGCAAAAACAGGTCAAGACTTAGCGACAGCCATGATGATTGAAGGGGAAACATATACTTTAAGAGCCGCTTTAGAGAATGTCCTAGCTTGGTTAACCCCTATCGCAGAGATTCTAGGCGAAAAATATCTTGAAACGTTAGCATCAATGCAACAAAAAATTGATAACCCTGCACTACTACCTTCTTCAAAAGTTTTAGCGGCATTAAAAGAGAGTGGCATGTCTTATCAATCGTTTTTCCTAGAACAAGCGAAACGACATTATATTCATGATTGGTTGCCATTAGATGACTCTCTAGTAAGCGAATTTATGCAAGAAGTAGAAGCTGCGCTTGATAAACAAAAAGCGATAGAAAGACAGCCCCAAATTCCTTTTTCAGAATATCTAGATAACTACTTTAAATTCTGATATTTTACTCCCCTTATTTTTAGACTTTTATTTCACTAAAGCAGAGGTATCACTTCGTGATCGATCATGTTTCTATCGGTTCACCAACACTTTATGTAGTGTTTGGAATAGTTGTTTCCATAATGATTTTGATTGATATGTTTGCCTTAAAGGCAAGCGGTGATCACAAAGTGAGTGCCAAAGAGGCCTTAATCTGGACGTTAATTTGGATTACAGTTGCACTACTTTTTGATCTGGGCTTGTGGGCATATATCAAATATATGATTCCAGCAGAGAGTTTGCCGGCATCTGTAGGAGATAATAGTCAATTTGCTTTGAGTAAATCATTAGAATTCCTGACAGGTTATGTCGTTGAAAAATCGTTATCGATTGATAACATCTTTATTTTCTTACTAATCTTTAGTTACTTTAAAGTCCCTAATATATATCAACGTCGCGTGCTCGTTTATGGGGTATTAGCAGCTGTATTTTTACGAGTTGTGATGGTCTTGATTGGAAGCTTCCTAATCTCTAAATTTGAGTGGATACTCTATGTATTTGGGGCATTCCTACTCTTCACTGGGATTAAGATGTGCTTTGGTCATGATGATGAGGCCGATTTAAGTCAAAATAAGATCATTAAGATTACAAAAAGACTCTTCAAAACGACAGATGATTATCATAAAGAGCACTTCTTTATCTTTAAAGATGGCTTACGATATGCGACACCGCTCTTTTTAGTATTAGTTTTAATCACGATTTCAGATGTGATTTTTGCAGTGGATTCTGTGCCTGCTGTTTTCTCTGTGACAACAGACCCCTTCATTGTTATGACCTCGAATGTTTTTGCAATTCTAGGGCTTCGAGCAATGTATTTCTTACTTGCAGATATGGCTGAACGATTCCATCTTTTACAATATGGTCTCGCAATTATCCTTATTTTCATTGGTATTAAGATGTTGATTCTCTACTTCGATTACCATCTACCAATCGCTCTGTCCCTGAGTGTCATACTTGGCACATTGATCGGGTCGATTGTTCTCTCTCTTTTAATCACCCCTAAATCTAAAAAATCTTAAGTTTTGAGAAGTCTCGTTACCTACGGGACTTTTTTAATTCTCTTCGCATAAAGGACGCGTCATGTTAGAGAAACTGTTTCAATTAAAAGCGCATCAGACCACTGTTCGGACAGAGATCATTGCCGGGATTACGACATTCTTAACGATGTCATATATCATTTTCGTAAACCCTTACTTATTATCAAAGACAGGGATGGACTATGGCTCTATCTTTATGGCAACGTGTATTGCTGCAGCAATTGGTACACTTGTCATGGCATTTGCGGCAAACTACCCTGTTGGATTAGCGCCGGGAATGGGGCTTAATGCATTCTTTGCTTTCACAATCGCAGCGCCGATAGCACAAGGGGGCTTTGGCTATACTTGGCAAGAAGCGCTAGGGGCTGTATTTGTTTCTGGAGTGGTCTTCTTTATCTTAACGGCAACAGGACTCCGTACTTGGATTATTAGTGGAATTCCAAAATCATTACGAGCATCCGTAGGAGCTGGTATCGGTTTATTCTTAGCATTTATCGGATTATCTAATCCTGATGTAGGAATTATCACGGCAAACTCAGCCACACTTGTAAGTTTAGGCGATCTATCAACGCACGGTGCGCTGTATGCAATTTTAGGATTCTTCTTGATTGTTGTACTCGATAACTTCAAAATTCGAGGTGCGATCTTAATTAGTATTTTAGTTGTATCGGTATTAAGTGCGATTTTAGGACATACTGAATTTAAAGGGATTGTCTCAGCGCCGCCATCACTTGCGCCGACCTTCTTCCAGTTAAGCTTCGAAAAAGTCTTAAGCGGTAGCTTTATTCAAATTCTTATTGCGCTTGTTTTAGTCGAGTTATTTGATGCGACAGGCGTTTTGATGAGTGTTGCCAAACGCGGTGGCTTATTAGATGAGAAGAAAGTCCCACAGGCTAAAAAGCGTTTTAGTCGTGCGCTTTTTGCAGATAGTACCGCAATTCTTTCAGGAAGTATGTTGGGGACGAGCTCAGTAACTGCTTATGTGGAAAGTACCTCGGGTGTGCAAGCAGGTGGTCGTACAGGTTTGACGGCGCTTGCGATTGCAGCATGCTTCATTTTAGCAATATTCTTCTCCCCATTAGCGGCGTCAATTCCTGCTTATGCAACAGCCCCTGCTTTGGTTTATATTGCCGGTTTAATGCTACGTGAGTTGACAGAAGTTGAGTGGGACTCACCAACAGATTCAATTCCTGCGGCGCTTTTAGTATTAGGGGTTCCATTTACCTACTCTATTGCTGAAGGCTTTGCATTTGGATTTATTAGTTTTGTTGCGCTTAAATTAGGAACTGGGAAATTCAGAGACATTCATCCTGCAACCTATATTATTGCCGGACTATTCTTACTGAAGTTTGTACTCTTCTAATCTCTTTTTTATTATAAATTGAGGTGTTAGCGCCATCCCAGGACGATATCATTATCGCGCTTGGGGTGGCACTTTGAATTAAAGGGGTTTAAAGCCATTATGAATCATATTATTACTGCCACTTATCGATTCTTTTTTAGTAGTGACTTTGCGATGGGCGTAAAAATGGCATTAGGGATCTTTATCCCTGTGGCGATTCTTTACTGCTTTAATATCCCTCTACCTATATTGATGATTGCTGGTTATGGCAGTTTAACGATGTCTATCGCGGATCAGACAGGCACGTTAAAGCATAAACGTAATGAGATGTTTGGAACTTTTATCGCGATCATCCTTATTACTTTAGTCTTTATATTTCAAGCGCCAGGGATACATCTTCTAAAGATCTTATCGCTCTCAGGTGTCTCATTTATCGTGGCATTTATCTATTCCTTTAGAGCGAAATTTGCGGCCTTAGGTTTTATTGTGGGCTTTACTGCCCTGCTTGCTGCTTCTAATGTCGCGGCAACTCCCTTTGTATATTTGGCTTATTTCTGTTTTGGCGCGCTTTTTTACTTTGGTTTTAGTATGTTAGTGACTAAGCTGTTGCAGATCTACATTATTCGCCAAAATCTCTCTGGAATCTATTTCTTACTCTCTCGCTATCTGAAAGCGCTCTCGAAGTGTTACCGTCAAAATGTTGTCATTGAGAATGAGTTTAAGAATTTTATTAACTCACAATCTGAATTACTTGAAGAGCTGCAAGTTATGAGAGATCTGTTATTTCGACTTGATTATGAGAAAGATCATCGACTTAATCAGATGATTAATGAGCTGTTACTGCTGGTTGAGACACGAGAAATTGCGACCATTCCATTACAAGACTTTATTGTCATACGTGAAATGTACCCAAATAGTGATCTGCAGATCTTCTTCCGTGATAGCTTTTCTAAGGCCGGGAGTAATCTGGAAGAGATGGGGATGTACTCGCTGCGTGCTGGTGATATGTTAAAGCGATTGGGGTTTAAAGCAGAACTTCGCGCGCTTGAGTATGAGCTGGAGCTCTTACGTCGTAAAGAGCTTGAGGGAGATGAGTTGGATGCTTATCAAATCGTCGCTAACCATTTCCGTAAAGTATGGTCACTTTCACGTAATCTCGAGCGTATTCGTTCATTCTTAGTGGATGATGAGGAACTCGAGGGAACTTTCCCTCGCCATAAGCTTAAAAAGTTCCTTTCTCATTCTTATTGGTCTAATGATTACTTAAAGGATAATTTCACTTTAAAATCGCCGATTATGCGTTTTGCGATACGATCATCATTAGCGATGTTATTTGCGCTTTTATTAGTAAACTGGACGAATTTCCTCTCTCACGGTTTCTGGATTGCCTTTACCCTATTGAGTTTGATGCGCCCAGGTTTTAGCCTGACAAAAGAGCGAAGTCGAAATCGAATTGTTGGGACGATTATCGGATGTATTGTTGGTGGGATTCTTATTTCGACAGAGATCTCAACTTTGGGACTTCTATCGATTCTCTTTGCTTCTGTAATTTTAAATAATGGTTTGATCCGCATTCATAATCCTCTTAGTGTCACATTCACGACGGTTTATGTCTTAATTTTATTGAATATTAGTAAGGACTTAAGCACGGTTCAAGGTTTTAGTATCTCTTTAGAGCGAATTATTGATACGGTGCTTGCTGCGGCAATTGCGCTAGGATTTAGTCATATTTTACCGAGTTGGGAGAAGGTCAGCCTTCCTAAATTAATTTCGACAGCTCGCCATAATTTATTCAATGTGATGCTGGAAATTGAGAAGTGGAAGTTGCTACAAACAAGCGATGATGATGCCGATCTTAAGCTTGCTTTGAGAACAGCGCAAACCTCGATAGTCTCTCTTTCTAACTCTCTGGAGAGAATGAAGGATGAACCCGCGAAAAATAGACAGCATGATATCTCTGAAATTAATGATGAGCTGATTGAGATGCAGTCAATTTTATCGCAACTCTCTTATCTTAGCAGTTTGCTTGAAAAGGTTGATGCGACATCTATTGCAGAGTTTAATGAGATTTTTCAGCTCGTAAAATTACGAATGAACCCAACGCTTCATGAGAAAAAGTCTCCTCCTGCTCGTTTTGTGATGCGCGAGTTAAAGCCTTTGATTTGGCTGATAGAGCCAAAATAGTTTGGCAATTGATAGGCAAAAAAGTATTATAGAACAATCGTCACAGCTATTAGGTATAAGACAATGTATCAATTTTTAGGGGAATATGAGTTGAAAGTGGATGCGAAAAATCGTATCGCACTTCCTGCTGCCCTTAAAAAACAGTTTAATGATATGAATCATTTTGTGATTAGCCGAGCTCTCGATAAGTGTTTAAACTTCTATCCTATAGATGCTTGGCGCGAGGTTGAAGCGGAATTAGATAAACTCAATCCTTTTGTGAAGAAAGAGCGTGACTTTGCCCGTTTCGTGAGAGGGGGCGCTACTGAGGTCATTCTTGATGCGCAAGGTCGAATGGTATTGCCAAAGCGTTTAATGGGATATGCGAGCATTAGTGCTGATCTCATCTTGCTAGGTAATGGTAATCTATTTGAGATGTGGGATTTAGAGACTTATGAAGAGATGCTCTCTATTGATCCGGAAGATTTCTCTTTGCTTGCAGAAGAAGTGATGAAAATAGAAGAGATCGAAGAAGCGCCGCTCTTAGACCCTGCAATTGTTGTGCCACTTGGAAGACGCTAAAAGAGGTTAATGATGTTGCGTATTGGCTTAATCGACTCCGGCATTGGTGGATTTTCGATTTTACGGGCTTTTTTAGAAGTACCGCTCTCTTGTGATATTGAGTTTATTTATATTGCAGATTCAGGTCATCTTCCTTATGGGCTGAAAACACCACAATATATTCATCAAAGAATGCAAGTATTAACGGCATTTCTTGTAACCCAAAATATTGATGCATTAGTGATTGCTTGTAATACTGCCACTGCTGTAAGCGCAGTGCAATTGCGAGACGCTAATCCCTTATTGCCCGTTATTGGTACAGAACCCGCGATAAAACCGGCGGCATTAGCATCGATGACCGGACATATTGCAGTAGCAGCGACGCAGTCAACGTTAGAGAGTGCAAGGTTGAATGCTTTGATTGATCGTTATGCTGCTAATTGTACGGTTCATAAAATTATCGGGACTTCGTGGGTTGAATTGGTGGAATCTCAAAGGATTACCGCAGATTCAAATTTAGCGGTATTACAAGAGACATTGCAAGTCTTTAAAGAGTTCCCTATTGATCAATTAGTATTAGGTTGCACGCATTTCCCATTTCTGGAGCCCGCACTTGGCACATTACTTTCAGATAAAGTAAATATTATCGATCCTGCAAAATCAATTGTGCAAGAATGTTTTAATAGACTGGATCTATGCGGCGATATTGCGCAGATGAAAGACAGGTATTCAGAGGCTTGTGGGAAAGTTTCTGTAAGGCTCTTTACGACGGGTGATTTAGATGTTTTTATCGAACAAACAGACCTTTTGCCATTAGAGAATATTTCGCGAGAAATCTTGAAATTAGAGGCTTAACGCAATCAATGAGATATGATAAAATCTCACCTAAGATAAATAATTCACATAACATGAATTGATCTCTCTTTTAAGAGTTATCAATGATGCATTTTAATCAGGATGTAGGTACATGAATAAATTTTTTAAAGCTTCAATCGTTTTAGGGGCAGCAGTATTTCTTACGGCATGTGGGGACTCTGTTAAAACACTTGAGCCTCAAGATAATCTTTTTAAGATTACAGTCAGTTCAGCGTACGAAGATGTGATGGATAAGCGAGATGCAATTATTGCTGGGCGCTTAGAAGGAACTCCTGCCGAGAATATTACACTGCTACAAGCTAAAAAAGGGGATATTACAAATGATCTTCTTTATGCGGTTACTTTGAAGCTCCCTGAAGGCGTCGTTATTACGCTTAAGGAGTTTGAAGAAGTAATGAATGAGCAGATGGAAGCAATTAATGAAATAGTCGACTTTAAAGTCTCTCCCGTCGCCGGAAGTAATACACAAATTACTTATGTAGCGGAGACTAAAGATCAAGGTAAACCCTATTTTGAGCATTGTAAGATTTCAGTAGATAATAGTATTACGACTATTTGCATCGGGACTTCTAACGATCAGAAAGCCGCAAAAGAAGCGATTGAAGGCATTGAGTTTTTATCAAAATGATGATTTAAATAGAGCTTTTAAGAGAGTGCTTAGCACTCTTTTTTTGTGAAATTCTTTCGCCTGATCTCATTGATACATCATGATTGAGTTGAAATAACTCAGGTCATTAATTCAGAATCAGGTTATGTTGTATTGTGCATTAATTATTTTTCTATTAGCACTTTAAAAACCTCTCTTTTTTAAGGAATATTATGTCATTCTCTTCCCCAGGTGATAATCAAATTTATCGTTTAGACTACGTTGAGCCTCATTTTAAGATTGATCAGCTCGATCTGATTATTGACCTTAATCCTGAGGAAACGACTGTCAGTTCATCATTTATGATAGAGGCAACAGCAGAGATTGAAGGATTATTTGAAGTAAGACTTCATGGCTCTAATGATCTTTTATTAAATGCTGTCTCAATTGATGGTGTTTTGTTGGAACCATCAGAATATGTCTATGATGGTAATGATATTATCTTGATTTTTCAGGATAAAAAGCATCTTGTAGAGATCAAGAATACACTTAATCCAAGTACAAATAGTGAGCTAAGCGGCATTTATATGTCGAATGGTATGTTCTGTAGCGATTGCGAGCCTCAGGGGTTTAGACACATTACATTCTTTGCGGATCAGCCAGATGTGATGACGACATATCGGGTGAAAATTATTGCGGATCAGCATTACCCTGTTTTACTCTCTAATGGAAATCTCATTGAAGAAGGTGAGCTTCCAAATCATCGGCACTTTGCCATTTGGGAAGATCCTTTTCCCAAGCCGACCTATCTTTTTGCGGTGGTTGCCGGAGATTTAGCCTTTATTGAGGATCAGCATATAAGACCGAATGGTCAGCCTGTAAGATTACGGGTATATGCGGTGAAGAAAGATATTGATAGCTGTCATTTTGCTCTTGCATCGCTTAAAAAGGCGATGGAGTGGGACGAGCGTCGCTTTGGATTAGTCTGCGATCTTGATTTTTATAATATTGTTGCTGTCGATGACTTTAATGGCGGCGCAATGGAAAATAAAGGACTTAATCTCTTTAATACGAGCTGTATTCTGGGTACGGAAGAAACGGCTACAGATTCTCAATTTAACTTCATTGAAGCTGTTATAGGGCATGAATATTTCCACAACTGGACAGGTAATCGTATCACTTGTCAGGATTGGTTTAATCTCTCATTAAAGGAGAGCTTAACAGTCTTTAGGGAGCAGGAGTTTATCTCAGAAGAGCGTCATCCAGGGATTAGGCGTATTGAAGACGTTAATTTTTTAAGAACCTATCAATTTCCCTACGATCAAGGGCCTTTATCGCATGCGGTAAGACCTGATATGCTAGGATCTATTGAGAATATTTATACTACTACGACTTATGAAAAAGGCGCCGAGATTATTCGACTGTATCAAACTATTTTAGGTACAGAAGGATTTGATCGTGGTTTCCAGCGTTATATTGGTGAGTTTGACGGTATGGCCGTGACTGTTGATGATCTTTATGCCGTAATGAAAGCTGAAAATCCTCGACTTTTTGATAATTTCCCTCTTTGGTATAGCCAAAGAGGAACGCCGATTTTAAAGGCAGCTACGGAATATCATCCTGATAAAAAAGAGTTGAGATTATCACTGAAGCAATTTTTATTTGATCCTGTCACCAAAGAATTACAAGCACCCTTACCTATTCCTGTAAAATATGCGCTTTTTTCTCAAGAGGGAGAAATGCTATTAGAAGAGATATTTACGTTGACAACACATCAACAGTGTCTAGTGTTTCATAATATAGAGCAAGTTCCTGTCCTATCATTGTTACGGGACTTTTCCGCGCCAGTAGTGCTTGATTATGACTATTCACTAGATGATTTAAAAGTCTTAATTACCCATGAGTCAGATTATTTTGCGAAGTGGGAAGCCTTGCAAAACCTCATCATTAAGGTGATATTCTCCAAAGATAAGAGTGCCCATGAAATGGCAGTTATAATTGCAGATGCTTTTGAACCACTTTTTGATTATGCGAATAAGGACCCAGAATTTTTTGCGACGTTATTAACGATTCCTGATGAAGGTTACTACCTTGGATTAATGGAAACTGAAGATGTTCTTTATTTCCGTAATATACGTAAATGTATTGAACGATATGTATCAACGAGATTCCAGTCAGAGTGGTTAAATCTCTATGAGCAGTTCCAAGGAAATTCAAGATCAGATCGTTCAATCAAAAATATTGCATTGCAGTATTTATCTTTTTTACCTGAATATCAGTCCCTTATAGTGACTCAGTATTATGGGTCAAAAAATATGACAGATATTAGTTGGGCGCTCAAATATGCGGTATGGCAGGATATTCCTGAAAAAATGACACTGTTATATGATTTTTATGAGCGTTATAAAGATTATCCAACCTTAGTCGACCGTTGGTTTGGATTGCAGGAGAGTAATCCTAATTTAGACATGGAATTGCTTGATAGGGTCGTAAAACACCCGGCATTTGATTTGAAAAACCCTAATAGAGCGAGGGCAATTGTCGGAGCGATTGGTAAAAATCGTTATGCGCTCGCAAAAATTGGAGCCCCCTTGTATGAGTGGATTGCTCAAGAGATCTTAACCATTGATAAGATTAACTCAGTGACAGCATCAAGACTTGTGACGCCTTTTACAAAAGTAGCAAGATTGCCGGAACCTTTGCAGTCGGAAGTTATGGAGATTATTCATAACATGCTTAAAACGCCTAATATTTCTAATAATTTATTTGATCAGCTAAAGAGGATTGCCCCATGATTGATTTAAGAGAACTCATTCAAAATAGACGTACAATTCATCACTTTGAGCCAACACCGGTTGCGGAAGGTGTGATTCAAAAAGCGCTTGAATTAGCGGTCTATGCCCCTAACCATCATCACACGCATCCTTGTCGATTTTATCTTATTGGTCCCGATCATAAAGCGACTTTTTTAGAGTATGCTGAACGATCTTTTGCGGATAGAGATCCCCAAACAGCTGAAAAAAAATTGAATAGATGGCGGGGTATCCCTGGTTGGGTTTTGGTTACTCGCAAAAAAAATGATAATGAAAAAACCAGCCATGAAGATTATGCAACGTTAAGTATTGCACTCTATATTATGATGCAATATTTAACTGCAGAGGGTATCGGGAGTAAATGGTCTACGGGCTCATTATTGTTTGAGGCAGAAGTCTATGAGATTTTTGGGATTGATGCTTCACAAGAAATGATAGAAGGTCTTTTCTGGTATGGTTATCCTGAAAAGACGCCATTACCCTTCCCTAAGCCTGAATATGCCCATTATGTGAAAGAGTTAAGCTAATGATAAAAAAAGTGCGTGTTCCATCAATAGGACAATTTAAAGAGACAGATCAGTTAGAGATGGTTCTAGGTTTTGATTATGGGACGAAAAACTTAGGGGTTGCTGTAGGGAATTTATTAACATCGACAGCTCAGCCGGTAAAAATTTTAAAGGTTACGAATAATCAACCTAATTGGGATGAGATCGCTGGGCTTTTAAATGAGTGGAAACCTGATGCTTTTGTTGTGGGGATTCCTTATACCCAAGATGGAACCGAGACTGAACACCTAAGAATTATTAGAAAATTTATGAACCGTCTACATGGACGGTTTGGTATTCCTGTTTTTGAGGTTGATGAATCTCGAAGTTCATTGGAGAGTGAGCAATTTATAAAGCCTTCTCAAAAAGGAAAAAAGGGAATGCTTGATGCTATTTCAGCAGCGATTATTGTCGAGCGATGGCTCAATGGCGATATTTTTAGCTAACAGCTTGTCAGCTATAATGCCTTACGCTATTCTCAAATAATATTATTTCTACTTTCTAAGGGTTCATTTTCAGATGAAATCATTTTTTCTATTTCTTAATCGATTTAGTCTTGTACAGCAAATTTTGTGTGGTTTGGTACTAGGCGTTATTGTTGGGTTCTTCTTTCCGCTTCATGTTGCACAATCTGTTTCAATTGTCGGCGCCTTTTTTATTGGTGCTTTAAAAGCAATTGCTCCCATTTTAATATTTGTATTAATTATTGCGGCGGTTTCTAATTACCAGAAACAAGGAAGTGATGGCGCAATGCGGAAAGTAATCTTACTCTATGTGATGGGTACTTTCTTAGCAGCGTTGGTAGCGGTAACAATCAGCTTTATCTCTCCTATTGTCGTTCCCTTAGATTTAGGGAGTGTGGGAGAAGCAAAAGGACCTGCTGATATTAATGAAGTTCTACGTACTTTATTTATGAATATGGTTGATAATCCTGTAAGTGCCTTGGTAAATGCAAACTATATTGGATTAATTTCATGGGGTGTTTTATTTGGTTTTGCCCTCAGATCTACGAAGCAATCTACAAGGGATCTATTTCAAGATTTAGCAGAACTTGTTACAAGCGTGATTAAAAAAGTGATTCTTATCGCACCTTTAGGCGTATTTGGATTGGTATCTATTACGATTGCAGAGACAGGTTTTGATGGTATTAAGTCGTATCTTCATTTGGTTGTTATCTTATTAATTGCGATGGGAATTGTTGCCTTTGTAGTAAACCCGGCATTAGCTTATTTCTTTATGCGCAAAAACCCCTATCCTCTTGTTTTTAAATGCCTTAAAGAGAGTGGGATGACAGCCTTCTTCACACGAAGTTCAGCTGCAAATATTCCCGTGAATATTGAGTTGAGCCGTAAGCTAGGTGTGAGAGAAGAGACCTATTCTGTCTCTATTCCTTTGGGTGCAACGATTAATATGGCAGGTGCAGCCGTCACTATTACAATCTTTACTTTAGCCGGCGTTCATTCATTAGGCGTTGAAGTTGACTTCATGTCTGCCCTCTTACTGAGTATATTTGCAACGATTGGTGCTTGTGGCGCTTCAGGTGTTGCGGGAGGATCACTTCTCTTAATTCCGCTTGCTTGTGCCCTATTTCAGATTGATAATGATATCGCAATGCAACTAGTGACAATTGGCTATGTTGTTGGAGTGATCCAGGATTCAACCGAGACAGGTTTAAATTCGTCGACGGATGTTCTATTTACTGCTGTGGCTGATTTTTCAACCACCCATGAAACGCCTAATTTAAAAAACTAGCTATCTATTTTGGGTGGTGAAATTCTTTTCAGGTTGAATATGGTGTACATAAAAAAGCCTTACTTGTTTATAGAATGCAAGTAAGGCTTTTTTTTAGGCTTCGATGGGAAGGTTCTTTAACCAATCAGAAAAAAGATTGAGTTTATGATTCTCTATTTTTGCGGGAAGTGATAATAATCTTAAGGGCTGGGGCTGTAGTTGCTCACTCTCTAAGATATTGACTAAGTCCCCCTTTTCGATATGCTTTTCTACTAAAAATCGAGGAAGTACGGCGATTCCTTTATCAGCTAAAGTATATGCAAGACAAGTTTCTAAGTCATCCGCGGCAATATCATGCTGCATATTGATCTCAATAATATTGTTATTATCGATAAAAGAGAATGGGATTATACGGCCAGTATTTTTTGAGAAAAGATTAACAGACTTATATTTTTTAAGGTCATTTATGGTTTTAGGCTCTCCGTTTACTGCAAGATACTGTGGTGAAGCACAGCAGACAAACTGAATATCACATAATTGGTGGCCAATGAGATTATTTGGAATTTCTCCCCCAATTTGAAGAGAAAAGTCGGTGGCTGATTTTTTGAAATCAATTTGGGAGTCATTTGTCGCTAGAACGATTTCAATTTGAGGATATTGTCCTTGAAAGTCAATAATATGAGGTAATAAAAAACTTTTAGAAATGAATGGTGAAGCCTCAATGCGGATTCTTCCTGCCGGACCACTCGTTGGCTTTTTGAGCTGATCTTCCATTAACTCTATGCGTTCTAATATATCTATTGCATGATGAAAGTACAGCTCACCTTCAGGCGTTAAATGAACCTGACGGGTAGTACGATTAAATAGTTTTACATCAAGTTGTTCTTCAAGCTGAGTGATGGCTTGGCTGATTGCAGGTCTTGTAATTTGTAATTGTTCAGCTGCACGGCTAAAATTTTTATTCTCAGCAACAGATCGAAAAACTCTCATTAGGCGAAGGCTCATACGTCTCCTTATTTTTTATATAGCAATAGCAAAATCAGTAAATTGAATGAAGCATCATTCAATTGAAGGACTATTTTATTATATTTATAATTGATATTGTTAATATATTTTTATTGTTAACTAAATGATTAACAATAAATAAGCATCTAATTATCTTGAGCATCTTAATCAATTGTTAATTTTTTATTAATAGAGTTGCCTATTGTTAAGTTAAGTAATTGATTTGTAATAGTTATTATATCAATGATTCAGGTATTATATTTTATTGTTATAAAATATAATGTGTGAATTTAGCGCATAAGAGGAGTTTTTTAAGAAAACCGGTTGCCGGTGTTGTATTTTATTGTTATTTGTAAGTTATTGTTATATTTGAAAATTATTGTTTGACTGTTTTGGTTGATCTGTATTTATTTTTAGGAGGCTATTATATTGAATAATTTGCGATCAAGGTCGGTAGATACCACTCTATTAGTAAAGTTTTTTTATCATTGATAGTGAAATATGATTTTCTAGCGATGATAGTTTTTATATTTCTTGAGAACTCTTCAGTGTTAATAAACGGTAATGACTCTATTGCAAAGTACTTGTAAGTAAAAGCGGAGCGTTGAATCGACGAATTTTGAGCAAATAGTTTTTTACCAAGTGATAGGTTTCCGCAGTTAAGATAGGTTTTCCAATCTGTGGAATCTAATGTGCAAAGGCTTTCTGCATAAATAACAGGTGTTCCGGAGAGATGTAACTCGACTCGTCTACAGAAGAATGGTGCTGAAATTAATGGTGTATTGAGTATTGTTGTAGCACATTGCTCTACTTCCCCAATACCGAGCAAGTTGACGGAAAAATTGGTATCGATAGCTTCTAGAGCTTGAGTTAATGATTGTATTTCCAGTAAGGGTTTTAGAGTGAGAAGATCCCATTCTAAATTTTCTTGGGGAATATTGCGTATTTCATCAAAGGTATACCAATCTTGTTCAATAATCATTGTAAATATCCTGCGTAAATATGTGAGCAAAGAGCTAGAATACCTGATATTGAAGTATCCGGTAAGAAGCGTTAATAAAAGAGATGATATCATCAACAAAAAGCGGATAAAAAAAGAGTCGTTATATTATCTATAACGACTCTTTTTTATTTTCTTTTTATTAACTCATGGATTATTAATCATTGAGTTTATTAATCATAATAAACGTATTGTGATTAATATCAATTAACGAAATGTTCTACGTGGACGACCTTCTGTGCGAGGGGCGCTATCTGAACGTTGTTCGCGTCTTGCTGGGCGTGCTTGGCCAGTGCTTTCACGACGCTCTGTTCTGCCTTCATTTCTACGTGGGCTATCGCTTGCTGGGCGCGCTGAGTAACCTTCGCTGCTACGACGCTCAGTTGAGCGACCTTCTGAAGGACGGCTATCGCGACGATCTGAGCTGCGACCTTCGCTGCTGCGTGCGCCTTCAGATCTGAATCCACCACCGCGATTACCTTCTGAGCGGCCACCTTCTGATCTTGCACCACCACGACTTTCGCGACGATCTCCGCCACGGCTTTCACCACGACCTTCTGATCTGAATCCACCACGGCTATTGCCACCGCGACCACGACCATTGCCGCCACCGCCGTTACCACCACGACCGCCGCGACCTTTTGGTGCGCTACGTGTTGGTTCTCTCTTAGGCTCTAAGCCTTCGATAACACTTGCTTTAATTTCAAGTTGAATGAAGTTTTCAACCGCATCAAGAAGACGTTTGTCTTTAAAGTGAACGAATGTAACTGCGATCCCTTCGCGTCCTGCACGGCCTGTACGACCAATACGATGAACGTAATCTTCAGGCTGGCGTGGAACACCAAAGTTAAATACGTGTGTAATTGTTTCAACGTCAATACCACGAGCAGCAACATCTGTTGCAACGAGGATTTTTGTTTTACCACGACGAAGATTGTCAAGGCAACGGTTTCTTACACGTTGTTGCATACCACCATGAAGGAAGTCTACTGAAAGACCAAGATCACGGATTTCTTCAGCAATTTCTTCAGTATCAATTTGTGTTGGTACGAAGATCACTGTTTGATCAATTTTTGCGTTTTCAAGCCAATGGAACAACATTTTTTTCTGATGTTCACGACCATCTGCCCAATGAAGGATCTGAGAGATATTTTTGTTAATGGTATCTTTCGGAGAGATCTCAACACGAAGAGGATGATTCATCATACCTTCAGCAAGACGCATCACTTTTGGTGGGAATGTCGCTGAGAACATGAGTGTTTGACGATTGTTGATACAGCTTCTGTGGAGATGTTCGAGGTCTTCAGAGAATCCCATGTCGAGCATTCTGTCAGCTTCATCGGCGATGAAGAAACTAACTTTATCAAAGCTGATCTCTTTTTGTTTGTAGAGGTCGATTAAACGGCCTGGTGTTGCGACTAAAAGTGTAACATTTTGAAGTTCACGGATTTGACGACCATAAGGCATACCACCTACAACCGTTGCAACACGGAAATCTTTATGCGTTCCTTTTAAGTGAATCGCTTCTTGTGCAACTTGTTGTGCAAGTTCACGAGTAGGACACATAATAATTGCTTGTGGCTCAGGTGTTGAATAACGTTGGTTACGACCACCACTGCTACGGCGATTATTTTTTCTTACAGGTGCATCACCGTCTTCTACTGGTTCAGACTCTAACTCTTTTTCTGCCATGATTTGATGGAGAATAGGAAGTAAGAATGCAGCAGTTTTACCACTACCCGTTTGGCTTGAAACCATAACGTCTTGTCCACCCATCGCAACTGGTAAAACGCGAAGTTGTACGTCTGTTGGTGCTGTATAACCCATCTTTTCGACGGCAGCTAATAGAATTGGATTAAGGTTTAAATCGGAAAATTGAGACATAAATATATAGATCCCACACTGTATGTGGAATTTCCTTTATTTTAATTGTAGGGGAATGCGCTTGAACATTCAGCCAAAAAAGACATCGACCGAATCTCAGATAAGTGTCAAGTACACCTATATCATAATCTCAAATTATGAACCAACAGGGCGATGGGAAGCGAATATTATACGGAGAATATCAATAACCGCAAGAGTTAGTTTGCTTTTTATACAAATAGATCTTTTTCAGAATCGATCTTGATATTCAAATCATTGAGATGGTGATTCAATCAATGGGAAAATCTCAAAGCTTGGGTGGATGCTACTCTACCTTATTACAGATATTTGACGATAGTATGCATATATTCATTCTTTTGTTGCTGTTTGATGGATTAAAAATGGAATGAAGTCTCTATCTAGTATGCGATTCAATCTTCATGTTGCTATATACATTGAATTTGATTACTGTGATAGAGACTTCTCTTTTGATAGGATTTAACCGTTGTTGCAAACATAGAGCGTATTTAGATGTCTAATGATAACTACTGTTTTTTATGAGTAGATCAATCTCTTCCCATTGTTTGTTAAGGCGTTTTTCTGAAACGGTGATTTTTGTTCTCATCGGTTGAGCAAAGAAAGAGACGGCCATCTCTTCGATCATCCAACGATAATCCATGAGTATATCAAGGCGCTCTTCCCGCTTATTAAAGAATGTAATAGCACCCTCTAGTTGCGATAAGTGTTTCATGATAATGGCATTTTGCTCATTATCACGATTCATGTTTTGCGGATAACGCTCAATACGTAATTTAAGCGCATCTAAGAAGCGCGGCAATTCTAAGCGCCACTCTTTAGGGGTTTCACTAATGAAGTCCGCATAGATTAAACGATCTAATGCTTGTTTGACGGTTTTTTCAATCATCGCTCTATTCATTGGGTGAAGTTGATTGAGCGCTTCACGCACTTCTTTGACTCGCTCAAAAATCTGAACGATGAGGTTACTTAGCTTTGTGGCATCGGAGACCATTTCGCGACGCATCTTATCTATCAGGATTGCAAAATCTTCGGCATTTCTTGGAAGGCTATTTTCTGAAAGTGTATCTTTAATAATGGCGCGCATGAGATCTTCGCGCAGGAGCTCCTCATTGCCGACTTGCCTAAACATTAAGGCGAGCTTGCCAAATTGTGGCCATTGCTTGCGAAGATACTTCACTTGCTCATTGAGCGCTTTGAGCATTAAGGTAATGAGCGCATCTAAGTGCTTTTCAAAGGCAATATTGGGGCGATCGAAAAGTTGTTTTTTTAGATTAATCGGCTGTCCATCAATCACGATGAGTGCAGGATAGCCTTTCAACTCAATTCCATTACGGGTAAATCGCTCTTCTTTTTCGATCTGCCAATTATCCAAGGATAAGTCTTGAGTGATGGCTGTCTCCGATGTTTGCTTTTCTGAGCGTTCTTCTACGTGATTTTTGGAACGCGAGGCTTTTGCGCCTGAAGCTGATTTCTGCTTTTTATTGCCGGCATTTTGAGATGATCCAAGCTCCGCAAGCTTTTGGAAAGCATTGGCTGCTTGTCCTCTCAGTTTTTGGGTGAGCGAGGTAAGATCTCGGCCTTCGGCGATGGTTTTACCGCCGGTATCAATCACACGAATATTCATCCGAAGATGCTTATCAAGACTTTCCTCATTGAAGAAGTGTGGCTCAATTGTGACGCCCGCACGCTTGGTAAGGAATGCCGCGATTTGGAAGTATAAGTTCCCCTCGCCAAACTCCAGCGTTGCTGCCATCTCTTTGGCGACATCTGGAAGCGGGACAAAGTGACGACGCAGTGCGCGCGGAAGCGAGCGCATGATTTCGGTGATTTTTTCGGTTAAGAGTCCCGGCACTAACCAATCAAGACGTGTTTTATCAAGCAAGTTAAGGGCTGCAAGTGGCACCATTAAGGTCATGCCATCGTGCATGGATGCAGGATCAAAGAGGTAAACTGCATTAAGCTTCAATTGTCCAAAATTGACAGTTGTCGGGAACTCTTCCAAATTCAAGCTCTCGTCATTTTCTAAGAGATCTTGTTCTGAATAGATTAATGCGTCATTATTTTTACGCTCTTTGCACCATTTTTCAAGCGTGGCAACAGAGTAGATATTTTGAGGGAGTCGTGTGTTATACCATTCAAATAGTTTCCACTCTTCAATCAAGATATCGCGGCGACGGGTTTTCTCCTCCATCTCTGCGACTTTTTCTAAAGTTTTAAGGTTCGTCTTATAGAAATGCGCGCGGGTCTGAATATCTCCCTCAACTAAGCCTTCACGAATCAGGAGTTCACGAGAAACATCAGGTTTAATTTTGCCAAAGGAGACCACGCGATTCTTAATGATCGCAAGATTAAAGATTTTAACGGTTTCGTGCGCAGCTGCTTGTCCTTGCTGCTTGCTCCAGTGGGGTTCTGTATACTCTTTTTTCAGAAGATGACTGCCTAAGGATTCAATCCATTCCGGATTAATCGCAGCATTCATACGAGCAAAGACTTGGCTTGTTTCAACGATCTCGAGCGCCATAATCCATTTAGGCGGTTTACGGTAAAGCGTGGAGCCGGGAAATATTCTAAATTTACGGCCATTGCCCCCGCTATAGAGCTTATCATCGCCCTGCTCCCCGATCTGATCTAAAATCCCCACTAAGATCGATTGATGGATCTTCTCTTCGTTAAATTTCGGGAAGGCATATTGCCCCTCTTTAACGCCCGAGGGTTGATTGCTCGGGTCATTTTTAGGGAATTCATTAAGCCCTAATTTTAGTTTTACAAAGATCGATTTGAGCTGCTGATAGAGATCAAACCATTCCCGCATACGCATATAGTTTAAGAAATGGTTGCGACTCTCTTTACGCATCTGGTTTTGGCTCTCATTTTTAGCTTTGTCTTGATACCAAGCCCAAATATTTAACAGAGAGATAAAATCTGATTGATGCGCTTTAAAGAGTCGATGTTTTTCGTCTGATTGCTGTTGGAACTCAAGGGGACGCTCACGCGGGTCTTGAATGGATAAGCCCGCCACTAAGGTGAGCATCTCATGTCCTACGCCATTATGTGCACCATGAATCATCATCGCGCCAAATTTGGGGTCGATCGGAATTTGTGCGAGCGTTTTGCCAAGCGGCGTTAAGCTTCCATCATCTTTAACAGCTTTCAACTCTTTAAGCGTTTGGAAGCCTTCTTTAATCTGGCGCATCTCCGGCATTTCTATAAATGGGAATTGCTCGGGATTGCCAAGACGAAGATGCCCCATCTGTAAGATGACGGCAGCCAAGTGTGTTCTTAAGATCTCTGGATCTAAGAATTCAGGACGGCTCTCAAAATCTTCTTGGCTATAAAGGCGGATTGCAATTCCTTCTGCAACACGGCCACAACGCCCAGATCGCTGATTAGCGGCAGCTTGCGAAATAGGCTCAATCAGCAAGCTTTGCAAGCGGGATCGTGCGCTATAGCGGCTTACTCTTGCGATACCGGTATCAATGACATAACGGATTCTAGGAACGGTGATGGAGGTTTCGGCAACGTTAGTGGCAAGCACAATACGTTTACGGCCGCTCGGTGAGAAGATCTTATTCTGCTCACCTTGGCTTAATCGTGAAAAGAGCGGTAAAACATCATAATGCCGGAATTCTTTACGAAGAAGATCGGCGGTTTCTAAGATCTCTCGTTCGCCCGGCAAGAAGACAAGAATATCGCCCTCTTTTTCTAATTCGAGCTCTCGCACAGCGCGGATAATCCCCGCTTCAATTTCAATCGGGTCATCTTCTTCGCCAAGTTGTAGATCATGATAGCGAATCTCTACAGGGAACGTTCTTCCTGAAACTTCAATAATCGGTGCCTTTTTCGGGCCACCAAAATAATTGGAGAATTTCTCAGGATCGATTGTTGCAGAGGTAATGATGAGCTTAAGATCGGGACGTCTTGGTAAAATATTCTTTAAAATACCGAGTAAGAAGTCGATATTAAGACTACGCTCATGCGCCTCATCGATAATAATGACTTCATATTGATTTAAAAATCGGTCATGAGTGAGCTCAGTCAGGAGAATCCCGTCTGTCATGAGCTTTAATACGGTGCCTTGATCCGTTTTATCGTTAAAACGCATCTTATAGCCGACAAAATCGCCAAGAGGTCGTTTGAGTTCTTCGGCAATTCTTTCGGCAACCGAGCGTGCAGCAAGACGTCTGGGCTGTGTATGTCCGATTAAACCTCTGGCCCCGAGTCCCATCTCAAGACAGAATTTCGCAAGTTGCGTTGTCTTTCCGGAGCCGGTCTCTCCACAAACAATCACCACTTGATGCTTTGTGAGAGCGTCTATGATCTCTTCTCGGCCTTGATAGATCGGAAGGTCAGTTTGATAGTTAAGTTCTGGAAAGTTCTCTTTAATTTGGTCAGTTTCACTCACAGAGTGCACGATTTTTGCTTTCAGTTGATCGATCGCTTCTTGGGTGGGCGACTTTTCACGCTTTAGCGCAGACAGATCCCTCCGCAGGAAATGGCTGTTTTTAGTTTGGGTAAAAGGTAGGAGCGCTTCAAGTTGCGCAAACTCTTTTGTGATATCCATCGTGCTAGCTATGTTGTTCTCTATAGGTGACTGAGTAAAGGAGGTGAATGATCCGGTATTGATTGCTTGAGCTTAATAATGCGGGGGTACTTCTTCTGCTAATGACCACGCTTTATCTTCGCTTGCCGGCATCTCTTTCACTTTGTTAATAAGCTGTTGCGACACTCTTGTAAGGCGCTCTATCATCTCTTGTTGTTGAATAATAGTTTGATTCAGTGCTTCAAGCGTATAGTCGTGAAAGGCCTCGCGGCTTTCGAGTTCTGTGACGCGGTCAAGGAGTGATGCGATTGTCGCCTCTAAATCTTTCGAGCTCATAATATCCTTCTCTTCAATTGTGTGGGGCTATTATAGCCTGAAACGGAACGCTTCACTGAAACGATCTATTTTAATAGCGAAGATTTCATTGCCTGTTCATTGATAATGCGCATCACAGATCTTTTATAGATCCTTGCGGCATGAAAAAAGCCGAACTCGTTAAAGTTCGGCTTTTAATGTTTGGAGCGGGAAACGAGACTCGAACTCGCGACCCCAACCTTGGCAAGGTTGTGCTCTACCAACTGAGCTATTCCCGCAATCAAGAATCGTATTATAAGCATTTTTTTAAGGACGTCAATCCCTCTTGTTGTACAATAAAAGCACATTATTGCAGCTGTTCGATAAAACCAATGCTTTTAGCAGTTTGATAATGTTTTTTCGACTATTCGTTATTCATTGTTAGATGCAAGAACCTTGCTGATCTGGATGATGCGCTTAAACTATTACCATTATAGCGAAAGGATTTTAACGATTGTTTGTAGGGTCTCATCATGTCTGAGGTTGCTAAAGATAGGGGGAGTTTCATGCTTAAATAGTGCTAAATTATGATATGTTATTCAGAGTCATAATCTGTCCCTATCTGCCTCATTGTAGCGCCGGGATTAGCGGATAGCATATTGTAGAGATGCATCTAAAATCAGTGATTAAAATAAACAAATAAACAAATAAACAAATAAACAAATAAAGAATGGAATCATTGAGCGGATGATTTTACTCGCGTAGATGTTGAATAAAATAATAGTGAGGAGTTTCAATGTGTCAGTTGCTCGGAATGAATTGTAATACCCCCACCGATATAGTCTTCTCTTTTGAAGGCTTTCGTCGGCGTGGCGGTGTGACGGATATTCATGTTGATGGATTTGGGATTGCTTTTTTTGAAGGAAAAGGCGTCCGAATTTACCAAGATGATGGACCTTGTGCCTCATCCCCCGTAGCTGATCTTGTACGGGCTTATCAGATTAAATCTAAAAATGTATTGTCGCATATTCGCAAAGCGAGTCATGGTCAAGTGAGTTTGGCGAATACGCATCCCTTCACCCGAGAACTTTGGGGAGAATATTGGCTCTTTGCGCATAATGGGCATCTCAATGATCCGGATGAGCTCTTTGCAGAATCTTGTGGGCAATATTATCGCCCTGTGGGGACGACAGATTCAGAGCAAGCATTCTGTTTTATCTTGGAGCATTTACGCCAAAAATTTGAAGAAAAGCCTTCCAAAGAAGCGCTTTTTAATGAAGTGCAAAAACTCACCGCTAAAATCCGCATTGCCGGCATTTTTAACTTTATTCTCACCAATGGTGAATGGATGATGGCGCATGCAAGTACCTTACTACATTATATTGTGCGAAAAGCACCTTTTGGGGAAGCGAAGTTACTCGATGATGATGTCAGTATTAACTTTGCAGCCGTAACAACACCGGAGGATCGCGTGGCAGTGATTGCAACCCTTCCTTTAACTTCCAATGAATCTTGGGCGCAGTTTGCGGTGAATGAGTTATTGATGTTTGAGGATGGGATGATTATTTATCAAGATTGCCCTAACCCTGCAGATGTTATGGGCGTAAAAGATGCGTTAGCGCTGGCGGCAAGTGTGGGCGCTGCAGCAAGCTCAGTTGTATAATTTGCGCTAAAGTCTTAAAGCATCAAGATTAAAAAGTTGAGATAAAGAAAAAGCCGAACTATTAAAAGTTCGGCTTTTCTAATTTGGAGCGGGAAACGAGACTCGAACTCGCGACCCCGACCTTGGCAAGGTCGTGCTCTACCAACTGAGCTATTCCCGCTGAAGAGGAGATCAATTATAGGGGATCTTGTTTAGATGTCAAATCTATTTCTCATTAATTTTCATTTTTTATGGTCTTTTCTCAGTTGAATGAGGTGGAAATAACGAGTTTTGGCTATTTAAGTTTTTATTTTAAAAGTCAGTTTTTTGTTTTTTGGGAGAGACGATATTTTTAAATTTTTTTTGATGATCTTTAAGAAAATCGCCCCAAAAGGGATTCAAGTACGGCTAAAAAATCTTGAAAGACCTTAAAAGAATACGGCGCTCAAAATCATTTTTGATGAAAAACAGTCAAAATATTCTTGAGAGCTGACAGATAGAGGCTATTAAAACGCACGATAGTACGATAAAGCGCAAAAGACGCTTAAAAGGATTTTCAAGACCCTTTAAGAGTGATCGAATAAATCTTTATTACGGTGTTCGGGGTATTTTAAGATTGTGTTTTGATACAGTGACTACTGTCATGATCAAATTTCATAGATCTGAATGCATCATGCGGGATCAAAAGAAATATCATTTAACTTATTAAGCCTATTTTTCGTAGCGCGTATATATTCACCGGTGATTCAATGTATATCGATTCGGTGAAATACGTGAGCTCTACGAAGCAATCGGCGAGTAAAGAACATCAATATTCAATAATGAATAATCCATAGCAATCATCAACAATGGGTTGCAGCAAACAGAGGAGATAACGATGAGTCAGCATAATAAAGTGGTTGATCGGCAATTTGGCGCACAAGCCAGTGCGTATTTAACGAGCAGCGTTCATGCCAGTGGTAAAGAGTTTACGTTACTACAAACCCATCTGAAAGCAGATGCAAATACGGAGAAGCGCATTCTCGATCTAGGTTCTGGTGCGGGTCATGTGAGTTTTCATGTGGCACCATTTGCACAAGAAGTCGTGGCTTATGATCTCTCTGAGAGCATGCTAAAGGTTGTGAGTGATAGCGCGCGCGAGAAAGGGTTATCGAATATCACTACCGAACAAGGGATTGCCGAAGCCCTTCCCTTTGCAGATGCCTCGTTTGATTATGTGATCAGTCGTTATTCTGCGCACCATTGGCAAGATGTTGGGCTTGCACTTCGAGAAGCAAGGCGCGTGTTAAAACCTGGAGGTACATTAGTTGTTGTAGATGTGATGGCGCCCGGCAATCCGTTATTAGATACTTACCTGCAAACGGTAGAGGTACTTCGTGATACTAGCCATGTTCGAGATTACAGTGCGGCTGAATGGTATCAGTTTATTGGCGAGGCAAATTTTATGGTTACAGCATCTCATCGTCAGCCACTACGCTTAGAGTTTGAGAGTTGGATTGCGCGTATGCGAACGCCAGATCACTACCGCGATGCCATTTTGGCGCTCCAAAGAGATATGGGGCAAGAGGTGCGAGATTACTTCCAAATTGATGTTGCGGGATCTTTTACGACAGATGTTCTAATGATTTGGGCGACAAAGTATTAAAAGAATCGCTGATATGACGTAATTTAATCGTTATTTTGAGATTTTTTAAGAAGGAGCGATGAGCGCATTTCCCCCGCTTTCATCGCTTTTTCGTAATGTTTTTTAAAATTTTGATCACTGTATGAGATAGGGATTAAGGGATATTTCATTAAGTAGCGAGAAAAAGCTGATAAAAAATAATATTTTAAGAGCGCGGTCTATTTGGGTATAACCATGATCCTTTATAAAATAGATACGAGAATCAATTATTTGATTTAAAAATTAAAAGAATATTTTGTCAAAATTGTCATCATTTTTTGAGAAAATTGCACAACTGATCGCTATAATGTCTACTTTAAAATTTTAGCGATCGATTTCTCTAAGAGATCATCTAAATAGGAGCTTGTTGTGTCAGAGATGGAAAATGTTGCAGTAAGGCGCCGAGGATTTAGAATGCCTAATTTAGGCTTTCAAATTCTTATTGCGCTTGTTTTGGGGATTATTGCCGGTGCCTTTTTGCAGGATCACGAATCCAAAAGCTGGGTAATTGCGAATATTTTCAATCCTGCGGGACAGATTCTCATTCAAATGATTCAGATGATTGTAGTTCCTATCGTATTTTCGACCTTAACAGTGGGGATTGCCGGTGGGGATAATAATCGGGAGCTCGGTAAAATGGGGCTTAAAACGATTCTCTACTTTGAAGTTGTGACAACGCTAGCAATTATTGTCGGTATTGTGGCAGCGAATCTTGTTAAGCCTGGGGTTGGGGTTGATTTAAGCGATTTGGTACAAGGTGATATGTCCCGCTATAGCGCCACAATGGCCTCTTTAGCAGATGATACGACCAATCCTTTTATTACGACGCTGCTCTCTATTTTCCCTAAAAATATTTTTGCGGCAATGACAGATAATCATAGTATTTTATCGGTGATCTTCTTCTCTGTGCTCTTTGGGCTTGGTTTAGCATCAATGCCTTCCGAGAAAAAAATGCCGGTCATTAACGTCCTGCAAGGCGTTGCCGGGGCAATGTTTAAAGTGACGAATATGATTATGCGCTATGCACCTATTGGCGTATTTGCCTTAATTGGTGCTACGGTTGCAAACTTTGGATTTGAATCACTCTACCCGCTCTTAAAACTCGTATTGCTTCTTTATGCTGCCGTTGTTTTCTTCGCAGTTGTTGTTCTTGGCGGCATTGCGGCAATCTTTAAGATTAATATCTTTACGCTGTTTAAAGTCTTAAAAGATGAGATTATCCTCGCCTTTACAACTGCCAGCTCAGAGACTGTATTGCCGCGTATTATGGAAAAGATGCAACTTTACGGCGCTCCCCCAAAAATTACGGGGTTTGTCATTCCTGTGGGTTACTCGTTTAACTTAGATGGCTCAACGCTCTATCAAAGTATTACTGCCATTTTCTTAGCCCAAGTGATGGGCGTTGATCTTTCACTGACGGATCAGATCATTTTGGTGATTACGCTAATGCTTACCTCTAAAGGAATGGCGGGGGTTCCGGGGGCTTCGATCGTTGTGTTGCTAGCAACAGTTGGTACCGTGGGTATTCCTGTTGAGAGCGTCGCTTATGTGATCGGGATTGACCGAATTCTGGATATGGCAAGAACAGCACTAAACGTTGTCGGAAATGCCCTTGCAGCAGTGATTATTGCGAAGTGGGAAGGTGTTTTTGATCAAGATAAAGCAGATCATTATTTCCAAGACAATAAAAATTTAGAATAGATTGCTTGCCAAGCAATGATTGAATAAACCACTCTCCTCCTTCATCAGTGGAGATTGAAATGGCGCTTTTACGGAGGCGCTTTTTTTATGAGCTGAGATTGATAATATTCACAGAAATTTTAGGCAAAGAAAAAGCCGAAATCGTTAAATTTCGGCTTTTCTGATTTGGAGCGGGAAACGAGACTCGAACTCGCGACCCCGACCTTGGCAAGGTCGTGCTCTACCAACTGAGCTATTCCCGCTGAAGATGTGACTATTATAGATTTTTTTTGAGATCTGTCAAACAAGAATAAGCGCAATTAATAGCCACTCTTAATGATTGTCGATTATCTATGCAAATCACTTTTTTCAATACAGAGCGAATGCTTTACAATAGTTAAAATTAGATGGGCTACAATAACTCGTCCTTTCTACGTAAAATCCATGGTGATACAGGACATTGCAAATATGTTAAATTTCAATGATGGATTACTAATGGACATTAGTGATGATTGAAAGTAGCCTGTAGAGTGGTTTATCGCAATGGGTTGCACTGTAAAGTTCATGGATATTAACCGTACTCATTTATATAATACATTCTATAGTGCTCGTCGACATAACCGCGCTATGGACAAAAGAGTCTCCTTGAGAGATGCAATAAAAAGGGATTGTTTTAATGTTTAAGAAATATGCCACTCACATTAGATCATTGATGATTTTAATGGCGCTTGCCCTATTACCTTTAAGCCTTTCTGCACAATCGCTCTTTAATCAATCTCAGAGCGCTACGCAGAATGCGCCCGCAAAGATCGGGCTCGATCCTTCAACGCTCTTAAAGCCGCAGCAAGCATTTATCCCCTCTATTCATGTAAAAGATGCGGCAAAAGGCGAGCTGGTACTACTATGGGATATCAATCCTGATTACTATCTCTATAAAGATAAAATTGCGGTAACCTTAAAAAACCAAAAAGGTGAATTGATTTCGGTTGATCTTCCGCGAGGCATAGATCATGAAGATGAATTCTTTGGGAAGCAAGAGATCTATGATGATTCAATCGTTGTGCCACTCTGGATCAATCATCATAATGCTATCAATACGGCTTATTTTGAAATTGAAGCACAGGGTTGTGCTAAAAGTGGTTACTGCTTTGCCCCACAAAATTACGAGCTGAGCACGTTAATTGATGCGGCGGTGAATGCTGAAAATGATCAATTACAAGCCGTTTCAACCTCGACTTCAATGAATGAAATGCCGGCAATGATCTCTGAGCACGATCGCTTAACGCAATATTTAGAGACGAATCAATATTTAGCCATCCCCCTCTTTTTTGTTCTTGGGCTTCTCTTAACCTTTACCCCTTGCGTCTTGCCAATGCTGCCGATTTTGTCGGGAATCTTAACGCGTAGCGGAAATCTCTCTCCACGTAAAGGGTTTACGATTTCTCTGGTATATGTACTGGCAATGGCGTTTGTTTATACGCTTCTTGGTCTATTAGCTGCATACTTTGGGAAAGGCTTGGCGGCTTACTTGCAAAATGCCTATGTCCTGATCGGCTTTGGATTAATCTTTGTTTTACTCTCTTTTTCGATGTTTGGGTTATATCAAATTCAAATGCCGGCATCTGTGCAATCTGCCTTAAGCCGTGTGAGCAATAAGCAGTCAGACAGAGGTGGTTATGTTGGCACAGCAGTAATGGGGATGTTATCTGCGCTGATTGTTGGACCTTGTGTAACAGCACCATTAATCGGCATTATTGGGCTTGTTGCGCAGTCACAAAATTATCTACTCGGGGGTGCTGCGCTCTTTAGTATGAGTATAGGAATGGGAATTCCCCTTCTTATTTTAGGCGCATCATCAGGGCATCTACTGCCTAAAGCAGGCGCCTGGATGGATAAGATTAAATTCCTCTTTGGTTTTATGCTTCTTGGGTTAGCGGCGTACTTTATCGGGCGCACCCTTCCCCATTATTTCGAACAGATGCTTTATGCCGGTATTTCATTGGCGACCTTCATCTGGTTGATGATCACGATTTTTGAAAGTGGTAGCAGAGCGAGATTCTTCTTTGGGATTTTAGCGATGGGGACATTAGGATTTGGGATTATCTCGATTAATGCTTCCACCAGAACGATTGAAACGGCAGAATTTCACTATGTGAAAGGCATTGCGGGATTAAATAAGGGATTGGCGCAGAATCGAGGCAGAATCAGTATGCTAGAGTTTAATGCTGATTGGTGTGTTGCGTGCAAAGAGATGGAGAAATATGTCTTTAGTGATGAAGAAGTGAAAGCCAAAATGAGTACGCTTCATCTTATGGCTAGTGATGTGACGAAGAATGATTCGCAAGATCAACGCTTACAAGAGCATTTTGATATCTTTGGACCTCCCGCAATGCTCTTCTTTGATGCAAATGGTAAAGAGATGCCGGAGTATCGTGTAATGGGGAGTGTGCCAAAGGCTGATTTCCTCCGCCATATTGAATATATCATCGCAAAAGAGCAAAAGTAGTTATGTCAGCTCAAATGCCGGGATTCTACTGAAAATACGCTGATTGAAGGTTGTAATAGTCATAGGATGATGTGCTATTATAATTTTTAGCAGCTCACAAAAAAGGATTGGTACTTTGTACCAATCCTTTTTACGTTTTATGTCTTGAAGACTTTTCAATTCTTAATCTAACGTGATACGGCGAATTTTCGCCCCTAATCTTGTAAGCTTATCTTCAATTGAGTCATATCCGCGATCTAGATGATGGAGCGCCCCAATCGTTGTCGTACCATCTGCCACTAAACCTGCGAGAATAAGCGCCGCTGATGCACGAAGATCTGTTGCCGTAACGCTTGCACCAGAAAGCTTATGAACGCCTTCAACCAATGCAAGGCGGTTATCAATCTTGATATTTGCCCCCATACGCACCAGTTCATTCGCGTGCATAAAGCGATTTTCAAAGATCGTCTCAATAATGGTTGATGTACCCTCAGAGATAGCCGCCATTGCCATAAACTGCGCTTGCATATCCGTTGCAAATAGTGGATATGGCGCTGTTTTGATGCGGAGTGATTTGAGCTTTGCAAGATCGGGATAGATATGAATCTCTCGATCTGTCACGTCAACATTCGCACCTGCTTGTCGCAGTGCATATGACACTGACTCAAGGTGCTCTGGAATACAATCTTCAATCACGATATCGCCAAAAGTCATTGCGCCAGCCACCATATAGGTGCCGATTTCAATACGATCTGGCATCACGCTATATTCGCCGCCATAGAGCTTATCAACGCCGGTTATCGTTAAACGATCCGTACCGATGCCCTCAATTTTAGCCCCTAGCTGATTAAGCATTAACGCCAAGTCATTGACTTCTGGCTCTTTTGCGCAGTTGTCTAGAATGGTGATTCCTTCAGCAAGAACCGCTGCCATTAAGACATTTTCAACGCCGGTTACCGTAACAACATCAAATGCATGGTGATTTCCTTGAAGGCGCTTCCCTGTTTTAACGGTCGCGTGTACATAACCGTTCTCAACTTTAATGTTAGCGCCGAGTGCTTCCATTCCTAATAAATGCTGATCAACAGGTCGGCTACCAATCGCACAACCCCCAGGAAGGGATACTTCTGCTTCTCCAAACTTCGCTAAGATCGGACCCAATACTAAGATCGAAGCACGCATCTGACTGACCAAATCATGATTTGCCCGTGTTTTGGTAATGCCAGAAGGATCGATAGTCACGGTTCCGCCTTCCGAGGTCACTACTGCTCCGAGATCTTCGAGAATTTTACTTAAGACTAAAACATCTTGAAGATTAGGGACATTTTTTAAGATAACCGGTTCGCTAGCAAGAATCGTCGCGGCTAAAATTGGTAGGACGGCATTCTTCGCGCCACTTGCGCGGACAGAGCCCTTTAAAGGACCATTACCTTCGACGAGTAAACGTTCTTGATCAACCATTATTTACTCCATTCAGATGGCTTGTAAGTTTTAAGTGCTAACGCATGAATCTCTTCTGTCTCGAGACGCTCTCCTAAAGTTGCGTACACAAGTTTATGTTGTTTAAGCATCGATAATCCCTCAAATTCAGGGCTGACGATGATCGCTTCAAAGTGAACGCCATCATCTCCTTTAATTTCGATATGATCGCACTTTAAGCCTGCTTCAATTAATGCTTGAACTTTCTCTTTTGTCATCATGGTCTTGAAATCCTTACTCCAAATTGGTGAATGCGTTACATATCAAACATTGGATCAATTCTGATATACAACCTGGATAGTAGCGGAATCTTGTTATAGATTTTTTATGCCTCTTTATCGAGGGATCTATGATTCTGATTCCATTTTATAGCGCCTATTATGCCATGATCAGAGGCGAATTTTTATATATTGATCAATTTCCATATCGAATCTTTATGGTTATGCGAAAATGAGGCATCTTGAGATACTTTTCTCTTGAATATAAGTAAAGTTGAATGTCTAGAGCGGAGATTATAGTCACGTCAATATTGTTGGTGATTACGCTCTTTTTAAAAATTCCGTATGAAACGGCGGGGTATTCTGGCTATATATTAGTCGTTGTAATGATATAGCATTTACTTATCAATACATTTTAAAAGGTCATAGTAATGATCATTAATGCCAATGAATACAGCGAATTATCCTAAAAAAAATGACAGCTTCTTTTTTATACATCATGGCTTTTCAGGCACTCAATAGAAGAATGTTTACGAAAAACATCATGGTGTATGGCGCTATCGCCATGATTTTATAGTGAATATTTGCTATTATTAAACACCTTTGCGTAGAAATAACCCGAAAATAGTGAGCTTATGACTAACCCAAAAAACATTTTTAAATATTTATTATTCTCCTTTTGGCTTCTTCTCTTTGCGAATATCTCCTTTGGACAAGCGACTGTAGAAACAGAATCTATTGCCAGCGATTGCTGCGAGATTCTTGAATCGACAGAGAGTTCCATTGCTGATCTTCAAGCAAAAATTGCAGAGCTTAAAGTGGAATATGCAGAAGCTGTTACTGAAGAGACTAAGTCAGCAATTGAAGAGCGCATTAATCAATTTCAAACACGACTGAATCAGATGCGTTTAGAGTTTGAAAAATATGCGCTTGGCGGCATCGACGTAAACTTTTTAAATAAAAGTAATGACGTTACAGACCTTAATTATGACTGGCAAGCAGAGCTTTTGCAGATTGTACAACCGGTATTTTCAGAAATTCAACGCTTAACGGCTGCTACGCGTGAGAAAGAAGAGTTAAATCGTGAATTAACCATTACAAATGAGAAAATTGAACGTCTTGAGCGTGGCTTAAGCTACTTGAAAGCCATTCCAGAAGAAAACCTCAGCCCTGAAATTGTTAAACGCCTGAAAAATATCGACAGTAACTGGACAGGATTCTTAAAGGATCTTAAGCGAGATCGTGAGCATTATCTTAATGTGTTAGATACGATGGCGACGGATAAAACATTCTTTGAATCACTCAAAGATGGCATGGTGGACTTTATTAAGGGACGAGGTTTAATTCTTCTGAGTTCTTTTGCGACCTTTATTCTGGTGCTCTACTCGTTGACTAAGTTGATGGACTTCTTTGTTAATCGACGTAATAAAGGTTTGAAAGGTCAGCAAAAGGTCAATCTTCGAGGTCGTTTGCTGTTACTACTTTATAGAGTATTCTCTATTATCGTTTCAGTTGTTGCATATATGATTGTGCTGCACTCAATGGGTGATATGGTGCTCTTTGGGATTGCGATCTTAATTCTATTGGCATTAATCTTTGCTTTTAGAAACTATGTTCCCAAATATTTTTCAGAGATTCGTCTTTTCTTAAACTTAGGATCAGCAAGACAAGGTGAGCGAGTGATTTACCGTGGTGTACCATGGATTATTGAAAGAATTACTCTTTATACTGCAACCCTTTATAATCCTGCTTTAGATAATGGTCGTGTGCGTTTAATGCTTCCTGAGCTAGAAACACTAACATCTCGCCCATTTTTAAATGATGAAATTTGGTTCCCGGCACAAGTGGGACAAAGCTTCTTATTGCCAAATGGTACATTTGGAGAAGTGAAGCGTCAAACGCCAGAATCTGTCTATTTAACATCGTTTAATAGTACGATTATTTACCCTACTGCAGATTTCATCGCCGGAGCGCCTGTGAATCTCTCTTATGGCTTTTATACGGTTGTGGACTTTGGTCTTTCGTATCACCACTTTGATACGCCGGTAGATGAGGTATTTGAGAAGCTGAATACTTATGTGACGGAGTTCCTCTCGAAAACAGAGCTTCATGATCAGTACAACTCCTTGAGCGTCGAATTCCGTAAGATCAATGAAGGCTTATCGCTCGTCTATACGATCATTGTTTCAATGAAAGGCAGTTCCGCGGCATACTACTTCCAAGCGGGTCGTATGATCCAAGAAGCGTGTTTACGCTGTGCGCAAAAAGAGGGCTGGAGTATGCCATTTACCAATATCGAAATGCGAGATCATCAGAACCGTTCGATTGAGGTTAAACAGCAAGGATAACAAGCAAATTCATTCGTATGAATGAATAACACGTTTTCATAATGAACGCCCAGAGAGACTCTTTCTGGGCGTTTTTATTGTGTCAGATTTCTTATGGCATCCCTGCTCGCTTGTGAAGCCTAATTGTATGTTTCTTAAGAGCATCTGATTGATGGCGGGAGGAACGCTTGCACTCATCTTTAGATCCCGTGCCCGCAGTAGGATATTATCTTGTTTTAAATTCATCTTATGAGCGATCGCTCAATAAGATTCTGCATCTGTGACAATGCGTTTATATGTTTATATGTTTATATATTTATACGCACTTTTATGAAGGGCATAAAAAAGCGCTCCGGATCTAGATCCGGAGCGCTTTTGTGTTGTTTCGAGTAGATTAAATCGAAATGATGATCTGCTTGAAACTCATTGAGACTGTATTAGTGTCTTGCAACCATTAATTTTTTGATCTCTGCGATTGCTTTTGCAGGGTTCAAGCCTTTAGGGCAAGTATTTGTACAGTTCATGATTGTGTGGCAACGATAAAGCTTGAATGGGTCTTCAAGTTCATCTAAGCGATCGCCAGTATATTCATCACGTGTATCTGAGATGAAGCGATATGCTTGAAGAAGAACCGCAGGACCTAAGTATTTATCTGAGTTCCACCAGTAGCTTGGGCATGATGTTGAACATGATGCACAAAGGATACACTCATAGTAACCATCAAGCTTACGACGTTCTTCAATCGATTGAAGGCGCTCGCGTGGTGGTGTTGCTGTATCCGTTTGAAGCCATGGCTTGATAGACGCGTACTGTGCATAGAAATGCGTTAAGTCAGGTACTAAGTCTTTCACAACATGCATGTGTGGAAGTGGATTGATTGAAACCTCAGCCGCTTCTACTGCACTAATTGCTTTTGTACATGCAAGTGTGTTTGTTCCGTCGATATTCATCGCACATGAACCACAAACCCCTTCACGACATGATCTACGAAGTGTTAAGGTTGGATCCATTGTGTTTTTGATGAGTAATAACGCATCAAGAATCATCGGACCACATGCATCAAGATCTACTTCAAAACGATCGTAACGTGGATTTTCCCCAGTATCTGGGCTCCAACGATAAACTTTGAAAACTCGTTTATTGGTCGCATTTTCGTTTTTAAAGAATTTACCTTCTTTAACAACCGAATTTGCGGGTAATTTAAATTCAGCCATAATATTTTCCTTTTCCTTTAACCTGTCTTACTAGTGATTTGCTGACAAATGAGTCGATCCTCGAATTTGTCAGCCACTGCAATTAGTAAGTACGTTCCTTAGGTTCGATATATTGAACTTCGTCTGTGAGCGTGTAGGTGTGTACAGGTCGATAATCGATTGTCACTTCACCATTTGGATCAATCCACGCAAAGGTGTGTTTCATCCAGTTCACGTCATCACGGTTTGGATAGTCTTCACGAGCATGCGCACCACGTGATTCAGTACGGTTAACCGCTGATTTCACTGTTGCAACAGCACAGATTAAAAGGTTAGAGAGTTCAAGTGTTTCTACTAAGTCTGAGTTCCAGATTAAGCTTCTGTCATGAACTTTGATGTCATTGAATTCTTTAAATGCTTCATCAACACGTCTAACACCGTCTTCAAGCGTTTCTTGCATACGGAATACTGCAACGTCTTCTTGCATTGCACGTTGCATTTTGTCGCGAAGAACCGCTGTAGGAACGTTTCCATCAGCATGACGGATTTTGTCGAAGCGATCTAAGATATCAATGACTTTTTGATCATCCATTGCTTTATGGTCAGCGTTTGGTTTTAAGATCTCAGCTGCGCGGTTAGCTGCTGCACGTCCAAAGACCACTAAGTCAAGGAGTGAGTTTGAACCAAGACGGTTAGCACCATGAACAGATACACACGCTGCTTCACCAATCGCCATAAGACCAGGAACGATAAAGTCTGGGTTACCATCTTTCAATGTTACAACTTCACCGTGGTAGTTCGTTGGAACTCCACCCATGTTGTAGTGAACGGTAGGAATTACAGGGATCGGCTCTTTACGAACGTCAACGTCTGCGAAGATTCTCGCGCTCTCAGCGATACTTGGAAGGCGCTCTTCGATTACTTCAGGACCTAAATGCTCAAGGTGAAGATAGATGTGGTCTTTTTTAGGACCTACGCCTCGGCCTTCACGGATTTCGATCAACATTGAACGTGAAACAACGTCACGTGATGCTAAGTCTTTCGCATTAGGTGCATAACGCTCCATGAAGCGCTCGCCGTTTGAGTTAGTTAAGTAACCACCTTCCCCACGAACACCCTCAGTAATTAAGCAACCCGCGCCGTAGATACCGGTTGGGTGGAACTGAACGAATTCCATGTCTTGAAGTGGAAGACCTGCACGAGCAACCATTCCGTTACCGTCACCAGTACAAGTATGTGCTGATGTTGCTGAGAAGTATGAACGACCGTATCCACCCGTTGCTAATACAACCATTTGTGAACGGAATACGTGCATTGTTCCTTCAGCTAAGTCCCAAGCTACAACCCCGCGGCATTCGCCGTTATCCATTAAGAGGTCTACTGCGAAGTACTCAATGTAGAATTCTGCATTGTGTTTAAGTGATTGCTGATAAAGCGTATGAAGCATTGCATGACCTGTACGGTCAGCTGCAGCACATGTTCTTTGTGCTTGGCCTTCACCAAAGTTAGTGGTCATCCCACCAAATGGACGCTGATAGATTTTTCCATCTTCAGTACGTGAGAATGGTAAACCGTAATGCTCAAGCTCTAAGATTGCAGGAATCGCTTCACGACACATGTATTCGATTGCATCTTGGTCACCTAACCAGTCAGAACCTTTAACAGTGTCATACATGTGCCAGCGCCAATCATCTTCACCCATGTTACCAAGCGCTGCAGAAACACCACCTTGCGCTGCAACAGTGTGTGAACGTGTTGGGAATACTTTTGTAACACAAGCAGTTTTGAAGCCTTTTTCTGCCATACCAAGTGTTGCACGGAGACCCGCACCACCAGCACCTACGACAACAACGTCGTAAACATGCTCTTCAATTTTGTAATCTTTATACTCTTTTAAGTTACTCATCGATTAAAACTCCGAGAATTTTTATTCTGTTAATTAAATCTAGTTCTAGCCCATCATTGCAGTAAATGCAGACACTAATACGCCAGTGCGGATGATTGCCCATACAATACCGAGACCGATAATGGTTAAAATCACACGCATTGCAGTCAAGATCACGATACGTTGGCATGTTTTGCTCACGTAGTCTTCGATGACAACTTGAAGGCCTAAAATAGCGTGATAAATTCCCGCTACAATAAATACGATTAAGAGAACAGTATTAAGTGGTGAGCCTACCCAAAGAGCAGCTTCTTGATGGCTTGCACCATAGAGTGATGCAAATGAGAAAGCGAACCAGAGGAACAGTACTGCAAGAACAACCGCAGAAACTTTTTGGGCTAACCATGAGCGTGAGCCTGAATGTGCTGAACCTAAGCCTTTAACGCGGCCTAATGGTGATTGATATCTTTTCATGATCGCTCCTTAGATTGCAAAACCAACGATGATAATAAGCACTGCTAATACAGGTGCTGCGATCTGAACGATGCGTGCACTTTTCTTTGCAGATTCAATATCAACGCCTTTACCAGCATCCCAGAAGAGATGACGGATACCGTTACAGAAGTGGTAGCATCCAGCAAAGGTCCCTGCCATTACAAGAATGATCATTAGGGGATTTGTGAGTACCGCAGTCATCGTTGCAAATGCGCGAGGGCCTGCAGCAAGTGCACAGAACCATGCACCAATGACAAGTAATACTAAAACCAAAGCAATACCCGATAAACGGTGTAAAAAGCTCATTACCGAAGTAAGTTGCAATTTGTAACCACTACCGAGCATAAATGGCGATAACGGCCGTTTATTTTGACTCATAGATAGACTCCAATTATTAAAATTATACATACATATTAAACCTAAGCTGCATCAGTTTGCCAAGTTATGACAAATTTTTCAATCTCATCATCATAAAACGGTGAGATATTATCCATAAACTTGCTAAATCGCTGTTATGATCGCTCAAGTGCTTCAATCGGTGCAAGCTCTGCCGCTTTCTTTGCTGGGAAAAATCCAAAAAGAATTCCGATCATAAAGGCTGCAACAAAGGAGAAAACGATTGAGGGGATTGAGAAGCTTAAGGGGATCACACCGCCTGCTTGTTTGATGAGAAGACCCACAGAAAGCGCAAGCATCAATCCAATGATACCCCCAAGCAGGCAAACGAGCACAGATTCAATGAGAAATTGTTGAGATATGTCACTCTTTCGTGCGCCAACTGCCATCCGCATCCCAATCTCTTTGGTGCGCTCTGCCACAGAAACGAGCATAATATTCATCACGCCAATCCCACCAACGAGTAACGAAATCAAAGCAATAGAGGTAATCAAGATACGCATGACCATTGTTGTGGATTCCACCATCTCTTTAATCGCGTCTGCGTTATAGATAAAGAAATCTTTTTTACCATGCAGATCCGTTAGGATATCCGTAATGCTCTTCTCTGCTAGCGATGTATCAATGCCATCGTTAATACGAATCGTGATATTTCTAAAAGAAGTACTTCCTGTCATTCGGCGCATCGCAGTTGAGTATGGAATCCAGATGCTCATATTCTCGCTGCTAAACATGCCTTGCGACTTAGATTTCGCAACGCCAATAATCTGCACTGGCAATTGCCCTAAGATAATCACTTCGCCTAATGGATTCCCACCATTTGGGAAGAGCGTTTTAAGGGTGTTTTCATCAACGACCGCTTCAAGCGCGAGTGTTTCCTCGCTCTCTTCATCAAATGCGATCCCTTGCGAGATTTCGTAGCCTTGTACATCAAAAAATTGCCAGCCAACGCCCTGCACTTGTGTATTTACGGCAGAGATATTGCCATAGCGCGCTTCAACAGCCGAAGCAACTACCGGCGTGACGCTATGGATAAAGGGCAGTTTTTGGAGCGCCTCAACATCGCTTGGGCGAAGGGATTGCACGCTTTGTGAGCGCCGATCCCCAAATCCCGTGCCGGGGTAAACGGTCAGCGTATTGGTGCCCATTTGCCGAATATCGGCAATAATCTGATCAGTAGAACCCCGTCCGAGTGCAATAACGAGTACCACCGCCGCGATCCCGATAATAATCCCCAGCATTGTTAAAAAGGTCCGTAAGCGTTGCATCATCATAGAGACAATCGCCATCTTAAAGGCGTTGGTCAGTCGGAGCCACAGATGGGAAAAGCCCGAAGCGCGTTTCCATGCGCGCTCATCTACCGCTATTTCTGTTAAAGGCGGTTGTGGGTGATTGCGTTGATCATCAATAATCAGCCCATCTTTAATCTCTATAATACGATTGGCGTGAGATGCAACGTCTGGATCATGGGTGACCATGATGATCGTATGCCCGGCTTCATTGAGTTCTTTTAAAATCTCAAGAACGGCTTTCCCGCTCTCACTATCGAGGGCGCCAGTGGGTTCATCAGCAAGAATGATCTCCCCGCCATTCATCAATGCGCGCGCAATACTCACACGTTGTTGCTGACCACCAGAGAGTTGCGTCGGATAGTAACGGATGCGTTCTGCTAAACCCAAGCGTGAGAGGATTTCACTCGCCCTTTCATGGCGCAGATGTGCCGGCATTCCTGAATAAATTGCCGGCATTTCCACATTCCCCTCAGCCGTTAAGCTATTAAGGAGATGATAGCGCTGGAAGATAAAACCAAAATGCTCTCGGCGAAGCTCGGCAAGCTCATCTTCACTATAGTGGGTAATCTCTTTACCTTTAAAGCGATAATTGCCGGCGGAGAGATAGTCGAGCCCGCCAATGATATTCATGAGGGTCGATTTACCTGAGCCAGAAGCGCCCATAATGGCAATAAACTCACCCTTTTCAATCGTGAGCGAGATGCCTTTTAAGACTTCGACTTCTAAATCTCCAGATTGAAAGGAGCGTCGAAGATCTTGTAGTTCGATCAGTGGTATTGCGGAGGATGTTGTCATTAGCGTCTTCTCATTGCGCCTGCAGGCGGTGCTGAAATGCCGGAAGATTCCGCTGTAATGACTTTATCGCCGACATTTAAACCAGTCAATACCTCGGTTTCAACATTATTCGAGATCCCTGTTTCAATCTCACGTCTGGCAATGGTATTTGTTGACTCATCAACCAATACCCAAACAATGCGTTTGCCGGATGATGGTTTAACGTTGATCTCATTTTGAGGCTTAAAGCGAAGGGCTGATACCGGCATTGTCAGCGCATCAATGGCTTCATCTAACACGATATAGACCTGAGTCGACATGCCAATATAAAATATTTGATCAGGGTTTTGAACATCAAAAAGACCGTTGTAATAGACCGCTTCATTAAAGTTAGTAACGGCATTTCCGGTTGTGGTTTGGAAGGTTTCTGTCGCCGGCTCAATTTGTCTTAAGACCGCTTCATAGCGTTTATTGGGCTCCCCCAGGAGCGTGAAGTAAGCTTTCATCCCCGGCGTGAGTTTTGTCACGTCTGCCTCGGATATCTGTGCTTTGATAGTCATCACGGAAAGATCTGCCACCTTGACGATTGTCGGGGCGGTTTGGGTAGAGTTAACTGTTTGCCCCTCCTTAACCACCGTTGCCACAACAACGCCATCCATTGGAGAGGTGATTTTAGTATAGGTGAGATCAATCTCAGCAGTATCTAGTGCAATTTGGGCTTGTGCGATCTGTGCGATTAAGGCTTCGACTTCTGCCTCATAAACTTTGAGGTTTGCTTCTGCTAAATCGAGATCTGATTGTGTTGTTGCCCCATTTTTAATGAGATTACGCTGACGATCACGATTAATGCGAGCATTGATCAGTTGCGCTTCTTTTGCCACTTTAGACGCGATCATGTTTTTAAGGCGGGCTTCGCTATCTTTGAGGTTGTTTTGCTGAGGAAGATCATCGATGTCTACGAGGCGATCCCCGCGCTTGACCTTATCGCCAAGGGAGACATACATTTTTTGAATCTGCCCAGATACCTGCGCCCCGACATCCACTTGTTGAGACGCTTCCATCTTGCCGTATGCGAGGATATTTACCTCCAAATCACGCTTTTCGATGGTCGAAGTCAGATAACTCACTTTCTCTTTGGGCGATGCATAGAGGTAGATCCCGATAAGGGCGACAAGAATCACGATAAAACTAATAAGATATTTACGGTTTTTTTTCATAGTGTCTATCAAACGTATGGGAATGGGGTGCGGTAATGGCGCAGTAAGGCCTTTGCTATATCACGCATGCTATCGGTGAAGATTGAATCGACGAATTCATCATTATACTACTTTGTACGATTTTTGAGTGAGGGATAGTATATCGCAAATGATAACTATCTTAAATGAAATATAAGCGCAAAAGAGAATTGCTCTCAATTTATTTCAAAAGATTCCATGCTTTGTAGATTTTACTTGCGATCTTTGGTTTTAAGGTCAGAAAGACGTACAATTACGAATCAATATTCTCGGAACATATGTACAACATTTCATTGACCACTATATGGGAACTTTCATGGAAAACAGATTACGTACAATCGATCTTGCTGTTGTGATTCAGCATGAGTCAAAGAAAGATGACAAGCCTTTTTACTTAAATAAAGATGATGCAACTGAGCTTCTTCATACGATTGGGCAAAATATTGCTGAGCACTACCCAGAAATCACGAATTACGGTTTAATTGGGGTGGGTTCGATCTATCATCTACATCAGATTATTCGTCCGGGCTTCCCTATTTATAGACAGCTTTTTGAACTCTCAAAAATCAATTTCCGTGAGAAAAACTTCAAACCATCGGTGATTGGTATTGGTACTACAGAAGAAGCATTTGAGATTTCCCACTTCAATAAAGAGCTTAATGACTTTGCAGATGTGTTAGAAGTGCTTCCCTTTACCGTTGTAATGCCGGAAACCGCAGAAGCTGAGAGTTTTATTAAGCTTCTTGAAACAGAGCTGATTACTAAAGCACACTTAAATGGAAAAGTCGTGACGGACTTTGAACAAGCGTTCGACCAAAAAATCATGAATATGTCGATTGTAACGCTCGCGGATCTAAATGGCCTCTTTGCGTCACAGTTGATTCAAATCGGTTTGGAAGAGCTATGGGAAATCATGCAAGCGGTGATCTTCGATCAAACAGAGAAGCTCCACACGCTCGGCAGTGGCCACATTATGTATTGGAAGCTCGATGAAGTGGCATTCTACGTTGCGCATCCATCGATTTATGAAGAAGCGATGAGCGACTATGTGCAAGGCTTTGAAGCTTATGCGCTGACGACAATGCGCCTTGAGCATCTCTTTAAGATGCACAAGATTCCGTATCAAAAATTTGAAGTGATGGATGTTGATTTCTTTAAAGGCGACATGACCATCGATAAGGCGCGAGCACAGCTCACAACACATATTAAAGCGTTGTAGGATTGTATCTCGTTAGATCAGAAGCCATCGTTATTACGGTGGCTTTTTTGTGCATATTGGTTTTATAAAGCTCAGCTATTCTGCCGGCATTTCCGGCATTGTCTGATAGCAATCAGCTGATACTGTCACGATGTTCTCAAAGCTGGGTCGAATGCTTGCACGCTGTAGATGGAGCGTGCGCCAGCGAAATAACGATCTGCTTCATATGCCGATACGGGATTGATTTTGAAGCTCAGTCATTTTCCCGGCATTTCCGGCATTTCCGGCATTTTCTGATAACAATCAGCTGATACTGTCACGATGTTCTCAAAGCTGGGGCGAATGCTTGCACGCTGTAGGTAAAACGTACGCCAGCGAAATAACTGCCCTTTTCTCTTTTATCTATCCTTTATTAAAAAACACTCATGAGGAAAATCATGATCTATCTTGCCCCTGATGCCGTTGCGGGATCGGTTTTGAAGCTCAGCCATTTTCCCGGCATTTCCGGCATTTTCTAATAACAATAAAACCCAGCACAATTATTGGGGACGAAAAAAATCCCCTGATACAAATATCAGGGGATTTTAGATTGTTACTGCAAAGCTAGAAAATTAGATCTTACCGTGGCAGTTTTTAAATCTTGCGCCAGAACCACATGGGCACTCATCGTTTCGACCAACGTGGAAAAGATCATGCTCTTCTTCTGTGAGTACGATAGCGCCGTGGCACTCATTGTAAGGTTTGCCAGATCCACAAGGACATGCTTCTGTACGCACTTCCTTGAGCATCGCTTTTTCAGTTTCAGCAATACCTTCGGCTTTAATGCTGCCAATCTCGTCTACTAAGCGATCGATATCTTCTGCGTTAGTGATCGAACCTTCGATAAGACGCTCTTCTGCTTTAGTCGGCGCTGCTAAGGTTTCTTGTGTTTCTTCAGGCGCTTCAACACGGATCACGATATTGCTTAAGAAACGAATCGTTTTATAGTGAATTTGATTCAGCATCTCTTCAAAGAGGGTGAATGATTCACGCTTGTACTCTTGCTCAGGGCGACGTTGACCATACGCACGAAGCTGAATACCTTGGCGGAGATAATCCATTGCTGCTAAATGTTCTTTCCATTGTGAGTCTAACACTTCAAGTAATACCGATTTTTCAAAGCGTCTAAATTGTGTTGGATCAACATTAACATTTGCTTGTGCTTCTTTCTCTGCATAGAGACGTTCGCTCTCAAGAAGAACCGCATCATGAATCTCATCTTCTGTGAGGTTTGGATTGTCCGCTAAGCGTTTTTCGAAATCGATATCGATACGAAGTTCATTGCTAAGAACATTGTGAAGGCCTTGAAGATCCCACTGTTCTGCGTAGCTTTGTGGTGGGATGAATCGCTCTACGATATCGCCAATCACTTGTTCACGCATCATTTTCACAGCGCTTGTGATATCGCTTGCTTTAAGGATATCATCACGTTGTTGATAGATGATTTTACGCTGATCATTCGCGATATCATCATATTGAAGGAGGTTTTTACGAATGTCGAAGTTATGACCTTCTACTTTACGCTGTGCGTTTTCAATAGAACGCGTAATCATACGATGCTCAAGCGCTTCGCCATTACCCATTCCTAAACTTTCCATGATGCCACGCATTTTCGGGTTCATGAAGATACGCATAAGGTGATCATCGAGTGATAAGTAGAAGCGTGAAGAACCGACATCTCCCTGACGACCGGCACGACCACGGAGCTGGTTATCGATACGGCGTGATTCATGGCGCTCTGTACCAATGATATGAAGTCCACCCATCTCAAGAACGAGCTGTTGACGCTCTTTTGCTCTTTCACGGATCTCTTCAAGATCTTTTTCTGTGGCATTCGGATTTGTTTCAAGGAGTAACTGCTCTTCAAGCTTCACGTTACCACCAAGTACGATATCCGTACCACGACCTGCCATGTTTGTTGCGATCGTGATGGCGCCTGGAGTCCCTGCGCGGCCTACAACAAATGCTTCGCGTTCATGTTGCTTTGCGTTCAATACTTCATGCGGAATGTTTTGTGCTTTAAGAAGATCGGCAATGAGCTCAGATACTTCAACTGATGCCGTTCCTACGAGAACGGGTTGTTTGCGCTCGTAGCAATCAAGAATATCTTTAACGATCGCTTCATACTTCTCTTTTTGCGTGAGGTAGATGAGATCCCCAAAGTCTTTACGCTGTACCGCTCTATTTGTCGGGATAACAACTACTTCAAGACCATAGATCTCAAGGAATTCTGGTGCTTCTGTGTCAGCAGTTCCTGTCATTCCTGATAATTTTTCGTAGATACGGAAGTAGTTCTGGAACGTAATTGAGGCAAGCGTTTGGTTCTCCGGCTTAACTTCAACACCTTCTTTTACTTCAATCGCTTGGTGAAGACCATCAGACCAACGACGACCTGCAAGTGTACGCCCCGTGTGTTCATCAACAATCACGATTTCGTTATTTGCCACGATATAATCCACATCTTTATGGAAAATATAGTGCGCACGTAAGCAGTTATCAACGTGATGGTAGAGCTTTAAGTTTTGGCTGTCATAAAGGCTATCACCCTCTTTTAGAAGTTCTGCTTCTACTAAGAGTGCTTCAAGGTGCTGATGCCCAATTTCTGTTAAGTTAACTTGTTTATCTTTCTCATTAATCTCAAAGTCCACAGGGCCTTCGGCATTGGGTTTATTGAGTAATGGAATGAGCTTATTAACCGCGTGATAGAGATCAGCGCCCCCTTCAACAGGACCGGAGATAATCAACGGCGTTCTTGCTTCATCGATTAAGATGGAGTCAACTTCGTCAATCACCGCGAAGTAAAGGGGTCTTTGTACCTTTTGTGTAAGGTCAAAAACCATGTTGTCGCGAAGATAGTCGAATCCTAACTCATTGTTGGTTGCGTAGGAGATATCTGCTTCATACGCTGCTTTTTTCTCTGGTAATGATTGATTTGAAACGATCACGCCCACAGATAAGCCTAAATAGTTATAAACTTTCCCCATCCACTCGGCATCACGTTGTGCAAGGTAGTCATTCACAGTAACGACGTGAACCCCTTTTCCTGCAAGTGCATTCAGATACACAGCAAGCGTTGCAACGAGTGTTTTACCTTCCCCTGTTCTCATCTCTGAGATACGACCTTTATGGAGCATGTAGCCCCCGATGAGCTGTACGTCGTAGTGACGCATGCCCATAACGCGAGTCGCTGCTTCACGCATTGTTGCGAAAGCTTCTGGTAAAAGATCATCAAGCGTCTCGCCATTTTTTAGACGCTCTTTAAAGAGATTAGTTTGACCCTTTAATTCCTCTTCTGACATCGCACGCATTTTTTCTTCAAGTGCATTAACTTGCAGTACGTAACGCTTCGCTTCTTTAATCATGCGATCGTTACGTGTACCAAAGATTTTTCGGATCAATTTATTAATCATCTGAGACCTTTCACCAATTCAAAGTAGTAATCTATATAATTATTTTTAAAAGGGGATTTATAATTATTTCAATAAGGGAATGTTTTTCGTAATATTTTCAAGCTCACTATAGTACATGATTTTACAATCAAATTTAATGGCTAATTATCAATATGGGGTGAAATTATTGAGTTTCAACCCAATTGTTGCGATGAATGAGCTCATCCGCAATAATATAGCCTAATTTATCAGCAATTTGATGAGAAGATGTTTGTAAAATACTCTCAACTTCTAGTGCATGGTAGTTCGTCAGCCCTCGTCCGATTTCATTGCCGGCTTTATCCAAGCAAACAATGATATCACCACGGTCAAAAGCACCTTCCACTGCAATAACGCCAATAGGCAACAAACTTTTACCATCTTCTAAGAGCGCTTTTACGGCGCCATCATCGATTGTAATCTGCCCTTTGATCTGCTTTTGTCCCAAAATCCAGCGTTTCTTAGCCGTAATTCTTGATCCATCTGCATTCAGTTTGGTGCCGACTTGGATACCATTGGCGATATCTAATAACGCATTATCACGACTGCCCTTCACAATATAGGTTGTTGTGCCAGACGTTGCGGCAATATGGGATGCCATAATTTTGGTATACATCCCTCCTGTCCCAAAGCGTCCACCTTCACTGGTAACCATGCCGAGTAAGCGCTCATCGTGGGCATCTGCTTCGTGAATCATCTTCGCATCAGGATTCTTGCGCGGATCGCTCTCAAAAACACCCTCTTGGTCCGTTAAGATAACATAGGTATCTGCTTCAATAAGGCTTGCCACAAGTGCACCCAGTGTATCGTTGTCGCCAAATTTGATCTCAGAGAATGAGATCGTATCGTTCTCATTGATAATCGGCACTGCTTTATAGGTTAAAAGCGTATTAATGGTATTTTTAATATTGAGATAGCGCTGACGATCTGACGCATCTTCATGCGTTAAGAGAATCTGCCCTACATTAATACCAAACGGTAAGAAACCTTTAGTCCACGCATTCACAAGCGCAGATTGCCCCACTGAAGCTGCGGCTTGAAGCTCATTTAAAAACTGCGGTCGTTCCTGCCAATTGAGCAGCTTCATGCCCTCAGCCACAGCGCCTGATGATACGACAACAACATCAATTCCTTGATCTTGTAGCGCTTTAATTTGTTGGCACCAATGGTAAATTCGTCCTTCATCCACGCCCTGACCATCATTTGTGATCATGGCACTACCAATTTTGACGACCCAAGTATTTTTTTCCGCAGTTTTTGTCATAAAATCGTTAATACTCTCAAGTAATAGACTGTGTTATTTGCCCTGTTACGGCGATATAAACTAAATGATGCTGCTATTCTAGCACCACAAAGGTTTTTATTTGCTAATATAATCTTTGCGTGTTTTATCGGGAATTATTTTATCTCAATAAAACGTCGAAGCACCTCACTGTAGGGAAAATAATAGAATAACCTCTCCTATAAAAGAAGATAGTGGATATAAAAATGACAGCAAAAACACTTTACGAAAAGATTTGGGATGATCATGTGGTACGTACAGAAGAGGATGGTACGGCACTTATTTATATTGATCGACATATTATTCACGAAGTCACAAGTGCGCAAGCATTTGAAGGACTCGAGAAAGCCGGACGTAAGCTCTGGCGTAAAAACTCTATCGTGGCAATGGCTGACCATAATACTCCAACAACAAGCGACATCGGGAACATTACGGATCCGATCGCAAGACTTCAAGTGGATACGCTTCATAAGAATGCAACTGAGCATGCGCTCTCGTACTTCCCGATTGGCGACGTTCGCCGCGGAATTGTACACGTTGCAGGTCCTGAGCAAGGTGCAACCCTCCCTGGCATGACAATTGTCTGCGGAGATTCCCATACAGCCACACACGGCGCTTTTGGGGCGATTGCTTTTGGGATTGGAACGAGTGAAGTTGAACATGTGATGGCCACAAGCTGCCTTGTTCAGAAAAAATCGAAAACCATGAAGATTGACGTTGTGGGTCAGCTTCAAGAAAATGTAACAGCAAAAGACTTAATCCTCGCGATTATTGGTCAAATCGGTACAGCAGGCGGTACTGGCTACGCCATTGAGTTTAGTGGCGAGGCGGTACGAAACCTCTCTATTGAAGGTCGTATGACGATGTGTAATATGGCGATTGAAGCCGGCGCACGCGTTGGGCTTGTGGGGGTTGACCAAACAACGATTGATTATGTCAAAGGACGTCCTTTTGCACCGCAAGCACAAGATTGGGATAAAGCCGTTGCTTACTGGAATACGCTGCATACGGATGAAGGCGCACAGTTTGATAAAGTCATCACAATTGATGCCTCACAAGTAGAGCCGCAAGTCAGCTGGGGAACAAGTCCTGAGATGGTGATTGGTATTAATGCCCTGATTCCAGATCCGGCAAAAGCTGCAACGCCTGTACAAAAAGAGAGCATTGAAAAAGCCTTGAAATATATGGGCTTAAAAGCGAATCAATCGCCGAAAGATATTCAGATCGATAAAGTCTTTATTGGATCATGCACCAACTCACGCATCGAAGATATTCGTGATGCGGCAAGAATGGTCGAAGGCAAAAAGAAAGCAGATAACGTGAAGCTTGCGATGATCGTTCCGGGTTCTGGACTTGTGAAAGCACAAGCAGAAAAAGAAGGCCTTGATAAGATCTTTATTGATGCCGGCTTTGAATGGCGTGAGCCTGGGTGCTCGATGTGTTTAGCAATGAACCCAGATAGACTCGAACCTTATGAGCACTGTGCTTCGACTTCAAACCGAAACTTTGAAGGACGCCAAGGCGCATCAGGTCGTACTCACTTAGTGAGCCCGGCAATGGCGGCAGCGGCTGCGATTGCCGGCCATTTTGTTGATATTCGTGAATTGAACTAAGGAAGGAGTGATTAAATTATGCAACCATTTGTAACTCATACCGGTATTGTTGTACCACTTGATCGTGCGAATATTGATACAGACGCGATTATTCCGAAGCAATTCTTAACAAGTATCTATAAAACAGGCTTTGGACCTAACCTATTCGATGAATGGCGTTATATGGATCGTGGTGCACCTGGAATGGATAATAGTCAACGTCCGCTGAATATGGAGTTTTCGCTTAATCAGCCTGAATATCAAGCTGCGACAATTTTACTTGCGCGAGATAACTTCGGCTGTGGATCATCTCGTGAACATGCTGTCTGGGCGTTAACTGATTATGGTTTTCGTTCTGTAATTAGCTCAAGCTATTCTGATATCTTCTTTAACAACAGTTTTAAGAGTGGATTTTTACCGATTCGTTTAACAGAAGATGAAGTTGATCAGCTCTTTAAACTTACAGAAAAGTTCAAGGATCTTGAAATTGCCATTGATCTGCCAGCACAAACTGTTTCAGCACTCCAAAATGGGAATGTTCTTGCAGGACCTTTCTCATTTGAAATGGATGCGTTCCGTAAGCACTGTATGGTCAATGGTCTTGATGACATCAGCTTAACGCTTGAACATCAGGATGATATCCGTGCTTATGAAGCAAAACGTGCAGAACAAGCACCTTGGATCTTTAGAGATTAATATTTGAAATAATTTTCTGAAAGATCAGTATCTTTAAAACAAAATGCCGGCAATCATGTAAAAGATTGCCGGCATTTTTGTATCTGGATGAATGTCTGAATATTCCAGGATATTGCGTGAGCGAGTTATTTGGTAATAATCATCTCATTCACAAAGTCTACTTCCCCTGTTTCAACTTTATAGAATGCGCCGGCAATGCCGATTTCGCCATTCTCATACATTGATTTTAAAACAGTGCTCTTCTCTAAGATATGACCAATAGTATGCTCTACATTATGGAATGCTACGAGATCCACGGCTTCTTTAGATTCGATATCAAGATCCTGATGATGCGCCTTAACGTGTTCGATCGAAGGTTTTACTTTCGCTAAAAGATTGGTTAAGTGTCCAAGCTCTGTGCCGTGACATGCACCGGTAATAGCGCCACAATGGGTATGACCAAGGACTACAATTAGTTTAGATCCTGCAAGCTTACATGCAAACTCCATTGAACCGATAATATCGTCATTGAGAACATTGCCGGCAATACGTGTACTAAAGATATCGCCCAAGCCTTGGTCGAAGATAAGTTCGGCGGAGGTGCGGCTGTCGATACAGCTTAATATAATCGCAAAGGGGAATTGCCCTGCTTTGGTTTCGTTCACTTGCTCTAAGAGATTACTATGCGCTTTTAAATTTTCAACAAAGCGTTTGTTCCCCTCTTTTAAGAAGTTTAAGGCTAATTTTGGCGTTAATGATTTTTGATCTTCTATATTATGTAGTCTCATTATTTCACTTAACTTTTTGCAATGCGGTATTTCGTAATACCCAAAAATCGTGATTAGATTCACGCATTTTTGGCTCATGAACGGTTATTTTACGCTTGTTTTAGTAAAAATCGGAATTTTAGCGTAAATATTACGTTAAGAAAAAGTGTGATAATGCGTCTCAATCCACTATTGAAAATGCCGGGATTCCCCTAAATAAGGCGTATCATCCTGAGTAGTGAATATTTTCCTAAAAGTTATTTCACGCTGCATATTTTGGCGGAATGTTGCGTTAATAGATCAGGATATTAGGAGACATTGTGTTTTAAATTTCAAATTTCAGCGCTAAACAGTTAAAATTGGTAAGATTGATACTGTTGCCATAAGTGATGAGATATTTGATCGAGCATTTAGGGCTAAAAGTATGACAATAAGTACGATAAATGTACTATTAAAACGTTTTTAACAATATTGAAAAGGTAGAGAATCCTATCGTTTTGAGAGACTCAGAATGAATACTTCTCTGCCCCAATTATTTCTTACAACAATAAAGTAAAAAGATTCCATGAAGACTAACGAAATTCGCCGTAAATTTATCGACTTCTTTGTGAGCAAAGGCCATAAAGAAGTAGCATCGAGCTCCTTGCTCCCTGCAAACGATCCTACACTTCTCTTCACGAATGCCGGGATGAATCAATTTAAAGATTGCTTCCTGGGTCTTGAAAAGCGTGATTATGTGACTGCTACCACTTCTCAGAAATGCGTCCGTGCCGGTGGTAAGCACAATGACCTTGAGAATGTTGGTTTTACAGCGCGTCACCACACTTTCTTTGAGATGCTTGGTAACTTCAGTTTTGGAGATTACTTTAAAGAGAAAGCGATTCAATATGCATGGGAGCTTTTAACGGAAGTATATCAACTTCCTGCGGAGAAATTGCTTGTTACCGTTTATCATACAGATGATGAGGCTTTCAAAATCTGGAATGAAAAAATGGGCGTTCCTGCAGAAAAAATCATCCGTATCGGTGATAAAGAAGATGGCTCTTCAGATAACTTCTGGCAGATGGGAGATACGGGTCCTTGTGGTCCTTGTTCTGAAATCTTCTATGACCACGGTGGTCATATTTGGGGAGGTCCTCCTGGATCTGCTGAGGAAGATGGCGACCGCTTTATCGAAATCTGGAACCTCGTCTTCATGCAGTTTAACCGTGATGAAACAGGCACGCTTCATCCGCTCCCTAACCCATCTATCGACACCGGTATGGGGCTTGAGCGAATTGCTGCGATTTTACAGAAAGTTCATAGTAACTATGAGATTGATCTTTTTGTGAAATTGATTGCAGCGTCTGCAGAGGCTGTGGGTACAAAAGATTTAGAGAGCAGTTCACTTAAAGTATTGAGCGACCATATTCGTTCAGTGTCCTTCTTAATTGCCGATAACATCATTCCTTCGAATGAGGGTCGTGGTTATGTGCTTCGCCGTATTATTCGTCGTGCGATTCGCCATGGTTACAAATTGGGTCAAAAAGGTCTCTTCTTTCATAAAATCGTTCCGACATTAGTTGCTGAAATGGGCAATGCTTATCCGCAGTTACAAGAGAAAGCAAGTTTCATTATGGAAACGATTAAAGATGAAGAAAAGCGCTTCTCAACGACACTAGAGCATGGTCTTAAACTTCTCGAAGCAGATATCGAAGCGCTTAAAGGCGCGAAAGAGATTCAAGGTGAAACGATCTTTAAACTCTACGATACTTATGGCTTCCCTGTTGACCTCACAAACGATATTGCGCGTGAACTTTCATTAACGCTTGATATGGATGGGTTTGATAAATGCATGGAAGAACAGCGTGAGCGTGCGCGTGCTGCGAGTAACTTCGGTGCGGAAAAACGCCTCGATTTAGGACATGCCTCTAAAACAGATTTCCATGGCTATACGGCTACCGAGAAAACATCTGCTATTGCGTCTATCTTAGTTGAAGGCGAAGTTGTTGAGTCTGCATCAGAAGGTACAGAGGCAATCTTGATCCTCAATGAAACGCCATTTTATGGTGAGTCAGGTGGTCAAGTTGGGGATACAGGTATTATTGCCGGCGATGGTTTTGAGTTCTTAGTAAAAGATACTAAGAAGCAACAAGATATCTTCTTGCATATTGGGGTTGTGAAATCAGGTTCCCTTAAAGCATCTGATACTGTAACGGCAACGATTGATAATACTCGCCGTGAACTCATTAAAAAGAATCACTCAGCAACGCATTTGATGCATGAAGCATTACAAACACTTTTAGGCGATCACATTGAGCAGAAAGGTTCGCTGGTTACAGATGAACGTCTTCGTTTTGACTTCTCACACAATAAGCCTGTGACATTTGAAGAGTTACAAGCGATTGAGCGTGCTGTGAATGAAGCGATTATGCAAAATGCGAGCGTTGAGATCAACGAAATGGCGATTGATGCCGCTAAAGAGAAAGGCGCGATGGCACTCTTTGGTGAGAAGTATGGCGATGTTGTTCGTGTTGTAGAGATGGGGAATTCTATCGAGCTTTGTGGCGGTACACACGTATCTGCAACGGGTGATATTGGCCTCTTCAAAATCACACAAGAGACAGGGATTGCTGCAGGCGTTCGTCGTATTGAAGCGGTTACTGGTGGCCATGCTGTAGAGATTATGCTTCAAGAGAGTGCAACGCTTCATGCATTAGCATCAACGCTTAAAACAGATAGTGCACACATTGTCTCAAAAGTAGATGCGGCTTTAGATGAGAGCAAAGCCCTTCGTAAAGAGCTTGCGAACCTTCAGTCAAAACTCGTTTTTGCAAACCGTGGTGAGATTCTTGCTAAAGCGGTTGAGATCAACGGTATTAAAGTGATTACGAGCCGTATCGATGGTGCAGATAATCGCTCTCTTCGTGAGTTGTGCGATAATCTTCAATCTGAAACAAAAGGAATTACCCTTTTAGTTGCAGAAGTTGAAGGGCGCGTTGCGCTTGTGACCAGTGTTGATAAAGCCTTAACGTCACAACTTAAAGCCGGCGAGCTTCTTAATGTTGCTGCAACAGAAGTTGGTGGAAAAGGCGGCGGTCGTCCTGATTCAGCAACAGGTGGTGGTACTGAGCCTGCGAATATCCAACAAGCGATTGATAGTGCATTGGCATGGATTAAAACAAAAATCTAAGTCCGGCATTAAAATGAAATCAAAATGAAATTTTGGTCAAAGCGGCGTTGTAGTAATACAGCGCCGCTTTTTATTGTCTTGAATAACGATGCGAATACCCTGCTAATTCTTTATGCAGGAATGAGGGATATTCCCTGCTAGCTATTATTGATTGAGCGCTCTATGATGAAATAGTTCTATCAATAACCTATTTCAAAATAACGTTGATTACACAATGACGTTTCTAGATAACAATAAAAAGAGAAGCGATGTGAAGGGATATCACCCATCCTCCATCTATATACTTCCCTATCACGGCCCTTAAGGAGGCAAATTATGCAATTAATTACTCAAACTGACCTTCGCGCTTATGAGCCGCAACTCATTAAATATCGCCGTTATCTCCATCAATACCCGGAGCTCTCGTTTGAAGAGGTAAAGACGAGCCAATTTATCGAAGATGAAATGGCTAAATTGTCACATGCATCAATTTCTCGCCCGACAAAAACCTCTGTACTTGTAAAGTTTGTCACCGGAAAACCGGGTCCGAAGATCGGTCTTCGCGGAGACATGGATGCTTTAGCGATTATGGAAGAACGTGATGATATTGACTTTAAATCACAGAATCCTGGAAAAATGCATGCTTGTGGTCATGATGCACATACTGCGATCTTAATGATGGCTTGTCACTACTTTAATGATCATTTTGATTCCTTAACAGGCGAGGTTTGGGCAATCTTTCAGCATGCCGAAGAAGTATTGCCAGGCGGCGCTTCTGAACTTGTAGCGACGGGCATTTTTAATGATTTAGACTTCTTCTATGGGCATCACCTTTGGACGTTGTTACCTACCGGCACGATTGATCTTAAAGATGGTGCGGTAACGTCTAATACGGATGTTTATACTGCCAAAATTTTCGGAAAAGGTGGACACTCATCTGAGCCCCAAAACTGTATTGACCCCGTTGTGATTGCTGCACAAATTGTCGGAAAATTACAGACGATTGTATCTCGGCAAGTGGCGCCCTTAGAAGCGGGGGTCATCAGTAATACTTATATTCAAAGCGGACGAGCGAATGCACTCAATGTGATTCCCGCATATGCTGAAATTGGCGGCAGTGTTCGTTCTACAACACCTGAGATGCGGGCGTTGTTTCAACGCTCTATTAGTCGAATGATTCAATCGACGTGTGAAGATTATGAGGCAACTTTTGAGCTCGATTATAAATTGGGATATGGCATTACAGATAATAATCTTGAAAAAACGGCCTTTGTTAGAAATATTGCCTGTCAGATTGATGAAGCGACGGTTATTGCGAATCCCCCTTATCTTGCGGGAGAAGATTTTAGTGAGTTTTCTGCCATTGTGCCGGCGACTTTTGCCTTTATTGGGGTCGGAAATGCCGAGAAAGATTGCCTCTATCCGCATCATCATCCAAAATTTAGCATGGATGAGGATGGTTTTATTTTAGGGTTACAGATGTTCGTTAACGTTGTCTATAATTATCCCCGTTAAGGTCCATTTTTGCTAGGCTTTTAAAAAGATAGTGAGATATAACATAGATCAAGTATAGGGCTTATAAGCCCTATTTTTTTCGTCTCAAAATCGCTATATTGTTATTAAATGTTAATTATTTTTCAAATAAAGCGATGCTTATGGGTTCCTTCACTTTAAGTCTGCCATTTGCCCAAAGCAATCTCGATCATAAAGGCTGATAAATGATAACAAGCACTGTCATTCTCTACTTTTTAAGCTAAAATAGGGAAATGTAATATTTTATTTGGCATTTTAAGAATATATTTGAATTATTAAAATATCGTTTACGTTTATTGATATAACTCACTTCCAAAATACGCATTTTAAGACAGATTACTGCGTATTTTAAGGGGATTTATCAACATATCGTGATCCTGTTTTGGTATTTTTTTGACTATATTTATTGAAATATACTTTGCCAATCAACCATTCTATTAAGAATCTGAGGTTTCTAATGCAAAAAAATAATCGTAGAAAATATCTCTTAGGGGGCGTCGCTATTATTGCGTTAATCGTCCTTGCTAACTATGTTTTAAATCGGGATCCATTAGAAGGATTTATTAAAAGTAATGGTCGTATTGAAGTCACGCCATTAGATATTTCGACAAAACTTCCGGGGCGTGTCGATAAAATCTTAGTGGATGAAGGTGATTACGTTGAAGCGGGACAACTCCTTGCGGTGATGCAACTCGATTCTTTAGATGCGCAACTTGCAGAAGCTAAAGCGCATTTTGAACAAGCACAGCATCAGGCCAATGCTGCAAAGGCGATGATTCAAGCCCGCGAAAGCGATAAAGTGGCAACAGAATCGGCTGTTTCTGCAGCAGAGAGCAAGCTCTACGCCGCAGAGCGAAAATTAAATCGTATTCAGACGTTGGTAAAAAAAGGAGCATCAACAGAGCAAGAGTTTGATGATCAAGAAGCTTTCACGCGTGTATTAAGAGCTGAAGTTGCAACGTCAAACTCTAAAGTATTGGCGGCACAAGCTGCAATTGATGCAGCGAAAGCGCAATATGTTGCCGCTGAGTCGCAAGTAACCGCCTCTGCAGCAACCATTAACCGCGTAGAAGCTGATATCAAAGATAGTAATCTTGTCGCGCCAGTGACAGGTCGTATTCAGTATCGAATTTCTGAACCCTCAGAAGTACTCGGTGCAGGTGGGAAAGTATTAAATTTGCTCGATCTCTCTAAAGTTTATATGACGTTCTTTGTCCCGACAGAATATACAGGGCTATTAGTCGAAGGCGAGAAGGATGGTACGGAAGTTCGTGTTGTTCTTGATGTTGCGCCGGACTACCCTATTCCCGCGAGAATCACTTTTGTCTCTCCTGAAGCACAGTTCACGCCAAAAGCGGTTGAGACACAAAATGAACGTCAGAAATTGATGTATCGTGTTAAAGCAAAGATAGATCCTGACTTCCTAGAGCGTTATCAAAAATATATTAAAACAGGTGTTACGGGCGAAGCCTATATCAAAATTGATGCGGAACAAAAATGGCCCGCACACTTAATAGGTCCTTTAATTGAAGGCACAACGAAGTAGAGATTCACATAAGAGTCATCCGGCAATGCATAAAACATTGCCGTTACTACTTTGTTTAATCAGTTCATAAGGAATGCAATCAATCATGATGAAAGAATCTGTTGTATCCGTACAGAATGTCTCTTTCAATTACGGAGATAATCTGGCCTTAGATAATCTCTCAATTGAGATCCCACAGGGGATTATTACCGGTATGATCGGTCCTGATGGGGTTGGTAAATCGACACTGCTCTCTTTAATCTCCGGCGCAAGAGCTATTCAGTCAGGTGAAGTGATCGTACTTGGCGGAGATATGCGAGAGAAAAAGGTGCGGGATGTGATCTGTCCGCGGATTGCCTATATGCCACAAGGTTTAGGTAAAAACCTCTATCCTACGCTCTCTGTTGAAGAGAACTTGCAGTTTTTTGGTCGCCTTTTTGGGCATGATGAGCATGAGCGCCGCGTACGAATTGATGACTTAACGAAAAGCACGGGGCTCTATAAATTCTTAGATCGCCCTGCCGGCAAACTTTCTGGCGGGATGAAACAGAAGCTTGGGCTCTGTTGCGCCTTGATTCATGATCCTGATTTATTAATTCTAGATGAACCAACAACCGGCGTTGACCCTTTAGCAAGAGCGCAGTTTTGGGATCTTATTAACCGTATTCGCCTAGATCGCCCCTCGATGAGCGTGATTGTTGCGACAGCCTATATGGATGAAGCCGAGCGCTTTGACTGGCTGATGGCGATGGATGATGGCAAAATTTTAGCAACCGGTACGACAGAAGAACTTCTCTCTCGCACAAAAACGGATAACTTAGAATCTGCCTTTATTGCCCTATTGCCGGCAGAGAAAAAAGAAGGTTACGAGCCGGTTATCGTCCCGCCTTTAATCCTTACTGATGAAACCCCTATTGCAATTAAAGCTGAGGGATTAACAAAGCAATTTGGATCTTTTGTCGCGGTTGATAGCGTGAGTTTTGAAATTAAAAAAGGCGAGATCTTTGGTTTCTTAGGCTCCAATGGTTGTGGTAAATCCACGACGATGAAGATGCTGACAGGGCTATTGCCGGTCTCAAAAGGTAAAGCGTGGCTCTTTGGCAACGAGATAGATTCAGAAGACATTAATACCCGTAAACGCGTGGGTTATATGTCGCAAGCCTTCTCGCTCTATAGTGAGCTTACCGTTTTACAAAATCTTGTCCTCCATGCAAAGCTATTCCATGTATCTGCTGAGCAAATTGATGCACGGGTTGAAGAGATGGTACAACGATTCGATCTGCGCTCGGTGCTCGAGAAGTTACCGGATGATATCCCGCTTGGAATGCGTCAGCGACTCTCTTTAGCGGTTGCAATGGTGCATAAGCCAGAGTTGCTTATTTTAGATGAGCCGACCTCTGGCGTGGATCCTGTTGCGCGTGATAATTTTTGGCGACTGTTGGTCGAGCTCTCTCGTGAAGATGGCGTAACGATCTTTATCTCAACGCACTTTATGAATGAAGCGCTACGTTGCGACCGCATGTCGATGATGCATGCCGGGAAAGTATTAGATAGCGATACGCCGCAAAACTTGGTGAAGAAGCAAGGAACGGCGACGCTCGAAGAAGCTTTTATTAAATATCTATTAGATGCAGGTGCCGGCGATGATATCCCAGAAGATAGCGCGCCTAAAGCGGATGATAACGTATCATTAGAAAATGCATCATCAGAAGTAACCGCTGAGGTGCCTGTAGAGCATACGCCTCAAAAGCGTTTTAGTTTACAACGTCTGCTCAGCTATACCTGGCGTGAAGCATTGGAACTTCGCCGTGATCCTGTGAGAGCGACGCTTGCACTTCTTGGCTCATTAATCCTTATGGCGACAATTGGCTATGGGATTACGATGGATGTCGAGGATCTGCCCTACGCGATTTTAGACCGCGACCAAACGACACTCAGTACAAGTTATGTGAATAATATTGCCGGCTCTCGTTACTTTATAGAGCATGATCCGCTCTATAATTATGAAGAGCTTGATGCCAGAATGCGTAATGCCGAGATTGCGCTTGCGATTGAAATCCCCCCGAATTTTGGGCGAGATGTCGCTAAGGGTGCACCGGTTTCAATTGGTGTGTGGATTGATGGTGCGATGCCACAACGAGCAGAAACGATACGCGGTTATGTGCAAGGGATGCATCTTGATTGGCTCCAAAAAGAGGCAAAATATCAGTATGGTTTAGACGCTGCACAACCCTTTAATGTGGAAGTGCGTTACCGTTATAACCCAGATGTGAAGAGCTTAGTCTCCATTGTGCCGGCAGTCATTCCGATTATGCTTCTTTTGATCCCGGCAATGCTCGCAGCGCTCTCTGTTGTGAGAGAAAAAGAGCTTGGTTCTATTCTTAATCTCTATGTAACTCCCGTGACGAAATTAGAATTCTTATTGGGTAAACAGTTGCCCTACTTAGTTATTTCGCTCTTTAACTTCATTATGATGGTGTTTCTGGCTATCTTGCTCTTTGGTGTACCGGTCAAAGGGGGAATGATTACGCTGACACTTGCCGCCCTCTTCTTCTCGATTTTCTCGACAGGTTTTGGACTCTTTGCTTCGAGCTTTACCAAGAGCCAAATTGGCGCAATGTTCTTTACGATTATAGGCACATTAATCCCGGCAATTCAGTTTGCGGGAATGCTCAATCCGGTCAGTTCTCTTGAAGGGTTTTCTCGTATACTTGGGGAGGTTTATCCGGCCTCACATATGCTCACGGTTTCAAGAGGAATCTTTAGTAAAGCGCTCTATTTTAATGATCTCTCTGGCGAACTCATGATTCTGATGATCGGAGGACCAATAATTGTCCTTTGTAGTGTCCTTTTACTCAAAAAACAGGATTCTTAAAATGGTCAAAAGTACGATGAAAAATAATATTAAAAATATCTATAACCTCGGGGTGAAAGAGCTCTGGAGTTTGATTCGAGATCCGCTACTTCTAGTGCTGATCGCCTTTACCTTTACCGTATCTGTCTACACGGCGGCGACAGCTGTGCCAGATGGGCTACAAAATGCCAGTATCGGGATTGTTGATGAAGATCGCTCGACATTATCAGAGCGTATTCAGGGCGCTTTTTACCCACCACAGTTCACTTTACCCTCAGATATTACGATTGATGAGATGGATGTGGGAATGGATAAGGGACGTTATACCTTTGTACTGAACATCCCGCCCTCTTTTCAGCAAGATCTGCTCGGTAATAGAAAGCCCACAATGCAGCTAAACATTGATGCAACGAGAATGACCCAAGGCTTCACGGGAAATGTGATTATTAATCAGATTATTAATGCTGAAGTCAGTGAATATCTTGAAAGAGAACGCTCGAAAGTTGATCTTCCGGTGAATATCACAGAACGGATGCGCTTTAATCCCAATCTCACGGCATCTTGGTTTGGGGCGCTCAATGAGGTGATTAATCTAATCACAATGCTCTCAATTATCTTAACCGGCGCAGCGGTGATCCGTGAGCGTGAAAGAGGGACGATTGAACATCTGCTTGTGATGCCATTGACACCTTTTGAGATCATGCTTTCTAAGGTTTGGTCTATGGGACTTGTAGTATTGATCGCCGCGACCTTATCGCTAATATTTGTGGTGCAAGGGGCGCTCAATGTACCGATTGAAGGCTCAATTATGCTCTTCATTGTCGGTGCGGGGCTCAATCTCTTTGCAACCACGTCGATCGGTATTTATCTTGCAACGATTGCACGTAATATGCCGCAGTTTGGAATGTTATTGTTATTGGTACTCGTGCCGCTTCAGATGCTTTCAGGCGGAATGACACCAAGAGAAAGTATGCCGGAGATTATCCAATATATTATGCTTCTAGCCCCAACAACGCACTTTATTGAGCTCGGAAAAGCGATTCTCTTTAGAGGCGCGGGCATCTCCATTGTTTGGCCCTCTATGTGCTATCTTGCACTGATCGGCTCAGCGTTCTTCTTCTTTGCGCATAGACGCTTTAGAGCGACAATCGGACAGATGGCATAAGGGTTTAGGAATATGTCGTTAAAAGTGATGCTGAGCGATTAGCATCACTTTTTTATTGGGTATCAATATTCACAATGATGATTGATCTCGGAGGGAATCATGGTCGATAGCGATAGATCGCACTTGCAAAGATCACTATTTTTGGGAGGATTATAGAGATCTTGAGTAAGTTTTCTAAAATATATCTCAGACGTATGCTTGATTAATCTCTGCTCGCCCTCATGTAGTTAAAACGTAGTTTCAAAAATCGATTTGTGGCATGATAGATGACTATCAAGATTTAGCATTCATCATGCTATGAAGCTCAGATTCTTTATAAAAGAGTTTTAAATGAAGTGTTTATGACTTGGGATTGAGTACTTAGAATTCAATAATCATGATCAACTCGATCATGATTGGTGGCGACACAAGTAAAAGATTAAGACAGTATTTAAATTGAATCATTACATTAATAACGAAAGGAGTAACATCTATGACAGACTTCCGTATTGAAAAAGATACCATGGGAGATATGCAGGTTCCTAACAATCAACTTTGGGGTGCGCAAACACAGCGTTCACTTCAAAACTTCCGCATCTCGAATGAGAAAATGCCGGCAGCGTTGATTGAAGCTTTAGCGATTGTGAAACGTTCTGCTGCAAAAGTGAATATGGATTTAGGTCATCTTGATGCTAAAAAAGCACAAGCGATTATTGAAGCTGCAGATGAAGTTTTAGCGGGCAAGCACAATACTGAATTCCCATTGTCATTATGGCAAACAGGTTCAGGTACGCAAACTAATATGAACATGAACGAAGTCCTTGCAAACCGTGCAAGCGAAATTCTTGGCGGCGTTCGTGGTGAAGAGCGTTTAGTGCATCCTAATGATGATGTGAATAAAGCACAAAGTTCAAATGATACCTTCCCTACAGCGATGCATATTTCTGCTGTTTTAGAGATCAAACGTCTTCTCGTGCCAATGTTGAACCGTCTTCACAAAACACTCGGCGAAAAAGCCGTTGAGTTCAAAGATATCGTAAAAATTGGTCGTACGCACCTTCAAGATGCAACACCATTAACGCTTGGCCAAGAGATCTCTGGTTGGGAATCAATGCTCGCGCATAGCCTCGTGCATATTGAAAGCTCTCTCTTCCATCTCTATGAATTAGCACTTGGTGGTACAGCGGTTGGTACAGGTCTTAACACGCACCCTGAGTACGCAGAACGTGTTGCAAAAGAGATCGCTGACTTTACAAAAGAGCCTTTCATCACTGCACCCAATAAGTTTGAAGCATTAGCAACAACAGATGCTATCGTACAAGCGCACGGCGCCTTAAAAGGTTTAGCTGCGTCGTTGAATAAAATCGCGAATGACGTTCGTTGGTTATCATCAGGCCCACGTTCTGGTATTGGCGAGATCTCAATTCCTGAAAATGAGCCAGGTAGCTCAATCATGCCAGGAAAGGTTAACCCAACACAATCAGAAGCCCTCACAATGGGTTGCGCGCAAGTATTCGGTAACGATGTTGCGATTAACATCGGCGGCGCATCAGGTAACTTTGAGTTAAACGTATTCCGCCCAATGATCATCAATAACTTCCTTCAATCTGTACGCATTTTAGGTGGCGGAATGGAGAGCTTTAATGATCACTGTGCAGTGGGTATCAAGCCTAATCACGATCGTATCACTGAGCTCGTCAATAACTCACTCATGTTAGTAACGGCGCTTAATACACATATCGGTTATGACAAGTCAGCAGCGATTGCAAAAAACGCACACGCTAAAGGCACAACCTTAAAAGAGTCCGCACTTGAGCTTGGCTTCCTCACATCAGAAGAGTTTGATGCATGGGTTGTTCCTTCTGAAATGGTGGGTTCATTAAAATAGTACTGTTTCCCTATGGATGATTGGCAAATAAAATTTGATGATGGTATTTAAAGATCATTCATTGTGAATTGAGACATAATAGAAAAGCTACCTTTAAGGTAGCTTTTTTATAAGCGCTTGATGAGCTTTTAAGATCTCGGATATCTTTCAATATCCCATTCTTCCTATATGAATGATCTCTCTGGAAGGATTTTGGTCAATTTAGGTAATCGTCTACTTGAGATTAGCTCGAGTGAATGATATACCTTGTAGGTCATTATGATTATTAAATATCAAATATTTAAGGCATATAGAATGCCGGTAATCTCTGATTGGATTTTTAGCAAACAATCAATATATTATTGAGATGTTTTTACTTCAATGGCCTTTTTTAAATAGATTGAATATTCCCATTATTAATGAATCATCTAGAAAGAAAGTATTAGTGGGATTGTCTCTATCATTAGAATAATATTTTTCTGGTTTTATTAGCGATTGGAATAGAGCCGCTCAAATTGTCAGGAGATAAGTGCTAATACTCGCATAATAAAATAACGATTATAAAAATCATGACTTGCCATTTATCAGCGGTAACGTCTTGGAATCACTAATAGGAGGTATGATGATGCTTAATCGCATTTTACAAGAACAGCAGTTGCCCCAATTCACCCCTGCGGCATTTTTTCCTTGTATTGCTCAGACTTATTTAGAGGATGAAACTATTACAGTCGAAAGATTGTTGAAGGCTTTAGAGCGTACTGATTCACTCCAAGCAACCATCCGCCAAGAAGCATTTGATCTTGTCAGTGATATTCGTGCCGATAAAGATATTGAAAGTTCTTTAGATGCCCTGCTTCGTGAATATAATCTTTCTACCAAAGAGGGATTAGTTTTAATGTGTTTAGCAGAAGCGTATTTAAGAATCCCTGATAAGGCTTCGGCAGATGCTTTTATTAAAGATAAAATTGCCGGCATTAATTGGCAAAGTCACAAAGGGAACAGTGACAAATCGCTCGTCAACTTTGCCACATGGGGATTAATTCTCACCGGCAATATTATGGATGTCAATGAGACGAGTGGTGTTTTAAAGAAAATGACGAGTAAGCTCTCAGAGCCGATTGTTCGCCGTGCAGTATTCCAAGCAATGAAGATTATGGGCAAACAATTTGTTTTGGGTGAAACGATTGAAGAAGCGCTTAAAAATGGTCGTAAACTCCGAGAATCAGGATATACCTATACCTTCGATATGCTTGGCGAAGCTGCGATGACAGAAGATGATGCCGCGCGTTATTTTGAATCTTATAAAGCGGCGCTGTTAGCCGTTGGTAAAGAATCCGCACTGCCCAATAGCCCAAAACCTTCTCTATCGATTAAGCTCTCAGCGCTTCATCCGCGTTATGAGGTGGCGAATCAAGATTTAGTCATGACAGAGCTTTATGAGCGTGTGAAAACACTTGCATTATTGGGCGCTGAAATTGATGCAGAAATCAGTATTGATGCGGAAGAAGCAGATAGATTAGAGCTCTCTTTACAGCTGTTTGAAAAACTCATGTCCGTAGAAGAAATTCGCACTTGGGGCGGATTAGGATTAGTCATTCAGGGCTATGCTAAGCATGCATTGCCGGCATTAATCTGGACAACTCTTCTTGCGAAATCACTCAAAACAACGATTCCGGTACGTTTAGTAAAAGGGGCGTATTGGGATACGGAGATTAAAGACTCACAAGTTCGTGGGCTCAATAACTTCCCTGTTTTCAGTCGTAAAGAGAATACGGATATCTCCTATTTAGCATGTGCGCAATATCTCTTGTCGCCGATGGCTCAAGGGGCTATAAAGCCACAATTTGCAACGCATAATGCGCAAACGGTTCTCTCTATTTTAAATTTCAGTAAAGCCATCGGCAATGATAACTTTGAATTCCAACGACTTCATGGAATGGGAGAAGCGCTTTATAATCGTGTGATTGCAAAGTCAGGGCGTAGTGTCAGAATTTATGCCCCGGTAGGAAGACATCATGATCTTCTTCCCTATCTTGTACGCAGATTACTTGAAAATGGCGCAAACTCCTCTTTTGTTCATCAACTTGTCGATCCTAATGTCGAGATTGAGAGCTTAGTGATATCTCCAATGGCGGCTCTGGCACAATATGAAACGCTCAAGAATCCTGCTGTCATTTATTCAGATGCGCTCTTTGGAACAAGAAAAAACTCGCGTGGACTCAATAGTAACGTGTCATCCACATGGGATCCCTTTGAAAAGGCGTACCAATCCTATCTCTCTCATCAATGGAGTGCGGCTCCCATCATTGATGGAAAAACAGGATCAGCGAAGGTTGCTGGCGTTGAAGTGCTTTCACCGACAGATCAAAAAACGGTTGTTGGAAAGGTAACGGTTTCAAGTAAAACAGATGTGGAGCAAGCATTAACAAGCTTGAGAGGTGCATGGTTCGATTGGAACCAAGCAGGATTTAAACATCGTGCTGAAATCTTTAATAAGATGGCCGATCTTTTAGAAGAGAATCGTGCCGAACTGATTGCCCTTTGTAGCTTGGAAGCGGGAAAAACGATTCAAGATGGAATTGATGAGATCCGTGAAGCTGCCGATTTCTGCCGATACTATGCAAAAGAAGCCCTAAAATACGATAAAGAGATCGTTTTCCAAGGCGCAACGGGAGAGCGCAATAGTTTCTTCTACAGTGGTAAAGGGGTGATTGCTTGCATTAGTCCTTGGAACTTCCCATTGGCGATCTTCTTGGGGCAAATTACAGCGGCGCTTGTGAGTGGTAACACGGTACTTGCAAAGCCAGCTGAAGCAACCCCGCTGATAGCGCATCGAACGATAGAACTGCTCTTTGAGGCAGGTTTACCGAAATCTGTTATCGCTCTATTACCGGGCGATGGCAAGATGCTGGGTGATATTTTCACACAAGATCCGCGTGTGGTCGGCGTTTGCTTCACAGGTTCAACCGGGACGGCGAAGCATATCAATCTGAACCTTGCCAATCGTGAGGGCGCAATTCCGATGCTGATTGCTGAAACAGGTGGACAAAACGTGATGTTTGTGGATTCGACAGCGCTGCCGGAGCAAGTGGTAAGAGATACCCTTCAATCGGCATTTGTTAGTGCCGGACAACGTTGCTCTGCGCTTCGCGTACTCTATTTGCAAGAAGAGATTGCTGATCGGATTATTGCGCTCCTAAAAGGTGCGTTGGCAGATTACACGGTGGGATTACCTTTTAACCGTAAAACAGATGTATCAACGGTGATCGATGAGCGTGCTCGCGCAGGATTACAAGCCCATATTGATCAGCTAACATCTGAAGGGAGATTACTCGCACAAGCGCCGCTTGATGAGTCGCTCACGGGCTTCTTTATTGCCCCAACCGTATTTGAAATTCCTGGCATTGAGATGCTTAAAAAAGAGCATTTTGGACCTATTCTTCACATTGTGCGCTACAAACGGCAAAATCTTTACAAACTGATTGATGAGGTGAATAATAGCGGGTATGGTCTGACAATGGGCATTCATACGCGTAATGATACGCTCGTTAATGAAATTCTTACGCTCGGTCGGGTTGGAAACTTTTATGTGAATCGAAATCAGGTAGGCGCCGTTGTCGGTGTCCAACCATTTGGGGGGCTTGGGCTTTCAGGAACAGGACCAAAAGCTGGTGGCCCCAATTATCTGCTACGTTTCATGAATGAGCATTCTGTCTCTATCAATACGGCTGCCATTGGCTGTGATGCGGCATTGATTAGTCAGGCTTATCAGGATGATGAGCTTGTAGAATAACCACAATAATAATGAATAATACTGTAAGGAGTTTGCCATGAGTGCAATACAACCAATACATATCACCTTCTTTATCTACATCCTTGCGATGCTCGGAATTGGGTTTTATGCTTATAAATCAACGGAGAATCTCTCGGATTATATCTTAGGGGGAAGAAGTCTCGGAAGTGTTGTTACGGCGCTTTCTGCAGGTGCGTCAGACATGAGTGGCTGGCTCTTAATGGGATTACCGGGTGCGGTATTTATTGCCGGGATTTCTGAATCATGGATTGCGATCGGTTTAACGGTGGGAGCATATCTTAACTGGCTCTTTGTCGCTGGACGCTTACGGATGTTTACCGAGAAAGCAAATGATGCCTTAACATTGCCTGATTATTTCCATGGCCGCTTTGAGGATACGAGTAAGCTACTAAAAATCTTTGCCGCTATTATTATACTCTTCTTCTTCGTTATCTACTGTGCATCCGGTGTTGTTGCGAGTGCTAGGCTCTTTGAATCAACCTTTGGATTGGATTATGATACCGCGATTTGGGTAGGCGCAGTTGCGACCATTGCTTATGTCTTTATCGGCGGATTCTTAGCGGTAAGCTGGACAGATACCGTACAAGCAACGCTGATGATCTTCGCCCTTCTCTTGGTGCCGACGATTGTTATTTTGAAGATGAATGATTTTGGCAACTTCGATATCGCTAATAGTATTGAGGTGATTCGTAACGCAAGCCCTACGCATCTTAACTTTACACATGGTTTAACATGGATTGCGATTGTATCGTTGATGGCATGGGGTCTTGGGTATTGTGGACAGCCACATATCTTAGTACGCTTCATGGCAGCAGATTCAGTCAAAACAATTCCGGCAGCGCGTAGAATCTCAATTACATGGATGGCGCTTTGTTTAGGGGGCGCAGTGTTGGTCGGTTTCTTTGGATATGCTTATTTCTTAGAAAATCCGACAGAAGGTATTAATGTTCTTGGCGGCGTAAACGCAGCGGGTGAAGTGGTAAAAGGTAACTCAGAGGCGATCTTTATGGAGCTTGCCAAAGTTCTCTTAAACCCATGGATTGCCGGCATTGTATTATCAGGTGTATTAGCGGCGGTGATGAGTACATTGAGCTGTCAGTTACTCGTTTCTTCAAGTGCTTTAACGGAAGATCTCTACAAAGGATTCTTACGTCCGAATGCAAATGAGGGAGAACTCGTATGGATTGGCCGCTTAATGGTCTTTATCGTGGCGGCAATTTCTATCTACATTGCTTATGATCCAGACAGTAAAGTTTTGAGTCTTGTATCTTATGCTTGGGCTGGCTTTGGTGCGGCATTTGGTCCCATTGTGATCTTCTCTATCTTCTGGAAGAGAACAACTCGTAACGGTGCTCTTTTAGGTATGATTACGGGGGCATTAACCGTTATTATCTTCCCTAAAATCAAAGTATGGTTAGCAGCAAGTTCAGGCGTAGATGTGAGTGTGATCTTAGCAGATATGCCACTATTAGGGCTTTATGAGATTATCCCTGGATTCCTCTTGGCAACGATTATGATTATTGTTGTGAGCCTTCTTGGCAAGCCTTCTACATCAATGGTGAGCAAGTTTGAAGAGACGTCGAGCGATTATCATAAAGCGATGAAATCGTAGTTTTAAAACCTAAATAAGATTTTAAATAATATAAAGAAAATAAAAAGGAGATCAGATGATCTCCTTTTTTATATTTAAAAATATTTTATAAGGGGTATTTGCTTGTAGGGTCTTTTATGAATGATTCAGGGGATAAGTTTATCGATCGATCTAATCTAGGATTATGTATCTCTTCTTTTAAGTACAAAATCCTTCCGCGATATTCTTAGCAATGCTTCTTTCTATTGAGCTATATCATAAAGTTTGCTACTTTCATTAAGGGGATGAAATTCCTATCATCGGTAATATAAGACGTATACGGAGATATGCGCTTATATCGATATTTATGACACCAAAGGACCTTGGATTTAACATGCACTCAAAAACGATGCGAACCGCAGTACCTATTCTGCTGATGCTTGGCACAGCCCATTTGCTCAACGATATGATCCAATCCATGCTGACTGCGATCTATCCGATGCTGCAAGAGAAGTTTGTGCTAGATTTTGCGAAAATTGGCTTAATTAGCCTAATCTACCAATGCACTGCATCAATATTGCAACCTTGTATCGGTTTTTGGACTGATAAACATCCCAAACCCTTGCTATTACCGCTAGGAATGGTGATGACGACTGCTGGCGTTGTATTGCTGAGTATGGCTGCCGGTTATAACCATCTGTTAATTGCGGCGGGCATGATGGGGATCGGTTCTTCAATCTTCCATCCTGAAGCCGTGCGCTTAACCCGTATTGCCTCTGGTGGGCGTTATGGATTAGCGCAATCGATCTTCCAAGTGGGCGGGAATATGGGCTCGGCATTTGGGCCATTGATTGCCGGCATTATTATTGTTAAATATGCTAATCAGGATAATATCTTGTGGTTTGCACTGGTAGGCTTAATTGCCGTGGGATTACTCTTTTATTTGGGGTCATGGGGGCGAGAGCACCAGAAAAATGCCAAAAAGAAAAGTGCCGGCGATATCACCTTCCCTTATGGTAAACGCCGGACAATTTTGGCATTAACCACTTTGGCGGTGCTGATATTTGCAAAATATTTCTATATGTCGAACTTTACCAACTACTTTAGTTTCTACCTTATTGAGAAGTTTGAGGTAGAACGCGCCAATGCCGTGATTTTGGTATTCCTCTTTTTAGCAGCGATTGCCGTAGGCACCTTTGCCGGCGGACCAATTGGCGATAAGATTGGTCGCCGTGCGGTGATTTGGTTCTCGATGGTTGGCGTCATTCCCTTCTCGCTTGCATTGCCACATCTACCCTTTATGGGCGTGATTATTGCCTCGGTCTTTATCGGCTTGATTCTAGCTTCCGCATTCTCGGCGATTGTCGTCTTTGCACAAGAACTTGTTCCCGGCAATGTCGGGATGATTGCCGGCATTTTCTTTGGCTTGATGTTTGGCATGAGCGGAATCGGTGCGCTGTTCCTTGGTTGGCTTGCAGATGTCACGAGTTTACAAACCGTCTTTGTTCTTACCTCATTCTTGCCTTTCTTAGGATTTTTAACGTACTTCTTACCGAAAGAATCGATGAAAGAGGCTTAAAATGCCGGAAGCGGATATCTGCTATCGGATATCCCTCATTCAGTATGATGAATTGGGCTAAAGCACCGCTGTAAAACGCAATATGAACGCGCAATAGTAGTCGTAAATCACAACAGAAAAGCCCTTATGATGATGAGCATCATAAGGGCTTTTTGCTATCTACGTTTTATATCTAGGGTGATATAGCACACGAAGACTGTCAGTTTTAAGCCTTACGCGCAAAGTAATTACTCCCAATAATCCCGATCAGAATCACCAACGCGCCAATCAGATGATAGAGATGTAGTGTCTCTTTTAGGAAGATAACGCCTGCTGCAACTGCCACAATGACGCTGAGATTATTAAATACCCCGACTTTCGCCGCTTCCACGCGCGCGAGCGCATAGATTGAGAGAAACTGCGTCATAAAGGTCGAAAGCATACCAAGATAGAAGATCGCAATAAGATATTGCATTGAAAAGAGGGGCGCAAAAAAGGAGGTCCATGAGCCTTGGCTGATATGGGTAGAGAGCGCAATAACATTAAAGACAATAATGCCGATCAACATCATAAAGTACATCAAAGTATAGTTCGTAAACTCTTGACGATAACGTCTAACCAATACGGTATAAATAGCTGTCGAGAGTGCCGAGAGTAATGTATAGATGATCCCCTTAATATTAAAGGTAAACGCGCCTTGCCCCTTCATTATAATGATATACACCACGCCACATACCGAGAGCCCTATAAAGAACCCTTGCCAGAATGTGACACGCTCTTTAAGGATAATCGACGCAAAGATCGCAACAAGTACCGGCGTTGACGCAAATATAATACCGGCTTCTGAGGTTGAGGTATGAGCAAGCCCTAATGTTTGGAAGGTAAAAAAGAGTAGCGGATAAAGCAGCGAGAGCGGTATTAATACGCGAAGTCCTCTGCGCGTCATAGAGAGCTTCACCATTCCGAGCGTGACAGGAATAGAAGCGGCAATAAAGGCAAACGTAAAGCGATGTGCTAAGAGATCAACAATATTACGCTCGACTTCTAACGCAAACTTCACAAACATAAATGAGAGCCCAATACTGATCATTTGAATAATTACTGCAATATAGGCTTTTTGGGTTTCTGTCATAGGACGGCTCTTCTCTGTCTTACTGTTTTGTTGAGAGACTTAAGGAATGCTGAAATATTTAAGACATATCTTAAGTCGTAATGGTCATTAATGGTATGTAGTGAGCAACGCTGCTTAAAATTTGAAATACGTTTACGCGATTTATAATGATCTATGCCCTGCTTTTATAAAAAAGAGAGACCCTGATAAGTAAATATCAAATATCGCCGTATTGCTGACCGTTAATGATAGTGCAAATTTTATAAACTTTTTCATCTCTTTAGGACGAATATTTTTTATATCGCCCATTCCTAATGATTGCCAAATAAGCTGTCGTATCCACATACCATGCCCATAAATAATACTTTGCTCTTCTAAGGAACATAATATAGGAATAAAGTCTGCTACTTGTTGGCAAAACTCACGATAGGTTTGACCTGATTCCCCATATCTTGCATCGGGATCAGCCTCTTTCCAATATTTAAGTGTTAAGGGGGTTCGTTCAGCCCCTGTCATTCCTGCCACGATTTCATAGCCAAAAGTATTAAACTCATTTAATCCTGCCAAGGTAATGGGTTGTAAATGATATTTATCTAATAACGGCTGCGCGGTCTGTTTAGTACGAATAAATTCTGAAACATAGACTTGAGAAGGAGTATCTTGCCATTGATCGGCAATCATCTGTGCCTGTTGGATACCTCTCTCCGTTAAGGGGATATTCGCATTCGGTTGGCTTATTCCACCGGCATTTGCTGCACTTTCACCATGGCGAATAAATGTTATTTTTTTCATTCAGGGACAGCCTCCTTTCAGGCGAATATGCTACTTGTTGAGAGTGGTAGCTTAACATGTTCTCCTTCATCGATCGATCAATGACCTTAAGGGCAATTAATGGCATAATAGATCTTGTGATTTGAGAATGAACCATGAAAAGAACAATAATAGCCTGTTCATCTTTAGACTCAATTACGTGTGAGCGTCTTATACATCTCTTAGGCGTATTACTCTCTATCATCACGTATCATTTGCAATATTTCATTCTTTACAACGGAGCATTATGAAAAATATCCCCCCTATATTCTCGTTACTGAAAGAACAATTAGAAATGCTTGGGGCGAGAATTGTAAAAAATCGAAAAAGTCGACGCGTGAGTGCACAGATCCTCGCATTGATTCCTTGTATCTTATGGCTTGCGATGCATTCCCCCCTTGAAAATGGCATCTCTTTCTTTAGTCTTCTCTTCTCCGTGCCGATCGCTTACTTTATCTTTAGTCTGCTCTATGCCGCACTTTTAACTGCCGTGAAACGCGGGATTATACATTCTCAGAAATCGAATGTCTCTGCGTTGATGAAACGGCTCACGTCAGAACATAGTATCTTTGTGATGACGACGATCGCCACGCCAATGGTGTTAATACTCTCCCTGCTCTTTATTGACCTTATATCGCTTATAGCGCAAGTACCACCCTCTAAGTTATATGGGGGCGAATATACATTCTTAACCTCGCTCTACTTTGGTGCCTTTGCGGTGTTGGGCTTTAGTGTATCTGCTTATGTTGCCTCTGTAAGGCATCGTACCTTACGCCAATCTGAAAAGCATTTAGAGTACACACAACAAAAAGACCGAGAAAGTGAAGTTGACCGCCGCATGCTTGAAGGGATTAAACTCCTAGGTGATAAGAATGAGTCTGTGCGTTTAGGGGGGATTTATATCCTTTGGGAAATTGTAAAAGATGCGGTTAAAGCGCTTCCGTATCTCGATTCTCGTCATTATGTCTATTACTATCGTTATAAGGATCACCCGATTATTCCTTATACGCTCTCTAAGCCACTTCCCCCAGCAGAACTTAAAGGACAAACAAAGCTTAAAGAGCGTTATCTAAAGCGTAATGCGGCAGATATGGCGCAGATTAAAGCCTATCTCAAAGCCTATTCGCTTCATGAGCAAGTGTTAAGTATTCTCTGTGGGCATATTAGAACGTTAACCAATACGGAAGATTATCTTTTAACCTATTACCCTTCTATTGCTAAGAATCGATTCTCACGCGCCTATGCAGATCGCTATGATGATGACTCGAAAGTTATTCGTGAGCATGAAGAAGAGCCTGGTAGTGAAGTGGCGATTTTATTCCGCCTTTTAAGTAAGCGTGAATATAGCCGCGATAAAACGTTAGTACGAGCGCTTGATTTTAAGATGAACCTTGCAAGCTCAATTCTTAAAGGCGTATATAGTGATCATGCCGACCTTGCCTATGCGAATCTTCGTAATGTGAACTTTAAAAATGCCCGTATGAACTATGTCGATTTCAGTTATAGCAGCTGCTTTGATACCAAATTTGATGGCGCTATTTTAAATATCTCGACCTTTACCATGGCAGATTGTACCGCGGCATCCTTTATCGATGCACAAATTACCAATACCACGTTTAAATATGCCAACTGTATCCGCGCTGATTTTAGAAACATTCGTCATAAAGCGTACTTCTATGGCACAACGATGCTACATACAAAATTCTCGTATGATGATTTTATGAATAATGCGGCGGAATTCCTCGGCATTAATGGTTTACCAGGATTTAGTAACGCGACAAGCTTAGAGCGAGAAGCGATTATTGATCTTGAAAAGGACGATGAGACGATCTATATCAACCCCAATGATTTAGATCCTTTAAAAGATTACCCTGATCTTTATGAGAAAAATCAGGAAGTATTGATGTTACCAAGATGGCGAATTCCCATTACAGAAGCAAAGCAATCATACGATACATTAATGCGTAGTGGTTCTAATCAACAACCCGGAGAAGCGTATAGTGGACATCGGAGTCTGGAACAGATTAAAACACGGGATAATCTCGCAGTCTTCCATCGGATGTTTAAAGAGAAAAATCGCAATTATCAAGCCTTTTACGATTCACTCAATGTGAAAGAGAAAAACCTTGTAACGCGAATGTTTACCGATTTTGATCAGTCAAAAAAACGGGATGAACTTGGTGGTAAAGCCTGATAGTATAATTCTTTCGCTCCCTGTAAAGAATCATATAGAGATAGATTAGTGAAGGCGAGTATTCTTTATAACGGATACTCGCCCGATGACTTTTAACCCGTTCTATCGATGTGAATCGATCACCTAAAATAATAAGACTCATAAATGACAAAAGAACTGCTTTTAATTGGGGATTTTGCCGGTGTTGGCAAAGTTGCATTTTCGGTAATGACCCCGCTTTTAACGAAAAAAGATCGTACCTTAAATTTCTTACCAACCGCAGTTGTCTCAAATAGTTTTGATTATTGTGATGCAGTGGTTCATGAATTGACTGATTTTATGGATCAAACAGTCAATATGTGGCAAAAGCATGGTTTTAAGTTTGATCTTGTCACGACAGGTTTTATCTTCTCTCCAGAGCAAGTTGCCATTATTCAACGTTTATTAGCAGCGCAGCCCCAAAAGCCCTATCTTATTGCCGATCCTATTATGGGCGATTTGGGAGAGCTCTATGCGGGTTTAAGTAATGAGCTCGTTGCAGGAGTACGCGCAATGCTTCCCTTAGCGGATCTTATTATCCCGAATCTGACAGAAGCGCTACTGATTCTTGGTAAGGAGGCGCTCTATCAAAATGCGACAGAAGCACAAGTGCTTGCATGGATGGATGAGCTACATGCCCTCGGCGCTAAATCTATTCTCATCACGAGTGTCGAGCTCGATGGCGAATTTTATATATTTGGTTATAGTGATGCAGAAAAATGCACCTTTAAAGTGCCGTATAGTATGATCCCGATTCATTTTGGCGGTACAGGTGATATCTTCACCTCTCTTATGACCAATGAGATCATCGAAAACCCCGAAGCAACGCTTCAATCAAAAGTGGAACGCTCTGCAAAGACGATTAGTGATATCCTCAAAGTTGAAGCGAAACGCCCCCGTGGACGCATTGATGAAGTTTATATCCAAAACTATCTGGATGAATTGAAATCCAGTAGTGAGATATAGTCTTTTATAGAGCACTCAGTCAGATTATTAGTGCATCACCTATCGATTATATAGAAGGATCTCTCATGAAAGTCATTAAAAGTCGCGATTTTACCGCACCAAAAGCTTGGGGTGCTCTGGATATCACCAATCTTAATGGCACAACTGTAAGATTACACTGGACAGATCAACCCTATCGCTGGCATATCAATGATGGCGAGGAAGTCTTTGCCGTAATGGATGGGCAAGTTGAAATGCACTACAAAGAATCTGGAGAGATTAAAAAAGTCTTACTCTCTACCGGCGATATCTTCCATGCGACCATTGGCACAGAACACGTCGCACATCCTATCGGCGAAGCGCGAATATTAGTGATTGAAAAAGAAGGTTCGGTATAAGCTTGAAACCTTAATACGTTCATCCCATCGACATATCCAATAAACGTGTCGATAAAATCGGTTTTTTTCGACACGTTATGCTGACATGTTTATGAAAACGAAAAAAATCGACACGTTTTAGTGACGTGTCGATTGTGTGTACAGATCAGATATCTCATATCTGGATATCTGATTATGAATCTAAGAGATTAGAATCTTTCACAACTCAATTTAAAGGGCCCTTTTGAGACAGTATCTAAAGAGCGCATTAATAGGTTTGATTCTGCATCATCGGGAATATAGAGATGAACCCCAATAATTTGCAAAGATGCGTTACCTCTGACAGAGCAACCGTTATTTTCGAACTTTGGGTTGTTCAAGTCCGCTTCAATATCAAAACGATACATGGCACCTAAACGGTCATCATCGCTCATCCCTTCTGTGTAATCATCTAAGACAAAACGAATGCCCTCAGGAAGCCCCAGTGGATCACGGCTCTTTTTATCCGGTGCAAACTCAAAACGATAACCATACATATCATTGGGCTCGTAAATCACTTCCCCACTCAATACTTGAGAGCCGACAAGGTAAACAAAGTTCTCACTGCTGTAAGCAATATTAAAAGGAATATGCTCAACGCCTCCTTTTACAGACTGAGTTCCGGTGGTTTGAGTCATATTATTGCTAGCGGAAGCATCATCACAGCCAAATTGTAGCTGCTTCTTTTTCTCTAAATCAAAACCAATCGTAATTTTATCAACCTTCTCTCCTTTTAAGGCTTTTTCGGCGACTTGATTGTATTTCATTGGATCACAGTTATATAAACCATCCATCACCCAATCTTCCCCTTCTTTAGCAATCATTGCATCTTGCCATTTACTTCTAGCTTCGTAGCGATCACTGGTAGAGCTTAAGAGGATCTCTTGCCAGTTAGTCGCTCTGGGCCCTATTGTGAGCTCATGAACTGCAGGATCATAAGCATTGCCACAGCTGATTAAGCAGTCAGCATAATAAGTAGATGGACCTGCTTGCCCGAACTTCAAGGATTGTGTCGGTACATTCTCTTGGAAGGTCAGTACATTCTTTAAGTTAAACTGGCATTGATCATTAAGGTGCACAGAGAGCGTATCAACCTGATGCCCTTCATAACCCATCTCGATCGAGCAGCCTTCCACGACATAGTTTTTATACATGGAATGGGTATTTGTACTCCGTGCAATGCCGGCAATACTTTCAAAGTAAGCAATATCCGCACCAATCATCTCAAAGCTAAAGAGTTCTTCGATTTTTTTAGGGGTAGAAAATGCCGGTGATGATGCGCCAAGAGAGATCCCTAGGCAAGAAACCAAAAGTGTGGCAATTTTTAGAGGGCTTTTCATAGTGTCCTTTGATCGGGGGATGCTATTACCCCATTCTTTATAAGTTTTATTTTAATGATTGAAATATTTACATTATTAATAGTAGCAAAAAAGATTAAAAACGATAGAACAGATGTCAGTAAAGATAGCGATATAATAAGGTTTATTCTATTTATAATAAACTCCCTAAGGAATGATTATATGACAACACATCACGATGATTTCGCGCATCAAGTTTATGCCATTATCGCCGCAATCCCTGAGGGGTGCGTCACGACTTATGGCACGGTAGCGCGTTTAGCAGGTGTGCCGACCTATGTTCGACAAGTTTGTGCTGTACTTCGGAATATTCCAAGCGATAGCATTTTGCCTTGTCATCGTATTATCAATGGACAAGGCAGGATATCTGTATCAGGAGAGAGCTATGCGCGTCATAAAGCGACATTATTAGCAGAAGGGATTATCTTTGATGAGAAGGATCGCATCGACTTTAAGGTCTTTGGCTGGAATTATCCTTATTCTAATTAACTTAATAATCCTTGATTAAGTTTATCGGTAATAGAGATAGCAGATAGAACATCAGATTTAAACAACTCATCCCAAATATCCAAGCATGTATTAAGCGTTTCATCATCTTCTTCTTCTGTTGCTTCATCATAAAGTTTTTGTAAAACAGAAAGTATATGAGTATTTGAAATATGTACTGTTTCTTCCCCATCACTATTTTGAGTAATATTTTTAATAAGCTGTAAGAGCATACTACTTATCTTAGATAGTTTTTTAGGATTTTCATCAAGATAGAAAAATAATTCAAATAGACAGGTTTTTACGGCAGTTGAGTTTATAAATAAATTAAAAAGTGTGCCTGAATTAGGGTTCTTCCAGTAGTTTTCACTTCTTATACCACAAACTAGCTTCTGTATTTCTTTGTCATGATTATCCAGAAGAATTTGATAAGCTCTTTCTATTTTGTGAATTTTATCATGATATTTATCTTCACTAAGAAATTGAGAAATTACTCTTGCACAACCTGCTTGTAAATTTTGATCACCAAATAGTACCAAATCTATCTCTTCTTGAAATAAGTCATTAAAAAACCAGCGTGCATAAATTTGTTTAGCGGCTTCTTTCCTTACATCATCGAAATCTGATTGTAGCATTGCTAAAACTAAAGCTATATATTGAGATTGATGCTTGTCTTCAAATCCTTGATTAAAAAAGTAATGAGCACCATGCCTGCACGTTATGCGTAAATCTTTGTGACATAATTCAAGGAATTTAAGATGAGCATAGTTTTCATTGTAATTTAATATTGGTATTAAAAGATCAATAGCTGACATCTTGATTGCAGGATGCTCATCATTGATTGCACAATCAATAAGAGCTAGATTTTCAAGAGCAAAATTTTCATTACTCCAAAAGATTGAAGATATTCCGTTATAAGCGATTCCTCTAACAGAGTTAATACTGGTTTGTGATAATTTTTTAGAACTTGCTGTATCTGTAGAGTTGCCTTTTTCAGAATCCCAAATTGTTAATTTATTAAATGCAGGGTTTTTAGAATGTTTAGCAAGATTAATTAATATATTTCTCATATTTTTTGAGAGATCATTGGCCCTGCTTTTTAAAAGCCTAACTAAAGAATACTCACACTCTTCGTTGTTATACAGATAACAAATAACCTTTTCTAATAATTCAATTGAGCAAGGTTGCCATCTATCTTTATAATCATCAACAATTTGCTTATCATTCAATACTTCTAAACCATAAAATATAGCATCAATATATTTTTTATGAATGTTTTGGGGTAAGGAGAGTGCGAAGTGAGCAAATCTAATAGGCTCATTTCTTACTGCCTGCTGTAGATTACGAGCAAACTCTTCAATCCCTGTTTTAGATACAGTATCTTTGCCTATCTGCTTTAACCTTGAAAAAGTAAATGCCGATTCTGGTTTTATCATTAACTTTCGCCAAGTTTTATCTGAAAGTTTATTTCCTAAAGGTAAAGGAGAAGTAACTATCCCCCCTACGCTTCTACTTGAATCACAAAAATCAGAATCAGTATAAGTTTTAAACTTTTTACTTAAAACAGCTATTAAATCATCGCTTTTAGAAGATCTACGTTTATTATCTAATGTTGGTAATAAAAAATATTGGGCTTCTCCCCAGTAATGGTAGTAAATAGATTGTTTGGTACATTCTAATCGCCATTTTACTCGTTTAATATCTTTTAACGGGAGAAAATAATAAACAATATCTTCCAGCTTGGAAAATAATTCAAGAGAACAATGTGGTGAAAACTTAGTAAGAAGTTTTCCCGATAAAATCCAACTAGGTTCAATATAAGTATTTCCACAATTAAAACGACAATCGGGTTCTGCCATTAGCCAATCGACAACAGAACTAGCATGTTCAAGTGGTAGATTGAGTAAGATATTAGCGATTAAATGAGTCATAACAGGATCTGTTTTATTCATATATGGTTTAATCAGTTCTAATAGGTCATTAGGTTTAGATTGAAGTTGATGTGCTGCTGTTTCAACGAGAGGAAACAACCCACTTCTAATGCTGTTAGGATCATTAAAGTGATTATATTCACTTTGATCAAACCATCTATGACTAATATCTTCATGATTTTGAGCAAATAAATCATCGACGTATTTTAATATTAATTCAATGATTTGATAAGGGATACTATCGGTGAGCTTTATCACTTCCTTTAAATCGTGATCAGACCAACCATCTCTATCCGTAATAAGATTGTTAGGTTTATCAGGTAAATAGGATGAATCAGAAAAATAATCTCGATATCTCTCTAACATTAATTCGATAAAATAAAGAGTTCTTAGAGGATGCCGTTTTGATAAAACTCCCCAGTTAATATAATTTACTCGACATCCGAGATTAATTAGTTCTTTTCTTAATTCAAATATCTCATCGGAGTCATCTTCTATATTCCAAGGCAATACTTGATAAATTCGTTTATTCCACTCCTCTGATTTCCTTAAGAATCCTTTCAATTCATCGATCACTATCTTCGGTTTTTTATCTACAATAGAACTTAATAATCGCAGAGAAATAGATCTAGCTTCATCATCAGAACCGTTTAGTCACTCAGAAATCTTTTGATGTTGAATAAGGTATTCAATAAGATGACTATTTCCCCAACAGCTAATAGTTAAAAACTTTTGTGAATATTTTGGGTCAGAAATGAGCTGATTAATTAATCGTTTCAAGGGCACTTTAAGAGAGTTAGTTTCTCTTATAACGTTAAACGTTAAACGTTAAATACTTTAAATGAAAGCGAATATTATCATTAAAAATAATGGCTTCTACACAATCAGAAAACTGCTTTTGGCTACTCTCTAACAGCATGTTTAATGCATATTTCAAATGTTCTCTTTTAGTTAAAGTCTGGTCTTCTTTATCACCTATTTCAAGCAGTAATTGTGCCGGTGAATTAGATCCAGCATTGAAAAGCTTTAAACCTACTTGATAATCAAATAATGCTTGATGACGAAAACTAATTTCTTGATTCTGTTTACTCAGCAAGCCAATCGAAATAAGTGCTTCTAATAATTTGTGTGAACCTGTTGGTGTTAAATTTTCAGTAACTGAAAGAGTACCTCTATTGATCATAGAAGTAATTATGTCATCAATAAAATTAGCAGCATCACTCTTTGCTACATGGTGTTCAGAAATTTTATCAAGCCGATCTTCCCAGAACCTCTTGATCAATTCAACTTTATTATTAAATTGAGGGGCTGTCTTAATTTTCTCTGCGATAGAGAGATAGATTCCCAACCAAAGAGGTATTTTTAGTATTTTTTGTTTATCCTCAGTCAAAGAAGAATAATTCTCATAAGATGATATTGCATTTTTAACGGTTTCTTCATTAAAGACAGATACTTGAATAGTTTTAAGATGCTCATCAATACTTTTTATCCAACTTGATAAGGAGACATCCTCATGTAAGTCAAAATCTCTAGAAGCTAAGACAATACTAATATCTTTTCCTTCTTTTCGTAAATGTATTATTTGACGAACGAAGTCTTTGCAAATCTCTAAAGCATTATTAGAATGGGAAGCCGTCCACCTAATCGCATCAAGTTGATCTAAAATAAAAACTATTTTTTGAGAAGAAGCAAACTTGCTGACCGCATGAACAGGTGAATAAAAAAATCCTAAGGATTCTCCAAATTGATCAATATTGTTTTTGAATTCCTTGCGGTCCAATCTTATAGGAATAGAAACAATATTTTTGCTTTTAAAATAATTATGTAATTCTAGAAGCAGAGCACTTTTTCCCATACCCGCTTCAGCCTTAATAAGTGTTACAGCTTTATCGTCAACTGATGAAATGATATCTTCCAATTCATGTCTTGAAATTAATCTATTAGAAATTAAAAAAGGCTCTATTGAACCCACAAATGCATTAGCGAGATTATCAATAGTAGAAGCGATTCTTTTATCATCAGGGATTATTTTTTGTTCAAATCCACTATTTTGTAAATCAATCAATAATTCATGAACAGTTATTTTATTCCGAAGTTTATTAAAGTCTTCAGGATAATTCTTCAGAAAATTAATTAATTTAGCTGGTTCACCCCAGAATAATGAGGCAGCTTTATCCTTCAATATATTCTGGTCATATGAGTCTGAAGAATAAGGAAAAATTTTAAATTTCTGAAGAAACCCGATGGCCTTTAAAATATCTGAACTATTCGAGCTATCTAATTTTAAATACTCATAAAGGTTTTCAAAATCTCTTTGTCGTTCTTTACTAGCTTCAATTTGATATTGAATGAAATCCTCAGGCTTACCATTACTATTTAAGGCACTTTCACAAAGATGATTTATATTCGTTCCAGTTAAAGGAGATACTACACGGAACTCGGTAGAACCTCCCAAAATTTGAGTTTTGGCATTTTTTAGAATTCCAGCAGCATTAAGTTGAGCGAATGTCCAATGCTCGTTATTTCCATTACTAGCTTTGCATTGATGATGCTCTAATTCACCTCGATTATTTTCTATAACAAGATCAACGCCTATTTCATCTTTACCAATAGGTTCAACAATAATCCAATTAATTTTTTCTTCTAACAGTTGAATTAATTGAAAAGCTATCCAGTTTGCCTCATATCTGTGCCCTATTTTTTCAGCATAACCACCAGCCTCTAATGCCATTATCTCTCCTTAGACGAGCTTTATTATTGCAATTTTCAAGATATATATTATTACATATTTATTAAAATAAAAGAGAGGCTGGCTTTAATAAAAAATCCCGTCAATATGTTGATAATTGGCGGGATTTGTATTGTGTGTTCAGAGTGTTAGCGCTCTATAAATCTAATGTGCTTAGCTCATCAACGCTTAGCCCATCAAATCATAAATCAAAATGCCGGCAGCGATGCCTACATTTAGGGATTCGGATTGCCCTAACATCGGGATTTTGACTTTTGTCGTAGCGAGTTGTAGAAGTTTTGGATCAACGCCTTGCCCTTCGTTGCCCATAATGAGGGCACATTTCTCAGGTTTTGGCAGGTCTTGGTAAAAACTGGCTTCTTCTAAGGTTGTGACCCAGGAATCATAGCCGGCATTATGAATCTCTTGCAGGAGCGATGTTAAGTTCCCTCTGATAATAGGTAGCTGGAAGAGTGCGCCTTGGGTTGCACGGATGGTTTTATCGTTATAAAGATCTGCAGAACCTTCGCCTAAGATAATTGCCTTAAAGCCGGCGGCTTCTGCCGTGCGGATCATCGTGCCGACATTGCCGGGATCTTGGACGTTATCGAGCAGTAGTAAGTGCGGTAATGCACGGCTATTCGCGAGTGTTGAAAGCGCTGTATCAATGCCGGCATTATCGATCACTTCTGATAGCGATTGCTCAGGCTGCTTTAAGATTGCGATAATTCCTTGGGGCGCCGGCGTTTGCGAAAGCGTTGTGAGAATGCTCTCTGTAATCGCGATCATCTCGATAGATGCGGGTAGATTGCCGGCATTTTTCATAAGGCTCTTTTGAATACCTTCGAGCTGAGTTTGATCTGCTTTATCACTATAGAGAATCATCTCAATCTCGGCATTGTGTTTGATCGCTTCTTCAACAAGATGAAATCCCTCAATCACAAATCGCCCTTCCTTATCGCGCTGGCGTTTTTGTTCCAGCTTTTTAATCGCTTTGATCTTCGGATTAGTCGCGGAAGTGATTTCTGAGAGATTGATTTTCATAAGGGGTTATCCAATACGTGTAAAGAGTGAATCTGAATGCCTGCAATTATAGCGTGAAAGAGTCGTTTTGTCGGCAGTGCGGTAGGAATTAATCCTGCTTATTCCCCACATTATTTTATGCTGATTCAAAGCTGGGGAGAATGCTTCGTGCTTCCAGCAATCGCGCGCCAGCAAAAAGAGGCGTTTAATCGCTGTTGCCGGTAAGTAAGCTTTCCCTCAAATGCTGGTGCATGAACTTTGAGAAGCAAGATAATCGTTCTATCCGGCATCCTGCAAGTTTATTCATCCCTCTTTTTATTTGTGAATCTCCATCAACTTAACGCAAAGCGGGGGCGAATGTTTGCATGCTTTCGGCAATTGCGTGCCTGTGATGGAGACGCATTGAGGATTCGTGAACTGGTTATTCCTCAACAAAATCCAATGCATCTTTCAAGCTTACGGATACTAAGCGTGAAACACCTGGCTCTGCCATTGTGACGCCGATGAGTGAGTCGGAAATTGTCATCGTTGCCTTGTTATGCGTGATGAAGATGAATTGCACCTTTTCACTCATCTCATCAATCAACTCGCCTAAGCGTCTGACGTTTGCTTCATCAAGAGGCGCATCTACCTCGTCGAGCATACAGAATGGCGCCGGATTGAGGTTAAAGATACCAAAGACAAGCGCCATGGCAGTTAGGGCTTTTTCACCGCCCGAAAGAAGATGAATTGTGCCAGGCTTTTTACCCGGAGGATGCGCAATGATATTTACGCCACTTTTAAGCGCGTCATCATCAGTAAGCGCTAGATATGCTTTACCGCCACCAAAGAGTCTTGGGAAGATTTTAGAGAAGTCCTCATTCACGGCATTAAAAGTCTCCATGAAGCGCGTACGGGTTTCATCATCAATCTCATTAATCGCTTTTTCGAGCATTGCCAGTGCTGCTTCGAGGTCATTATTTTGAGTATCGAGGTACTCTTTTCGCTCTCGTAGCTCTTCGGCTTCAGTGATAGCCACAAGGTTTACGGCACCAATTTTTAGGATCGATGTGCGTGTTTCTTGCAGCAATGCTTCTAGCGCATCGACATCATTATTACAATGAGAGATAAGCGCTTCATTAATTTCATCTTCACTAATTTCTACTAATAGTGCATCCCAACGCTCAAGGAGCATATTGCGCTTTCCATTGAGTTCTGCTTCTTTAATCGCATATTCGTTGAGCTTATTTTTCTGCTCGTTAAGATTTGCTTCATGGGCAGCTTTCTTCACTTCAAGCTGACGAATAGCAGCCCTTGCAGCATCATATTCCGCACGAATTTCTGTTAAGCTCTCTTCAAACTGGAAGAGATTCTTTTCTGCAATAATGCGTGATTCTTCAATTTCAGCAATCTGATCGGTATAATCCGTTTTTTGATGTTGGCTCTCCATTCGTTTACGGAGAATGCCTAGCTCAGATTCTGCTCTTTGTTTACGCTCTTTAATGCGGACAAGTGCATGACCTAACGCATCTTGGGCGCGTTTTTTGTCGAGGTGACGATTTTTTTGCCCTTCCAATGCGTTCTTTTTAGCCTCAAAGTTTGCTTTGAGATCTTCATAGCGCTCACTCATCGTTTCAAAGTTTTCACGCTCGGTGATGAGCGTGTGCTCATGCGTTTCTATTCGAGCTTGTAAGGTTGCTAAGTTTTCTGTGTTGCCGGCCGTCTCTTGTGCAATCTCTGCTAAACGGCGTTCGATGCGGTGCTGCTCTTTTTCATGATGAGATTTGGCTTGCATTAGTAAACTGAGCTTTTTTTCAAGCTCAAAGGTTTCTCTTGCTAGTTGTTGTGCATTTTTTTGCGCGGTTTCAATCCCGAGCTGTAAGGTTTTTAAAGCCTCTTCCTGCTCATAAAGTGTTTCATCGAGGAAACCTAAGCGCTCATCAATTTCTAGAATCTCTTTTTGGGCATTCTCAAGAGATCGTTGTCTCGCCAAGATCCCAAAACTCGCATCATCACTGCTATAAATCGCCCAGTCAGGTCCAAAGAGGAATCCCGATTGTGTTACGATCACTTCATGCAATTGAAGATTTTTACGAAGCGCGCTAAAAGCAGGTTGTTTTTCGATGGAGAGAGGATCTATACCGCTATCATCAAAGATATAGATGTGAGATAACAACGCGCCAAGCGCTAAGTCACTCTCAATATAAAAACCTAAATGTGCTGGGGTAAAGTGAAAGTCTGATTTTCCTAAAACATAACTTTTTCCCGCTCTTTTAACCGTCCCAATAAGCAGTTCTTGGCTGAGGACACTATCGACAGCCCCATTCCAACCCTCTTTTACGCGGATATGCTCAAAGAGTGGTGATTGACTCTCTTTCTCTTCTGAAGCGACCATTTTTTCGAGCATGTTTACTTCGCCCGCTAATTGGTTTCGCGTTGCGAGAAGCTGACGCTGCTCTTTTTGTAAGCCATTGAGCGATTGCTTGATACTCAATAGTGTCTGCTCTTTCGTTTCAATCTCTGTTAGCGCGGTTTCAGATGCGGCAGTTTTTAAGATAAGCGTCTCTTCAAGAATGAGCGTTTCATCATTTTGTGCATCTGTAAATGTTGCGGTCTCCTGCGTGAGAAGCCTTGCGCGCTCTTCATTGATACTGCTGGCTTTTTCATTTTGGAATTTTAAGCTGTTGCGATCAAGCTCGAGTTTCTGCTCCACATTTTTGAGGAGTTCACGAAGCTGTACATATTGTCTTTGCACCGTTTCGAGTGCAGTTTTTGTCGCCGCAAGCGACTCCTCTTCTTGCCATATGAGATCGGCTTCGGACTCAATGATAAAGCGTTCATCATCAAAGGTCGTTTGTAACGTTTCGAGCTCTGCAGTACTAGTCGTGACCTCTTGGGCTAAACGCGCCCCATTTTCTTGCCACTCTGCCTGCGATTCTAGATCTCGTTTTTGAAGCTCATGGATGCGCACTAATTCATGCTGTAGATGATCGACCGCTTGCTTGTAAGGATAAAGTTCATTATTTTTCTTAGCAGAAGTGACTTCGAGTAGTTCAAAGGCTTTTTTCTGATCAAATAGCGCATTGGTCACTTCATTTAGCTGCGTGACCATAATTTGAAACGCATCGTGTTCAGATTCATGACCATCAATTAAACTTTGGATATCATCTTCAACCGCTGATTTTTGGTGGTTCAATTGCGCATAGCCTAAAACACGTTCTTCACGTTTTAGACTTTGATATTTGCGTGCGGTCGCTGCTTGGCGCTCTAGCTTACTGAGTTGCTTGCCGAGTTCAAGGCGAATGTCTGTGAGGCGCTCTAAGTTTGTGCGGGTATGTCCTATTCTGAGTTCGGTTTCATGACGGCGCTCTTTATACTTAGAGATATTCGCGGCTTCTTCAAAGAAAACACGAAGCTCTTCTGGCTTAGATTCAACAATGCGAGAGATCATGCCTTGTTCGATAATCGCATACGAGCGGGGACCAAGACCTGTTCCAAGGAAGATATCGGTAATATCTCGACGACGACAACGTGTACCATTCAGGAAGTATTGACTCTTACCATCGCGGTCTAATGTTCGGCGAACGCTGATTTCGCGATATTCAGCCCATTTCCCGCCTAAACGTCCTTCATCATTTTCAAATATAAGCTCAATCGATGCCATGCCTGAGGCTTTACGGCGCTCAGATCCATTGAAAATCACATCACTCATTGATTCGCCACGAAGCTGTTTTGCAGAGGATTCACCCATTACCCAACGTACAGCATCAATAATGTTCGATTTGCCGCACCCATTCGGGCCGACAATGCCATTAAGCTTGCCGGTTAGGACGAAAGTGGTTTGATCAACAAATGATTTGAATCCGGATAGTTTGACCTTACTTAATCGCATAAACGCTTCTTCTTCACTCTGAGTAATAATGATTAATGAATTGATTTCATGATCCGCATTATCGCTAAGACTTGCGGGAAATTATTCGTTAAAATAAACGCTATAAAATAGCATAAAAACGCATGGCTCGTATCGCTAATCATTAGGCGTTTGGCGTGATCGACCCTGAATCATCGGGGAATACCGAGAAATGAGCGAGATAATCGATGGATGATTGTTTTTAAGAGTAGCTTCATGGTGAATACTGCTCACGATCATCTCTGATATTGTCGGGAAAGAAAACACACGAATAACATACTTATAATGTATACTAGGTATGTTATAAATCGATCTGTGATTGCCGGCAATCTTTAAAAGAATTGTCTGGTAGTTCGTCTAGATCGATTTTTATATTTCATCGCGTATAGTAAACAGAGGAAGCGCATAGCGGCAAACCATAATGCAGAGCGCATTTTCTGATGCTTACATTAGATAGACAAAACAGACTTATATCACAGATGTCACAAGGAGCAGACAATGCCGGACACTACAACCGCCACAAGTGGCGCGCTATTTCAAGGGGCTTTTTTTGAAGAGTTCCTAGCGATCTCCCGTTTCGAGACGATTCTCTCGATGCTGGTTTTGATGGTTGCTTTCTTTATTATCTACCAAATGCAAAAGCGCAAGATTAGCTTCTTCATGCGCATGTTAGTTGGGCTGATATTGGGTTGTATTATTGGTTTGGGCGTTCAAGCAATTGAAGGATTCCCGGATGGTTCAACGGTGGTATTGAAAGAGACGAGTACTTGGTATGGGCTCTTTGGGCGCACCTTTATCGCCTTCATCCGCATGATTGTGATTCCGCTCGTCTTTGTCTCTATCGTGAAGGTTATTCTCGACTTTGGGGGGGATAAGAGCCTTACAAAAGTCACACGCCGTGGGATCTTCTGGTTGCTCTTTACCACCGGCATTGCCGCAATCTTAGGAATGATTCTGGCATCTGTTATGGGGCTTGGTAAAGGCGATGAAGTGGTACAGACATTGGCAAAACAACGGGAATATTCAACATTGGTGGATACCTTTGTTAACCTTGTGCCAAACAACATTATTAGCGCGATGAACAATAACAACATTATCGGGCTTGTTATCTTCTCGGCATTAGTCGGGATTGGCGCAAATCGTATGGCGCCTAAAGTGCCGGAAGCGATGAATGTCTTTAAGCAGTTTATCGATGCACTCCATAAAATCGTGATGAGTATCACCATGACGGTGATTAAATATATGCCTTATGCAGTCATTGCCCTTTTGGCAGGTACCATTATCTCTAATGGGATTCCGGCTGTTAAAAAGGTTTCGAGTTTTGTGTTAGCGATCTATATTGCGTCTATCATTATGATTGGGATTCACCTTATTATCATTGCCGCACATGGTCTCTCGCCGATGATGTTCCTCAAGAAATCTCGCGATACTTTGGTGATGGCATTTTCTAGCCGTTCATCTGTCGGGACATTGCCGATGACAATCTCAACCTTAACTGAGCGTCTTGGGGTATCAGGCGGTACTGCAAACCTGATTCCTTCACTCGGAACAACCATGGGCATGAATGGATGTGCCGGCTTCTTCCCTGCACTCCTTGTGATGATGGTGGCGAATATGGTGGGTATTGAGATGAATCTACAATTCTACATTATGCTCTTGATCGTAATAGTCATCGGTTCTATCGGTATTGCCGGGGTTCCGGGTACGGCAACGATCGCCGCAACGATTGCACTTTCAGGAATGGGCATGGGGGAATACTTCCCGCTCATCGGTATGGTGCTCGCGATTGACCCGATGATTGATATGGCACGGACAATGACGAATATCTCTGGCGCAATGACCTCGGCGGTTGTGACGGATAAGGAACTGGGGTTACTCGATAAAGATCTCTATCGTGATCCTACGGCAACGCTCGAAGAGAAAGTGTAATGAGGCTTTATAGATAACTCTTTAGATGTCATATGTGAAGTTTTAGTTTGAAGCTTAAGTGCTTGTGAGCGGTTTGATCATCAGCATATTCTGACATCCATTGACATTGCATCAGGAACTCTCAATAATCGGTAATGACGAAAGTGATTGCCGATTTTTTATGCCTATCTATAAATGGCATGCCCCGATATAAAGCAGATACAGATTGAACAAGGGATTGATTGTATGAGCCGGAAGAAGAGAGATCAGGAACAAGGTTTTAGCTGGGTGTTTTTAGCAACGGTGAGCTTAATTGTGATGACGTGGTTAATTGCGATCTATCTCACCCTTCAGAGCCCCAATAATGAGAGCATTTTCTTCGATGCCGTTGTCGCACTTTTTACCGGCGTCGCTTTTACCGGCGTGATCTATTCGCTTCATCTACAGCGAGAAGATTTACAACTTAATCGTGAAGAGTTGCAGATTAATCGTGAGGAGTTAATCCGAGCAAGACAAGAGATCAAGGAGCAAAAAGAGGAGACAAAGCGTCAACTCTTCGAGCAACATTTTCAATATATGTTGGTGAGTTTCTCTAATAGAGTGGATCGGCTCTCGGAAAGCTATCTCACGGATGAGTATTTAACAGATCTGACATTAATGAATAGCGCCGAGAGAATCCTTCTGACAGAATCCGCTTTTATTGCCAAGTTTACCCCAGAGCGCCTCAATGCCATTAAGGTCTTTAATGATCTGCTCTACTATTATGATCAGCATTATGTATTTTCAGATAAACAGCACTCTTCATCGCTCTATTTAATTACCTTATCAATGACAGCGGAGCTCTCTTCCCTTTTACGAGTAATGAATCGACTCGACTTAGCGCATGAGAACTTTGTTTATCTACAGCCACCGCTAAAACGTGCGATGCAAAATGCCGTCACTTTGGCGCAAAAGTACCAAGTTGTGCAATTTTAGAGGGATGATTCGCTCTAAGTCGCGCCGGAAGCCGAGAAGATTTTACGTCGTATCGCACTCTATTATGAATAACGTATTTATGAATGATGTGATTAGCGATAGTTAAGCACTTCACTGCGCGCAAAGAGGCATACCGGCAAGACATCGCTCTCATCGGCTTCGCAGATTAAGCGCGTCTCTTTGTTGATCGCTTGGTAATCATTGCTGATCATACAGACTTCCACATTCGCCCTAGCATGAATCATCTGAATAGGATCTCTGCCTCCAATCTGCTCACTAATGCCAGCTTCAATCGCATCGGCAATTTTAAGGCATTCTAAAAAGGTATGGGCGCGTTCAGTCTCTTGCGCTTTTTTCGAGGTTGATTGAGAGGATTGTTTCTCCCATAACGCCGGATTATACCAAAGTGAGCTCATATAGAGTTGTTCTCGCATTTTAGGCGGCATTTCACTTTCGGTTTTTAATGTCGAGCGATAATCATCCATCGCTTGTTGCTGGAGTTGTTCTACATGAGAGCAGCCTGTAAGTAGGCAAAAAATGCCGGCAATTGCGATTTTTTTAAGCGGAAATTCCATAGATCTTTCATACCTTTAATGCAGAGATTTGTCTGAATTATACCCTAAAATTCATTAAGGCTATTTCCTTTGGAAGAAAAAGAGTTTTTCGTATATAATACAGGGTTAATTTTTACACTTTATGAAGGATGTACAAGTGATTGATCCACGCCTATTAAGACAGAATTTAGATGATGTTGTTAATGCGCTCGCAAAACGCGGTTACCAAATGGATACTGCACGTTTTAATGCGCTAGAAGAGAAGCGCCGTGAGCTACAAATCTCCTTACAGGAATTGCAGAACGAACGTAATACGTCATCCAAGAAAATTGGAATGGCAAAAGCAAAAGGAGAAGATGTTTCTGAAATCTTAGCTTCGGTTGCAAAGCTTGGCGATGAGCTCTCTCGCGTGGACGCATCTCTTAATGAAGTGAGTGATGAGCTCAATACAATGCTTCTTGATATGCCTAATGTCCCACACGCGGATGTTCCTGTTGGTAAAAACGAAGATGACAACGTCGAGATGAAACGTTGGGGAACACCTCGTGAATTCAGCTTTGAGCCTAAAGATCATGTGGCACTTGGCGAAACACAAGGGATGGACTTTGAAGCAGCTGCAAAAATCAGTGGTTCACGTTTTGTTGTTTTAAAATCAAACATGGCAAAGCTCCATCGTGCACTTGCACAATTTATGCTTGATACGCATACAGAAGAACATGGTTACACAGAAGTAAACGTCCCTGTGATTGTGAATCAAAAGAGTCTTTACGGCACTGCGCAATTACCAAAATTCTCAGAAGATCTCTTCAAGCTTGAAGATGAGCGTAATTTCTACCTCATCCCAACGGCAGAAGTTCCCCTTTCTAACATCGCACAAGATGAGATTTGGGATGAAGCAGCGCTTCCGGTACAAGTGACAGCGCATAGTACGTGCTTTAGATCAGAAGCAGGAAGCTATGGTCGTGATACACGCGGTATGATTCGCCAGCATCAATTTGAAAAAGTTGAACTCGTTCATTTCACAAAACCAGAAGATTCATACAATGCGTTAGAGCGTTTAGTGGTACATGCTGAAACCATTTTAGAGAAACTCGAACTCCCGTACCGCCGTATGGTGTTATGTAGTGGAGATATGGGCTTCTCTGCAACCAAAACGTATGATTTAGAAGTTTGGTTACCAGGACAACAGAAGTATCGTGAGATCTCTTCTTGTTCAAACTGTGAAGATTTCCAAGCACGCCGCTTAAAAGCACGTTACAGAAATCAAGAAACAGGTAAACCTGAATTAATGCATACACTCAATGGCTCTGGTCTTGCAGTGGGTCGTACATTAGTTGCGGTTCTTGAGAACTATCAAGAAGAAGATGGTCGCGTACGTATTCCTGAGGTATTAAAACCTTATATGCGTGGACTTGAGTACCTTTAATCAAAAGGGGCGCCTCTATTAGTCAACCGCATTGCCGGCAATAACGGAAGAAATGCCGGAGATATAAGGTTTTAGGGTCGCTTAAATATTGATTAATTTAAAGATTTAACAGCCGGCGTTTGAAGCCGTGATAAGCTTCAAATGTTGGACTGAGATGAGATAATATATTTTTTGATAACCGGAAGGTTATCCTGTCATTTTAGGAGAAATAACAATGGCATTAATGATTACGGATGAATGCATTAACTGTGATGTTTGTGAGCCTGAGTGCCCTAACGAAGCAATTTCTATGGGTCCTGAGATCTATGTGATCGATCCTGATAAGTGCACCGAGTGCATTGGTCACTTCGATACTCCACAATGTGTAGAAGTTTGCCCTGTTGAATGTATTCCAAAGAATCCTGATCGCGTTGAGAGCGAAGATGATTTGATGAAGAAATTCCACATTCTTCAAGGCTAATAGATTCATATAACCGCCGTTATGGCCGATAAATTTAGCGGATATTGCTGAGCGAGTATTCATTTGCCCCATTATATCGATGCGGCATTTAACCTTTAGAGACTTAGTTGATGAAAATTAAACGCGTTTTATTATCAGTTGGTTTGCTGATTTCTGCGGCGTATGCGCAGAAGCATGTTGAGTATTACCAGCCTCAAAAAGGCGATGATGTAATTGGGTCGATCATGTATGTGACGCCTAATAAGCATGAATCTTTGGTGGATCTCACGATTCGCTACGAGATGGGTTACGATGAGCTTCGCTGGGCCAATCCCGGGGTGAATGCTTGGATGTTGTCTGATCAGCAGCCAATCGTTCTCCCGTTGCAATTTATTCTCCCGGAAGGCAAACGCTCAGGGCTTGTATCTAATATTCCTGAAATGCGTACCTACTATTTCTTAAAAGGTTCCGACAAAGTATATGTTTATCCTGTCGGTGTAGGTCGTATGGACTGGAAAACGCCATTAGGTTCTTGGTCGATTACGCGTAAACAAGAGAATCCTGCATGGTATCCACCAGAAAGTATTCGTCGTGAGCACGTAGAGATGGGTCGCGGAACACTTCCGAGTGTAGTCCCTGCTGGACCAGATAATCCGCTTGGAACACGCGTGCTTCGTCTCGCCCTTCCTAGCTATCTACTTCATGGTACGAATGATCAAACCGGAATTGGCATGCGCGTCACCCATGGTTGTATGCGTTTCTATCCGCAACATATTGAGCATCTTTATGATATGGTGCCGACCAATACAATGGTGACCTTCCTTAATGAGCCTGTAAAATATGGTTTCTTAGGAAATGATCTTTATATAGAGGTGCACCCACCTTTAGAAGAAGATGAGCTTTCAACCGCAGATCTTAAAGAGAAGGCGCTTGCGCTTCTTGAAAACTACCTTAAGAACTACCCGGAAGCGCAAGTGAATTACGACATGGTTAATCTCGCAGTTCAGCAGCAGACGGGTATTCCGGCAATTGTTGGTCAAAAAGAAGCGTATAAGACAGCCGTTTATGACGAGACACCGGGTATTGAGCTCTACTCTGCTCCTGATGCTGTAAAAGAAGCGGTAAAAACATCTACACCTTCTGCCGCGGCAAAACAGACACAAGGAACAACCTTAAAGAGTCGTTTTGATGCGCCAGTGATCAAAGAAGAGATTCGCTTAACCCCTCACCCTGATACAATTGTTGTTCCTGAAGTTGAGACGGAAGAGGAAGTGATTTTCCCGGAGCCATCAAGCTCGCGTTATAATCGCTAATTCATAAAACGAATAAAATTAACGACAGTAGAGATCTCCTTACTGAAATCTTGTATTAACAAGCACTTCCTGAGATCTCTATTCTTCATCTCAACCCGCACTCTTGGGATGGAGCGTATAAAATATATAGAGTGTAAATCCATTTTGAAAAAAAGTTAGGATAAGAAATATGGCAACCATTGAAGAGAGTCTAGAGATTATTAAACGTGGTACTGACGAGATCATCTCTATTGAGGATTTAACAGAAAAACTCAAAGAGAACCGTCAACTTCGTATTAAAGTAGGATTTGACCCTACGGCTCCAGATCTACATCTCGGACATACTGTTGTAATCAACAAAATGCGCCACTTCCAAGATTTAGGTCATGAAGTGAATTTCCTGATTGGGGACTTCACAGGCATGATCGGGGATCCATCAGGAAAAGATGTGACCCGTAAGCCTTTAACACGTGAACAAGTGCTTGCAAATGCGAAGACTTATGAAGAGCAGATCTTTAAAGTATTAGATCCAAAACTTACAAAAGTTGTCTTTAACTCTGCATGGTTAAACGAGCTTGGTACAAGCGGCATGATTCAACTTGCATCGCGTCACACAGTGGCAAGAATGCTTGAGCGTGATGACTTTGAAAAGCGCTATAAATCACAACAACCGATCGCACTCCATGAATTCATCTACCCACTTCTTCAAGGTTATGACTCAGTACACTTGAAAGCAGACGTTGAAATGGGCGGAACGGATCAGAAGTTCAACCTTTTAATGGGTCGTGATCTTCAACGTGCTTACGGTATTAAAAAGCCACAATGTGCGATCACTATGCCACTTCTCGTGGGCTTAGATGGCGTCAATAAAATGTCTAAATCACTCGGTAACTATATCGGTGTGGATGATACGCCAGATGATATGTTCGGTAAACTTATGTCGATTTCTGATGAATTGATGTGGAACTACTTCGAGTTACTCAGCTTCCGTTCAAATGCAGATATCGCACGATTAAAAGAAGAATCTGTATCGGGTCGTAACCCACGTGATATTAAGTTTGAGCTCTGCGATGAGATCATTACTCGTTATCACGACGCTGCCTCTGCAGAACAAGCGCAACGTAACTTCATCGAGCGCTTCCAAAAAGGAAACCTTCCTGAGAACATCGAAGAGAAAATTGTGCAATCAACAGATGGCGTAATTGGTATTGCCCAAGCAATGCGTGATGCGGGTCTTGTGAATTCAAACTCTGATGGTTTCAGAATGATTACAGAAGGTGCGGTACGTATCAATCAAGAACGTATCGAAGATAAAGGTCTTAACCTTAACCAAGGTGATGAACTCATCATCCAAGTCGGTAAACGCCGTATCGCAAAAGTGATTGTGAAGTAACTCATTCACTTATTAGCAAAGCCCTTGATCATGATTATTACAATGCCATGCTCAGGGGTTTTGCGTTTATTGATGTTAAGATTCGAGGCTTTGACGTGTTACACTAAACCTCTCGTTTCTTGAGCATTTCTTGAGAAAAATCGTAAAACTCATTAAAATAATCCTCTTAATAGATTCAATAATGAGTCAAACGGGTAAGAAAACAGGTAAGATAATACCTTGTTCGCATCGCATTCAATCAAAACTTTGAGGAAATATTATGACATTTGTCGTGACTGATAATTGTATCTTATGTAAATACACAGACTGTGTTGAAGTCTGTCCTGTTGATTGTTTTCATGAAGGGCCTAATTTCCTAGTGATTGATCCGGACGAGTGTATTGATTGTACCTTGTGTGAGCCAGAATGCCCTGCTGGTGCGATTGTCGCCGATGATGATCTCAGTGAAGATCAGATGGTCTTTTTAGATCTTAATGCAGAACTATCACGCAAGTGGCCGGTTCTTACAGAGCAGAAACCACCCCTCCCAGAAGCTGAAAAGTGGGATGGCGTACCCAATAAACTTCCTCACCTAGAGCGCTAAAATTCATTTATGAGTAGACGACTAACCAATCAGCAAAAACGCCTCCTAGAAACTAGACGTGAACAACTCCTCTCAAGCGAGGATATGGAACACGCATTTTCAGGCCGAGTAATCTCCCAGCATGGTCAACATGTGACCCTTGAAGATGAAGCAGGAAATCTGCATAAAGCTGCGGTTAGACAAAGTTTAGGCGCGATTGTATGCGGCGACCTTGTCTACTATCTTTTAGAGCAAAATGAACCCGTTGTAATCGCAAGATTACCGCGCGAGAATCATTTCTCACGCATTGCCTTTGGTGGTGCCGAGAAAATTTTGGCGGCCAATATTGACCAGCTCTATATTGTAATTGCTCCAAAACCAGAGCCGAGCCCTTCCCTTATTGATCGTTACCTGATTGCTGCCACTTACTTTAATATTCCGGTTGCCTTTATCGTTAATAAGAAAGATGAAATTGATCCGGCAAGTGATGCTTTAAGTTTCTTAGAAGATTATGCAAAGCTTGGCATTCCCCTCTATTACACGTCGATTTTTGATGAAGCGTCTGTTACTGCGCTTGAAGCGTTATTAACAGGAAAAACCTCTATATTTGTTGGGCAATCAGGCGTTGGAAAGTCTTCTTTAACCAATAAGATTGTCCCTTCTCTTGCGCTACAAACGCAGAAGATTAATGCCTCAACCGGACTCGGAAACCACACAACTTCCAGTACAACGCTCTACCATCTCCCAATGGATGAGAGTTATTTGATTGATTCTCCTGGCGTGCGTAGTTTTAATATCGAGCATTTACCACTTGAAGCGATTGAGCAAGGTTTCCCAGAGCTCGAATCCATCACGAAAGCGTGTCACTTTAGCAATTGTCGCCACGAAGATGATCCTGGTTGCACTTTCCAAGAAGCGATAGGTGCCGGCATTATTTCACAACGCCGTTTTGACAGTTATCTGCAAATTAAAAGCAGCATGAGCAAAAGCATCGAGCGCCAAGTAAAAGGCGGTCGTAGACGTTAATCAAGAGCTGACTCAAAGCTGGGTCGAATGTTTGCATGCTTGTCGCTACCCCGCGCCAGCAAGAAAGAAATGCCTTTTAAATGCCGGCGAATGAACCTTGATAAGCAAGATGTTCGTTCTATCCGGCATCTTGCAACTGGGTTTGTTACTTGCGTTATAACGATTACATATTTATTGACTGCTTAGCCAAAGTCTTCTTTCGAAGCTGATTCAAAGCTGGGGCGAATGCTTGCATGCTTGTCGCTACCCCGCGCCAGCAAGAATAATTCCTTTTTTAATGCCGGCGAATGAACCTTGAAAAGCAAGATGTTCGTTCTATCCGGCATCTTGCAAGTGGGTTTGTTACTTGCGTTATAACGATTACGCATTTTTTGACTGTTTAGCCAAAGTCTTCTCTCGAAGCTCATTCAAAGCTGGGGCGAATGTTTGCATGCTTGTCGCTATCCCGCGCCAGCAAGAATAATGCCGGCAATTATCCCTTAACAACTAAAAGTATTGAGTGCTAATGTTGTGCTTTACGGCGGTAGATTGCGTATTTTAGCAGTAAGCACACCATTGCAATTAATGCCGGCAAGGCTAATACGTAGAAGATCTCTTGAATGGTGAGCGAGTTTTTTATGAGCTCTGCCACTAAGAATGATCCGGCAATACCGCCAAAGCGCCCTATTCCTAACATCATTGAAACACCTGTTGTTCGCCCTTCTGTGGGGTAGAACTGCGCCGCTAATGCCGGCAATGATGATTGCGCGGTATTCATTACAATGCCGGCAAAGATAATCACCGCGATGAGTAGTGCTAAGGGCAGCGAGATCATAAGTCCGATCAGCGCGACTGATATTGATGTTAATGCTGTGAAAGAGGCAATCAATAGCGTGCCATTAAAGCGATCCATCAGCCAGCCATTGCCGATTGCACCAAGACCGCCGAGGGCGAATAATCCGGTTACGATAGAGGCAAGCCCACTTGGCATCGCGGCTTCCTTAAAGAGTGTTGGCATCCAATTCATCACCCCGTAAAAGATCACAAGCCCCATAAAGTAGGCAATCCAGAGTAGAATTGATCCTTGCCAATAGTAGCGAGATAACACCAGTGAGAGCCCTTTTTGAGAAGTAACCACCATGCCTTCATCTAAGGTAAAGTGAGATTCACGACTGGCTGAGTCATCGATTTTCTGGAGAATCCCGCGCATTTTAGTCAGGGCTTGCTCTCCGCCTTCTCGAATTAAGAAACGGACGGATTCAGGGAGATAAAAAAGCATGAATAAAGACAAAAGGAGCGGAATAGATCCGCCAAAAATCAGCGTTGAGCGCCAACCATAATGCGGAATGAGGTAAGCCGCAATAAACCCACCAGCAGCAGCGCCAAGGGGAAAACCGCAAAACATAGTATTTACGATCAATGCACGTTTCTGCTTTGGGCAATATTCCGAGAGTAATGTAACGGCATTTGGCATCGCAGCGCCTAAGCCAAGCCCTGTAATAAAGCGCAAGATCTCGAGTTCTCGTAGAGAATTAGTAAAGGCCGAAGCGAGCGTACCCATCGCAAAAATCACAACGGATAGTAAGAGCACTTTTTTTCGCCCGATTTTATCGGCAACAGGTCCAAATGCCATTGCCCCAATCGCGAGTCCAAAGAGCGCGGCACTCAATACCGGCGCAAGATCTGCACGTTCAATACCCCATTCGCCCATCAAACTTGGGGCGATATAGCCAATAACGGCAGTATCATAGCCATCAAAAAAAGCGATCAAAAATGTAAACGCAAAAATCCCCCATTGAAAGGGAGAAAACCGATGTTGATTGAGAAAGTCCTGAATATTCATATTAAATCGTTCTACTTTGATGGGCTATTACGAAGATTGATAGTGAAAGTGATTTTAGTGTATCAATAGTGCCCTGTCACTGCTGAAAACATTCGGTTTAGAAGGGATTTATTGCTAACATAACGACTCGAAAACGCTTAAACTCCCTAGCTGTTATTGAGGGGAATTCTCTTCTTTTCTCTTCTGCTCATTAAAGGCACCCTATGTTTCAATCCCTTGCTTCTATTCGTACCAATAATTTCCAAGATCCTGATATGGTTGAGAAGATCACCCAGCTTTGGGCTGATGTCGCCAACCACAATACAGATCAAGCCGCGCCGATCTATGGCATATATCACCAATACGCGAGTAATTACCGAGGCGATTATACGCTCTCGATTGCGCAAAAAGTCGGTGAAGATGCCGGTGATATTCCTCAAAGCATGGAATACCGAGAGTTTCCGGCAGAAAACGCCAGCCCAGAAGCGATCTATGCAGTGTGGCAAATGATCTGGCAATTAGAGGAAACTCACGAGATAGATCGTGCCTATGAAGTGGATTATGAAGAATATCGCCCAGATGGCACCGCATCTGTGTTTATCTCGATCTATTAATTCAAACGAGCGATTCTCATCATTTATGTGACCATTCATACAGTTATTACAGCCATTAATAGACTTTGTTTATAATGGACGTTATGAATGGTAACGACATGACCTCTGAAGAAAGAACGTTTGCCGGCATTATCAGTAACTAGATCCGCTTTAAACCTTGGATCAGACGATTAATCAGGGCGATCAATCTGGAATAGATCTTGGTTTTTAGCATACCAACCACGACCATGCATTCGGCTAATGAGCGCTAAGGCTTCGGTATTGATATAGCCATTTTCCGCATCTTCTAAGAATTGATCTTGAATATGGAAGATTTTAACTTCTCCTAAAATGACGTATTGCGCCGTGCCTGTTTGAATTTTAGATGTCACAACGCACTCGAGCTGAATGGGCGCATCTTTAATTAAAGGCGCAGACATTGTTTTTGCCGGCAATGTTGCAATGCCACAAGCCTCTAATTCATTAGTTTCTGCGGGGAATGGTTGGCTCGTCGCATTCATTAATGCCGCCATCTCTAAAGTCACAAGGTTCACGACAAATTCACCGGTTTCCAAGATATTACGCGCCGTGTCTTTGAGGGATTTATCCCCATTAGCGCCATTAGCTTGTAGCCCTAATGCCACAATTGGCGGCTCGCTCCCCATCATGTTAAAGAAGCTAAAGGGCGCAGCGTTGATATTGCCATCCTTAGAGCACGTAGTCACCCAGGCAATCGGGCGCGGTACAACCGCAGAAGCGAGAAGCTTATAGATTAAATCATTCGAGGTGTTACTGAAGTCATAATGCATGGCGTGATATCCATAAATAGTGAGTTTATTCGATGTAAGTTGATCGCAAGCATAGCAGGAATTGAGCGATAAAAAAACACCTTAAAGCCGCTGCTATTAAGGTGTTTTAAGGATTTATCATGATGCATCATATCGACGATATCTATTGCCCGCTCTCTCTTTAAAATGCTCAAGAGAGAGGAGAAAATCATCAATTTTATTGCGGTTACCACCAACGATAAAAATGGTGCGTTGGACCAATGCCCTTACCTACTGCTAATTTATCAGCATTTTCAATGGCACCATCGATATACTCTTTTGCAAGTCGAACGCCATTTTTAAGTCCATGCGAAGGATAGAGCGCAGCAATTGCCGCAGATAATGTGCAACCTGTGCCATGCGTATTTTTGGTGGCGATACGCGGACTTACAAAGCGCTCAACGCCCTCTTTTGTCACTAAAAGATCAGGACTGATTTCGCTCTCAAGGTGACCGCCCTTCATTAAGACTGCTTTTGGCCCTAATGCTAAAAGCGCTTGACCTTGTGCTTCCATCTCGGCTTCTGTTGTTGCGACTTCACAGCCAAGCAGTGCCGCGGCTTCTGGCAAGTTTGGAGTGATAATATCAGCAAGTGGCAATAATCTATCGCGGATTGCGCTGACAGCTTCTGCTACTAAAAGCGGATGCCCGCCCTTTGCGATCATGACAGTATCAAGCACGACAAATGGAATAGGATAAGCCGTTAAGAGATCCGCAACGCAGTTAATAATATCCGTATTCACCAAAGCGCCCATTTTGACGGCATCTGGTTGAATATCCTGATAGAGCGTTTCGTATTGCGCTTTAATAAAATCCGTTGGAATCGGAAATACGCCATCTACGCCTTGCGTTGATTGCGCCGTGAGCGCCGAAATAATCGACATTCCGTAAGTCCCTAAGGCTGAAAATGCTTTAAGGTCCGCCTGAATTCCTGCGCCGCCACTTGGGTCGGAGCCGGCAATCGTTAAAATCTTATTCATGACAATATCCTCTCTCGTCACTATTTTATGATCTGTTTTGAATGAGTTTTGTTAATGCTAAGGTAGCAGATCCGATATCCTCTTGCCCACAAATTGCTGAAACAACGGCGATACCATCGACGCCCGTAGCAAGTACAGATGCAGCATTATCTTGATTAATCCCACCAATTGCGACACAAGGGAATTTTCTAGAAGCGACGATTGCACCTAAGCCCTCGGTTCCCATTGCTGGGCGAGCATCTTTTTTGGTAGTGGTCGCAAAGACAGGACCAATGCCTACATAATCCACATCATGAGGTTTGACTTGCGCCATCTCATAGAGTGAGCCCACTGAAAGCCCTAAAATTTTATTCGGCCCAAGTAACTTCCGCGCTTCATCTGCAGGGAGATCTTTCTGCCCAATATGCACGCCATCGGCATCAATTGCGAGCGCAACATCGATATGATCATTCACAATAAGCGGCACATTATAATCTTCTAATAGCGCCTTCAAGAGGATGCCGGCATCATACCAGTAACGTTTATTGATCTCTTTTTCTGATCGTAACTGAACACATGTTACGCCGCGCTCTACCGCTTCATAAACGGTGGTGACCATGCCGGCAATACCGCCACAAAGCTCAGGATCCAGGACGAGATAGAGCGATAGATCAAATTGGGTTCTACTTAAGTTGTTACGGATAATGGGATATCCCATGTATATTCTCCTTTATGCGAGAAATAGGGGTTATAAATCTAAAAGGAATGCATTATAAATTGATTATACAGGATCAAAAGTCCCTTCATCTTTTGCGATATTAAGTAAACGCTCAGGCGTCATATTAGAGAGCTCATCTAGATAGTTTACGGCAAATGAGCCCAGCCCTTTACTCTCTTTCGCCGCAGTTTCTCCGGCAAGTGCGGCAATATAACATGCCGTTGCTGCAGCTTCTAAGATGTCATTTGTCGCGCCAGCAATGCCAGCAACGAGTGCGGAAAGTGAACAACCAGTGCCAGTGACTTTTGTCAGCATCTCTGTGCCCACGGTAATTACATAACTGCGTTGTCCATCCGTGATGAAGTCATACTTTCCTGTCATAGCAACAACCGTTCCAAAATCACGCGCCACTTGCTCTGCATGTTCAAAGGCAGTTTCTGAATCTTCTTCAGAATCTACGCCCTGAGATTTCGCTTCAACGCCGGCAAGCACCATGATCTCTGCAGGGTTACCACGAATAATCGTTGGCTTATATTGCAGTAATTGGCTCACAATGCCGGTACGGTAATAGAGCGCGGGGCCAATCCCGACAGGATCAAGCACCCATGGTGTTCCTGTATTATGTGCAGCTTCGGCAGAATGGAGCATTGCCGCGGCTGCTCGCTTTGTTAAAGTGCCGACATTAATCAACAGTGCGCTACTGATTTCGGTAAATTCCCCACACTCTTGAATATCTGGAATCATCGCAGGGCTTCCACCCGTCGCTAGAATCACATTCGCGGTAAAGTTTTGGACAACATCATTGGTCATGCAATGAATGAGCGGAGATTTCTCCTGATATTCCATCAGATACGGAATAGCATTCAAGGCGGAAAAAGGCATTGGCATCTTAGACTCCTCGTCTTACGCGGATGATAAATATAATGAGGTCATTATATGGAAAGAACGTCACTATGTGTACTTAATGTGAGGCAAGTGATGAGTTATGACGCATCGCGCTGAATTTATCTTTATTCTCGCATCAATAATTTTTGTCAAAAGTGAGAAGAATGCCGGTATATCGACATAAGCACCCATAACCTATAGAAATATTACCGGCATTTATTGGCTGATCTCTACCATTTGTTGCCCCATCACGCCGGAAAAAACGTATAATACCGTCTTCACTCGTTTGACGGATACAATATGAAAGATTTTTATATCAATACGCAAGAAGCCCTTGATTCATGGTGCAATGCACAATTAGAGAGCATTACGCTCTTAGCACTCGATACAGAGTTTATGCGCGTAAAGACTTACTTTCCTAAGCTTTGCCTTATTCAGTTAGCAACTGAAACCGAAGCTGTTTGCATTGATCCGTTAGCGCTCAGTGATTTTACCTCGCTTAAAGCGCTCTTAACTGCGCCGCATATTACGAAGATCATCCACTCTGCGAGTCAAGATTTGGAGGCGATTGTCCATGCGCTTGATATCCTGCCAACGCCGGTGTTTGATACACAAATTGCGGCGAAGATTCGTCAGGATCTGAAAGTGGGTATGAGTTATCACGATCTCGTTTTATATTATTGCGATGTGGAGCTCACAAGAGACCAAACAAGAACACAATGGGATTTAAGACCACTCACAAGCGAGCAGTTAAAATACGCTTATGATGACGTGCATTATCTGATTCCCTGCTGCAAAAAATTAACCGCAGAGATTGAAGCAAATAACCAGCAAGGCTTGCTGACTGCCAATTCCGTTCCATTAACTGAGCGCGAGCGTTATGAGCCAAGCCCAGAAACAGCTTGGAAAAAAGTAAAAGGGATTAAACGTCTTAAAAGTGCCCCTAAGCGCCTTATTCGCTCGCTTGCGAAAATGCGTGAGCTCATGGCCATTCGCCAAGATCTGCCAAAGCGTTGGATTATTAAAGACGATATCTTGATTCATCTTGCTGAAACGTATGCGAAGAAAAATCATAAGCTCTATGATGATTATGCGATTAAAACGTATGCTGAATATATTCAAAATCAAATTATTAAAACCATTGAAAACTTCTGGGCGAATGATAATCCGGTACAAGCGGCTCAGGATCTTGAAAATGATCATGCCAGCGATAACGATCAAGATTAAGCTGAGAATGACAATGAGTGGCAGTATTAAAATAGGTATCCAATGCGTGATGCCGACCTGCTAATCGTTGAAAATAAAAAAGGATGCTTATTGAAGCATCCTTTTTTAATCGCCTTTCAATGTAAGCTCGGAATCCTAATTCTATGACCGATTATTGATAACTTCTCTCCCATTTTCCAGCAATCGGCGTTAAATATTCATGAATGCCGATCGCTTTTAAAAAGTCCATGTCGTGCGATACAACCAATAACGCACCATGATACTGATTCAATAACGCGATGAGCGCCCTTTTCGCTTCTAGATCGAGATGATTAGTCGGCTCATCAAGTAATAGTAGCGGTGAAGGTTGTTGCGCGTAGAGAATTAAGGCGAGCGTTGCTTTCAAGCGTTCGCCACCACTTAATAGCCCACTTTTTTGCTGGATACGGTGTGCAGAGAGGCCCATTTGAGCAAGCTTCATGCGCAAATCTGCCCAGTGTTGATTTTTGGCGCTCTTTTCGATATGCGCTAAGACGGATTGCGCTGAATCGAGATATGTAAGATTTTGATCTAAGTAGGTGATGCTTTGAGATCCTTCATTCATCTGCCGTGCCACGCCTGTTTTAGGCGATATTCTTCCGGCAATCACATTTAAGAGTAAGCTTTTACCTTGCCCATTATCCCCAATAATCCCTAGCCGCTCTCCATAATGAAGGGTGAGATTAATGGGGGTTTGCACTATCTCTATATGGGGCAATGTCACCTCTTTTAGGGAGATCAGGATTTTAGGCATGTGTTCACTATTTTGATACGCATGGAGTGTGATTTTTTCGACGGTATCTTGGGTGGCTGACAGTGCTGTAACAGCCTGATGACTCTCCGCTTTTCGCTGGATATATTCCGCGCGCATTTTTCCTGAAGTGAGCTCACTTTTGTTCTTTTTAGCATCAAGCAAAATGGCCGCCTGATTTTGACTTTGACGATTCTTAGAGGCTTGCTGCTGACGTTTTTGTTGGCGTTCAATTTGCTTTTGGAGGGTGGAGAGCGCTTTTTTTGCTTGCTGCTTTAACTGGGTTACTTCGTTATTTAACCGTAGCGCTTTAGCGGCTAATTCATCCATGAAGTCTTGATAATTCCCCTGAAAGAGCGTTAATCCCTGAGAATCCAGCGAGATAATGGATGAGATTTTTGAAAGAAAGAACGCATCATGTGTAATAAGGATCACTTGCCCTTTAAACGCTGAAATTTGCTGCCATAGAAGTGCCTTTTGCGTTTGATCGAGATGATTGCTCGGCTCATCTAAAATCAAAATCTCCTGATGCTTCAATGTCGCACCGGCAAGACGTAAACGCATCTGCTCACCGCCACTCAAGGTGCGTGCAGAATCGTTTAATTGCCGGTGAGATAAACCGAGTGCTGACAATAAAGCGACCGCTTCTGACTCAATTTGCCAGTGATCGCCTATCGTTACGAAATCTTCCTCTAAGACAACGCCTTTCTCGACGCGTCTTAACGCCGCGATAATATCCGTAATCCCGAGTAGATCCGCCATAGTGGTGTTTTGCGTTATCGTATAATTTTGGGGTAGATAATAAACCGGCGCAGAAGCACTGATAGACCCCATTGTGGGCGTTAAAATGCCGGCCAAAAGCTTTCCTAAAATGGATTTTCCAACGCCATTACGCCCAATAAAAAGCATACGCTGATCAGAAAAAGTGGCACTGAGATTACTAAAGAGAGATTCGCCAGACGGCAAATGATAAGTCACAGCATTAAGCTGTAAAAAATGACACATAGAAACTCCTTAAATAGATGAGAGATCGAAAGATCGTTCTTAAATATTTAGTGTGTTGTTCATGTGTTATTTCCTATCAAAACACGGGATGTGTGATTGGTATAGTACGTTTTTTTCTTTAAAAAGCAATATTTAATCCCGTATTCATTGCCATCGCTATCTTCATCGCCATTCCCATTCCCATCGCAGGCACTTATTCATTCACTTGCTTAAAAAGCGAATGCATCTGAGGTAGCTCCAGAAAAGCATCCGGAAACAGGTATTCGCCATTCAGTCCTGGAATATCCACCTGCTGCCACTGTAGATTAAGCGCGGGAATCAGTGTTTTTAAAGGCACTTCCAAGAGCGTTGTGCAATAGAGGTTATCGAGCTCTCTCTCCAGTAATACATATGCTTCCCCTACTTTTTCCCGAACAGATTGACCAAAGTGTGATTTTTCTTGATGACTCAGAAAGTTAGGACGCACGATTTCAAAGCGCTTTGCAAAAGTGGGCGAGAGAAACTCTGTGATGGGCGTTAATAATACTTGGTTGAGCTTGTCAGGGTTATCATTTGTCGTGGCATGAGTCACCATGATTTCAGGCGTGATATCTGTGATAACAGCGATATGAGAGTAATCTCCTCCACTCAGCAGCGTGACCATTCTGCTCTCTTTGCCATAAGCGGTTCTAAAAACAATATCCCCTACTTCGAGTTGAAGATGCGTGGGAATTTCCCAATCATCAAACACCAAGTGATTGCGAAAAGGATTGATCTCAAAATAACGAATCATCGTTATGAATGTAATGAGCAATATTCCAAGTGGAATACCCCATTTAAGCGCAGATTTTCGTTTTATCATGATCATTATTGATTAATTATATCAACTAGAGGGATAACCGAGGATGATTACGGTCGGTCATACCTGTTTGAGTTTAAAATATTATAGCGATTTATTGAATGTGAATCTAAATGCCGGCAATATGCAGTGATAAAAAAAGCGCTATTTTATGATAGCGCTCTATAATTTTGTTGATCAGCCGATCAAGGTGAATGGAAGCGATTAAAGCTCTACTTTCCAACCATCTTTTGTTTTAACTGTCCCAACTTCATCAGGACCTGATACTTCACCGTCTTTATAAGTTACTGTTAAGAATACAGATGCTTTCGTTTTATCTGAGTTGAAGTTCACTTCATTTACTTCAATCTTCTTGATGCCACCTTTTGAATCCATCTCTTGCTTGCCTGCAGCAACCATCATCTCAAGTTTCCCTGCGATCATTGCACGTGCTTCTGGCGTGTTGTCATCTTCACTCATATAGATGATTTCGATAAGGCGTTTACTATCGCCTTTTGCGAATACTTCTAAGAACTCTTGAGCAACACCCTCAGGTGAATTGCTGTTAGAACCTGAGCATGCAACCGCAACAAAGGCAAATAACATCATGCCGAAAAATAATTTTACTTGTTTCATGAATAAATCCTCGAATAATATTGGTGATTGTGCCGGCGATTATGTCACAAAGTTTTCATATCTACAATTCTTATAAAATGCAGATAATTTTTTATTTCCCTTGTTAAAAAATGACAAAACTTCTTTAAAATAATCCCCCATTTAATGGAGGTCATTCGCGCAATATAAATGCAGGTTAATAACCGGTACAAAGTCCCTTATCGGCCTTGCTATAATCTGACTTTCCAACCCTCTTTAGTATTGATGGTATTCACGCGTTCAGTTTTAGGCATCGCTTTGGCATCTTTATAAGTGATCGATAATGAAACAGAGGCGCGCGTTTTATCTTGGTTGTATTCGATACTTTTCACGGCGATTGATTTCAGGCCACCTTTCTCTTTAATTTCGCCCGCAGCAGCGACTGCCATCATCTCAAGCTTGCCAGAAACAGCCTGTTTATCTCGATCCGTTTTACCCTCAGGAATATACGCGATATCCATAATCTTGTTCGCATTCCCTTTTTCTAAGGTGTAAACAAATGCGGTTGCAACACTTTCTGGTGTGTCATGTTTATCTGAGCATGCGACTGCAACAAGTCCGATAAACATCATCGTTAATATAAGCTTCCACTGTTTAATCTGTTTCATACATTATCCTTCCTTGGTTATTGTTGTATATAGGTGCTTCAATTGAGTCCAATTAAAACCTTCCCTTTTCATATTATATGCGGCTATCAATATATTTAATGGTCATATATAAAAAGCATGCAGGCAGATTATGTCATAAGCCTAAGTTCTCTGTGAGCGTTGATATTTACAGAGGTATTCATAACCTGCGTTTACTTTACAGCTGTTAATAAATCCCCGTCAGCGAACATTATAATATTAAGGAGATTATTGGGCGTGAGTCAAAAGCTAGTTAGAAGCTTGGATCTCTGGCAATATCTAGCACTTGCGACCTATATTGCTTGATACTTTAGTAAATACCCCTCTCATTATTGGCTAATAGCGATAGAATGCCTCTATAGGTTGTATCTCTACATCGCTCCATAGCTTCTATAGCCGCATATCTATCTCTATATCTATATAGGGATAGAGATAGAGGTAGAACATAATAACAACCGCTATCGTTTGCGACTGATCTTAAAAAGCAATGAATCGTGCCGGAATCTCTGGCGCAATAAGATCTGATCGTGTCTCTTGAGGGATTTTCGGGAAGGATTGATGATCTTCAGCTTCCCATGTCTCATGCTTTTCTCGGATTTTCTCTGGGCTTGAAGAGACATAGTTCCACCAGATGTAATGTGATTCTGGCAAGGGTTCTCCGCCAAAGATAAAGAGTCTACATTGTGTCTTCACATGAATCGTTAATTGATCCGCCCCTGTGAAAGCCAGTAGCGAACTCACTGTTAAGGTGCTCGGCTCTCCCTCACTATCATTGCTCTCTACTAATGAATTTGGATGATTAGAATTATATGAAGGCGATAATATGGCATCCCCGGCAATAAGATAAGCCCCATATTCAAAGGAAGCCTTTAAAGGGATCGTATGAATGCCGGCATTTAAGGTGAGTTCTAACGCGACAATAGGACTATAGGTTTTTAATGGCGATTTTAATTGTGCATGTTCGCCAAGAATCAACGTGAGCGCGCCATTCGGGAGCGTAAACTTTGGCAACGTTTCTTGATTTAGGCTCATAAAGTCTGGCGGGATATCTTCGGCTGTTTGCGGCAGTGCTATCCAGAGTTGTAATAGATGTAGAAAGGCATCCTTTCGCGTGATCTCTGATTGCGGCGAATCTTCAGTATGAACAATACCTCGCCCTGCCGTCATAAGATTCACCGTATCTTTGGTAGCGGTTAGCTGATTCCCTAATGAATCTTGATGAATCGATTCCCCCTCAATCATCCAAGAGAGAATTTGGAGACCAATATGGGGATGCGGGGCAACATTGAGATATAATTCTTCAGAAATTGGCGTTTTGAGCATATCAAAAAAGCACCAAGGACCAATTTGGCGACGAATTCTTGTGGGGATTCCTCTCAATATTGAAAAAGAACCTTCAAGTGAGCGGCGGTTTAATGGGATTAGTTGAGAATCGATCATTATTTCTCCAATAAAAGGGCTTGTGTTTTTATCAAAATATATTATCATCTTTCTTCGTAGTTAACGTTGTTAGCGAGATCACTTTCGGTAAAGAAAGTCTCAAGAAATCAAATGAAAATTTAATCTTGACAAGATCCAAAAGCAGCGTATAATTTACGGCTTATGCGAGCGTGGCGAAATTGGTATACGCGCTAGACTTAGGATCTAGTGGTTCATCCGTGAGAGTTCGAGTCTCTCCGCTCGCACCATATTTAGTTATGGTGACACGAGTTCACCTTAATAAGTAGTTTAAGAAGGTGCTTAATTAGCACCTTTTTTTATATTTGAAATTAATAGAATTAAACTTTTAGTCGGGTATAAAAATTATGTCAGTAGAAACATTAGAAGGCCTCAAACGTCGTGTAGTTATTGAAATTGATGAGCAAAAAGTTAAGAAAGAGATCGAAGATCGTCTTAAAAATCTTGCTCGTCGCGTCCGAGTTGATGGATTCCGCCCTGGTAAAGTTCCAGTTAAAGTCGTTCGTAGTATGCATGGTGCAGAAGTTGAGAACGAAGTTATTGGTGACGCTATTGGCAAAAAATATCAAGCGCTCCTTACAGAGCTTAATATCGAACCAGCAGGTCAACCTGTTATCGATATGCCAACTGAAGACAACAAATATTCATTCACTGCAGAATTCGAAGTAATGCCTGAAGTGAAGCTTGATAACTTAGATAAGTTAGAAGCTGTAAAATTTGAAGCTGAAGTAACTGATGCTGATCTTGAAAACATGATCACAACACTTCAAAAGCAAAGCCAAACTTGGTCTGAAGTTGATACTGCTGCGAAACTTGAAGATCGCGTAAACATTAACTTTGTAGGTCGCGTTGACGGTGAAGAGTTTGACGGCGGTAAAGCTGAGAACACACCACTTGTTTTAGGTTCTAACTCAATGATTCCAGGATTTGAAGATCAAATCGTGGGCATGAAAAAAGGCGAAACTAAAACAATCAAAGTAACCTTCCCTGCTGATTATCAATCAGAGAACCTTGCAGGTAAAGAAGCTGAGTTTGATATTACTGTAAACACAGTAGAAGCAGGTCAATTACCAGAAGTTAATGCTGAATTCGCAGAGCGCTTCGGTATTGCTGGTGGCGATGTTGAGAAACTTCGTTCAGAGCTTCGCAAAAACATGGAGCGTGAGCTTAACAACGTTATCCATACACGTTTTAAATCTTCTGTACTTGAATCTCTTGAGAAAAATCATGAGTTAGAAGTTCCAGAAGTAATGGTTGTGACAGAAGCACAAGCAATGGCTCAACAGTCTAACTTCCCACAACCACGCAACCAAGAAGAAGCAACACAACTTATGGAACTTGTTAAGCAAATCTTTGCAAAACAAGCAGAACAAAAAGTTCGTTTAAGCCTTCTTGTGAGCCAATTTATCGAAGATAATAAAATTACACCAGATGAAACATATGTTGATAAGCGCTTAGCACTCGTCGCTTCTACTTATGAAGATCCTGCTGAAGTAATCGAACACTTCAAAAAAGATAAAAACAGCATGCAAAACATTCGTAACATCGCTCTTGAAGACCAAGTTGTTGATCTTCTTGCTGAAAAAGCAGCGGTTGTTACAGAGAAGAAAACTTTCGATGAGTTAATGAATCAAGCTCAAAGATAAGTAAAGCATTCATGAAATGGTCCGTAAACTTGATAATTTCAGGATTACGGGCTAAACTAGTGAATTGGTGCTCTTCTTAATATATTGATTATATGAATAAGAGCAATTTTATTTTAACTACTATTAAATTGGGGTGATGTTCAATGCCTTCCGTCAAGATTCGTGAGAATGAACCATTTGACGTTGCTATGCGTCGTTTTAGACGTGCTTGCGAAAAAGCAGGTATCGTATCTGAGGTGCGTGCACGTGAGTACTATGAAAAACCGACAACTGAAAAAAAGCGTAAGAAGGCTGCGGCCCAGAAACGCCATTATAAACGTATAATGCGCGAATCTAACCGTAGAATTCGTTACTACTAATCGTTGTTTAGTTTATAGCTACTCAATGAGAGTAACGGTAAAAAGCTCTAGATTTTTCTAGGGCTTTTTTTATGCGCTAACAAAAGTCATTCAAATCTATGAATAAGCTATTTAAACGTTATGAAAACTACTACCCTATTCTCTCGCTGCAATCCTTACTGAAATTACGCCGAAGTTAGTCATGAGATTCCTGGACCGTTATGGCATAATTATCAGTAGAATACTTCAATGATGATCCGATGAATCATGTCATAAATCATAATAAGGACACAAAAATGAATAGATGGATTTTGTTGGTAGCAACAGCCCTTTTCTTAACGGCCTGTGCGTCTGGTACGCCAAGTGCAAAATATCGCAATGATTACTCAAATGAAGTTTATGGCCGAATGAGTTTTGGCTATACGCTCGGAAAATAATGACACCTTGCTAATTTCGTGATTATTTCTCACTAAATAGCATCATCAGCGTTAATATCTATATTGATTCAATACAGTATTAATAAAGGGCTATTACGAATAAATTACCTGAATTTATCCGTAATTCCGCTTTATTGTCATGCGCCCCTATTTCGATCCAATATTTAAAATGAATATTTTGAATGGATGTTGATGCTACATCTAAGATATCTATGATGATTTAGACATAGGGATAATCGCATTAGTGACTTTAATGCTAGAAATTAATCGTCCTGATGCCTGCGAATAGACATTCACATCCCACACATGAGAGCGTCTTCCTTTGTGAATGAGATCCGCTTTTGCAATCACGGTATCACCTAATTTTGCAGACGAGAGATGACTGGCGCTAATTTGCATGCCGACGCATCCTTCCTCTTCTGGCAAGATCGCATAAGATCCTATCCCACCAATGGTTTCTGCCAAAGCGATGGTTGCACCGCCGTGAAGATATCCCATTGTCTGTTGATGCGCTTCTGTCACGGGCATTGTTGCTTCTGCATACGTCTCATCAAGCGTTACCATCTTAATACCTAAAGTTTTAATAAGATTGATCCCTTGATATCCATTAACGCGCTCTACACTTCTCTCTCCAACCATGATTGTTTTCCCTCTTATTATTGTGCCATTGTCTCTATACAGTACCATCTTATAATGGCATCATCTAAATCGTAAAATATAATCATAAAACAGCCAAAGGACTGCATTCCTTTCTCTTTTTAAGATACAATATAGGATTATATTCTCATTTATCCTACCTGAAGGAAAGTACAACTATGAACATACAAATTTGGTCTGATTTCTCTTGCCCTTTTTGCTATATCGGTAAACATAATTTAGAACAAGCCATTATGATGCTCGGTGAAGAAGAGATGGCGCAGATCAAAATCCAGTATCGTAGTTTTGAGCTTGCACCTGATGCAGCGCGCTTTACAGAGCAAACACTCGATGAAGTTTTAGCAGATCGTTATCAAACGACCGTTGAAAAAGCGAAAGAGATGACGGTTAATGCAGCAGGTATGGCCGCGACTGTTGGCCTTACGATTAACAACGACAAGATCATTCCGACGAATACTTTTATCGCGCATCAGCTTTTACACTATGTCGCGAATAAAGCGCCAAGTAAAATCAAAGCGTGTGCAGATCTTCTCTTTAGAGGTTATTTCCAAGAAGGTATAAACTTGAGTGATATCGTCGCTTTAATTGAGATTGCAGATAAACTCAAACTAGATCTCACTGATGTGAAAGCAGCGCTTGATGATGAAACTTATGTCAATGCCGTACGTGATGATGAAGCGATCGCACATCGTATTAATATTCAGAGCGTTCCTTTCTTTGTGATTGATAACGAAGTCGCCATTCAAGGTGCTCAAAAAGTGGAAGATTTCCACACCTTTTTAGTAGACTATCTTGCTGAAAAACGCCAAAAAACGGATGCTTAATCCGCTTATTTAAGGAGTATTATGTATGGAATTAGTTTTAATTAGTGGTTTTTTTGTTGTTGCAGTGATTGGTTATATTGCTTCACTCTTCCTTTTATCAAAGGAGAGCGTTAGAAAATTGTGGATGTCGCTATTTCTTGTTTTATTCCTTATTTCAATGATTACAATGGCGGTGATTCACTTTAACTCGAGCTTACTCGCATCGATGAAAGATATGTCAGAGCTCTACACTATGTACTTCGTGATTACCTTTATGTTGATCTTAGGGGTGATTAATATCTGGATATTTAAATCAGTTATTTGGAGAGTGCTTAGAGGCAAAGATTTAACTTTTCGTGATCAAGAAAAGTTATAAAAAACATTAAGTGCCAATAATAAGAGCTGAGATAATCCTATCTCAGCTCTTCACTTTTAAGCGCTTATGATTTTTCAGAAATCTATAGAATTGTTGCAAAGATTTGTAGTAGTGCTTGTTCTGATAGGCTCAAAGGTCTTATAATTCTTAAGCTTAAACATGTAATAACATTTTTCTCAATATGATGGTTCAGATTATACAATATCTAATATCTCGCATTATTGAGACTCATGAAATATTATTTCTAAGAGGAGTCACATGAGTAAACATCAACACGATAATCGTCAAGATCCCCGCCCTTATTTCTCTTTTAGTTTTATAGGGAGATTAGGTCGACTTGAGTTTGCGAATCGTTTTGTAACCTATTTGCTACTCTTTATCGCCATCTATCTCCTCTATTACATTGTTATTGAGAAGGGACTTTTCGCCTTAACTGAAGCAGATGATAAAACGGTGGATATGACCAAAAACTTGGTACGACTGATTTTCTATGCCGGGTTTATGATTGCTGTGCTCTTACTCAATATTCGACTCGTCGTGATGCGATTACATGATATTAATCTCTCTGGTTGGTGGGCATCTGCATTCTTCATTTTTCCATACCTCACCGATCTACTCATCATTATGCTCCCAATGACTTTAAGCGCGACGTGGTTTTATATCTATTTTGCAATATTAGCGGCTATTAGCCTAACGGTGAGATTATTCCCCTTTGTCATGCCGGGAACGACAGGATTAAATCGTTATGGCGCACCTTCTAAAACAGGTAAGCCTTTTGGTGCACTGCTCCTGTTGCTCTTACTTGGGGTGGGAGGATATTTCCTCTATCGATATATCACATTACAGAGTGTCTCTGTCGCATTTTTATATAATCTATAATCTCAATAAGAGAGGAAAAGCCCTCTAGAATAAGTAAAAGATTCTAGAGGGCTTTTCGTATTTAATCTAATCGCTTATGAGCTAAAAATTCATTAATAGTAGAGATATTCCGTCATTGTTTTCTCTACGCCATATTGCGTCTGGCGATAAGATTCTATTTCGTTTCCTAAGAGATCAATCGCTGTTTCCATAAAAACTTCAATATTGCCGGGAATGGAGAGCGATTCAAAATCAGCAGGATTCATTTTCTCAATAGCTTCGAAAGGAATGAGAATGACCTGCGATTGTGCATTTTGATATTGAGCAAGGACGAAGGGTTCTTCCCCTAAATAACGGATATATTCCACTACTTCAGGTTTTCTACGTCGAAAATATTCTTTTGAGATAATGACATTATCCGCATTATATAATTCCCGATATTCTTGGTGAGCATCTCCATTTTTTGCATCGATACTCATTCTTGAAAATTGATTTTCAGCCCAATATTCCACTAAGCGGCTATTCGCTAAAGGTTGATCATTCATAAAAGAGGTTGTTTCAATTTCTCTCTTATTATCGATAAAGGGGGTATATTGACGGATCGTTTTTAAGGTAGGCTCATCAAGCGCACTTTGGGTTAAAGTGGTGATACTTGTCAAATAACCCTCTCGATCATATTCAGCGATACGCGTGATAAAAGGTTGTTTTTGATGATCAAGATAACTCATCGATTTGCTCTGTTGAATGGTTCCTTGTCGGCCTTCTCTGACTAAATCTGTCTTTGTCCAAGGGATGTCTTCTGTTGCATATAGTGGGGAGATTATAGTGCCCAATATGGTAATTAAAAGCGCGCATGAGCATAAAAAGAGATCGCGACGTAAGCCATGATTTTTCATTGAGGTATTTACTTCCAAAGGAAAGAGCGGAGGAAGTCGTCTATTAACGACCGTATTCCTTAGATAGTCGAGTGAATTGCCTCGCTGACAAAGAAGAAGTACATGAATAGATAAGAATAACATTATCAGAAAAAACCGTTTTTTAGGTATCCATGTTATTCAGGAGATCCGATATCATAAATCATGTCTTATGTCAGTAATAGCAGCTTTTCTCGGCTACTTAGTGCGAGCCTAGAATAGTGTAAATTATCTTAAAAAGCTAGCCTCTCTATTGGATATTTTGTAAAAGTGGCAGCGAAAAATAGTGAAGTAATACGCTATCCTTCGCTAATTGATTGAGACTGCAGTGAAATTCTTTTTAAGCCTCTCAAAATGCGCTATCTGAAAGTATTTTATGAAGATTTTTAATCCTATAAAAATAGGATAATACTTGATATCAACGAGAGGTTTATAAGCGTGGTACAACTCTTTTAAAGGTCAATACCTGAGTAGGCAATTTCCGCTTTGCTAATTTTTAAAAACTCTCGTGTTCTAAATCCTAAAAGACTGGCAAAGAGGATATTAGGAAAAGATTGAATCACGGTATTGAAGCGCGAAATCTCATTATTAAATGCTTCACGGCTATAGGCAATGTGATCTTCCACTGCACTCACGCGACTTTGCAATTGCTGGAAGTTTTCAATCGATTTCAGGGCAGGATAACTCTCAGATACCGCAAAAAAGGTACCAAAAGCATCAGACATATGATTACTCAAGCGAATCTTTTCACCCACATCATTGGTCTCTAAATAGGCAGTGCGAAGCTCGGTAAGCATTTTAAGTGCTGTTGATTCTTTCTCAAAGCTCGCTTTAGCGACTTTCACTAACTCAGGAATCTCATCAGCCCGTTGTTTTAAGAAGATATCGATATTTGCAAAGGATTTATCCGTCTCATTACGAAGCGAAATCATCTTATTATAACCACTGATGATTAACCCCACGATAATAACCAAGAGAAGTACGGCAATAATGATAATGGGCATAATTTTATAAAATCCTTTATAACGGGGACTGGGCTAAGCGATTACTTCCCTGCATGTGAGCTAAATCGCTGAGGTATGCAGATAATTGAGTCTTTTAAGACCCGTTAATTTCGCCAAAATAAGATTGGGAAATGTCCCAATCATTGCATTATAGAGTGTAGCATAATCATTGAAATAAACCGCACGATAAGCAATCTCTTGCTCTATTTGAGAGATGTTTTCTTGTAACGTCAGAAACAATACAGAACTCTTTAACTCAGGATAATCTTCCGCAACACCTCGCATTAAGCCTTCCATCATATAGGTTGCTTGATTAACCCTTTGAACCTGACGATTGAGCGCCCCTTCATCTTCGGGCTTTTCTGCTAAAAATGTCGTTGATGCTTGCCTGAGCGTGGTCAAAGCATTTTGAATCAGCGATTCCTGATGCATCATTTTTTCTGCGAGCAGGGTTAATTCTGGGATAAGGTCTTTGCGCTTCAGTAAAGATACCCCAATATTGGCATAAGCCTGATAGCTTGAGGAGCGGAGCTTAATCATCATATTGTAGCGATACGCAATCAGCCCAATGCCGCCCAGCATTGCGAAGAGTAAAAAGAGCCAACCTAACGTTAAATCATTCATGTTTTATCGCATGCTCGCATGATGGCGCTCTAGATAAGCTTCATTTTCACGGCTTAAGCGAGGAATAAAGCATAAGTTATAGAGCGCAATAAAGGGATAACTAAAGAGTAATACATACCACGCTTTATACATATTGAGATCGAAAATGCCGAAGATAAAACAGACCAAAATCATCGGCACCAATGAGTTCATCATGGTAAAGGCAATAATCTCGAGCAACCAGCGAAGAGGCTTAATAAAGGTTAACTTCAGCGCGATGAGCTGAAGCATATAACTCCCCGCTGAAAATATCACAAGATATGCAAGGCCAATTACGATATAGGCATCCAGTTTAATCAATGGCGCCAGCGCCAACAAGAAATGCCCATTCAGTGCCGGAATTTCGCCGAGTAATGGTAGATTAACAACAAGTCCTTTAATCTGATCCTTATACCCCAGAATCGGCGTAATATCCGCTAGTAGAAGATAAGCGATCAGAAAGAGCGTCATCACGATTAAAGCGATCATCCCCTTCCCAATTTTACTCATATCATTTGAGAGCCCATATTCCAGTTCAGTATAGAGCTTCACCTTTTCGCCGGAGGGGCCTTTTGTAAGAATTTTTTGACCATCTTTCCCTAGATGATAAAAGCCCTCCACCGTGACCTCTGTGCCGGCAAGAAGCAGCTCTTCTGATTGCCCCGCAGAGATGGATTGGGCACTATAAGCGCCGACTTTATCAATACTTTTAAGGAAGAAATCTGTATTTTTGGTATCAAGGGCGATTTTGCCACTTTTGTCTTGAATATACAAAGGCGAGGCGCTCTCTTGATACTGCTCGGTACATTCTACGCCCCGATTTTGGCCTCGGCTCTCGTACTTAAAGGCTCTGTAAAAAGCGCAAGGTCTTCGTGAATAGCGTGCAAAAATGGGCTGATCCACGATAACAGTCCCCGCAATCATCACGGTACCGGCGCTTAAGTGCCCTATTTTGGCATAAGGCGTAGGCGATTTAATACCGTAAACAATCAAGGAGACAATGACGATAAAGATAAACACGCCGCCAGCAATCACACGACCGATATAATATGCCGTAAAGTATTGCGCCGCAAAGGCTTGTAACGAGCCATCAAAGCTCGCGAGAAGATAGATGCCCGCAAACAATAGGCACACGGCAAAAACAATCCAGAAAATCGTAAAAATTCGTCTTTTTTGTTGTTGCATAATGGTGTTGTATCCTAAATTTACGGGTGATTTTAAAGCCTATATTTGTTAAATCGGCAGATGATTGCGCGATGATTCTGGGATAAAAAAGGCTGAATTATCAGTCATTTTTTATCAATACTTGTGAGGCTATCATTACTTACTTAAGGAGTATAACCATTTATCTGTGAAATCCAAATATTAGAAAGAAAGCATTAGAAAACAAGATTTAGAAAGCCAGTATTGCGCATCCTACTTTCAGCATATTAGTGACTTGCTATTAACGAAGGCAATAAAAAAGCGAGAACTCATCAACTTTATTGAATAAATATCTCGCTTTTCTGACTCTATCGCTATTGATAAATATTGCCTAGCAACCTTTATATAGCCTTGAATCTAGCCATTTATCACGATTATCCCGCACGCTTTTTTGCAACGGATTTCTTAATCAAGAAGCCAATATAGAGAATCACAATCCAGATAGGCATCACAATTACGGCGTAAATCATATTGCCTGATTGCGTCATCATGACGAGCAATAGCGCCAAGAATGCCAAAGCAAAGAAGTTACTAAATGGATAGAACGGTACTTTAAAGGTGAGCGCTTTTACATCTACCTGTTTTCTAAAGCGATATTGCACAATAACGATTAAACCCCAAGTGATTGTCGCTGCCGCAACCGCTAAGGACATAATGCGCATAAATGCCCCTTCCGGTACAAGGAAGTTCACCACAACTGCCACAAGCGTACAGAGCGATGAGAATAAGATCGCGACAAATGGCGCAGAGTTACGATTAAGCTTCTTAAAGAGCTTAGGCGCATTCCCCTGCTCTGCCAAGCCAAAGAGCATCCGACCATTACTGTAAATTCCGCTGTTATACACCGAGATCGCCGCCGATAACACCACAATATTAAAGAAGGTTGCCGGGATATTAATCGCGCCGATCGGCGTATTCACCACCCCAATATGCATTTCTCTAAAGATAATCACAAACGGGCTACCATCTGTACCGATCTCATTCCAAGGATAGAGGATCATCAATACTGCAATCGAGAGTACATAGAAGAGTAGGATTCTCCAGATTACCTGTTTAATCGCTTTAGGAATTGAGCGTTTCGGGTCATCCGCTTCTGCTGCAGTAATACCGATAAGCTCCGTTCCCCCAAAGGAGAACATCACAATCACTAAGGAGAGGAGAAACTCTTTTACGCCAAATGGGAAGAAACCATCATGCTTCCAGAGATTTGAAATAGAAGCGCCTTCTGTCCCCGTTAGAATGAGGTACGCGCCAAGGATAATCAATAATATGATTGCGAGCACTTTAACCAGCGCAAACCAGAATTCAAACTCTCCATAAACCCGAATCGAGAAGAGATTAATAATGGTAATAATCACCAATACCGCAAGAGATGACGCCCAGAGCGGAATTTCAGGGAACCAGACCTGAATGTAGATCCCGATGACAGAGAGCTCTGCCATGCTGACTAAAATATAGAGGAACCAGTAGTTCCAACCGGCTAAAAAGCCTGGGAACTCGCCCCAATATTTATAAGAGAAGTGGCTAAATGCACCTGCCACCGGCTCATGTGTCGACATCTCTCCCATCATTGTCATGATGAGATAAATGACAAATCCCCCCAAGAGATATGAGAGTAAAATTGCCGGACCGACTAATGCAATCGATTGCGCAGAGCCATAAAAGAGCCCTGTTCCAATCGCCCCGCCCAGCGCGATCATCTGAATATGACGATTCTTCAGACCTCTTTTCAGCTGGGTGCTGTTTTCCTTTTCCTCGGACATAATGTGCTTACCTAATTGATAATAATGTTAACGATATATTCAATACTACGGTTAAATATTGCTGAAAAATAAAAATTCATTGAGTCCTTTCACAAGTCTGCTCAAATTGATTTGTACTTATTTGAGCCCTTCATGAAAAGCTGCCACCGAGCATAAAAATGCCGGAGGATTGTCGTAAATTTAGTAACATCACAGTATAACAATTTTAATATTTATCGTCGTAAAAGCTTCCTATCACGAGCGATAAGCTATCTGAATCCTGATGCAAGTATTGTCATCCATATTGACATAAATATTGATATGAATATTGAGACATAAAAAACAGCGCCTCATGCATCTTGCAAATGACTGCATATAACATCGAAATCATCCGGCATTTTAGCGGATCTTTTCGTATAATAGCGCTTATTAAAATATCGCGATAATCCTCATATTTATGGGGAATGTTTATAATGTTTTTCAAACATTGTCGCTTGCAAAATAGCCCGTAACAAGGAGAAATCGGATGATTGGCATTATTGGTGCAATGGAACAAGAAGTAACGCTCTTAGCAAAGATGATTACAGCGCAAGAGATCAAAACAATTGCCGGCGTTCGCTTTATTAAAGGCCGCTTACAAAATAAAGAGGTTGTATTGCTTCGTTCTGGCGTGGGTAAAGTACAAGCGGCGATGGCTACAACACTCCTTCACGAGCATTATCAGCCGACCAAAGTGATTAACATCGGTTCTGCGGGCGGATTAATTCCGGGAATGGAAATCGGCGATATTATTATCTCTAACGAAACGGCGCATCACGATGTGGATCTCTCTCCGATTGGTTTAGAGATTGGTGTATTACCGGGATTACCGAAAACTTTCCCCTCTGATCCTGCGCTGGTGACATTAGTCAGCGAAGTCGTAACCGATCTTAAAATCAACTCTAAAATTGGGCTAATTGGCACAGGGGATGCGTTTATTGCAGATCAAGCACGCGTTGAAGTGATCAAATCGATCTTCCCGACCGTGCAAGCCGTTGAGATGGAAGCGGCCGCGATTGCGCAAGTGTGCTATCTCTATCAGACACCTTTTATCGTCATCCGCGCCCTATCGGATCTCCCGGATAAAGAGATGCCGATGAGCTTTGTAGAGTATTTAGATTTTGCCGCGAAAAACTCAGCGGAGATTGTCTTGCAGGTATTAGCAAAACTTGATTAAGTCGATCTGATTCAGCAGATGTCGAATTCATGATCGATAGTAGGCAATGAATAGTAGAGAGTAGATACGGATGAAAAGAAAATAGACTATGAAACAATAGGGATCTGTATCAAAGATTACGTTTATATCCCTTCAAAGTTGCATTAATAGCCCATTAGACCTATTGCGTTGATGGGCTTTTTCATGATTAATAGACGCTAATAAGCGATGTTAACTGATACTTAAGTAACTTAAATAGATAAATACATCCCTACCCATCATAAAGGAGCTCTATGTTTATTAAAACTGATGATATTGAACGCTTGATTAGCGAAGATATGCCCTATATTGATCTCACCTGCTCGCTCCTTGGTATTCAAACGCAACCGACAAAGATAGAATACCGAACCCGCGAAGCCGGCGTTGTTTGTGGAACAGAAGTGGTTTTAAAGATGTTTCAACAATTGGGGATCACCTGCCTTGAGATGAAATCCTCAGGCACAAAAATCGCCCCGAATGATCTATTAATCAGTGGCACCGGCTCTGCAGAAGCGATTCATACCGTTTGGAAAATCGCGCAAAATATTCTCGACTATAGCTCCGGCATTGCTTCCACCACCCATAAAATGGCCGTTGTCTGGGCTAACGCGCCCGAGAAAATTGCACTTTTAACGACGCGCAAAAATATCCCAGGGACAAAATCTTTAGCCATTGCCGGCATTATGGCAGGTGGTGCTATGCCCCATCGCTTGGGGCTCTCTGAAACGATTTTGATCTTTAAACAACACCGCGCATTTTTTAAAGATGATGCGGCGCTTGGTGCAAAAATCGCCGAGATTAAACACCTTGCTTGTGAGAAGCGCATTGTCATTGAAGCGGATAACTTAGAAGAAGCCTTACGTTTTGTGGCAATGGGTGCGGAAATTATTCAATTTGATAAAGTCAGCGTGGCGGATCTTAGAGTAGCCGTTCCGGCATTAAAGGCGCAATTCCCCAGCATTCGCATCTTAGCTGCCGGCGGGATTAATCCCGGCAATATTGCCGAATTTGTGACAACGGGCGTCAATGGCATTGTGACCACCGCCCCCTATTATGCAAAAGCGCTGGATGTGAAGGTGGATATTACGCCGATTGAAGACTAACTTTTGGTTTTGTACTGAGTAGATTCATCAATTCAGGAATGCGGAGATGAAAAAAAGGATCTCCAACGAGATCCTTTTTGTACTTATTGGTAGCATAATAACGCTATAAAAAGGCTATTGCATTAATCGACAATATGACCTGTGAGTTCTAATAGAAATCATAACGCATATTCATATAGAGGTATCGCCCTGCTGATGGGTAAACTGCGTTACGCATAGCACTATTTTTATTAAAGACGTTTTCAACACCGGCATTAAATGTCACGCCTTGCCATTGTGGTGGCTTTGCTGAGAACTTAAGATTGTATACAGCGTAACCCGCATTTCTACTGTTTCCTTTCTCATTAGCATAACTACTACTTCTTGCAGTAACAGAAGGTGTAACCTCTAACCAATCAAGCGGCTTTACAGTTGCATATGCATAGCCAAATTGCTTAGGAATATCAGTCATCTTAAGCGCAGAATCATCTTTACGTTTTACATGCAGATAAGTGTAACCCCCACCGACTTTGAGGTATTGGTTTACATCATAATTAACCCCTAGCTCAATACCTTTGCGCTCTACTTTATTAGAAATATTGTAGTTATGAGATGTTATGAAACCTGGGAAGGTATCGCCATTATCATCGCTTCTTGCAATTGTATTTTTAGACTGACTATAAAAAACCGCCGCATCAAGACTTAATCCCGTCATTGGCATGCCTGTATAACCCAATTCAATATTGGTTGCGCTTTCTGGTTTTAAGCCAGGATTTTGCAAGGCAATTGAAGGATAGTTTTGACCTGGGATACAGCCGGTTGAACCCTCTGGGCATTTTTTCTCATTATCCCCAAAGTTTGAATAGAGCTCTTTAAAGCTTGGGAAGCGTGTTTTTTTACCGATCGCAAAACGGAAGATATCCGTATCATTGGGCTTATAGAAAAGTGCCGCCTGATAATCTGTACTATCAATACTTGGCGCAAGCATTGAGCTCGCACCAGGATATTGACCAATCAAATGCTGAGTATTTTTTCCAAGTTCTCCAGCATCTGCGGTACGCTTGGTATAAATCACCCCTAATTGGGCTTCAAATTGCTCATTGATTGTAATGTTATCTTCTAGTGCGATTGAATAGAATTTTTGCGTCGATTTTGTTTCTGAATGAATTGGATTCTTCTGCTTATCAAAACCATCATCTATACCTTTATGACTCTCGTCTTTATAGCTTAACATCATTTTTAAGAGATGATTATCGATAGCGGTTGTACCAATTTCTACGGAAGCCCCAAAGGCTTTGTCATCGTATTTACTTGTTTCGCCCGGTTTAAAGTTTAAAAGAGTATTCTTAAATCTATCGTAATAAATACGTGGTTTTACATAAACCTTGTCATCAAAGAGCCAAGTATTAGAGACAAATGAAAATGTCTCACGATCCCATTCTGGCCATACCCAATTGGTAGGAACAAAACCACTGTCGTGTACGCTTCCGGGCTCTTTTTTCGCTGTCTGCTTAGAGTAACTTAATACATACTCATCGGTTGCTGTTGGTGTCCAGCCCACTTTTAAACCCACGCGTCGATCTTTAGTGTGATAACGATATTTATCTGAATCGACATTATTTTTAAAAGCATCTTTGCCAACATAGTTTTCAGCAAGCTTCGTATAACGACGATCACGCTCAGAAACGGATGCTTCTGCATACCATTTTTCTTGAAGCGTTCCGACGTTAGCACTCAATTGATGTGTTCCGCCCTCTCCCATTCCTACAACCCCGGAGAAATCAAACTCTGAGCGAGGCTTCATCGTCACAATATTAATGGCCCCGCCCATTGTATTATGACCATACATCACTGAGCTGTAGCCCTTAGCGACTTCAATCGAGGAGATATCCGCTGTTGAAAAACGGCTTAAATCTGAGTAACCATCATAAGGAATATAGACGGGAATACCATCAACAAATACTGGTACATAGCGTAAGCCGTAGCCTCGAACTGAAATACCCGGTTCAAAACGGTTTGCAGAACGCTGTTTTGCGCCTCCAATTGGGTTGTCATAAAATACGCCCGGCGTAAATGCCAATGCTTGACCCACATCTTCTGCTTCAAAAAGATCAATCGTCTCCTTATCAATATACGTTTCAAAGTAATCTGAGGTCTGAACGAGATCCGTTTCTGAGGTGCCTTTTACAAGGACGGTACCAAGGGTAAAAAGATTACTATTGGCTTTACTTGTGTGCGCCTTTGGGGCTGAATCTTCCGCATCATCCATGATACTATCTAAGTTATCGGCAGTGGCAAGCACTGGTGTGAGCGCAAACATCATCGCAATGCTCAGTTTAGAGAGCTTGCATGCGCTGAATAAAGGGTGTTTAGTCATAAAAACGTCCTATCAATAAAAAATCAAAGTTCTAACGCGCATAGCGTGATGAGGCTGCCAATCGGTGCGATAGAAGGTTGGTGTAAATCAAATAAAACAGGCATGAATGCCGATATTAGTGAGTATCAATCCCTGATTGCTCATTAGGGTGAAAATTAAGTATGGCGATTAAACGACCTTAACGCCGCCATTAGCGTGCTGTTTTCCAGCTTAAAAATGCCCAAGCCCTTGTGTCTGAATAGACCTTGGGGATCTCATTGGAGTGAGCGTCATAATAGGCTTTGAGCTCGGATCTTTCGGTCTCATTCAAGGTGCCGATCGACCATTCAACGGCTGTAATAAATTCCTCAACATTCGTAATGGTGCGCGTTGAGATTTGATGATTGGTTTCAATAAAGTCCACTGATACGCGGTATCCTTGCTGATAGAGCATATTAACGGCGTAGATATATGTAGGAAATCCAACGCTATCTCTACCGATCGCTTGTAGCACTTCACGGTTAATAAAGTCTTTTTCTACCGTCATGGTCATATAGACCGCCTTACGGGCTTTGCTATTGAGCTTTGCCAAGGCATCTTCAAGATCTTCCACCATCGAGGAGCGTGAAGAGACGCAAATATCGCATTCAGGCACATCATGCCAATCATCATTCCACGACTTTAAAATCGTTTGGTAATTAGAAATATTGAGCTCATCCGCGCGCTCTTGCAGGACTTCTAACATTTTGGGGCTGTAATCAAAGCCAATAACTTTTTGCACATAAGGTGCTGCCGCAAGACAGACTGTGCCGCCACCGCAACCTACATCGAGCAATGTATCGCCGGCATTAAGATCCATGCGTGATAAAAATGCATCGATATAGCCCTCTTTTGTACACCCAGATCCGCTGCGCATGCGATCTGCGCGCTCATCCCAATCTTCTGGGGTTTTCGGTTGGCGAATAGATTCCGCTGCGTGGCTTTTATAGAGCGTTGCAAAATCAATATCAAAGATTGATTTTAAGGGGATTGATTCTGCCTGATGAGCAGAACCTCGTATCTTCGTGGTCATTACTGATAGGTCTCCATGGTCTTTTGAAAGATGAAAATCAAAATCGTGATTAAATAGCGATCAATATGGGTTAAAGTTTTTTTCAACGATTGCTTCTGTTAAGCGATAAATCGTGGCTAAATTTTTCGGGGTTAATACCTGTTTCGCATCACCATCGGCAAGGATAGCGCCTTGATGTAGCATGATGAGCCGATCTGCGATTTTGAGGGCATGTTCTGGTTGATGCGTTGTCATCAGAATTGTCATGCCGGCCTTTTTGAGACGCTCGATTTGCTCAAGCACACGGAGCTGATTGCCATAATCCAAGCTTGCGGTGGGTTCATCCATAATTAATACCTCGGGATTGCCGATAATCGCCCGAGCAATGAGCACTAACTGACGTTCTCCGCCACTTAATTCTGGGTAGAGTTTCCCCTTTAAATACGTGATTTCTAATTGCTCAATAACACGATCTACCAAGGCTAAATCGCTCGCTTTTGGGCTACTGGCCCAATTAAGGTAAGCCGTTCGCCCCATGAGAATGATCTCTTCTACGGAAAAGGGAAAGTGGTAGTTTTGCGCTTGAGGGACATATCCCATTAATTGCGATAAGGTTTTACGAGACCACGCTTTTTGCGGTTTTCCGGCAATCATTATCTCGCCTGCTTGCTTTTTAAGTAGCCCTAAGATGGTCTTTAATAGTGTTGTTTTCCCACAACCATTGGCGCCAAGCAGCGTTACAATCTCCCCCGATTTAAAGGTGAGATTCAGCCCGAAAGCAATCGATTTCTTACCATAACCAATAGAGAGATTCTGTAGTTCAATCACATTCATCGGCGTCCCCCTTTAATTAATAAGCCAATAAAAAATGGCGCACCGATAAAGGCTGTGAGGATGCTTAAGGGGATTTCAATGGGAAAGAACGTGCGAGCAACGGTATCCGTGAGAATCAAAAAGCCTGCACCGATAAAGAGCGATGTCGGCAGGAGTTTACGGAAATCGGGTCCCACAAGAAGCCTTGCGATATGTGGGATCACCAACCCTATCCAACCAATAATGCCGGTAATAGAGACCGCTGCCGAGGTCATCATTGTGGCGGAGATAATAAAGATTAAACGCAGTAATTTTATATTCACGCCGAGCGCAAGCGCTTCTTCATCATCAAGGCTCAATAGATTCATCCGCCAGCGAAGAAGTATGAGTGGAATCATTCCGATCATAAAGATCGGTCCTACCACGTAAAGATCACTCATCGTTGCCATAGTTAATGACCCCATCAACCAAAAAGTGATCATCGTGAGCTGACTATAAGGATCAGACAGGAGTTTAATGAGTGAAATGCCGGCGCCAAGGAGCGCTGAGATCGCAATGCCGGCAAGAACAAGCGCTAAGATAGGATCTAATCGCCGTACTAATTGCGAGACAAGATAAACAATTCCCACAGTGGCAAGCCCAAAGAGAAAGGCTAAAAGCTGAATCCCTAAGATCGGTAAATCAAAATAGATCGCGACAACTGCACCAAGACCAGAACCTGCTGAAACACCTAAGATATCCGGCGATACTAAAGGATTACGGAACATTCCCTGATAAGTCGCCCCAGAGATTGCTAATGCGGCGCCCACCAAAAGTGCCGTTAAGATACGCGGAAAGCGAATATTCCAGATGATAAATTCCGCATCTGTTAACGGTTTTCCCGTAATTAGGCTAACAATTGATTGTAGTAATTCCCCTAAAGGAATCGCATATTGTCCAACTGAAATGGCAAAAAATAGCATGCCTAATAGAAAAATGGGGGGTAACCAAAGACGCATTAACTAAGCTCCCGTGGTCATGGCAATCAACGCTTCTTCTGAAAGATAGTGCTGATAGAAGAGCGCGTAATATTCGATAACTGCTTTGGTATACTGCTCTGCCGGCATTAATTCTGGGTAAAGCACATGTGAAAGCCATGAAGCCCCTAGAAGTCGGTTGATACTGGGCGGTTGATCTAACCAGCCGAAGAGGAGTTTGGGTGCTTTATAAATACGCCCTTCCTGAACTGCTTTAATCCGTTGCCAGAGGGGATTCTTCCCGATCTCTTGATAGAAGTTTTCATCTAACGTAATAATGACATCTGGTTGCCAGAGCATCAGTTGCTCCATCGACACACGGGTCATTAGGTTTTCTCCGGCATCTTGCGCCGCATTTGTTGCCCCAACCCATTCTAATACTTCCGTATGAATAGAACCTGCTAGCCCTGTTTCTAGCCCATCTGCCCCGCGTGCAGAATAGACTTTAAGCGGTTTCTCTACCCCACTTTTTTGGGCAATATTATGCGTTGCGGTTAATACGCGCTCCGCGTAATCTGCCAAGCCATCGGCATGATCTTTTACCCCGAGCATTTCACCGAGCGTTCGGATCTGCGTCGCCGTTTCAGAGAGTGTACCATTCATGAGGATATAGGGAATATTGGTCTGGGCATTAATGCGCTCTGCGGTGCTCACATAAGATGGGGAAACATTCCCAATATCAACAATCACATCGGGTTTTAGCGCAATCACATTTTCGAGCGATGCTGTCGAGCCTCGTCCGGCGAATCGCCCTGTTTGCGGTAGATTCTGTAATATCAGTGGCAGGAATTGCTTCTGTGATTCTGTCAGCTTTAACGATGACAGACCTATCAGCTTTGTGGGCACGAGTGATAGCAGTAAGACATCTGCCACAGGACCTGTGCTTAATACGCGTTCAATCGCTTCTGGCAGTGGTAAATCTCCAAACTTCTCATACAAAAACCGCGGTTTATCAGCGACGGCAATGCAAGGAAACTGGGTCATTAATGCCGCAGTAAGGGCTGTTTTAATAAATTGGCGACGATTAAGCATCTCTCTCCTTTCCCATTAGCATGATCTGTATCTCAGTCAATGGCTGCTAATCTGCTAGATTAACGATAATGTGATGTATTGTGATTCGTACAAATATCTAAAATAATGATCCGCGATCCAAAATAGACTCGTACTTAGCTGTATTTATCTTTATCTCGCTGTTTATATTGTTTTGCGAGAGGATAGACATTTCTAAAGCATGGTCTCAATCCCCTTGATGAGATGCTTTCAATATCCCTTAGATCGGCTCATACTACAGCGCTTATACACTTTTCTATATCAGCCATTAGAACTATGGCGATAATATTCCTGACTTAGATCAATAGATTATGAGAGAACTCTTCCTCACCGATCATGCACGTTTAATAAGAAGCATAGGACGTACTTTTAAATGCGTAATGATTAGACATTACAGGGAGTTATAGGTCGTTATTGTCTATAAAAATCCCGTTATTTTCTGAGCTATATCAGTTTGGGCACTATTTGGTCGTTAGTTAATGTGCTTCATCACTTTTTTTAACGCTAGCCTTATCAATGCGATAGAGATTTTAGCGTTTTTTTGTTGAATAAATGTTATTCATTGCTGAATGTAAAGGGGATGCATCCTTGAAATAGGAGGTCTATAATGAAAGAACATTCAAATTTTAGGAGTTTATATCATGGCATTTGCAACCGTAAATCCGTATACAAATGAGTTAGTTGCTACTTTTGAAAGCGCAACAGAAGCGGAAATCCACGCAGTAATCGAAAAAGCTGACAATGCATTCCAAAGCTGGAAAGACCTTTCAGTGGCTGAGCGCGTAAGTTATTTAAAGAGAGCTTCTGAGCTTTTACGTGAAAGAAGTGATGAGTATGCAACAGTAATTACCCTTGAAATGGGTAAAATTTTCGCTGAAGCAAAAGGCGAAGTTGAACTCTCTGCACAAATCCTTGATTACTATGTAACGCATGCTGAAGCTCAACTTCAACCACGCAAATTACCAGTAATGGATCCTGCAGAAGGCGAAGCTGAATTAGTATATGACGCACAAGGGGTTCTTCTTGCGATTGAGCCTTGGAACTTCCCGTTCTACCAAGTAGCACGTATTCTTGCACCACAACTTTCAGCAGGGAATACTTTAATCCTTAAACATGCATCAAACATTCCACAATGTGCGATCGCGTTTGAAAAACTCATGACAGATGCAGGTCTTCCTGAGGGCGTATTCACAAACATGTTCATCGAGCATGAGCACGTTGAACTCGTACTTGCAGATCCTCGCGTTTGTGGGGTTGCATTAACAGGTTCTGAATTTGCAGGTTCAGCAGTTGCACAAGTGGCGGGTAAACACCTCAAAAAAGCAATCATGGAACTTGGCGGTGCTGACGCATTCGTTGTTCTTGATGATGCAGATATCGACAAAACAGCAGCTTGGGGCGTATTCGGTCGTCATTGGAACGCAGGACAAGTATGTGTTTCATCAAAACGTATGATTCTTGATGCAAAAATCTATGATGAATACTTAGAGAAATACACAGCAGGCGTTGCGGCACTTAAAGCAGGTGACCCAATGGATCCTACAACACAGCTCGCACCACTCTCTTCACAACGTGCGAAAGATGGTCTTCTTAAGCAAATCGAAGAAGCGGTTAAACACGGCGCAATCGCAACTGAAGTAGGTCCTAAAGTTCCTGAACAAGGCTGCTTCGTTCAACCAACAATTCTTACAAACGTTACGCCAGATAACCCTGCGTACTACCAAGAATTCTTCGGTCCTGTATCAATGATCATTAAAGCAGAAGATGAAGCAGATGCAATCCGTATTGCAAATGACTCACCATTTGGTTTAGGTGGTTCAGTATTCACTTCTGATAATGCACGTGGACGTAAAGTTGCGGGTCAAATCTCTACAGGTATGATCTTCGTAAACCATCCGACAATGGTTAAAGCTGACCTTCCATTCGGTGGTGTTCGTCGCTCTGGTTACGGCCGTGAGTTGATTGACCTTGGTCTTAAAGAGTTCGTTAACATTAAATTAATTGATGTTGTTGATATCGACGCACCATTCTAATGATTCAATAATTCCGAAAATATACGTTTAAAACCCTAAAATAATATGGGGTTTTAAAATGAGATATTAAAAACGCCGCTATTGAAATAATAGCGGCGTTTTCTGTTATTTGAAGACGAGAAATAAGATCTTTAAGGATGTAGTGCAACTAAGCGAGCATTAATCGCTTCAAATGCAGAAAGTAATGCTTTGCCGCTCTCCCCCATCGTTTTTCCGAAGTAAATTAAAATAGATTCTGAGGTATCAAGATTGCCGATAGCCTGCCCTAAGAGATAACCATATTCCCAAGAGGTGCGCTCCTCACTTGTTGCCATCTCTAGTTGATCAATCATGTTTAATACAGCATTCAAGTCATCGCAGAAAATCATGCTATAGAGGTCATAAATTCCGATATTATCGGTAGATTTTGCAACGCGTTCTTGAATCAGCGATTTGGCTGTTTCGTAATTCATCCTACTTCCTTTTAGTCTCAATCATGTTGAGTCATCAGATTCTATATTAATAGTCTAAGGGTCAGTTTATGCCATAACACTTATGACATAAAAAATTGATTCGATTAACCATTAAATATGAGTGATAAATACTATTTAGGACACCTATTATATAAGGTATCGCGCTGACCACAATGAATAATCATTTGATTAGAATAATAACTCCCAACATTTACCCACTTAAAAAACCATCTCAACAAGGCTGAGATGGTCTAAATAGAGCCCTTTTCATAAGATTCACTGCGATAAGATATTGTGTGACTTTTACGCATTATTACGTGTTACATATTACTGCGCTACATACCCGCCATCGACTAATAGCGAGACACCATTAATGAAACTTGCTTTCTCACTTGCTAAAAAGAGGACGGCATTTGCCACTTCATCTGCACGCCCTAATCTCCCAATCGGATGTTGCTTCACAAGAGCTTCCTTCATTGCCGGGGGAACTTTTGCTAAAAATGGCGTATCAATATATCCCGGTGACACAGCATTGACGCGAATCCCCTTCGAGGCATAATCAATGGCAAGCGTTTGCGTTAAAAGTTTTACGGCGCCTTTTGTTGCAGAATAGGTTGATAATCCAGACTTTCCAACCCAACTATGAATTGAACCACAATTCACAATCGCCCCACCTTTCCCTTGCTTTAGCCAATATTCAATCGCAAGTTTATCGAGCATAAAGACCGCTGTGAGATTCACATCCACGCCCAGTTGCCAATTCTCGACAGTGAGCGCATCCGCAGGGCCATTATCAGAAGCAACGCCGGCATTGGCAAAGACGATATCTAAATCCCCAAAGGTTTTTAAGGTGAAATCAAGTAATGCTTGATTCGCTTCTAACGTTCTGACATCAATCTGGAAAAAAGCCGTTTCAAAGCCCTTTGCATTGAGTGAATCACTAAAATCTTTGCCGGCATTACTTAAATCCGCAATTACAACCTTCGCGCCCTCTTTACAGAAAGCTTCTGCAGTCGCAGCGCCAATGCCACTAGCCCCGCCTGTGATGATGACGACTTTGTTTTGGAAGTCCATGGTTTCTCCTTTGGTTGGATTTTAATATAGGCCGTAAAATCTAGAATTTTTTACATTTCCACATAATTAGGTCCTTCGCCCCCTTCTGGAGTCTGCCATTTTATATTTTGTGTTGGATCCTTAATATCACAGGTTTTACAATGAATACAATTTTGGGAATTAATTTGTAATTGTGGTTTTTTCTCTAAACCTGTTAATACAATTTCATAGACTCCAGCTGGACAATAGCGCGTTTCAGGTGAATCATAATCTGTATAGTTCACAGCTATTGCATCTTCTGGTCGTTGAAGCTTAAGATGAATAGGCTGATTTTCTCTATGTGAAGTTCCTGTCAAATAAACACTAGATGACTTATCAAACGTAATCACTCCATCTGGTTTAGGATAGTCTATTTTTTTTGCATCTCTAGCTTTACTAAACGTATCGTGATCACTTTTTTTATGTCTAAATGTCCAAGGAACTCGCCCTTTTAAAAAATAGTCTTCTAATCCTGCATAGAATATTGCAGGGAATAAACCAAATTTAAAAGCGGGTCTTATGTTTCTAGACTTCCACAACTCTTGATACGCCCAACTATCTTTGAAAGCTTGCTCGTACTGTGTGACGTTTAAAGCAGTATTAGAATCCACCACTTCTTCATCAGTCAATGCTTTATAAATTTCTTCTGCGGCGAGTATTCCGGACTTCATTGCCATATGAATTCCTTTGATTCGAGGGACATTCAAAAATCCCGCTGCATCTCCAATTAGTAAGCCTCCTGAAAATGTAAGAGTAGGTAAGCTTTGAATCCCACCTTCTATTAAAGCTCTTGCCCCATAGGATATACGTTGACCATTTTTTAATAGAGGCTTAATTTTAGGGTGCAGCTTAAAACGCTGAAATTCTTCAAAGGGAGAGAGATACGGATTTTTATAATCTAGTCCCACAACCATTCCTATAGCAATTTTATTATTTTCAAGATGGTAAATAAAGCCCCCCCCATAAGTTGAACTATCTATGGGCCAGCCAATTGTATGAACAACCTTACCTTGATTGTAGTATGCAGAATCAACCTCCCAAACTTCTTTAATGCCAATTCCATAAGTTTGTGGGTCTGAGTTTTCATTAAGGCTATATTTTTTAATAACTTCTTGGCTTAATGACCCTCTACATCCTTCCGCAAAAACAGTTTGCTTAGCATAGAGCGCCATTCCTCGCATATAATTTGCAGTTGGTTCACAATTAATATCAAGCCCCATATCTCCTGTGGCAATCCCAATCACAGCCCCTTTCCCATTATAAAGAACTTCATGGGCAGCAAAACCGGGATAAATTTCAATGCCTAAATCTTCAGCTTCTGCCGCCAACCAACGAGTTAATAAACCTAAACTAATAATTGCATTTTTTGAGTTATTCATTGAAGGAGGGATAGGAAGAGAATATGATCTTTTTTCGGTTAAGTACAAAAATTTTTCATCAGTAACATTCTCAACGACAGGAGCCCCTTTTTCTCTCCAATCTGGAATTAGTTCTGTTAATGATTTAGTATCCAAAACAGCGCCAGACATAATATGGGCACCCACCTCAGATCCTTTTTCTACAATACAAATTGTTAGTTCTTTATTTTTTTTATTTGCTTCTTGCTTTAATTTTATAGCAGCACTAAGACCTGCTGGTCCTGCTCCTACAATTACTACATCAAACATCATACTTTCACGAGTCATAAAACTCTCCTCCTGAATTTTATTATTATGTTATATCTATCTTATAATTTTTGAGTCAGTTCAGGGATAATCTCAAAAATATCTCCGACCAAGCCATAATCTGCAATATTGAATATTTGGGCATCAGGATCATTATTGATTGCCACAATGACTTTACTCTCTTGCATCCCCGCAACATGTTGTATTGCTCCAGATATTCCTAATGCAATATATAGTTCTGGTGCGACAACTTTCCCTGTTTGTCCAACTTGAAAATCATTCGCCGTAAATCCAGAATCAACCGCTGCGCGAGATGCCCCTATAGCTGCATGTAATTTATCTGCCAATGGAACTAATAGGGCCTCGAAGTTATCTCTGCTTTGTAAAGCTCTTCCCCCAGAAACAATCACTTTTGCCTGATCCAAGGAAGGTCTATCTGACTGCGTAAGATTAGCAGAAACATACTCTACTAAATTTGAGGGGGGTAGTATTTCTTGTTCTATAATAATAGCTTCTTCTTCTATCGAGGGAGCCACTGCAAAGGCTGTAGTACGTATAGTTAGTACAATTTTAGGGGCGCTTGTTTGAATAGTTTCAATAATATTTCCCGCATAAATTGGGTGTTCGAATGTTCGCGGGTCAATAATTTTTGTCACATCTGAAATTTGAGAAACATCTAATAATGCCGCAATACGAGGCTGTAGGTTTTTGCCAAAAACTGATGCTGCTGCGATAAAATAATCGTATTGATTTTTTAATGAACTAACTAAAGGCGCAAGCTCTTCTGGTAATTGATATTTATAATGAGGTGCTTCTGCAACAAGAACATTAGAAACTCCTTTAATTTTTTTCCCCTCATCAACTACAGATTGGCAATTGTCTCCCGCTATCAAAAGTGTCACACTACCTAATTCAAGTCCTGCAGTAACTGCATGTCGCGTACTATGAGACAGTAATACATTATTGTGTTCAGCTATAATTAATACATTCATTTGGTCTACCTCTTAAATGACTTGTGCTTCATTTTTTAATTTATTAATCAATTCATCTACAGATGTCAAAATAGCACCAGATTTACGCTTTTCAGGTACTTTTAAACTCTGAATTGTCGTATCGTTATTAAATGTGCAACTCAATGTTTCAAGAGCAATTGTTTCAATGGGCTTTCTTCTTGCTTGCATAATATTTGGCAACTTAATAAATCGAGGCTCATTTAATCGCAAATCTGAGCTTAAAACAGCTGGTAAAGATAATCGTAAAGTTTCCATTCCTCCATCTATTTCACGGGTTATAAGAGCTGTGTCAGATTCAATGGATACTTCATTAATATAAGTCCCCTGTGAGATATTAAGTAACCCAGCTAGCATTTGGGGTGTTTGATTCGAATCCCGATCTATAGATTGTTTTCCTAAAAAATACAATTGAGGTAATTCTTTTTCTCCTACTTTCATAAGAATTTTAGCTATTGCTAAAGAATTTAAAGACTCATCTGTATCGACTAAAATAGCTCTATCCACTCCCATAGCTAAAGCTGTACGAAGAACTTCTTCTGCACTTTTCTTACCTATCGTTACAGCTACAATTTCTGAGGCAATACCTTTCTCTTTTAACCTGATCGCCTCCTCAACAGCAATTTCATCAAAAGGATTGATGGAAAGCTTGACATTATTAGATTCAACTCCTGATTGATCATTTTTAAGTCTTATACGAACATTGTGATCAATAACTTGTTTTACTGCGACAATTATTTTCATATCTCTTATCCTCAATTAGTATTTAAAATATTATCTCGCTCTATTCATACAATTTATTTTAAAGGGCATGAATGATTTTTCCCTTCGCAACCGTAATATTAGAGATTGTCCCCCCCAACCAATAACTTAATTCCGATGCGTGAGTAATATCCCATGCAACAAAATCAGCCCTTTTTCCTATTTCTAGAGAACCTATTTCTTCTTCAAGCCCTAAAGCATGCGCTGCGTTATATGTAACTCCGGCAAGCGCCTCTTCTGGTGTGAGTTTAAATAAAACACACCCCATGTTTAATGCAAGTCGCAGTGAAAGCATAGGGGAAGTTCCTGGATTTAAATCACTTGCTAGCACAATTTTCACACCCTCTTCCCTAAAAGCCTTAATAGGAGGGATCTGCTTCTCACCTAGCATGTAAAAAGCACCGGGCAATAAGACCGCAGCAGTCCCTGATTTAGCCATTGCTTTAGCATCATTTCTATCAGCATATTCAACATGATCGGCAGAAAGAGCATTATAATTTGCGGCTAACGTTGATCCATGGAGTGATGAAAGCTGCTCAGCATGCAATTTAACAGGGATATTGTATTTTTTCGCAGCAATGAATAGTCTTTCTACTTGATCGGGTGAAAAAGCAAGATATTCACAGAATGCATCTAAGGCATCTATTTGACAAGATCTAATGACTGCGGGTAAAACTGTGTTTATAACATAATCAATATAGCCATCTGCATCTCCTTCGAAGTTTTCGGGTAATGCATGTGCGGCTAGATAAGTTGTATGAATTTCTATTGGAAATGTTTTTTTTAATTGATTAATGACTCTCAACATCTTGAGTTCATTTTGTAAGTCTAGTCCATAACCAGATTTAATTTCTAAGGTTGTTACACCATCTCTCAGAAGATGTTGCACTCTTTTTTTAGCAGATTGATATAAAGAATCTTCACTCTCGGAATGTGTTTCTTTTACCGTACTTTGAATACCCCCGCCTTTTTTTGCAATCTCAGCGTAACTGATACCCTCCAAGCGTGATTCGAATTCTTCGCTACGATGACCGCCAAATACCAGATGTGTATGTACATCTATTAACCCTGGAGTCACTATTCTTCTTTGTAAGTTAATAGCAGTACTCTCAATTTTATAACCTTGAGACTGCAGGTCCTTTTCTAGACCAATCCAAAGAATAGTTTCATCTTGAGTAACTATCGCAGCATGTTTGATTAAATGGTATTTCCCTAATCGCATTGTAACAATATCGCAGTTATACCAAACTGTATTATTCATTATTTTCTCCATTATCCTCTTAATCATTTTATTAAGAACTGGGCAATTTGACACATTGCTAGTAATGCCCCATGAAAAGTCAAATTTATAACCCACTCATGAAGCATTTAAATAACTAGCACTCATTCCATTTATGATGGGTCTTTAGGTAAAATTAATTGATCAGGAACATTATTGACATACTTCTGAGTCAGAACATAATAGAGAATCCCGGGAACAATCAAGCCTATAATCCAAGAAATATCTACACCTTGTAGCAACGAGTCTAAAAGGAATCCTGAATAGAATCCTGTTGAAATAAAAGGTATTTGTACTAAAACACCAATAATATACGTAGAAATCCCTATCATATTCCATTTCCCATAACGGCCATTTGGATCTGATAATGCAGGTACATCGTAACGCTCTTTAGTTACCCAATAGTAATCAATAAGATTGATAGCACTCCAAGGAGTAAAGAAGGTAAGAAGAAATCCTAGGAACGATGTGAAATTATTTAAAAAATCTCCCCGACCTAAGATTGCTAATAATACTGAAATACCGACCATAAAAACAATATAGAAGAATCGTGTTGTTTGCTTAATATTCGATTTTCCAGTAAAACCACTCGTAATTGTCGCCATGGACATAAAACTGCCGTAAGCATTTAATGTAGTAATAACAACCTTACCAAAAGCAATACTAAGATAGAGTAAAGCGGCAACCCAACCAATAGCACTTAATCCGACAATATACTGCACTTCATTGCCAGAAAAATTTGCACCTCCAATTTGAGCGGCTGCCAAAATCCCAAAAATCATAGATATCTGGGTGCCAAATACACTTCCACAACCAACCGCAAAAAACACTTTTGTCTTTGAAACACTACGAGGAAGATATCGAGAATAATCAGCAACATAAGGCCCAAATGCAATCTGCCAAGAAGCAGCAAGAGAAATTGATAATAAGAAATATTTCCAGCTAAATTCACGAATGCTTAATAAGGCTACGATATCGTATTGTGACAATAAGCGATAAAACATATAACAGAATGTAATAATTCCTAATACTGTAGCTAATTTACCAATGATATGAATTAATCGATATCCAACTAATGTAAAAAGAATAATTAAAACCCCAAATATTAAAATACCGATATTATGGGGGATATGTAATAATTCACCGATTGCTTGACCCGCGAGAACAGAGCCACTAGCAGAAAATCCAATATACATCATGCAGACAAGGATAATTGGAATAACAGCCCCATACACTCCAAATTGAACTCGACTCGAAATCATTTGAGGCAAGCCTAGTCTAGGACCTTGCGCTCCGTGTAACGCCATTACAGTTCCGCCAAATATTTGCCCAATAAACAGACCAATAATAGACCAAAAAACATCAGCCCCCATAACAATTGGAATTGCTCCTACAACAATTGCTGTAATTTGTAAGTTTGCGCCAAACCATAATGTAAACTGGCTCCACAGACTACCATGTCGCTCGCTATCTGGGATGTAGTCTATTGATCTTGCTTCTAATAGCTTACCTTGCCCTGCTTGTTCTATTTCACTCATAAAAAATCCTCCTACTTGGTGATATTAGATCCTAATTAAACTTATTATGTATTTGTAATATTGGCTCAATACGCAGTGAATGAATACAGAAGGTATTGGCATTTAGTATTGTTTAATTAAGATGGTTTACTTCTTTTTCTACAACATCTCTATTCCTGATTACTAGAAAATATCTCTATTTATTTCTGTTTTAACTCATGCAAAACCGTTCTTGCTATAATGATTTTTTGAACTTCAGATGTACCTTCGAATATTCTTAAAATGCGCGCATCACGGACATATCGTTCAATAGGAAGATCTTGAATAAAACCATAGCCTCCGTGAAGTTGAAGTGCTTTATCTGTAATAAAGCCCGCTACTTCTGCTGCATGATATTTCGCAACGGCAGATTCTAAGCTGAAACGAGGCTTATCATCTCGAGCTTTTGCAGCCTTTAAAGTTAAAAGTCGCGCAGATTCTAAATGGGTGTACATTTCTGCAATAATCCATTCAATGCCTTGATACTCAGCAAGTTTCTGATCCCCGATATCTCGCTCAGTGCTCCATACTAATGTTGCATTATAAGCAGCCCTTGCAATTCCTAAAGACATTGATGCTATTTCAATTCTGCCTCTATCTAAAACTCCCATGGCTGTATGAAAACCTTTACCTTCACTCCCTAAAAGAGCTGATTTTGGCAACCAACAATCAATCGCAATTTCATAAATAGTGCTTCCTCTGAGCCCCATTGTTTTTTCAGGGCTAGAGAACTCGATCCCCATAGTACCTTTAGGAATAATAAAAGCACTAATTCCACGCGCACCTGCATTTACGTCAGTTTTAGCGTATAAAATAATAAAATCAGCTTCTTTAGCATTGGTAATATAATGCTTAGTTCCTCGAATCCTCCAGCCATCGTTTTCTGGAATTGCGCGTGTACGCATGTCAACAGGATTTGAACCAGCGGCAGGTTCAGTTAGAGCAAAAGCACCTAATATTTCTCCTGCTGCTGCCTTAGGTAAGAATTCTTCTCTTTGTTCATCCGTACCACCTATTAAAATTGAATCTGTAGCCAAAAAATGTGCTGTTAAAGCTGAGCAGGTTGAAGCACAAGCTGATGCTACAGCTTCAACCACTCGGCTAACTGCTGGACCACTAATCCCTAGTCCTCCTACTGTTTCAGGTAGATGCACTCCCATGAAACCAAGCTGACCGAGCATCTCTAAACTTTCTTTACAAAATGATCGTGTTTCATCATATTCCGCAGCTCGAGGGGCTAAGTATTCTGCCGAAATTTTTTCTGCTTCATCAATAATGGCTATTTCCATTTCATTAAAATGATACATATTCTATTCTCCTAAAGGCATGATTAAATTTTATGATTTGATTCACCCAAAATAGGTGCAGGTTGAGAGACATGAGGCTTCTTACCATTAAAAAAAATTGGTTGAGGTACAATCGGATAAGTCTGTCCTTCGATCTCTACCAATAAATTTCTATACTTTGCCTGTTCACTATAGGCTGCTGTTTCTAAATCCCAAACAGCTGATACCGGAATGCCATCTTTTGCTAATATTTCACAGACTTCCTCTACTGTTTTATTACTCATCCACGTTTCAATAATAACTTTTAGGGCTTGCTCATTTTCAGTACGAGCACTATCATTTTGGTATTGAGGGTCAGAGCTTAACGTTGGCTGATCAATGCTCTCGCAAAAGCGATGAAATAAACGATCACTCGCAATAGCAATAACAACTAATCCATCTTGGGCTTTATAAGTATCAAAAGGAGTTGAGATCGGATGCCTATTCCCGACAAGTGTTGGTTTATCCCCTGCAAATAAACTTGCTAATCCGGTAACTTGCAAAGATAAAAGAGAATCAAACATCGCCACATCTATATACTGAGGCTCTCCGAATCTATCTCTCGCAAACAGAGCGGTAGAAATCCCCCAAGCAGCATAAATACCAGCAACAACATCCCCAATAGACTCTCCAACTCTTGTTGGTCCCGTCTCTTTAAATCCAGTAATACTCATTAATCCCGACATTGCTTGTGCAACGATGTCGTATGCAGGATATTTTGAAAACGGTCCTTCTTGTCCAAAACCTGAAATGCTGGCATAAATCAATGTTGGATTATATTGTTTCAAGGTTTCAAAATCGATATTTAATCTAGCTGTTACACCAGGGCGGAAATTTTCTACGATAATATCTGCGGTTTTTACTAGTTCATAAAATCTAATCAAATGATCAGAATCTTTGAAGTCTAGTTCAATACTCCGTTTACCTCGGTTAATAAGCGCATAATAAATACTTTCACCTACCTGATCAAAAGCACCTAAATGCCGACTATCATCTCCAAAATCTGGCATTTCTATTTTAATCACTTCAGCACCTAAATCGGCCAACATACTCGTACAATAAGGTCCCGCAAGCACTCTACTCAGATCCAAAACTCTGATACCTTCTAAGGGTTTTCTAGTTTCTTGTGTCATAAATCCTCCTACCAATAAAATTAAGGGATTTTATTGATCGTTTTAAATTAGATTTTATTAATGTTTTTATGTTAAAAAAACCTATTATCTATCTGGTCATAATTAACTTATTTATAAGTATTTTCTATTCGAATTACCTTCCTACATTGCATTTCTTGCCCCCTATTCATCCCAAAATAGCGCGGTAAAATAAAGGGTAAGATATTATTGCTATGAAATGAAAATTACTTGACCATTGGAAGATTTAGATTTTGCTCTTTAGAACATTCAATCGCAATATCGTAACCAGCATCGGCATGTCTCATAACCCCTGTCGCGGGATCATTAGTAAGAACTCTAGCGATTCTTTCAGCAGCCTCATCTGTGCCATCACAAACAATTACAACTCCAGAATGCTGAGAGAACCCCATACCAACCCCTCCGCCATGATGTAAAGAAACCCACGTTGCTCCACCTGCTGTATTTAATAAAGCATTCAATAATGGCCAGTCAGATACCGTATCAGAACCGTCTTTCATTGCTTCAGTTTCTCTGTGAGGACTAGCTACAGAGCCAGAGTCTAAATGATCTCTACCAATGACAATAGGTGCTTTTAGCTCTCCACTTCGAACCATTTCATTAAATGCTAATCCGAGTTTCGCTCTGTCTCCCAGTCCCACCCAACAAATTCTTGCTGGTAATCCTTGAAAATGAATTCTCTCTTTAGCCATGTCTAACCATCTGTGTAAAGACTCATTATCTGGAATTAATTCTTTAACTTTGGCATCTGTTTTATAGATATCCTCAGGGTCACCTGATAGCGCAACCCATCTAAAAGGACCTATACCTCGACAAAAAAGTGGTCGGATATACGCGGGGACAAATCCTGGGAAGTCAAAGGCATTAGCTACTCCAACATCTTTAGCCATTTGTCGAATATTGTTTCCATAATCAAATGTTGGAACCCCCATTTTTTGGAAAGACAACATTGCCTCAACATGTTTTCCCATAGATTCTTTAGCTTGTCGTACTGTATCGACAGGATTATTCACGGCGGCTTTTTTATAATCTTCCCACGTCATTCCAATTGGTAAGTAACCATTTAAAGGGTCATGTGCACTTGTCTGATCTGTTACAAGGTCTGGGCGAATACCTCTTCGGACTAATTCAGGGAGAATTTCAGCAGCATTTCCATGAAGAGCGATAGAGATAACTTTCCCTTCTGTTGTATATTTCTCTATACGTGCAAGGGCATCATCTAAATCCACTGCTTGTTCATCCACATAGCCTGTTCTTAGACGAAAATCGATACTAGATTGCTGACATTCAATATTTAATGAAGTAGCACCTGCCAGAGTAGCAGCTAAAGGCTGAGCTCCGCCCATTCCACCAAGCCCGGCGGTTAATACCCATTTACCTACAAGAGATCCATTATAATGCTGTCTACCTGCTTCAACAAATGTCTCATAAGTTCCTTGAACAATGCCTTGACTGCCTATATAAATCCAACTACCCGCAGTCATTTGTCCATACATTGCAAGCCCTTTTTTATCGAGTTCATTGAAATGCTCCCAATTAGCCCAATGCGGTACAATATTTGAGTTTGCGATTAATACTCGAGGTGCGTCTTTATGTGTCTGGAATACTCCTACAGGCTTTCCTGATTGAATAAGGAGAGTTTCATCGTCTTCAAGTACTTTAAGTGTTTCAATAATTTTGTCATAACACTCCCAATTTCTCGCGGCTCTTCCTATACCCCCATATACAACTAACTCTTTAGGATTTTCCGCTACATCTGGATCAAGGTTATTCATTAACATTCTCAGCGCTGCTTCAGTAAGCCAGCTCTTAGTATTTAATTCTGTCCCTCTTGGTGAGCGAATCTCTACATCACGATAACGATCATTAGCCATCAACAATATCCTCCAGGATTTTTTATAATGAATATAAGTTGTAAAACTATCGAGTATTACAAAATAATTTTTTCTTCTTAAATTTAGCTTTGAAGCTAATTTCATTATATACATGGCTTTTTAAATTTGTCTAGACAACATTTTATTTATATATACAACTTTTGTATGGCTCATGAAAAAATAGCAATTAAAATGAATTAATAAGATATAATAATGCACCATATATCTTTATGTAGGTCTACCAAGAAGAATGTCTATACCTATTTATAAACAAGTTCAGAATTTTATTCTTGAAAATATTGAAAGAAATATTTATGCAGTTGGTGAAAAAATTCCGACTGAGCACGAGCTCGCGGAAATATTTCAGGCAAGTAGGATGACTATAAATCGAGCTATTACTGAATTAAGACAACAGGACATACTAAAAAGCGTTCAAGGAAGTGGAACCTTTGTCATGCCAAAAAAGGTAAGCTCTCAACCTCTCAGGGTTGTAGATATCGTAGGAGAAATTGAAGGAAGAGGAAGTAGCTATCGCGCGCAAATAATCACTCAGAAGCTTATTCCAGCATCGACTTTTTTAGCAAAAAAACTTGATGCAACAGAGGGGGATACACTTTATTTCTGTCATATAATTCATTTTGAAAACGAGTTACCTCTAACTGTAGAAAAACGTTTTGTTCCAATGAAGCTTGTATCTGGTTTTTTTGAGCAAGATTTCCTGAAAATATCCCCAAGTGGTTATTTATTGAATAAATATGATTTAACTGAAATGGAACACTCCATAGAAGCAACTATTGCTAATAAAGAAGTTTCTGACCATTTACTAATTGTTGCAGGATCAGCTTGTTTAGATATTAAAAGACGGACATGGAGCTCAATAGGTCTAATTAGTTATGCTGAATTTATTTATCCTTCATCAAGGTATAGGCTACATTCGCGTTTAACCATTGATGAATATACCCGTTTTGGTATTCCTATGGATTCGATATAAGTATATTTTTCTCAAAAAACTCAAAAGCCCGTATCTCCGCCCAAGAGTAAGTCGAGCCTTTTAAAGGAAAACCACAATGTCCTCCATGTTTCGGGGTTTCTAGATAGAAATAAGGATGTTTTTCCGCGATCTCATAAGGATAACAACTATCCCCTAACATCGGATCGTTCAAGGCATTAATAGCGAGTGCCGGGACTTTAATATGAGATAACACGCGTAACGGTGAAACGCGGTGGTAGTAATCCGCGCCATCTTTAAAGCCATGTAATGGCGCGGTGTAGTAATTATCAAACGCTGTAAACGAGCGGACCTTATCGAGCTTATCAAGGTTCGGAAATGCCGGGAACTGTATCGCTTTTTCGCGTACTTTTGTCTTTAACGTTCCGAGGAAGTTACGGACATATACGCGGTTAAAACCTTCATTGATAAATCTCGCGCTCTCGGTAATATCAAGGGGAGTTGAAATCCCCACAATGCCTTTGATTCTAGGATCTAACATAGGTTGTTGCCCATGGATATGCCCCAGATAATTAAAGCCCACCGCCGCTCCCATAGAAAAGCCTATCAGATAAATAGCCTCATATCCTTGTGATAAGGCATGCTCGATAACAGCATTAAGATCATCATAAACCCCATGATGATAAAAGCGTAGATTCCGATTAATCTCCCCGCTACAACCTCGCTGATTCCACGCGAGTGTAGAATATCCCCTCTGATAGAAATAATTTGCTGTTGCGGTAATATATGGTCTATTTGAACTACCCTCTAACCCATGACTCAGTATTAGAAGCTTATGATTATTCTCCTTTCTCTCTGGCGCACGTTGTTTGCGCCAATCAAGGTCCAAAAAATCCCCATCAATAAGCTCAAGCCGCTCCCGATCGATAGGATAGTTTGGATATTGCCGATAAAGCCCGGGAACAATCGTTGCGTAATGTGCACTTTTATAGAGAATCGAAGGCGCTTTATAGGTTGACTGCTGTACAACGGGCATAATGGTTTCCAATAGTGATTCGTAATGTCTTACGCTGATGATTATAATAAAAAATCATGATATTAACGCGCTATTTTACCATTAACTGAATGATCTACTGTGATTATTGTGTTTTTCCATATATTCTCTTAAATGTTTAAATAAAAATGGATATACCGTTCCTTGCTTATGTCTAACATGAAAAGTTGCCATCATATTTAATAATGTTTCGGGCACTTCATCCGCATCTGTCACAATTCTCCGCATAACACAATAATGTTCTACAGTCTCTTTCAAAGTAGAGCTCGGCGCTATGTAATAGAGCTTTTCATGATTATTAAAGAAAAAGCCATCCGCCCCATGCATTAATGGATCTTCTGCTGTTCTACTTCTAAGAGTGGCATATAACCTCGCACCTTTCTCTTGATGTAGCCAATGTAAAAATCGCCCACTATCTCCTCGTAAAGGAAAAATACGCTTTGATTTTTTTAAAAAGTCCTCTCTATAAAAAACTGAATGATGCGACAATAAAAAATCTTTTATCGTTTTTTTAAGTTTTTGAGGATCCGTATAGGCTTCAGAAACCGTATCAAGATGAACTAAAAACTCCTCAAACCATTCTCGAGGTACGCCCGCATCAAGGCTCTGGGTGATCTCTTGCATAATTTGGCCAACTTTTTCAAATTCTGGAAGTCCAACATAATCTGTCTCTTCAAAAATAAAGGGACTCCCCGTTTTCAAATCAATCATTGCATACTGCCAATACTTGATGGATAACTCCGGAAGATCTAATAATAAATCTTCAGCCTCATCTTCACTGAGTAATGAGTAAGATAGCTGTCCATTTATGACATCCATTTGATGATATAAGACGATCTCTATCTCCTTAGAATAAGGATCTTGAGGTTCAAGCTTACGTTTAACCTTCTCAACACCAATACATCGCCATGAACCATTTGGAATAACATGTAATAACTGATGATTCTGTACTTCATATTTAATTAGCAGCTCCTTCTTACAGGCTTCGTATACTTCCTTTAATAGTTTTTGCGGCGCTAACAAAGAATCATAGATTATTGACTGAAGGATCATCCCTTTTTTATGTAACTTAAGATAAGGATCTTCTGTAGATTGCTGTCGATAAAAATCCTTATCATGATGAATTGCGATATTTCCTTTAGAGGATGCTGGCTCAAGACTTTCTGAAACAATAAATCCTTCCTCTTTTAAAGCAACAGTTAATAGTGAAATATCCTTACCACTGAGATTAATAAGATGAATCGGAAGCTTTTTCAGAATTTGATCAATTTGCTGATACTGTTTTTTCAGCTGACTATCTGAGAAAAAGAAACGATAGTCACCAGGCATTTTTTTAAAGGAAAGCGTTAGATATTCCCCCATATATTGAGAGATATCCCTCATAAATAACGTCATAACCCCCATCTTCGTTTGCCAAAAAATCTCCGGATCTTTTGTTGATAAAGAGATCATTGGACTCTTCATTTTGTGCGTTTTATGCCCTTTTTGAATATATTCTCCGTCAGCACTTTTTTTCATCATTAATGAAAACTCATCAAATCTAAAGCGCGGTAATCTAGCGCAACGCTTGTTGATCTTTCCCTTATAATAATGATAATCCAGCGGTGTAAACGTCACTCCTTTCAAGTTTAAAATCAGTCCCTCATAAGGCGCACGATCTTGTGTGATATCGACTTTCAGGGTTCTTAGAACATCAATATCATGAATTCTTTCAATTTTATTTAAATAAAACAACCCCATTTTTTCACAAGAACGATGGGCATGACTGGAAATACTGGGTAATGCACCAATGAGTAATCGTGCTAAAAAAAGATCATGAATATTCTGTGGGTCAATCTCTCTCATTGTATAAGCTGCATCTTCCATCACAGACTTATTCGCGCACGCTAGCAGAACGTAAAATTCTCGTTGCTGAGATTTAACCAGAGAAAGGGGGGATAATGCTTTATAAATTTTATTAATAATTTTCCCAAAACTAACTTTTTCACTGAAATCTTCGCAATAACTGACTAAGAAAATTTTAAAGTCTGCCGTAATTTCCGGATAGTTAAATATAATATTCATGCGATTAAATTGAATATTATGAATATCCTGTTTTTTCTTTACCGACTGATTTTTAAGGGATGGCTGTGGCCCTGTCATTAATATGCCTCCTGTTGTAACCAGATTAATAGGGCTTTAATATTGTCGATATCTAAATTCCCTAAATTATCAATAAGCCTTGGAATCTCAATGATTACGCCTTTTGCCGCTGTCGTGATATTAAAATTATCATCATAAAACTTAATCGAATCATGAGTATTAGCGTCAGATAAAAGATTGCAAATAATAAGCTTTTTTCCTTTTTCAAACAGGGCGAGTTTTCGAGAAATCCCTTCCATTGTTTCTAACTGTTTTGTAGGATTCACTAATCGCCATGCCGGTAAATTCCAATGTTTAAAATCAATCAAAGCCTCCTTTCCATTGAAGGTTAATATTGCATCAAAGTACTCGTATACAGCATTAGGAAGTTCTTTAAACTGACAGCCTTGAGCTTCTAAAACAGCCATTCCTCCCGCTTCCCCTAATGCCCCTAAGTAAATATTGACATACATTGGTGGCGTTAAAAGATAATGAGCCTCTTGAGACCACGCCGTACAATAGGCATTTTTTTCAAAATATGATTTGATATCCTTATTCTTCATAAGAATCGGTAACCGAGAGTCCGACTCATTAATATAATACCGCTTGCGATTCTCTTGAACTTGATCGAAAAATTGATATTCTTTTATTTGTAACCCATCACCTCCTCTAGCGTAATGGTACTCTCCTGGCGTTTCAGAATAGAGGTAATATTCTGCTAAATTAGGCATATCTAGGGATACGGGATATTTTAATGCTAATTCACGGAGTCCTTGCCATCTCTTAATCGCCCTTTCATCAGGGTTGTTTGAAATTGCGATTAATCTTCTTTCAATGGACTGCCATGATCGGTCTGTATTTTTAAGCGCCTGATTGGCAGTCTTTCTAGATGATCGACTCAGGTTAGGAATAATACGACATTTTTGCTTCGCAAAATCTCTAATTGCGCGATATTCATGGGTTAAAATAGCCGTCTTACGGTTATCTTGAGCAAGTATAGGTAGGAGTTTGTCATCCAGTAATAAGAGAATAATATGCCGTTTATTTGCCGTTCTTGCGCTACGCCCTATTGCTTGCTCTAATATTCTAAATACAGCAGAAATAGCGTCTTCTGAATAATCTTCAGGTTTTGTTGAATAGAATTGGTTCTTTAAAACTCGACAGGTATTCTCGAGGCTTCTAGATGTTAAAACCTGATTACACCAACGTTTAATCTCTGAGGGACTATTGAAATTGGCTTCTTGAAGTACCAATCCATAACTCATTAACCTCAATTGATTACTGACTCTATTTTCTTGATCATTATAAGAAATAAGATGACTAGGACATTGCAGATATAACGTATCAATATCTGTACGCTGATTAGCATAAGTAGTCCCCATGCCTCTTAAAGAATTATTTTCATATAAGGGATTGAACTTATAGTCGGGGTTTTTACCGGAAGACATCGTTGCATAGGCAGTAAAAACAATCAGCTTCCCTTTCTGGGTCTCAAGATATTTTATGACATCCTCTTCAAACCTTCCCTGCTTTAACGCCTGAGCTGATAAACCAAAGACAGCTTTTGCCTCGATATCGTACTGCGCAGATAATTTTTGAATATACCAATATAAAAACTCACTCTCCCCCTTTTGATCTAACTGACTCATATTAATATATTTGTGTTTTGTGAGCATCAGCATCATGTAACGATTATCTTTTTCATCAAAAAATGCCTGAATTGCCTGACAAATTTTAGCTAATTCCCCCAATAGATATGAAGGAGAGCTATTATCTTTTATATTAAAAAATTTCTGATAAGGTGCATCATTAATAATAGGTATTCCTAAATATTCGGCAATAAGCGCTTTGATCATTTTAGGGTTTCTATCAAAAGCATTGACTGACAATACGACCCCTGCCGCCTCATAATTTCGCTCCTGATCATAATAATCTTGTACTAATTTTCGGTCTTTTGCTGATAAGGACACAAATTTCGACCCTAAAGAATCCTTCAAATAGGCGGTATGAAAATTATGAATAACACTTTCATTTTCTGCAGTTGCACTGATACCTAATATATTAGCGCCTTGCTCTACCCATGAGGCAATCATACCTGTTGGGGAAATATCAAAACCATGGTGTTTGAATATGACAGAATCTTTGGCATCTTCTAAATAATCAACCTCGATAATCCTTAATCCTCGAGTATGAAAATTCCCCGCGTGATTTCGAGCGCTTTTGGGTCTACCTATCAGAAAATTTAACTGCGTTTGTAACCAAACTTTCAATCCATAGAGATTAAATTGCTTTAAAATAGTTGTCGTAATTTCTGCCGATGTTCGCTCAATTTTGCCAGGTATCTTGTATTTAAGGACATTCTTTCTATAGCGCTCCTCCGCTTTATGGATTAACGCAAAGAAATCTTGATTGACGAGCTTTTCTAAAGCGCCCGCAAATTTTGGGAACTCGTATTCATCCGTGTGAACCTTCCCTTTAATACCTATCTCATGTTGTAACGTTTCGGGATTTTGTTGAAACACCAGCTTCTCTTTATAACTGGACGTGTGAGTTGCAAGCTTGTCACTAAATAGAAGCACGGTAGTTTCTTCAACGCTATCTTTTAAACTCGAGTGCAGATTAAAGCTATGTTGTAACGCCCATTTTTCATAAACATAAATCAGATCATCTAAATATTTTTCAAAGTATTCGGCAATTCCCTCATATTCTTTTCTTTCACTCAATTTTTGTTGTTTAAGATTAGAATGGATCGTGCAGATCATCCCTAGAATATCGATCTCATTTGTTTTGACTAAATGATCTAATATTTCCCCTTGTTGTAGATCGATTTCATCAATCATTAAAAATTGGTTTTTAAGATTTCTTGCAGGATGAAACTTTCCGGTGGACTGCTGTAAACCATGCAGAAATTTCTTTGTCGTCATAAAGACCACTCGTACTTGGGATATTTCTGGCTCTAGCAAAATTCCAGGGACAAGGTATTGTAAATATCGGGAGAGATCTTTCAGAAAAAAACCATCTTCCGAGCGCTGTTGAGCCTGAATTTTATAAATTAATTTTGAATAAGCCCGACTTGCTTTCTGCTCTAAATCGCGCGAAAGAGTGCCTTTAATCCCCTCATTTCCTTTCATCTCTCTTAAGAGATTGTCTAAATTTCGAATATCTTTCAGCTCGTTAAAGAGAAACTTATCCTCTTGAATTTTAAACTTTGTTAATGCTTCTTCATATTCTTGCGGATATAAGCGCATGGCATCTAAAAGAATTCTTGAGTTCGCTGGGGCGAGGAGCAACTGTTTTTTATAATAAGTTTTTTGTGCATTGGTAAGTTCTGAAGCTTCATCAATACGCTGGTTTAAGCTATCAAAAGCGTCTTGAACATTATCAACAGAATTTGTAATGTAATAGCAAATCCTAGGAGGATCTTCCTCTTCATCTATACGCTTACCTACTTCCCCCTTTTTTCGCTTATTTAGATGTTTATTTTGATGTCGATCATAATCTTTTTTTGATCCATCTAATAGTATCTGAAAAATCAGGGAATTTGTTTGATAAGTTTTCCCAATACCTGTTGGAAATGGCAATGGTAATAGTATTCCTTCTACATCTTCTAATGCTAGCTTATAAAACCGCTCGTAAATGAGATTATAAATAGGATTAGAAAAATCCTTAACGGGAATACCTTTTGAAAACAACTTATCTAATAATTCCGGCATCTAATCATCCTTTTTTATGATTGATTTTTCAGTTTCAGTTTTAATTATTGATGAATTATTCACCCATAAATGCTGATGATATTATGATCAATATATTAAAACATATTCAATGACAATAGCGATGTCAAATCTATTTGATCTTATTATTCGAATCAAAATGACTTCAAGTGCCGTTTGAAGTACTTTGTGGGATAATACAGAATGATCGTTTTGAAGTCGTAAATCCTAAAATGATCTATTTTTTATCTTCCTTAATCATCAACTAAAGAATGCACTATGGATCACTCAATTAACTTATTTCAGAAGCTCTCGGATCGTTTGCGCTATATTGAATTTAGCTTGCTTTATAAAGGCGCGATTACCCGCGCTGATCTTGTTACCAAGTTTAATATTAGTGATGCCTCTGCAACACGTGCGATTAAGGAATATATTGATTTTAGCGGTCAAAAAAATGCCTGTTTTAATAGCGAAACCAAGGCTAACGAAATTACAAGTGATTTTAGCCCGCTCTATAACATCGCAGAAGAAGAAGCCTTATATTGGTTGCAATTAGAAAATGCACCCCAACGTAATAGTGCCCTTATTGAGAATTTCCCCTACATTAATATTCCAGATAATAGATCTCTGGCCCCTATTATTCAGGGAATAATGCATCAAAAATGCGTGTCTATCCGTTATCTATCATTAAGTAGTGAAAGTGAAAGAACCCGCATTATCGTTCCTCACTCTCTATTTAATGATGGATTAAAACTCTATATTCGATTATTTGATCGGGATCGAAAATGCTTTTTGGATTTTTCTCCCTCAAGAATTATCTCAGCAAGCTTATTAAATGAGTCACCACAAATCCATGAAAAAATCGCTTATGACACTCTCTGGAATGATATTGTTAATCTTCATCTTATACCTCACCCCAAATTCACAAAAAAACAGGCTGAAATCATTGCATATGAATACCAGATGATTCGCCGTCAACGTATAATACCGATCAGAAAGGCACTGATTAATTACTTCTTACGTGCTTGGTATGTGGATTGTTCCAAAGATGCTATTTTAGATCCTAACCATTATCATCTCTGGTTAGAAAATCGCGATATTATACAAAGCCATCTACACCCAATGGCACATGGCAGTCAGCTGTAGGGTTTTAAAAAACTTGTGTGTGAAATATTAGACAATAAGTTACTGTCTATTTTATGACTTAAACCGACTTAGTCCCCTTAAAGCGGGCATTTCTTGTAGAGACGAAGCAGCAGGTAGAACCAATACAGACTAAAATGACGCCTTGCCAGAAGCTAAATGCCAAGATTTCGCCTAAGACCATTGAAGCAAAGAGTGCGGAGAAAATTGGGGTAAAGTAAGATGCGGTGGCTAAGGTGAGAACATTACCGTGTAAAATGCCGACATTCCACGCCGCGTAACCAAAGCCTAAGGCAGAACTTGCAACGATTAACGATAAAACTGCTTGCCAACTGAGCGTAAAAGCCGAAAATGAAACACCATATTGCATCAGGTACTGTAGCCATAACGAGAGACTAACTAGAAGAAAGAAGATCGTAACGCCATTATGCCCTTTTGCTAAACGTGCCGTAACAACACAATATCCTGACCATATAATTGCCCCTGTAAACGCTAAGATATAACTCAGTGGATCACTCTGAATATTGGCAGCCATGCCGGCAATATCAAAGCCCTCATCTCCCCCTAATACCCATGTAATGCCAACAAGAGATAATATAACGCCGGGAATCAGTAGCCACGTTGCCTTTTGCTTATTAAATAAGACACTCGCAATAATCGTAAATGTCGGCCAGAGATAATTTACTATCCCTGCTTCTATCGCTTGTTTGGGGGTTTTAGCGTAACCGATAGCTAGAGCTAAACAGAGCTCATAAGAGACAAAAAGAATCGCCCCCCAAATAAGATACCGTTTAGGAAAGCCCCGAAACTTTGTCATGCCGATCGTGAATATCAAGAAAATTGTGGCAAGCGAATAGATCATGGCGGCTCCACCTAACGCGCCAAAATAATCACTGACTATCCGAATCATCCCCACCATGGAGCTCCATAATAATATGGCCAGTAAACCAATGAGGGTCGCCCTATTTCTATCCATCAACAACTTCCAATAATGATCATGTTTTTTTAAAGTGGCTTATTTTACGCTGAATCCCGAATTTTTGTGGAATTTTATGAAAACGTTGTATTCACATATATAAAGTTTTTGCTTCATTCATAAAACATTTTAGATATATAAAATACCTTATAATTATTGTTATTGAAGATTATTGACAATATCTGTAATAAAATAATTCCTTTTAATTCCTCTTAAAGGAGTCTTTCCATGGCGCGCTCTACTGATTCTCTTAAAGCCCATAAACCTATGAAAAATCGTACATTCTGGGTAAGAGTTGCTGGAAAGCTAGTGCTTCTCATATTTTTGACTTTCTTATTTATAAAATTTTCTGCCCCAAAAGTCGAAATAAGTCTTCCTTTGCAAAAAGCGAATATCTCATCAGAAAATTCTTTATTAGAAGAGATGAAAAAAGATCATTCTTAAAAGATATCTATTAATCGGCGTTAATAGCTTAATCATGCTCTTCTAGTGGATGTACTTTTATTGAATAATACTCAAATTCGTCCCACATACCAGGATTCACTAATAATTCATCATCACTCACCCAAACACTTTCAGGATCGCCGATAAACCCAAAGGGAAGATGCAGCGGCAGAATTTGATGTGTTAAAACATCGTCTTTATTGACCGCTTCAATATAAAATCGCGCACCATATCCACTCATCCGGTCATCTTCAGTTCCTACTAAGCGGTAAGTCCGATTGGGAGAATATTTTGTATTCGCGGAATCCACCCCAAATTGGAATCGATCATCGCCGGCTCTATTTAATGCGAGCCCTACGCGCGAATTTTCAAGTGCGCTAAAGACAAGCATTGCCTCTTCGGGATAATAGCCTTCTAAACCATAAACCGAGAGCGGGATGATCTCCCCTTCCCAAACAATCTGCAATATATCATAGTGATCAAGCATCTTTGCATCGATCGTTAAATGCCCCGTTAATGCTTGTAGGATCTCTTCAGAACCCATAATTTTGGTGAATCGCTCTTTTGAGATATTCGTCTTCTTTATCCAATCATTATCTATATAGCGGATCGGGCTCATCGTTATTGCCGGCATTTTTATCGCCTCTTTATCAACTGCCATCCGATAATAAGCAAGTGTATGACTGCGTTGATCAATCACTGTTGTGATCGGTAGATCTTCTTCACCCCAATATTCGATGATCATCAACAATGATGCCGGAGGAATCTTTAGATCCTGCACCGCCCAATCTGTAAAATTATAGAAAAACTGGTATTCATCACTGCGCGCCCCGTCATGCTCCACCGCTTTTTCTAATGTCAGCTCGCCGTTTTTCTCTATTGCCCGATAAGCACCGGTTAAACTCTCATTAATATAGGTTGCCCCTAGCTGATCTGCGCTTGTTTTTATCTGATCACGCACCATATTGGCCTGCTTCTTAGCTTGATAAAAGGCAGTTTGAGTGATCGGCATAATCTCTAACACAAGCCCCGTATCCCAATGCGTTATATAGAAAGGGCTCGTGCGCTCATAGAGTGGTGCAAAATCTACTAGCACATTATCCGGATAATAATCCGCAAACGTCTTTGCACGATTTAATGTCGAAATCTCACTTTTATCTAAAGGCCCTAAATTAAGCTGATACGGCGAATTTTCTCCTGCCACAAATTCAATAAAATAACGTTCATCAATGCCCATATACTCATCGATCTTCGTAATATTTAGCGCCGCTTCCTGCGCCAATTCAAGCGTCTCATACTTCCCTAGCACGACAAGCTTCTCATCACTTGCGATCGCTTCACTTCCTAATAATCCTACCCATAGCAAGATTGAGATGAGCACAATTTTGAGGGGGATTATTATTTTTATAGTGATATTAAATTTCATATTGTCCTCTGCATGAAAATGAAAGCTTCGGCTCACTCAGTATGCTTTCTTAATAAAGATACCCAACACCCTAATCATCATATCGTAATCTCACTCCTATTTTAACGCTTCAAGCTTGGAATAAGATCTCGCGCTAATTTTGATAATGGTTTTTGCAAAAGCTCTTCATCAGAGCCGTTGAAACCATAGAGTAGTTCCTTTAACTCATTCTTACTGAGGCGTAAATTTTCCTTTTCTAAAACTTTATTCATTCCATCTAAATAAGCTTGGTTATCGAGCTTTTGAGCTTGTAACAATCGCTGTGCGAATCGTTGATGATTTTGATACATATTTTTATGGTGAAAAAAGTCTGCGTGCTGTTTCTTCGCATCACTTGCTTCATCTTGCTCGAAAGCATATTCGATTTGAGGAAGTGCTTTTCCTGTTAACTTATCCAAATCATCGGCTTTAATTTTAAAATACGGCCTTTGATTTTCTTTATCAGCATTCTCTGAAAAGGGATAAATAACCCTGCCAACTTCTTCTAATTTCCCTTGATTACACGAGCCACAAACAGGAATGAGGTTATATAACGATAATGCATAAAGCGGATATTTTTCTTTAGGATAATAGTGATCTAACTGCGCAATAGCCTTTGCTCCCCCATTAGTTTTATCAAAAATATCAATATATTGCCGATTACAATAGGGACAGACCTCAACACCGGCAGCTTCGATAATATAAACTCTCAGCTTCTTTTTTTTCTCTATTTTATCCATATATTTTTGATAATCAAAAATCATCTCGAAGGTAATAATATTCCCATCTTTCACAGCCTCAACACCAGCTATTGGGTTAGGTTTTTTATTATTAACTACATACTGAAAATAGTCTTTCAATAATGGATATTTTCCTAAAGACGCTTTAGAAAAAGGATTAACTAAAATAGTCCTTAAAAAATCTTCTTTTTGTTCATCAAGAATTCTGTAATCTTCATTATCATTAGCGGCTCTAGATATGAGCTCGAAGAAGCTATCTTTATCAAATTCTTTTCGGAGTAATAGCGTAATATAATTATCAATGAAATGATCATATAAATCATGAGAAAGCTTAATCATTTTCTGATTCCTCGCTCAATTGATTCTTCATTGCTTTTAGCCTTTCGATCTCTTGCTCAATCAGTTTTATGCGTGAACTTTTACTTTTTTCAGCCTTTGTAAGAATATGGCACCTAACATCTTCAGCTAATTCTAATAATTTATTACGGATAAACTGATCATCTACAATATGAATAAGCACTTTAAGCTCATCAATTCTTGTAATTTTTTCACGATCCGTATAGATAAGCAAATTAACAGGTATATTCAGCCCTGTTTTATTAATCACCCATATTATTTCCTGATCATCATCTTTGAAAGCAGCTATATTTTTCTTTCCTAATTCATTGAGCTCTTTAATCCAGCTATTAATCTTTTGTTTGGCAAATTCGCCAATCGTATCTTCTAAGAAAAAACTATCGCTTAAGATATCGTAATAGTTACTGGCAAAGCCATGCTTAGGAATAGAAACTGTGCGCCTTCCTGTTTTTTCGTTTTTTTGAATTAAGCGAATGTTTTCTTTAGGAAGATCGCTGATTAAGTAAGGGGAATGTGTTGTAATAATAATTTGTATTTTTATATTTAAATTAACACTTTCAATTTTCAAAAATCGTAAAAGATGTGATAAGTACTTTCTTGACCACTCAGGGTGCAAGTATTGCTCATATTCATCAATTAAAAGAATAACAGAATTATATTTAATAGAGTCATATAGAATAAAAGGATTTTCAACTACTTTTTTAAGCGTTTTTCTTAAAGAAGAAAACTGTTCGAGTATATATCTCTCACCAGAACTATGCTCTCCAATTAAAACTTCTAAAATTTCTAAGTTTGTAACTTTATTTAATAAATCAATACTTTCTAATAGGTTAAAGGTATCTTCTGCATTTGATACCAGTACTTTGTAAACTAATCGTCTTTTATAAATATCAACACTACACTCAATTGAAGATATACAATTTAAAAGGCTAATCATCAAATCATATAAGTCTATTGATTTTTTCTTAATAAGATTTGGATATTTTTCTGTATGCCTAACAGATTTCCCCTGCATTATAGATAGTATTTTATGAATGGCATCTTCCAAGTTATTAAACTCTTGTTCTTGCTCATTGGAAGGCTCTATTCCATTCTCTTGGAGACAGAATCGCAATACTGTAATAGAGATATAAAATAAAAATAATATTTTTAAATCTGATAAGGATTTTTGTAAAATATCAGCCTTAACTACGTAATTACTCTGACCATTATGAAATTTTTGGTCCTCATTATAAAAGTCAACGATATCATTAGTCTTTATAATGGGCATCACTTTTTTTTCAAAAAAAGATTCCATGAATAAAACATCTTGTATCAACTCTAATGTTTCTGCATTATTGGGCTCAAGAAAAATTCTTTTATAAACATAATTTTTTACTTTATGATTTTCTTCGTGAAAATTCATTCCAATTATTAATGCATTTGAGCACTTTTCTTCTTTAATATATTGGCCATTTACAGAATCTAAATATGGTTCTCTTGTAGTATAAATCTGAATTCCTGTGTTTTTATTTTTAATAAAGACATTTTCTCTATCCGATAACTCTATAAGAAATAAAAAATCATGTACCTTATAAATATTGAAACTCTCATACGATTCATGGTTTTCATTAATAAAAATCCCCTTCAAGATATTACTTTTACCAACACCATTTTTACCAACTATTGCAATAGTATTTAATATATGATCTCCAAAAAAACCTACTGGAACAAGAAGATTCTTAAGTTGAATATCTATCTCAATTTCTATTTCTCCTGCTTTAAAAGAGAGAAACTTTAAAATCACTATATGTTTATTAGAAAAAGTGATCTCTAATCGATCTTCCCAATTTTCAGGATCAAACTCACAATAATAAATTAACTCTGGCGCTGATGAGATTTCGGAAGTCATGCTTATCCTCTTATTCTTTTAATATTTTTAAAGCTTTAAATTATCTGCTTCTACTATAGCTAGAAAAAATCCACAAAGCGCATACTTTTAAAAAGATTTATCCATACCCATAAAAAAGCGCAATGCTGGCAATCCATTGCGCTTCTATCTGTTTAAATCATCACAATTGTTGAATCAATCGTTCCCGCTTTTTATTTCTAGGAGTTTAGGTTTAGCCTTCTTTTGAATATCTAAATAGATCATCCACACAAAGATACTTAAGTAATAATCATCTATTGTATCCGCTAGGTTATGATCTTTAAACGCGTTACGAAGTGCTTCCATTAATAAATAATTGCGCGTGAGCCAAGGTTTATAATCATAATCTTTCATATCAATAAAATTTTTACCTGCTAAATATTCTAAGACTTGATTAAACTTGGCCCTATCTACAGTAGAAGAGACATGCAATGTTAATGTCGCGATGATCCGATTCGTAATAACAGGATTATTGTTACCTTTCTTTTGAAGCCAAATTTCTTTAAACGCCTGATATTTTGCTTCGACCATTTCTAGTTGATCGAGTGAAATTTTATCCGCAAAAAGTCTAAAAAGATCATTTAGCGCAGTGATAAACTCTTCGTCCTCAATGAGGTTATTAAAGGTTGCCCAACTTAAAGTTGATAGTCCTTTAGAGGCAATACGATTATCAAAGTTTTTATATAACAACTCTTCAAGAAATATTCTTTGTTTTTCACTATGTGGCAGTGTGAATCCTTTGACACAATACTCAAGTGCCTGAGTATGTAAAGCTTTATAGCGCTGATGCCATTCTTCTGACCAAGCCTTACCCTCTTGCTCATGCAAAAGCTTATCGTATAAATTATATAACTCAGAATTATTCATTATTTTCTCTCTTTTAGATTCACTAATACCCATACACTACCTATTTTATTCTTTACATCCTTCTTCGGTTCGTTTGTCCATTTTTCTACGATGCCATATTCTAATAATAACTTATTGAAAAAATAATTTACTTCATTCTATTTCCTGTCGCACATTTGGATGTCTTTTATTCTTCATTACGGCTAGGTAAAATATCCACGTATCCTGATATATTAGAAATATTGATTTGAAACTTATAGAACATTTACTTTAGCACTTCATTTCCCATTCCAAATGCCCTGTGCTTTCATCAATATTTTTACTCACGATTGAGAATCCTTGCATTAAATAGAAATCACAACTTCGTTTATTTTCTTGATAGACAGAAAGTGTTAATGATCGAAACATCTGTTTTGCATGATTCAATAATGCTTGACCAATTCCCTTTCCCTGCGCTTCTGGTGTGACAAAAAGAGCTTCTAGCCTGTTATTGTTTACCGCATAAAATCCCAAAATTTGTTGGTTTTCAATTGCGAGATACACATTTGCTGAAGGTAAATAGAGATCGCGCATATTTGCTACCTGACTTTTCCAAAAGTCCTCAGATATAAAATCATGCGCAATAATGGAAGCATCTAACCAGATGTCTACAATTGCAGGAAGATCCTCAGGACGACTAAGTTCCCGAATTAATAAGTCTGAAGATGCCATAAAATTAGCTCCATAATTTTTACAAAAGAAACCAGTTTAACAGAGACCCTATTATCCTCGGGATTAATCTCTTTGAGAATTTCTTCAATAAAATAGACACAAAAAAACCACCGAAGACGTATCTTGGCGGTTTCTTTATTGGGGATATTGCTTAATATCTTACTGAATACTAAGACTTTTTTGTTGCAAAATGTAACTTTATTTACAGGATTTACATATATTAACCTTTCACTCGTCAAGAAACAAGTCATCTTCTTTAATTATTTAACAAATCACTGATTTTCAAATAAATTTAATATTGCGGATTATATTTTTATGCCTATATCCTCATCAAAAATGATTGACAGACTGATGTTTTATGGCTTTTCAATGGCATTTTCGGATGGTGACTTTTAATATAAATAATTGATATACCTAATAATATTCTATTTTTACTAAGTAATCTTTACAATTTTCAACCACCCATAAAAAAACCCGGCATTTATAAAACGCCGAGGAGTTTCCCCAATCCCACCCTAATAGAGAATCAGTACGTGGGAGTAAATGATACTTTGTTCACCGTTCTGCAACTTGCGCTGCGGAGTAAACTGTTCTTAACGTAAATGGTTAAGGTTTTTGTGCTGTTAACACTACAGTTGGGTTGGTTTGTACTCGCCTTCTCTATTTTGCCGTCTTTATTGTAACTAAATAAGCGCTGTGATCCAATTAATTCCTTGGATCTTGTTATCGAGCTCACGCCATTTTTTAGATAATGCGTCATACTCTTTTTGAAGCCCAGCGACGTCTACGACGCTCACGAACTTGATTTCAGACATGCTGTAGCGGTTCTCATTGTTAGAGGCTTTTTCGATCATTTGATTAATAATATTGCGCTTTTTCATGAGGTTTTCACGCTCAATTAATGCATCAACCAGCTTCTGCTCGTCACTGATTGCGGTAAGATTATTCGTTTGGTTGATTCTTGCCACTAATTTCCCCAACGTATCGACCGCAATAAAGAGCTCTTTACGAAGATCTTGTGGCGACAATGCCGGAGAATCGCCCTCTTGAACTTTCACATTTTCCATTAAGCGCGCAGTTAATTGCGCAATACGGGTTTGGAGATCAGCGCGAACGTTTAAAGCTTCACCGAGTGTCATTGTCATGTTTATTCCTTCTTACATCAAAAATTGATAATAGCGCTCTATTATAGAGCAAAAACAGTTCAAGCAATGATCGTATCCTGTGCTTATGGCACTTTATCCGTATAATAGTCTACTTAAAATCATTCGGGGAATGCTTATTCTCTGGTAAAACCCCCTTAAAATCATGAGTTAAATTGGATTACAGTATTTAATGGCACGTAAAAAGAAACAACAAAATATTTTCGAGCAGATCGCAAAACAGCTCTTCAAGAAAAAGAACCCGCTCTACTGGATCGGCGGTATTATCCTTATTGCTATCGGTAGCTACTTTGGGGATATCGATTTAGGCGGTTTAACCGGCGGTCATCAGCCTGAAATCCCAACGAATAGTGAGATGACCTTTAATAAGGCAAAAACGCGACTCATCAATCTTTATCAAGCCCATCCAGAACAAAAAGAGTTCTATTGTGGCTGTGATTTTAGCTGGGAAGGTAAAAAAGGTATTCCGGATTTAAAGAGCTGTGGTTATAAGGTTCGTAGTAATGATGTACGTGCTAATCGTATCGAATGGGAGCATGTAATGCCGGCATATGCCTTCGGTAATCAGCTTCAATGCTGGCAAAATGGTGGCCGTGAAAACTGTAAGACACAGCCAAACTACAGCGCATTCTTTAATGAGATGGAGGGCGATATGCATAATCTACAGCCCGCTATTGGTGAGGTGAATGCCGATCGCTCTAACTTCCGCTTTGGGGAGTTTGCCAAACGCTTTGATCAATATGGTCGCTGTGAATTTGCCACAGACTTCAAGAATCGTCAGGTGCATCCTCGCAATGAAGTAAAAGGGATGATCGCACGCACCTATCTCTATATGATCGATCGTTATAACCTTGAGATCGCAGATCGTGAGCAAAAACTGATGCGTACATGGGACAAACAGCACCCGCCTAAAGCATGGGAATGCAAGCGCAATCAGATTATTGCAAAGCAACAAGGCAATGATAATCCGTTTATCACCGCACAATGCCGGTAATAGGATAGAAATGAAGCTATCTAGAATCTAGATTTGAGATTCTAGATCAGCCAGATAAAAAGGTCGCCTCCTATGGAGCGCGACCTTTTTTATTTGCGTCATTTAATATGTACACAGTGGATTTAGGCAACCTCAGTCGCGGCAAATCCAATATCATCAATCACTTCAATAATCGCGCCTACAGATGTTAAGGCTTCTTCAAATTCTACCGTTGTCGTCTTCTCTTCAACGCTTGAAGAGACGGCAATAATGCCGGGAAGATCTTTTAATGTTTCATCAATACTTGATGTACAGTGACCACAGCTGATCTCTGGAATGCTTAAAGTAATTTTTTTCATAACCGATTTCCTATAATGAAAGGCAGAGATCCACTGCTTTATGATGCTCCCGGAAATAACTCGTTCCCGGCATTATGACAAGCCCAAATCTCAAAGATAATATTTAACGCCATCATTTTACCAAATCCCACATAAAGTGATCCGCATTTACGAGCCTATTTGATGATGATCATGCCGGCATTATTCTTTCAATAAAGCGCTGCACTGGCTTTCGGCTGCGCTTAAGCATAGTGTTAGATTAATAAACGCTCTAACTCGCTATTGAGATAATCCTCATCTGCCATAATAAAGCCCAGCAGTAATGCCCCTAGCGCTTGATAAAACTCACTCTGGCAATTGGCAACGCGCGACAATCGCTCATTCCAAGCGGGCAACCATGCGAGGATACCATTAGACACAAAAGAGCGTTGCGCACGATACTCATCTGAAACATAATTCGTGGGTTCCTCTGCTTTAAGAACCTCACGACTTAACTGCTCACACCATTTTTGCATTAATGCCAGATAGATCGCTAAATGATCCGAGGGCTCTTTAAAACTTTCTAATATTTGCAGCCCACTTTTTGAGAGAAGTTCGCGCATTTTACGTTCGGCTTCGGCATACATCATGCCATCTTCGCCTAAATGTAAAGATGCATATGGCATTGCCCCATTCTCTTCATCTAGAAGGAAACAACCCGCAAAATCCCCTTTCAGCTCTAACGCGGCATCAGGGATCGTTTTCAACATTTCAATCGCCTGCTTACAGCGGGCGACTTCATGTGTCAGCCCGATCTCATTAAAGTAAGCAAAGAGTGTATTCAACGCACCCTCTTGATACAGCTTGATCTCATCATGAGTGAGCTCTTGCGAAAAAAGGTGCGCAAACCATTGATAAGTCTCTGCACGGAGTTTAGCAATGATCGAAACTTCATTACTGAGCGGTGTCATCTTTGTCATCTATTTTCATTAACCTCGTCGTTAGTTCATCTATCTGTCTTGAGTACTGACAATCGGATACTGAATCTCTATTATGGCTTAAAAAGTGCCTTTAGCCATCTTCCTATTGCACAATCTTTACAATCTTGTGATGCACATCATTCAATATAAGAGAAAAGAGGAATACCGATTGATATTCCTCTTCTGTATGCTTGTAATACGTCTCTTATAACGCTTCTCTCGTTTACAACATCATCATGGATCTATTTTCGATATTGATGATGCATTGCGCCTTACATCTCTGTGGTCGGTTGACCTTCGATATCCACGACCGTCGGGCCTGTAAAGCCGTTCGGTGCAGGGGCAACGCCGACAAACTTCTCGATCTCGACCTGACACGTATTCGCACTCGGCGCTTGTGACAAGCTAGAAGTTCCGACATCCATGGTGAGTGTATTAGGATCGCCATACGTATCGATTGCACCAATTGTCTCATCAAGCGGTGAATACCATGCACCTTCAAAGATTCGCACAACGCCACTTGGGAAGTTATCGCTCACATGCGCGCCGGCAAGCAGTTGCCCACGATCATTATAAACGCGCACTAAATCCCCATGGACAATCCCGCGTTTCTCCGCATCTTGAGGGCTGATAAAGACAGGTTCACGTCCGGCAATGGCGTAGCTTTCACGCATCTCTTTAGACTCACAACCTTGTGAATGCAGGCGATTATCCGGGTGCGCAGATTGCATCCAAAGCGGGAACTGATCAGATTTTGGCCCACCATGAGAACGCTCTGCTTTTTCCATCCAGATCGGATGCCCTTTACAGTCATCATAGCCAAAGCTTGCGATCGTTCGGCTATAGATCTCGATAAAGCCTGATGGCGTACCGAGCGCATTCACCTCAGGATCTTCCCTAAAGTCTGCATGACGTACCCAAGGTTTACCCTCTGGGAATAGTACATATCCTTTCTGCCAAAACTCTCTAAAGGACGGCATATAGAAGCCCTTAGGATAGTTTTCGTTATAGCACTCCATATAGAGCTTTTCGATCCACTGCATCTCGTTTTTATCTTGCGTATATTCACGCTCACGGTTTAAACGCTTACTAAACTCACGCCAGATATCAAAGTCTGTCTTCGAATAATAGAGCGGATCTACAAGCTTTTGCATCGCAATCACGCCGCGGTTACTGTATGTGCCGTAAACATCCAAGTCATTGCGCTCGTACGGCGTACATGCCGGTAAGACAATATCTGCGAATCGGCAGGTTGCTGTCCAGTTATAATCTACCGCAACAATTGTTTCGATATCTCGATAGGCAAGCTTCATCTTGTTACGATCTTGCTGACGATGCCACTGGTTACAACCGGAGAATATCGCCATTTTATAAGGCGCAAGTTTAATCGTATTGCCGTTATAAGGAATCACTTTACCTGGCTCAAGCAATGCATCAATCACGCGGGAAACCGGAATAAAGCTCGCGTAGCCCTTATAATCTGTACTCTTATGTTTTGGCTCTCGCCCAAAGTCTAAGTTAAGCGGGAATGCGCCCGGCATTGAAGCGCCCGATGATGAAACGCCCACAGAACTATAGTGATGCGAGTAACTAATCCCGCCGCCAGGTAAGCCAATTTGTCCGAGCATCGCCGCAACGATCGCTGCCATCCAGAAAGGTTGCTCTCCATGTTGTTGACGCTGCATCGACCAACCAAGCATCATCTGCGTACGGTTCGCCGCCATTGCACGCGCAAGCTCACGAATCGTCTCAGCAGGAACGCCGGAGATAGATTCTGCCCACTCAGGCGTTTTTTCGATCATATCCTCATTCTCCCCTTTCAGGTAAGGGAGGAACTCATCGAAGCCGAGCGTGTATGTTTCTAGGAATTCTTTATCATAAAGATCTTCGCTCCAGAGCGTATGGGCAATCCCGAGCATTACCGTCAGGTCTGTCATCGGGTTTACATAAAGATGCTCACAACCAAGATAATTGGCCGTCATGCTCTTCACAGGGTCCACGCAGATGACACGAATATCGCCCTTCTCAACTTTCGCTTTTAACTGCTTCAGATACGCATACGCTTCATGCGTTTCGGTATTCCAGCCCACTTGCAGGTTCTTGACTAAATCACTGCCCCAAATCACCAAGACTTTACTCTCTTCAAGAATAATGTCCCATGAGGTGCCTTGTGAGTAAACCTCGGTTGAACCCAGGATATACGGCATGATGACTTGCCCCGCACCCGTTGAGTAGTCGCCGGCAGTGCCAACGCTATTACCGTGCATGGCAATCGCTCTTAGCATATGGTTACCACAGCTATGAACCTGCCCCACAGAACGCCAACCCACGTTTCCGGTATGAAGCGCCCAAGGACCATAAGTGGTTTGAATTCGCTCTAACTCTTCATACATCAGATCTAGCGCTTCGTCCCAGCTCACACGAATAAAGCGATTATCACCGCGCTGCGCCGTGTCGCTATTGTGTCGGTTTTTATACCAATCTAAACGCACTAATGGATAGCGAACGCGTGCGCTGCTATACAAAATGCCGGGAACCGCGTCTAAAATACGCGTGGGGTGCTTATCATATTCAAAAGGCTCTACTTCAACTAAGCGATTTGCAACCACTTTGGCTCTAAACGCGCCCCAGTGAGCCCCAGAAATACGCCAGCTTACCAATGTGTCTAAATCAACATCTGTAGGCTGCTTGGTGGTTAATAAGGTTTCTGCCATTAAACTTGGTGCAAGCAGTGAACCGCCGGCAATCAGTGAGGCTGTTTTTAAAAATCCACGGCGAGATTGATAAGATTGCTGCTTCATAATATCTGTCCTTTCTCTATCCGCTGAAAATGTGAAGGAGATGCGCCTTGCAATCGTATACTTCGATATGTGGCTATTTAAAACTCCGGCATTTTCAACGTTGATTAATCTAAGTGCGATGGGGAGATCTGTGTGTCATCGATGATCTCTATCGTCATGATGAGTTGACACATCGCCCCATGGCAGGATGCGATTCTCTATTGGTTTTCAATATGCACTGTGCTGATTAATGTGCAGGTTTTGCAAAATCCATGGAATGCATCTGGAGGTACTTTAAGACCACTTTTGAGGTGTCTTCATCCATATTTGTAAAGCCGACCATTCCTGAGAAGAGCCCTGGCCAAGTGTTCGTATCGTAATGAGCGATATCGGGTTGCACGTGGCAGGTACTACAGCTTTTGGTGTAACTGGCATTTGCCACTTCCCAAATCGGTGTGACATCCGCCGTTAAGCCGCCTTTTTCAATCCATGCGGTGCCTTTCACTTTCTGCCACTCAAGCCCTGTTAATGGATCTTCTTCTACTTCTAATACGGTAAACTCACTATTTTGCGCTACTTCTTTCTCTAAAATTGCACTCACCGTATTAAGGCTATAAGCGCCATAAAGTACACGTCCGTAGCCTTTGTTTTTGCGCCAGAGCTCGTATTCGATCAACTCTGCATCGCCTTTTTTATCGAGCACTTTCACTTCCGTTGCCACTTCTAATGATCCGATTTTTTCACTTAAGGATTCATCAAGATAGAGCGGTTGTGGCAAGACGTTGTAGTAATCCGTATTGACCGTGGTGGTCTCTTTATTGGCATTCGCAAGAAGCTTCTCAAGATCTTCATTACGAACACTTTGGACAACTGGTAATTGGTGCGCAATCCCTTTATGACATTCGATACAGCTAGTGTTACGCGCTGCAGCACCACGCATCTCCATCTCCGCCATGATATCCATCTTCTCAAACGCCATATGCTCGTAGTCATGACATGAACGACACTCTTTTGAGCCATTGGCACTCATTCTTGCCCACTCACGTTGTGCAAGGACTAAGCGTTTATCTAAGAATTTCTCACGCGTGCCAATATCTCCCATTAAATGAGAGACCACTTCTCGGCTTGCTTGTACCTTACGAGCGATTTTATCCGTAAAATTATGCGGAACGTGGCAGTCTGCACAGTAAGCTCTTACGCCGGTTCTATTTCTAAAGTGTGCTGTTTGCTGTAATTCTGGGTAGACGTTATCTGCCATCGTGTGACAACTTGTACAGAATTCTTCTGAGTTGGTATATTTAAGCCCGGTATCAAATGCATTCCAGAATAAAATGCCGGCAATAAAGCCGCCCGTAACGAGAACACCGAGCCCGATACGCATACTCGGTCGTAAAAAAAGATTATAAAGTGCGCTTTTGGTGCGCTTGATCATTCCCATGATGTGTATTCCTTACGTATTATTATTGATAATCACCCTTGATAGCGATCACTGATGTACGAATGATGTTAAGGCAACGAACTCCGTACTCATGAGTGTCATAACGTACACCACTCATATGTTGTGTTTATGCGGGTGGTCCCCAAACAAACATCTGCATAATCCAGATAAAGAGACCATAGCCACCAATGGCACATGCAGCTAATAGTGGTAAAACAACGATCATTAATAAAATAAAGCGGCGCCATTCTCCGCCTTTTGTTACGCTGTCTTCGTGGGTAAGACGACTGTTTTTCATAGCTAACCCCTTTTAAGTTGTAAATCCCCGATGTAAACCTAGATAAAACTATTTTTATTAATTTAAATAAATGCGATTTATTGCAACTTATTAATTTTATTAATCTATCTAAACTATAACAAATTCCCTCTAATCATTCAGGACAATATGAATATTTCCTGATCTATGTTTAAGGTTATCGCGATTATTAAACCTATGAATTATTCACAACCCTCAAAAATTATAAAACCCCTCATCATTGGCGCAGGATGGCTAGGTTCTCCCCTTGCAATATCCCTTAAAAAATCAGGGTACGATGTGATTGCGACTAAGCAAAATCACGAAAGCATCCTAAAATCGCCTCAATATTTACAAGAAATCCCGCTATTTCCCTTTTCTCAACAAGATTTATGCCGTTTTCAGCAGGAAAAAAGCCTTGAAAACGACACTTTTTTACAAAATATTTTCGAATCTCGCCAAGTGATTATCACAATTCCTCCAAGTGCATTTATCAAACGTACTGCTGAAGAAACGATTGAGGATACAGCCACCAATAGATCACTCACCTACACCGAGATGATCCTCGGCACTGCCCGCTTGGCAGAACAATATGGCGCGCGTGAAATTATCTATACCAGCTCGACATCTGTTTATGGCAATAGTAGTGGGATTATTCATGAAGCATTGCCGGCAATGGCGCAAACAGCAAGTGCAAAAGCGATTCGTGAGGTTGAAATCGCACTTGAATCATCGCTCACCATTCCCGTTATCATCCTCAGGCTCGCAGGGCTCATCGGCAATGGTCGTCATCCGGTTTATCCCTTAAGTGGCCGGGATAATATCCGCGCACCGAGAGATGCGATTAATCTGCTCCATATTACGGATCTTATCAACGCCATTCATGCCTTATTGCAACGCGAGACAATGCCAGGACACTTTGAGATCTATAATCTCGTAACACCGACGCATCCAAATCGAGAAAGCTACTATCATGCAGTTGCGAAGCGCTTAAATCTGCCACTGCCGCAATTTGAGACAGCGAAGCCCTTACTCAAGCGCATCATCGATGGCGGTAAGATTACTGAAATGGGTGACTTCAGCTATCAGATGCTAGATCTTGTCAATGTACCTCTTGAAATTCTGGAGCCTCTTAACGCACCTGAAACGCTTTAAAGTGCTCTCGCACAGAGTATGACAAAAAGCCTTACGGCGGATTAAGCACATTCAAATCATTCACGATCAATAAACCCCGGCATTTTATATGCCGGCAATCCTTGTGCTCGTTCTCATCGATATCACTCGATAGACCTATTTCAAAACGTTTCAAAACCCTCTATATTAATGACTTTTCAAATGCCATTAATATAAAGAAATATCAAGATAAAGACAGAGAGATGATTATGGATAAAAAACCGATAACAAACGCCTTCATCATATCAATCATTGTGATTTATGCGATGAGCGCTGTAGCCTCTATTATGATGTTATTGCACAGCGCTGATGAGATCTACTTTATGATGCTGTTTTGGGTGACGATTTTAACAATCCTATTACTGTTAGTCGCCGATCATAATTATCTTAAAGAAAAAATGCCGGCACCTAAACTCTTCAGCATTGCTTGGATTATTATTCCGCCTATTTATCTCTTTATGCGGGCGCGCTATCTTCAGCAAAAGCACTATTATCTGATGATCTATATGGGGATTTTTGTATTGGAATATGCCGTGATGACCTATTTAGAAAAGCAGATGATTACCTACTATTAATTCTTACCTTTCAGATGACGCACAAAAATGCCGGTCATTCATTCAAGAATGCCGGCATTTTTTTATCCCCTTGTTATATCGCGCGATTAATGAATTAATGCGCCATACTTTGGGTCAGAAACAAGTTACTAATCTTCGTTAGGATTTGATCCAAACTCGTAGTCAGAACGCATCTCATAGTTTTGAATGAAGTAGTGATGACTCGTGTATTGGTCAACAATATCATTCGTGATATTTTCTTTCGTGTATCCCATGATGTCGTAACCCTTACTACCATCATCGAGATAAACTTCAGCACGGAAGTACTTCTGATCTTCAATATCTGCTTCTTCTTCAAGTAATGAGAAGCTTGGCTTGAGGTAATGCTTCGCTTTTACACGATATACGAAGGTTGCATTGTCCCCATGATCGACTTCAAAACGAATATCGCTCTCGTCTTCTGTATTGATTGTTACGGTTAAGCCCTGCTTCACAAACTCTGCTTTTACCTCATCAAATGCCGGTAATACGACATGCTCTAAGAATTTAAGCACGTTTGCACGACGTGGGTAAACCATCACGTTACGAAGACGTTTCTGCCACCCCCCTGAATCTACCGTACTCGGCTGTACATACATATTCGCTTTGTTACGGATATCAATCTTACCGTGATCCATGCGGAGCGCTTTAAAGAGCCCGTAGATCGAGATTAAAATCACGATACTAAAGGGGAATGCCGTCATTGTTGATACTGCTTGTAAGGATCCAAGACCCCCATTAAGGAGTAAAACAATCGCAATCACACCCGTAATAGATCCCCAGAAAATACGTTGCCAAAGCGGCGTAACTTCAACATCTTTCTTACTTGAAAGCATATCCATTACTAACGCACCTGAGTCCGCACTTGTTACAAAGAATACCGCAACCATCACTACTGCGATAAATGAGATCGTACCGCGGATCCACTCTGCAGGAATAAAGTTTTGAATAGATTCAGCAACCGGGAAGTGACTAATGAAAGCAAAGAGTGCTTTAGAGCTTCCATTCTCACCAAGAAGCGTGTCTTTTAACTCCGTGATGCCATCTGAGGCAATCATGTCAATTGCTGAGTTACCAAAGGTTGTCATCCAGAAGAAAGTAAATCCTGCAGGAATTAAGAGAACGCCACCCACAAAGTTACGAATCGTACGACCACGTGAGATTTTCGCAATGAACATTCCCACAAATGGTGACCACGCAATCCACCAACCCCAATAAGCAATTGTCCAACCACCTAACCAACTATCGATCCCTTTCGCTGCTGCAGGTGACGCCGTTGCATCATAGCTATACATATTAAAGGTACTATTAAAGATACTTGAGAAGTAGTAACCAATGTTTTGCATCATCACTTCAAGTAAGAAGAGTACCTTCCCACCAAAGAGGAATACAAAGAGCACTAATGCAAAAGCAAGAATCAGATTTAACTCTGAAAGGATTTTAATCCCTTTATCAAGCCCCATACTCACCGAGAGTGTTGCACAAGCCGTCGTAACAATAATCAAGATGACTTGCGTTGTTGATGCTACAGGAATGGAGGGGAAGAGATAGTTAAGACCAGTATTGATCTGCATTACCCCGAATCCAAGCGTTGTCGCTACCCCAAAGACTGTACCAATTACGGCAAATGTATCAATCGCATCTCCCCAGCGGCCATATATTCTGTCGCCAATCATTGGGTAAAGTGCTGATCTTACTGCAAGCGGTAAGTTCATACGGAAACTAAAGTACGCAAGAATCAGACCCACTACCCCATAGATCGCCCACGCATGGATTCCCCAGTGGAAGAAGGTAATATTCATTGCCGCTTTCGCCGTTGCAATCGTTTCCGGATCACCTACCGGCGGCGCAAGATAATGCAGGAGCGGTTCTGCGACACCGAAGAACATGATCCCAATCCCCATCCCTGTCGAGAAGAGCATGGCAAACCAGCTTCTATCACTATAAGCGGCTTCTGAATGGTCCGGTCCAAGTTTAATGGTTCCGTAACGACTTAATGCGACGTAAATAAAGGAGATTAAAATAATCCCTACGGTTAAGAGATAGTACCAGCCAAGATTTTCAGTAATCCAGCTTAATACACTTGAGAAAAATGCGGGCGCATCTGGATGCAAAATCGCTAATGCAATAATTGCAAAAATGATGATGTTCGCACTAATAAAGACAGGAAGATGTAAGGAAGAGAACAGGCCTTTTTTATCTTTTTCTTCGGCTGTCTCTTTCTTTGGCAAGTTCCCTTTAATGTTTGTTGCCACCATAATAAATGTCGTCCTTCCTCTGCTAATTTAGCAAGAGATAATTGTTCCAAGAGACCCCATGTCCCCTGTTCTTTTTATAATATTTTTTGAAATTCACCGCAAGATATTATCACAAAATCAATAGCTTCTCATGTTGCAACTGAAATCAAATGTAAAGATTTGTCTATTTATTACCCAGCAAAAAAATTAAATTTAGGTGTTTAAAAAACATATTGTGCGCCAATCGCCCCAAAAATCAGGAAAAATACCTCCTAAACTAAATACAGCTCAAGACACTGATTTAAAAGAAACTTTACAAATAATGCGCCTATCATTCATCTACCGTTTATCCTTGTCAAGAAAAGTGCCCTTTGCTAACCAATCCAGAAACTTTATTCTCTTAAAATTTATACAATCTCTTGACAACTTTTTTTCGCCCACCTTAAAAAAAGACAACAATCAGCGATAAATTGGCAAAAAAGTTAATCAACATATTGTTATTTAAAATAGTTTATTGATAATAATATAATTTATATATATACACTAACGCTCGTAAAAAAGCGCGTAATTCTCTCCAATCAGAGGAATAAAGGGGGTTACTGCCAATATGAAGCCAATACCTTGCCCCTTATTATCAGTCCACAATGACTGTTTTACGCCTTATCAAGCAACATACGCTTTATTTAAAAATTCAAAATTCTCTAGACGTAAAAAATCCCGCAAAATAAATTTTTACGGGATTTTTATAGATTTTATAACCAGTCGGTTTAAGAGATCTTCAGAAGGAAGATTTCCGTCTTAACGCTTAAATTGTTTATGACCAATATCGCTACGGAAGAAAGTATGCGGCACATCTAACTGCTTCATATTCTCATAAGCTGTATCGTACGCCGATTTGAAATCATCTGCAATTGCCACATTTAGAAGAATACGGCCACCATCACTGACGAGCTTACCATCCACTTCTTTGACGCCCGCATAGAAGATTAACGCATCTTCATTATTAAAGGTCGGCGTATTGAGCGGATAACCTGTTTGTGGGTTATCTGGATATCCCTCTGAAGCAAGCACAACGCCGATTGCGAACTGTTTGCGCCATTTGATCTCGGGAACCTTTTTATCCGTGAGAAGATTATAGATAATCTCGACAAAATCTGTTTCTAAGAGTGGGAGAATAATTTGTGCTTCAGGATCCCCAAAGCGCGCATTAAACTCGATCACCTTAAAGCCCTCTTGCGTGAGGAATAAGCCACCGTAGAGGAATCCGGTATAAGGCATGCCCTCTTTTGTTAAACCATCTACGATCGGTTGCATAATCGCTTTTACAGATGATTGTACTTCTTCACTCTGCGCATCAAAGATCGGTGCATATGCGCCCATTCCGCCCGTATTAGGGCCTTCATCATTATCATAAGCACGTTTATGGTCTTGCGCCATTACCATCGGGATAATCTGCCCATCATGTACGAAGCACATGAGCGAGAACTCTTCACCGATCAGCATCTCTTCAATTAAGATACAAGCGCCGGCCGCACCAAAGCGATTGCCTTCAAGCATATCGTCAATTGTGGCAAATGCTTCTTCAAGTGTTTCCGGAATCACAACGCCCTTGCCTGCCGCTAATCCATCTGCCTTAATCACAATCGGCAAACCAATTTTTTCGACATAGCTACGTGCTTTATCACTCTGTGTAAAGCTCTCTGAATGCGCTGTTGGCGCACCGTATTTCACCATCATCTGTTTAGAGAAATCTTTACTGCCTTCAATTTGTGCTGCCGCTTTATCTGGCCCCCACACCAATAAATCCCGCTTTTTAAACTCATCTGCAACGCCGGCTACAAGGCTTGCTTCTGGGCCAATAATTGTTAGCTCAATGTTATTTGCAACCGCAAAATCCGCGAGTGCCACCGCATCTGTTTCTGCGATATCAACGAGCGTTGCATCGTTTTTCATGCCGGCATTGCCTGGCGCTACAAAGACTTCCGATACTAATGAACTCTTACCACTTTTCCAAGCAAGCGCATGCTCGCGGCCACCTTTACCAACAATTAAAACTTTCATCTATTAATCTCTTCCTGATCTAACATGAGTTTTGGGAGGTCTATCTACATTGAGACAGTGATTTATCATCTGTAAATTGAGTGGGAAGTATAGCATATAAGCACACGCATTAAAGATGCGAAAATGCTTTTAAATTCCTAGAGGCAATCAGACGCTCATCTTGGCACTCTTGCTATATATAGCGCTTTATAGCACCTTGACATCGCATTGGCATCAATAAAGCCATATTAATATCGATCAATTTTTCAAAAATGAAATAATGTTTCTCCCTATTTCTACTCGCTAATAACGCCTATTATTCTCTACGATTGAGATGCACTAATCTCCCCTATTCAATGATAAACACCTTAAAATTATAAGAGATCGCGCTAGTACTCCGTCACAATTTTCTGTACCCTTATTTCTAATAGAAATCTCCTCCTCACTATTGAATAGGATGAGATCAACCTTAGTCGACACCATCATCTGCGATACAGTCACCTATTTTATAACAAGCAAATCCATTGAAGGGGTTATCACATGCGTTTACTCATCACATTATTATTTCCATGGTTAGGTTTTTTCACAATTGGTCGTCCGATTGCCGGCATTATCTGTCTGATTCTTCAAATCACCTTAATTGGCTGGATTCCTGCTGTCATCTGGGGTGTTTATGCATTATCACAATATAATACAGATAAGAAGATTGAGGCTTTTCGTAGAGGCCAAGGTCAGTTTTAATATCTTTTGAGCGCTCAATTATTATAAAACCCCGAAAATGATACGAAGCATTTTCGGGGTTTTGTGCTATCTACTATCTGTTTTCACATTTGAGATAACAGCGCTATTAAGGCTGTTGCAGATTTTACAGATTATTAAAGAGCATTACTGATCGCTCCAAATTGCTAAGACATAACCATCTGGATCTTTAAAGTGAAAACGCTTACCTCCCGGAAATGGGGTAATTTCCATCGTTATTTCTGCACCTATCGCTTGAAGCATCTGATAACTCTTCTCGATCTCAGGACTATAGAGAATCACTAACGCGCCGCCGCCAGCATTTATCTCAGTGATCTCACTGTTTTGATAAAATCCGCCCTTAATGCTTCCCGAATGAAACTCGCAATATTGCGGCCCAAAATCTGTAAAATACCAGCCAAGATGCGTGTAGAAGGCTTTACTCTTGGCGATATCCGCCACATTAAACTCGATATAATTAATTGCGATAGGATCTGTCATTGCGTCTATTCCGAAGGTTTTTTATTGAGTTTTATGGTTAGTAGTATTGATAGGTTACGACTTCTTTATCCAGGCTATCTCTTGAGTAAGTCCACTGAATTTGTGGGTTTCCGGCAGTATCAAGCATCTCTTTTACCACAATTTTCACCCGCGGATCGAGCATCTGAAAATCATCATCCGTAAAGGTTTGAATATCAGCTCTTGATGCCTGAATTTCGATGATATCTGCGTCAATACTCTCAAAATCTGCTGTTTTTAATTCAGCAAAAGGGAGATAGAGATAGTGGCTATGGGTGGTATTCCCATCTTGTATCGTGGAGATTAACGTTGGGCGATGCTCGCCATCAAATTCTTCGATAATCGTCCGCACGCCATTCGCGACATTGGTCGTACTCCGCTGATGCGTCCACGATTGCTGAACCTCTTCTAGTTCTGATTGATCTGTAAATGTTTGCTGAATCTCTGCTTTATCATGAGAATCGCCGGCATTACGCATGAGAGAATAGATCTTTCGCGCATTATTCTCATAGGGCTCAGCGGTACGATAAGCCGCGAATTGCAGCTCCCCGTCTTGATAGAAAGCAAGCTTTATAAAATCAGAAAATCCGGCTTCATTAAAATCAGCATCAATGCTGAATCCCAGATTTTCCGGAGTTATAACATTTAAATCTGCATCCAAATCCTCATAATCAAAGTAGTAAATACGCGCGCTGTACTGCTTTACATCCCCTTTTAAGAAAAAGGCATGGCGATCATTTTGCACAAATTGATTTTGCGAGGCATCAACCCTCTCAATAACATCTGTCGTTACCGTAGTTGGTTCTGCCATCACCCATGATGATGCACCACAAGCAAGTAAAAGTGAGCAGCTTAAAGCCAGTATTGAGTGTTTCATTCAGAGTGCGTCCTTAGGGTACGGATTTCAGAAAAGAGGATGACAGTTATTTTTATTGTGATGAATAGGCAATATTCATCAGGAGTTATTCATCTTGAGATTAAAAAGCGAGGCTTCTCCTCGCTTTTATGGATTCTTAAAATTATGATGAAATTGCTCAGGTGTCAAATCAGCCGGCGCATTTAGTATACGCTTCATGCAATCATCTCAATAGATGCGCATCATCGAACCTCCAAAGGTTTACGATCATGTACCCTACACCGGTTATATCGGTAATCCACTATTTTATACGCTGAACCAATTCTAATAAGGTCGCATATCCCGCTGCTAATAACGTGACTTTATCACCTTTTACCAACAAGAAACTCGGGAATGAATTCACGCCTAATTGACTACGATATCTAAACTCGGCGATCGTACGCTTTTTCCACTCACGATCCTCAAAGCAGGTTTTAAATGCCGAGAAATCAATCCCTGCTTCAGCACATAAATTCTCATAAAACGAGACCTCTTTAGGATCTTCATTATAAAGATAGAATTTGGTTTGAATCCCTTTAAAAAAGGCAGTTAACAAAGCATTATTATCATCGGGTAATAAGCTACGGGCGATCACGACAGCGCGGCAGCTCTGCTCGGTATTATAATTAAAGTAATCTTGATCTAAGATACCAAAGTTAAACTCCACCCCCGTTTTATCGGCAATAATGCCCCACTCATTACGTAAAAAAGCGATAAACCCTTCGTTCCATTGATCGCCTCCCCCCGCACGTAATCCGCCGACAACAATCTCAAAACGAATATCATGCGCCGTACAATATTGCTGTAAGTCATTCACCACAGGAGAAACCCCGTAACACCAGGAGCACATCGGATCTCCAACATAAATAACACGCGTATCTTGATTTAACTCAGGGGCAGCGCCGGCATTTTTTACAGGCTCAACACGGCAAACACCCTCTGCACAACTTTGATCGCTCATCGCTCTCTCCTTCATCCTGATGGGTTGAAATAGTCGGTCTAACATTACGCCCTTTTAAGGAATTCGGCGCTGACCATTATTCATAAAATGATCCAGACCAAAATCTGACGTTTATTGACGACTTAGATCATCAGTATCGACCATATCGCAAATATTCACAATACAACTCTCTGCTTTTCTTGTAAAAATTGATCCTATTTTAGGCCGTTTAAGGACGATAAGTTGTCATCTTTTTGACAAATAAAATTCCCCCTCAGTCCGCCGTTGCTTATTTTATTTTCAACTACCCTCGTGACCGCTTTTATGCTATGTTCAAAGAATTGGGCGAAAAGTTATCAACCTTCCCCAAGCAACGAATATAACAGCCATATATTAGGCATCAGACCAATAATAAATAATGAATAGGTAAAGGATCGGAGTCTTATGAAACGTAGAAAAATGTTATTGATGTTATCCCTTTTGGCGCCCCTCTCTTTTGGCACGCTCGCATGGGGTGCAAATGAGCAGAAACATGTGGCAATTACCGCAATTGTAGAGCACCCGGCATTAGACCAAGCGCGTCAAGGCATTATCGATGAGCTCAAAGATGCGGGCTTTATAGAAGGGGAAAACCTTCGTCTACAATTCCAAAGCGCACAAGGAAACAGTGCAACCGCTGCGCAGATCGCGAAAAAATATGCCGGCGATAACCCAGATGTCGCTATCGGAATCGGTACGCCTAGCGCGCAAGCACTCCTTGCTTCTACCAGAACCGTACCGATTGTTTACACGGCAGTCACAGATCCTGTTGCTGCAAACTTGGTCCGTAGCTGGGAAGCGAAAGGCGGAAATGTGACAGGCGTTTCAGACCACTTACCGCTTGAGCCGCAAATGGAACTCGTAAAGACCATTATCCCTGAAGTTAAAAGCATCGGTTTTGTCTATAGCCCCGGCGAAGTAAACTCCACGATTGTGCTCAAGCAACTCGAAGAGATCTTACAACCGCAAAATATCAAAGTTGTACCCGCACCCGCGCAGCGCACAACGGATATCCCAACAGCTGTTAAGAGCTTACAAGGACGCGTGGATGTGATCTATACGAGTACCGATAACAACGTGGTATCTGCGTATGAGTCAATGTATCAAGCGGCTGTGCAAACTAAGATTCCGCTGATTGCATCGGACACTTCATCGGCAGAACGCGGCGCAGTCGCGGCGCTCGGTGGGGATTACTACGGCATGGGCAGACAGACTGGTAAAATCGTCGTCCGTATTCTCAATGGAGAAAAAGCCGGCGATATCCCTTCTGAAAAACCGCAGAAAACAGAACTCTACGTTAATCTTAAAGCCGCAGAACAACAAGGCATCAGCTTGCCACAATCTGTGATTGATAGTGCGACTAAAGTCATTGAATAAACGTGCATAAAGGGTTCATCCCGGCATTTTGTGATGAGCCCTTTACTGTTACAACGCTTTTTCTAATCGCACCCGTATTCACCTAAACCGCTATTAGCCACTTTTATAATGGCTTACGCAACAACGTTAAGTAAACCTCACGTCTTCAAACTTGAGGTTTCTTTGTCTCATTCATTTTGGAGTTTTAATGTCGCTTATCTCTCTTTTTGGCGCCTTAGAAGTGGGATTAATCTACGGATTAGTCGCATTGGGCGTTTTGATCTCTTTTAGAATTTTAAATTTCCCCGACCTTACCGCCGATGGAAGCTTTCCGCTAGGGGGCGCTGTTTGCGCCGTATCTATTGTTGCCGGCGTTAATCCCTGGATTGCAACGCTTCTTGGGACTATTGCCGGCGCTGCCGCTGGATTTGTAACGGCGTGGTTGAATGTTTCGCTTAAAATTATGCAGCTGCTCGCGAGTATCTTAGTCATGATTGCGCTCTACTCTGTTAACTTACGCATTATGGGCGCGCCGAATATTCCACTGATCTGGGAACCCACCGTTCTCACGCCATTTATTAATGAAGATTATAGTAATCAGTTCTGGGTAAAACCGCTTATCATTCTCCTTTTTGTGATTGTCGCAAAGATTCTGCTCGATCTCTTCTTCAAAAGCCGTACAGGTCTTGCAACAAGAGCAACAGGTGCGAATATTAAGATGGCGCAAGCACAAGGGATTAATACCGGTAAAATGACCTATCTCGGCATGATGATCTCCAATGGCTTGATCGCACTCGGTGGCTCGCTCTATGTACAAACTCAAGGCGGCGCAGATATCTCAATTGGTGTCGGTACCATCGTCATTGGGCTTGCCGCTGTCATTATTGGCGAGACGCTCATTACCTCCAAAAAGATGTTTTGGATTACCTTCTCTGTCATCATTGGCGCCATTCTCTATCGCCTCTTCATTGCCCTCGCGCTTCATAGCGAGCCCTTACAAAAAATTGGCGTAGGTGCGCAGGATCTTAACTTTATTACGGCAACGCTAGTTGTCATCGCCCTTGTGTTACCCCAAATTAAAACCAAACTTAAAAAAAGATTTAAAGGGAGACGTTAATTATGATGCGTTTAGAAGATATTCATGTGGTATTTAATGAGCACACGCCTTTAGAAAATGTCGCCCTTAAGAAGATTAATCTCACCATCCGAGAAGGGGAATTTGTCACCGTAATCGGGACCAATGGCGCGGGAAAATCGACGCTTCTTAATGTGGTTTCCGGCAATGCGGAGACAACGTCAGGCAAGATCTTTATCAATGAAGAAGATGTCACGACAAAATCCGTCTCAGATCGCGCTCGTTTAGTGGCCCGTGTGTTCCAAGATCCCATGACAGGCACCTGCGAAAGCCTCACAATTGAAGAGAACCTTGCACTAGCCTATGGCCGTGGGAATAAATCCTCTGGATTTGGCGCGGCAATTAATAAGGATCGCCGGGAGATCTTTAGAGAACATCTCGCAACGCTTAAACTCGGTTTAGAGAATCGTTTAGAAGATAGCATGGGCTTACTTTCTGGTGGGCAACGTCAGGCGATTAGCCTTTTAATGTCGTCGCTTCAACCCTCTAAGATTCTGCTCCTAGATGAACATACAGCAGCGCTCGACCCGAAAACTGCGGCATTTGTGCTGCAACTCACCGAAGAGATCGTGAATAAAAACAAGCTCACAACCCTTATGGTGACGCACTCCATGCAGCAAGCGCTCTCTTATGGGAATCGTACCATCATGCTTCACCAAGGAGAGATTGTCCTTGATGTCGCTGGCGATCTTCGTAAAAACTTGAGTATTTCAGATCTTCTCATGCTCTTTGAACAGAGCCGTGGCGAAAAAGTGGCGGATGATGCATTATTATTAGGATAACCCCCAACGAGGTTGAGTATTCGCTAATAACCGATCATCTTTGTCTTTCATTCAGAGATTATTCTCACGCATGATATCTCAGGCATAGCGTGATCAGACTTTCCCCTCATCGATATAATGAATTAATACACAATATATCGATGAGGGGATTTAATTTTAATATACTCAGCCCAGCACGCATCCTCATGATCTACGCTTTATCACTCTCCTTGCAATATACGCCATGAAAAAATATCTCCTACTCACATTACTCTTATTCACATTGACTGCCTGCGCCTCTTCTAAGCCGTCTAGTTATAGACAATTACAAAACAGTCAGGTCGTAACGCAAGCATTAACGGCGCAAGAGCAACTTTGGCGCGGAACGCCTTACCAATTAGGCGGCAACTCGCCTACAGGAATTGACTGCTCTGCCTTCGTTCAGCGGACATTTTATGAAAAATTCGCCATTCAGCTCCCCAGATCCACTGTCGATCAGACAAGTATTGGTCGTAAAATTAAAAGATCCCAACTCAAACCCGGCGATCTCGTCTTCTTTAAGACTAATTGGGGCGGCAATAATCTGCACGTGGGAATTTATAGTGGCAACAATCAATTTGTCCACGCCTCGACTTCACGCGGGGTTATCACCTCAGCACTTGATAATCCATATTGGAAAAAGCATTTTTATCAGGCGAGAAGATTGTAGACGGCGTGAAGCATCTAAAAGAGCATTCCGACTTCAGCCTTTCAATCCCCTTAATCGTTAGAGATTGAAGTGAATACAGTAATGTTGCTTAACCATTTATTCATTATCAGCGCCCCTTTCCGAAGTGCTAGCCCTTTAATATAATTAAGGGTTGGATCACTTCCCAAATCTCACAACGACATCGAGCTCTAAATCCTTCATCTTTTATCATTTCTACTCTACGCTGAGTAATTGAATGCACTGAACAATGAATAATATCATCCAAATCTAAATCGTTATGTGCAAAGTTTTTAGCACTTTTACAGACTATAGCACCCGTTTTCTCGTATTTAAACACTAAACGTTCATGGACTTTCTCTACCACTAATAGAGCCCCCTCTTCTAAGCATGCCGATGCTTTTTGATCAGCTTCATTGAAGAGACTTCCCAGATAGTCCATATAAATATCCTTAGGTGATAAAAGAACATGTTTTTGATGTAATGAGGGCATATCTCCCGCCTTAGAGACTGGGCTATTGAGAATATTCTGAATCGACTCAATCATCGTATGCTTTTTCCCAAAACTACATAACATTAATGTCTCTTTAGCCCGCGTCATTCCAACATAGAATAAACGTCTCTCCTCTTCATTATCACTCTTAACAAAGGAATCTAAATCATCAAGAATAAAAACATGATCGAATTCTAAGCCTTTTGCTGAATGCATTGTTCCAAGAAAAATACCTTTTTTAGCACTAATAGGTATTTCGTAAGCATAAGTTAAAAGCCATTGTATGATGCTATGTGCTTCTCCTGATAATTCATTAAAGGCTAAAATAAGCTGTTCAAAAGCGCCCTCAAAATACTGTTTCCAGCGATCAGGATAGTCATCTAAGGAAATTAACGTCCATATATCACTAATAACCTCCAAGCGTCCAATACCAGCAATCGTACTTAATAATTGCTGAAAGTATCGATGGCTAGGTGTTGAAAAGTGACTACTCTTATCATGCTCATAGTAATAATCATATTGACGACTTTCCAATCCTCCCGCAAAACATGCCAAAGGAGATTTCTTCCGAGATAAAATTGCGCAGCTATTGAGCGCTTCAGGATCAATGCTTTTCAAACGAGATAGTTCGTGTATCACAATAAAGGCTTGTGCCTGATAATTTTCATGCGCTAGTATGCGTACGACGACCCTTCCGGCTCTATTAGCATCAATAGTTTCCCATCGTCCATAATGAGGATCATCGGCCCTATTTTGATCAATCGTAATCGGATACTGCGCCTTTAATCGATTAGTATTAATCCCAATGACATCATTAGATGCCTCGATAATACCCTTTGTTGAGCGATAATTCTCGACTAAGTAATGCATAGTAGCACTGTAGTCTTCCGTAAAACGATCAATATATTGATTGCTACTGCCTCGGAATGTATAGATATTTTGATCATCATCTCCAACCGCTAATATCGTTAACTTACCATCTTCATCGGGTAAATTTCTACCGGCCAAAGCACTAATTAGACTGTATTGGTCATCATCAATATCTTGGTATTCATCGACTAAAATATATCGGTAACCGCGTAATAAATCTGTACGAGCATCATCTTCCTCGTCATGGAGATCTAATCCTGTATCATTTCCCCGTAACATTTCTATCGCATCTTTAATCATCGCTTTAAAGCGATCTTGTATGGCACTCTCTGATAAATCATTCTGACTGTTTTCATAGACAGAGCCCGTTAAGCGCATCGCAATACTATGATAAGTCATGATTGTTACGCCGTAAGATTCTTTTCCTACAACCTCATATAACCGTTTACGAATTTCATTGGCTGCCGCGCGATTATAAGCTAAAGCAATAATGGCATGAGAAGGAACCCGCTGGACACGTAAAAGGTAAGCAATTCTATGTACAATAACACGTGTTTTTCCTGAACCAGGACCTGCTAAAATCAATCGATTATCATCATTACTTTCCACTATTTTTCGCTGAACTTCATTTAAGTTTCCAACAATTGCATGCCAGGAATCTTCACTTGTTGCCAACTCCAAGATATTTTCCCGACCTTTAAAATATCGCTTGTTAAACGCGGCTTCCCGTAAGGAGAAATAATCTAATACGAATTTTAATGCATCTTGCAATGCTTTTAACCCAATTTCAGCATACTCTCTCATTACATGTATCTGTAATCTACGCTCTTTATAATGATTTTCTAAAGCCTTATAATCCTCTTTACGGTAACGATTGTGCGCATCTGGATTCACTTTTATGGTGAGTGCGTTACGCATCACTGTCATCCCATGATTCAACGTTAACATCTGTAAGTTATGAAGATAAAGCAGTGCATTTTCAATCATCGCCCGCTGTTGCTCTGGATCTGAATACTGCTCCACTAATATAGAATTACTAAAAATCTCTACTTGTAGCTCCTCAAAAGTCGTTTCAACTAAGAGATCTTTTCCTTGCCCTTTTGCCTTTTTAATAAGATGGGAGACAATCTCTTGAGCAATAAGTCGTCTTACAGCACCATTATCTTCAATATCTTGCCAAGAACTCTGTTTATGTACTTTTAACTGAATAACATCACGTCGACAGTCGTTACGAATTTCTAGGTTTTTTTCATTGCGAATAGACTGTGATGTAGTCTCCTTATTTGTATTAAACCCTTTATCTTCACATAAGACTTTTAAGATCTTACTAATCATTTTGGGCATGATTTTTTTATTAAGAAGATAGCCCTTAAGGGGTTCTTTTAAGGCATGTCCTTCAAATAACTCATTCATGCGATTGCACAGTAGGGTTAAATCCAATGTATACCATTCATCAGCTTCAACACCGGATGCTATCTCGCTTAATAATGAAAAAATATTGTCCTCACACCACAAACATAACTCTAAACGCCTTTGTGTTGTATCTACAATTCCATGCCGTACATAGGCGGTGAGCAAGGTATTGTTTGTTAAAATCCCCATTTTTTGTAATTGCTGTAAAATATCAGCAACATCCTCTAAACCACCTGCTATAAGATCTGCTAAGATGTCGGTGGCAATGATTTTATCTGAAGGACTTTTTGCAATATATTCAATAATACTCACAAACTCTTGTGTTCTTCTTTGCCCGATATTCTCTTGATGAATCTTCTCAAGGGCTTCTTCTAAACTCACTTTGAGATGCGCAGGAAAAATTCGTACCACATTATCCGTACGCTCTAAATACCCCTCTTTCTCAAGCCAAGCAACCGCTGTGATTACTTTTGTCGTAGCATTGTCATTATCAACATCAATCGACTCAACCAAGGCATCTTTTAATATCTCTCGAGGGCTGATAATTAACTCAGCACTCTTATTCCGCTTGGCATGCTCTGTGCGGATTTTACGATAAATCGCGACAATATCGCCATATGTTAACTTCGAAAACTCTGTTAATTGAAATTGCGTCTCTATATCACTAGGTTCATATAATAAGATACACTTTGCTGCGGCTTGATCTCGCCCCGCTCTACCCGCTTCCTGCAAGTAATTCTCTAAAGACCCCGGGATATCTGCATGCACGACTAAACGAACATTCTCTTTATCAACCCCCATTCCAAAAGCATTGGTTGAAACAATGACTTTAATATCTCCTGCAATAAAGTCATTTTGAATATCTTTTTTCTCATTCGCCGGTAATCCGGCATGGAAATATTGACAATTCCACCCTTGCGCTTGGAGTTGCTTAGCAATATCCTCTGCATTTTTTCGGCGCGCAACAAATACAATACCGCCGCCTTCTTCATTAATATGCGTATCTAATAATTCCGCAATAATCGCTGTTTTCTCGTGACTTTCACATTGCACAATATCAAAGGATAAATTTTCTCGTTCTTTCAAACTAATTTTATCGATAAAAGAGAGTCCTAGAACCTCTTTAAAGTGACTTTTGATATCATCTATCACTTCTTGTTTAGCGGTTGCCGTAAAACAACCGACATGAGGAATCGCATTTTTACCGGCAAAATCTTTAATGCACTTCGCGACATAGAGATAATCCGGTCTAAAATCACTTCCCCACTTTGACAAACAGTGAGCTTCATCATAGATCCAAGCCCCAATCTGACGTTGCTCGATGGCGCGTTTAAAACGAGAACTTCTAAATTGCTCTGGCGATACAAATAAAACACCAATATCCCCCATTTGCACTTTTTCTAACACATCAGCTCGTTCCGGCATACTTAACAGACCATTTAATGCAGCAACACAATGGATGTTTTTCTCAATCAAACCATCTACCTGATCTTTCATTAAAGCTTGTAATGGAGAAATAATAATAGTTAAACTACCATTTCTAAAATACCGATTTAAAGCAGGCAGTTGATAACAGAGGGATTTACCACCTCCCGTAGGTAATATCGCGAATATATTTTCATCTTTCATCCCAATCTCAACAATATCACGCTGAATACTCTCATTTTTATCAATGTCTTCATAACGAAAATCATCAAAACCAAAATAACGCTGGAGTTCTTTCTGAGGATTATGAATCGTATTGCAATAACTACATTCTGCCCGCTGACAAGATTCCTCTCGCAGCATAGAGATTAAAGTCGCCGTTTGTGGGAATTGATAACGTACCCAAGGCGCTAATACCGAATTACTTCCTGCTACATGAAGCCATGACAATGTATATAAAAAAGGAAACGCAACGTCTAATTCAAAAAGCGTATCCTCATTTAAAAACTTATTCAGCCGCGTGGTACAGACTTTATACGACATCTCAATATCCGTATTATCATTACGAAGAATTGTTAGCATAATGCTTTTAAATTCATCATTTTCTAAATCATCGTGTTTTGTGACTTGTGATAATATCGACGCATAAGTTGGATTTACCTTGGATAATATTGTCTGATAACAACGTAATTCATTCAGATTATCGACAGCAAAATCTGTTAAAGCTACTAATTGCTCTTTCAGCAATATATTCGTCGCTTCACAATCTTGTAATGGTGAATTTAACTCGCTGCGTATCAGCTTATAATCTTTTAGTAGTCTATGATAAGGATTCTTAGGAAAAGCTAATGGCGATAATTGCAATGTATCAATGACATCAAGTTCTAAGAAATCAAGCGCCATCCCCAGATCACGCAATAAAGGCAAATCATGCTCTATTAAATTATGACCAACAAGATAGTTCGCGCCTTTTCCCAGCTCCGCAATTTCTTGTAATGCTACTTTTAAAGTCGATATTGAACGTGTATCTTTCTCATATCGGATAATAGACTCATTCGCTTGTCCATAATTGACAATACTTAAAGCGCCTACTTTAAAAATATGATTATCTGCTGGATTCACTTCCAAATCCAAAAATAAAAGGTGCCCCATCCCTAGAATAGTCATCATAGTTATCTTTCTTTATTTATTATAATTTAACTATTATAACGTCGTTTGAAGTTTATTTATAATGTTGCAGGGCTTTCTTGCATAGCAAGAATCGTATATCTCACAGATAATCCCCGATCTTTGAGAGTAGCAATATAAAATATTGAGGCTCTAGGAATTTATTAACTGCTTTATTATTAATGAATTAAAGATGAAAAAATATATTTCGAAAATTTTTTAATGAAATAATTCGCCAGTATTTAGTGAGAATGATGCATGTAATTATTTAATGAGCTACCTACATAATTAGCATCTCAAGTACTTATTTATCCCCACAAAAAAGCCCAAATACAGACAAGTATTCAGGCTTTTCAATAGGTATCAGGCACTAAGCTTTGCCTCTTTTTTCTAATAACATCTCAGCAATATTATGTGCGTGATCGCCAATGCGTTCTAAGTTCGAGAGAAGATCTGTGTAGGTTAGCCCGGTTTTTGCGGTACATTCACCATGGTTTAAACGATGAATATGACGTTTTCTTAAGTAACGTTCCATCTCATCAATCTCTTCTTCTAATTCATAAACTCGACGCGCCTTTGATAGATCGCCTTTCTCTAACGCTTCAATTGAGAGCGCTACAGAACGAATCGTCAGATCAAACATCTCATAGACTTCATTTCTTGCATCATCACTTAAGCTGATATTACGCTCGTTCATATATTCAATCTGCTCAATAATATTCTCTGAGTGATCGCCGATACGTTCGATATCACATACTAGATTTAGCAACGCTTGAAGCTCGTTAGAGTCCGCTGGCGTAATAGAGTGTGGGAAAATCTTCACTAAATACTTGGTGATCTCTTCATCCAAGATATTAATGTTTTTCTCTAAGGTCGCCGCAAATTCAGCATCAACCGTATTATTATCTTTAAGATACGCAAGCGAGTATTTTAAGCCATCAAGGCTAAGATTCCCCATATGAATCACCTCTTTCTTCGCTTGCCCAATCGCAATGGAAGGTGATTTCTTAATTAATGTCTCATCAAGATAGAGCGCGATTTTTTCTGCAGGTTTCACTCTTTCCGGCAATAGCTTCGTTACAAGGAATGCCCAAACGCCAATAAACGGAAGCTGAATAAGCGTATTCACGACGTTAAAGGTTCCATGCGCAAAAGCAATCTGCATCTTGGCTTCAAGATTAAGCACCGTTGTAATCCAGAGGATGAAACTCGTAAAGAGCCCCAGAAAGATCAGGAAAATTACCGCTCCAATCAGATTAAACAGTACATGCACCGCAGCCGCTCTTTTGGCGACAATACTTGCCCCAATCGCTGCTAATACTGCTGTAATGGTCGTTCCGATATTATCCCCGAAGAGAACTGGTAACGCTGCTTCTAGCGAGATAAGATTCTCGGCATATAAGCCCTGTAAGATCCCGATTGTCGCACTTGAAGATTGTACAATCAGTGTAAATACGGTTCCGACAACAACGCTTAAAATCGGACTGTGGCTCATCTCTAAGATTAAAGAGGTGAATACTGGCAAGTCTCGAAGCGGTGATAAGCCACTGCTCATCAGATCAAGACCAATAAAGAGTCCCCCAAAGCCAAAGAAGATTTGCCCGATATTTTGTATTTTTGCGGATTTAAAGAAGAAGAGCATCACCGCGCCCATGAGTAAAATGGGATAAGCATATTCACCAATATCGATCCCGATAATAAAGGCTGTAACGGTTGTCCCGATATTTGCCCCCATGATCACACCGATTGCTTGGCGCAGCGTCATTAACCCGGCGCTCACAAGCCCTACGGTAATCACTGTCGTACCGGAGCTTGATTGAATCAAAACTGTAACGACGATTCCCGCTAAAATCCCCATAAATGGGTTCGTTGTGAATCGATCTAAAATCGTCCGGAGGCGATTGCCAGCTGACTTCTGTAATCCATCCCCCATATGTTTTATAGAGAAAAGAAATAAACCAAGTCCACCTAAAAAATGGAAGAGTACTTGCTGCCAATCCATGCATTACCTCGAAATGAGTACTAAACACAATAATTACTTCACGCTATTCTAATCTATTTCGTATAATTTTTTGTGACTATCTTTCATTTGTTCCCAAGATTTACGAAAGGAGTAGATAGAGATCAATATTTTGCATCATCCCTTTGCCATATCCGCTACAATTCCCTTCGCCATAAGGGGGATATATTCTTTATTTGTAATTTGCTATGATCGAGTGTTCATCATTTGTAAGCGCTTGGCGTAGGAAAACATGAAACGCTTGTTAAAATCTATTATCCTCTCAATCTGTTGCCTGCAAGTCGCAGCTGCCGAGATTTCTTGGTCTTTTTTGATTGATAGAGACATTTCACAAAAAGTCGCAACCCTGACCGAAAACCATGCTACCAATATCCTTCGCATATTTGAGAGCATGCCTTGGATTGAAGAAGGTTCGCAGCAAGGCGAGGGGAAATATCTCTATATTTTCTACGCACCAAACTCGGAAGAGAGTCGCGCACTTTATACCCAAACCCGCGATCTCTTGGATCAGGTGAATATCCGCTGGATTCCGATTCAACGTGGGGATCTAAGCGTCGATGGCTTATATGAAACTCGCACGCCAGAAGCCCTTAAAAATGCCATGATAAACGGCATCATTCCAGAAGTTCAGGATGTGGATCGTATCAAAAGAATCGCCTCAATGACTTTTACGGGGTTTATCTACCTTCGCGCTTCTAATATCTTCTCGCCAGAAACACAGTCTTACTTCCCTACCGTGATCTACGGCGATAAAGACAATCTTACCATCGAGATTGAGCCTAACGATATTGAGGCATTAATCCAGAACATCCCACTTTCAATACCCAATACGCAGATCAAAACGATAGAGGCGCTTGCCGCAGAACCTGTTACGCTCTTCCCTGTTAAAAAATTCGCGTACTACACAAACGAAGACCCAATGCCGACAGAAGTATATCTGTACCCTAGCAAAAATAGCCCTTATCTCGGTGCGCTTGATAACACGCTACCGATCTCCGGCATTACTGATAATGGCTATATGGCGATTGATCTTATTGATGGCACTGGCCGTTATATCTATCTAAAATACTTTGAAGACAATATCAAAATTCAACATGATAATGCCGAAGAATAAATAGTCTGTTTATGGCTGATAGCGATTGTATTACGCCGCGTAAAGCCTAAAAGCGATCAATCGGGAATTGATTCAAATAGGCTTTACCATCCATAAAAATAACGAGCTGGCACCCCGTTTGCAGATAAGCTTCAGTCTCTTCACTATGAAGATCCGTCGCTGTAAAGCTATAGCGTACTAATGCTTTCTCAAAAGTCTGTCCTGTTCCTGTACGGAAAGGATTTTGGTCGTGCATGCTCGGTTCACTCACTTCCTGCAAACGAATATGCTTTAACGCTCTCTCATCCATTTTGGTAAAATCAGCCAGCATCTTTTCACGCCATGCTTTTATCGAAATCGTACTGTCTTGCAGCGGATTTGGCACTAATAATCCATCTGACTCTGTCACTCCGATTAAGTCATCATGAATATCCGTGCCTAAAAATACCAGATGAATGATCTCTTTCGAGCGCTGACTATTTTGACAAGCAAAAATCGTTTTCAGTAGCGCTTCTGCGGAGCTTTGATCTTTTGCATCACATATCAAGGCATCATCTGCTATTGATAATGACGCGGGCTGTTTGGTCTCTGCCATTGCCGGCAATGAAGTCATCATTAAAATTATAAAGAGATTCAATATCTGTCTCATAAGCATCCTTTTAAAAAGCTAAACGATTAAATCATAAAGACTTTATCATGCCTATTTTTTAATTTTTAGCAATCGCTGAGCACCCAAAACGCTCAAAATAGTGATCTCCATCTTGCATAAATCGTTCAGGATTCTGTGTAAAGCACGCGATTAAGTAATTACATGATTCAACAGCAATATTATCGCCTCGCAGTAATTGCCGGTAAGCGCTTTTCTCATCATTCGTTAAAATCTCCACTCGCGATAATCGCCCATCCATATCCGCGCCATTCTCGGCATATCCCCAGATATCATCCAACACAAAGCCTTCTTGCCGGCACATCTCTAAAAATGGGATCACGTCCGCTAAGGACATAAAGGGTAATTGCGCTTGATCCACCGTTTCTGTAAGAGCAAGACCTTTCGCCCGCTTCCAAGCATCACAATGCCGGGAATCTCGTCGATACGCTAACAGGGGCGTATTCACCATGACTTTACCGCTTTTCAACCATTGATGAAAATTGCTAAAGCCCATGATTGCCGGGAATTGTGCGATAAAAATCGGATAAAATGCCGCAAGATAATCCTCATGATTCATCTGAGAACCCCGAACAAAACGCTGAGGATGACAACTCTCTAAAAACTGAATCCCCACATCGGACATTCCCACATAAGGCGTGCGCCAACCGATATTAGGCGGGAAAATCGCAAGATCATTCTCCATCGCCCTATCAATGCCGGCAATGCTCGGCACTCGCATGCTTTTATCAACGCTCAAAAACTGATGCCGATTCAGATGCCCCACAAGATTCAACGCAAACTGCCAGCTCATTGCCGGCATTCGAGATTCAGCAATCTCTAATTGGCTCACATAGTTTTCGGTAATCCGATAAAACTCATGAACCGAGAAAAATTGCGGTTCATAGAGATAATCTGAGCAGAAGAGTTTGCAGAGATCTTGGAGGAAGGATTGTTCCTTTGAGGAGAAGCTTAAGATCATTTTTAACTCATACAAAACTTTTGTTATTAGTAAGTGGACTTTAAATCATATATTATTATATTCATAAATTAATTAACAAAACAAAAACAGGATAATAGTTATGGATGAAAATAATTTTGTCTTTCCAACATCAGCACAATTTTATAAAAAAAACATTAATTTATCTAAAAATTTAATCACAAATCTATTTCGAAAATTATCAGAACATCGAAAAGGTAATTATATTTATAGAACAGTTAAAAAAAACATTTCTAAAATGGATGTAACCTACTCATTAATGAGCTTTAAATATGAGGATAAACCTAGTTTTTTAATTAATTCCTCAGAAGTTGAAATAAAATTTGCGATGATATTAATCATTGAATATAAAAACTATGTGATAGTTTTTCAAAAAAATATATCAAACACGGATTTATTATATTCAACATTAAATTATTCTGAACTTCCTTTAGACTATTTTCTTCATTTTCAATCGCACAACTCTCCGTCATATAATAAGATGTCCGCTAATAACATGAATATGGGGCCTAATACAATTTTTAAACGTTCATATGAAACATTTGGAAACTTAGATAAAAGCTTATCCTCATCAGTTACATCTCGCTCTATAATAAATCAGTTTACATTTAAGGTAGATAATATTTGGAGCGTTACTCCATCAACGAATAGGATTCGAGAACAAAAATCTCCCCTTAATATAACTGAAATTATAAATTGGATTAAAACAGTCTGTGACCAATTTTCGAATAAACAACTAAGTTCTTTTATTAAGCAATTCGCTAAAAAAATAGATCTAACATCTGTTATTATTAAGGATAACAGAAAGGTTATTGCCACTTTTATTGACTTAGCTAGACTCAATAAATTAGTAGAGTCTTCTGAGGTAACAATAAGTTATAACAATAACATTTTAAAAAAAGATCAAATTGATAGGCTTTTTAATTTTTTTAAAAAAGTTATTAAGATCAAAAATGATAAATACTCTAAATTTGGGAATATTAAAATAAACAAAAAAACTATTACTATTCAGTCTAAATTTTTAAATGAATTCATTATTAATTTTAAAGATTCAAAAATATCATTGCCAAAATACATTAATAGTTCAAAAATAATACAATGTATGTTTGATTCCCCTAAATACGCTTACTATGGGAATACATGTTATATAGATAAAAGCATAACCGATATTATTCCAACTCTAACTCACGTTTTAATCGATAAGCATGATTTTTCTAATGTTATAACTGAAAAGGAAACGGAGAAAATTACAAAAGAAATGACATCATTTCCCGATACTTCATTATTTAAGCATATAGAAAATATTTATAATACAGGGGACTCTATCAGTATATGTGATGATTTAGGAAATGAATGGGCAGATCATATAATAATAACAGCTAAGGAAATATCTTATATCCACGAAAAATATATTAATAAAAAATCCCTTGGAGCATCTTATTTCCATGAGGTTATTTCTCAAGCCATAAAAAACTTAATGTATATAAATGCAACAACGGAAGACTACCTTGATAAATATGATAGATCTTGGTCTGGATATTATGCAAATTCTAGAATAAAACTGTTTAATATAACTGGAAAAACTAATCTGAGTCCAAAAGAAGAAAAAGAAAATTTAAAAACAATATTAAATAAACTAAATACCAATCCTAATGCAAGCAAAAAAGTAATTCTAGCAACCCCCTTTCTTTCTAAAAAAGATTTATTAGAACAACTTCATAGTTTAACAATGGGAAATTCTGTACGTGCACATATCTATCAACTGTTATGGCTATTATCTTCATTTATTGGAATATGCCGTGAAAATGGCATTAAAGTAGAAATATTATGCTCAAAATAAAATCTATTTAAATATATCTTAAAAAAGAATTTTATTTTTAAATAATTTAGCATCAAGGTAATAAAAATTTTGATACAAACCTAACTTTATGTAATCTTCTTAAGCCTTTACAAACACCGAACTTTTATCGTAATACGACTATTCTCAGAAACTAGACAAGTTACTATAAGCAAACCAAGGGGTAAATGGAAAATTCCTACTTCTATTTTTTAATACAACTAATTGGGAGTGCATAATGACAGATAATTATTTAGATCCAAAACCTGATAAAACATATGTTAGCCCGAGCCTAAAAGCTTTTGGGGACGATAATAGACGAATTAGAATTGTCTCTAAAGTCATTGAATCTAAAGATTCTTACGCATTTTCAAAAATTAAAGAAGAAACTATAATACGACACAAAGAAAATGCCAAAACTTATATCAAAGCAACTTTCTTTGAAAAATCTCGTGATATAACAGTTTTAAATATTCAAGGGTATTCAGTTGCCACAGATAAGCCCCACAATGCAAGTTTTTCATTTGTTGGCGATGAGATAGGAAAACTTTATGAGTTTATTCAAAATATTGAATTTATACCTTTGGATAGTAATGCCCCGCTTAATATAAATGACGATAAATTACGGCACACGCAATTATCAGATCAACAACTTGTTAATCTCTTAAAAGATAATGAAGAAATATTATTAGAAGTTGTTCGTTCCTCCCTTACTAAAAAAGATATTGTAGCTATTGCATATCGTAAAAAGCAGTTAAATATTTTTGAATCCCTTTTGAATGATTCAGTATATTTTGAATCTTGTAAACAAAAAATGAATTGTACAGATGAGGGCGTATGGCAACGATTTTTTGAAAAAAACCCTTGGATTTTTGGTTATAGTTTAAATTATATTTACCTCTCTTCTTTAAATGATAAAAAGCTCGAACAGGTTGTTGCTGGTTACGACATAGCTACACATGGAAAACGAGTTGATGCTCTTATGAAATCAAAAGGTTTTATATCAAACTTATGTTTTATAGAGATAAAAACTCATAGAACATCTCTACTTCATAATACTCCATATCGTGTTGGTTGCTGGAGACCATCAAATGAATTAGCCGGTGCTGTAGCTCAAGTACAAGGTACAGTAGCTTCAGCCATTGAAACAATTGGAAACAAAATAACTATTACTGATTTAAAGGGCTTTCCTACAGGTGAGAATATATTTAACTATCTACCAAAATCATATCTTATCATCGGTAAATTATCAGAATTAGTAAATAAAAATGGTATCAATGAAGAGCAATATCGTTCATTAGAATTATATAGAAAGAACACACATAACCCAGAAATAATAACTTTTGACGAGCTTTATGAACGAGCCAAATTCATAGTTCACAATGCTGAAGAACAGGATAAATCATAGTTTTTATGCAAACACATAAATGCCGGAGAACTTAACATTCTCCGGCATTTTCATTCCTTAAAAACAGGGATTTTTGGTTGGTTCTTTAATCGCTAAAGCACCACACAATAGAGTAATTATTGAACCAACTTTGACTCCGTTACTTTTAAGGCTTCCTCCACGAACGGGCCTTTGCCCGCTCGATATACTTCTCAACCCTAGGATTGATTAGTGTTTGAAATGACGCATTCCTGTGAAGACCATTGTGATGCCGTATTTGTTCGCAACATCAATTGAATCTTGGTCTTTGATTGATCCGCCTGGTTGGATAACTGCTTTGATACCTGCTTTTGCAGCGTTTTCAAGCGTATCCGGCATTGGGAAGAATGCATCTGATGAAAGTACGTTACCCACTGCTTCTTCGCCTGCTTGCTCAAGGGCGATTTTCGCAGCACCAACACGGTTCATTTGACCCGCGCCGATTCCAAGCGTTTGGCCTTCTTTAGCAACAACGATCGCGTTTGATTTAACGTGCTTCACGATTTTCCATGCGAATACTAATGCATCCATCTCTTCTTGTGATGGTTTACGATCCGTTACCACTTGGAAGTCATCTGCATCGATCTCTGCGCGGTCGAGGTTTTGTACTAAAAGACCACCGTTCACAGCTGTTGTTGTCATTGTCTCTGCAATGCGTGCTTCTTGAACGTTGTTTTCTAATAAGCGGATGTTTTTCTTCGCCATGAGGATTGCTTTCGCTTCTTCTGTGAAGCTTGGTGCAATGATGATCTCAAGGAAGATCTCGCTCATTTTCTCTGCTGTTTTCGCATCTACTTCACAGTTCGTTGCGATGATACCGCCAAAGATAGACGTTGAGTCTGCTTCGTACGCTTTTGTCCATGCTTCAAAGAGTGTTTTGCCTAAGCCAACGCCACATGGGTTCATGTGTTTTACTGCGACAACCACAGGCTCTTTGAACTCAAGCATAATATTCACAGCCGCGTTTGCGTCTTGGATATTGTTGTATGAGAGCTCTTTACCGTGAATTTGCGTTGCGTGCGCAAGTGAGTTGTTTTGTGCAAGTGGCGTTCTGTAGAATGCCGCTTCTTGGTGCGGGTTTTCGCCGTAACGAAGACCTTGTTGCTTCTCGTAGGTTAAAGTGAGTTTCTCTGGGAACTCATCGCCTAATTCGTTGGCGAAGTATTGTGCGATCAACGCATCGTACGCTGCTGTCGTTTGATACACTTTAAGCGCTAAACGTTGGCGAGTTGCGAACGTTGTGTCGCCATTGGCTTTGAACTCTTCAATCACGATATCGTAATCTGCTGGATCTGTGATAACCGTTACTGATTCGTGGTTTTTCGCCGCACTACGGAGCATTGAAGGTCCACCGATATCGATGTTTTCAATCGCGTCTTTGTACTGTACGTTTGGCTTAGAAACAGTCTCTTTGAATGGATAGAGATTCACAACAACCATATCGATATATTCAATACCGTTATCTGTCATTGCTTTTGTATGAACATCGTTCCCGCGAACAGAGAGAAGACCGCCATGAACCATAGGATGAAGCGTTTTTACACGTCCATCCATGATCTCTGGGAAGCCAGTAATGTCTGAAATATCTTTTACGGGAATTCCCGCATCAGCGATTGATTTTTTAGTACCACCTGTTGAGATAAGCTCGAAGCCTAAATCTACAAGCTTCGCTGCGAAGTCGGTAATACCTGTTTTATCACTTACACTTAAAAGAGCGCGTCGCTTAGTCATGATTAGATCTGTCCTTTCTAAAATAACAACGATAATATTGCGATACTGCTGAAGGGTCTGCTTAAGATCTCTCATCAACGTACCGCGTGGGAATGACGCCCGTCATGCCCGAATGAGGTGCTCAGAGTGTTGCTCTGAGCGTTATATGTTTGGTGTTTCTGTCTTAGCCTTCTCTTTGTAGATTCCGGCTGATTCAAAGCTGGGTTGAAGGATTGCATGCTTGTTGCTACCGCTTGCCAGCTTTAGTGCTGCCTTTTAGCTTCACTGCTTTTCGATACTTTCCGATGCTTTTCGGCATCATTTTTCCGGCATTTGCCAAGTTTTTGGCATTTAAAATCCCATCAGGAATTTCACCTAATGGGATTCTTTCAATGCCTATTTTTGACCGGTAAAGAGTGCTTCTAAGGTTTTAGGATAGAGTTGATGCTCGATGTGATGCACCATCTCCATGACTTCCATTTCGCTTTCGCGTCCCGTTAGATGGATGGACTCTTGCGCGATCAATTGACCGGTATCCATTCCCTCATCGACGTAATGAATCGACACGCCGACCGTTTTTTCACGGGCTTTAAGCGCTTGAAGCACTGCATCTTTGCCTTTATATGCCGGCAATAGAGAGGGATGAATGTTAATGATTTTATGCGGATATGCGTCTAATAGAACCTCGCCCAATAGGCGCATATAGCCCGCTAATACTACCCACTCTACATCGAGCCCACGCAGACGCTCGACAATCATTGTCTCGTATTCTGCTTTTGATGCGTAATCTTTGGCAGAGAAAACGAGTGTGGCAATGCCCTTCGCTTCTGCTTTTTCGATGACTTTCGCGGATTTTTTATCACAGACTAAAAGCTTCACGTTTGCGCTAAGCTTCCCTGCTTCGATCGCACTGATGAGCGCGTCAAAGTTAGAGCCTGTTCCTGATGCAAAGATGGCAATATTTTTCATTATGCGATCTCAACCTCGCCTGTTTCAGTGATTTCACCAATGATTGATGCATTCTCTAAAAGCGAAAGCGCTTGATCTGCAACGCTAGGATCAACCACGATCATATAGCCCACGCCCATGTTGAAGACCGTGAACATCTCTTTATCTGAAATGCCCGCTTGCTTCTGAAGGAATGGGAATACTGCTGGTTTTGTCCATGCGTTTGAATCAAATTTTGCGCCTAAGTTGCCAGAGAGCATTCTTGGAACGTTTTCATAGAAACCGCCACCAGTGATATGCGCCATTGCGTTCACTTTAACGGATTTAAGAAGGTTTAAAACTTCTTTAACGTAGATCATCGTTGGTGTTAAGAGCACCTCGCCTAATGGCTTATCAAAGCCTTCGTACGTTGTATGGAAGTCTAAACCTTGCTCTTTAATGATATGACGCACTAATGAGAAACCATTACTATGCACGCCGCTTGAAGGTAAACCGATGATAACATCGCCAGGTTTAACATTCGCTTTGGTAACACGCTCATCTTTCTCAACAACGCCGACTGCAAAACCTGCAATATCGTATTCGCCATCTTGATAGAAGCCCGGCATTTCTGCGGTTTCACCACCAAGAAGCGCTGAACCTGACATTTTAGAGCCTTCTGAAACGCCTTTTACGATCGCTTCGATTTGTGCTGGGTCGTTTTTACCACAAGCAATGTAATCTAAGAAGAAGAGTGGCTCTGCGCCTTGCGTTAAGATGTCATTCACGCACATTGCTACCGCATCAATCCCGATGGTGTCGTGGATATTCATTTCGAATGCAAGTTTAAGCTTTGTACCAACGCCATCTGTTCCTGATACGAGAACAGGTTTTTTATAGTTGAGCTCTGAGAGATCGAATGATCCGCCAAAATCTCCGAAGATGTCCATTGCGCCAATACGCATTGTGCTTGCGACATGCTTTTTAATACGTTCAACCGATTCATAACCTGCTTCAAGGTTTACGCCGGCTTTCTTATATGCATCACTCATGCTCTATTCCTTTGAAAAATTTTTAGCTAAAAATTTCATTTCAATCTGTTATCTGATCTCAATCCCGGCATTTTCTCCCATATCCATATCGTTTGGTAAGATAAATGCCGGACTGATTATTGATTATTTACTGCTTAAATGCGCAACATCCGTTGGGTATTCGCCCGTGAAGCACGCCATACACACGCCGCAATTAGGGCCGAGTGATTCAGAGCGCTTCAATGCTCTTACCGTGCCTTCTCTACTTAAGAACGCTAATGAATCTGCTTTAATATGACGGCGCATCTCTTCGAGATCAAGCTGATGTGCTAATAAATCTTCTCGATGAGACGTATCTACGCCATAGAAGCATGGATACATAATCGGTGGTGATGAAACTCGCATATGAATCTCTGTCGCGCCGGCATCTCGTAACATCTGCACGATACGGCGGCTAGTTGTACCGCGGACAATCGAGTCATCAATCACAATAACGCGTTTGCCCTTCACCACTGATGGAATCGGGGCAAGCTTCATACGAACACCCTGCTCACGAAGCGCTTGTGTCGGCTTGATGAAGGTTCTGCCAACATAACGGTTTTTGATGAGTCCCATCTCATTTGGGAGCCCCGCCGCTTCTGCATAACCATTGGCCGCCGAGATTGATGAATCTGGCACACCAATCACCATATCTGCATCCACATGCGTCTCTTTACAGAGTTCAATACCGCTCTGCTTTCTAAAGCTATGGACGTTACGCTCTTCCAAATCACTATCTGGGCGCGCAAAGTAGACATATTCCATTAAGCAGATTGCATGAAGGCGATCTTCTGTGAAGAAGCTCGAGATAATACGGCCATCTTCCACGTAGACGATCTCGCCCGGCATGACATCACGAATGTAAGTTGCGCCGACGATACCGAGCGCACAAGTTTCAGAGGCAAAGACGTAACCGCCATCTGCCAATTTACCGATACAAAGTGGACGAATCCCTTTACGATCTCGCACCGCATATACACCACTATCATGCAAAATGAAGTAGTTAAATGCGCCTTCGAGCTCTAAAAGTGAGGCGGTTAAGCGCTCTAAGAATGTCCCTTTTTTACGGCGAATCAGATGCACGAGAATTTCGGCATCGCCTGATGCGTGAAATACACTGCCTTGTGCTTCAAGATCACGACGAAGGGCTTGCGTATTTGTGATGTTACCGTTGTAGGAGATCGCGAATTTCTCATCGCTCATCTTCATTAAGAGTGGCTGAACGTTGTCATAACCTTTCTCCCCGTTTGAGGGATAACGAATATGACCAATCCCTGATGTACCCGGCAATTTAGAGAGCATAGCAGGATCTGAGAAAACGTCGGTTAAAAGACCTTCCCCTTTGATCGTATGCATTTCACCCTCATGATCGAGCACTGAGATTCCAGCACCTTCTTGCCCACGGTGCTGCAAACTATGCAGCCCGTAGTACGTTAAGGAAGCAGCATTTGGATTACCAATAACTGCAAACACTTATTTCTCCTTGCGCGCAAGAAGACGCTTATGAATTTCACGGTAAGCATCAATCACGTTGCCTAAATCTTGGCGGAAACGGTCTTTATCGAGCTTGCTATGTGTTTCGATATCCCAAAGGCGGCAAGTATCTGGGCTGATCTCATCCGCTAAGACAATGTTGCCCTCTGGATTACGGCCAAATTCTACTTTGAAGTCAACGAGTGAAATACCGATCTCCGCGAAGAGCACTTTTAACAATTCGTTAATTTTACGTGCTTCAACAGAGATTGTTTCGATCTCTTCACGAGTTGCAAGATTCAATGCAAGCGCGTGATCTACGTTGATAAGGGGATCGTTAAATTCGTCTTTTTTGTAGCAGAACTCAAGGATTGGTGGATTTAATTCCGTCCCTTCTTTAATTCCTAAACGGCTTGTGAGTGAGCCTGTTGCGATGTTTCGCATAATCACTTCAAGCAATACGATATCGATCTTTTCGCATAATACATCACGATCATTCACTTGCTCAACAAGGTGCGTTTTAATGCCGTTTTCGATTAAGTAATCGAAAATCATGGTTGAGATTGCTGCGTTTAAAACGCCTTTATCTTCAAACTGTGCTTTTTTCGCCCCATTTCCAGCGGTCGCATCATCCTTGTAGTGAATTAACACTTGGTTAGGATTATCGGTGCTATAGATCTGTTTTGCTTTACCTTCATAGAGTAATTCTGACATTGTTAATACCTTTCCGCTCGGATTATTGTTGAGAAGTGGTCACATGTGCCACTGCATTTTCAAAGATTGATTGTTGTTTGTTGCCCGGCATATTGAGGAAGAGCCCTGCTTCATAACGCTCACTATGCGCCATTTTACCAAGGATCTGACCATTCGGGCTTGTAAGCGCTTCAATAGCATGTTGCGATACTGCAGGGTTAAAGGTCGCATCAAGTGTTGCACGCCCTTTATGATCCACATATTGCGTCGCGATTTGACCATTAGCTTTTAGCGTTTCAAAGAGTGCGTCCGTAATTACTAAACGACCTTCAAGTGCTGCAAACGGTAAGACATGCTGCTCGCCAATTTGGGCATTGCTGAACCATGGTGAAGCGTTGTTTACAACTTCTGTCGTCACCATTTGTGCTTTAAACTCACCATAAAGGTTTGTCGCCAAGATCGCATCGTTATTATCACGATACTCACCATAAGGGAGAAGCCCTGTTTTCATCAATGCGTGGAAGCCAGCGTTGATCCCAACGATTAAGCCGCCTTTTGCAATGAATGCTTCAACGGCTGCTTTCACTTCTGGGCGTGCCAAGAAGAGTGCCATTGTCGAACCAGTACCTGCCGGCTCTTCTGTGCTTGCAAAACCAGAGGCTAAGCTTAAGATCTGTGCGCTTTCTAAACCTTTAATAAAGGCATCGATAGACGCTTTGTAATCTGCTTCAGAGAGCATCACAATCGGGAGCATCGTTGCCGTAGCACCTGCTTGCTCAAAGCCTTTTGCGACGTCATATTCACTGTGCGTGCCTTCAAACACTGGAATAAGTGCTGATGCTTTAGCCACTTTCAGTGATGCTGCCGCTTGGCTTAAGGCATTTGCCGGAACTTTATCTGCTAAACCTTCGCTCTTTTGATAGATCGGGTAAATTGACTCGAAACGGTCTTCTGCAGCTGCTTGAAGCGTTGTTCCTAAGATCGTTGTTTGACCAAAGTCGAAACGATATTCGCTTAAAGTTGTTCCGATTAAGCAGTAATCATCTGATTCTGGTAATGCTTGACGCGTTGCAATCACAAATGCGCCGTATTGTGGGCGGAAGAGATCATGCGTTGAGATATTCTCAATGTTTGCCCCAATGCGGTTACCAAAACTCATCATCGCTAAGCTCTCTGCAACGCCGCCTTGGCGAACAGAACTGGCTGAATGAATCGTATGTTTTGCATGGAGCGCTTGGAACACTTCAAAGTTATGTTTAATCTCTGCGTAAGGAATAGCGCTAGTCACATTCTCTTTTACTGGGAGAAGGTAGATATAATCGCCGCTCTCTTTAAATTCAGGCGAGATCACATCTTCTGTTTTCACTGGCGTTACCGCAAATGAAACGAGCGTTGGTGGGACATCGATATCTTCGAATGAACCACTCATACTGTCTTTACCACCAATACTTGGCACGTTAAATGCTTTTTGTGCATCGATTGAACCAAGTAATGCCGCAACAGGCTTACCAAAGCGCTCAGGAACACCATCAAGGCGCTCGAAGTACTCTTGGAATGAGAGGCGCGCACGCGTTGGGTTACCGCCACTTGCAACGGTACGGCAGAGTGATTCGATCACTGCATAAGCTGCACCATGGAACGGAGACCATTCGCCGATGTAAGGGTTATAACCGTGTGCTAAGATCGCTGCAGTTTGCGTTTCGCCTGCTTCGACTTGAATTTTTTGTAATGAAACTTCTGCCGGTGTTGCTTGGCATTTGCCCCCAAATGGGAGTAATACAGTTGAGCGGCCGAGCGTTGAATCAAAGTTCTGATTCATCCCTTTTTGGCTCGCGATATTGCAATCTGCAAGTAAGGTTTTCCATGCAAGTTGGATATCGGCAGTCTCTTCACGATGCAGAAGCGGTGAAGGTTTGTTGCTATCAACCACTTTCGCCGTTGCATTTTTACGAATACCGTTGGTATCTAAGAATGATCTTGCGATATCAACGATTTTTTCGCCTTTCCACTCGATCACTAAACGCGGATCTGCGGTCACAGTCGCAACAATAATCGCTTCTACTGACTCTTCTTTAGCAAGCGCGATGAATTTATCGGCATTCTCTTTTGCAACCACAACTGCCATACGCTCTTGTGATTCTGAGATCGCAAGATCCGTACCGTTAAGGCCGGCATATTTAGTAGGCACTTTATCAAGATTAACGTAAACGCCATCTGCAAGCTCACCAATCGCAACGGACACACCGCCCGCGCCAAAGTCATTGGATTTTTTGATTAAGGTTGTCACCGCTTTTTTACGGAAGAGGCGAAGAATCTTACGCTCTTCACTTGCGCAACCTTTCTGTACGTCTGAACCTGCTGTTTCTACCGTTTCTACCGTTTGTACTTTTGATGATCCTGTTGCTGCGCCCACGCCATCACGGCCTGTTTTTGCGCCTAAAAGGATAATCACATCGCCATCAATAGGTTTTTCACGCACAACGAAGTCTTCACGTACTGCCCCAACAACCGCACCAAGCTCCATGCGTTTTGCCACAAATCCTGGGTGGATATACTCTTTTGCAAAAGCAGTCGTGCCCCCAATTTGATTCGCATATGAACTGTTACCGAGTGCTGCAACACGGCTAATACGGCGTTGTGAAAGCTTATTCGGAAGCGTTGCTTCTTCTGCTTCTAATACATTGCCGGCGCCTGTGATACGCATGCCTTGATAAACATACGCACGGCCAGATAATGGGTCACGAATCGCGCCGCCTACACAAGTGTTCGCGCCACCAAATGGCTCGATCTCTGTCGGGTGGTTATGCGTTTCGTTTTTAAACATTAAGAGCCAAGGCTCAAGTTTGCCATCGACATCCACATTAATACGCACAGAACATGCGTTCACTTCATCAGATACTTCCATATCTGCAAGCTCGCCTGTTTTACGTTGATAACGGCCAAATACGGTTGCCATATCCATAAGTGTTTCAGGACGTGCAGTAATCCCCGTTGCTTCACGAAGACCGCGATAATCATCATAAGCTTGTTGTAACTGCTCGTGGAACTGACTTGCAGTGAAATCGAGATCTAAAAGCGAGGTTTCAAACGTGGTATGACGGCAGTGATCCGACCAGTAAGTATCGAGCACAAGGAGCTCTGTTTCTGTCGGGTTACGCTTTTCTGATTGATAATATTTTTGAATATGCTCAAGATCTTCAAACTCCATTGCAAGCCCCATGCCAAGCTTAAACTCTACGAGTTTAGATTCTGACATATGAATGAAGTCTGCAATTTTCTCAACGGCCTTAGGTGCGCGAGTATCAATAAAGCGCGTGTCGTTAATCTCAAGGCTTAAATCTTTTAAGCGTGAGTTAATCGGGTTAAAGCAGTAGTTTTGTATTTTCTCAAGATCACTTCCTGAAAGATCCTCATTAAAGCAGTAGAGGAGCGCCGTTGAAACTTGCGTTTTATGTGAAGCACCTGCCACTTTAAAACCTAGCTCTGCACTGTAAGCACGCTGATCATACTGACCCGGCAAGCTCTCAATTGCAAAATGTGGCGTACTATTCAATGATTGCAACAAGGCAGTTTCATCCACTAGTTCGTCACGTGTCGGCTGCATTAAGACTGCACGTACTTTATCCTGTTCGTTCTCTTCTAAAGCAAAGAGGTCATAAACTTGAATGAGTCGCACTTTTGTTAATGTCTGAATATTAAGCGCGGCGTTAAGCTCTCTTAATAAGGCAGCAGCCTCAGTTGAATAGCATGGCGTACTTTCAATATAAAATCGGCGTTTCATTGGAGTCCTTGAGTGTTAGTTTATTTCAAAACTTTCTGTCATTGTTGCTTCGAAAGCGGCTAAGCCTTCATTCCCCGTAAAGGTGACATGACCCATTTTACGGTTATTCTTAAATTCTTTTTTACCATAGAGGTGAAGATGCGCATCCGGTGACATTTTTGGAATGTAATCAAATAAAAATGCTTTATCTTGTCCGAGGATATTAAACATCACGGTTTTTTGAAGCAGCGTTGTATCGCCGAGTGGTAAGCCACAAATCGCACGGATATGTTGCTCAAACTGGCTTGTTGCGCAGCCTTCAATCGTAAAGTGTCCTGAGTTATGCGGTCTTGGTGCTAACTCATTGACATATACCGTCTCGCCTACAATAAATGCTTCCATTGCAAGCGTTCCTACGATGTTATGCGTCTCCATAAAGGTCTGTAGCATTTCATTGAGCTCTAGCTCAAGCGCTTTTGTTACCTTTTCACCACCTGCCGTGGTTTTAAAGAGGATATTGTTAACATGATGATTCTCGGCAATTGGGAAGTGTCGATACTCGCCATTAATCGAGCGAGTGCCGATAATAGAACATTCCCAATCGTAAGGGATAAACTTCTCAGCCACACAAGGAATGCCATAAAGTGTTGCGACCTTAGAAAGATCGGCCTCACTTCTCACCACTACTTGCCCTTTCCCATCATATCCACCCTCTTGTGTCTTCACGACGAAGGGGAAATTGAGTGTATTAACTGCATTTGAGATCTCTGCTTCCGGATTTTCAAGCACAACATAAGGCGCCACGGGAAGACCTGCTTCCGTGAGCGCTGCTTTTTCACGTTTTCTGTTTTGTGCGAGGTAGAGCGGAAGCTCACCTTGAGGAATGTTATGGTACTCAGCATTAAGGCGCTTTACTAGCGCCGCACTGATGTTCTCAAACTCATAAGTGACAACGTCACAACGAGAGATGAGGGTTTCATATCCTTCTTCATTGGAGAACCCAGAGACAATATGCCCATGGGAGGCTGATACAGCCGGTGCATCTGAAGCAGGATCAAGGGTAATGACATAATAGCCCATCCTATTTGCTGCTTCTGCTAACATTTTACCTAGTTGCCCACCACCAATAATACCAATAGTTTTTCCGGGTAAAATGTGCATGATGACTATCTCTCCTCTATAGTGCTATCTGCTAAAACATTTTCAGTCTGCTTTTCGCGGAATGTTTTTAGCTTATGATATAAATCGTCGTTAGTAAGGGCTAAAATTTGTGCTGCGAAGAGGCCTGCATTTTTTGCGCCCGCATCACCAATAGCCATCGTTGCCACAGGAATACCACCCGGCATCTGGACAATGGAATAGAGGGAGTCAACTCCACTCAGCGTACTTGTCTTTATTGGAACACCAATGACAGGAAGCGGTGTTAAGGATGCAACCATTCCAGGTAAGTGCGCAGCACCACCCGCTCCGGCAATAATCACGTCATAGCCGGCATCTTTTGCATTTAATGCAAACGAGACCATATGCTCTGGCGTTCTATGTGCAGAGACAACTTTCATGTCATAGGAGATGGAAAATTGGTTAAGCATCTGAGCGGCATTCTGCATTGTAGGCAGATCGCTTTTGCTTCCCATAATAATGGCGACTTTCTGTTTTTTCATTGAGAAATTCAACCCATAAATAAGTAGATATCAATCGGAGCTAGATGCCGATTTCTGAGAGTTGATTCTATCCTTAAGATTGATTTTAGTCAACACGGGTTGCATGCTATTTTTTTAGATAAAAAAGCCTTTAATCTCCGTCCATGAATCGATAATCAGTGAATAAAAAATAATAATAAAGAGATAGCACCGCTCCAAAATTGTCGCAAATATGACGTTTTCGTAATTTTCACTTTAAAAACAATGCTACACTACTATTTTTACGCAATTTGGATTACCGATTAAAATATTTTTAAAAATATCCTCAAAAGCGTTTAAAAATCGTTATACACAAAAGAAAAATAGCGCGACAAAATCATAGGAAAATCATGCTAAAAATCTCCACGCATATCAAAGCTGGCTATCTCTGGTATTTATCAGCTCTCATATTATTAACCAGTATGCTTGCTGCACAGCCCCTTCCTTCTGCTTATGAGTGCGAACATAACTACTCCCCAGACGTACAAACGTTTTGTGAAAATCAAAAGCTCGATGAGATTGATCAGCAAATTGCGCTTCTATATAAAGAAACGCTCTCCTTATTAGATCAAAGCATGATCTTCTATCAACAAAAATATGATCACGCTTATTATGATAACTATGAGATGCCTTATGAAGCTGTAAAAAACGCTCTCATTCAATCGCAAGTGCTCTGGTCTCAATACCGCACCAGCGCTTGCGATGTCATTCGTGAGATGGCATCGCGTGGAACGGCTAAAAACATCTTAGAGCGCCAGTGCCAACAACGCCACAGTAAAGATCGCTACGAGCAGCTTAAACATCATTATGAAGAGATTCGCTTAGATGTAACCTCGCTTCTTGAAATGCCATTATAAATAGCATGATCCTATCTAATAGAGATCAACCCGTATTAACGGCTTATCGTTTTTATATCTTTTTGAGTACAAACGCATTGATAAAAGAGAACGCGATAATCGCGATTACCGGCATTTTAAGCCTTATTATTCCTCACGAAATGCTCGACATAAATTTTTTCAAAAAAGTTATGCTTTATATATTGCATTTTCTTCGATTATTGCAACAATAGAGGAAGGCGTTAAAATCAAGCGTAACGTCTCTTTTGAAACCCTTTTTATCCACTCAATATCTCACCAATGGTTAATGAGTCTTTAACATGACAACGACAGTTATCAGCTTGCTACTTACAGCAGGCGCTGCAATATCTATTATCTATCTCTTCTTGCATCATTATCGCAAGCTTCGCCAATACCGCCAACGGTGTGATACGGCTTTTAAAGATGTCGAGATTTTGCAAGCACAGCTGATTAGCCGCTCTGCCCCGATCATTCTCATCACCCAAAAAGTGCTCCGCGATGAAGCGCAGCTCTTTACAGATATTCGTAATATGAGTGATACGGACATAGAGCGGACGCAAGAAGCACGCGTCCATGCGATTTTACTGTTCCGTAATAAGATTAAGCATCTCTACAAACGCTCCCTCAAAAACCCCGAGCTCAAAGCAGATCCGGCATTAATACCACTCTGGACTAAAATAGAGATCACCAATCGTAATATCGATGAATCTGCCTCTTACTATAATGATGCAGTGCATGATTATGATGAGTTAGTCTCAAAATTCCCGGCATCTATGCTTGCAGATATCATGCATTACCCGCAATATCATCGGATTTAATCGTTTTCTTGTCTTTATCTATCCCAATAAAAACAGGGATTCATTGAGTATCTACTGCTAACGTGCATCTGCACCGACTTTCGTCATTTCACTAAATCTATCCTTTGGTACTGCTCATAGCTATGAATAACCCGCCCATCTTCAATGATCTCAGCAAAAAATTCACCCGTAATATCTACGATAGTTTTAAGGGAAGATTACGTCTTGCGATCTTAGCGCGGGACTTTGAAGCGCTCGGACTCAATGATACGCCCCTCAATATCTTAGATATCGGCGCAGGCCAAGGTCAGTTTGCCGGCATTTTAGCAGAAAAGGGACATACATTAACGCTCGTTGAGCCTGCTGTAGAGATGCTAGAACTTGCTAAAGCACGCTTTGAAGAACGCGCCTTAAGTGCCGAATTTCATTCTGCATATCTTGCGGATCTCCCGCATATGAATCTCCCGCAATTTGATCTGATTACCTGTCATGCGATGCTCGAATGGTTGCCGGAGCCTTTCGCTTTTTTCGAGATTATCGAACAACTTCTTAAAAAAGGCGGGAAGTTATCCCTGCTCTTTTATAATCGCGAAGGCTTGATCTACCACAATCTTATTCGTGGCAATTTCCACTATATAGAACGCGGCAACTTCAGTGGCGAAAAAGGCGGTTTTACCCCGATCTCCCCCATTGATCCGCCGACGCTTGAATCGCATCTCATACAAAATGGCTATTCCCTCTTAAAAAAGAGTGGAATTCGCACCTATTACGACTTTATGAACCGCGAAGCACGTAATCGTATTAGTGAGGAAGATCATTTAAAAATGGAGCTACACTATTCAGAAAATTCGGACTATCAGCCTCATGCAAGATATCTGCATTGGGTGATTGAGAGGGTTTAATACACCGTCTCTATCAACATCCCCACCTTTCCATACTTTTAGCGCCATACTCCCTTTACCCGCATTGAATGAGCGCTGAAAGCATGAATCAAATTTCTTAAAATAGATCATTAACTTAACGCTCAACATTTCCGTTTAATCCCAAAGATTTTCACAATATAAGATCTTGTAACGCCGGGGATTTGATTTAATTTTTAGATTTGATTTTGTCACTTTCTCTCTCTATCCTGTACAGATTCTAGCCTGTGCAATCAGGCATCTTTTTTTCGCCTGAGTCACTGAGATACACGCCCCAAAATGACGATTAAATCGCTACCTTTATCTATTCAATCCATGAGCTTACTCTGCATTCTCACCTTAATGAGCAATGCCATGGCAGATACGATCTCGCTAAAAAATGGAGACCATATTACGGGGAAGATTATTCTTATTGAAGAGAATACGGTCATGATTCGTACGGAGTTTGCCGGAAACTTACTCATTAAAAGTCATCATATTGAACGATTTAAAATGAATGCGCCTGTCTCCATTAAAGAGAACCGCTTTACAGAGAGTATGCCGGCAACGGAGATTGAGTTTGATCGCTCTAAAAAAGGGGCTGAAAATAGGCTTCTCATTAAAAGCCACGGAATCCCTAAATCCATTCCTTTTGATAAAGAATTACTCGTTGCCAAAATTAATGGCGCGACGTTAAAGGCAGAAGAGTTCCGGCATTCAGGGAATGTCGATCTAAGTGCTTACTTAGATAAAGATACGTCCAAAACCACCCGCTATCGTGTTCGCGGAAACTATAAGCTAGAGCATGGATTATGGCGTCATCATGTGGGCGTGAATTATTACCGCAAACGCGATAATGACCGCACAAAAAATCATAATTACAATATTAACTACGCTGCTGACCGCTTCTTTAGCCGCCGTTTCTTCTGGCAAGGATCGGTGGATTATCAGCATGACTGGGTTGAAGATATCCGCGAAAATCTTTTAGTGGGTACAGGTCCTGGTTGGCAGTTATGGAATAACGAACGATCGAGTTTTTCAATGGCGACGCTGCTTAACTTCCAACAGCTAGAGTATAAAACGGGAGAATCAAGCAATAGCCCGCAAGCAACGTTAAAGTGGGATTTTCAGCAATATTTTTTTAATCAACGTTTCAAGTTTAATACCACAGGCTCTGTGGGGCGAAGCTTTAACGCAGATGTTGCATTAGATCTCAATCTCAATGCCACACTCGCTTACAAGCTTACTGAATCCCTCGCACTAAAAACGGGTTACAACTATGAAAAACTCAAAGCAAAACGCGGAGATGCACGTAATAGCACGATCTCTATTGGCGTAGGATATCACTGGTAAATGATCTACCAAGATAATCTCTTCTTTAGGAGATCTATCTAAAAAGCGAAATTCCCTACCTCTACAAAAAACCTCATAGATCCAGGTTATCTATGAGGTTTTTTTGTAGGCAGGTGAAGATAAAATGCAGACTTTTAGGATTATGACAGCCTGAACGTTCGCACTATTCTCAGAGACGCTTTCCTTGGTCATACCGATGACGTATATCCGAAGCGCGCCCTTCACCCTCTACTTTAAAAGTCATCGCATTCGCGCCCTCAATTTTTTGACCGTGATAATAGACATTCCAAGCATCTTTTGCATAACCCCAGCCTAAGATCTCAAAAGTATGACGACTAACGTCTGCAATGGGTCGCTCGCCTGCGTAGATATTCCAAGTATCTCTCGCATAATAAGGTCCTAACACCTCAAATGAGGATCCTCGGGCCGCCGGCATTTTCTGCCCAAGATAATAGACATTCCACGTATCTTTTGCATAACCGTAATTGAGTATCTCAAATGAAGAATAGTGCGCACCATTCACCTTATGGGGACCATAAAAAACATCCCAACGATCCTTATGATAGTCATACTTTTGTATATGCCCCGGATATCCATAACCTGGATATCCGTGATTTAATGCCGCTGCTTCACGTTCTTGGCGCGCTTTTTCTAACTTTAAACGCGCCACTTCTAACTGCCTTGTTTCTAATTCATTCTTTTCTCGGGTTGCAGCGGCTTTACGTTCATAATCGAAGGCCATATCTTTTTGCAATCCCGCAGTACCTTTCGGCCGCTCTGCCCCGAGCGTACTTCCTTTAGGATTCATGGAGATATTCACTTGTCGCGGATAAGCAACCGAAACACCACTCATCCAAACAGCCTTACAATCTGTTAACGCCAAAGAATCTCCGGCATTCATTAAGGTAGGATCAAAATCATAAAAGACCGTCACAGGCGTATAGCCTTTCGTTACGCCATTACAAGAGACCGTTGCAGATTCAGGAAAAGATTGGTACGTCACAGGATAGCGCGTACCCTCTGCATAATGATTATATGTAGAGGCACATCCTGTTACAACAACTAACAGCGTGCCGGAAAGCGTAAGTAGCTTCATGGATCATCATCCCTTATATAACTATAACAATGTAGCAATGCGATTAAAAATACGTGCTTAGTATCTCGAGATATTCCCGGATAGATCTCAATACACACACGCATGATATTCATTAATATCATTATTATAGAGCTTTTCAGCTGATCGTTTCAAAAAAGTCACCCCAAACCGCAGCTTGTATTGAGTCACCAAAATTGACTTTAAAAAGGGAGCAAAGTTTCTCAGTAAAAGATGACGCCTTTATGGCCCATTTAAAAAAATTCCCCTATTCTGATAACCCCGCTAAAAATGATATCTATATTGAACAAGAAACACACACTATCAAGGTAGTAGCGATTTCAATACCCTTCAAAAAATATATAAAACCGTTCAATATCATTGCAAATAGCGCCATTTAAAGATTCTTTATTATATTGAATGTTTGACTTACTTACCTCAATGCGATAAATTCACAAATGAGAATGGTTCTCGAATAAAAGGTCATGGAGGCTTACTGTTATGGAAAAATCTTATATTGTTCAAGTGAGAAGTTGGGCGAGAAGTGCCCTATTGGGAGTTGCGCTCATTGCGGCATGTGGAACATCTTTTGCCAAAGAGCCGTTTAAAGTTATCACAACGTTCACCATCATTCAAGACATTGCTCAAAATGTTGCGGGTGATGCGGCAGTTGTAGAATCAATTACCAAGCCCGGCGCGGAGATCCATGATTATCAGCCAACACCTAAAGATATTGTCAAAGCACAAGATGCCGAGCTTATTCTCTGGAATGGTCTTAACCTTGAGCGCTGGTTTGAGCGATTCTTCCAGAGCTTACGAAATGTCCCTTCTGTCGTAGTGACCGACGGTATTACCCCACTCTCAATCTATGAAGGTGAATATGAGGGAACCCCGAATCCCCATGCGTGGATGAGCCCGAACAATGCGCTGATATATGTTGAAAACATCCGCCAAGCTTTTGTAAAGTATGATCCCGACAATGCCGAAACCTACAATGCCAATGCTGCGCGTTATAGTGATGAGATTCGTGCATTAGATGCCCCTCTTCGTGCTAAACTTGATCAAATTCCTGAAGAGAATCGTTGGCTTGTCACAAGTGAAGGTGCATTTGGCTACCTTGCACAAGATTATAACTTGAAAGAAGCGTATCTCTGGCCGATTAATGCGGATGAAGAAGGTTCTCCACAACAAGTGAAACGCCTAATCGATACGATTCGCGAGCATAAAATCCCGGTAATCTTTAGCGAAAGCACGATTTCTGATAAGCCGGCGAAACAAGTCGCAAAAGAGACAGGGGCTAAATATGGGGGCGTTCTCTATGTTGACTCACTCTCTGAAGCAAACGGTCCTGTCCCAACCTATATTAACCTTTTAGAAACAACGGTTGAAACCATCGTTAAAGGATTTGATTTACAATGAGCATCTCAGTCAACAATGTCTCTGTAACGTATAACAATGGTCATAGAGCCATCTATGATGTGAATTTTCATTTAGATACGGGCACCATCTGTGGGCTCGTCGGGATTAATGGCAGTGGTAAATCAACCCTATTCAAATCCATTATGGGACTCGTAAATCCGACAAAAGGCGAGATTTTAATTGAAGGTCAAGCCATTAAGACGGCCTTAAAAGCCAATAAAATTGCCTATGTTCCCCAAACCGAAGAAGTTGATTGGAACTTTCCGGTATTAGTGGAAGATGTGGTGATGATGGGGCGTTATGGCAAAATGGGATTCTTACGAATTCCCTCAAAAGTCGATCATCAGATGGTCAATGATGCGCTTGCGCGTGTTGACCTGACGGATTTTCGTAAACGCCAAATTGGCGAACTCTCCGGCGGACAGAAAAAACGGGTCTTCTTAGCGCGTGCCCTCGCACAAGAGAGCCGCACATTACTACTTGATGAACCGTTTACCGGCGTCGACTTAAAAACAGAAGATAGCATTATCGAGCTCCTTATCTCATTGCGAGAAGAGGGATATTTAATGCTCGTTTCCACCCATAACCTCGGCTCTATTCCTGAGTTTTGCGACCAAGTCATTCTATTGAATCAGACAGTGCTCGCTCAAGGTCCGACAGAAACCACTTACACACAAGAGAATCTTACCCGCACCTTTGGCGGCGTTCTTCGAGAAATCTCCCTGAAAGGAGATCATCTACATGATGACGATGATCCGCGTCGTGTAACGGTGCTGACGGATGATGAGCGCCCTGCTGTTTTCTATGGCTGTGATGAGACGCAAAACCTGAAAAAGAATCGCCAACCTGAATGCAAGCATCAAGATTGCTGCGATCGCAATAAGGAGAAATGATGATGGAATTTCTCGCAAATATTTCTCTATTGGAACCGTTCCAATATGAGTATATGGTGAAAGCGATCATTATGTGTGTCCTTGTGGGCGCTGTCTGCGCCTTTCTCTCGACCTATTTAGTCTTAAAAGGCTGGTCACTGATGGGAGACGCACTATCGCACTCTGTTGTTCCGGGCGTTGCCGGGGCTTATGCGTTAAATTTACCGTATGCGATTGGGGCATTTTTTACGGGTATTTTAGCTGCGCTGGCAATGGGGCTCGTCAAGCATTTCACGAAGCTAAGAGAAGATGCCATTATTGGCCTCGTCTTTAGTAGCTTCTTTGCCGCAGGGTTACTCATTATCTCACTCAATCCTACCCCGATTAGCCTCAACTCTATTATCTTTGGTAATGTTTTAGGAATCTCTGATGGGGATGCATTGCAAGCAACGATTATTACCGTGGTTTCACTCGTTGTACTTCTTTTCTTCTGGAAAGATCTCATGCTGATCTTCTTTGATGAAATTCAAGCAGCAACGATCGGAATGCCGGTCAATCGCTTAAAAATCCTCTTCTTTGTGCTCTTAAGTGCCTGTACCGTTGCGGCACTGCAAACGGTCGGTGCCATTTTAGTTATCGCAATGGTTATTACACCGGGCGCTACGGCGTATCTCTTAACAGATCGTTTTGGCGTGATGCTCTCACTCTCGGTCTTCATTGGTGCGATCACGAGTTTTGTCGGTGCTTACGTGAGCTTCTTTTTACCCGGTGGCTCCACAGGAAGTCTGATTGTAGTTTTACAAACAGCGCTCTTCTTACTCACTTTTGTCTTTGCCCCCAAACATGGTCAATTGGCAAAAATCCGCGCCGCAAAAAGACATCAAAAGGCTTTAGAAACTGCCGAACTTGAGGAGGCTAACTCATGATTGAATCATTGATTTTGCACCCACTTCAATATCCATTTATGCAACAAGCGATGCTTGGTGCTGTCATTGCCGGCATTGTCTGCGCAGTGCTCTCTTGTTATCTCATCCTTAAAGGCTGGGCATTGATGGGAGATGCGATTTCACATGCGGTCCTTCCCGGCATTGTACTCGCCTTTATTACGGGTATGCCGCTTGTTATAGGGGCATTTGCATCAGGACTTTTCTGCGCAGTTGCAACGGGATACATTAAAGCAAATAGTCGTGTGAAAGAGGATGCCGTATTAGGAATTGTCTTCTCTGGGCTCTTTGCATTAGGGATTTTCCTCTTCTCATTTGTGAAGACGGATCAACATCTAACGCATGTTTTATTTGGCAATATCTTAGGGATTCTCCCCGCGGAGCTCTGGCAGATTATTATTATCTCCGGCGTAACGTTACTCGTAGTGCTCTTAAAGCGTAAAGATTTCATGCTCTATAGCTTTGATCCTGTGCAGGCACAAGTGATTGGATTGCCGGTAAAGTTCTTACATTATACTTTACTCATTCTTCTCGCCCTGAGTATCGTGGCATCGCTACAAGCAGTAGGCGTTATTTTAGTCGTCGCAATGCTCGTTGCGCCCGGCATTATCGGGTTCTTACTCACAAAGCGATTCCCCATCATGATGACAATTGCGGTCATTTCTGCCATTCTCTCGTCATTTATTGGCGTACTTGTAAGCTTTCATATTGATGCCGAAACAGGCCCCTGCATTGTCCTTTCTCAAGCGGCGCTCTTTATCTTAGCCTTTACCTATAATCGAGTTAGAGGCAAGATTGTGACAAAGGCAAGTAAAGCCGCCAATGTATAAAGGATCTATGATGGCCTATGAATGGTACAGATACCATTTCTGATCCTGTTATCAAGAGTAGAATATTCATTAAGATACTCATCTAAAAAATCCTGACTCACAGTGCGAAGTTCTATCAATCAAAGAATTTCGTACTTGAATCAGGATTTTTTTGTGAAGCAATTTTATGTGATGTTTTTATTATTTAGAATCTATTATTTATAAAGGAATGCATTCCGATAATAAAGACTCATAACGCCTTTAAAAACGTTGCGCAATAAACACGCCTAATAAGGAGATACCACCACCGATAAAATGATACATCTCAAGGCTTTCACGTAACACAACAACAGAAATTAACGCCGTGAAGAGGGGCGTGAGATTCATGAAGAGTGAGGTTTTGTTCGCGCCTAAAATTGCCACGCCGCGAATCCATAAGAAAGGCGCGATAATCGATGCTGGAATCCCTGCAAAGAGAATCAAGCCCACATTTTCAACGGTAATCGCACGATTGCCGGCAAACATAAAGAGTGGGATTAAGATAATCACCCCAAAAATCACCTGCCAATAGAGTGATTGCCAAGTGGAGAGTTTAATTCTCCATTTCATCGTTAATACACCATAAAGCGCATAAGCAGAAGCTGCAACGAGCATCATTAACTCGCCCTTGCCGATCCCTACATCCAGTAAGATCGATGGCGTACCACCACTGATAAGCCAAGTGATTCCAAAAAATGAGAGCAAGCTGCCGATAATCAGCCCGGGCGTAATACCGGTTCTTAAAATAATCGTGCTTAATAGAATGGTTAAAAGCGGAATTAAGGAGACAAAAATCCCGATCATCGTTGCAGAAATTGTATAGGCCGCGTAATAAGCAAGACACTGATACAGCGCCATTCCGAGCAGCCCTAAAAATGCGAGCTTTCCTAAGTAAGGTTTAATTTTATCCCAGTTTTTAATCGAGCCCTTTAAACAAAAAGGCGTCAGGATTAAAAAGGCTACAAACCACCGATAAAATGAGATCGTCTCAGGCTCAACAACGCCTGCCGATAATTTATTAACCACAGCATTCATCGCCCAGATCAATACCGCGAGTAACGGATAGATCATTGCAGTGATTCTCATGACAACTCCTCTTTTCTTCAAAACAATTAATCGTACAAAACGTTCCAATCATCCCATTCGCTGCTACACGCTAAACGACTCATCACAGAAATGTGAATGATTTTCATTAGAGAGGTAGTATAATGTGTCTTAAAATATCTATATACTGATAATCAGACATTTTTTCACGCAATTCAGACAATCCCTGCTTTCCAAATATCCGTAATATTCCCTATCATGATTCGCAATAGGTCGGAAAAATACGTCGAATAATAACCGTAAATTCCTGCTTCTTCAATCTTTTTATAACAAGACAATTCTTATGGTACAACAGCAACCTCTTCAGACATTTCATGCGCACCCGAATCGGCTCATTATGCTGGTTGATGAGCATATTCATGGTGCGAGTGAATATCACTTACATCAACATCATTGGGGACAGATGATTTTTGTTGATCGAGGCGTAATTACATTAGAAATTGAACAAGAACGGTTTATCTCTCCGCCAGGATTCGCGATCTGGATTCCGCCACATGCCAATCATACTTGCTATAGTCAAAAGACCACCCGCTTTCGGTCGATCAATATCTGCGAGGCAGAAGCGAGTAAACTCCCACAATGCCCTTCCCTCATTACTTTAAGCCCTATTGCCAAGGCGATTATCGATGATTTTTTCGCAAGAGAGATCTACCTTCCGACGAGCGACCGGGACTTTCGACGTTCTCGAGTATTTATCGATGAGCTCCAAGATGCCATGATTGGGCACACTTACCTTCCCAATTCTGATCATAAACTCTTAAAGCCAATTCTCTCTGCGCTGGAGCTTGATCCGGCAATTCGGCTCACCCTTAAAGAGTGGGCAACCAAGACCTTTACCACTGAGCGTACGCTGGCCCGTTACTTTCAAAAAGAGCTCGGGATGAGCTTTAGTGAATGGTGTGCTCGTCTGCGTTTTATCCATGCCACATCCCTACTTGAAAAGGGCGATACCGTCGAGGAGATCGCTTTTTCTGTAGGCTATCGTTCAGCCTCAAGCTTTATCGCGATGTTTCAGAATATTGCCGGCACAACCCCAGATCGTTATCGACAACAGCATAATCATACGCAATCAAAAACGTCACCTTGATCGCCCTAACGCTACTGCGTATTGGGAATTCAAGATGACGTTTTAAGATCTCTATCTTTATTTCTATTTCTAAATTAGAACTAGAAGGCAAAGAAGAAGATTAGAAGCGTTTTACTAATTTGAAGCGTCTAGATTTCATCGGTGCACCATTTTTCTTCACTTTTTTTGGTGCATCGCCATCTTCGTAATACTCAATCGTGTAACCTGTCACCGCATAAGTGATCGCGATGATCGGGCTTAAGATACAGAGGAATGTGTATGGAAGATAACTAAAGGTCGATACGCCAAGCGTTGTCGCCATAAATGCCCCGCAGGTATTCCAAGGAATAAGCGGTGATGTCATTGTTCCGGCATCTTCTAAGGTTCTTGAGAGAACTTTGCCTTTAATCCCGCGTTTACGATACTCTTCGGCATACATTCTTCCAGGGATAATGATCGACATATATTGATCGCATCCCACAACGTTACCGGTAATACAAGTCGCAACTGTTGCAATAATGAGGCTTTTCGTTGTTTTAGCCAACTTCACAATATTCATGACTAACGTCTGGAAAATGCCGGTGAATTCTAAGATTCCGCCAAAGCACATTGCGATAATCACCAGCGAAACTGTCGCAAATACAGAGATAATTCCGCCATTATTCAGTAATTCACTTAACGTTGGGTTCGTCACTTCAATTGAGTAACCATCATAAAGCGCCCCAAGTACAAAGCTCGGATCAGCATCTTGTACGAAGATCGCACAGAGAACACCTAAGATCGAACCAATCATTAATCCTGGGAATGCCGGGATTCTGAAGATCATTACTAATACGATAGAAGCAGGCACTAACAATAACCAAGGAGAGATCACAAAAATCTCTTTAAGATCCTGTTGCAAGGTTAAGTTATTTGCCGCGGTATTCGTTAAATCAGCGGAGACTGTAAAGCCTAAGATTGTAAATAAAATTAGCGAAATCACTAATGCAGGAATAGTGGTATATAGCATGTAACGAATATGCTCAAATAAATCAACACCGACAATTCCGGGTGCTAAGTTTGTTGATTCAGATAATGGGGAGATTTTATCACCAAAATAAGCCCCTGAAATGACCGCTCCCGCAACCATTTCTGGTGGGATTCCTAAACCAAAACCGATTCCCATAATCGCAATACCAATGGTTCCTGCTGCTGTCCAAGCATTACCTGACGCAATAGAGATAATGCTGCAAATTCCACAAGCGGCAACCAAGAAGTACTCTGGCGCAAGAAGATTGAGACCATAATAGATTAAGGTCGGGACAATCCCTCCGGCAATCCATGAAGCAATGATCGTTCCGATAACAAGTAAAATAACAATCGCTTGGAGTGCAAGTCGTACGGCATCAAGCATTCCTGTCTCAATTACTTTCCACTTATAACCGAGTCTCATTGCAACCATAATGGCTACACAGACACTTAACAATAGGGGAATATGCGGACTCACGTCCCAAACAAAGATTCCCACAACTAAAGAAAACATCATAAAAACTATAGGGATTAAAGCTTCCCAGACGGTTGGCAAACGTACTGGTGCTTCTTCAATCGGTAATTCGATACTCATTATTATTCTCTATCCTCAAGTGCTTCAAATGGTGGAAATTCCCCCGAATATGTCTGTTTACCAACTCTTATGGTCAGCTTTTATAACAGCGTATTTTTTCAGGGCATGCCCATGAATATTATCTATAGCAACGTTAATTAGTGTGAGAGTCTACTTACGCAAAATTATTAAAACGAATTAAAGCTATTTTCATAGCTTCGTATTAATCATTTTTAAAAAAATTAAAACAAATAAGGTGCAGTAAGTGATATTAATAAATAAATTTTTATAGTTTTGTTGCTATATGTGTAAAAAGTCTACCACAACAGTTCAATAAGAATATAGTTTATTCTATGCATGAAAATTGCGCGATATATTAGATCAATGCCTAGATTAAAGATTGCAGCAGCTTAGGATCATGTTAATATTAAAAACGCTATTTTGATTATGAATTGTTGTGATCTTCCATAAGATATTTACAAAAAATTTAAGGGGTTTTTAACATTTTTATTCGTTCTATTCATTTTTATAAGCGCTTATACAGAACGTTAAGCCGCTATATTATTCGATGAAACCGCATAATAAAGATGCTTTAACTGCCTTTAAATATCAATATCCTATTGAAATACACAAAAAACTGATGATTTAGCAAACAATGATTGGCTCCGCGCATAAGATTTCTTCGGCATCTTGCTTAAAATGCCAGCAGAAGTATTTTATGTGCGCCTATTATCGATAAAATCAATAAGGATTGAGATGAAAGTAAATAAATCGCCGACAGTTCTAGGCGGCGCAATGATTGCGGCGGGAACCATGATCGGCGCGGGGATGCTAAGCCTTCCCATAGCGTCTGCGGGTATGTGGTTTGGTTGGACTGCACTCATTATGGTAATGACTGTGTTCTTTATGTTCGTCACCGCAGAACAGATCCTAGAAGTAAATCTGAATTATAATCCCGGGGCAAGTTTCGATACATTAGTTAAAGACAATCTTGGTAATGCTTGGCGCATTATTAATGGTTTTTCTGTCGCCTTTGTGCTTTATATCCTTCTCTATGCTTATGTCGTGGGCTCTGGCTCCGTGATTAGTAATACATTAGAGAAAAACTATGATATTGCCTTCCCTCGCTATCAATCTTCCTTTATCTTTGCACTTCTACTGACCGCGATTGTTTGGTGGAGTACAAAAGCAGTTGATCGTATCTCTACGATTTTAATGATCGGAATGTTTATAACACTCTTTGCTGCAGTGACGGGTCTTTTAGGACAAATAGAGATTCCTTATCTATTTGAGCCCAATGGAGAGAGCCGCTATGCGATCTATGCTTTTGCTAGCCTACCCTTTTTCTTAACCTCTTTCTGCTTCCACGCAAGTGTGCCCAGCTTTGTAAAATATTATGGCATCGAAAGCGGAAAAATTCGCAAAGCAATTATCTGGGGGATGATCATTACCTTTATCTTCTATCTCTTCTGGATGGTCGCAATTATGGGCAGTATTGACCGTGTAAGCTTCCTCTCTGTCGGTGAAGATCAAGTCGCATGGTTACTCAACCAAGTCAGTGCCAGTCAATTTGCAGGTCTTGCTTTACGCTTCTTTGCTTTCTTTGCAGTAGTGACCTCATTCTTAGGTGCAGGATTAGGGCTCTTTGACTACATTGCAGATCTATTTAAGATTGATGATAGCCACAAAGGTCGTCTCTTAACGGCAGTTATTACCTTCTTACCTCCGACAATTTTAGGGATGATCTTCCCAAGCGGATTTATTCTCGCCATTGGATATGCCGGTCTTTTTGCCGCGATTTGGTCTGTTATTGTCCCGGCTGTGATGGTGATTAACTATCGTAAGCGCCATGATAAATCTCACAATAAAGTCACCTTCCGTGCCTTTGGTGGCAAAGTGATGCCTTACATCATTATTATCTACGGACTCGTTGCGATTATCTCGCATCTTCTCGTAGAAGTATTTAATGTGGATGCGTTAAACTTCTTTAAATAACAGGTATCAAGCACCATCACGTATACAAAAAAGCCCTTTCATCTGAAAGGGCTTTTGCGATTTTACAGCATACGTACACACACAAAGACATACATACACAAATACATCCACCATACATACAGATGTAATCTATATGTATGGTGCAACGCTCTACGATCGATATTCTAAAATACACACGAATGATACGAGGTCATTTATGCTTTATACTTCAGGTTATTATGACTTCAATATGAGAATCTCAAAACAGAAAAATTTCACATAAAAAAAGCGTACTCACCGATCTGATCGGTATAAGTACGCTTTGAATAGTATATTGCCATGAATGATTAATTCATGGCAATCATTGATTGCTTAGAGCGGTGATACGTTAATGTTACGACCACTGCCAGTCATACGAACACGTTGCCCTGCAGCGAAACGCGAGATATCTTGTTTTTGTACAACTGCAATTGTTTGTCCGGTATCAGTTTTGATTTCAAGCTCAACTGCGGCAACTTTACCCATCTCTTGTTGCGCTTTATCGCCCGCAAGTCCACCCAAAATCGCGCCTGTTGCTGTCGTTAAGTTACGGCCTTTTCCGCCGCCCATTGTATTCCCAACGAGTCCACCAAGCACCGCACCAGAGATCGCACCTAAACCAGAACCTTCACCCTGAATTGTTACAGGACGGACATTTACAATCGTTCCATAAGAGACTGATTGCACTGTCTTCGCCTGACCACCAGAGTAAACATCTCCAGAATATTGTCCTGAATTCGTACAGCCTGCTAAAGTTAATACGGCTAGTCCAATCATTGTCATTTTTTTCATGCATTTATCCTCTTTAGAAATTGATATGCGTTTACAAAAAACTATAGTTTATTATACCAAATCAGCAATTATCAGGGATATTTTTGCATGAGGATGACGACGACCCTTATTAAACCTCGGTTACCCAATGTAGATAAGTCCTAAATCACCCCTATTATTCGGGATGGCTGCAGGTAGCATTAATCTCTGTTAAACGAGGAAACCTCGGGATGCCACGCTCAGTGAACCCATTGTGGAGATAGATGACTTTTGTGCCGATCTCTGGCGGATTTTGACGAATCTTATCTGTTAAGCCAGAGCCAATTTTAAATCGTTTTAGCTCATCATCAATCATTACTTCCACCTCAAACGCCCCTACCATTTCCTGATACTTCCCTTTCCCGGCAGTGAAGCCCCGTATAATTGCGCAACCATCATCAATCTCCTTAACCTTCAATAAATCTGTATGACGAAGATAAGGCTGATAAACAGCCTGCTCATGATGCAGCATCAACCCTTCGCCACCACCGGCGATAACAGCCTTTAACTGTGCATCTACTGATGCCCATGAATCTACCCGCTCTTGGGAAACCATCTTAAGATGCGGATTTTGAGAGCTCAGCATTGAGATATGCTGCTTCATCGCGATCACTCTTTCGTTAAAAGAACCTTTATGAGCGGGCATATCAAAAATCTGAAAGGTCACATCATTCCATAAAGGGTCCTGCGCATCACTTCTTGCAATAAGCCCTGATAGTGATTGAAAAGTCTCTCTGCCCAACCAAATCTCCCCTTCAATGGGAGTTTTCCCTAAATTCTCCGTAAACCATTGCGGTGCCACAATCGCTAATCCTTGGCGAGATCTTAATTGCTCACCATCCCAATATCCTCTTACACCATCAAGTTTTTCACTCACGTAATATTGCGTAATCGTTAATGACGCTCGCATTTTAGGTGTTAAAGCTTTGCCATGATGAAGGGGCACAGCTTGTAGAAAACTTCCGGCACTAAATATGACCAATATCAAAAAAAGACCACCTAATTGCCACAAAAACAGCGCACTAATAGACCATTTTTTATGCAAAAAAGCCCCTAAAAATGGCTCAAAAAAACGTTCACCATATATTGCCGGTGATTGATATCTCGTCGGAGAAACATTAAGAGCTGATTTTATAAAAAGAGGCTTTTGATGAATAACATTGTGTCTGGTGTTATTTTTGGCTTTGTTTTTGGTTTTAATTCTCATGAATACCTCGCTTGTCGCATTCAAATAAATCTCTGTTGAAGCATTAAACGTAGGCGATGGAGTTAAATGGGGGGAGTTTTCGACACAAAAAAGAGATCGCCTTTTTAAAGGGATCTCTCTTTAATGAATTTCACACAGATCTTACAACAGATGACGCATTCTCATACATCGAGCCTGCCCACTGCTAAATGGGGATATTTACCACCTTAATCTAACTGCTTATCAATGCGACGAATCGGAATATTGATTAATAATAAAATCACGCCAACAATCACGAGAGCAACAATAATGGTATAGAAAATTCCCGGTAGATCCGCAATCGTATCAGCTTTGACATTTCCTCCGACCTTCGATGCAACGAGATTTCCTAAAGAGAGCGATGCAAACCATAGTCCCATGATTTGTCCGCGAATCATCTTTGGCGCAATCTTCGTCATAATCGATAAACCCACTGGGCTTAAGCACAGCTCGCCAAAGGTTAAAAAGAGCATACAAGCAATCATCCAAGAAGGCGATGCCAACGCTTCGCCACTCACCACCATTGTGGAGGCAATGTAGAGGCAAACAAATCCTAACGCTGCAAAGAATAACCCCAAAGCAAACTTGGTAATACTGCTCGGCTCAATATGATAACGATTCATCAATGGCCAAACAGCTGCAAAAATCGGCGCAAAAAGAATAATAAAGATCGAGTTGACTGATTGGAACCATTCCGTAGGCACTTCATACCCCAAGATATGTCTATCTGTATAACTATCCACAAAGAGATTCATGGAAGTGGGTTGCTGCTCAAAGGCCGACCAGAAAAAGGCGGCGGCGATAAAGAGAATTAAACAGATAATCAACTGAAAACGCTCTTTTTTAGTAAGCTTAGCAAAGAAAAATAACCCTAAGAAATAGGCAATTACAGACACTAAAATAATCACCGTTGTATAGTTAACAATGGTGGTTGGTGAGAAAGGAATCCAACCAATACTCACCCCCACAAAGAGGATCATTAAAAAGAGGATCGCACCGATCACCCAGTTCTTGGTGCTTCGTGTTACAACTTTAGGCGTTCCCCAATCATTTTCAATCTTCTCTGAAGCGGCAAATTGATCCATTGCCGGCATCGCTTTTAAGCGAAAAATAACGAGCGCCACAAGCATTCCAATGCCCCCGACAGCAAATCCTGCATGCCAACCAAAGTGCTTATTTAACACTCCGCCCACAATTGGGGCTAAGAAAGCCCCTAAGTTAATTCCCATATAGAAGATAGAGAAACCACTATCTCGGCGATGATCACCCTCTTTATAGAGCATCCCGACAATCACAGAAATACAGGTTTTGAAAAGCCCCGAACCGATGACGATAAAAATTAATCCAAGATAGAAAAAATGCACCGAAAGCCACGCAGAAAGAGCAATCGAGAGATGACCAAAGGCGATAATGAGCGAACCGTACCAAACGCTTCGTTCCTGCCCTAACCAGTTATCTGCAATCCAACCGCCGGGAAGTGCAGAGAGATAAATAGCACCCCCAAAGATCCCTACAATCGCCGAAGCTGTAACGGCATCAATCCCTAGCCCATTATTATTCACCGTTGCGACCATAAAGAGAATAAGCAGCGGCCGAATCCCGTAGAAGGAGAAGCGCTCCCACATCTCTGTAAAAAAGAGCGAACTCAACGGTCTTGGGTGCCCAAAGAATGCATTATCTTGGGTTTTGACTTTTGCCATGCTATTTACCTTATTTTGTCTTACTGATCTTTCCTGAGAACATTCTCAAAAAAATTATAATAAGAAATAGCCTACCACGGTGAGAATTTATTCCAATAAATCAATTGGATAAATATTCAGCATCTGATCAAGCATCAACTTAAGACCTAACATCAACTTCTTGCAAAAAATCAAAGCTATTCGTCTAATACGAATAGCTTACATGTTTTCTAAGTGCGAAAATCAGCCTAAAGTGTCTTAATCAATCGGCTCAAAATAATCCACAATCAACTGTAAATTACGATTTCCTCGCCATTCATTAATATCTAGCTTGAAAGCACAATGTATTTTACGGACATTATCAATTAGCTGATGTGCTTGGAAAAACGCCATTGCCTCAAATGTCATTGCCGTTTGAGGGATTTTTAACGTAAATTTGAGATGCGCCCCTTTTAAAATCCGATAATCAATGACTTCAAACTGATCATCAAAAAGCGGCTCAGGGAACTGTTGCCCCCAGGGATAAGCGAGCTTAATTTCATCCGCAAAGGGAATATTAAAACCTTCTGCCGGCAATGCCCCATCACTATAGATTTTCTGGCTTAACAGCTCATCACTATTGGATTGACTCGCTAAAAATGTGTCAATCTCTTGATTCATTGCGGCTTGAAACTCCGGCAATCGATCTTCGTAAATAGAGAGCCCCGCTGCCATCGCATGTCCACCGAAAGTTTGAATTAATCCCTTATGATCGCGCGCCACATTGCTCATAAGATCCCGTAGATGAATCCCCCGAATAGAGCGCCCCGATCCTTTCAATAAACCCTCGTTGTCATAGGCAAAGATAAAGGTTGGGCGATAATGCTGCTCTTTAATTCGCGATGCAACAATGCCGGTAATCCCTTGATGCCAAGACTCGTCATAAAGACAAATAGAGAGCGGGAGATCTTCACTATCGAGTGTGATCTCTTTTAAAATAGAATCTGCCGTTTCACGCATCTCTTGCTCAATCGTTTTACGCTCTTCATTCATCGTGAAGAGTTCATTGGCAATCGCTGTCGCTTCTTCTGGCTGATTAGTTAAGAGAAGTTCTATTCCTACTTGCATATTATCAAGTCGTCCCGCAGCATTGAGAAGCGGTGCAACGCCAAAACCGATATCACTCGTAGAAAGTGTCTCTTTTTTACGATTAGAAACATCAATCAATGCACCGATACCAGGAATCATAACGCCTTGGCGCATCCGGAGTAATCCTTGTTGCGCTAACTTACGATTATTCCCATCTAATGGCACTAGATCTGAGATCGTTCCTAATGCAACAATATCAAGATACTTCCCTAAATTAGGGGCTGGGCGATCACCAAAGTATCCGATCTCCACCAGTTTTGCGCGAACGCTCGAAAGAAGATAAAAAATCACGCCAACGCCTGCAAGCGCCTTACTCGGGAAAGCATCGCCCACTAGGTTTGGATTAACGATCGCGTTTGCATTAGGGAGTTCTTCCGGCGGTAAATGGTGATCTGTAATAATGACATCAATATCATTTTCTCGTGCGAGCGCGACGCCCTCAATATTAGAAATACCATTATCAACTGTAATTAAGAGATCGGGCGGATTGCGCAAAATCTTCTGTACTAATGAGCGAGATAATCCGTAGCCATCCAAAATACGATGTGGCACGGTATAACGAACATTATGTGCACCAAACTCTCGTAAAACACGCATACCTAGCGCAATACTTGTTGCCCCATCAACGTCATAATCCCCAACAATCAGGATATCTTTCTCCGCTAAAATCGCCTGTACGAGGAGATCTGTTGCGGCTTCAATATTACTTAATGAATGGTAAGGATAGAGTCCTTTTAAAGAGAGATCTAACGATGCTACATTCTCTACCGCACGATTTTGTAAAACGGCTTGTAAGAGAGGTGAATGATGAGGAGAAGCATGTTGATGTTGGCGATCGCGACGAATAATTTTCATAATGGCAGGTCTTATAGAGAGAAGAAGAATTTCAAAATAAATAGAGATCGGTTGATTGATTCGTTCATTGACTTATTAATCACTCAATCGAGTATCAGCGGTGGTAATCGCCCTATTATTCAGCTTTTTCAATAATAAACGTAAAAATACCGTCCGCTTCTCCAAAGTATAGAAGTTGATGATGCGTTCGTGTTAAGTACGCCTTAAAATCTATTTCCGCATGAGGATCCGTCGCTAAAATGCGGAGCTTATCGCCATTTTTTGCCTTCATGAGCGCCTGCTTTGTTTTCAAAATAGGCATGGGACAATTTAAACCGGTTAAATCAATCTCTATGGCATCTTCAAATGCGCTATCTACAACCATGTTTCCTTCTTCCTTTCTGATTCACTATCTTAAATGAACATTTAAGATATCCTTTGATGGCTATTGATCGTAAAAGCCATCAAAGGATATCGTTAACTCAATTGATTCAAAATACTAAACTCATTGATCAAATGAAAATTCTCTGCAATATGCCATCTATTCATACGCTATCAGCGATGAGGATTTATCGCTCATTGATCCTTATAATTGAAAATTAAAGGTATCAGAGGGAACAGTATAAGCCATTACAATGGCATCTTCTCGACCATTTACATTGCAGGGATAATACCCTTTTCTTACACCAATTTGATTAAATCCAATGCGATCATAGAGCCCTCTTGCTGGCGTATTTCCTTCTCTTACTTCTAAGAAAATCGTCGCTAATTGATGCTTCTCGCCCAAGGCTAATACTGCTTCTAAAAGGTAACGACCTAATCGCTTACCATGATATTCAGGATCTACCGTAATATGAAGCAAGTGTCCCTCGTCTAAAATCACAGAAACAAAAGCATAACCAATAAGGTCATCTTTATAAGTCAGCTTCATACGAATCACTTTTTGTGAAAAGACATCCATCATCTGCTCACGATTCCACGGGACAGGATACGCTCTTGCTTCAATCTCTAAGATTTTATCAAGATCGTTAAGTGTTGCTTCTTCTATATTTAAATATGCGTGCATATCCATTTTCTATCTCCTAACAAACGCTTCTTTGAGCGCTTCAGTACGCGATTTCAAGATCGACCTCATCAAAAGTGTATTTCGTAAACCAATACATATCATGCCCACAGTCTTCACTGCAGGCATCATCTTGAATGTTGATCGATCTGCTTAAGAGAGAAAGAATGATCTCTCTACTGAACAAATTCACCCGATTTCAAAAGTTTTACCGCTCGATAATAAGTCATTCATCTGATAACAAGATAAGTCCTACTTAAAGTGCTCATCCTCTCATATAATGCTTATTAACCGAGCTGTCTTCGAAGAAACTTTATGTCTTGCCAGAAGTTCGCTTTCAAGCGCGAATTCTTCGCATAGACTCTCGGGGAATGGGAGATGATCACAGGGAATTCTCGACCCTCGATCACAATTGTATGTCGCTCACGCCTGAGTTCTTCAAACGGGAGCTCTTTTTGTAGTAAAAACTTCACAGATGTTCGTCCTAACAAGAAGATCACCTGAGGATTAACCTCTAAAATCTCTCGCTTCAATACCTGAAAACATGCATGCCACTCTTTCTCAGCAACATCTCGTAATTCTGGTGGGCGACATTTAATAAATGGCGTGATATAGAGCTCATCTGGTGAAAATCCGACAGCATGAACCGCTTTATAAAAGAAGGATTCATCCTGTTTGTCGAGTACTTTCCCCTGAAACATCTCCTCTTTTAAAGGAATGTCTGTAATCACCATCACTTTTGCATGGGGATTCTGGCGGGGTAATGTTACCTGATTACGACTCTGAGAAAAATCACAGCCCTCGCAACTTTCAATCGCTTGAATAAATGGCGCACTGAAAATTGACTGATCCATAGGGAACGTAAAAGGCTGCGCAGTAAAGGCTTTTTTAACCTCAATCGATTCACTCGCTTTAGGATCAACCTTGACTCGCAATCCATCTGCAACGCCCTGCAACTGCCGACTAAAGCGCTGCGGATCTATTGTAGAATCGCCCGCTGCACTGACTTGACCTTGCGTAGCGGTAAGAGACGGTTGATGCGATCTTGAACCCGGCGCATTGGTTCTATCCGTTGCATTTGCCAACATTTGCGCAGCACTTGATGCCGGCGCCATAATACTCGCACTTTCGTGAGAAGAGTTGGCGCCTTCGTGATGTAAGGCACTCTTAATATCGACGGTAGATGGGGCCGATTTAAGATCGTGCAGATGTGCCTGAATACGTGGAAGATCCTCCTGCTTACACCAAGCTTGGATTCCTAATAATTTCAGATACTCTGCCTGTCTTACATCCATTGATCTCATCCCTATTTGATATCGATTTGCTTACTCTGCTTTCGGTGCATCGTCTTCAACCGTATCCGTCTCTACACTCTTTGCGCGTGCACGATTCGGCTTTTCAAGCCCTTTCAACTGACGTTTTTTACGGCAGCGAATAAGCGCGTAGATGGGGCCGGATAATCCATAAAGGAAGAGAACGATAAAGATAGCTTGTCCCGGGAATCTCACAACACAAACCGCGAGTAAGCCAACCGCCATCACTAATAATACCCACACAAAAAATGGTACTGGATTTTGGAAGCGAATATCTTTAAAGCTAAAGAATTTAATATTAGTAACCATCATGAGCCCACTATAGAGCGTCAAGAAGAGTGCAATATAATCTTTCCAAGGACTTGCTAAATCAATGCTTTCACCAAACCAGACAAAACCCACAACAATGGCTGCGGCCGTTGGACTTGGCATACCGACAAAGAAGCGTTTATCAACTTTACCAATCTGCACGTTAAAGCGTGCTAAACGAAGCGCCGCACAAGCAAGATAGATGTAAGCCACAAACCAAGAAATTCCTCCAATCATATTAAAATGGCTCTCTTTGAGTGCCCATAAATAAATGATCAGCGCTGGTGCAATCCCGAAAGAGATTAAATCAGAGAGAGAATCATACTGCTCCCCAAATGCACTTGAGCTATTGGTAATACGTGCAACGCGACCATCTAAGCCATCAAAGATCATCGCAAGAAATACTAAAATAGATGCTTTCGTAAAAGTCTGTGTAGTATCACCGGCATGTGACCCATAATAAGCATCAAGTGCCATTAAAATCGCCGCAAACCCACAGAGCATTGCAATGGTTGTGACGAGATTAGGTAATATATAAACTTTATTGTTTTTTTTAGCGATGATGTTTTTATCATCTTTTTGATTCGTCATTTTTCTAAGACACCTAAAATAAGGAAGATGGTATTATAACACTCTCCCTTATTTTATTAAGCGGAAGTTCGTTCTATGTACGCTTTTATCGCTAAAAAGATAATATTTAAAGCGCACTTAGAACCCATTGCCAAGCTTTTCAACGTTTTTGCCATCTGTTTACTTAAAGGACATTTATATGACGCATCAGCCAACCATCTCACTGATTCTTGCAATGGCAGATAATGGCACAATTGGCCATAACAATGCCCTTCCTTGGCATTTACCAAATGATCTTCAATTCTTTAAAAAAAGCACACTAGGAAAACCCATTATTATGGGAAGAAAAACCTATGACTCTATCGGTCGCCCCCTTCCCGGCAGACCTAACCTCGTCATTTCTCGGACAACTAAAGCCATTGAAGGCTGCGAAGTGTTTGCTTCATTAGATGCCGCCATTCGTTATGCAGCAGAGACCCTCAATGCCCCCGAAATCATGATTATGGGCGGTGCACAGATCTATCAAGCAGCAATTCCCCTCATGAATCGCCTCTATTTGACACATGTCCATGCAGAAGTGGAAGGTGATACACAGATGGCGCCTTTTGATTTCAGTAAAGCAACACTCACCTTCGAGGAGCGTCATATGCAAGATGAAAAAAACCGCTATGACTACACTTTTGAAATATGGGACTTCCAATAACCCCAAAGAAGAAGGCAATAGCATCCTTATGGCGATGCTGCTGATGATGGGGATAGCGACTCCTAGATAATAGTTTTCAATATTGCCCATCGCCTTTCCCGCTTTACAGATTTTTTTACTTTTCCCCTATCTTACAATGCGTTAAGATACTTCTCTTTATGAGATTACACGAGCCCTGCAACATGACTAATCAAACTCCACGCACCCCTAGAGGCGGTCTTCATTACTTTATGGAAGGCTTTAGCATTATGATGAAACCAGGTCTAAAGCGCTTTGTCTTTATGCCTATTTTAATTAACATCTTCGTGTTAGGAACCGCTTTTATCTGGCTTTTTTATCAGGTAGGTGGCTGGGTTGATGCAATTTTAAGCTATCTCCCTTCATGGTTGCATTGGTTAAGCTATCTCTTGTGGCCTATTATATTAGCCTCGGTCGTTTTAATATTTGGCTATTTCTTTAGTACCTTAGCGAATATTATTGCCGCCCCCTTTAATGGATTATTAGCCGAAAAGGTGGAAGAAATGCTAAGAGGCATTCCCGCAAATAGTATGTCTTGGGGAGAGCTAGCAAAAGATGTACCACGAATGGTCAACCGCGAAATCGTGAGATTAGGATATTACCTTCCGCGGGCATTGCTTCTCTTAATCATCTCTTTTATTCCCGTTATTAATGTGATCGCCCCGATACTCTGGTTCCTCTTTGGCTCGTGGATGATGGTGATTCAATATTGTGACTACGCATTTGATAACCATAAAATCTCTTTCCCGACAATGAAAGAGACGCTTAAAAAGGATCGCGTGAATAATCTTCCGTTTGGCGCTTGCGTGTCTATTTTAACGATGATCCCGATTGTGAATCTCTTTATTATGCCGGCATCAATTTGTGGTGGAACCGCCATGTGGGTTGATCGTTATCGCCATCAACATATCAGAGATTAATCACATTTTACGGGCATTACTTGCAAATGTGCCATCATCCCCTTGATTTAACAGCTTTTACCCCCATCTATATAGCCATTACTATGCTATATGAGATAAGGAATAGCCGTGTCTAAAGTGATCTCGAAAAACAACGCGCCCGAAATGCGCCTTGAAAACCGCTACTGCTCTTGGTGTCATCAAACCTCAGATCATCAAGGCTATCAAAAGAATCGGGGGATTCGTCGTCATATTTATCAATGTCTGCAATGCCATAATTACACAGTAGAATGCCGGAGTCCTGGATGCATGGCGATGGCTAAAGGCGCTTCTAAAGAGTCCATTAAAGATTTTTTCAAATGGGATAATGAGCGCTGCGCGATTCATGATGGCTCAATGATTGCCGGCGCAGATACAGAGAATACATGCCATTTAGCCGATATTACCGAATTTAAAACACTGATAAATTTAAGTAATAGTCAGTTGAGTATCTCTAAAAATATTGGTAAACATCTCTTGCCGGACTATTTCGCAGATGATGAACGATTTGATATCATTCGCCTTAAAAAAACGGCTAAAGATCCTCTTCACCTACCGCCTTCTCAGCGCCCTTTAGTATCGGATACCTCAAAAGAAAGCAGTCTCATCCCACCGCTAAATCAACATGCACCACCACTCAAAAAGATCATTCTCATTAATGGTTTTCTAAAAGAGAAAGATCGCCTCTTTGAGGATTGGCTCAGCGCTTATCGGCTGATCCCCGATAATGTTGAGCTCTATGGTCTGACTTGGTCATCTAAGACCATGACGGATTTCACCAAGAACCTCATTTCAACAAGCCCGCTGAATCTTCTCTCTAAAAAAGCCCTACTCCTTCAAGTAGCCCATGGACTTGTCACAAATCCTTGGCATGTATCCATGAAGAAAGCCGCTGATGCCGGAGAACTGCTCGGGAATATTTTACTAAAAACGCACAATCAACACTATACGCTGGTCGCCCATTCACTGGGTTGCCGGGTTATCTATTATGCGATGGATTTCTTAAAGCATCATCCTGAGGTGAAAGTTGACAATATTGTGCTACTTGGTGGTGCAATAGATAACAATGCTCAAGATTGGGAGATGATTGCCGGTGCAATTTCAGGTGCCATCTATAACTGCCATTCGAATAATGATGATGTCCTGCATAAACTCTATAACGCTGCCACACTTAAAATGAGTCGCCCTATCGGCTATTATCCGATTCCTTCAACGCATCCACGGATTCATAATATTGATTGTAGCGATCTCATTGCCGGACACGATCTCTGGAAAGATCATTACCCTGAAATTTATGCACGGATCTTAATGATGAAAAATGCCATGAACTCAGATTTAAATCCCCACCCTGACTCCAAGAGCAATTCTGATGAGTCTTCTGAGGGGAGTTCTAACATGGTCTCTAACCTTGGTTATTGATGCCGATACTCATTCATGATTCCTAATTCCTAGTCACAATGCCGCACAACAAAAAAGCGAGCCCTTTGCAATAAAGGACTCGCTTTCAAATCACGGATGATAGAGACAAATATACATCCCTAGCCATTTTTACTCATCATTGAAACTACTTCTCTCCGCTTAAAGTCACTAAGATCTTTGCTTGCGTCTTATCATTAACCAGTGTCTCAAATCCTTCCGTTACAATCTCATCAAGTCCGATACGCTTTGTGATAATGGAGGTCACATCTAACTGACCAGAGCCCATAAGCTCGATCGTTTCGCGGAAACTTGATGGTGAGTAAGCAATCGAAGAGGTCATCTTCACTCCCGTATTGATCAGTTGCATTGGGTGCCAAGTAATAGGATTTGCGAAAATAGAGATAATCACTACCGTTCCACGCGCCTTTGTCACATTAATGGATTGCTCCACCGTTTGCTGTACGCCGGCAACTTCAAAAGTAACATCCGCCCCACGAGGAAGAATATCTCTCACTGCGGCAACAGGATCCACTTTGCCAGAGTTAATAACGTGCGTTGCACCAATGGCTTTTGCCATTGCTAAGCGTGAATCAGATAGATCGAGCGCTATAATCTTCGTCGCGCCGGCAGCTTTCGCCGCTGCAATCGTTACCAATCCAATCGGCCCTGCTCCAAAGATTGCAACACTATCACCAAACCGTAATCCACCCTCTTTTACCGCTTGTACAGCCACGGCTGTTGGTTCTATCAATGCTGCTGTCTCTAAAGAAAGACCTGCCGGCAATTGATAAACTGCAGATTCAGGGACATTTACAAAATCTGCAAAGCCCCCATCACAATGAAGCCCAATAAAGCTAAAGCCGTCATAAATATCATCATATTCACTACGATGACCATGCGTTAATGTAGGATTCACAGATACCCGATCGCCCACTTTGTATTGCGTGACTTCAGTACCCACAGCTTCGATAATCCCTGAGAATTCATGACCCATGGTGAGAGGTGCAATACCGCCTGCAAGTAGATCCTTCTTCTCAGTCGGGATAAATACAGGCCCTTCAGCGTATTCATGCAAATCACTCCCGCAAATGCCGGCCCATGCAACACGAATCGTTACTTCATTGCCTTTTAACGGCGCAAGTGTGCGCTCTACTACACGAATATCTTCTCTACCATGCCATACTGCTGCTTTCATAAATACCTCACAAATAAATATTATTAAAGAAGTCACCTATTCACTATAACAAAAATCATCCGCAATAAATGATTCGATCCTGCCACAATCCTCATATAGTATAAAAATTTGATCTCAAGGTAATTCCATAGCGGATATCTCTAAACGCAAAGAAAATAAAGCCGTAAGAAAAGAGTATGAAAAAAGAGATTACGCTTCCCCCTTTTTTTAACTCTCGCAATTAACCGTCGTCATATGCGTAAATCGTGATGCTTGAATACTATACTGATCAATGAGCGGCACTAATCTTTGGAAATGCTCTGTCGCAACATGCTCTGCTAATGCCTTATCATCCACCCATTCTTCGATAAACAGAAAATGCCCGGGTTGTTTAAGATCTCGGCAGAGTTCATAAGCGCGGCAGCCTGGTTCTTTTCGAGTTTGTGTGATTAACTCTGCGTAAAGTGGTAAAACTTTGCTGATCTGCTTTGGGTCAATAAAATCTTCAGCGATTAAGCGTAGTGTCATTAATCATCTCCTATAAGAGCTCTATGAGCGTATTGTTATCAATCAATTATTCAAAATAACCATCTAAATCTTCGCGTAAAAAAGTATGATCTTAATAGACCTAATAGTAATGCCTTTTGTGTCAAAAAATCGTTATCTCAAAATATAAAACCATTATTTTTTGCAAATCATTCTTAAAGCGCTAAAATCAGAGAGTCAAGAAAAAGGAGGGGTAAATGGATGACATACATCAAGATATCAAGATAATCTTTAGAGATGCCATGGCAACACTCGGTGCCGGCGTAAATGTGATCACCACAAATGGGATCGCAGGTCGTTGTGGCCTTACTGCAACGGCGGTTGTCTCAATCACAGATTCTCCTCCTACGATGATGGTCTCCATTAACCGCAATAGTGCCACGAACGAGGCATTCAAAGCAAACTCTCGAATGGCGGTGAATATTCTCAGCGCTGACCAACAACTGGCCGCTGAATACTTTGGTGGGATGCACCCTGTCACAATGGAAGAACGCTTTGAAAAATTTGCCTTCATTGAAGGAAAAGGAAAGCTCCCGATTCTTCAAGGCGCCATTGCGAACCTAGAAGGCTCTATTGTCGCAACCTATGAAGTGGGAACTCATACGCTCTTTATTTTAGAGCTTGATAATATGACCATGCGAGATGAAGGGGATGCACTCATCTATTTTAATCGTAATTTTCATGAACTACCGCGCAATAAAGAGGCGTAGTTCGTTTTATACGCCCTACGCCATGCTTACGCCAATTTTTAACTTGCTTTAAAGTACGATGAATACAAAAACCTATGCGCCGATTTCTACAACAAATCGACCACGGATCTCCCCACGCATCATCTTTTCGGAAACACCAATCACCTCATCAAAGTGAATGTGCTCAACATGTCTCATGATGTTAGCTTCTGAAATCAGGCGACTTAATAATTCCCATGCGCGCAAACGCTTTGCTTTAGGCGCCATCACGCTGTCTACTCCTGCTAAAGTGATATCGCGTAAAATAAAGGGTGCCATCGTTGTAGGTAGATCCATTCCTCGCGCCAAACCACAGGCAGCAACAATCCCGCCATATTGCAACTGCGCACAGATATTACTCAATGGTACAGATCCCAAGACATCTACCGCAGCTTGGTAGCGAGATTTTTGAAGCATCCCTCCCGCCTCATAAAAAGCGGTTCCATCTTCAATTCTTGAAGCGCCCAATGCTTTAAAGAAATCCACTTCTTGCTGCTTCGATGTGAGGGCTACGACCTCAAAACCAAGTTTCGAGAGCAACATAATTGCGACCATTCCAACGCCACCTGATGCGCCTGAAACCAAAATTTCACCGGCAGAAGGTTCTATCCCATGATCTAATAAACGATTCACGCAGAGTGCTGCCGTATAACCCGCTGTACCAAATGCCATGACACTTTCTGGCGTATAGCCTTCCGGCACTTTTAAGAGATTTTCTCCGGCAACGTATGCTTTTGCAGCAAGTCCACCAAAATGATTCTCCCCCAATCCAAGTCCATTCATAAAGACCTTATCTCCCACAGCTAAATCCGGATAGCTTGTCTCAAGGATAATGCCGGAGAAATCAATCCCGGGAATCATCGGAAAGCGCCTAGCAATCTTGCCACTATTGGTAATAGCTAGCGCATCTTTATAGTTAAGTGTTGAATAATGAACCTCGACTAAAGTATCTCCACGCTCTTGTTGCAAGAGTGATTCTGGCAATAAAGTCTCTTCGCATGAAAAAGTAGGCTCACTATTTAAAACAAGGGCTTTGAACATTTTAACTAACTCCTGACAGAGGGAAGGAATCAACAGAGTAACGCGATGAAAGCGCAATGTAAATCTGTAATCCTATTCGCTCGCCCTACTAATATTGTCTCTTTCTACAAATTTTGGACAAAAAAAACTGGCTTCAACGATTGTCAAAACCAGCCACAATTGCAAGCCCCTCACAAAGAAAATCTCAAGAGAATGGAGTCACCAAGATTTATAAGAGAGACTTACTACTAGGGAATGTTTGGTAGTGTAACAGCCTTCTACTTTGACATATTGATCTACAACATGTTTTTAGCATGTTCCCATTACCCCCATAATCGCCAATGACTCAATAGGGACTTCAATTTATGGAATAGTGTATCTGATACCCAAATAGAGCTCGTTGGATTCGACTTTTGCTTTCATCTGTTCATCCTGAAGTCCTCTAGCATTACCGAAAGCATTCCAACCACTCTCTGTTTTTCCCATATCAACAAATCGATAACCAAAATCAATATTAAGCTTTTCAATTGGGCGATAAGTTGCGCCTACACCAACTGAATAAGTAATATTACGATCAGTATTTTTATGATATTGACGGCTCTCATTTCCCTGCCAGCCACTTGATTTCAGTTCAGAAACACCAAGTCCGGCTGTGGCGTATAGACCAAATTCTGGCGTTAAATAAAAGTCTTTATATACATTCACCATCAATCGCTGAGCTTTAATTTTATGATGATTAAAGCTCGTAGAAAATGCCGTAGAACCACTTGTATACTCATTTTTTTTTAGGAATAGTATATTCCCCCTCTACTCTCCAATCTGAAGCGAATTGATAACCTAAAGCGACTGATCCGCTCATATATTTTTTACTATTGTCTCCTGAGACAAATGCCCCGATCCCTGGTCTCGCACTTGTATCCATATTTTTTGCCTTATGCTCTGCATAGATCAATTTACCAGAAACGTAGTAAGCCTCTTCTGTTTGTGCGCTAGCTAAGCCAATGACAGAAAGTAATGTGCCTGCAATAATCATTCTTTTATACTTCATTTTTCATATCCCTTATAATTTATAATTGTTGTCTGAGAAATTAAAAATCACCTCAGTTCCACCTAGCAACCTCTATCGCAACACACTAATAATAATTACAAACAATTGTTTTTAAAAGACAGTAGATTAGAAAATCTATTTTTCTTATTTGGAACAAATGAAATAAAACGGGATTAAAAAACTCTCATAGAAAATCTATGAGAGTTTTATCAAAAAAGCTGATTATTCTTCTAGAAAATATTTCTCTATTTTTACATAATCGTTAAATTCGCATAGCCTAACACTAATACTTTTCGCCCTGATTGAGAGAACTCCACAATCACACGCGTACTTGCACCTACACCTTCAAAGCCCTGAATCACGCCTTCGCCAAATTTCGGATGTGAGACAAATTGACCAATCTTGTAGCCATCAATATTATCATCAAGCGTTGCGGTATTGCGTGTTCTAGCAGCCACAGATTGAGAACCATAGCCACCATATCCTGATGATCCTCGATTATAACCAGATAAGGTTTGGCGAATCTCCACCGCCGGACCAATCGCTTGGATTAAGTGCTCTGGAATATCTCTTAAGAAGCGTGATGGTGGCATTCTGAGGGTTTTACCATAAATCATTCGCTGCTCTGCCCCTAACATATAGAGGATCTTCTCCGCACGCGTAATCCCCACGTAAGCCAAACGGCGCTCCTCTTCAATTCTTCCGGCTTCATTAATCGCTGCATCACTCGGGAACATGCCATCTTCCATCCCGACTAAGAAGACAATTGGGAATTCTAGCCCTTTTGAAGCATGGAGCGTCATAAGCTGAATACTATCTTCATCCGCTTCCGCTTGTGCTTCACTTGAATCTAGTGATGTTTGTCCCATAAAGGCATCGAGTTGCTCTCGCGTACTGAGCGTCTTCACATCCACGAGCTCCTCACTAAATGCGAGCTCGACTTGATCGCTCATCATAAAGTATTCCGCAGCGGTAATCAGCTCGTTTAAGTTATCAATACGGTCTTCCCCACGATTCAGAGGTTCTTTTTTATAGTGCGGTTTTAAACCACTGGCTTCAATCGCATAGCCAAAGAACTCATCGAGCTTCATACTCATGATTTTTTGCCCGAGATCGATCACTTGCTCGTAGTACGCCATAAGAACATTATGAGCCCGTTTAGAGAGCGCTTGATTTTCAAGCAATAAATGCATTGAGTCCCAAAGCGATAAACGATTCTCAGCAGCAAATTCTCGAATGGTTTCGATTGTTGCTTGGCCAATTCCTTTGGGCGGCGTTGTCATACTTCTTTCAAGCGAAACATCATCTTGCGGATTAATCACCATGCGAAGATAAGACATAATATCTTTGATCTCAGCCCGGTCAAAGAATCGTAATCCACCATAAACACGATATGGAACTTGGCCGCGTAACAACAACTCTTCAAAGAGTCGCGATTGCGCGTTGGATCGATAAAGAATCGCGATATCAGATTTTTTATAACCTTCGCGAAGCTTCTCTTTAATGGTTTCTACGACAAAACGCGCCTCATCATAACCATCGGTCCCGCGATAAGCGATAATTGGCTGATCTGACTCGTTCTCTGTCCAGAGTCTTTTATCTAAACGATCCGCGTTTTTTTCAATCACGTGGTTAGCCGCTTCTAAAATCGCTTTCGTTGAGCGATAATTCTGCTCAAGACGCACCGTTGTCACATCGTCAAAATGCTCGTCAAAATGGAGAATGTTCTCAATTTTTGCGCCGCGCCAGCCGTAAATAGACTGATCATCATCCCCAACAACAAAAAGATTGCGTGATTTCCCAGACATCATCTGTAACCAAGCATACTGCACACTATTGGTATCTTGAAACTCGTCTACTAACACGAATTTAAATCGTTCTTGATAATGATTGAGGATCGGTGGATTATTTCTCAGCATCTCCAATGAGCGAAGAAGGATCTCCGAAAAATCTACCAATCCAGACTGATCACACAGCGCTTGATAATCTTTATAGAGCTCGATTAAATTGCGCGTAAATGCATCATTATAAGACTCGATATGTTGTGCACGTCTGCCCTCTTCTTTATGCCCATTAATAAATGATGCTAAAATTTTGGGCTGATAAAGCTTCTCATCCATACCCCGCGCCCGGATGACACGGCGACAAAGTCGGGTTTGATCATCACTATCGAGAATTTGAAAGTTATCGACGAGCCCTGCTTCACGATGATGAGTTCTCAACATCCTGTGACACAAGGAGTGGAAAGTCCCAATCCACATACCCCGCGCAGAAAATCGCAGGGTATCTTCAAGGCGCGTACGCATCTCAAAGGCCGCTTTATTAGTAAAGGTCACGGCAAGAATGCCGTAAGATTCTGACTGTTCTGTTTCTAACAACCAAGCGATTCTAGAAATAAGTACACGCGTCTTCCCAGATCCTGCGCCCGCAAGGACTCTTACAGGGCCAAGAGGGGCTGTAACTGCTTCATATTGACTCTTATTTAATTGTTCTAAATAACTCATTTATCTTGCCGGAATATTTTATCGTGATATAAAGAGGAGCGGAGAATTAGCAACCGCTATGACTCCCATATAAAAAAAGAATGGGTTATCGCTGTATGATTCTGGAATAACCCCCTATAATAGAGAGCGATTATACCTTTTATTGACTTGGAATGAGACAGGAAAAATGATTGATACGAAAACACCAACACGTGAGTTGAGTATGACAGTTCTGATGACACCAGATATGGTCAACTTCTCGGGCAACATTCACGGGGGGAATATTCTTAAGTTACTCGATCAAGTAGCATACGCATGCGCAAGCCAGTATGCCGGAAGTTACGTTGTAACGCTCTCTGTAGACAAAGTTGTTTTTAAACAGCCCATTTACGTGCAAGAGCTCGTAACCTTCCACGCAAATGTAAACTACGTTGGCCGCACTTCTATGGAGATCGGTATCCGCGTTGAAGCAAAAAACATTAAAACGCGTGAAGTTCGTCACACAAACAGTTGCTACTTCACCATGGTTGCGATAAACGACAATGGTAAGCCAACCCCTATTCCAAGACTCGAAATTCGTAACAGAACCGACCAACGTCGTTTCGATAATGCCGTACTTCGTTTAAATTCACGTCTCGCCTTTGATAAAGCGCAGATCAAAGATGAGTCTGACGACGAATAAACCACAAATTTAAAGCGCATTCATTAGAGAATAATGAATGCTTCTTAAAAAAAGCTCCCAAAGAGATTCTCTTGTTGGGAGCTTTTTTATGGAAAGTTTTCAGCGATATGGATCCATTACGCTGTCAACTGCATCGTTAACATGGTCCCTCAACCTTGAAATAACACCGGCATTTTATCCATTAAAAAAGCCAGCAAAAAGCTGACTTTTAAAGAATGATTGTTGCTTAAGGATTATCTATTCGCAAAAACGCATCATCTTGATTGATTATTTACACATCGATATGTGGGCATTTAGGGAGTGAGTGTTTTAGCACGTTTTAATGCCTTTCGCTGTTTAGAGCGCTCTTTCTCTAACTTTAGCTCACTCTTTAATCCTTTATAGGTCGACACACAAATCGCTAACATCATCACCGCAAGCGGAATAGACATTGCCACTAACGCCGACTGTAATCCTGCCAATCCTCCTGTAATAATTAAAACGGTAGAAATCGCACCAATTACGATCCCCCAAATCACTTTCACTTTATTAGATGGATTAGGATTGCCATTTTCACTCACCATACCTAAAACAAACAGTGCCGAGTTTGCAGAAGTGATAAAGAAGATCATCACTAATACCATCGTTAAAATACTGGTAAATACAGGATATGGGAAATATTCCAAGAAGACAAAGAAAGCAGAAGTAACATCATTGGCAACTGCCTGAGCAAGCGCTGTTTCACCAAGATTTTGAATAATATGAATAGCACTTCCTCCCATCACGGCAAACCAGAAGAAAGAACCTATTACAGGGATAAATACGGCACCAATCATAAACTCTCTGATTGTTCTTCCTTTTGAGATTCTCGCCACAAAGCTCCCCACTAAAGGTGCCCAAGCAATCCACCATCCAAAATAGAAGAGTGTCCAGTTTGCGATCCAATCACCATTACCATAGGGTTCTGTGCGTAATGACATATTAATAAAGTTTTGGGCGTAATCCCCTAATCCTTGGAACATGACTTTAAAAATTGTTTGCGTTGGGCCCAAGAAGAGTACAAATCCTAATAATGCAAATGCTAAGAACATATTGAGGTTTGAAAGGTGCTTAATCGCTCCCTGTAATCCTGAAATGGTCGATGAAACATAGATCACCGTTACAATCGCAATGATGCCAAACTGCACTTGCGTTGATACAGGAACGTCCCATAATAAATTCAAGCCACTATTCACTTGTAAAGTCCCAAACCCAAGGGATGTCGCGATACCAATTACAACAGAGAAAATGACTAAAATATCAATCCACTTCCCAAATGCACCCCTAATACGATCACCCACTAATGGGTAAAAAACGGAACTTAAAGATGCGGGTAGTTTTTTTCTAAATTGGAAGAAAGCTAAAGATACCCCCACCAAAGCATAACAAGCCCATGCAGATACTCCCCAATGCAAATAGACATACTGCATTGCCGTTTTTGCAGCTTGCTCCGTATAACCTTCTCCTACTGGAGGATCGATATAATACGATACAGGTTCAGCAACGCCCCAAAAGACTAAACTAATACCAATAGAGGCACTAAAAAGCATTCCTATCCAAGTCGCCGTATTATATTCCGGTCGATCATTGTCATCCCCTAATCGAATATGTCCAAATTTTGTAACTGCTAAATACATACAGAAGAGAAAGAATACTAAAACAGAACCTAAAATAAACCAGCCCAAATTATTGTAAATAAACACTAACGACCCTTTCGAAAACCGCTCTACTTGGTCAGGTATCATTACCCCTAAGGCTATAATCAGCAAACTTAAGCCTAAAGAGATATAAAATACCGCTTTCTTGCTCCTCATCATTATATAATCCTCCATTATATTATTTTTATTATTGGCAACACAAAAGTCACCCATGGTTTACACTTTTAGCCCATATCTCCCCCATCCGTCAATAAGATATTTACTTACTACTAAAATAACTTTCATTGATTAGTATCAAACAATAAATATATCAACTATCAAAACTACTGATAAATATCATTTAATTGGCATTTAAAGCCGTTTAAGGTTTTTTTTATTTGAAATTTATAAAAGTTCATTGACCCCCTATCCATCTTGTTATAGGATCATAAAAAGTAAACCTGAAGTTTACAAAACTATCAAAGGAGAAAGTCATGACAACTATAAAAAAAACAATTTCTTTACAAGATCACTTAGATCTCGACAATGCATGGACCATTCCAGCCCAGTATTACACCTCGGAAGAAATTTTTGAGGTTGAGAAGGAAGCCATATTCGCGAACTCATGGATCTGCGTTTCTCATATCAGTGAGCTTGCAGAAAAAAACGCCTATATTATTCGTGAGATCATCGGAGAAAGCCTGATTCTTATTCGGGGTAGAGATAATGTCCTAAGAGGCTTTTATAATGTTTGCCCGCATAGAGGTCATCAATTAATGAGTGGCGAGGGCGGCAAGGCTAAAAATGTTATCACCTGTCCATACCATGCTTGGGCATTTAAGCTTGATGGCGAACTAGCACATGCGACTAACTGCGAAAATGTGAATAACTTCGAAGCAGATGCAATGAGCTTAAGTAGTTTCCATGTCACTGAACATGCTGGATTCGTGTATATTAACTTAACAAGAGATACGCCCACGCCTATTGAAGAGCAGTTACCTGGTTTGAAAGAAGCAATGGAAAAGGCTTGCCCTGTTATCCCTGATCTCAAACTTGCAGCGCGCTTTGTAAACCCTACCGCCGCTAACTGGAAAACAATCGTCGATAACTATATTGAGTGCTATCACTGCCCCACGAATCACGTGAGCTTTGCAAGCTCTGTTGATGTTAATGTATATGATCATCATCTCTATGAAAACTGGACGGTTCAAGTTGGTCAGGCAAAACCCTCTGAGTCCTCTTATCAATTTGATGAGTCACTACAAGATCCTAAATTCTACGGATTCTGGATCTGGCCTTGCACGATGTTTAATATGCCCCCGGGCGGTGATTTCATGACCGTTATTTATGAATTCCCTGTAAGCGCCGGTCAGACCTTACAATATTATGATATCTATTTCCTCAATGAAGAACTCTCAACTTACCAAAAAGAACTCATTGAATGGTATCGCACAGTATTCCGCCCTGAAGACTTACGTTTAGTAGAAGGGGTGCAAAAAGGCCTGAATTCTCGTGGATATCGTGGTCAAGGCAGAATCATGGCAGACCGCCAACGTAGTGGGATTAGTGAACATGGGGTTGCCCACTTCCACCAACATATCGCAAGAGCGCATCAGTCATAATATTAAAACAATCAATCTACTTAATAGAGTTAATAGACTGATCACAATAAATAATGGCACTTAGATCCCGTGTATAAGCGAGCTTATGCACGGGCTAAGCAAGCGTATACGCACCACATCTGACTATTTTACAAAACGCACATATATCTAAAAGAGGCTTTTTATGGCAACTGTTAAAATTCCTGTAAAAGTAGGCTCTATTGAACAATTGAGCGCTAATATCAAAAAATTTGAGTTTCACCCCCTACATGAATCACTCTTACCATTTAGCCCCGGCAGTCATATCCGTCTTCATTTAGATGATATCGATACCACCAAAGCATACTCTTTGATTAGTGATCCTGATTGCACGGATCATTATCAAATTGCGGTATTATTAAGCGAGCAATCTCAAGGCGGCTCTGCTTATATGCACCAATCACTCAAAGAAGGCGATGTAATAGAGATCTCTCCTGCGGAAAACTTTTTCCCGTTACTTGAAGACACCTCTATAAAGCATCTTTTTATTGCCGGAGGCATTGGGATTACGCCCTTTATTTCATACCTTCACGCTATCGAGAAAAAAGATCTTCCTTTTGAGCTTCATTATTGCTTTAGAGATCGTAAAAATGTGGCCTTTGCTTCAGCATTAGAGGACTCCTTAAAAGATCAACTTTCGCTTTATGACAACTCGCTCAACCATCATCTCGATGTAAAAGCGCTGATTGAGCAACAACCTAAGAATACACATGTTTATGTATGTGGCCCGCAATCATTAATGGATGCCGTCATAAAACATGGCACTGATATCTTAGGGGCAGACCACGTCCATTTTGAAAACTTCACTGAAACAGGAAGTTCTGGCGACGCTTTTGAGGTCGTATTTGAGAAATCGGGTTTCTCATTAATGATTGATGAAAATACCTCAATCTTACAAGCATTAGAAGCCGATAAGCGCATTAAAGTTGAATGCCTCTGCCGCAATGGCATCTGTGGCACATGCGAAACAGCAATCCTCGAAGGCGAGGCGCTTCATAAGGATCTCTATCTTGATGAAGAGGAGCAAGCCGCGCAGAAATCGATGATGATTTGCGTCTCTAGAGCCAAAGGTAAAAAAATCGTTTTAGATCTTTAGATAATCATCATGAAACTAAAGTAAAGCCAAAGCAAAAGAGATCCAGTCAGACTGAGCCACAATCAAGACAGAGAATAATCCTAATGATATTCTCTGTTTTACCATTTCAACACAAAAAACTAGACCAACAATTCAGGGGCTATCTCTAGCATTAAAAATATTACTCCCTCATTATCTGTGCCTTTAGTGACTTTTAGCACTTTTTCCTGAAACACAATTGTCCCTTGTGCTTGCTCACAAATATGCAGGATCTGTTTTTTTTCTTCCATGGCTAACTGATAGAGAAAGCTCTGTAAATTGAGGTAATCCACTTTTTTATCTAAGCAATTACTCGCCAAAATCTCTCCAGCAGGGTCAATAAATACTATTAAATGGGGAGATGTTTGCAATAACAGCTCAAAAAAACCTTTGAATTGTCGCAAAAAGAGCTCGTTTTTTTTACGCGCCGTATTATCGAGACTGATGCCTACAATTTTCGTGATTTTGCCATTGGGCCCTTTCATTCCTGCAGCTCGCGACGTAATCCACCGGATCTCTCCATTGAGGCTGATCTTAAAATCAATCTCATGTGCACCACCATGTTGAATGATCTTGGCATACTCAACCAAAAGTTTTTCTTGCGCCCCTTCAGACATCAACGATAAGAAGTCTTGGTTAGTATGAATAGGAATGCCGTATATCTGCTCAACATTATCAGAGTAACGTAAATCATCTGTCAGGATATCCCATTCCCACGTCACAATTTTATTCGATTCTTGAAGATAGAAATCATTAATATGGCGGGTTGATAGGGGGAACTCTTCAGCCGTCTCATTTGTTTGATATTCACCATACTTCAACCAAATTTTATCTACTTGCAGAAAATCAGCGAGATTCTCGAGATTCATATCATCGATCATCCCCCCTTTTGTCCACTTATTGACAGCCGTACGCGATACGCCTAAAGCCTCTGCCACTTTTTGCTGACTCAGTTTATGTTGTTTTAATAATGCAAGGAGCCTATCTCCAAATGTTTCTTGAGTACTCATATTAAAGGGGAACCTCTTTTTTATGCATCCAAATAACTTTAGACTCACATTTCTGATTAATCATATGATTGTACATGCCAATTTGCATGAATCATTGAGATTTATTAATGTCTCGATTCTATCATCTCTTTTAGAGAACGCTTTAATTAATCCCTATAAATAATCATCACCCATCCCTTCAGGAAATTTGTCGTGCCTGGGCGGCTCTTTTTCCACAATAAAAACAACAAAACCCCATGGCATTTTCAACATCATGCCATGGGGTCTATCACACCTTATATCCCCTATCAATATCGAGCGATATCTCGCGAAATTTATATCAATGATATAAATACGCTATGAGGATGAGGGTCTTCAATGCTGATTTTAACAGCTTGTATTGAATGCTTAACCAATCCTTGCAACAATCGCATCCCCGATATCCTGCGTTGAGCCATTGCCATTCATATCTTTCGTATGAGGTCCTTCAACTAATACTGCCTCTATCGCTTGTAAGATAAGATCATGAGCGGTTTTATATTGCTCACAACCCTCTAAATCACCAAAGAAATTCAGCATCATGGCGCCCGACCAGATCATTGCAATGGGATTTGCAATATTTTGCCCATAAATATCTGGAGCAGAGCCATGAACAGGTTCAAACAGAGAAGGATAAGTACGCTCTGGATTAATATTTGCAGAAGGTGCTAAGCCCATTGTTCCGGTACATGCAGGTCCGAGATCTGACAGAATATCCCCAAACAGATTAGAGGCAACCACCACATCAAACTGCTCAGGTTTCATCACAAAACGGGCGCAAAGTATATCAATATGCTGCTTATCCCAAGTAATATCTGGGTATTGCGTCGCAACATCCTCAACACGTTCATCCCAGTACGGCATACTAATAGCAAGCCCATTAGATTTTGTCGCGCTCGTCAGTTTTTTACGGGGGCGATTGCTCGCAAACTCAAATGCATAATGCAAAATCCGATCAATCCCGCGCTTACTAAAGACAGATTCTTGCAAGACAAACTCGTGTGCGGTTCCCTCGTAAACCTTCCCACCAATCGCCGAGTATTCCCCTTCTGTATTTTCTCTGACAACATAAAAATCAATATCTCCCGGCACTTTATTCGCCAACGGTGATGTAACTCCCGGCAATAAACGGACAGGTCGTAAATTCACATATTGATCAAACCGGCGTCTAAATTGTAGTAAAGATCCCCATAATGATACATGATCGGGCACTAACTCCGGCCAACCAACTGCGCCATAATAGATGGCATCAAAGGGACTTAATAACTCAAACCAATTATCCGGCATCATTACCCCGTGCTCGGCATAATAATCACAATTGGCCCAATCAAAGCATTCGAAATCGAGCTGTAGATTGAGCTTTTTCGCAATATGTTGCAAAACCTTTAATCCCTCAGGCATTACTTCTTTACCAATCCCGTCACCCGCTAAAACAGCAATTTTAAATCTTCTCTCCATTATTCAATCTCCTTTATGAATCTCTGCAATCTATCTTATATCGGCTCTTGATCACATAATGACAGAAATCACGCGAATGATTGAAGACATTTTAGAAACTCTTAATCTTTATTATGTGGACAATTGAATACTGAAATATTACATTAAAATAGCTTGTTGCTTCTACTTTCTAATAACCGACCTATAACAGAGATATCTCCTATGATCACCCTTCCCCAAACGCATGATCTCCATGTGTTTATGATTGTTGTTAAAAACAAGAGCTTTATTAAAGCTGCTGATGAATTAGGATTTTCACGTTCTTACGTCTCTAAACGAATACAGGTCTTAGAAGATACCCTTAATCATCAACTTTTATATCGCACCACCCGCTCTATTGAACTGACGCATCAAGGGGAGAAAGTGCATGCATGGGCACAAGAAATTCTGCTCGATATGCAAAAAATGACGGAAGATCTTACCGATGATATTACCGACCCTCAAGGCAATCTTACAATTACCAGTAGCTTAGGATTTGGTCGACAACATATCGCCCCAATGCTCTCTGAATTTGTAAAACAATATCCTAAAATCCGCGTGCGCTTCGATACAATCGATAAGATGCAAGATTTGATTACCCAGCATGTTGATTTAGATATCCATATCGGTAATCAAATCGCCCCCAACCTAATTGCAAAAAAACTCGCTGACAATATTCGTATTCTCTGCGCATCCCCGGAATATCTTGCGATGCATGGCACCCCCATGTCGCCGCAAGCGCTCCTAAACCATTCATGTCTCGTGATTCAAGAGCGCGATTCGGCATATGCTCTCTGGAAGTTAAGCGCGCCTCGAGGCGATGCGCATATTAAAGTATCGGGGAATCTCTCTTCCAATAATGGGGAACTTGTCCGGCAGTGGGCTTTAGCAGGTCAAGGCATTATGTTGAGATCATTGTGGGATGTTGCCCCAGAAATCGCCCAAGGGAAGTTAATCCGTATTCTTCCCGACTACTATCAAGATGCAAATATCTGGGCAATATACCCCACAAGATTGAGCAACTGTGCCAAACTGAAGGCCTGCGTTGATTTTCTAGAAAAACACATCTCAATCCGCTTAACAGCAAAGGGATTTTAAATAGATAGGGATAGTTCTGAAGCGATTGAATCATTTCATTCTGTAATTACAGAAATTTGGTATGATATTTTTTAGCAGGGTGTTATTTTAAGGAACTTTTAAACAGAGCCCTTATTTACCCATAAACAGGTCTTAAATCGGAGTAATCATGAATCAAGAGAATCAATTAACCACTAAAGAGCTTGCGTTTATTCTCCATTGGGGAGAAATGGGAAGTCGTTGGGGGGTTAATCGTACCGTTGCCCAGATTCATGCATTACTCTTTATTCGTGGTGAAGCGCTCAGTGCGGAAGCCATCTGTGAATTGCTGAATATTGCGCGCTCTAATGCGAGCAATAGCATTAAGGAATTAGAACGTTTAGGACTTGTCAAACGATCGCATCAACTTAATGATCGTAAAGATTACTTTGAAACCTATGGTGATGTTTGGGAACTCTTTAAAATTATCGCCAAAGAACGCATAGAGCAAGAACTCAAACCTACGGAAATGATGCTCACAGATCTTATTAATGATCCTGAATTCAAAAATGAACGTCAGGTCTTCCAAGATCGAGCCAAAGAGAGTATCGCCCTTCTACACGCATTAAATGCCTTAGGAGATCAACTTCTTTCATTCTCTTCGACAGGTTTAAAGCGCCTCATGAAAACCGGTTCTGGATTGATGCGCTTTATTCTAGGTGCAAAAAAAGAAGAGAAATAAGGATTAGTTCCTCATCTTATTCTCATCTCTTTTAATAGCACTATAGCTTATAGAATATACCTAAAAAGAGATATAAAAGGATAAACAGGATAAATAGAGGCTGTTAAAGCGGTGTTATCAGCCTATCATACTTCATTAATGAGTAATATTTATACAATTTAACATAATTTAAAAGGGCTTTTCTACAAAAAAACGACTTTTTTTGAATCTGGCAAATGGAAGTCCTCAACCCCGATTCCATAGAATCACTATGCTTGTCTTTTTTTGTCAAGGCTTTATATTCCCTAAAAACCTCTCGTTGAATTAATAAGTTACTGCCGTATAATTATTTAGGTCGCAAACGGTTAATGTCGTTTCAGACCGCAAATGGTAGTTACACAATTTGAAAAGTTTGAGTTTTTGTATAAGTGATTCGTTCATTTTTTCCTCGCTTTTCCCCTCTTCAATAACCACTGAGGTTATCTGCCTAAAAAAAATTTATTAAACAATAGACCCGCTTGAAGGTCACGTTTCTACACGTCTTCAGGAAAAGGAAAAATTAATAATTTATGGCTATTATTAGTGTAAAAGATTTGTCGCTTATTTATGGCGCAAACAAAAAACAAGCCGCAGCAATGCTCAACAAGGGCGCATCTAAAGATGAGATCCTTGAAAAGACTAAAGCAGTGATTGCAGTGAATAATGCAAACTTTGAAATTCAACAGGGAGAAATTTTTGTTGTTATCGGTCTCTCAGGAAGTGGTAAATCCTCTCTTCTAAGATGCCTTAACATGCTGAATGTCCCTACCCAAGGTGCTGTATTTATTGGTGATACAGATATCACAAAGGTTTCTAAAAAAGCGCTCATCGATATTCGTCGCGAGAAAATTGGGATGGTCTTTCAACACTTTGCTCTACTTCCGCATAAAACGATTCTCGATAATGTTGCCTTTGGACTCGAAATTAAAAAGATGTCTCAAGAAACGCGCCATAAAAAAGCGCGGGAAGTCTTAGAAATGGTCGGCTTAAAAGGATATGAAAACTCCTATCCTCATCAGCTTAGTGGGGGAATGCAGCAACGTGTTGGGATTGCAAGAGCCTTAGCGAATGACTCAGAAATTCTCCTCATGGATGAATCCTTTAGTGCGCTAGATCCTTTAATTCGTTCACAAATGCAAGATGAGCTTATTGAAATTCAAGATAAACTTAAAAAGACCATTGTCTTTATTACGCATGATCTTGATGAAGCACTGAAGCTTGGCGATACCATAGCTATTATGAAAGATGGCGTGATTGTTCAGCAAGATAGTGCCGAAAACATTCTTTTAAATCCTGCAGATGATTATGTTCGTTCATTCGTTAATGATGTCGATTCAACAAAAGTCATTACCGCAGCAAGGCTCATGAAGCCCTTTAGCGAACGTATCCATATTGAAAAAGATGGTCCAGCAACGGCAGTTCGACGAATGGAGCGAGCAGGACATCATTTCTTGCCGGTCGTTGCTCGGGGTAATTTATTTGTAGGTTATCTTCCTATCAATACCGCTAGACGCCTGCTACGCGAAAAAGCCGATAAGATTCCAACGGAGCTTTTAATTGAAATTCCAACGATTGATCAGGATTCTCCTGTCTTGGAATCCCTCGCACATTTTGCCGGTCACACTTATCCTTTAGCCGTATTAGATGGCCGTTTCCGTCCTCAAGGCTATCTGCGCTATACCAAAGTGGTCGAGATGATGTCTGATGATGAGAATCCTATTATCGGGCACGAATCCTCGGATAAGTCAGCAAATGCAATGCATGCGCTGGATGAGAAAACGATTATGACGGAAGAAGGAGCATAATTCATGACAATTGAAATAGGTAAATATGTAGAACAATTTGTCGATTGGCTTTCAACAGTAGGTCGACCTTTCTTTGATCAGGTCGCGTATATTATCGGGACTTCTGTTAAAAACTTACAAGTGATACTCAATGCAATTCCAACGCCGCTAATGATCGCAATCATCGCGCTTATTGCGCTCATAGCAATGACGGGTATTCGTAGCTTTCCTACTCGGATTAAAAACTATCGGAGATCTTTCAGCTTACCCGTTTTTGTACTTCTAGGATTAACGCTTATCTCCTTAATGGGGTTTTGGTCACAATTAATCGATACCTTAGTGCTGGTAATTGTTTCAACGGTGATTATCCTTCTTATCGGTATTCCCCTTGGCATTCTCTGCGCAAAGAGCCCTAAAACAGATGCAACCGTTCGCCCTATTCTCGACTTTATGCAGACAATGCCGGCATTTGTCTACTTAATTCCGGCGATTCTCTTCTTCTCTGTAGGAGATGTTCCTGGTGTTTTGGCAACCGTTATATTCTCACTCCCGCCTGCTGTCAGAATGACCAGTCTTGGGATTAAAGAAGTCCCGGAAGATATTATCGAAGCTTCCCTTGCCTTTGGGTGTACGAACTCACAAATGCTCTACAAGGTACAGATTCCTCTCGCAATGCCGACTATTCTTGCCGGGGTTAATCAAACCATCATGCTTGCATTATCGATGGTGGTGATCTGTTCAATGGTGGGTGCCGGTGGACTTGGTGAAAGCGTATACGCCAGTATCCAACAAGCAGATATGGCACTCGGGTTTGAAGCCGGACTCTCTATCGTTATTCTTGCCATTATTCTCGACCGTATCACTCAAGCTGTCGGTCGAACAAAATAGGTTCAATAACCTCGATTCGATTTTTGAGTCTTCATATTATTTTAGACTCCCTATAAATATTCAAAATTCAATACGTTAGATTCAATACTTTAGTTTCAACACATAAAGGATAAAATGATGAATAAATTATTTAAAACGATTGCCGTCGCGGCAGTCTCGCTCTTCACTCTCGCTGCATGCGGCTCTGATGATCACAACAAGCCTATCAAGATTCTCTATCCAAGCTGGGCAGAAGGCGTTGCGATGACGCACTTAGCAGAATATGTTCTTGATGAGAAAGGCTTTGAGGTAGAAACAACCTTAATTGAACCAGGTCCTCTCTATGCAGCGCTCTCTAAAGGCGATGCGGATCTGTACCTAGATGCTTGGCTTCCTCATACACATAAAGATTACTGGGAACGTTTCGGCGATAAGCTCGAAGTTGTTGGGGTTGTCTTTGATGATGCGAGCAGTGGTTTAGTGGTTCCAGATTATGTCGAGATCGATTCAATCGATGAGCTCAATGCAAATCGCGAAATGTTTAATGGGAAAATCTATGGTATTGGTGCCGGAGCGGGACTCCATGGTCACACTATCCGTGCGATTGCAGAATACCCATTAGAATTTGAGCAAATAACATCTTCAGAAAGCTCAATGATGGCGGAACTTCGCCGCGCTATTGCTGCCAAAGAGCCAATCATCATTACTGGCTGGAAACCTCATTATATGTGGGATATGTACGACATAAAATTACTTGAAGATCCTAAAGATGTCTTCTTGATTGATCAGATCCAAATTCTTTCTCGCCAAGGCTTTAAAGAGGATCATCCAGAAGCAGAAGTATTCTTTAGTAACTTTAAACTAAACTCAGATCGACTCCATGAGCTCATGGCGATGGTCGGCGAGAATGATCGCAAACCTGAAGAAGGTGCGAAGAAGTTCTACGAGAAATATCAAGCAGAAATTGATGGTTGGTTTAATCAGTAAAACTGATTGTTTCTAGATAAACTTTTTAGAAGCAATACTTAAATCATCCCCTTAAAAAGAGAGGCTTTCACTCAGAAGCCTCTCTTTTTTATCTCTATCATTTATGTTTATGTTTATGTTTACATGTGTATTTGTAATAAATACCCATACAACGCTACATTTCCAATTCTATTGACTGACAATACAATCAATTTCTAAATACATTTAGTACGCTCAAAACATATTTAAATAACTAAATCCCCACCCCTTTACGCCTCTTCAAACCCAAAGGGAATAATTTGATCAATTTCAAATATATTCTGTATAGCCATTAATAACCGATCCACACCCAGTGCAACGCCACTACAAAATGGCACATTATCTAGGCTTTCAAGTAGCAGCTCGTCAATCGGGACTGCCGCATAGCCGATCTCTGCACGGGTAATGTTTTCTGCCATAAAACGTCGACGTTGCTCCTGACTATTCGTGAGCTCTTCGTAACCATTGGCGAGTTCTAAGCCCTTCCAATACGCTTCAAAGCGTTTTCCAACCTGATAACCATCAACTTCAACCACCTTTGAGAGCGATGCTTGGCTTGCAGGATAATGATAGAGTAACGTGATTTTTGCAGGATCAAATGCCGGCTCAATGAAGTGCGACACAATAAGATCTAGCGCTTCATCCTTATCTCTTAATGCAAAGGTGAGCTCAATGCCTTTCGCTTGAATCAATGCTGTCAGTGATTCTAAGCTTTCATCGAAGGGATTAATGCCGAGAATCGATGTAAATGCTTCTAAATAGCTCAAGTACACGACCTCCAAGGATTGGCCTGAAACCCGCTGAATCAGCGCAACAACTTCCGCCATTAAGGTCTCAAGATCATAATCTAAACGATACCATTCGAGCATCGTAAATTCTGGATTATGACGCTTACTAATTTCACCATCTCGAAACACCTTCCCAAGATAGTAACAAGAGCCCACGCCTTCGGCGAGTAAGCGCTTCATATGATATTCAGGCGAAGTAATAAGATACATCTCATGCTGATAAAGCTTTCCAGGACCATTATACGGCGCTTTAAAGTTCAATAGCGCAGGATCAGGATTACCAAATTGGCTCATAATCGGCGTATCTACTTCTACGACAGATTCCTGATAGAAATACTCTCGAATTGCTCTAAATACTTCTCCACGCGCCCATAATTGCGCGCGCCTTGTGTCTGATCCCTGCATGCTGCCCTCTTTTATAAACTATTATCCATCGTATAAATGCTGATCACTAGCCTTTCGATACTCAACATTTCTCCGTTTATCACCGATATTCTATCAATTGTGTATACCCATACTTCACAATTGATGGCAAAACCCTTAGTTTATAGCGCCCCACTTCTATCATAAATGCATGATTTCCTCGAAAATCAATCGCTTATTTATCAGCTATAAACGCTCATAGTATAGCGCTAAACCCGCATTTCTTGCTACTGATCGATTATTTTCATCTTAAAACAAGCAAGACGCATTCTGGAATGTAATCACTTACTACTTGCAAATACGAATAATTACTATTAACATGATAAAAAATGACGTTATAAGAGGAATAAATCATGTATATTTGTCTTTGCAATGGGATTACCGATAAAGCGATTGTTGAAGCTGTTGAAAATGGCGTGACAACGTTTGAAGCTTTACAGATGAAATTAGGCGTTGCCACAGGTTGTGGATCATGCGCGGATATCGCAAGAAGCCTTCTTCCTGGAGAAGCATCTCCTATAAGCCAAGGCCATGCGATTCCTCAAGCTTACGAGCTGAGATAATAACCGTTACACTTCAATAAATTTTCGTATGGTGCTTTTTTAGCAGCATACACATACGTAGATTCCTCTTTCAGATTAAATCTAAGCAATATAATCGATAGATATCTGCCATAGATTGCCCTTTTGTGACATGACACAAAAGCGAAGCAAAATAGTTTGAATTATGTGACAACATCCATAATTCACTCCAATATAAAAAGGCTCAGAAGTTTATTACTTCTGAGCCTTTTCTTGTGATCACTGTCACAATCATTCAACATTCAACATTCAACATTTAATCTATTTCTTATCGATTAAGTTCTGTAAGTAAACTTCTAATCCTAATAGACCGATATTTTCTTGTTGTGTTTCAATCCAATCGATATACTCTTCGCTCTCATCTAGCATTCCTGCTAAAAGATCACGAGAAACATAATCTTGCACTTCTTCAAAATGTGTAATGGCATCCACTAATACCGTACGTTTTTGATATTCACGATCAAGATCACATTTTAAAATTTCTGGTACATCTTCCCCGATAAGTAGTTTACCGAGCTCTTGAAGATTTGGTAAACCTTCAAGCAGTAAGATACGCTCGATCAGATCATCTGATTCTTTCATATCTTGAATCGATTTTTTATAGATCGGATGCCCTAATCCCTCAAAACCCCAGTTCTTCAAAATACGTGCATGAAGAAAATATTGGTTAATCGAGATAAGGTATTGGCCTAAAGCCTTATTTAAATGCTGTAAAACAGTACGTTCAACTTTCATCACAACGCTCCTTACTTAATATAATTCAACTCACATCCCAGAAATGCCGGGCAATTCTGGGATGTCTTAAAATGCCGGGATTAACCGATTTTAGCCGATATTAACTTAAGCTAATTCATTTTGAAGATAGAGCGGAAGCGAGATCGTATTGATCAAGCGTAATTGTTTTTCAAGCCAATGCGCGTGGTCTTCTTCAGTATCTTTCAACTGAACCACTAACATATCACGCGTCACGTAATCTTGATGTGCTTCGCAAAGTGCCACGCCTTTTTTAAGCGCATCACGTACTGAAAGCTCAAGATTTAAATCACTTTGAAGCATCTCTGGCACAGTTGCCCCGATATTGATCGCATCTGGAACCATCTTTGGTGTACCTTCGAGCAATAAGATACGAGCAATGATCTCTTTTGCATGACCCGTTTCATCATCCATTTCATGGTTAATGCGCTCAAAGAGTTTCATATAACCCCACTCTTCATACATTGATGAGTGAATGAAATATTGATCTCTCGCTGCGAGTTCGCCTGCAAGAAGTACGTTTAAATAATCAATAACCTCTTTATTACCTTTCATAATTTATTCCCTTTTATTATTAATATCGATTGTTAAATTATTGTATTGATAGCACCCCAAATCACGGCGCACATCAAATAAGACCCCTACAGTATAACAACTCTCGCCGGCATTACGAGTTGAGATTAATCGCTATAATCAAAGGGTTACAAACAAAAATGATTCCCAAATAACGTTGATTGATACTCCATTCACAATATTCCTAAAATCCCCATATTAACAATGGGTTAGAATCAGATTAATTGATAAATAATAATGATTCATAAATCGAATGCACTAACTTCTCATTAGAAACTGCCTATTTTGATTACTATTTATACATTTATAAGATTATTCAAATAAACATCCCCCATTTGCACTTACCGTAAACCATGGTTATATAGCGTTCCACTAATCCTTATCAATCCTGTCGTCCTCTCCTTCCGCCTCTTAGTAATCTCAGCGACAAAACAGCTTACTTACTTCTCTAAATTTCACTATTTTCTTGAAAAATGATACAAGTATCGGTAATTAAAAAATAAAATATCGTTTATTCGACTGTTTCATTGGTAATTACCACGTCTTTTTATGACTCTCTGTGATTTTATATAACGGCTAAATGGATCTTAATATGCGTCATTTTGAACAAGCTAAACCGCTCTTCTCTTATCGAAAATTTTGGGCGCATCGCTTTGGCACAGCACCGTTTCTCCCGACAACGCGCGATGAGATGGATCAACTGGGCTGGGATAGCTGCGATATTATTATCGTTACCGGCGATTCTTACATTGATCACCCTAGTTTTGGGACCGCAATTTTAGGTCGGTTGCTTGAAGCACAAGGATTCCGCGTGGGTGTAATCTCTCAACCTAATTGGCGTTCAACTGATGACTTCATGAGACTTGGTGCACCAAATCTCTATTTTGGCGTTAATTCCGGCAATATGGATTCTATGGTCAATCACTATACATCCGATCGTAAGATTCGCAGAAATGATGCTTATACGGCCGGCGATATTGCCGGAAAACGTCCTGATCGCGCGGTGATTGTCTATACACAAAAATTACGGGAAGCATATAAAGGAATTCCTATTATTATTGGTGGTATCGAAGCCTCTCTTCGCCGCGTGGCGCACTATGATTACTGGTCTGAAACGATTCGTCGCTCCATCTTAATTGATAGCGCCGCCGATCTACTACTCTTTGGAAATGGCGAGCGCTCTATTGTCGAGCTCAGCCATCGCCTTGCAAAAGGCGAGCCGATAGAAACGATTACTGATATTCGTGGCTCTTCGCTCATTCGCCCTCATGGGAAACATCACTTTGAACGCCATGAACTCGATTCCACCCATTTTGATCACGTTGGCAAAATTGACCCCTATATTAATCCTTATGGTGAATCTTTTGATACCAAATGCGAGGCAAATGTTGCGCTTGAAGCCCCCACAAAAGCGCAAGCCATTAAGAGCGAAAATATCACAAGAACAGATCTCACAATCCGTCTCCCAAGCTTTGAAGATGTTTCCAATACCCCAACACTCTATGCTCATGCTAGCCGTATTTTACATCTGGAAACTAACCCCTTTAATGCACGCCCAATGGTGCAACAACATGGGGATCTCGATGTATGGATTAATCCGCCACCCATTCCGCTCTCCACAAAAGAGCTCGATGCCGTCTTTGCACTGCCCTTTGAGCGAGCGCCCCATCCAAGTTATGGCGATGCCCATATTGCCGCATGGGAGATGATTAAGCACTCTATTAGCATAATGCGCGGCTGTTTTGGCGGTTGTTCATTCTGCTCAATTACAGAGCATGAAGGACGGATTATTCAGAGCCGTTCTGAGCAATCTATTCTGGATGAAGTCGCCGAGATTCGTGATCGTAGCCCAGACTTTAAAGGCTATATTTCTGATCTTGGCGGACCAACGGCGAACATGTATCGTTTAGCCTGCAAAGATCCCAATATCGAAAAGCATTGCCGGAAGCTCTCTTGCGTATTCCCTGGCATTTGTCAGAATCTCAATACTGATCATAAGCCCCTTATTTCACTCTACCAAAAGGCGCGCGAAATCGAAGGGGTTAAACGTATTCATATCGCTTCGGGGGTTCGTTATGATCTCGCCGCAACCGATCCGGAATATATCAAAGAACTAGTGACCCATCATGTAGGGGGTTATCTCAAAATCGCGCCAGAGCATACAGAAGAAGGTCCGCTTTCAAAAATGATGAAACCATCGATGCGCGCTTATGATGATTTTAAACAGCTCTTTGAAAAATACTCTCGAGAAGCCGGAAAGGAGCAATACATTATTCCTTACTTTATCGCTGCTCATCCCGGTACAACAGACGAAGATATGCTAAATCTCGCGCTCTGGCTCAAAGCGAATAACTTCCGGACAGACCAAGTACAAGCCTTTCTTCCAACCCCAATGTCTCTTGCCACAGCCATGTACTATTCTGAGCGTAATCCGTTAAAACCGATTCGCAAAGATTCAGAGCAAGTGGGATCGGCCAAAAGCTTAAAACGCCGGCAATTACACAAAGCATTTTTGCGCTATCATGACCCTAATAACTGGCCACTACTACGTCAAGAACTTCGTTATATGGGCAGAAGTGACCTCATAGGTTCCGGCAAAGAGCAACTCATTCCTGCAGAATCACACAGAGAACGTGCAGCAACAAAACGCGCTCCTGCCGGCAACAGTAAAAATCACCAGAAATTTACGACCAATTACCAAGGAATACCGCGTCAACGCGATCGAAAACGGTCAAAGTAACCGCAATATTCACAGAATGATAAGCATCCTGTTGAAAGAGTATTCAGGGAATTTAATCATCTCTCTACCAATTCCCCCGCTCAAATAAAGCGTAAATAACAAAAAGGGCGCAATTCACTCATTGCGCCCTTCTCTATTTTCTTTTAAGTATCCAGATAGCACTTGAATACAAGTAATTGAATACTATTAGTTATACTTCTTCTGTTAAATCCACAATCGTGGCATCTGGTGCATTTTTAGCAACGGATGCGATCCCATTATCTCGACCTGACTCTGTCTTATAACTTTGGCTTGTACCAATGACTTGCCCATTAGTCGCTTTTAAATTAAATGAGAATTTGCCGCTTTCAGAGGTTTTCTTTTCAAAGCGCTCTGCTGCAAGGGCATTCTTCTGTACAGACGCAATACCTTTATGACAATTAGCTTTTGTAGTATACCCTTCGCTTCCTAAAATAATTTCCCCATTTCCTGCTTTTAATCGAAAATAAAACTCACTATTTTTTGCTAAAAATATTTCAAATTTGCCACTCATAAAAGTCTCCACAGTTACCAAAATTAAGTTACATCGGTTATTCTCCGTTTCAAAGCAAGCAAAACAGCCAATATTATGAACCTAAATAGCCTTATTTACCGCTTAATTTCATTATAGGAGGAAGATTTTAGTAATTCAAACTTTGTTATAATATTTATATAGATATAAATATTTATAAATTAACTGAAATCTTAAATTATTGATAATATAACGATATTAAAAATAAACCTGAAGATAAAAATAATGTAATAGCATTAAAATCTATCCCTTTCAATGATCAATAACAACTCTGGAGATCACGCGCTTAAAACTCGCTAGAATCCACACAATAGCCTCATAAAAAAACCTTAAAGGATTTCCTTTAAGGTTTTTAATCGATATGTATATTTATCGTGGGCAATTATAAAGACGCTTCACGCTCTAAAAGAATATTGAGCATTCTGCGAAGTGGTTCTGCCGCTCCCCATAGAAGCTGATCTCCTACCGTAAAGGCATTCAGGAATTCAGGTCCCATATTCATTTTACGAAGGCGTCCTACAGGAATCGTCATTGTGCCCGACGTTGCTGCAGGAGTGAGCTGCTGCATCGTGATATCACGATGATTTGGCACAACTTTTACCCAACGATTGCTCTCTTTAATCATGGCTTCGATATCTGCTAATGGCACATCTTTTTTAAGCTTTAAGGTTAAACCCTGTGAGTGACAACGCATTGCCCCAACACGCACACACGTTCCATCAATGGGGACATGTTTGTCTAACTGAAGGAGTTTATTACTCTCTGCCATTGCCTTCCACTCTTCACGACTCTGTCCATTTTCAAGCTCAGAATCAATCCAAGGGATTAAACTACCGGCAAGTGGTGCACCAAAACGTGCTTTTGGGTATTGGTCAGTGCTGAAAGAGTCCGTAATCATCTGATCAATTTCTAAAATACTCTTTGCAGGATTATAGAGATCTTTCGCCACTAAACCGTGAATCGCGCCCATCTGCTCGAGAAGCTCTTTCATATTTTGTGCACCGGCACCTGATGCTGATTGATAAGTCATCGAGGTCGCCCACTCCACTAAATCTTCTTTAAAGAGTGATCCGAGCGCCATCAACATTAAGCTCACCGTACAGTTTCCACCGATAAAGTTTTTGATGCCTTGATCAATACTTCTATCAATAATGTCACGATTCACAGGATCTAAAATAATCATCGAATCATCATTCATACGGAGCGAGGATGCGGCATCAATCCAATAACCATTCCAACCGGTTGCACGAAGCTTTTCGAATACAGCAGAGGTATAATCCCCGCCCTGGCAACTGATGACGATATCTTGCGCTTTTAACGCCTCAATATCATAAGCATCCACAAGCTCCGAAGCAAAGCTTCCTGAGACTGTTGGCGCTTTCCCGCCCGCATTTGAGGTTGAGAAAAAGGTGGTGTGAATGCCATTAAAATCATTTTCAATCGTCATTCGTTCCATCAAAACAGAACCAACCATTCCACGCCAACCAATTAAACCCAACTTTTTCATGATGTACCCTTTAATAAAAAATATCGAATGTCTTGAGATGTCCCAAGACAGATCAAACAACTAAGCTTGTAATGCCGCCAATACTGCATTACCCATTGCCACACAACCGATAACGGCTTCATCTTTTGTCGCAATATCTTTTGTACGATAGCCTTCGCTAAGCACTTTTTTCACAGCATTTTCAATTTCATCAGCGATATCGTTACGATCAAAGGTGTAACGGAACATCATCGCGACTGATAAAATGGTTGCTAATGGGTTTGCAATGTCTTTGCCCGCGATATCAGGTGCTGAACCGTGAATAGGCTCATAAAGTCCTTTATTATTCTCATCAAGTGATGCTGATGGCAACATCCCGATTGAACCGGTTAACATCGATGCTTCATCCGATAAAATATCCCCAAAGATATTCCCGGTAAGCATCACGTCAAATTGTTTAGGGGCACGTACAAGTTGCATTGCCGCGTTATCCACTAAAAGATGCGTTAATTCCACTTCTGGATATTCCGCTGCTACTTCTGTCACAACATCACGCCAGAGTTGCGTTGCTTCTAATACGTTCATTTTATCGATTGAACAGAGACGTTTATTGCGTTTTTGCGCCGCTTGGAAAGCTACATGGGCAATACGACGGATCTCTGATTCTGAATAGATCATCGTGTTAAAACCGACTCGCTCACCATCACGTACTTCGATACCACGTGGCTGACCAAAGTAGATATCGCCGGTTAATTCACGCACGATCATAATATCTAAGCCTGCAACGAGCTCATCTTTAAGGCTCGATGCATGAGAAAGCTCTTTAAATACCTGTGCTGGGCGTAGGTTTGCAAAGAGATTAAGTTCTTTACGGATTGCAAGCAATCCTTGCTCTGGGCGAATATTGCGTGGGAGCGCATCATATTTAGGACCACCGACAGAACCGAGTAAGAGCGCATCAGCAGCTTGTGCTTTTGCTAATGTTTCAGCAGGAAAAGGACTTCCCGTTTCATCAACAGCAATTCCCCCAATCAGGGCGCGATCAACCGAAATATCTAAAGCATGTTTATCTGCTACAAAGTTTAAGACTTTCTCAGCTTGTCCAACAATTTCAGGACCAATGCCATCCCCTGCTAAAATTAATACTTTCATTTTAAAAGCGCTCTCCAGAACTCAAAGTTTATCACTGCGTTAGTTTCAAACTCATTAACGCACACTATTATAACGTCACACCCCTAAAAAGGCGTGAGCCCGATCATCAATATACGAGATCATTCTGTAAAATCCTAGTGCCATTTGGTCAATTAATCATCAAAGGCATTATTTTTGAAATTATCAGCCATTTATTCCCTTATTTTCCCGCTTAATAGCGCTTTTATGTACTCTTTTTACGGAAGAAGAAGATAAAAATGCATAGCAATATACTGGCATTCAATAAATATCCGACAAAGACTGCATCATAAGTACCTGTTAAGTCATATAGCAATCCCAAAAGCGTTGGCACAAATGCTGCGAAGCAATAGCCCCCAAAGAGCATCATTGCAGTCCAACTGGCAACTGCGTTACCATCATCTACTTCGTTAAAGGGGAGCAACATCGTAATTGAAAATAGCCCTGAGCTGACAAGGATGCCTAAAACCCCTACAACGCCATAGAGTAAAACGAGATTATTGCCGGCAATCAATAATGTTAAAACACATGCGATTACAATTGAAACCGCACTAATGCTAGTACGCTTCAAACCCACCCGAATGACAATAACAGGCACTAAAAAGCCCCCGATAATTCCCATAAAGATGGAGAGATTAAAGAGTGCATTAGCATGAAATGCCGGGATTCCCTTCTCTAGTAAAAAGGGTAATAGCCACGCGACATTCGTATAAAAAAGCCCTGACTGCATTCCAAAACAGGCGACTAACATCCATGCCCGCGGCTCTCTCCAGGGCATTTTAGCTTTAGGGGCCTTTGAATTGGCGCTCTCTCCTGTTTTAAAAAGATAAAATGCCGCCCAAATTCCCGAGACAACTAAAATAGGCAATGCCCAAACCTGTAGCGTGACAGACCAATCCCATCCGAGATACTGATTCAATACAGAACTGCTCATTGATCCTAAAACACCACTAATACTAATGCCAAAGGTATAAAAAATCATCCCGATATTGCTACGCTTTTTAAAGTGATGCTTCACATAACCCGACAATAAAGGTCCGGCAACGGCAATCCCTATTCCCATTAAGAAAGAGGAGAAAAAGAGTAACGATGTACTTTGGAAATAACTGCGTGTGAGCGTTGAAATGGCCACCAGAAAAAGACTCATCGTAATGACCCGCTCCATCCCAAAACGGTTACTCAAGGGAGAGGCGAGCAGCGCAAATACGCCCATACAAATAATCGGGATCGTCACCAAGAAACTCACTACTGCACTTGAAAGCCCTAAATCCTGAGCAATATCGCTCATAACTGGCCCTAAGGAAGTGAGCGTCACACGAAGCGAGCTCGTTGCTAAAAACACGAGCCAAAAGCAAGCAATCGGTACCACATATTGCGCTTCTGCTGGCGCTTTTTTCTCGATATTCGTCATCGAACTTCTCCCCACTTCTCTATGATTGTTGCCTTTTAGTACAGCCATAAAAAAATCAGGTGGTTGCCTGATTTTCTATATGATGATCTTTTGAGTATTCTCTCAAGATTATCGCGATATTCGATATGCATCAATACGTTTGTACTTTTAAATCTAGATTGTCTTCCATCTAGCTACTGAGTTATTACTCAAGGTATCGCCTTAAATAGCAGCGGACAAACGCATTTAGCTCAACAATTAACCACGACCAGTATGTCCAAACCCACCTTCACCGCGTTCTGTCGCTTCGAAAGATTCTACTTGATTAAACGTCGCTTGAATCACTGGTACAATGATCATCTGCGCCATTCTCTCACCCACTTTCAGTGTGAAGTCTTCCTGACTACGATTCCAAAGACAAACCATCAGTTCGCCTTGATAATCGGCATCAATTAACCCCACGAGGTTACCTAAAACAATCCCATGTTTTACGCCAAGACCTGAACGTGGTAAAACCATTGCCGCATAACGTGGATCTTTAAGATAGATTGCCATGCCTGTTTTTACAAACATACTCTCACCGGCTTTAATGACCACATCCGCATCAATCATCGCACGAAGATCTAAACCTGCAGAACCTTCCGTCGCGTAGCTTGGTAATGGGAATTCGGTGCCTAAGCGGCCATCTAAAATCTTAAAATCTACATTTAACATAGTTATCCTTTTATTATAAATAGATTGCGCGCGCTTCTCACAACACCTTTATGGGAAGGCTGCCTCAATCATTGAAATTTTATCTCCCGATTTTATACCAAAAAAGGATACGGTAGAAATATTCGGACAAAAATAGGGCCTTCTCACCCCTTAAATCATCCCTTATTACTCAATTATCCGCAGTTTTACGTCAGATCTCCACAAAAAAACGTCCCTTTAAGCACACTATAATTACTTATGATGTCTTAAAAGGACGCTGTTATCGGAATACGATCTGTATCTTAAGGTTTTACTGGGCGACGCGCATTTAGGCGATCGTAGTAATATTTATCTAATACTGTCGTCGGCATCTCATATTGACGCACTGATTCATAGCTTGCCGGCGTAATGCCCATCAATGCAAAATCATCGCGATCAGTGATTGATGGCGTTTTAGATGTTTTGATCTGATTACGGCTATAAGGGAAGCGCGGAACGAAACCAAGGAAGAGTGCGTAGAAGCTTGCGATCCAATTAGGGAAACCAATAATTGTCCGTTTTTTCGGCGTGATTTCTGCTGCAATTTTTTTCGCGATCTCTTTTAAGGTATAACGCTCTTTACCCGCTAACTCAAAGACTGTTTGATCATAATCATTTTCAAGCAATTTTAAGACTGCATTCGTAATATCGTTTACAAATACAGGTTGAAGCTGTGCGTTTGCCATCGGTAAGAGCATCACTTTCATAGTGCGAATCCAACGTGCAACATGATAAGAGAAGGCATCTTCATAACCAACCACCAATGAAGGCGCTACAATTGAAAGCTTCATCTTACGATTTTGTGCGAGATCTAATAATACCTTATCCCCTGCCCCTTTCGTTGAAAGGAAGGTTCCAGGACGACCCTCTTTTGCACCTAATGCACTAAAGTGAATCATTTTCTTTACGCCGAGTTCATCTGCGATTTCAAAAATACGTTTAGGATATGCCACATGCGCTTTTGTCGCACGGCGTTTGTTATTATCCCATGTTCCAATCATATTGATTACATAGTCAGAGCCAGCAAGATGTTCACGAATGAGCGCTTCATCTTCAAGCTTACATTCATTCACATACTCCACAAATGGTAAGCATGATGCATTATTTTGTACATTTCGGTCTCTAGAGAAAACCGTTACACGGTAACCGTTTTTGGATAATGCAGCGGTTAAAAGAGAGCCGATAAAGCCCGTTCCGCCAAAGATACTCACTTTTTTCCTATTCATCTTCGCTCCTGAATATGTTGTCAATAGTTATCGGATGAGTATACCAAATAAAAAGTTAGGTTAGGACCTAATTTATTAAATGCGAGCTCTCTAAATCAAGCTTTCATGCATTAATCATCTTATCTGCCCCACAATCTGTCTAAAAAATACCCTTTGTCCGGCATTTTTTACAAAATAGTGCTTGCTGAAAGAAAATATTCGACATGTTTATATCATAATATTTGCCGGCACCAATATAGCGCATTCTTGATAAATATCGATTTATTGCCAGCTATTTCGTTTTTAAGAGCCATTTACTGGATTCTTCACAGTCTCTGGGGGTAGAATACGAACACGTAAAAATAAGATAAAGTTTTGTCAGCATGTTGCATCGCCATCAATCCATTAAAACCATCCGTAAAATACGGAGCATATTACATGGTTATTTGGTGCAATAGGCAAAACGTATCACCGGAAAGTAGATTCATTGCAATCTTCTACACGAGCACCGCACACTTTCACGGTTGACCAAATTTAATTAGAGGTTGCCTATCTATCTCAATAGCGCAACATTAAGATCTCTATGAGAGTGGGTTCATCCTCTCATTCATGATCAACCTGTTACTCACAAGGATTAGACATGAGAAAATATTTCGGTACAGATGGTATTCGTGGCAAAGTGGGAACATTCCCCTTAACCCCAGAATTTGCCCTTAAATTAGGTTTCGCAGCAGGCAAAGCCCTTGCTTCAAGCCCTAATCCCACCGTACTTATTGGGAAAGATACCCGTATTTCAGGCGATATGTTTGAAGCGGCGCTTGCCGCAGGTCTTACTTATGCAGGCGTGAATGTCATTCTTGCTGGCGTTCTCCCTACCCCTGCCATTGCGCATTTAACCATGAAGCATGGTTTAGTTGCCGGCATCGTTGTTTCTGCATCGCACAATCCTTTTTATGACAATGGGATTAAGTTCTTTAACGGCAAAGGCGAAAAGCTGGATGATGCTGTAGAACTTTCGATTGAGAAAGGTATTGATGAGGCAATGGAGATCTTAGAGAATGGTACGATTGGGGTGATCTCCCATCTTCCTACCGCAGCAGAAGAATATATTGATTTCTGCTTTAATAGCGTGAAAAATTTATCGCTATCGGGGAAAAAGATCGTTCTCGATTGCGCACATGGTGCCACTTATGAAGTCGCGCCAAAACTCTTTAAGCGCCTTGGTGCTACCGTGATCGAAGTCGGCACAGCGCCCAATGGCAGCAATATTAATGATAATGTTGGTTCTACTGCACCCAACTCGATTATCGAACGTGTCAAAGCGGAAAAAGCGGATTGCGGAATCGCATTTGATGGTGATGGCGATAGATTGTTGATTATTGATGAAAATGGCCGCCCATTTGATGGCGATGATATCCTCTATCTCCTTGCAACCACCCGTAAAGAAAAAGCCGTTGTCGGCACTATTATGAGTAATCTTGGGTTTGAATTAGCGCTAAAAGAGCGCGGCATCGAGCTCCTTCGCTCAAAAGTGGGAGATCGTTATGTTCTAGAACTCCTTAACGAAAAAGGCTTAACCATTGGCGGCGAAAACTCTGGTCATATTCTTTGCCTAGATGCTCATTCAACAGGGGATGGCATGATTGCTGCGCTTCAAACATTAGAAACGCTCAATACCGTTGGAGCGACATTTGGCGCCATTTTAAACGAGATTCCGAAAACCGTACAAGTCATGCATAACGTACGTATTACGAAAGACACTGTGTGGGATACGCCTGCGCTCAAAACAGCAATGGATGAGATCGAAACAGCACTTGCCGGCAAAGGACGTATTCTGATTCGTCCATCAGGTACAGAACCTGTTGTGCGCGTGATGGTAGAGAGCCATGATTTTGATACCTGCGAAAAGCATACCATTGCACTCGCGGACATCATCAGAGCTAGTGCAGAAGCGGCTTAACATACTTCATCATGACCAAGAAGCCGATATGTATTAAGCTTTTGCCAATCTAAAACAGGCATAAAACTATGCTTAAAACTAGTATAAAAAAGAAGGAGATCATTATGATCTCCTTCTTGCTATTTCTCTCTTAATCTTGCTATCACTATTAAGAACTCTGAGCCCAGAACCCCGAAGTCCCTTTAGGTCTCACAACGCAACCATGATCTTCCCGTAATATTCATGCCGCCATAAATGCCGGCATTGTGTTCATCGATGATAGCGCGTATAAAAAATATTGCTGAATGAAACAGATCACGATACGCTGTCCTCATGACAGGAAAGTGACAAATTATTAGGCATCTTTAGAATTGTTACAAGATTGTCATAATCGACATCTACACTAATGACTCAATTTAGATATTCTAAGGAATAATGAGATAAGCACTATGAAGAAAATACTCATTGTGGAAGATGAGACTCCGATCTCTGAAATGATTGAACTGTTTCTCACCGGTCAAGGCTTTGAGGTTATTCAAGCCTATGATGGACTTGAGGCTAAAGAGATTATTGCGGCAAACAGTAAAATTGATCTAATTCTTTTAGATTGGATGCTCCCGAAAAAGTCCGGCATTGATCTCTTAAAAGAACTAAAATCAAGCCGTAAAGAGCGCCATATCCCTGTAATTATGCTGAGTGCAAAGGCCGAGCTTGAAGATCGCCTCGAAGGGCTTGATTCAGGCGCAGATGATTACCTTCCCAAACCTTTTGCCATGAAAGAGCTTCTCTCTCGGGTGAACTCCCTGCTTCGCCGTATTGAAGAGTATGTGGAAGAGGAGAATGAGATTATCAAAGTTGCCGGCATTGAGCTTGATCTCGACGCCCAACGCATCACCATTCATAATCAGCCTATCAGCTTAAGTGCCATTGAATTTAGGCTGCTTGCCTTCTTCATGACCCATATTGATCGTGTTTATAGCCGCGATAAACTGCTTGATCACGTTTGGGGAATTGATAGCTACGTTGATGAGCGAACCGTAGATGTCACTATTGGTCGTCTTCGCAAAATATTAGAACCCAGCGATCATCAAAAAATGTTGCAAACCGTACGAGGCGAAGGTTACCGCTTTTCAAAACAATCCCTTTAATATCGCCTATTTAACAAAAAACCAGTATTACCCTGTGTTTAGAGAGACCAACATCATACATATCAGTCGTCTGCTAATCTCTCCCTAATATTTCGACTGAATGCGTTAGAATGAAGACTGAATATTTTCTCAATGATTCGCTGTTAAAATCATCCCCATTAGATTGTTAGTAGGAGTTATTACATTGCGTCAATGTCGCCTGTTATTACAAGATACTAGGAGCGCCCTATGTTAGGTCATCTCTCATTAAAGCATTTCTTTATCGAGCTCCTTTTTGTTCTCATTCCGGCACTGCTCTGCACCTTCTTTTTGGGTCATCTATTTCTTTGGCTATTTCTTTTTACGCTCCTCCTGCTCTTTTGGCACTATCGACAAATTTATCGACTCTCTCGCTGGATTTGGGTTGAGCATTCCTTCTATCCGCCCGAAGGCCGTGGAACTTGGCTCCCCGTCCTGCATGGTTTATTACGTATGCGTCTTGAGCGCCGTAAAGAACGAAACCGATTGTTAGAATTTATTCGTTACTTTCGTAAAGGGGCTGAAGCAATGCCCGATGCCACAATTTTGTGTGATAAGGATGGCCGCCTAAATTGGTGCAATCCCCAAGCTGAGCGCCTGCTGAAGCTGCGTTGGCCACAAGATGAGAAACAATCTATTTTTCATCTCATTCGAACACCTGAAATTTTAGCCTATTTTAAAAAAGGGGCGTATGAGAAGCCATTCCTCCTTAAAAGAGGAGATCGAGAGCTAGAGTGTCGCTTCTATTATCCTTATATTGAAAACAACCTCCTCATCATTGCTCGCGATGTCACGGATAGAGAGATGGCAGAACGGACACGCCAAATGTTCTTTGCGAACGTTAATCATGAACTTCGTGTACCTTTAACGGTATTGAAAGGTTATGTTGAGATGCTCGAAGAAAATCTTGAGGCGCACGAAAAAAATGGATTTGAAGGTAAAGCCTTTGCGCGAATGGATGAACAAATTGACAGATTACAAATGCTTGCTAAGCAACTCATGACACTGACTCGATTAGAAACAGCCCCTAAAGCTGATCATTTTACAGCCTTTAATCTCTCAGAAATTGCCCAAGGTCTTGTGCATGATTATCATCACAATCATCCTGATAGCCACGCATTTATCACCGCTGATATTCCTCCTCATATTGAATGCTTTGGAGATAGCGATCAGCTGAAACAGGTACTCAACAACCTCTTCTATAATGCGATTGAACACAATCCTGCCAATACACCTGTACATCTGGTGATAGAAGCTACGCCAAAACAGATTCTTGTTTCAGTCAGTGACCAAGGTAAAGGTATCTCGGCCTTACATCTGCCCAAGCTTACCGAGCGTTTCTATCGCATCGATTCTTCCCGCAATAGGGATCAATCCGGTGGGAGTGGGCTTGGGCTTGCGATCGTAAAACATGCGCTTCATAACCACGGCAGTGAGCTCGTCATAAAAAGTGTTATTGATAAAGGCACAACCTTCTCTTTTGCGCTACCAAGACCCTAAAAGCACAAATTCTATACGTAAGCTTTCCACGAAAAAACCCCGTTGGAGTACTTTGTACAACAACGGGGATTATCAGTCATCTAATTGGCCTCATGAAATAAACATCACACGGCTTAAGGCGTCATCATTGCTTCCATAAAGGTCGCTTCATCCAAATACTCTGTATACGCTTCAAGGCTCTCAAGCACTGCATTGTTCTGCATTAAATCGAGCATTGCCACTTCACCCAAATAAGAGAAAGCGGCTTCAATCCCCTCTTCGGCATTTCCTGAAAGTGCTAAGGCTCTAAACTCTGTCTTACAATCTTTCACCATTAAGCGTTCAAATACGTTTGCGAGGTTTTTATTATTGCCCTCTTTTGCAGCAGCAGAAACATTACTCATATCCTCAATAGCAGGATGCACTGACATTGCTCCATAAATCCAACGAATAAGATCTAAACGATCTTTTTCTGAGGTGCTACTAATTAAGCAATTAGAGAAATTTTCAACAGGCCCTGCTTGTGCGATCGGCATTAAAGCAACCGATGCCGTTAATGCCGCAATGCTGGCAATTTTTGTTAAACGATTCATATCTCATTCATCCTTTTAATATCTTTTTATAATATTTTTTGAAAATCGCCACTTTCATCGATCATGATCCTCGCTAAAAGCTGCCAAAAAATGTTTAATTTGCAAGGATCAGACTAAATTATTTCCCACTAAAAAGTAAGCCCCCAAAAGAACTATTATTATCATTTTTGATGGGGGCTTACGCATATATAGTGCGATATCTATTTTATTTCATAATAGACGGCTATATAGGGGCTGATATATGATTCGAAGTCACGATTACGACAGGCTAATCCAACGCATTAAAGCGCACTTTACCACTTGTGAGTGTCATCCACGTTTTTGCCGTTTTAAGCTCGGCATCACTGCTTGCAAATAGATCTTTATCTAAGATCACAATATCTGCAAACTTCCCTGCTTCCAATGTGCCTAATTCCGCTTCTCTAAAGGTACTTTTCGCCGCTTCAATCGTATAGGCTTTAAGCGCTGTTGCTAAAGACACGCGTTCTTTTTCATTCCAAACGTCGCCCAGATAATCATGCCTTGTCACCGCGTGATAAACCCCTAAAAATGGGTTGAGCTCAGTAATAGGATAGTCGCTGGCGTAAGGCACTAAAATATCTTGATCAATAAAGGTTTTACTATTGTAGATAAAATCATGCTTACTATCGATCACGCGATCAATATGCGACTCTTTTGGCATTAAGGCAATATGTGCAGGTTGTATAGATGCCTGAACACCCAACGCTTTTAAACGAGGAAGATCAAGCGGATCCACAACTTCTAAATGCTCTAACGAATGTCTTGAATCCCTGACGCCATTGTGTTTTTGCGCCGCCTCAAAAAGATCTAAGCCCATTCTTACGGCACCATCACCAATAGAGTGGAAGCGAATTTGGAACTTTTCAGCATCCGCTTCAATGACCCATTCCTCCAGTTGCTCATAGCTATAACCTGTTTCACCAAAATTGCCGGGGGCATCTTTATATTCATCCACCATCAATGCCGTATGTCCTGTGACAACACCATCAATGAACTGCTTTACACCGCCCACTTTTAAATGAGGTGATTGGAATCGTGCGCGAAGATCTTTAGCCTGTGTTAAGTCCCCATTCATCGGAGGCCAAACATGGATTCGCATCGCGAGCTGACCTGCCTCATCTAGCGCTTTATAGGTTTCATAAGCATAGAGATCCTCATGCGCCCGGCTCATGAAGAATTCATTGACCGCCGTAACGCCTAAGCTCAGTGCATGCTTTTGGAACTTTAAGACCATCTCGGTCTTTGTCTCTTCAGAAAACTGATAGGCATATCTTCCCACTAACGAAATGGCAGATTCAATTAAAATCCCAGTCGGATTGCCGGCATCATCTTTAATAATTACCCCATAATCCGGCGCGGGTGTTGAAGCATCAATGCCCGCCATTTTAAGGGCTAAACTATTCACCCAAACATAATGCCCTTCGGCATGAATCAAGACAACCGGGCGATCGGAGATCACTTTATCAATATCTGCCGCCGTAGGATACTCCGTATGCCCCCAACCTAGATGATCCCAACCCATTCCAATGAGCCAATCACCCGTTAAATAGAGTGCTTTATTCTCTGCGAGAACTTTTTGTACGGCCTCTAAGGATTTAATATCCCCCAATGGCACAGCATATTCATCAAACAATACCCCATGAATCAGATGCATATGCGCATCATGGAAGCCTGCCATTACCGTATTGCCCTTGGCATCAATGATGACAGTATCGTCATGAATCACCTTCGCAATATCAGCATCAGATGCGACTTGTAATATTTTATCGCCGGCAATCGCGATAGCAAGATTCTCAGCGCCTTCCCCTAACCCCGTAAATACGGCACCATTTTTAATGACAACATCTGCAAACTTCATATATCTCTCCTAATGATCGTTTTAGTTTTTATGTCTATGTTTGTGTTCAGCTTTTCGCTTTTATTTTTGTTTTTAATTTTATTTTCATGAACAGTGAATCTTGAGAACTCACTATTTGATTCACTTAATCATGCACAAGGCTTAATGCCCCCATGGTCGGCACGGGTTTCTTAAAGCCTTTGGTTAAAAAGAGTAAGTAAACAAGCCCCAATAAGAACCAGACGGATCCTAGAACTAATGAATAAGTATCAAGATTTACAAAGAGCCAAATATCTAATCCAGCACCGATTAGAGGTAAAACCAAGAGTAAAAGGCTCGTCTTGATATTCTTCTTTTCAAATTTAAAGTAAACAAAGATCACCGAGATATTCACCATAATAAAGGAGATAAATGCGCCAAAGTTGATGAAAGATGCAATGAGTCCTAAGCTTAAAAATGTTGCAGAAACAGAGATTAAGCCAATTAACAGAATATTAAACGTCGGTGTTTTATACTTGGCATGTAATCGTCCAAAAATCTTCTGGGGCAATTGCCCATCTCGACCCATGGCAAATAAAATTCGCGCGCCACTCGCTTGGGATGAGAGTGCTGAGCCCACAATACTTAAAGCAAATATGGTTAAGAATATCGCTTGTAGAGATGTCCCGCCCACCAGTTTAATAATCTCAGCAGAGGCGGCATCTGTATCCTTGAAGGTTGTAAAATCGGGCCATACCTGATGCGCAAAGTAAGAGACCGTAATAAAGAGCGCGCCGCCAATAAGCGTTACCAAAAAGATCGCTTTAGGCATCACTTTCTCGGGGTTCTTTGCTTCTTCTGCAAATGTGGTAACAGAGTCAAACCCTAAGAATGAGAAGCAGAGTAATGACGCACCCGCCACGATATATTTAAACGAATCTTCCCCAGAGAGATTAATAATGGGTGCCATATTAAATAACACGCCGCTTCCTTCTCCGGCAACGAGCGCTTTAATCGATAAAATCGTAAATAAAATCGCGAATAAAATAGAGCCCACCACAATTACTAAGTTTGTAGTAACCGCGACCTTCACCCCTTTCAAATTAATATAAGTCACTATCGCCAGCAGACTGATAATAAAGACCCATTCAGGAATTGCCGGGAAAGCATCGTGGAAAAATATGCCAAAGAGCATAAAATTTACCATCGGGATAAAGAGGTAATCCATCATAATTGCCCAGCCTACTAAAAACCCTGAGCTCGGACTAATCGCACGCTGCACATAAGTATAAGCCGAACCCGCAACAGGATATCGCTTCGCCATAACGCCATAACTATACGCCGTAAATAGCATCACAAAGAGGGCCAAGATATAAGATCCGGCAACCATTCCTTGTGATAAATCTGATGCAATTCCATAAGTACTAAAAACCGTCGTGAGCGCCATAAACGCCAAACCGAACAAAATAATCGGTCCTAGCGTCAAGGTGCGCTCTAATCGCGGCATATTTTCAGACAAAGTCTCTCTCTCCATACAAACTCCTTTGGATATCTTTTATTATGACGAACACAGACAAGGCTTGCGTCGTTTATTGTATTGATGGCGGTAAATTGCGCGTAATCACGCACTGAGTGCTTATAATCGGCTAAAATCCATATGATTAATCGCCTCATAACATTCAGGTCGTCTATCTCTGAATACGCCCCAGCTTCGGCGCTTATCCGCAATATCCGTAAGATTAAAGGCATGGACAATCACGCCCTCGCTCTCTCTATCAAGCATCCTGACTTTAGTCCCGGTCTCATCTGCAATAAACGAGGCTCCATAAAATGTCATAGAAGAGTTTTCGCTCGGTTCATTTTCTGTCCCGATTCTATTGGATGCAATCACCGGCATGATATTGGCAGCCGCATGACCACACATCACATTTTGCCAATGTGGCATAGAATCGTGTTGTAATATCGGCTCGTTACCAATCGCCGTCGGATAAAGGAGCATCTCTGCGCCCATTAAAGCGAGAGATCGCGCAGTTTCGGGGAACCATTGATCCCAACAGATGCCCACGCCAATATTCCCAAATTGGGTAGAAAAGACTTTAAAGCCCGTATCACCAGGCGAAAAATAAAACTTCTCTTGATAACAATGCCCATCCGGAATATGCGTTTTGCGGTAGAGATCAATCACCTCTCCGGTCGCATCTATCATCACGAGAGAATTAAAGAAGACATTCCCTGCCTTTTCAAAAAAGCTCAGCGGAATAACGACATTCAATTCTTTTGCTAGCACCTGAAAACGTCGGATATAAGCACTATCATCCACTGATTGTGCCAACTTAAAATAGTCGTAATTTTGAATTTGCATGAAGTAAGGGCTCTGGAAAAACTCCGGCAATAAAACAATATTAGCCCCTTGCTCCACTGCTTCTCTTACCAGCTTTTCAGCCTTGTTTAAGTTATCCTCTATATCCCAGCTCATTTTCATCTGGACAGCAGCAACGAGTACTTTTTTCATAAAGCATTATTCTCCTAGTGGTGATCTCTTTTGTTGGGTCGCTTGTTAGCGTTTATTATTAGTATTTATTCATTGATGCGAAAATATGACAGCAATGTTGGTACATATTGACAATTTTGATGTCTGCTTTGAACCCGTTCTTATTTTTATTTTAGGGGCACTTAAAAAGGGTATTTTTAAGCCACTCAACAAAAAGTTTCTTTTTCGCTCAACAATTCGACATTAGCACTCTCAAAATCCTCTCGTCAAACGCTAAATAGAAAAATTCATGTGACACATTGTTTATTCATTTAACTCATTGAAGAGGCCTTCCTACTTTTACATACATTGCGTATGTATTAAATTTTCTAAAACAAGTAACTTAATGATTTTAAATATATTATCTTTATTGAATATGTAATTCACGAATGATGCCATAATAACGTGCAGATCATAAAAATAGCCAGAATGAGGGCTCCCATTCTGGCTATCATCATATGCTTATAAACAGCGTGATAGATCTTAAAAACTAGAGTGCTTTTCGATCTCTATTATCAAGAAGCTCTTTAAGCTTCTCATTTTTTTGAACGCGGATATCCACGCCTTTAACAAAGTAGATGATGAACTCACAGATATTTTGGCAGCGATCCCCAATTCGCTCTAGCGAACGTGCGCACTGCATTGCCGTGAGAATCGAGGGAATCGTTCTGGCATCTTCCATCATGTAGGTCATGAGCTGGCGGATGATATTGTCGTACTCACCATCAATCTTGTCATCTTCTGCATAGATCGAAAGCACCGCTTCAAGATCCATTCGCGCAAAGCAATCGAGCACTTTCTCAAAGAAATTCAAGCTTCTATTTGCTAAAGATTCCAGCGAGATAAGAATCGATGAATGATTCTCCGGCAATGGTGTAAAGGCCATTTTTGCAATATTACGCGCCGTATCTGCGATTCTTTCAAGCTCAGCAATCGTTTTAATAATCACGATTAACAGGCGCAAGTCACTCGCGGTGGGCTGACGTTTGGCAATAATCATAATGCAGAGTTCATTGATCTCAACTTCGAGCTCGTTAATGACCTCATCACGCTCGATAATTTCTCGCGCGAGGATCTCATTTTGCGTCGTCATCGCTTTTATTGAATCGCGAATTTGACGCTCTGTTAACCCCCCCATCTCAAGGACTTTACTCATAGAGCGCTCTAGCTCTGCGTTAAACTGCGCCGAGATGTGGCTATTGAAATCTAAGTTTTTCATCCCGTTAATTCCTCATTTTTATCATCTTTGGGTCAATCATATGCTTAAAATTACGTTTGCAATCCTCTTTGTCCTATTCATATTTCTATTTCTGTTCATCTTCCAATGACTTTGACGAGCACAAGTAATTGAAGAGGGAGAAGGACAACGACGATCACAGCGTGTTCATTGAAGCCATACGATTGGCATCTTCTTATCTATCATACAGATCATACTCAAAATGCCAGGAACAGTGAAAATGCCGGCATTTTTTAAGACAATACGCTTAACCGTAGCGCCCTGTAATGTAATCTTCTGTCTGCTTATGATTGGGTTTAGTGAAAATGGTATCTGTTTCATCAAACTCAATCAGATCGCCTAGATACATAAAGGCTGTTTTATCCGAACAACGCGCCGCTTGCTGCATGTTATGGGTTACCATCACAATCGTATAATCTTTTTTCAGCTCAAAAATGAGCTCTTCAATCTTCCCTGTTGAGATCGGGTCTAATGCCGAACAGGGCTCATCCATTAGCAGAATCTCTGGTCGGATCGCGATCGCACGTGCAATACTCAATCGTTGTTGCTGACCGCCTGAGAGATTTGTGCCTTGCGCATGAAGCTTATCTTTCGTCTCTGTCCAAAGCGCAGCTTTTGTGAGTGCCCACTCAACACGCGCATCCATATCGGCACGAGAAAGTTTTTCAAAGAGCTTCACTCCAAAAGCGATATTGTCATAAATCGACATCGGGAATGGCGTCGGTTTTTGGAAGACCATGCCCACATTCGCCCGTAGTAACGCGACATCTTGCTTACTTGTAAGAATATTCTCATTATTAATGATAATCTCCCCTTCCGCACGTTGCTCAGGATAGAGTTGGAACATCTTATTAAAGGTACGTAGTAGGGTTGATTTACCACAACCCGATGGTCCGATAAATGCCGTCACCTGATTCTCGGGAATATCGAGCGTAATATCATGCAGTGCATGAAACTTCTGATAGTAGAAGTTAAGATTCTTCACACTGATTTTTGCCGGGATATCGGGCTTAACTTCTGGCTGCCGATTGGCAGCTGCGGCAAAGGCATCGTGAGATTCAATATGCTGTTTAGAAACGAGGTTCATTCTGTATTCCACCTTGAGTTAATCATGCTTGGCGCCTTTATCTGCTTATCTTCTGCGATAAAAGCACGCTTTAATTGTTGAATAGTGTAAGTATTTTATGTAACAAGATTGTGACAAAGCACCGGTTATTTTCGATTAGGGTTTTTCCCCTCGCTTTACGTCTCTTTTCTTCACGAATCATGTCACAACATCGACACTAGCGCTAGTACGGAGCTAGTTCGGATAATACCGCTGCGCCCTACTCATTCTTACTATTCGATTTAAAGAAGACGCGTACGATGATATTAAGGATTAAAATCGCCATCGTAATAAAGAATACGCCCGACCATGCTAATGCTTGTAAGTTACTATCTGGCGTCATGGCAAAGTTGTAGATCGTTACCGGCAAGCTTGCCATCGGCTCCATCACATTCGTGCTCCAGAACTGGTTCGAAAGCGTGGTAAAGAGCAATGGCGCCGTTTCACCAGAGATACGCGCAATGGCGAGTAGAATCCCTGTCATAATGCCGGAGAGTGATGACTTTAAGGTAATGCGAACAATAATTTTCCACTTCGGTGTACCTAGCGCATAGGCTGCTTCCCTCAAAGTATTCGGCACTAATAGAAGCATATTTTCCGTCGTACGAATCACAATAGGAATCTGAATCAGCGCCAGCGCAATAATGCCGGCAAGTGCTGAGTAATGCCCCATTCTAACCACCACAACCATGTAAACAAAGAGCCCTATTACAATAGAAGGCGCCGAGAGCAAGATATCATTAATAAAGCGAATAAGTGCCGCAAGTCTCCCTGCTGCATTGTATTCAGCTAGGTAGATCCCCGCTAAAATCCCTAGCGGCGTGCCGATCACCGTCGCCCATAGGATTAAGATCCCACTTCCCACAATCGCATTTAAGAGTCCCCCACCTTCACTATTAGGTGGCGGCGTCATCTCCGTAAAGAATTGTAGCGAAATTCCGCCCATGCCTTTTGTAATGGTCGTCCAGAGAATCCAGATCAGCCAAAAAAGTCCAAATGCCATCGCTGCAAGCGAGAGCGAAATTGCCATCTTGTTGATCATCTTCCGGCGCTCTTGGCGCTTTACGCGTGAGGCGATTACCGCTTTACGGTCATTGTGCGCCTGCATCTTTTGCGAGGAAGGGTCTTGACTGTTATTGGTCATATTATTAGAGATATTCGTCGTCATCTTAAGCACGCTCCTGCTTCATAAATACTTTAGAAATCGCAAGGACGATAAAGGTAATGATAAAGAGTAGTAATCCCAGCTCCATCAATGCTGCCGTATGAAGCTCGCTTGAAGCTTCTGCAAACTCATTAGCGAGTGATGAGGTAATACTATTGCCGGGCGCAAAGAGGGAGAAGCTATCAAATTGATAGGTATTACCAATCACAAACGTAACGGCCATTGTCTCCCCAAGTGCTCTTCCGAGCCCTAGCATAATCCCCCCAAATACCCCTTTTTTGGTATAAGGTAAAATCACTTTCCAAATCACTTCCCATGTGGTTGCGCCTAAGCCGTAAGCAGATTCCTTCATAATGCGCGGCGTACGTTCAAACACATCTCGCATCACCGACGCAATATAAGGAATAATCATAATCGCTAAAATAATGCCGGCAGTTAAAATCCCGATCCCAAAGGAAGGTCCAGCAAAGAGCTCTCGTAAAATCGGGATATTGGCACTAAATTCTTCGATGGGGCGCTGGAAGTATTTAGCAAAAAGTGGCGCAAAAACAAAGAGCCCCCACATCCCATAAACAATACTCGGAATTGCCGCTAATAACTCAACCGCAACGCCAATCGGCCGTCTTAACCAAGGCGGCGCGAGCTCTGTTAAGAAAATCGCAATTCCAAAACTAACAGGGACTGCAATAATCAGTGCAATCACAGAGGTAACGATCGTTCCGTAAATGGGGACTAATGCACCAAATTGATCCATCGGTGCATCCCACTCTTTCTCATAGAGGAAGCGTAACCCAAACTCTTTGATACTCGGCATGGATGCGATGATCAAAGATGCAATGATGCCTGTTAAAAGAATTAAAACAAAGATCGCTGAGGAACGAACGCCTAAGGCGAAGATCTTGTCAGGTATCGGTGATTGTGGATTTTTTATACTTTTCATTCTGTCTCTTCTTTCAAGATAGTGGTCCTTGAGTCATCATCATGACCTGAGATTGCCCTTGGCAATTTTAAGATACCTCAAAACCCAACCGTGAGTATCATTCTCTACGATTGGGTTTATGAGTGATGAACCTTGGTCAAATCGACTTATTGGATCTGAAGATCATTATCTAATGTCTCTTGAATGATCTCTACAACATTGGCAGGTAATGGTGCATAATCAAGTGCTGTCACGATCTCCTGACCTTTTTGGCTGTAACCCCAGTTGAAGAAGTTCTTGATCTCATTAGCGATGATTGGTTTCTTCTGATCTTTATGCAGTAAGATGAAGGTTGTTGCCGCTAATGGCCATGCATTTGCACCAGGCTTATCAGTTAAGTCCTGCACGAAGCTCTCTTTCCAGTTTACTTCCTTTGCAGCAGCGCTGAATGAATCCATACTTGGGCTCACGATCTCGCCATCTTTAGAAACAAGCTTCGTGTAGCTGAGGTTATTCTGCTTTGCATAAGCATACTCAACATAACCAATAGATCCTTCGATACGTTGCACAAAAGCTGTTACGCCATCGTTCCCTTTACCACCGATTCCCACTGGCCAGTTCACGGTTGAACCACTCCCTACTTTCTCATTCCAAGTATCATTTACTTTGGCAAGATAACCGGTAAAGATGAAGGATGTACCTGATCCATCGGCGCGTCTTACCACAGAGATGGATTGATTAGGAAGTGTTAAGTTTGGATTCAGCTTTGCAATTGCTGGATCATTCCACTTTTTGATGTTCCCTAAGTAGATATCTCCTAACGTTTCGCCATCAAGGATCAATTCATTAGACTTAATGCCGTCTACATTCACGGCTAAGACAACACCACCGATTAAGGTTGGGAACTGAATTAAACCTTTCTCTTTTAACTGCGCTTCAGAGAGTGGTGCATCTGATGCGCCAAAATCTACGATTCCAGCATCAATCTGTTTAATTCCTGCTGATGAACCAATAGATTGATAGTTGATACGATTACCTGTCTCTTTTGCATATTCAGCCGCCCATTTTGCATAGACTGGTGCCGGGAATGACGCCCCTGCGCCTGTAACACTTACGGCCTCTTGTGCCATTGCACCCGTTGTTCCCACTGCGATTCCAAAGGCAACTGCTGCCGTTAATTTTGCGACGCTATTTGTTAATTTCTTCATAGTAAAAACGCTCCTAAGTGTACAAAGTTAAAGTTTATGATTTAAGGAGACGGGGCTGATTGTGTGTGGCTTCATTCCCGCGACTGAAACTAGTATAGAATCGCAATGTGACAGCTCTGTAACAATTAGAAACATTTTATTTTCCCTTCACAAAACGGCAGTCACTCCCAATATTCCCGCTGATTATTCAATAAAAAAAGAGCCCTAATGGGCTCTCTATATCTGTCTGATAGTACCGATGAGTTCAGTAACGGAACATTGCAGCGGTTTATGTCAGGGTTAAAGCTCTACTTCAATATTATCTAAAAGACGTGGTTTACCAATCTTTGCCGCCACAAGGATGACAAGATGTTTATCTAACTCATTTGCAGGTTGTAAGCCTTGCTGCTCTCTGACAGAGAGATAATCCACCTCAAAGCCAGAAGCGGTGAGCGATTCTGTAAAGCGCGCTTCTAACGCTTCGTAAAATCCTGCCACTATTGCCCCATTTTGACTAGCCGTTTCAATAGCGAGCTTCATTGCTTTAATAGCGCCTGAAATTTCTAGCGCATGGCTTTTCTCTTCTGCTAAGAGATAGCCATTGCGACTCGACAGCGCAAGCCCTTCTGCTTCTCGCTCGATCTCTACAGGAATGATTTGAATATCAAAATTGAGCGATTGAACCATCCCTTCAATAACGCGAAGCTGCTGATAATCTTTCTTTCCAAAACAGGCGTAAGTCGGTGTGACAATATTAAAGAATTTTGCCACAACCGTCGCAACCCCCTCAAAGTGCCCAGGGCGATCCTTCCCACAAAGATCCGATATTAATGATGCAGGTGGAATCACCATAAAAGGCGTATCCGTGCCATAAAGCATCTCTGGCGTTGGTAAAAATAGTGCTGAAACGCCGGCATTTTCCAACTTTTCAATATCCGCATCTAACGTTCTTGGGTAACTATCGAGATCCTCTCCCGCGCCAAATTGTAAGGGATTCACAAAAATAGAGACAATCACATTCGGTGAACATTGCTTTGCTCGCGTCACCAGTGAAATATGCCCCGCATGAAGGTTTCCCATTGTCGGGACAAACGCGACTGCATCATGCAATCTACGCCAATTTTTAACTTCTTCGATACTCTTTAAAATTTGCACATCGATTCCTTTCTCTTTTACGATCAGCTACTCAAGGGCGATCAATCATAGACAACATCCCGTAGATCATGATCTCTAGTACATCATCTTCAACGAGTTCCCACAAAAAAGGGAATGAATTATCATCCCCTTTTCTTCGCTTAAATTCAAATTAGTATAATATCGCTGCAATAAGCCTCTAAAAATGATGCTCTAATGCCGGGAATTCGCCCATTTTGACTTCTTTTACATACTGCTTAAAAGCGCCTTGAATAGAAGCATCGCCCAAGGCTGCACTTGCTGCTAAGAAGTTCTTCACAAATTTAGGGGAAACCTCACCCTGTAAACCAAGCATATCGTGCATCACTAATACCTGCCCATCCGTCATTTCTCCGGCACCAATACCAATAACAGGAATAGTCAGTGCCACAGAGATGGCTTCTCCCACTTCCGCAGGTACGCACTCCACAACGATCAGCTGTGCACCCGCTAATTGATGTGCTCTAGCATCTTCAATTAACTTTGCGGCCATCTGAAGCTCTCTACCTTGGACAACATAGCCTCCCATCACATTAACCGATTGGGGTAACAGACCAATATGCGCGCATACAGGAATCCCTCTTGCGGTTAAGAATTGCGTGATCTCTGCAAACTCTTTGCCCCCTTCAATCTTCACCATTTCAGCGCCCGCTTTCATAAGTGCTGATGCGGCTTTAAAAGCAGACTCTTTGCTTGCTTCATAACTCCCAAAAGGAAGATCTGCAATGATGAAAGAATGATGATTCGCCCGAATTACATTTTCCGTATGATAGATGACCTCTTCGAGTGTCACCGGGAGTGTTGAGCCATGTCCCTGCACAACCATTCCTAATGAGTCACCAATTAAAACAGTATCTAATTCTGCTCGCGCCATTTCCCGTGCGAAGCTTGCATCGTAGCACGTTAACATCGTGATTTTCTCACCGGCATTTTTCATGTTTTGCAGATCTGTCACTCTAATTTTACGCATCTTTTTACTCCATCTCTTCTTTCTCATCAGAGACTTTATAGGTTCATCAATCGATATAGACAGATCTCTTCAAGCAACTTTTTCGCCTATCTATACGCTTATGATCAATATCGATCGCGAGTGATAGCCGCACCGCAAACCCATATCAATCTTATATTGCCATAATACTCATTCATTACGACATGAAACTTGTTCTTATAAGTTCTCACTTAACATCTTCAAGCAATTATATATTTTAAGCTATCGACATTTTTTATTACATCGATATTCCTCAACTTCAATCAAGGAGCTCATGAACAATGGGGACAAAATGCGCACTTTCAAATTTTGTCATGATTTAACGCGAATATATCTTCGTCAAGTTATCCTTTCCTGTCATCACAAAATCCTCAAATACAGCATATCCTATTGAAACTGATATATTATCATGCCTTATCCTTCCAATTATCATTCAACAACGATATTTAAAACGGCTCTCTTGGCATCTTTACCCTGTCTTAGCAAAGATCCTTTATTTTGCTATAATCCTTAAATCATCTGCAATGACAGATACTCTCCAAGAATATGAGATCTACCAAACTCCCCCCTTCACTAAGATAAGACTCAACTCTCCATGCGCTATCAACACCTCAACTCCATTCATCCAATTATCGATCAGCACCTCACTCAATTTATTCAACCGGGTGCAACGGTAATAGATGCGACGCTTGGTAATGGTTTTGATACCTATAAAATCGCACAGATATTACAAGGGAATGGCGCAATCTATGGATTTGATATTCAAAAAGAGGCCATTGACAGCAGCCATAAACTGCTCTCGGGATTACCACTTCCTCATCCTGAGATCCATTTGATACATGATAGCCATGCCAATTTCCTCACGCACATTAATACGCCGGTTGACTTTATCATCTACAATCTTGGCTATCTTCCCAAAGGCGATAAGGCCATCACAACGCTGGCTGAATCAACGCTTCAGAGTGTTAAATCGGGACTTTCGTTACTAAAAGGCAATGGCATTATGCTGATTGCTGTTTACCATGGTCATCCGGCAGGAAAAGCGGAAAAGGATACGCTAGAAACGTATCTCTCAACGCTCAATCAAAAACAGTACAATGTCTTTAAACAGCAATTTATCAACCAACAGAATACGCCGCCCTTTATATATCTCATCGAAAAGGCAAAAACTAAGGTAGAATAACGCCTTGAATTAAATGATTTAACTGTTAATAGATCCTCTTTTCAACATCTATATGAACGAGCTCCATGAATAAACGCGCGATTTTTATTATGTCCCTCTTATTAGCCCTCTGCCTCCATATTGGCTCTGGCTATATTATGGTGCGTGATGAAAAGAGTAGAATTGTCGAATATCAACAGCAAGATAACGCTCTGCCGATCGATATGATTCAACTAATGCCTGAAGCGCTATTCCCTACGCCCGCCCCGGAGAACGAACCGGAAAATAACCCTGAGCCAGAATCAGATTCATCCGAGGAAAAATCGCCCGAAGAAGAAAGTGAAGATGCGCAAGAGGAAGGCATCGAAGACGTCATAGAAGAAGAGACACAAGCTGGATCAGATGAAGCCGATGAAGCGCTCAAAGCACAAGAAGCGCAAGCACCGAGCTATCAACAAAATCTCTCTAAAGGAGGAGATCTCCTGCGTGAAAATATCCTCCCACCCAGAAAAGAGGGAGAATACCGGAGAACTGTCAGCAATGATATCGATCCCTATCAGCAACTCCGTGAGAATGCACTCGCACTCTTAGCAGATACCCCATTCTTTGATAAAGAGTGGAAAGATACCCCACAAGGTGAGGAAGATCCGACTTACTATTCATCAGAATTTGTACAGCTACTGCAGAAATTTAATCCTACAGAGCCGATCAACCAAGAAGAACTGCCAGAAACAGATGAGACACCCGCCCCAGAAGAAGCGGAAGTGAGCGACAGTAATCAATTTGGCACGAATGAACCGGTAACGTTGATTGTTAACAGAATCCTACCGCCGGTGGATCAATCTCTGCTTGATGAAATTGCGAAAAAAGAAGAAGCGACGAAAGAGCGAAGCATAAGCACCAATATGATGAATGCCGCCGGCAGTCAAATCCGCCGCCTCGAATATAACGTCGCCCTTGCCTCTTCAGAATGCTTTAGCAATCATATTCGCGGCAGCAATAGACGTTATCAAGTTGCGGTAATGATCTTTGAAGAGCCGCGCCGTACGGGCGTCTTTAGAAGTAGTGGCAACCCCGGGCTTGATGAGTGCGTTGTAAAAATGACCAATGAGCTCATTCAAATCCCCGCAGAAATGGAGAGAATCCGAGATTATGCTCCCAGAATGGGCGATGCTTATCTCTTAAATGCCTCGTTTTAATCCCTCAAAGATTCCTCAATAAGCGTACTATTGAGCGCCTTTTAAGTGGGTAAAACGCATCATTAAATCCTGTTCATCCATCCCTAAGAATCTTAAAACTGCTTGTTCTTGCAAACTACATTCACTATTCATGATTGCCGAATCCATAGTTGATGCGGTTTGTGCTATTAAGGCTTCTGTCATCTCACTTATAGTAACAATACGTGTTTTTTTCGGGGCAGTTTCATAGGCTCGCTCATAGAGATAACGCCGTAATCCGTCATCCTCCCGCACGATCTCTCCGCCAATCAGGCAACCCCCAAATGGCCTGCCCATATGACTGATCGCCATCAATTCCGCTTGCATCAATTGGTCATCAAACATGTCCCAATGCTCATCGAATCCCTCAAATAACGTACTGCCTTCCTCCCTTTTGGTGCGAAAGATCGATAGCCGCGCACTTCTCTGTGCCTCAAAATAGAATCGATCCACCTCATAATCGGGGATGAGTTGAAGTAATTGCCCGGCTTCAGTATTCAGCGCGGTATCATCAAGCGTTATCCGTTCAGCGAAGCCCATATGATCTCTTTGTTCCCCATAAATCGTGACTTGCATCTGATCTATCCCCGTACGTAACAGCCTCTCTCGCGCCACATTAAATTGCGTTGGCGTCATTGTTTGATGCCGAGAAGCGAGAATTGATCTTCCAGTTTCATCATTCAAACTCAATAATACGCGGGTTTCTAATACAGAATAATCTACCGGGAAATAAACCGGCCATAATCTGTGATTGATATGTCTAGGCTCATCTTGAATCCTTTGAAGCCCTTCTGCATCACGCTTTTTTTCATCCGCAAGATTAATATCAAGCGATAGCGTGAAATCAGTCGGCTCAATCATAGACTCACCATTGACCTGATACTCAATCAGCGGGATTAATGCAGGATTAGGTAAAAACTCAAAATCAATCATGCGAGCTTGGTAATTTTTAAAAGGGTTGAGCTCAATCTCAAGCTCAATGCGCCCGGCAACCTTGTCGATCTGCTTAATACGCGCGGGTCTCTCTAAAAATATTGTTTCCGTGGTTTCCCGCCGATCAAACCAACCGATGCCCCCGATACCAATTAATCCCGTCCATCGCCAAGACGCTGATGTTTTTTGCGTCACGCCCGGAATTACGATGAGAGGTTCATACGTCACCATCACGCGATCTAAGCTTTGGAGAATTTCGTTAGAAAACTGCGGCTGATCTTCCTCTTTTACCCCAATATGATAAATGTCTAAAAATTGTAGTGTAATGGGGAGTTTTGTAATATTTCCCCACTGAGCAATATAGCGCTGATATCCCACCCAATTTGAAACAGGGGGAATAACAATCAAGAGCCCCGATAATAGAATGAGGATATAAACGCTATATAATATTTTTCGCAAAGTAGAGTCCTTCAACCAAGAGAGCTGTAAGCATTATAAATATCTTAAGCGATTTCACAGCGTATTTATAGCGTTTACGCATCTATTCTGTAAAACGCGTCGTTTTAATGAGCTCACCCTTCTCATAAACCTCTTCAAGCTCTTTTTTTCCCGACTCATCCCAATAAGTCCATGTTCCTGTCGGCCCATCCTCATCAAAGAATGCTTCTGCCTCGAGTTTGCCATTCGCATGCCATCTCTGCCACTTTCCAATGGGTTCTCCCTCGATGAGATAACCCTCTTCATTCTTAGCACCATTGGCATGGTAATTTTCTGTATAGAGCACCGCATCAGCAGGAACGCCTTCTGGTCGATCTAATGCATTCGCTGAAAATGTACCAAAAAAAGCCGTTAATGCAACGATTCCGATCCATCTATTTTTTGTCAAAGACATCATCTATTCCTCACTCATCAATGAAAATTATCAATCTGTTATAACGCAGTATAATACGAGCCATTACTCCAGATCAAGCATCAGATAAAATCGATAACCCCTTATTATTAACAGATTAAGAGTATCTATAAATCAGATAACATCCCTTTTTTTAACCCTTTTTTTCAAGGGCATCCTCGTCGTAAATTACGACGTTCTAATAGATCATAACCCACGATTAATTTTTCAATCGGCAATCCCTGAAAAGCTTTTTGTGCCTGTTTTTGATAACGTTCAGGATGGCAGTTATATTGGTGCTGCATCAGCCAATCTTCCCCCTCTCCAAGCAACATCTCATCCACCCATTGCGAGTGGCGCTCATACGGCGTGCTGCGAGAACTGCTTAAGATTTGTAATTGAGTATCGAGCGTACTATCAGGATCTTCCCATAGCTCATATATTGTGGGATTAGAAATATCCTCACAAAAGAACACACAATCAGCAAAATAAACCCCCTCTTTTAATGTACCAAAAGTCAGGTCTGTCGCTTCAAAGCGTGCTGTTGAAAGCTTTATAAAAGCATTGAAATCAAAACTACATTCTGGTGTTAAAGCAAGTTCTATAGATCTAATTGTGTCATCTCGATAGGCAACAATCATATCGCATTGCATGACTTTATACAGTTTCTGCTGTTGCTTTACTGCAGTTTTTCTTGCAGATCCCGTCAATGCCTCTAATTCTGAGAGGTTTCGCCCTATCATATCAGGCGTCATTATTTGATCTAATAACGTAACGTGCTCTGCAGAGATACCGACCCATGGGCAGATCATTAATAGACAGTAAAGCCCCCTTCTTTTAAAAATACCCGCTAATCGCCTCAGCAACATCATCATTATCTCTATCCCTTCTCAATTCTTATCTATAAATAGATAAAATATCTATACCGTTAATTATAACGTCAAATAAACAGATGTTAAAAATGAGCGCAACAAAAAGCCCTGGTAAGTTTATTACCAGGGCTTTTCTACTGCTTATTACAAGACCTAAAAACTGATCTTATTGCGCATCGAAACTATGGGCGAACTGCCGTTACTTCGATCTCAACTCTCCATGCAGGAAGCGCAAGCTTATCTACTTGGAATGCCGAACGTGCTGGCAACTTTAATGTTTTTTCTGCATCAAAGAATTTTGTGTAACCGTTCATGAAACCTTTAAAGTCCATGAAACCGTCAGTCTCTTCACCGCCCACTAAGAATACTTGCATTTTTACAACGTCTTCCATTGTAAGGTCGAGTCTTGCAAGATTTTCTTTGATTTGCTCAAGAACACTGATTGTTTGTGCTTCTGTATCACCATATGCTTCTAATGAACCAGCAGGTGCGTCTTGATTAATCACTGCAGGAACTTTACCGCTAAGGAATACTAAGCTCTTACCTGCAGGAATTTCTACAGATTCAGAGATAGGCATACCTTCTAACTTGTTATAGATGATTTCGCTTGTATTGGCATTAGCAATACCTAAAACAAACGGCACAGTTAAAAGTAAACTTCTTAAACGCATATAAACTCCTTAAAAATTTGAAATGATCAAAAACAATTATATCTTACAATTAGTTAAAACGTGCAAGACTAAACGCTTTAGGATCAATCACTGGTGTTTTACCAGTAAGAAGGTCCGCTGTTAATTCACCCGCTGCAGGGCTTTCTGTCATACCCCATGCAGTTGCTGTATTGATAACAAGACCTGGGTACTCTGCAACTTCTGAAATAATAGGTACTTCATCCGCTGTAGGTGCAACAATTGCGCCCCAACGTTCTACAACTTCTGACGTTGCAAATTGTGGGAACTCAGTTTTCATTCTATTGAATACTGCATCTAAATGTTCATTGTTTTGTGATGCAGTGACGATTCTATTTTTCTCAAATGGTGTTACTTCATCCATACTCCATGAAGTTGGAATACCAAATGAATTGAAGAAGTCTACCCCTAATTTGAACTCAAGTGGTAATTCGCCGCCTGCTAAGAGATGTGCAAATTTTGGTCCAAGAAGGATGCTGTCTTTTACGATTGAGCTTGTGAAGATACGTGGCGCTACGGCATAGGTACCATCTGCTTGTTCACGGAAGTGAATACCGTTTGGTAAATGAACGTTACCTTTTGGTGCGCCTGGTACGCCAGAAACACGTTGTTGTGAAAGATAAACATTCAATGTTGGAAGATCAACACCCATGTTACCCATGAAGAGACGTGACCAAATACCACCCGCAAGTACAACTAATGATGTTTTGATAGAACCTTTTTCAGTTACAACATCAGAAATTTTACCACCTGCAGTTTCAATGCCTCTTACTGCACAGTTTGTGAAGATTTTTACACCGATTTTTTTCGCATATTCAGCAAGTACTGGTGCACCTGTTTCTGGGTCAACTGAACCCGCATCTTCTTCAAATCCACCAATTTCCCATGGAGTTTGTGCATTTGGAAGACGTTTTGCAAGTTCTTCACCACGGATAAGACGTACATTTAAGTCCGCATCAAAACCTGGGTTTGCGTTGCTTGCCATCCATGCTTCAACACTTTTAAGCTCATCTTCTGAGATAATCGCTTGAACACGGCCTTGTGTACGGTAGCTTGTATCTGCACCGATTTTCTCGTTCATACCACGCCAAAGTTTTTTACCGTAGTGATGAAGTGGGAAGATTTCTGGTGAAGTCATGTAGCTGATGATTTGGCTGTATGCACGACCTGATTGCTCACCTGCAACTTCGCCTTTTTCACAAATAGTCACAGTCATCCCTCTTTCACGGAGGTTGATTGCTGTCATGATACCTTGGATACCACCACCGATAATTACGGCATCAGATTCTGCAGGAAGTGGACCCGCAGTTCCGTCAACGTGTAATGCTCTTGATTTTGTAGGGATCATATGACCTTCTCTACTAATCATCGGCGCTACTGCTGCCCCAGCACCGATAACACCTACTGCCCCAGCACCTAAAAGAAATTTTCTACGCGTAATAGCCATACTTAACTCCAATAATCAAATGTTTATGTAAGATCCAATAATTTTGTAAGGGCGTATCATATCACGTAAATTTCAGGTTGATCATTATCAATTTTTAGCAACTTTAAAACTTCTATAGATAAATATTACTGGACAAACTTCCTAAAAGCTAATGAAAGACAATAGGAATCATTCACAATAGACGGCTACAACGCCCCATTCTCATTGAATCAATAATCATATATATCAATAAGTTACATTTGAGTGCATATAATTAGTCACACTTTCAATTAGCGATAATTTTTTCACAAAATCCCGCCCAAAAATGTTTAATTTTTGAAAAAAACAGCGGTTATCATTACTAAAAAATAGGCAAATACTGCTTAAAAAATATTCCAAAATCAGCAAATTTAAGGCTTAATCAATATAATAAAAGTCAGTTATTTAAAGAGTAATTTTAAATAGTTGCCATAAAAAATCATCATTCTCTGTAAAAAAACAGAGATAAAAACATAAAAGCGTTACTAATCGCAACGCTTTTATAAGAGGTCTTCAAGAAATAATTAAAGGTTTAACCCTCAGGCCAAATAAACCACCCTTTTGTCTCAGGATCATTCTCAATAAAGTCTCTCATCTCATCGGATTCAAATGCCTGTTTAATATCATTTGCCCATGGAGTATTAAGATCCTTTTGCTTCACTGTTACCATTAACTCAAGATCTGGCAAGAAAGTCTCATGCGCTAAAGCATGTTCAGAGCCAATACCGGCGAGTAGCGCAACGCCCCCTGGCATAATGCCATAGTCAATTTCGTCTAGTAAACGAGGAATCAACGCTGAATCAACTTCTGTAAATTGAAGGTTTTTAGGATTAGCCGTAATATCCCGTTGCGTTAAAATTGCAAGATCTGCCTCAGGATCAATCTCAATCCACCCAATCTTGGCAAGCAATGCATAGGAGCGCGCAGCATTAGATGGATCATTCGGAATTAAGATGCTACCACCCTCTTTAATATTTTCGAGTGATTTTTGCTTTACTGAATAGATAAAGGCCGGAATAGATGGCGTATGAACCACCGAAACTAAATCTTGCCCCGTTTCTCTATTATAGACATTCAAATAAGCTTGATGCTGCGCAGTATGAAAATCTACGCCGCCTTCAACCAATGCCGTATTAGCATCTCTTAATGTACTAAAATTAAGCAGCTTGATGGTATAACCTTTAGCTTCTAATTGCGGGACAACAACTTTCTCGACCAATACGTTATGTGCACTCGGTGGCATTCCTACTCGTAATTCTTTTTTTGCCTCATTTGATACATCATCATTTTGACCACATGCCGCTAATACCAAGCCAAGAAACAGCGAGGCTAGCGGTGCTAAATATTTTTTCATTATAGGAATCCTCTCTTAGTAAAGATCTTTAAAAGATACTTAATATCCGAACTGCTTTTTAATTCATCATTGATATACGCATTCTATTCCATAGAAATGCGCTCCGACAAAACTAAACATATATGTTTAGATTAAAACAATCAAGTTTTATTACACTATCGCAAGCCTGATAAAAACTATTCCCGCCTCTTATTTGAAACATACCATCTACTTACTCTATTTATATATGTTTTCTCACTGGAGATGTAAAGCTCTAGACAATTTATCTAAATATTTTCAAATAGTATTGAGATATAAAATGACTCAATACTGACTTACCTCTTATTCTTTATCAAAATTAAACAAAAAATATTATTAACTAAAAACTAACAAAAAATTAATTAATGTGTCATTATTGACTTATTAAATAATAAAACAAGTATATTGTTAATGATATCTTAACAATATGTATTTATTTAATATGAGTTAAGTTTATTTTTTAAAAAACAATAAATTAATCATCATTAAATAGTAAAAATGTGACAAGTAATGGAATTTGAAAATAAATTCTTGCAAAACAACCAAGGAGAGATACTTATGACTGATAAACTCACCAACTTAACAATTGATTTAAGTTGTAGATCCTGTGGGAAAAAGCGGACAATTATTTTTTTAGAAATTAGGTGCAATATTTACTGTAAGTGTGGAAAAAAAATCAGTAATAAACTGGAAGGTAACAAAATTATCGAACATCATTTCTCAGAGCTTGTTAAAACATTATTTGAGCTTGATTCACTCACAAAAAAAATCCACTAAATATCATCGGACTATACTTATCCGGGGAAATTAATCCTCAATCAGTATGCTCCATTCAATGGAGTAAAAAACGCTGATGTATTTTACTGTTTTTCAATGATCATTTTCTATTTTGTGAATTCCTACTCGATTTTACGCATTAATATCGCTATATTTAACCGCTCATATTAAAAAAGTGTATCGCGATGTTTTCAATTCAAATTACCGTTAAAGCAGCTGGCAAGAGACGCGCCATAATGGAGCAGCTTTCTTACACGCTCCCCGTAAAGCCTCTGTCCTTAAAAGATCTTATTAGTGCCCTTGTCACTCTTGAGGTACAACGTTATAACGATGCTTCTAACACAGAAAACATCCTACCGTTTCTTACAGATGAAGCGTACCAAGATGGGCTTGATGTAGGAAAGGTTCACTTTAATACCCCTATTTCAACCGAAAAACGCTCCTTTCAAGCTTTAGCACCCGCGATTGATAATGCGCTTCAAGCATTTGAAGACGGTCTCTTTAAAGTCTTTATTAATGACACAGAAATCACAGATTCCTCTCCATTTGAGATACAGGAAAATGCTACTGTGACGCTTATTCGCCTGACATTTTTAGCAGGTCGCTTCTTTTAAAAGAAACCGCTAAAGCGCATACTCACGGCATATAGAGTCATATAGATAAAAACAGACGTACAATCATCTTTTTGAATACCGCTAAGAATATTAATACCAACAATACCAATAACCCATAATGATAATTGTGATCTTTGAGAATCACCTGAACTCCTGATATTAAAGATCTCACCAAAGGATAATTATGAGCGATAAAGACGTACTCTACGCACAACTTGCCACACTAAAAACACCGGCAAAAACCGCATTACAATTTTTGATTGAAGAAGATCAAGATAATACCTACTACTACAACCAAGATACTAACCCCCATCTTAATCGCCTTAAATCGTGGATATCTGCACAGAACTTTTCAAGCATTACGGCGCTTTATGATACGGTTGCAAGAGAAGCATTTACTACCGTTCATGGAGAAGCTTTTGCCGATATCATGGGGCAAGTTGCTGAAAACTTTATTCACTGCAATACCTCTTTTTCTTGGACTCGCCGATCCTTTAGAACCCAAAGAATCGACATGCTCCTCCCACGATTTTTAACTATTTTAGAGCATCTGTTTGATAGCAAGTGGCAAGATTTTGATGAAGAGAAGCTTATTGCGACCCTCAAAAATAGTTTCTTGCCCGATGCCAAACAAGATCAGGATCTAAGATCAATACATAGCTCTTTAATGAGTGATATGGTTGCCACCTCTGTCAATAAAGGCAATCAAACCATGGTTGATCTCTTGGCGTCAGTTATCTTAAGCGATAACAACACCCAGATCATCACGAGCACTTTAATTGCCGGCATTGCGAAGTCTGGAAACACAAAATTACAAAGCATGCTCAGCGAACTGTTATTAGCTGCAAAACTCCAAGAAGGCCTTCGCCAATCGATTCTTGAGCAAGCTGATACGGGTACCTTACCCTTCTTAAAACAGATGTTAGGAGTGGTGATTGAACACAATCTCCTTCGATTCTCCTCAGCGGTACGCGCCGTTTCTGTCTGGATGGGACTCTACCTCGAAGCAGATCAAAAACGCATTGTCGAAAAACTCGCAGCCCTTGCCCATCGCTATCTTCACGATCCCACAGCACAAAGCGCTGGTCTCAAAAGCAAAGATACCCTCGAAATTTATGTCGCGCTCTGGTCTATTGCGGCAAGCGAGATAGAGCATACATTGCCGGAGATTACCCGTCTTTTAGAGAGTGGTGCTCTATATCAGCAGCAAGTGGCGCTCTACTTTATGAGGGAGTTATCGCTTCCAGAGTTTAAGAATCAATGGATTCGTCCTTTCCTTAACAGCGACAATCCAAAACTCCTCCCGCTCATTCACTGCATCTATACCCCCACTGATTCAGTATGGTTTGGCTATGATCAAGAAGAGTCTCTTAAGCGCATTCATAACTTGGATTACTTTAAGGATAAAAAGACGCGCGATGAAGACTTTGAGAATCTCCTAAAACAACTCCCACTTATTCCAAAGTCCGGCCTTGTTCTCTCAGGTGCACCCTTTGATTGGTGCGAATATACGTTGTCACAAGAAACCATCTTCAAGACGCTTATCGTCATCACAATCTATGATAATGATCTGACCAAGCTCCAGCGTTTACTCGAATACATTGAGTATTCTGATAGTAGTAATCGTAGTACCATTATTAAACTACTACTCAATGATCTTGAGCTACCGTGGCAGAGAAATCATCTCTTTAGTGCGCTTAAAGATCGAGGCATGCAGGTTCGTATCGATGCGCTTGAAAAGATTAAAATGCTCACTTTAAGTAGTGATGAAGAGGACCATCTGATTACGCTACTATCACTTAAAACAGCAGATATCAGAGAAAAAGTGATCGAGAAATTCCTTAGTGAAACGCCGGAAAAATCCTTAACGATTATTGAGAGACTTCTCAAAGATCGCGTGGAAAATCGTCGTCTTGCGGCGCTCGATATGCTTCTTTCGCTTAAAAAGGCTGATAGTCTCGATCATTCAATGCTCCCGAATCTCTTTGCGCTCATGCCTAAAATTAGTGAAAAAGAGCAAGTACTCCTCGATACGTTACAGAGTCAGGCAGAAAAAGCCCCTACTAGAGCCGAAGGTTTTGGCTTTTATGATCCGACTTACCGCCCGACTTTAACCCCGCTGATTCGCCATAATGAGGCGCCTTTCACTTCACTACGCAATATCTCTAAAGCCCGTATCGATGCCCTCTTGCAAGATATGATATGCCGTATTGAGGCAAATAAAGATTATCAATTTACAAAGCGCATCTATCGCTACTCAACGGAAACACAAGTTGTCACGCTTGGCGCCAATAATAGTGTTGATTTCCGTGCGGATGCGCCTTGTTACATCATTAAAGATTATGATTACCAACACCCAGATCATCACGCCATTGAGCAGTTTGTATTGCCGGAGGTTTGGAAAGGCTGGTTAGAAGAGAACAATGTGACGCTAGAAGAGCACTTCCTCTTAGCGCACCATACATTCTTTAATGATGATGAAGGCTTTCCCTTCAATCGCTATAATGAGAGCGTACAAAGCTACTTAAGAGCCTATTTCTGCGATTATAGTGCGCTTCCCAAGCGTGATGAGCATTTTGAAAAGACCCCTTTCTTAAAATTCGCATTCGAGATTATTATCAATTTATGGGATCAACAAGCACAAACGGAACGCTTCACACTTCTTTATGACCTCCTTGCAACGGCTTACCAAGAAATCCCCCAAAAAGCATGGTTATTTGAAGACGAGTTCGATTATTACCGAAATTATTGGGAACGCTCTCTCTTAGAGGCAGGAAGCTTTAGAAATCTCTTCCACAAACTTCAAGAAGAAGCGAGGAGCGATGCGCAATATCTCAGATATCTCTTACTCAATGCCCACTTTGCGCATTATAATCAGCTCCCCTTAATCTCGCTGGATATTCATGATATTGCCCGTGGATTCACATTGGGCTTTTATGATGAAAATATTCTCTACAGACAACTGTTTTCAAAAAACTCCTATAACCTACGTTCACTTTCCAATCAGATTGTAAACTCTCCTAGTTACGGCGTTAAAAGCATCGAGAAATACCCTTTCCTCAAAGATTATGTGATCGAAGTCTCGCAATTTATTATCGATATTGAAATTAAGCGTGGCGATCTGCCGACTGAGGTTTCTGATCTCTCCTCAAAAATTGCCTACCATCAAGGCATGGAGAATTTTGTAAACATCCTCCTTGGCCTAGGTAAAGATACCTTAAACCGTGGTTGGAGCTACGGCAATGGTGGCAAGAAAGAATCCCTTTCTGGTCTCCTCGCGGCCTCCCATCCAAGCGATACAGATAATGCCAAAGATCTTAAAAAGCTCATTAACGGTAGAATTGATGATGTTAGATTACTAGAAGCGGCGCTCTACGCCCCTTCATGGCTCCCTATTATTAGTGAGCTTCTTAACTGGAAAGGCTTAGAAAGTGCTGCTTGGTATTTCCATGCCCATATTAATGAGGGCTTAAGTGATGAGAAAATGGCGGTAGTGGCGCGCTATTCCCCCATCAGCAAAGAAGCCTTTGTCGATGGCGCATTTGATATTGAGTGGTTCTTGGATGCCTATAAAACCCTTGGTAAAGCCCGCTTTGAGATTCTCTACGATGCCGCCAAATATATCACTAGCGGCGGAAACCACAAACGAGCGCAATACTTTGCAGATGCAACGCTTGGGAAGATTAAAGCCACTAAAGCTTTTGAAGCTGAGATCTCTGATAAGCGTAATAAAGATAAATTCCTCGCTTATTCACTCGTTCCTTTAGGAAAAAATAGCGATAAAACAGCATTAAAACGTTATGAGTTTATTCAGAAATTCTTAAAAGAGAGTAAGAAATTTGGGGCGCAGCGCCAAGCAAGTGAAGCTAAAATTTGTGATATCGCACTTCAAAACCTCGCGAGAAATGCCGGCTATCCGGATCCCTTAATCTTTAGCTGGAAAATGGAAACCTTAAAGCTTCAAAGTATGCAACATTACTTCGAAAGCGCTTTAATGGATGATATCACGCTCAAAATTGCGATTGATGCCATGGGATTGCCGGAGCTCATCCTTGAGAAAGCCGGTAAAATCTTAAAAACCGTGCCGGCAAAACAGCGTAAAAATAAGATGCTTCTGGATTACCGTGAGCGTGTTAAAGAGCTCAAAGATCAGCATAAACGCGCCAAAGCCACATTGGAACTTGCGATGACGCGTGCGGATCAATTTAAGGCATCAGACATCACGCTCCTAGAAGCGCATCCAGTGATCTTCCCGCTTCTCGACAAACTGCTCTTTACCAATGGTATTGATAAAATCTATACCTTCTCGATGCTTCTTGCGGAAAAAGAGGTGCTAGATACAGCAGAAACAATGCTGATGATTGCCCATCCCTATCATCTCTATCAACAAAATGCATGGCGCCATTATCAGCATGAAACATTTACGCAAGCGCTCATTCAGCCTTTCAAACAGATCTTCCGTGAGCTCTATCTCACTAATGATGATGAAAAGGCTGCCAAAATAGGGTCGCTTCGTTATGCCGGTCATCAGATTCAACCTCAAAAAACGGTCGCGCTCTTAAAAACCCGTGGCTGGACGGTAGATGAATATCGAGGCTTACAACGCGTCTATTACCGAGAAAACATCATCGCAACGCTCTACGCTCAAGCAGACTGGTTCACGCCTTCTGAGATCGAAGCCCCCACGATTGAGCAAGTGACTTTCTTTGATCGTAAAACAGGAAAAGAACTGGAAACAGCGAACATCTCGCCCATTATCTTCTCTGAAGTAATGCGCGACATTGACCTTGTTGTGAGTGTTGCGCACGTAGGCGGCGTAGATCCTGAAGCAAGCCATTCAACAATGGAGATGAGAGCTGCAATTATTGGAGAACTCATCCCCCTAATGAAGCTCGAGAATGTCACGATTGCCGGCAATTTCGCCAATATTAAAGGCTCTTTAGGAGAATATACCATTCACCTTGGTAGCGGCGGCGTTCAAATGATGGGACGTGGTGCGATAAACATCATTGCAGTTCAGAGCCAACATCGTGGTCGTATCTTCCTCCCCTTTGTGGACGAAGATCCAAGAACCGCCGAGATCGTCTCTAAAATCGTTCTACTCAGCCAAGATCAAACGATTAAAGACCCCACGATCCTTTCGCAGATTGCTTAACAAGCGTTAAAATCTACAAATAAGAAAGCGTGCTATTGAGATAAATAGCACGCTTTTTTCATGTTCTCTTTTATAAAGACAAAAAGAACCCAATATTAAAAATTTGATAACAATTATCGTCTAGTCTTTTTAGGCTTCTTCTGTCTTGTGCCGAAGCTTTTCACTTCATAATTAAGATCTGCAAAGAGCTGTTTCTGCTCTTTTGGCGTTAAGAAACGCCATTCACCAACTGGCATTCTGCCAAGCTCGATATTCATAATGCGCAATCTTTTAAGGCTGACAACCGTATACCCTAGCGCTTCGCTCATTCGGCGAATTTGACGATTCAAACCTTGCGTTAAGATGATATTAAACTCGTGCGTACCGAGCTGTTTCACCTTACAAGGGAGCGTTGTAGTGCCGAGGATATTTACCCCCGCCATCATTTTCTCTACGAATTCTTCTGTAATAGGTCGGTCAACCGATACAACATACTCTTTCTCATGTCTGTTTTCTGATCGCAGGATCTCATTCACGATATCGCCATCATCCGTCATAAGAATCAATCCTTCGGAATCTTTATCTAATCGTCCGACATGGAAAATTCGTGAAGGATAGTTCATAAAATCAACAATATTGTCTTTATCACTTTTCTCAGTGGTACTCGTAATTCCGACGGGTTTATTCAGTGCGATATAGACATTGCTCTCTGCACTTGCGAGATTCTCAATCATCGCACCATCAACCATCACTTCATCACCGGGCTCAACTTGGTCACCAATTTTTGCTTTGCGCCCATTGATTCTGACTCGACCCGCCTCAATTAATTTATCCGCTCCTCGTCTAGAGGCTTTTCCAGATTCACTGATAAACTTGTTTAAGCGCATATTTTGACTTCCTTTATGTTCATAATTTTATTTGAAAGGGACGATAACGATCAACCTCATTCAATCCCTATCTAATCAGAGGTTATAAGACCGGGAATTATCTCATAAAATCACGATCGATGCTTCATCGTTGAAATTCGATAAAATCCCCGGCAATATCCTCGATTAAAGCATACGCCTATTTTGAATCATGGTGGCTATAAATAAGCGTTGAAAGATCCTTATAACCATAGTCCTCGGCATATTTTAAATAATCATTTATCACTGAAACCTCTAAATGAGGATTCCTCGCCAATAACCACAAATATTTTTTTTGAGGATCCCCCACTAACGATACTTGATAATTTGGATCTAACTTTAAAATCCAATAATCACCTTTCGTAAAAGGAACCCATCGTAAATACTTGGGGAGAAATGTTACTTTAAGCTGTCGTTTCTCTCTATTGACTAAATAAGCTTGCCCAATCGCTTCTTTATATTCACCATCATCAGTTTCGCAGCGATTGAGAACTTTTAAACCCGATGAATTTAACGTATATAATGCCGATACATTCTTTTGGCACTGCCCTTGAAAGACGTTGGGTAATCGCGCTATTTCGTACCACTTACCAAGATACAAGGCGCTATCAAAATCTTTATCATTCCCCAAAGTATCTGCATTTGCATTCAGACCTGACAATACCGAACCTAAAATTATCAGTTTTCTCATCATGAGATACTCTCCTTATTGAGCATTAGATGCAGACTAAAACAGGCGACATCCCTCTCACGATACACGGATATCTTCCTAGATTCCCAATATCTTCATACAGGGTTCACCTCGTTCTTTACAGCCAACCAGATTTTTTTCTTAATGCATAAGGCAATATAGACAGTAATCCCATAAAGGCAATAAATGCACCAATCCATAAGGGAGAAAGATAGCCATAACCTGCCGTAATCGCCAATCCACCAAGGTAAGATCCTCCGCCTAATCCAATATTAATAACTGCTGTATGAACCGCGTTCACCATCGGACCAGGATGTGCGACGCTTACTATTCTCGCCATCATCGCCGGATTCATCGGCACACCTGATAGCCCGATTAATATCACAAACATAATCGCTAATTGGGGACTCGTGGCTAATAGCGCCATTCCCACTAAAGAGAGGGTAAGTACGGTTAATCCGATCAACATTACACCCAAGCTATGACGATAAGCAAAGCGAGCTGTAATGATATTACCGACAACATTCGCAACCCCATACAGCATTAAAATAACCGGAATAATCTTAAAATCAAGTGCTGTAATATTCATAAGAATCGGCACAAAATAACTAAACGCGGCAAAGCTTGCCCCCAATATTAAACAACTCGTTAAACAAGCTTTCCAATAAGCTGATTGCTTAAATGCTTGTACTTCCTCTGCTAATGAGGCTGTTTTACCACTCTTTAATGCCGGGAGAATAAATAACAATATCAAGAAACAAGCAAAAACCATGATAGAAACAATTCCGAAGCTAATTCTCCAGCCCCAATACTCATCGATAATCGTAGCAAAGGGCACTCCGAATACATTAGAGATCATAAAGCCCCCAATGACGATGGCCGCTGCGCTAGGCCTTTTCTCAATTGAGACTAATGACATGCTCATTGCTAATGATAAGCTTAAACATCCCGCGCAAATAACGCCTATTACCACTCTTATCAATACTAATATTTCATAGCTATTCACAAAAGCACTTGCTCCTTGAATGACTGAATAGAGTAAAAGAAGTATCAATAACGTCGGTCTGTAAGGGGCTTTAAGCTTTAAAAATAGATAGGTGAGAATCGGTCCACCTAGCATTACGCCAAAAGCAAAGTAAGAGATTAAGTGCCCTACCTGCCCAATTGAAATGTTAAAAGCCTCACTGAGGGAGGGCATCATCCCCGCTATCATTAATTCGGATGTACCGATCGAAAATATAGCGAGTCCTAAAATATAAACCACTAATGGCATAGTTAATCCTTATATCAATATTGCATTGAGATCAAAAAAAGCTCTATCAGAAAATAGAGTGTGTTAAACGGGAGCGTTTATGAATCACAATCGCTAAAATACAAAGATCTATCAATAACAGGCACAATACGACTCGCATCATCCGTTTAATTTCTCGGATGAATGTGAATATTCACAAATATCTAAATACTTTTAGCCGTTATATAACGCAGTTAACTTTCTTTAAAGGCATCATTAAAATGATCGATAAATATTGCATTATCGACACAATTTTGTACTGTAATACAAAAAATTAAATGACTTTTGCGCGCAATTTTAATAGAAAATTTCACTGCTTAGTGCTTATACTTACTCTGCATTAATCAGCGCTTGTGGCTTTGAGACGCCTGAATCTTAACGACTTACGAATCATCAGTCAAACAATATTTACAATTTCAGAAATACGTTTTACCCTGCCTTTTTTTCAAAAACCCCAAACACCTTTAATCACAGTACAAATGGCAATAATGAAATTTTGAGATTCTCTAATATAAATATAAAATCAGGATTCACTGCCACAATAAGCTCCAAACAATTTCCCCCTCTACCTGGAATATTTCGACGCCATATTCATCGAATTGATCAGAAAAACGCCTTAATAAAGAAACTTCTTTTCAAAAATAAATCCTGTAAACTAAAATCTTTTAAAGTATAAATTTATATAGCTAGGGAATCACAAAAATGAAAATCTGTCTTTTAATTGCCAGTATCACCCTATTGTCAGCATGCACGGTACACGCCGACTTACCCAATAGAATGATTATTGACTCAGATGGTGTAGTAATCGACTCTAAGGGAGGAAACAATAAATATAAAAACAAACAACGCTTCTGCCCACCCGGACAAGCTAAAAAAGGGAATTGTTAATTCTCGATATAAAGATCACTAGAAGCGCTTGATATGAGAATATCAGGCGCTTTTTCAATACTTGTGAAGATTTTCATTATGAAATATCTGATATTAAAATATAAAAAGGCTTTTTTAAGCACCGAATACCGACATATCCGGCAATAATACATTTATACTTACTTGTCATATATGATGAACAAGACAATGAATTTGATATCAAAAACTTATATAACGCTATTATTACAACACATTGAAAAATATACCCCATTAAAGAAAAATGATTCATATCTAATTCATGAGTTGTCACCTAGTATGGTCTGAGCACACTTACAAACTCACAAAGGAGTCTCAAATGGGCTATATGCACAATCCGTTCTTTATATATCCCTCTACCATACTTTTCATCGTTGCCCTTATCGCGCTTTATTATGATCTCAAAGCCGGTCGTATACTCTGGGCAGTGATCGACGTTGTAATTTTCCCTGTAGGCGCAGTTAGAGGCGCAATGATGTTGCTAGGGTTACTTTAACCCTCATTTAGAACGCTCTTTAGCGATCGCTTGATTCAAAACTCGGCTAATGCCGGCATGCTGCCGAACCCAATCAAGAGCGTAGCCCTCTGTTATATCTGAGTGTTAGCTTCAATCTCATTTCGAGCAAAGTAAATGATTGACCTTGAATGTCTTGAGTTAAGACTAGTATTTCGTTCATTCATTTTCCTTTAGGCAATAAAAAACCCCAATTAAGGGGTTGAGCGACCATCTCAGGCATGAAAACAATCTAGAATGGTCGCCCTTAAAGGTTGGCTCGCGGCATTAAATCACCCTTAGATAATCGCATGCATAATTACTTAAAACTTACCCTAAAATCCATCAGTAATAGATTCTTTTTCTTTTTGCATCTCTTCCGCTGTGGACTTCCCTAGATAAGCAATTGCAAATATAGCCTCCTGTGAGTTACCTCGCATCATTTCTTTATCATCAGTATTAAAATTCAACATGATCATTATTTTTCCCAGTGCCTCAGATTTTGGATTGTTATTTTCAGATGTCTCTTTAATATCTCGCATAAATAATGTGCCACTTAAATTAAGCCTTGAGAAAATCCCCTTGGCTTTAGATTTATCAAAAGTGCCCCACCTATTTTCCAAACTTTCCGCAAACTGCTTGTAATCACTAATAACCTGCTCTTCTTGAAGCTTCATATTAGATAGGGTGATAGGGTAACTTTTGATAAATGCCACTCCTATAACTTTGTCATTTTCATCGGTTTCAACTTCCATGGAATCAAAGAATTTCACTCCCTTGTCTGTGCTGTAATAGCTGTCACCAAGAGAAACAACGTCTTCTTTTGTAAATCTATCTTTATCAGCAAGCTCACATCCAATTTTAACCCCTTGGATCTCTTCGTATGGAGAATCACATGCGAACGCAAAAGAGATTAATAAAGATAGGCCGATAAGTATTTTTTTCATAATTCTCTCTATAAATAAACTTCATCAATATACTAAACGAAAGCATTCTTCAGTAAACATAACACTAATTTCTAGCGCTGGCTAAAATGCTAACTTTCTTAGGCTAGTATTCCCAGAATTACCTTTCTTGTCTGTTTTGGCATTAAAAAACCACCCGAAAGCGGCTATTTTAACAATCAATCTGTGGCATCAAGGCTATTGTTGACGATCACTCGCCTTGGTGGAAACTATGACTTTGGTCTAGTAAAGAGAACGAATAAGCCGAGTATTACATCTCCGATAACCCAAATAGTGAGTAAGAACATTACTCCTATTCCCGTACCAATGGCAGCACCTGCCCTTTCCGCATCAGAGGCGGCATTATTGATGGTATCCACATTCCCGCCGACCCCGGCCATGATCCAGACAAGCATTAAAATATTAAATAAAATAAATCCCCACTTAAAAACTTTACCCATAAAGCCTCTCGTTGGCTTTCTAAGCTGAAACCCGCAGCTCGTGCATTTAAAAGCGGTGTCGCTAACTTGAGTGTTACATTCTTTACAGTTAATTAGTGCCATTATATTTCCTTTTTAATATTAAATTGATATTTATATTTTTATATCGAAAAATATTATGACAGATTTATTATTATTTACCACAAATAGTATGCTGTCAATATCAGACTCAGTAGCACTATTGATGCGATCTTCAACGTGCTTTGCCGTTCTTTCTGATTCTGCGATATAGCCTTGCTGCTCTGCTTCATTCATATGTTTCTCAATCTTTCGTTCTTTTGATTTATTTGAGAAGTAAAAAAGGCGAGGATTAACCCGCCTATTGCCAAAAGAATATTTTTCAATTTATTCATACTTATGATTAATTTAAAATTACGTATAAGAGCCTCTAAAAAATAGCAAATAGCCCATACATCAAGTCATTCAACCCGCTAGATATTTCATCAGACCAATAAATGCAACTGGATACTACCGCAATTATTACAAACCAAACAACCAATGTTTTTTTCATTCCTCACCCACTTATCACCTTAGATAATTGAAAATTTTAACATCTCATTGATATTCTATATTTACTTGTAATTATTGTCCGCCATGATTCTTCTAAATCGTATCAACAACGCCCTTTGATACTGTCGTTCCAAATCCTACACTCATCATCGTAATAAACAGTACTTCTGCAAAACTTGCTTGAACAATCATTACATAAGAAGTTAAGAGAATGCCAGCAATCACGGTAATGAATAGTGTTGTTTTATTTAGATCCAATCTAAGCTCTTTATCATCGCTTGATCTGCTTTGTAGCATTCTTAATAACTCTTTCATTACCATCTTGTCCGGTTGGCCCTTACATCAATATGCGTGAACGTGTTATATCGACCTACTCCATATTTATTTGGATACTTCTTGTCGAGATAATCATAAACGTCACCGGTTTTACTTTAGTAACCCTAAGGTCTGCCGCAGTTCCGAGTAAACGCTGAGACTTCTTAGCGCCGCCCACTCTCTTATTGTGAGTTTCACATCTAAGCCCCGTATTACCGGGGCGGTTCAAAGTTTATGTCAAATTCAGGAAAAGTAACCTTTTATACCAAAAAATTTTAGTGAAAAAAAACCATACAGTATATCCATAACTATTATCACTTCAGAGGAAAATATACTTAGCCACACTATAGCTATTAAAGCATTGATACCAAGCCAATATTTTGTATATTTTTCTTTTTTCTTATCAATATAGGTAATCTCTATTTCCTCTGAAGAGCTACCATTAGATGGTCTCAGTATTTTTTCTAAATCTGCTTTATTTAATAAGTCTTTATACCTATTTGATATCTCGCTATACTTAGAAATCAAGCGTTGCTGCTCATCCTCTACTTCTTTACGGGCAAATAAAATATACAAAAATGAAACCAATATAAGCGCTATTCCAACCCAAAATACAGCACTACCTTTATCTCCTGAGCTGTTTAAACTCGATCTAAATAAAAAGACTGTTATAAAAAAAGTAATAAATGTCCATATACTAGTTTTAAACATATTAAACATGTCTTTCACAATTGCAGATGATTTTTCAGATTGAGAGTGCAACATATCCGCTATCTTATTTTTAACCTCTATGTATTGTTTAACATTGTCTTTCAAATAAAGATCATATCCAGACTGGGCTGAGGCACATGTCCCTATCTCTAGAGTATTAATATCATCATTTACTATATGTATAGATAGTACATTTCTAGCTATACCAATCTTATCAATAAAGGGACCCTCGCTGTAAACCCACTCATATACTTGCCTCAACTCTTTGAGAACAGTCTTGGGAACTCCCCCATCAGTTTTACAGCTTAATGTTTTATATCCTTTAATTTTAAAACCTATAATGTTTTCTTCTATAGAAGAGTAATCACTTAAATAAACCAAATAAAATATTGTCTCCCACCTTTCAAAAACATCTTTCCAATGAGCAGCCCTAATTTCCACATCAAACGAAAAATGCTCCGGAATAAACCGTAAAGAGCCAGCATTAAAAAAGTGACTAGCCTTATTTCGCAAATCAACCCTTGCATCATACAGGTCTAATTTAAGGTCTCTCTCATCTTTACTATTAAATTTATCTATATATCTAGCGTCTATACCAACACTAATGAAATTAAAGTAACCATTGGAAAACTCCTCTGAATCTTCAAAGCAATAAAACTGTATATTTTTATTATTAAATCTACTGGATAAGTTCTCCAAAGTATCAACTAATTTTTCCTCTCTTAAGAAATTAATAAAACTTGCTACATCGAAGATCAATTGTTTATTCTGTTCTTTTTGCAACCATTCCATTTCGAAATGCGTACGCTCATGGACTTCGAATGATTCTATTAATTTCTCACATTTTGCTGTGATAGTAGCTAAATCATTATTATTACTAAATAATGCGATGTCATTATCACCATTTTTTATTTTAAGGGTGAAATGCTCATCAATCGCTTTTAGATTTGAAAAAACCTCTTTCAAATACATAAATGATTCGCCATTCAATGCAAGATCTTGGAAATAACCACTAGCTTTATAATAAGAAAAGCTCTGTTGTATTGTTATAGATTCTGAGTTCCCAATAGATTCTATTAACCTATTTGTAAATGTCATAGCATCAACCTATTTTTTCGTAAAGGTTTCATATCCTTTATCAGAATATAGTTTCACATACTTTCGCCCATTACTATCCTCACCTACACCAAGCTTATTTTCTAAATCTTCGATAGGCTGCTTTACTTTAAGCTCAAATATATCGTCAATCATAATACTATTTACTACCCTAGCTTTTATTACATTCTCTGCGATATCAAATTGTGTATCAAACTCTTTGTTAGGCATTTTTGGCAAAGTTTGTAGATTAGCAATAAACTTATCCATAGAGGCTTCATCCAAATTAGGGTCAACCGGAGAGTACTCTTTAAATTTACCAACCAGTTCCGTAAAATCAAAACTATCTTTTCTGAAATCTAAAACTAGCTGATTTCTTAAAAAATAATAATCCTGAATAGACTTCTTCTGAATCTCTTTTTTCAACAACCTCTCAATTGTATCAAAAGCTAAACGAGTATTAAGTGACGCTTCTCTTATTTCAATTGCTTCTAAGAAATCCTTGCGCCAATATGCTGAAATTTTTGCATTTGTGTCTGATAACAAAAGACTATCTACTTTCCCATCATTTTTAAATGTGACAAGAGCTACCTTTTGCATTCTTGTATTTAAAGGTAATCCTGTTTTTAATGCCATTACGTCGGAATCTAAAAATGTATTATCATCAATCTTTAATACAGCAATTGATAGTGCAGTGTCATTTCTATAAACTACCTGCAATAAACAACCCTGCCTAACATCATGCTTTAAATGATCTATGCTCTTTTGTACATCAATCTCAACATCCAGCAATTTTTTTGCGTTATCTTCAGCCTTTAACACCCAATCACCCGAGTCTACCCCCTCAATCATAGCCGTTAAATTCGAAGCTACTCGCTCATCCATAGACCTAAAATTATAAAACTGCCCTCTAATCCTAGTTTGATTTTTTGGGGGAGTAGTTACTTCCGTCAAAACATGTTTGATATAATTCTCAACATCATCGGTACTTGCTCCATCAAAAACACGCTCCTCAACAAGGCAACTTTTGACAGAAATAGAATGAAAGGAGAAACATTTTAACTCGAATGACATTTTACATTACCTGCTGACTCTACTTAATAGTAGATAGCAGTGTACTCATGTAATAAAAAACCGTCAAATGGCCTAGCTATACTAAGTAATACTCTTTGCTTAACTATCTAGAAATATACCCAAATAATCTGGTTAGAGACACAAAAAAGACCGCCGAAACGATCTTTATAAAACTCTATACGCGCATAAGGATTATCCCCTACTTTGCTTTTGATCTACTACCTTTACTCTTTTAATGAATAAAGGAAATGATCATGACTGATTTAGGCACACAACTAAGATAACTCCCTAAAATAAAATCACTCACTTTTCTTTCTAAACTCCCTTATAAGTTGAGTATAAGGAGTATGATCTGAATTTTTATCAAACTGCTCCAGAGGGCTTCTCCCAAGATTATCTATTGTTGCTTCTAAAAGTTTATTTAACATATATTCATCTTTTTCTGCTTCATTTTTATATGCCTCATAGGCCAAAGCGAAGGTTTGCTTATAAGAATACTCTTCCTTTATCTGATATAGAAACTGACTTCTCTTACTAACAAACCATGATATAAACAACAAAGGAACTATAACTAAAAACCTCTCATACATACCTATATTTTTTAATTTTAAAAAATATAAGAAACTTATACTCTCCAGATCGATTATAATTCCTATTGTTAAAACAAATACAGATAATAATATTATATAGTTAAATAAGTCTAAGCCCAATATTCTCCAAAATAACCTAGACACCCTTTGCTTAAAAGCAGCGGCTAACCCCACTCTTAAAACAGCTTTCTCTGTTAACTCCATTCGCTTAAGAAGCGTATCTGCCTCCATCTTCTTATCTGCAATTTCGTCTTTAAAATTTTCTACAGCCTCTATAATATCGATAAGCTTGTTATACTCGGAAGGGGCTTTTCCTAAAAAACCACCTCTAAAGAAAAAACAGTCTATTTTTGCATTATTCAAACAAGCGACTAATCCAGAAATAAGTTGAGGAATTAAAATCGCTCCTGCCTCCTCGCTCAGTCGCAGTATTTTACCATCCCGATAAACAGCCCTTGAATTAAGGCTATACGTTAAATCATCAAGCATTTTTTCAGCAAACTTAATGTTCAAGGATAAGGGAACATAATCTTGCCCAGCCAACTCATCTATCGCATCAATAATTTTAGAAGCATTATAGGCAGCTTCCTTTAACGCCAAAATAGAATCAGAATCTAGTTTAGATAGCTTGCTATCCTCCCCAGTATGTCCTGCACTCAACCCTTTAAGCCTTAATATAAGCTGATTAAGACTTCGCTTTAAGGTTACCACATTTTCTAAATCACTCATTACGTTACCATTTAACTATAGTTAGTTTATTTAAAAACAAATAACTAGCACACCAAAAAAGTCCTTAATAACTAGAATTTAGACAACAAAAAAAGCTCGCCACCACTGTGCAAGCTTTAAGGTCAAAAAGACTAATCTAATAATACTAGCATTTTGTTGAGACAAGCGCAAGAATGGGAGATGATGTATGGTTACCTCCCTTATTACCTCAATATGGACTAGTTAAAATGAATACTATCAAGTTTTTTCTAAAAATACTCTTTGTATTTATAGTTATATATATTGGTTTATTTTATCTGGCTGGATATCTAATATTAGAGAGCTTGAATCCCAATAACTTGAATTGGATTTTTGATATTGTACAGATTAGTGATAAAGAGATTAACCATGAGTTGGCTTTGAAGCTTATAGAAATAACTATCTCCGCATTAGCTTTTACAGGATTAGTGGCTTCTATTATATTTCAGAGAAAGGAGCTTCTTACTGCCCAAAGTCAATTACAAGATCAGGCTGATAATATTCAAAGAAGTATCATTGCAGCTAATCGTAATTTTGAACGAGAAATCTTAAGAGATTTCTCAAAACAATTAAAGCTTGAAATAAATAATTCTAACTTTCAAGATATAGATATCTTCATTGAGCGCTGCAAGGAACTAATCTCTTTGGCAGAGAGTATGGATGTTGTAAACATAAATTTCTCTATGACTTTAACTCAAATTAAGCTTTCTTCTAGTATTTTAATTATCCCCCCCACTATTAAAGTTAGAGCTACAGACTATATCTAACCATATAGATAACATATATTCCATTTTTGATAAGCAGGAAAAAAGCCTCAATACAGTAAAAGGCTATGATCAAGCTGATCCAGATGTTTACGTCAGCTGGATGACCCCAGAACTAAAACAAAAAACCCAGGAATTTAACTCTAGCAATGCTATAGCTATCATGGAAACAAAGCTAACTTACATAGAATCAACTATTTTAGATATTACAATAAATACAATTAATACAACGCAGCAATTCAATAATAATCACAAAAATACAACCTCTAAGATCAGGCACATCAAGATAAACCCTGATGACCCTATAATTTTGATGTTTAAATCCCTACTCTCTAATAGCAGTTTTTTATATAAATCTAATTCAAATCTAGTTCATGATGATTTTAGAATAGACAACAGAACTCTTTTAAATTTTTTCTATAACATAAATCTTATTCACGATGGTGAAAATCAACAATATGATTTTTCCGAAGACTTTGACTCATACATGAGTTTCCTAGAGGATTATAAAATTATTAAAAACAAAGAAGTATTTATAGAGTATCTACTCTTCTAACTCTTCATCAAGGAATAATAGGTATCTAACCTCAAAGAAAACTCATTTCTAGCCACGTAATACTTATCTCTTGAGAACAGACCAGATCTCTCGCAAAATGACTTGATAGATTCTCCATATGCTCTTTCTAAAAGGAATGTTTGGAGAACCTGTAAATTGGCCGTACCCTTGTTATTCTCCATCATCATATGAAAAAGCCTAATTGTGATTGCAACTTCATTATTACAATCAACTCCTGAGGGCAATGGCTAGTGAGCTAGATCACTCTTCACTTCCAGTAGATTTGCAATTGCAATAGTTTCGGGAAAGCCATTTGTACTCAATGACCATTTAGCCCATTGCTCTAAAACGTAATCAGCCTGATTTAAATTACTCATTACTCCACCATCTCAATGATTATCTTCCCAACTTCGCCCAGATCTTTGTTGTTCTGACATTCCACACGTGCGCATCATCTTCATAGATTGCATCTAGCAGCGCTTTTGTTAGGTTATCTACGTCTGACTTTTGTTGGTTAGCTTCACCTAAATGCTCTGATTTCTTCTTACTCCAGCGTGCCGGCATTGGCATTACAAAAGTGATGTGAGTCCCTATTTCTTGGATATTTACGCCATGTAACTTCACTTCATCTTTGAATGCCCAGTAACGCGCCGTAGCCAGTCTTATTTTCTATTTTTCAGACTTGGTCATTCTTGGTTTTCGCACTGGCACTATGTCGAAAATCCTTTTACTCACGCCATCCCCTTATTCGTTTTCTTGCGCGTTACGTCATTAGCGCAGATAATTGGAAGTGATTTGGTTAATAAAAACAAAGTATGCGCCACACCATCCATCAGATCAGCCCGCATAGCGGATCTGGAGCTTTAAAGCCGGTACCGGTATGCCCTGATAGAGAAGATTTTAGATAAAGTGACAATACTCGAAGAGAGGTCTAAAATAAAAAATGAGCATTTAATTGGATACTACACAATTGATGACCTTGTGAAAAAACTTCAAATCAGTTCGGGAACTATCTATGGTGAAATCTCAAAAGATACCTTCCCTAAGCAGATCAAAATTGGTGTACGTAATTCATTATGGTGCAAGAAAGAAATGCATGCTTGGATGGTTATTAATGCGAGTAGAGGCAGAGAATATATTTTGAATAAAAAGTGGTCAAATATTTACGCCGAGAGATACGCTTTAAAATTCTAAAGCTAATGGTATAAATAATGGTATAAACAGGTTTTTGATAGATGTAAAAAAGCCTACTAAAAAGTAGGCTTTTAAGATTGGTGGACATAGGTAGATTCGAACTACCGACCCCAGCATTATGAGTGCTGTGCTCTAACCAACTGAGCTATATGTCCTTATAAAACACTGTAAAATCATAGGTTTACTGTATTTGGTGGACATGGGTGGATTCGAACCACCGACCCCAGCATTATGAGTGCTGTGCTCTAACCAACTGAGCTACATGTCCTTAAAAGTTATATTACTTCAATCGTTAAATTGGTGGACATAGGTAGATTCGAACTACCGACCCCAGCATTATGAGTGCTGTGCTCTAACCAACTGAGCTATATGTCCAATAACGTGACAAGGATTTTATAGTTTATCACACCCTCTGTCAATGCTACATTTTCATTTGACCACTATTTACACTACCTTTTTCACACAAACTTTTAAACCAACGAATAATCAGATAGTTACAGTAATGGTTCTTTAGCTTTTTAAGCCTGCCATCGTCATAAAGATACGGATGATATACGCCAAAATAAAGAGCGAAACAACACCACCACACCAGAGCAGGATCATCCAGCCAAACTGTTTTAATATCGAAGGATTTTTCATCATAGTACCTATTTAGAAATAGAGTGAAAACGATCAGAAAACCCCGGCATAGTATTGGTCATACCATTGCCGGGGATTGAGCTTAATATCCGTGTCCGGCAATGACTTTGCCGCGGAAGATATAGTAAGTCCAACTGAGATAAAAAATAATGATAGGTAGCATGATAAACGTCCCCACTAAACCAAACATCTGACTTGAACTAGCGGAGGCAGCCATTTCGAGCGTGATGCTTGGTGGGATGATATAGGGGAAAAATAGCGAGGTATAGCCTACCATGCCACATACCATTACAAAAATTGTTAAAGCAAAGCGTTTACCATCGCTCATTTTCTTATTCAAGATATATAGAATCACAAGCGCGATAACGATCATTGAAGCGAGAACTAAATAGAGTCTTGCACCCGTCAATAAAGGCATCAATTTAGCAGAGAGAAGCATCGCAATCAGGATCAGTAATAAACTTCCTAAAAGTGCAAAGATCATCGGCTTCATCTTACTTGCCATCTGTGATTGCAATGATGCGTGCCCTTTCATTCTGCCCCAGAAACTGCCTAAAAGCGCGAACATAATCACTAGCCCAATTCCGGTAAGAATAGAAAATGGTGAAACCCAATCTAATGATCCGCCGGCAAAATGCGTTCCCTTATCGGTGACATTCAAGACAAAGCCTTCTAAGAACGCGCCCGCCATCATTCCTTGCATCAAGGCAGAGAAATAAGAACCTACAATGAATGAGAGCGTCCAGAGTGATTTATGATTACTTGGTGAATGCACTCTAAACTCAAAGGCAACACCTCGTAAAATCAAGGCAAAGAGCATGATAACAATCGGTATTGTGAATGCTTCTAACAACACCGCATACGCCAGTGGGAAAGCGCCCATGAGCGCTGCTCCCCCAAGAATCAACCATGTTTCATTACCATCCCAAACCGGCGCGATGGTATCGATGAACTCATCTTTTACATCACTACCCTTCACGAAAGGCAGTAAGATACCGACACCAAGGTCAAAACCATCCGCCACAATATAGACGCTAATACCAATTAAGATGACGAACGCCCAGATAAATGAGAGATCTAATGTCATTATTTTGTTCCTTTATGCATACTTGAGGTATCAGCTGCTGCTGATGTTTTATCAATGCCTCGTTTCATTAAACGCACCATATAGAGGTAACCCGTGACAAATACAAGCGTATAAACCGTGATAAATCCGATCAAACTAATGCTCATATGTAACGTTGTATGTTGTGATACTGCATCTGCCGTACGTAGTAAGCCATTTACAACCCATGGTTGACGCCCGACTTCCGTTACAAACCAGCCGGCTAAGATCGCGAGTAATCCTGTAGGTCCCATCCAAATCGCTAATGTTAACCATGGTTTACTTGTATAGAACGAGCCTTTTTTACGTTGGTAGATACTGATAAGCGCGGTTAAGAGCATCAAGCCACCAAGCGCAACCATGATTCTAAATGCCCAGAAAACAACAGGCACATTAGGTCGATCTGCTTTTGGCACATCTTTTAATGCCGGCACTTGCTCGGTTAAGCTATGCGTTAAAATCAAACTACCCAACATCGGGATTTCAAGAACGAAGTGATTTTTTTCATCATCATTTGAGGGAATCGCAAAGAGGATTAACGGCGTTGGCTCATCTCCAACATTTTCCCAGTGCCCTTCCATTGCCGCAATTTTTGTTGGTTGATGCTTCAGCGTATTAAGCCCATGCATGTCCCCCATAAAAATCTGCATCGGAATTGTGATCACTAAGAACCACATCGACATTGAGAACATCTTTTTGTACTCTGGCGCTTGATCACCTTTACGAAGATGCCATGCAGACACAGAACCTACAAATAGTGCCGTGGTTACAAATACCGCTAAGCCCATGTGCAGTAATCGATAGATAAATGATGGGTTAAATACAACCGCTAACCAGTCTGTCGGAACGACTTGATTGTCGATAATTTCATAACCTGCGGGAGTTTGCATCCAGCTGTTTGAAGAGAGAATCCAGAACATTGAAAGGAATGTACCCAGTGCCACCATACAGGTTGCAAAGAAGTGCATTTTTCGGCCAACACGATGTTCGCCAAATAACATTACGCCTAAAAAACCCGCTTCCAAGAAGAAGGCTGTTGTGACTTCGTATGTTAAAAGAGGCCCTGTAATACCGCCGGCAAAACGAGAGAACTCACTCCAATGCGTTCCAAACTGGAATGCCATAACGACGCCGGAAACAACGCCCATACCAAAGTTTACCGCAAAAATATTACTCCAGAACTTATAGATCGTGCGATATTTCGCCTTATCCGTCTTGAGCCAAAGGAAGTGAATAACCGCAAGGTAAGAGGCTAAGCCAATAGTGATTGCGGGAAAGATAATATGAAATGAAACAGTGAAAGCAAATTGTATACGCGCGAGATCCAGCGCTTCAACTCCAAACATTTAGAGCTCCTAGGTCGAGTGAAACTAACAGTTGTGCGCTACTCTAACAATGACTTAGGTCAAATAATAGGTGCAGTTTTGCAAAGAAAACCAGTACAGTTTAAGATTTTGTATATTTTTAACACGTTTTATAAAAATCTGTATTGCATGCAACCACTTTATAACACTTCCTCACGCCCTCTCTCCCTAGCGCTTATTGCCCTTTTGCAATCTCAATACCTGCCTCTGTCCACATCAAAATAATTAAATCGCCTAAGGTTTTCATCGCTTCATCTAATTGCCCATTCCATTTCATGCCGTAGTTTAGGCGAATATGGTGGCGATATTGTTGGGAGGCTGAAAAGATCGGGCCGGGTGCGATACTAATCTGGTGAGATAATGCTCGGCGATAAAGCTCTAACGCATCAATGACTTCCGGCAATTCTAACCAAAGAAAATATCCCCCGCGAGGTTTTGAAACTAAAACTTCTTTTGGGAAATAGCGCTCAATTGCAGATAACATTTTTTTCTGTGATTTTTCAAGCTCTGCCCGTAATTTAGCAAGATGTCGATCATAATGTCGGTGTTTCAAATAGTGACTAATCGCTAACTGAGAAGGCACAGAAGGAGAGATTGTCGTCATCAACTTCAATCGTTCAATCTGTGTGGCATAACGCCCGGCAGCAACCCAACCTACCCTAAAACCAGGCGCAAGAGACTTACAGAATGAATCACAATGTAATATCAAACCTTCGTCATCAAGTCCTTTGAGGTAAGAAGGAATGACATCTCCATAATAGATTTCAGAATAAACATCATCAATCACTGCCGGCACTTGATACTGCTTAATAAGCTGATAAAGCTTTACAAGATTCTCTTTCGGAATAGTACAGCCTACGGGATTCTGGAACTTGGTCATTAAAACAATCGCTTTAATCTCAAAACGTTCTAAGCTCTTTCCTAGCGCTTCAATATCCATGCCCGTCTCTATATCTACAGGAATCTCTACAGCTCTTAATTGTAAGCGCTCTAAAATTTGTAAAATCGCATAAAAACAGGGGGATTCAATCGCTACTAAATCTCCGGGATTAGTTACCGCCTGCAGCGAAAGACTCAATGCTTCCATCGCCCCACTCGTAATAACAACCTCATCTTCCATTGTCTTTAACCCATTGAGAAGATAGCGTAATTCAATCTGCCGTTTGAGCTCCGTACAACCACCCGCCATATCTGTGACTAACTCATAAGGCGTGGAAGCAAGACAGCCCATTCCTTTAGCCATACTTGTGGAGAGATGATTAATCGGGAAAAGATCTGGACTTGGAAATGCAGAACCAAAAGGAATATTGGTATGATCTTTATGAGCATTGAGTACCGAAAAGATAAAGTCACTCACCTCTACCTCTGTCTCTTTCGGGCAGACCTTCATCACAGGTCCAAGCTGAGGATGCGTCTCTTTTTGAAAAGCAGGTTTAACATAAAACCCCGAGCGCTCTTTGGCATATATAATCCCTTGTGTCTCCAACAAATAATAGGCTTGCTGAATCGTTGCCGGGCTCACATCAAACATCTGACTTGCTTTGCGAATTGAAGGAAGCTTATCTGTATACTTCAGGACTCCCGAACGAATTAAATCTCTAATATCGTTGGCAATTGTTTCGTAAAGTGTCATCCAATAATCCTATATTGTACTGCGCTGTCTAATGCAACAAATAATACGTTATCGCTAAAACCAACAAATGAATATGTCATAAGCTATTGATAAATTAATTCAATGATTTCGACAATAACCCGCCGAGGTCGACGCTAAAAAGTCTCAAAAATAGCTATCTCTTAACTAAAAAATCCCTTTATAGGGACTTTCTGAGGGCAATCCTTGTGCTTTCATCATTCTTTTGTCATGCTTTCGTATGAGGGAAAAAAGAGCTGCTATTTTAACATAGCGAAGCATCAATACACTAACCCTCCCTCAGACTTCACAATGAATGATCAACGATAAGACTCTCGCCATTATGGATTGCATCATCTCATCCCAAATTTCATTCTATTTAAAAAACTATTTTAAGAGTCTCTCTCAAACACCATGACAAATACACCCGTAATAATCGTTCTCTTCACCTTTGCAGCCATATTGCATGGACTTACAGGGCTTGGCTTCCCGATGATTACGACCAGCGTTTTAGCCAATATGATGAGCTTTGAAGATGCAATTATTATGGTTCTTCTTCCGGCGCTCTTTATTAATCTTTTCATTCTCTTTAGTCAAAATGATCGCCCACTTCTACTTGAGTTTGCCTATTACCTCAAAAAATATTGGCTCTTAGTACTCTCATCTATGATTGGTGGCTATCTTGGGGTGAAGCTCCTATTTATATTAGATCTAGTCTATCTCTATTTTTTACTCTCATTTATCATTCTATTTTATGTCATTACGACATTTTTAGGGGTTCGTTGGCGAATTCCCATTAATCCCTTCACTTTGATCTTTTTTGGCATTTTTGCCGGCATTATTGGGAATTCAACGAATGCGATGTCACCGCTGTTAATGATCTATCTGCTCTCTACGGACAAAAGCACGAAGGAGATCATAAAAGCAGGTAATCTCGCCTATCTCACCGGAAAATCTGTGCAGTTTTGGATGTTAAAATCAACAATTTTTGCACTCCCCACACAATCTCTCGTCATGCTTGGCGCCATCACGCTTCTCTCAATTATCGCTCTTTTTATTGGGATTTATTTTCGCGCAAAAGTCTCAAAACTTTTTTTCACACGAATTATTCTCTTGATTCTTTTAATTTTAGGAATTCGTGCTGGAATAAATGGTATCATATTGCTCCTATGATTGATTCTATCGAGCTTTGCGCAGAGAGATAAATAAAGTTATACGAAGATGAATTGCGCATTTACGATATATAAATATTTTTTTGGCTATTTTATTACGCCCATGATCACTATTTCGGCGCTCGCCTTAATGGGACTCTCTCTTATTCACTCCGAAAATGTGTGGCTTTCAAGCCTAGGCTTCATCTACTTCATTATTTTATTCTTAATTCCCTTTATCAATATCGGTAGATGGCTGTTTCTCTCTGCCTCAGAAGCCTTCATGATTACAATGGCTTGGGGGAGTTTTATTCTCTATTTGACACTCTTTAGTCACATTAATCCGCTCTACCCCTTTTTAATGGCGCTAATCCCTATCATTCCCACCTTCAAAGCTATCGGGGATCGAGTCATTGGATTAGGCAAGACGCTCATCTCTTTCAAAGTTTTCAAAGGAGATTACGTAAAGGATCGTAGGGCTGGGAAATATCGTTTAGAGCAGATAGATACCATGGATGGGGAAGTATTTGAGCATTATGTCGCAAACCTCCTCCATCTCCATGGATTTAAAAAAATTAAAGTCTCGAATTATAGTAATGATAAAGGCTTGGATGTTTATGCAGAGCACGAGCGTATTCGTTATGGATTCCAATGTAAACGTTGGGCGAAAAATGTCACCCTCGGAGCAATTCAAGAAATTTACACCGCCAAAGATCTCTATGAGCTCGACAAAATTGTCGTCATTACCAATAGTGGTTTTACCAAAGCAGCCATTGAAGCCGCAATTAAGCTCGATGTTATTTTAATTGATCGAAAAAGACTTGGTGAGATGATTAACGGATTACAACCCATGGAAGAACGCCCAAAATCTCAGGCGCCGGTTAAGGTAAAAGTAAGTGCTCAGTCAAAAACAAAAATGGCGCTCTAAATCTACTTTCCCCTGCCCTACCCAAGTTATCAGCACATAAAGAAATGCCTTAGTATCATATTTATACTAAGGCATTTTAATCTATCTATTGCGTAATCAATTATTACGTCATCTATTTGGAGTAATTATTGATTCCAAACTTCAGTGATAAGCATTGATGTTGGCTCGCCACCATTATTAAAGACTAACTCAACTGCATCACGCTCTGTAAAGAGTACAGAATCATATTCAGCCATACGTACAACTTGACCATCAAAGATCAGTTCGCAGCCATTGAATACGGTAATTAATGTGAAGTCGCCTTGACGGTTATATACTTCACCTTGCTTTAATGTTTTGCAGAAAAGCTCATGTTTTACTGATTCATCTCGGCTCATGACGTTATAATCTAATACAGGGCCATCTGCGCTTAAAACTTCCGCATGATCACCGCCATCAAATGATACGACAGGACCTTGATAAGCTAAGGTTTTGATCTCTTCTCCCAGCTTTAGGGAAGCGCTTTTCCCAGAGAGAACGCTTAAACTTCTTGAAACGCCAGGATAATGAGAGAAGTGACCTGGGAAAATAATTGCAGCAGCACTTACGCGCCATTGGAAATTACTAAGATCTGCATCTAATGGCCAAATAACAATTTGACGAGTCGTTCCCAAACCGTTTTTCCAAGGCTCTTCTCGAAGTGTACTGTATTTAATGAGTTCCATAATTTATAAGCTCTCTTATTAGATCGTAAATTTATCAAATTGTTGCAAAATCTTTGCGGACTTTATCGGTTTTCTCAGGAGTTTAATACACATTAACCCCTGTTTTTCATCCTCTTATTATAGACAATGATATTGATTTTTCGTATCTTTTGCAAAGATTCTTCTATTTAATCCGCACTTTGAAGATATTGTATTTTTTTATTGGGAATTTCCCCAAAAAACTTTAAAATAAAGTTCTTTATCGACTCATAAAGCGAGCAGACAATAATGTGTGGAATCTTCGGAGTAATTAGTCACAATCACAATATCCTTCCAACACTTCTCAAAGGCTTAGAACAACTCGAATATCGAGGCTATGATTCAGCCGGTATCGCTTTCTTAGATGACAATCAACTAACACGTATTCGTGCCGTTGGTAGAGTTCAAAATATTATTGAGGAAGCGACTCAATTCCAAAGCCATATTGGTATTGGTCATACCCGTTGGGCAACACATGGTGGTGTTACCAAAGAAAATGCGCATCCCCACCAATCAGACCATCTTATGATCGTGCATAACGGGATAATTGATGGCTATGAAATGCATAAAAAACGCCTCATTGAAAAAGGCTATACATTTACGTCCGAGACAGATACGGAAGTATTAGCGCATCTTCTCCATGAAGCATCAACCACAAGTCCGAATCTCATCAGCGCTATTCGCACCGTCATTGCGAATGTAGCAGGCAATTATGCATTACTTGTACTCGATGCAAATGATCCAAAAACATTAATTGCGACAGCACAAGGTTGCCCATTAATTCTAGGGCTCAAAGATGACACCACATTTATCGCCTCCGATATTGCCGCGATCGTCCCTGAGACCAACCGTCTACTTCATCTTGAGCAAGGGGATCTTGTCGTTATGCAAGCCGGCAATCTGCCTTACTTTACTAATCAAGCAGGCGTTGAGCTATCTCCTGCAGAGATTGAATCTAAAGTACATATTTCAGATCTCTCTATTGAAAAGCTCGATATTGGTCACTATGCTCACTTTATGCTTAAAGAAATCTTTGAGCAGCCGCATGTTATTGAAAAAACGGCAGAAGCTGCGCTTAATGCACAATTTGACCCGGCATTATTTGGACTCAAAGCGCCCATTCTCTTCCCTGCAGTTAAACGCATTCAAATCTTAGCATGCGGTACATCATACTTTGCCGGCTTAGTCGCAAAACAGTGGTTTGAGACCATTGCGAAAATCCCTACAAATGTCGAAATTTCAAGTGAATATCGTTATCGTGATATTTTAATGGAAGATCACACGCTGATCATTACCATCTCTCAATCGGGAGAAACGCTTGATACTATCGAAGCGCTTAAACATGCGATTGCGCATAACGCATTTGCCTCACTAGCAATCTGCAATGTGAAAGAGAGTGTTTTACCACGTACAAGTGATTGTCGCTTCTATACGGAAGCCGGTATTGAAGTAGGTGTTGCGTCAACTAAAGCATTTACCACACAGCTAGCAGCGCTTTTTATCCTTGCAAATAGCCTTGCGCTCGCAAAAGAGCAGCTCTCTACCAAACAGTTAGAATCACATCTACAAATGCTCAAAGCACTTCCGGCAATGATTGCTCAGAGCTTTAACTGCCAAGAGCGCGCAAGCGAATGGGGACATCTACTTCTTGATGCTAAGAGCGCCCTTTATCTAGGGAGAGGAATTCACTTCCCTATTGCTGCAGAAGGAGCACTAAAGCTTAAAGAGATCAGCTATATCCATGCTGAATCTTATCCTGCAGGAGAGCTTAAACATGGTCCGCTAGCCCTTGTTGATGACAAAATGCCTATTATTGCATTGTTACCACATGATGCTCTCTTTGAGAAAGTCCGCGCAAATCTGCATGAAGTGCTCGCGCGCAAAGGGAAACTCTTTATTATTACCGATAGTAAAGAACCGCTTGATGACCTCAAAGGTGCCCACATCATGCATGTTCCTGAAGTGAGTGATGCGCTGAGCCCTATTCTGCTTACAATCCCTGTACAACTCGTCGCTTACTACGCGGCGCTCGTACGCGGTGAAGATATTGATAAACCCAGAAACTTAGCAAAATCGCTGACGGTTGAGTAAAAATAAATATATATGCAATAGCTTTGGTATTAATGTAATAGAGGCTTATCCTATACAGAACAAGCCTCTTTTTTTATTATAAAAATCCTTTGTAAATAGGCGTAATAACCCTATAAAATTCCTCACGCTTGATAATAATCATCCTCATTAATCATTATCACTGTCGGAACGTTCTCGTTGCGTGTTTGCATAATGGCAGTTGTTATCTCATCTAAACTCTTTAACTCATAAGTATTACAACCAAATCCTTGTGCGATTGTTAAAAAATCGGGGGTATAAATATCAACACCTATCGTTGGAATATCCGCATTTTTCATAAATCGCTTAATCTCTTGATAGCCTTGATTGTTCCACAAGATAATTACTAGATTTAATTTTTCCTCAACTGCCGAAGCTAATTCTGGCAATGTAAACTGAATCCCCCCATCCCCAATTAGTACAACAACAAGTCTATCCCTATTTCCTAACTTAGCACCAATGCCAGCAGGCAATGCATACCCTAAAGTACCGTACCCTGTCGAAGAATTGAACCATTGCTTGGGCTTATTTGCCTCGAATAAAAAATTCCCAGAATAAACAATCTGCGTTGAATCCCCAACAAATAAAACATCTGGAACAATCTCTTGTATCGCCTCTAATATTTTAGCTTGCTGATAATATTCAGGAGAAAAATCATTTTTAATAGTCGCTTTAACACGGGCCGTCATTATTGCCGCTCTGCTCTCTTCTGCATTAAATAATGATTGATTAACCTGACCATCTATCAACTTTCTCAGTTCCTGACAAAAGGAATAAGCATCCCCTTGAATCCCTAAAGTCGCAAGATAATTACTATTTAACTGTGTAGTATCGATATCTACTCTAATCATCTCTCCTGTCAATTTAAATCCATTATCAAAAACAGCATCGTAATCTGTTTCTCCGATTTCTGTTCCTATTGCCAGAATCACATCCGATTCTTTCACCATATTTCTTACAGCTACCGTAGATTGATAAGACCCAATTGCTAAAGGATGTGACTTAGGAAAAACCCCTTTAGCATTCACAGTATAAAGTACAGGCAAATCAAAGAACTCAGCAATCTTCACAATATCTGACTCAAGTACTTCGCATGCGCCCCCTCCTAAGAACAGAAATGGTCTTTCTGCCCGTTTTAACAACTCAAATGCACGGCTAACAGCCGTAGGATCTACCCTTTTAGTGACGCCTTCAGGTTTGGTTCGTAGAGTTAAATGACTGGCATCCATTGTCATTACATCTGTAGGGATTTCAATATGAACAGGCCTAGGTCGATCTCTTTCAAATAAAGAAAATGCTTTAGCGAGCACAATAGGTAATTCATCTGGTGAATAAACGGTTTGGCTAAAAGCCGCAACCCCCTCAACAAGTTGAGATTGATTTTTTAACTCATGTAGCCGACCCTCAGCTTTCCCTAAAGTCCTTACTTCATTTACTGTGGAAATAACCAACATTGGAATAGAGTCCGCATATGCTTGCGCCATTGCTGTAAGTATATTCGTCATTCCCGGTCCGGTTATAATAAAACAAGCTGCAACTTTTCCTGTACTTCTCGCATAACCATCTGCCATAAAACCAGCACCTTGCTCGTGCCTTGGGGTTATATGTGTAAGATTAGTCTTCAAGAATCCACGATATAACTCTACTGTATGCACTCCCGGGATACCAAAAACGAGCTCTACGCCATAAGCGTCCAATTGCTTTACTAAGAATTCACCACATGTAAGTTTTTTATGATTCTGATCCATACACTCTTTTCCTTCCCAAAATTCTCATATCTCTATAGATAAACTCATCTACAAAAACTTCTCATCCATAGCGATAATTGATTTCTATATCGCTTGTTTAATAACCATCTTCTTTGAGCCACTTTAAAAATCCATAGTTCATATAGATCATTACAACTAACAATGGCAAAGATGCCAATATTGCAACAGTCTGTAAGGAAGTTAAAGGTGCTTCTATGAAGGTCATCCCTGTTGGAATAAGCGTTAACAAAACACACCAAAACAACCTCAAAGTTTTCGACGTATTATCATCATTTCCTAACTTAACAGTCGTCGCAGCAGACAATGAAAATGCAGCAGAATCTAAAGATGTCGTCAAGAATAATGAGATTAATACTATAAATCCTACCACTGCAAGTTTAGGAAAATGAATCGTTTCTAAAATAGCAATAACAGTTTGACCATTCCCTTCTGATAGCAATAAAGAAACAACATCTACTTTGCCTGATAAGAATAGATCCATACTAAAAGCACCATTAATTCCAAAGAAAAGGAAGCATCCGGCAGAACCCGCAATTAAGACGGTAAAAATCATTGTTCCTAATGTCCTCCCTCTAGAAATTTTAGTAATAAATAATGCCATTAAGCCTGCATAAACAATTCCTAGCGAATAGAAAAATATCGTCCAAGCTTCGGGGAACCCACCTTGCGCGATAGGATCTGTATTAAAACTGATTCTTAAAAAATTCTGCATCATGAGACCAAAACCATTAGTTATCTGCCCCATAATAAAATAGGTTGGTCCAATGATGAAGATGAGCGCTAAACAGAAAATTGCAAAATAAATATTTGCAGCACTCAAAATCCGCATTCCTTTCCCAATACCGATATACGAACTCATCGTGAAAATCATAGCAATCCCTAATGTCGTAAAGATATTAGTCATGAATGTAGCCTTAAAGCCAAAGAGATGTGCAATTCCTTCTGCAATCATTGGTATTCCTAGCCCTAATGTCACAGACAATCCACCAACAACACTAAAAATGAAGGTAAATTCAATAATTTTCTCAATAACTCTTGTTGAAGGTCGATCTCCTAACATTGCAGCACAAACCGTGCTTAAGCGTAATGCTGGAACCTTACGTATATAAAAAGCATAAGATACAGGAATAGTCGCAAGCAAGAACATTGCCCAAGGAATAAATCCCCAGTGGAAATAGTTATATACCGTTGCCCATTCAGCCGCTTCGATCGATCTCGATTCGATACCTAATGGCGGTGAAGTATAATAATAAACCCACTCAACTAAAGACCAAATAACAAAAGCTGACCCAAGTCCAGCACACATCACCATTGAAATGTAATTAAACAAAGAATATTCTGGGGTTTCCTTTCCTAGACGAATATGCCCATAACGAATACCAATATAAATACAATATACTAACGAGAAAAAACAGATCCATAATAAGGGAATCCCAACGATCTTCGTTATAAAAACGAACACATCATTTATTAGATCATTAGCTTGCACCGGGTAGATAGCGAGTAAACTTACCGCCAACAATACTAAAATAGAGCTGCCAACACACAATACAAGATCTACATTACTATTTTTAAACATATTCGCCTCTCTTAAATTTCAAACAAGAAGAATCCTGCCAGTGGGATTTCCCACTAGCAGTCTTTAGGTTTAATTAACAACTGTTAGGAATTAATTAAAATATTGAGAGAGACTTATTGTTTCTGATAAACAAGTCTTCCATCAACCCATGTTTGTTCAACATAGATATCCCGCAGTAAATCAATTTCTTTCATTGATACCTCGTATGGAGATTGACTTAAAATAGCAAAGTCCGCGAGCTTCCCCTCTTCAATGGAACCCACTTGCTTATCTCTTCTAACAACTTTTGCGGCATTTATCGTATATGCCTGCATTCCCTCCTCAACGGTAATAGCTTGATGGCTTCCTAAAATTGTTCCTAAAATTGTTTTACGAGAGACAGCTGCATGAATAGCCTCCATAGGATTAGGATCTGTAACAGGCGCATCTGATGAAAGAATAAGCGGTAATCCATATTTTTTATACCATGCCATAGGCGAGTAGTTTTGGGCAATTTCCATACCTACCGCATTAACAACCCCATCTCCATAAAGATAGTTCATTTCAGGTTGTGGAACAGGATAAACTCTCAGCTCACCCATACGTCTAACCTGATCTTCTGTTGGTAATCCGCAGTGTTCAATTCGATGTACAACATCAGTTCTAGGATGCTCTTTTTGCGCTTTTTCAACTGCCTGTAAAACGACTTCGATTGCTAAGTCACCTTGTGCATGCGTTGCTGTATGCAATCCATTTTTATGAGCCTTCACGATTAAATCAATGAGTTCATCCGCTGTATGGTAGTTATATCCTTCATGAACATCACTATCCATATACCCCGTGCTGATATTTGCTGTACCCGCTAATAATGATGCATCTGAATAGTATTTAATCGAACCAATTGTTAAATAATCATCTCCAAAACTACTATTAAAACCAAGCTCAATGACCTCATCTAAATAATTTGAGAGAAATGACATTTCGACTCGAATCTTAAGCTTTCCCTGATCTCTTGCTGACAAGTAAGTATTTAATTCTGGTCTTGCAAGTTGGATTTCATTAACAGTTGTAATACCTGCTGCTAAAATATATTGCTGCCCTACTTCAAAACGTTGCATTAAGTTATCTGTGTTATCTGGCATATGAATGTTTGGCCCGTGATTACCAGGCTTCACCCCGCCAACATCAGACCCCGACAAAAAGTCATTAGCACTATCAAATAGAGATCCTGTTGGAAAACCATTTTTATCACGCCCCATAGATCCACCTTCAGGATCAGGTGTATTATCCCGAATCCCAAGCTCACGCATGTAAGAAGTATTAATAACATTGCAATGACCACTGGTATGCATAATCTGTACAGGAACTTCAGTTGATACTCGGTCTAAATCTGTAGCGGTTGGGTGTCTTAACTCTTTAAGCTTACGTTGGTCGAAACCATAGCCTCTAATCGCCGCGCCCTTAGGTAATTTTTCACCATGGGCTTTAAGTACATTGACTAAATCATCAATACTTTGAACACCAGGATAACTTACATCCGCCCAAATTTTACACATCCCCAACATCATAGGGTGAATATGAGGATCTATAAATCCTGGAACCATACATTTTCCTTGAAGATCAACTAGTTCATAATCATTATTCGCAGTGGCTTGACATTCATTGAGCGTTCCAACTTTTATAATTTCATTTTTGTGAACTAAGACAGCCTCAACAGATGTAGGTCCTGCATTTGGTAAAATTAGCCCATTAGTAAAAATTTTATTATTCATACAATCTCCTTCCTTAAATTTAGCGATCACTTATTTCTTTTATTTATTATTTTTATAAAACTTATAATTATATCAATATTCAATCAGTTAAATTGTTTGCCGCATTTACTACAATAAAAATGCATATGGAACATTTATGCTTTGTAATTAAAAAACAGATCTAACTAATTGCGTAAAAGTGTCTGAAATGACTAAATTCAACATATCCTAAAAACGCCCATCTTTGCAAATATATGATTTGTATATTAACTTATTGTTTTGTATTTAATTTCAAAAAGATCTATACATATATCCAACAAGAGAAACTCCCTCATTTGACTTCATTGATGCAGATTACGACCGCGATAATTGGTTTGCGCGGGCAAAAGGGATGGAAGATGAACCCGAACGTGGGATTCGTTGCACCATGTGTTTTGATATGCGGTTTGAGCGTGCGGCGCTCTATGCTTATGAGCATGGCTTTGATGTAGGTAGTCACGAGCTCTCTCGGGATTTCTCGATGGAAGGATATGAATCAAATTAATGATTGTGACATTCGTGCAACAAGCAAATATCCTGACATTACCTATTGGGATTACAACTGGCGAAAAGGGGGCGGATCTGCCCGTATGATTGAGATCAGTAAACGGGAATCGTTCTATCAACAAGAGTATTGCGGTTGCGCTTACTCCTTACGAGATACAAACAAATTCCGCAAAAGCCGGGGGCGTGAATCTATTAGACTCGGGGTCATGTATTATACAAATGATGCTAAATCCCAAAACTAATAACGTATTTGCCAAAAAATGATGCCTTATAAAACAGAAAAGGATGAAACGATTATCTCGCTTCATCCTTTTTTCTCGTTACTACTTTCGTAGCTTTAAAGAGATTATCTCTTACTCTTCTTCATCCTGAACGATTTCACGTCCTGGAAGGATCATATTCAAGATTAATGCAGAGAGTGAACCTACGGTAATACCTGATTTAAAGATCACTTGAATAAACTCTGGAAGGTCATTTAATACTTCTGGGCGCATTGTCACCATTAAACCAAGTCCGAGCGATACAGAGATCACAAGGCCATTACGCTTATTGATCTCAACACGGCCCAATACCTGAATTCCCGCAGTGATAATCATCGCAAACATCATTAAGCCTGCACCACCCAATACAGGAAGCGGAATAGAAACAACTAATGCCCCAAAAATAGGGAAGATACCCGCGAGCACTAAAAGTACTCCCGCCATCGCCACTACAAAACGGCTTGCAACCCCGGTTAATGAGATAATACCGATGTTTTGTGCAAATGTTGAAAATGGTGTAGTCGACATTAACGCCGCAAATGCAGACCCTAATCCTTCGCAAAGAATACCGCCTTTCATACGCTTACCTGACACTTTTGTTTGCGTTGCTTCTCCTAATGCTAAGAAGTTACCGCTGGATTCAACAATCGTCACCAAGTACGCAATACTCATCCCTATAATGCCGGAGATTGGGAAAGCAAAACCATATTCAAAGAGCTTCGGTAATGCAAATGCCGGAGCTTGCTCAATACCTGCAAAGTTTACTAAACCTAATGGATAACCAAATCCTTTCTCTACAATAATAACGGCGATATAACCGACAATCATACCAATAACAATAGATGCCGAAGCTAAAATACCTTTACCCCATTGTGTTAATGCAATTACCACAAAGAGTACAAAAAATGCCACTAATAAATTAGGCGCAGATGCGTACTGTGTACTCCCCACTTGACCACCAGCAAACCAATCAAGTCCTACAGGAAGCAGGCTCAAGCCGATCATTGCCACAACCGTTCCCGTCACAACCGGAGGAAAGAGCTTACGAATTTGAGGCATGAAGAAACTACCAATAATCATTACCAATGAAGCGACTAATGACGATCCTAAAATACCCGCCACGCCTGACTCACTACTTCCTATGGCAATTGCTGAAGCAACAAAGGTAAAACTCGTCCCCATTACTGCAGGTAGGCGCAAACCAATCGGACCAATTCCGCGAGATTGAACAAATGTTACCGCACCAGAGACTAATAATGCCGCATTCACAAGAGCGATTTTCTCGGCACTACTAAGACCAAGCGCACTACCAATCACTAAGGGAACCGCAATGATGCCGCCAAGCGCAGCTAAAAGATGTTGCGCGGCTAATAACAAGGAAATACTAAAAGGGGGTTTATCTTCAAGATGATATAAGAGTTCGTCTTTCATGGAGTTTTAGGTCTCAGGATGAAAAGAAATAGAAAGGAGATGCACAAAGTGTTTCAAAAAAATCGTCACTTAGTGATTAGGCGCATATTATACACCTCTGAAATAATAAGGCGGGATAATTCCACTACAGAATCAATTAGTAAGCTTTATCAGAAAACCTTCAATACAACTAAGGTATTAAATAAAACTCCAACAGCCCCAAATTAATGCTAAATGGTTATTTTAAATTAATGCTTGACCTTCAATGAGACAATATCATTCACAGGAATCGAGCGATTCCACTCAAAACAACTTGGACAACTCCACTGTTGCGCTTTTGTGGTATATCCGCAGGAATCGCACTGGAACTGCGCATATTGATCGAGCATCTCACTAAACGTCTGCTCAATTAAGAGTGCATCACCACAAGTATCATAATATTTTTGTAATTGATTCAGCACCACTAAACCATAAAGATTACGCTCGCGCTTTAACGCTGATTGTAAGTAATGAATGCCCTTCTCAAACGATTCATTAAATATTAATGAGTGCGTTTTCCAAATCTTTAATAAAATATGATTATTGCTCTGCATCACCTGATTCAGCCATTCGTTGAAAAAGGCTTCTCGCTTAAGAAGTACAGATAATTCATAAATCATAGGAATCACAACAGGCACAAGTTTTTTATTCTGCGCTTCAATCAGCAGTAATGTATCAAGTGCTGCCTCGTAATTCTCATAATAGTAGAGTGCATAAGCACGAATTAAATTGGCACGCACGCAGTTTTTATCTGCACCTAATGCTTTATCAATCCATAGAATTAATCGCTCTAAATTAGGCGGTGTATTTTGAAATAATTCCTCTTCTGCCAACTCACAATAGAGATGAGACATCTCAGCACTTAATGCCGGCGTTAAAGGAGTAATCTGCTCGAGCATCGCAATACTTTGAAGCCATTCTCGCTGCTGCTTATAGACTTTAGTGAGTTTTAAGAGCGCAACATCTTTATAAGATTCTGACTCCAGCAAGAGGCGCAAATGGCGCTCTCCGCGATCAAGCATTCCCGCAGCCAGATAATCTTCCGCTAAGGAAAGATATACTTTTTCCGTTAAGGTTTTTGTAGGCGCTTCTTTGATTAAGTATTCATGGAGATTTATGGCTTTATCAATCTCACCGCGACGTCTAAATACATCGCCTAGCATTAAGCTAAAATTGAGGTTATCAGCATCATAATCTGGCGGCAATGTTAAAAGGGTATCGTCCACCTCCTCACTCTCTTCGATAAAATAACGAAGATTTAAGTAACGAAGCATCTTTTGTTTTTTAACATTATCGCGCTTAGCCGCTAACCAACCGATCAACAGCCCTAATGGTAAAAGAAGCCAGATATACTCAAACATATGATTGATAATCCAATATTGCGATCTCTTGTAAGGTCATATTATAGATAGTGACGTTATCCTTAAACAAAAGGATAACCTCGTCCATCTTTAAAGCACATGAGTTTTACGCTTGAGTTCTGCATTCTCTTTTTCGAGTCGCTTTACAGATCCTTTAAGCCCCAAATGATTAAACATCCGGGAGATGTTTAATAACGTAAGCACACCGATCGTAAAGAGTGCGCCCACAATAAAGACCGCGCAGATAAAGAGCGCCATATTAATGGTCGCTTCTCCTAAGAGATAATTGAAGGTGACATGACTGTGTCGATTCACATAAAATATGACGAAAACCACTGCAAAAATCAGTACCCAAACTGCAATTTTTAGCCAAAAATAGATACGCTTCATAATCTTATCGATCCTTTCCCATATTCCATACTTGATAAGTGTGCTACTGTAGCATAAATTCCTATCCTGAGCTTTGCATTTTACCCTTATCATGGTAAATTATAAAGCGTTATCAAAGATTGAAAATAATGAGAAGTATCTTCACCTTAAGTCGCTAAAAAAGCGAGTCATAAATCTCCTAGAGCCCCTTCTAGATTATGCTTTAACTTAAGGCCGTTTCGGTGATATAACCTGGATAATGCATCAATTAATAATAATGCACCCGCAACCCGAGCGATCATATCTGTACTTCTTCTATCAAGTCTTGATTCAATGTATCTGTTATAAACGCTTTTCTAATTGCTAGAACCCAATGAGAACCTTAATTTTGAGATTCTCATTTGATACTTAAATAAATATAAAAAATAAATTAAATAAAACCATATGAATTCTATGAAAGAAACGATATTAATGCGCTGGAATGAATTATCCTCGGTCGCTAAAGCGCTTTTACGTAATAAAAATACGTTAAAACTCGATAATGCGCCTCAAGCTTTAGAGCTTCTTAGTCAAATATCTCTCCTCACATCACAATCGCTTCTTAAAAAAAGCCTCATCATGACATATCATGTGAGTGATGCAATATTCATTCAAATGGTTCTTGCACAAGCCAATCCCAACTTGTCGCTCAACTTAATACTTTCACACCAAAAGAATCTACAACATTCTTTTGATGAAGCAGATATCACTATCATGCCCTTCTCTTGCTTCTCATATGTTCAAGCAAGAAAAACACCTCTAAATCTTTCTAATATTAATAGCATCACACTGGATCAAGCGATTCCGACAGAATTTCTGTATGATCTCTTCTTTATAGATGAAGCGAATCAATCACTTTTAGTACCTGAAAATGAAACGTCATTACTAACAACAGATTTTACTACCCTCGCGCGCGCAATCACTGCCTCACTTCCTAAAGAAAAAATCACAGAGAAACCATTAGCCGCGAAAGTGCCTAAACCGATTCGTGAAAAAATTAGTTTAAGCAACAAAACGGCTCCAGAAAGCATTCAAGAAATCAAAGAAGTAAAAGAAAAGCCCGCTGCAAAAATTGCCGCTGTTGATGAAGTTAACACCGTAAAAGCAGCGCCTCAGCGTACCCCCAAGAAAGCAAAAAAAGACACTGAGCATCGCCAAACACTTTCACTTGAAGTAGAAACAGTCACTACAACGACAGAGTCTCCCAACACTTCTAATGAAGTCTCTAACGATCCATCAACTGATAAAGCACTCGTTGCACCAACTGCCTTTATTGGCGTTGTCCCAAGAAATCTCCAAAGACAATATATTCGTGACTATATTCGCGAACATGGCTTACAGCATACGCTCGTCGTCACGCACAATCGTCAATCTGCCCGCCTTTTAGAAAAATACCTCTATAGAGCGCGCATTCGTAGCCGCGTTGTGCATGAAAAAATTGATGATGAAACCGCAACGAGCCTATTTGATCGCTATAACAGCGGGCAATTTACTGTCCTGATATTAATGCATCGCGTCGTAGAAGATCTTTCTGCAAAAATCAAAAAATGTGATTCTGTAATTTTCCTCGACTTCCCAACGGTCTATTCTGAATATGCTGAGCGCTTACGCTTTGTCCGCGAAAACTTCAACCCGGCACATTTTATCTCTATCGCTAATGATAACGATAAAGTTTGGTTACAAGCACTCTTAGAAGAGTATCCGGATCTTAACCTTCCCATTACTGAAATAGAGATCTCGCCGCCAAAACGCAAAAATGTAAAACCAGCGCAAGAAACCCCTAAAAAAACTGAAGCAATCGTTACTGAAGAAAGCGTACCACAATCTCAAGCAACACCAGAAAGTGATACGCCTGATGAAGCAGCAGCAAAGCCAAGAGAAAGAAGGGACACACGAAAAACACGCGCTCCAAGAGAAGAGCGCACTGAAAGACCGGAGCGTTCAGATCGAAGAGAGCGCAACCCACGAGCGAATAACAATCCGCGCCGCAGACAAGATACGCATCATACATCAACGCCTGAGCCAGGAAATTACGAGGCCGGCGATAGTCAAAGCGATTTCTTCAGCAACAATCAAGATGAGATCGTGAATCGTAATCGACTACCTTTTGAATCCGGTTCATTTGAAGCAAATATCGCGCGCGAGAATCGTCGTCGAGGGAGAGATTCATTCAATACCCCTGGTGGCGTTGGACAATCAACAAGTGGTAACTTCATTCAAAATATTACCCAAGGAATGGGGCCAAATCATAACCCTAACTCCAAAGGCGATTCACAATCTCAAAATCGCCGTAATAATAACCGTAATCGCCCTAACCCGAAGAACTCCCGAAAAAAGTAATCAGGTAAGGACACCCCAACATAGGGATAGATGATTCAGCAATCCAACGAAGCAGTTGCGCTCTTATAAAGGAGTGTGATATTGGTTGAACGCTTGGCATCTATTCCTATTTTTATAGGGAAATTATCTTTCTCGTACCTCAATGAGCAAGGATGACTATTACCCTATCAAAATACGGGGTAATATGTTTCAATACGACGAATACTCATTCAATCAGGAAAAATTAACACAGATATGCCAGCCAATTTAATCACCCAAGAAGGGATGGATAAGCTCCAAAAAGAGCTCGACTTCTTATGGCGCATTGAACGCCCTGAAATTACTAAAAAAGTCACATGGGCGGCAGCGCTTGGAGATCGCTCTGAGAATGCTGATACAGCTAAAGAACCCTATAAAACATACTATTTGTAAAAATAGCTAGTATTTTCAATCATAACTAAATAGTATGAATACTAAAATACATACTATTTTAAAGGATATATGGAATGATTTTTTAAAAGCTCACAGAAGCTAGGAATTATTTGAAAGTTACTAAGAAGCGATTGTATAGGGTCTAAGCATAAAAATGGTATGGATTAGCAGTTTTGCGTTTGTAAGACTTAATCATCTTCAGATGGTTTACTAAATCCCTTTTACTCATAAAACTCATCGTCTTTAATGATGCAATCTGCTTAACATCAGTAATCAAAATATCATGATAAACTTCGTTATGAACATTACCCAGTGCGTTCGTTGAAGCTTGTCATCATTCTGACTAATTAGTGTGCTACAAGAATGATTTTGCATTACCACTTTTCACAGAGATAAACTATTAGCAAGATAAGGCTCTTTAGAACCTAATGTCGCACTGATAAAATCAACATTCATAGATTCAGGCATAATGTCTGCAGCGCTGTGCCTTCATGGTACTTACCAATTCTTATCGGCAATCCATAACGCTATAAAAACTCAGCAAAATCTAGTGTCGAGAAATTTTTAAACACAAAAGTCCATGCTAATATTCTAAATAGACCAGAACGTGCCTGATGGCAATGCACGATCCATGCATCTTCCCACAAAGGCTATCCATCGAAGTTATCAGGTATTAAGAGCTCAAACTGATTAGTTTGGATACCGTATTTAAAATGTAATTAAGGTTCCCATGCAAACTTTGTTGGAAGTAGGGTCTGTTGATCATTCAAAAATTAGTAACTATAACCTACTGAAAATATATCGATTTTAATGGCTTTTAGAAGAATAATCATAACCTTTAAAAAAGTAAGTTACATGACAATTTTCAACAACCCTTAGTTTTCTATCTTAATAATTCCAAGTAATCGCTTGAGCATAGAATTCAGGGTCAATACCATTGTAATCCTCCCCTTTTTAATCCCATTTAAAAGTAGAAGGTTCTCTCAGGTTTATTGAATCTGGCACGGTGGCACAGATCCAATGGCTGAATGGGGTCTTTTGTTATTATAACCCCACAACCATTGTGTGGAATAAATTTGGACATCATCTATGGTTTCAAATAGATAACTTGATAGTAATTCCTCTCTGACAGTTCGATTAAAGCGTTCAATATAGGCATTTTGTGTCGGTCTTCCAGGCTGAGTATAAATCAAAGTGATTTTGTGAGAATTAGCCCAATCCACTAACTTTTGACTAATATACTCAGGCCCATTATCACATCGAATCGCAGCTGGCTTTCCTCTCCACTCAATGATTCTTTCCAAAGAGCGAATCACTCTTTCTGTCGGTAAACTAAAACCAACATCCATACAGAGCCCTTCTCGATTGTAGTCATCAATCACATTAAATGTTCGGAAATGACGCCCATTTTGTAAGCTATCGGACATAAAATCCATAGACCATGTTTGATTAATATCCGTTGCTATCCCCAATGCTTCTGGTCGATTTCTAACAATCCGTTTTCTCGGTTTTATCCGTAGATTTAGCGCCAACTCTCGATAAATCCTTAAAACTCGCTTATGATTCCACGGAAATTTTTGAATATTTCTCAAATAATCAAAACATAAGCCAAAGCCCCAACGTTTATGCGTTTGAGTTAATTTTAGTAACCATGTTTCAATCAGTTCATTTTCTGAGGCAGTTTTAGCACGATAGTGAAAAGCCGTTTTGCTAATTCCAAATATCTCACAAACCAAACGAATGGAGATACCCTGAGTCTTTAAAACAGCTTTAGCCATCTCTTTTCGTTGAGATGGCTTTACCACTT
>CALZEE010000001.1 GCA_945639195.1 uncultured Ignatzschineria sp. | reverse complement strand
ATACCTGCCTGTCACGCAGGGGGTCGCGGGTTCGAATCCCGTCCATTCCGCCATTAACATCTAAGCCTAGATCGCAAGATCTAGGCTTTTTTGTATCTGTATCTGTAGCTTAATGCCCACTGATTCTACACAACCCATCCCTACGCTTTTCACCATCTCTCCAATCCACTTCTGCCCATACTAAAATCTCCGGCAATTCCCCCCATATTCCCACCCACTAATCTCCCTGCTATACTCTTCAATAGCTTCCTATTTCACTTTGATAGGTCACTTTGATAGGTATTTAAACATGTCGAGATATCATTTCCCTTCTAAGGTCTTTTTGAGCGCATTCTTACTGCTACTCGTTAGTCTTTTCAGCTTTTCAATAGCGAATGCCCAATCATGGCACACTGTTAAGAATCCTACCGCCGGCAAAACCGAGATCTTTGGCAGTTACGCCAATGGTTGCTTTAGTGGTGGTGTAACTATCCCTATTAAGGGCGATGGCTATGAGCAAGTAAGACCGAGTAGAAATCGCCACTATGGTGCTCCATCTATTGCTGCATTTGTTGAGAGCGTCGGCCAGTTAGGTCAAAAAAATGGCCGCGTGATTATCCTTGGCGATATCGCTCAACCCCGCGGAGGTCCTGCAAACTTTGGGCATGCAAGCCACCAAACGGGCTTAGATATTGATATCTGGCTGGAAGATCGAAGCCATCATCTCTCAAAAAATCTCAGTGAGTCTTTAAGCACCCCTTCCGTTGCCAACCCAAAAACAGGACTCATCAATCACCACTGGAAACCTTTCTACAGAGAACTTCTCCATCACGCCGCAACTTACCCAGAAACTGAGCGTATCTTTGTTAATCCCGTGATTAAAGCTGAACTTTGCCGCACCGAAACCAATACTGCATGGCTAGAGAAGCTTCGCCCTTGGTATGGACACAATTCCCACTTTCATGTTCGACTAAAATGCCCAGCCGGCGCTTCGGGCTGTATTGCTCAAGCACCCATTCCAAGAGGCAGCGGTTGCGACCAAAATCTCGCCAATTGGGTCAATGATCAAATCAAATGGACAACGGCGCCACCCACTAAAAGCACCACACCCAGTAAGCCTTCCCCCAAAAAAGTGTTACCGCTTGAATGCCAAGCGATTTTACATCAGTAAAATTCCATCCTTAATCTCAACGATCATATGAGGTTAAACAATACCCAAACAGAAAAATCCGCACAAGAATCCCTCTCCTGTGCGGATTTTTATTCAATGGTAAGGCAATACCATGAATGCTTAATATCTATTTTTTGATATTCCTAAATCTGATCGCGCTTTAAAATAGCGTGAAGCAATACATTCGTACCATTACCGGCATCTTGTTCAGTAATCGATTCCGCCTCATTGTGACTAATCCCATCCTTACAAGCAATAAAGATCATTGTTGTCGGGCAATGCTTCGCTAAGTGAATCGCATCATGCCCTGCGCCACTAATCATCTCAATATGTGAGAATCCTAACTCATGCACAGCACTTTGAACTAACTCAATACAGGTTTTATCAAACGGAATTGCCGGCGATAACCACACATCTTGCATCCCGATTTCTAAATCTCGATCACTCGCCGTTTTACTTCCGAGCGCTTTAGCTTCTGCCACCATCGCTTTCACCTTTTCGGTATCAGGATGACGAATATCAAGCGTAAAATTCACGGTTCCGGCAATCGTATTACGCGATGAATGCGGAATTTTAATCTCACCAATCGTTAAGAGCGCATCTGGGATCTGGGCGATATAATCTTCTAATCTCAAGAGGAAATCAGAGGTACCAAGCATCGCATCTTTACGATAACGCATAGGCGTCGTGCCTGCATGCTGCGATCGACCACTTATTTCCACATCAAGCCAAGCAATCGCCTGCCCGCCTGTGACGACCCCAATCTCTTTATTGTAATCTTCTAAAATAGGGCCTTGCTCAATATGTAACTCGAAGTAGCTATTCAAAGTACGCGCAAAAGGACGTTCTCCTGCTTCTTGCACCAACGCTAGCGCCTCTTCCACCGATACACCCGCTCTATCTCTCGATGCCAAGCCCTTTTCGAGCGCTAATTCACCAATAAAGACTTCTGAGCCCAGCATTGCCGGAGAAAAACGCGCCCCTTCCTCATTCATCCACACCGCAATCTCAATATCATGATTCAGCTTTAAATCATGATCATGCAAGGTTCGCACTACTTCAAGCGCCGCCAAGACACCATATACACCATCAAAACGCCCACCCTTGGGCTGCGTATCTAAGTGACTCCCCATTACAATTGGAGGGCTTTGGCGATTAATGCCGGCATATGTGGCAAATAGATTGCCGATCGCATCTCGCGAGATCTCCATACCGAGCGCTTCGCACCACTCAATAAAGAGCAATCTTCCTGCTTTGTCTTCATCAGAGAGCGCTAATCGGGAGCTCCCGCCCTTATCCGTCGCGCCCAACTTTGCCATCTCCATGAGTGAATCCCATAGCCTTGCTTGATTAATTCTCATCCTGATCCCCCTAGTTTTAATGCTTAATGCTTATCTAAATCTTTTATCTGCGCTTGATAGCACAAGCCATTACAGCGCCCATCACAAAGACGAGTACCTCTAATCTTCAACAGCGCTCGTTAATCCCTGAATATAGCTCTCTGTATTCACCGCCAAGGTTTCAATCAAATACCCGCCCTCAATCAAGCCCAAAACTGGCTTTCCGAGCGATACAATCTCCTTGGCAATTTGCGCCATCCCTTCTGTCGTCACTTGCGCTTTACTCTGCGGATCTTCCACATAAACATCAAAGCCCATGTTATGAATAATGACATCTGGATTAAAGGTCTCCGCATCACTCATTGCGCTTTTTAGCACCGCCATGAAATCTGCTTCTGAAATACCGTGTGCAAAAGGATAGTTGATATTATAACCAAGCCCACAGCCCTCTCCGCGCTCCTCTTCAAACCCTGCAACCGCCGGATAGAAGTTCGTCGGATCCCCATGAAGCGAGATATACATGACATCGCTACGATCATAAAAGATCTCTTGAATGCCCTGACCATGATGCACATCTGTATCGAGAATCAGGATCTTTTTCGCATCACTATTAGCAAGCAGATACTCAGCTGCAATCGCCGCGTTATTCACAAAACAGAACCCACCCGCCGACTCACGTCTTGCATGATGCCCTGAAGGCCTACTAATCGACATACTTAACGGTGCGCCGCCGGCAATATCTTTCGCGGCATTGAGCGCACTTTGCGCCGACCAATACACAGATTCCCAAGTGTATTTGCCAATAGGCGCACTGCCATCAGCAATATATCGTGATGCCTTTGCCAAAACACCTTTGAGCGCATTGTAATCCTTCACAAACACATTCGGAATCACCTCTTCCCCCCAATCTTCTGGCACTTCATGCCACTCTTGATAAGCAGTTTTTAAGAACTCAATATACGCCACACCATGCACTTGCGTCAGGTAATCAAAACCAAAATCCTCAGGCTCAGTGACCGCGTAGCCGGCATTTTCAATCCCTTTTTGAAACTCAATCACGCGCTGCGGAATCTCTTGCGGATCACGCATCTTTCCTCTTGAAAAGTAAGTTTGCGGATTATGAAGCGCTTGGTTTTCGTGGTAGTAGATATTCATAAAAGGTATCCTCTGACTCGTCATCCTTAATGACTGGTAATTATATTGCCTGTAATGACATTATTATTGCTGTTGATTAACCCTGTTTATTTAGGCATCAACACACTTTATAGCTTTTCACATCACAGACCCTCACCCTATTTATCCCCTCCTTTGTCGGCTTTTTCAAACGATAAAATTTAATGCTAAATATTAGTTTTTCTAATACACTCAAAGACACATAACATTTACAAGAAAGGGGGATTTACATGAAGATAGAGAAAATGAATTGGACGCTACTCCATACTTATCTCGTCATTGTAGAGGAAAAGAGTATTAGTAATGCGGCGCTAAAGCTGAATATTACACAATCAGCCGTTAGTCAAAATCTCAAAAAACTCGAAGAACACTTAGAAGTAAAACTTATTGAGAGAAGCAACAAATCGTTTATTTTGACAGAGATAGGGGAAGCGCTTTACAAAACATCTACGGATATTTACTCAAAACTGATTAAGTTTGAGCAAAAACTCACTGCCACAAGTACCACGATTAAAGATACGCTCAATATCATGTCTGTCACCGGCTTAATCTCACCAGATTTTGATAACCTCTTGACCTACTTCCATAAACATTATCCCAATATTAATCTGAATATCACCAGCGCGAGCCATGCCGATATCGTCAAAAAAATTGCCAATAATCAACCCGCTATCGGCATTACCCTTGATCCCAAAGGTGCTGAAGATATTGAAAGACTATTTTATCTACCGCAACGATATTCTCTCTATTGCGGGCAATCCCACCCTCTTTTTAATAAACAGACGATTACCAAGAGCGATGTGATTGCGCAAGATTACGTCGCCTTTGACAGCGAACAGCTCGGTGCAGCGCTCTCCCCAATTGCAATATTTAGAGATATGGAGCACTTTACCGGCAAGCAAGTCGCAATGACGAATAACCTGCAAGAGCTACAACGATTAATTATCACGGGCTACGGCGTAGGCTGTTTACCCGATAATGCGGCAAAAGATGCTTTAAACAAGTCGCTTATCCGAAAACTCCCGCCATACCAAGGCGTTGCAGATGTTCCGGTGTATCTTATTTGGCATAAAAAACGCACGCTAAAAGCCAGTGAACATGCTTTTATTGATGCTGCCTCGATCGTTATAGCGCCCGAAGTCAGTCATCAACACAATATATAGTATCTTCCTCTCACAAAATCGTCCGACATCAAGACAATCTATCTTCACTGAACTGTTACAATCAATGTTGATTTTACCCCGTATATTCGGTAACTTTAGCCCTCATTCATTATGGAAATTTATCGTGAGTAATAAAAAAGCCTCTCTCATTGCGATTATTGTCGTTGTTATTGTATTTATGATCTATGATCGCTTCAAGCCACTCTCTGAAGAGAAACTCATCTCCAAAAGAGGGATTGCCACCGTCTACCTTGACAATAGTTATAAAAATATCGACTCTACTAATGCGCCTGAAGGTACATTGCTAGCCCAATATTCTCCTCGCCATAAGCTATCTGTACTCATTAATGGCGGGCACTTAACGCAAGATGAAGCTGCCTTAAGCCTTGAAGCTTATGTCGATCTCCTTGTCAAAGATGCACCCACGAATAGCCAATTAACGATCCTCAATATCGACCGTGAAAATCAAGAGGTTTACTACACGTTAGTCGTGCCAGAAGCGCTCTACTCATGGCAGCGCCTGAAACTTGAAGGCGATACAATGACGGTAATCTCAGCGGTCTCAGAAACAGCTGAACCTACACTTGATCCGATGAAGATCTTAACTAAAGCACAATTTGGCTCACATTAAGCATCGGCTCACAAAGCCTGTTAAGCAAGACAGTTAAGCGATACCGGCTATAAAAAAAGCGAGATACTCATCATTTACTGAGTTCTCGCTTTTTTATTTAAATCTTTATGGGTGCTCTATTTAAAAATGATCATCTAGAAACGATAGAGAGATATACGCCATTATATGAGTGACTTTGTTCACCAAAAATATATCTACAGACTATCTATTTCTCAATCAATTAGCCTTCCCAGCCAAAGGGACCATTAAAGAAGAATCCATTTTCAAAAGCTGCATCACTTTCAGCTGTCCAAGCAGCCATCTGCGCTGCTTTCACTTGATTCTCTTCACGATAATCTTTCCAGGCCATGTTATAACATGCTTGGAATACTTGGTTATCAATCGCATTCATATACTTTGCTTCAAAAATCTTCCGCTCTGTACTATTAAGTGTTGCGCTATTTGGCATCTCTCTCATTAAAGAAGCCGCTTCTGGGCTACATTGCTCTGCAAGTGTTACTTGCGTATTAAGCATCTGCTCTGCACGCGCCTTCTCATCAGCTGTTTTTTCAGCAGGCGTTACCGCACATGCGGTTAAGAATCCTAAAGCCACTACTAGTACACTTAATTTCATCGATTTTCTCATCAAAAACTCCTTTTAAAAATCTTTTTATAAAGTCGTTATTCAAGTATATACAAATACTGTAAGGATTGGTCATTAAATGCATAAAAACCAGCCAAAAATCCACTAGCGTTACTTCTACTTATTCCTTATATTGTCGCAAGCGCTATTTTCGAATCCCCATCATTAAGACTTCCCAACAATGTAAGGCATCTTTTAAACGCGATTTTGCAACATCTCTATTATTGCCAGCATCTTGCGTTACCCAAAAAGCGGCCTCCATTAAACTGCCATTAATTAAGACGCCTAATGTCTCCGGGTTAGCTTCTTGAATGACGCCATCATCCATTCCCCGCTGTAATAGCGCGGATACAGAATCCATACATTGCATCTGTATCTGCATCAACTCACAGCCCAAGACAGCTTTAGCATCTTGCAATAAAACTTGTTGTATTTCTGGCGTTAATGCCATCTCAAGATAAGCAACGCCTCGCTTAAATAACCCTTTCCACGCATCTGGTTCTTGATCTGAGATATGCAAAAGTGCTTGGTCAATTTCCCCATCAATCTCTCTTACAACGGCTGCAAAGAGTCCCTTTTTACTGCCAAAATGATGGTAAAGCGCGCCACGAGTTAAGCCGACGCTTGCTGTAAAGTCATCCATCGATGTTGCTGCATAGCCAAGAGTTGAAAAAGATTTTCTCGCTGAAACGAGGAGCTTGGCTTGCGTCTCGTTAATCATCTGCTCTCGTGTTTTAGGGGTATTTCCCATCATTTTCTCCCGCTTAGTTCAATTTCAGGACATCTTAATTGACATATTCCCCTCGTGCAAATACAATCCGCACAAACACTTCACATACATTACGTATGCTTACGTATTTTTACACAACTATTCTAAAAACCTTACCCCTCTAAAGGCCTTATGGCGTCTTATATACAACTTCTTAAAATTCCTGGCACGAAAGGCTTTGTCGCTGCAGGGTTACTTGCGCGTATTCCTGTCTCTATGACGGCGATTGGCATTATCACCATGCTCTCAGAGCTTCAAAAGAGCTATACCTTAGCCGGCGGGGTTGCGGCACTCTTTACGCTCTCTTGCGCCGTGATCGCCCCACAAATCTCCCGCGCCGTAGACCAACATGGCCAGAGCAAGATTCTCCCTATTGCGTCCCTTATTTCGCTTTTGAGTATCTTGTGCTTACTCGGCGTTGCTTATTGGGATCTTCCGATGCCATTACTCTTTCTCTTTGCGGTTTTAGGCGGATTTATGCCGAGTATGTCGGCAATGGTCCGGGCTCGCTGGACAGAATTACTACGCGGCAAACCAGAACTACAGACAGCTTACGCCCTTGAGAGCGTTTTGGATGAGCTCTGCTTTATCATTGGTCCGCCCGTATCAGTTGGTTTATGTGTCGCATTTTTCCCACAAGCAGGCCCTTTACTTGCCATGCTCTTCCTGGCCGTTGGCGTTACTGCCTTTGTCCTTCAAAAATCAACTGAACCTCCGGTCAAAGTGATGAATGCCACTCATCGCTCCGTTATTCGTGAAAATGTTGTAAAACTCTTAGCAATCTTAATGATCTTCCTCGGCATTATTGTCGGGACTATTGATGTCGCGAGCGTCGCCTTTGCTAAAGCTCAAAATATGCCGGCATCTGCGAGTATGGTGCTGTCGTTTTATGCGATCAGCTCTTGCTTAGCAGGGCTTCTCTTTGGCGCAATACGCTTCCCGCTCTCACTTCCAAAACTGCTGATCGTTGCCGCCACTGCCACAATGATATCAAGTATTCCACTTATCACTGTTTGGGATATTACTTCCCTCTCTACGATCGTCTTTATTGCCGGATTCTTCTTCTCCCCCACCATGATTATTGCAATGAGCTTAGTAGAAGAAGCGGTTCCCGAGGATCAACTCACGGAAGGCTTAACATGGCTCATTTCAGGACTCGGTATTGGCGTAGCGTTAGGCGCTGCCTTTGCCGGCGTGGTGATTGATGCATTTGATATTAGCTCGGGCTTTATGATTGCGATTATTGCGAGTCTTGGCGTCTTTATGATGGCGTTATTGATTTTAAAATCGCATAAAAATACTATCCCTGTGATCGTATAAACGCTCAGATGCTCATATTTTTAATGAGCTTAATTCTCTACAAAAAAAGCGTAACGCCGAGCTTAGCGTTACGCTTTTTAATGTTAATCCCTCCCAATAGGAGGTCGATGAGAGAATCTACTTATCAATCTCTACCAAGAGATCTTCGGGCTCTACGACATCCCCTTTCACCACTAAGACGCGCTCAATCGCGCCAGAACTCTCTGCTCGGAGCGTTGTTTCCATCTTCATTGCTTCTAAGGTCACAATTGCATCGCCCTCTTTCACCACATCGCCGACCTTCACATGAAGTGTTCCGACAACGCCCGGCATCATCGCCGCGACTTGATATGGATTGCCCTTTTCACGTTTTTCACGAAGAGGCAGATCGGTTGCTAATTCATCTTTTTGAATTAAGAAGGCTCGCGTTTCCCCATTAAGCTCAAAGAAGACATTACAATGCCCTGTTGCATCCGGCAATGAGATCGCTAATAACTTAATCAGTAACTCTTTCCCATGATCAAGCTCTACCGTGTGGTAAGTATCTTTTTCAGGGCCATAGAAGAAGATCTTTGAAGGAATATTGGAAACATTGCCATACTTCTCCTGATGCGCCTTAAAGTCTCTAAAGACCGCCGGATACATCAGATGAGAAGCGAGATCTGCATCACTGACTTCGCATCCCAAGAAGCTCTCTAAATTCTCTCGCTCCGCAATGAGATCCACCGGTGCTAAGTGCGCGCCGGGTCTGCCTTGAATCTGTGGCTCGCCTTTTAAGACTTTCTCTGTAATATCACGCGGGAAGCCATCTTCTGGAATCCCTAACTCCCCTTTCAATAAGCCCACAACAGATTGGGGGAAAGCAATTTCACGCGCCGGATCAAGCACCTCTTTAGGCGTAATATCTTGCGTGACCATCATCAACGCCATATCGCCCACCACTTTGGAACTTGGTGTTACTTTGACGATATCGCCAAACATCTTATTGACCTCAGCATAGGCTTTTGAAACTTCATTCCAGCGAGGCTCAAGCCCCATAGATCTTGCTTGCTCACGCAGGTTAGTATATTGCCCGCCCGGCATTTCATGATTATAAACGTCTGATGTACCTGAGCGCATTGTCGCTTCAAACGGTGCGTAAATAGAGCGAACACCCTCAAAGTAAGTCGAGATCTGATTCATCGCCTCAAGATCAATCTTCGAAGCGCGATCAGTCCCTTTTAAGGCATGAATAATTGACCCCATTGGTGGCTGACTTGTTAAGCCTGAAAGGCTATCAAGCGCCGTATCAACCGCATCAACTCCCGCTTCAATCGCCGCTAATACTGTCGCCGCTGAAATGCCGGAGGTATCATGCGTATGGAAGTGAATCGGAAGCGATGTCTCGTTTTTAAGTGCCGTCACTAAAGCTTTCGCAGCTTCAGGACGACAAACGCCGGCCATGTCTTTAATCCCGATAATATGCGCGCCGGCTTTCTCTAGCGCTTTTGCGAGTTTCACATAGTAACTCAGCTGATATTTAGGTCGCGCTGCATCAAAGATATCTGCGGTATAGCAGATTGTCCCCTCACACAACTTATTCGCTTCCAGGACGCTATCGATGGATACGCGCATATTGTCCATAATATTAAGGGAGTCAAAGACTCTAAAGAGATCAATCCCCTTTTCCGCTGCTTGCTTCACAAAGTATTGAATCACGTTATCAGGGTAACTCGTGTAACCCACGCCATTTACGCCTCGTAGTAACATCTGGAAGAGCGTTCCTGGAATCATCTGACGTAATTTTGTGAGACGCTCCCACGGATCTTCATTTAAGAAGCGCATCGAAACGTCAAATGTCGCACCACCCCAACACTCAATCGAGAAGAGCTCCGGCATTAATGCCTCATAATAAGGGGCGATCTCCCACAGATCATGCGAACGCATTCTGGTCGCAAAGAGCGACTGATGCGCATCTCGCATCGTGGTATCGGTAATTAAAACCTCTTTCTCTTCACGCATCCACTCTGCAAATTTTTTCGGTCCCAATTCAATGAGTCGCTCACGTGAGCCTTTAACAGACTTTTTGTAGTCTTTTGGGAGTTTTGGCAAAATCGGCGTGATGAAATGTTTCGGGTGCTCTCGCCCTTCTAATTCTGGGTGCCCATTAACGGCGACATCCCCTAAGAATTTCAAGATTAAGTTCGAGCGATCAAGGCGCTCTCGTAGATGGAAGAGCTCTGGATTTTGATCAATAAAGTTTGTGGTGTAATCGCCGGCAATAAACTTCGGATGATTAATCACATTCTCCACAAATGAAAGGTTGGTAGAAACGCCTCGAATACGGAATTCACGCAAAGCCCGGTCCATACGTTCGATCGATTCTTGCGGGTTATTGCCCCATGTCGTTACTTTGACTAAAAGCGAATCATAGTAAGGCGAAATCACGGCACCTGAATACGCTGTACCACCATCTAAACGAATCCCAAAACCTGCAGGAGAACGATACGCAATGATCGTCCCGGTGCCTGGTAAGAAGTTATTTGCCGGATCCTCTGTCGTTACGCGGCATTGCAATGCACTACCCTTCAACGCAATATCTGCTTGCTTGGGAACCTCCATCTTATCTGACCCGATCACACCGCCTTCTGCAATCTGAATCTGCGCTTTGACGATATCAATCCCTGTAACCTCTTCCGTCACAGTATGCTCGACCTGAATACGCGGATTCACTTCGATAAAGTAGTATTGATTCGTATCGGCATCCAAGAGGAATTCAACCGTTCCGGCATTATAGTAATTAACGGCCTTTCCGAGCTTAATGGCGCTTTCACAGATTGCTTCACGCATCTCTTGTGAGAGATAAGGCGCTGGCGCACGCTCTACCACTTTTTGGTGGCGTCGTTGTACCGAGCAGTCGCGCTCCCAAAGGTGCACGATATTGCCATGCTTATCCCCGAGAAGCTGCACTTCTACGTGACGCGCTCTTTCAATGAGCTTCTCAAAATAAACCTCATCATTGCCAAATGCCGCTAAAGATTCTCCGCGCGCTTCCCGCACAGAATCCATCAATTGCGCTTCGCTATGGATCGCGCGCATCCCTCGGCCACCACCGCCCCAGCTTGCTTTAAGCATCACAGGGTAACCGATTTCATGGGCAATCTGTTTAATAGAAGCCTCATCTCTGGGCAGTGGATCAGACGCAGGCATAACAGGAACTCCTGCTTTCATCGCCGCATTACGCGCCGCCACTTTATTACCAAGGGTATTTAAGATATCAAAAGAAGGCCCAATAAAGATAATGCCATTATCCTGACACGCTTTCGCAAAATCAGGGTTCTCCGCCAAGAAACCATAACCCGGGTGAATCGCATCCGTATTGGTCTCTTTCGCAATCCGGATAATATCATCGATATCAAGATAAGCTTCCAGCGGGGTTTTTCCACGCCCTACCACATAACTTTCATCCGCATTAAATCGATGTGCCGCACGCCGATCTTGCTCTGCATAGATCCCTACGGTATTAATCCCTAATTCTGCCGCGGCGCGAATAATACGAATCGCAATTTCAGAACGGTTAGCAATGAGAATCTTCTGGATTTTCTTATTTGATAGCTCAAAAGACATGAGGCTTCCTCCATTATTATTGTATTTAAAACTAAGATCTATTGATGTGTCTTAGCCTTGATGTGCAGCGATAAGAAACGATTGATATTCGCTCTCATCAAAACTACACAAACACTACAACCATACCGCAACAGTTCAAAAATGCCATTTTTTTTGTCCTACTCTCAGTAAAATCTCCTTTCTAAAACGCTCAAGAGTTAAGGATAGCCCCCATAAGTAGAGCGCCTAAAAGATTTTGATTACATGTCAAAATTACCGGCATTTTTTTATCTACTAAGGCGGATTCTGGTGAAATCACTCAATTATTAAATGATGCATACATAAAATGACTGATAATCACCCAAAATCATAAAACCCATAGAATAAAATTCTATGGGGTTTTTCCGTTTATCAGCTGTAATCAATTATCTGTTATCACAAGGATTATCTCACTTGTTAAAAGATATCTTCATCCTGACTACTCAGCGCCAATCGGGGTATAGATCACGGGATCATTTTTAACAACTTCGCTACGCGTAAGATAACTTACGATAATCATCACTACAATATTGAGCGATACCGCAATAATGCCGGGATTAATCGAATAGATATTAATCTTGCCGAAGTAAAGTACAAAGACCGTGATAATTCCCACGATAATCCCTGCCATAACGCCTTTTGCAGTAATGCGCTTAAAGAAGATCACCGCAAAGATTCCAGGAACGATCTGACTAAAGCCTCCATAAGCCGTACTGATCAGATTCAACATTAAGCTCGGCACTACAATCGTAATCACCATTGAGATAATGAGGTAGAACATCACGCTCATTTGTGACCAACGACGTTGTGATCGCTCAGGAATATTCGGCAATAAGTTACGGACAATCAACCCTGCCACTGCCAACGAAATCACTGACAAGAGTAAGAACCCAGAGAGCGCAGCACCTGCGGCGATAAAGCCAATCATCCACGAAGGAAGCAGATCAATCGCCGTCACAATGAAGGTATGATTTGGCTTATCCGCAAGGTGCGGCAAGTAGATCATCGCATAATATGACGTCGCAATTAAGAACGGGAACATTAACATATAGAGCGGCATGAAACGCTGTGCTTTTTGAATTGTCTTCTCTGACTTACTGGTAAATACCACCGTAATCAAATGCGGTAAGCAGTAGAAAGTAATCGATTGTAAGACTATCGTCGAGATCGCAAAGTTCAGCTCTCCACCATCTTTAAATTTGAGCATTGCCCCGCTCTCTTTGGCTTTTAAGAAGAGAGGCTCAACGCCGCCTACATTCTTATAAACAGCAATTCCGACAACAACAATCGCCCCAAAGAGAATAATATCTTTAAAGATCGAGATCATCGCCGGCGATCGAACGCCAGAAACGGAGATATAGATATACGCAATCGCCCCCGCAATAATCACGGCAATATAAGGCGGAATATCATACCCCAAGGCATTAAGCGTTACGATGAGTCCCTCGAACTGCAATTGTGCCCAAGGAATCAAGAACGTCAATAATAAGATAGCCACAATCAGCTCTAACGTACGGCTTGAGAAATGCTCCTTAAAGATATCAGCCGCAGTTAAGGCATTATATTTATGCCCTGCACGCCAGATAAGCGGCGAAATAAAGTACCCAAATGAATACGAGAGAACGATATAGGCTAAGAACCATACGCCATAACTAAAGCCCCCGGCGTAAACGCCTCCAGGGAATCCGATAATCGTCCCAATACCGTAGATCTCTCCTACCGCTAAGAAGAAGAGGATCATGACACTAAAGGAGCGTCCGCCCACGAGGTAATCCCCCACACTTTTACGATTCGATTGTTGACCGGCATAAAAAGCGACGCCAAGCGTAAAGAGAATAATGATAGCAAATATAGCAATTGACATAATTATTGCTCCTTCACAGTAGTGACTTCATCGGCTTTATCAAAAAAGAACCAACCCAGCGAGAGACAGAGAGACGTAAGGAAAAACCAGAGAAATATCCAAAAATAGAGAATGGGAAACCCAAATACCAATTTTTCGGAATACTTAAACAGATAGATGCCACTAAATATCCCGATATAGGGAATGACAACACTGAGAATAAAGCTATAAAGTTTCTTTCTAGCCATTTGAATCCTCCTGATAGTTATAAAATCATTTTTATTAGATTTTTCAGATTTATTATTTTTATGGATAAGACCAACTGGACTGACCAGTTACTTTTCATACTTCCATGATTGTCCCTATCAAGTCAATTATTCTACTTTTAATGCGACTATCATTTTTGAGAGATAACCCGCTATCCTCAATACTTTCAGCCCAAATGCACATTAATTTTATTGTGCTTTTTATCAATTTATTGCGAGTTTTTTTGTCAAAAAATTCTAAAAAAGTCATCCTGCAACGCTAAAAACAGGTTTTAAATAATCCTTTAAGTCATCATCTCAATGACAAAAAAAATGCTAATTCCCCCTAGAATAATCTCACCAAAGCGCCAAAATCCTGCATCAATTACGGTTTAACTCTATAATCTTCTTAAGTAATCACGGTTATTACGATTGTATTGCTCGCACTCCTGTCCGCATCGCTCACAAATCCTCCTATTGAAGGCTCTATATGAATTTATTTGAAACCAATAAAGAGAAAAAGCTCTACCAAAAAGTAGCGACCTCTATTGCCAAACAACTCCAAAATGGAGAGTTTATGCCTGGCGATAGGCTCCCTTCTGAGCGTACGTTGGCAGAAGAGCTCTCTGTGAGCCGAGCGACTATTCGAGAAGCGATTATTACACTTGAAATCTTGGGATTTGTAGAGATTAGAACGGGTGCTGGGATCTTCGTGGTCAATACGCCGGACCCTAATTCCTTTGATATTGATAGCGCCACGCATCATGAAATCACGCCCTATGAATTTTTAGAGATGCGCCTTTTAATAGAACCTGAATTCGCGGAGATGGCGGCACTTCAAGCGACGCCTGAAGAGATCGAAGCCTTTAAGCAACTGCAAACGCATACCGAAAAAATCAGCGATCTCCAAGATTATTACTACTTCGATAAAAAGTTCCATCAACTGCTCGCAAGTGCAACGCACAATACTTTAGCGAGCATTATGATGCACAAAGTATGGCAAACCTCTGAAAAGAGCCTAATGCCGACGAATTTCAATAAGCACTTTGTGACCAAACGCTCTTGGGAAATCTCTATCACAGAACATAAAGCCATCATTGATGCCATTATTGATCGTGATCCAAAACTCGCAAAACACGCGATGTACAGCCATCTTGCAGGCGTTTTATTGCGCCTTAAAAGCGAATTTTAAAAACAAAGTTTGCATATTTTCAAAATTATTGCCAACATCAAGTGGTCAGACCAAATTGTCCCACACTGGATATGGAGAAAATAATAATGAAAAGAAATGGTGGAAAAATCCTCATGCAGCAACTCGCAAATCATGGCGCAAAGAGAATCTTCATGGTGCCTGGCGAGAGCTATTTACCCTGTATTGATGCTTTAAACGACTTTAAAGAAATCGAGCCGATCGTTTGCCGCCAAGAGAGTGGTGCCGCATATATGGCAGAAGCTTACGGTAAGCTTACCGGCGAGCCCGGCATCTGTTTCGTGACGCGTGGCCCTGGCGCCACTAACGCGAGCATTGGCGTACATACGGCATTCCAAGATTCCACCCCGATGATTCTTTTTGTCGGTCAAGTTGGGGGCGATATCTATGATAAAGAAGCCTTCCAAGAGATCGATTACGTCAGCATGTTCTCCAAAGTCGCAAAATGGGTTGTCCAGATCAATCAGACAGATCGTATCCCAGAATATATCTCACGCGCCTACCATATCGCGACAAGTGGTCGTCCAGGTCCTGTCGTCATTGCGCTTCCTGAAGATGTATTATGGGGCGAGGTAGAAGTTGCAGATATCGAACACTATACACCGGTGAAATCATTCCCCCATCCAGATGATATGAGCCATCTACAATCCCTTCTTGAAGAAGCGAAAAACCCGCTTCTGATTGTAGGCGGAAGCCGTTGGTCAGAAGAAGCGGTTCAAAACATTACGGCATTTTCTGAGAAATTTGAACTCCCTGTTGTTTGCTCGTGGCGCAGGCTTGAATGTTTTGACCATCATCACCCGCACTTTGCCGGCCATATGGGCTGGGGAATGAGTGATGAGCTCCGTGAAAACATTAAAAATGCTGATCTCGTTATCGCATTAGGCACAAGACTCGGCGAAGAGACCACCGAAATCTACACCGCGATTGAGAGCCCGACACCGCAACAAAAACTGGTGCATATCCACCCTTCTACTAGCGAGCTCAATAGCGTCTTTGATACCGAGCTGTCAATCTCCACCTCCGTGCGAGATTTTGCCAAAGCAGCAAGCATGCTTACCCCAACAAAAGCGCTCAATCGCACAACGTGGGTTGAAAAACTCCGTAACGAACATCTCGCAACGCTTGCGCCGCTCCCAAGTAATGGTGATTTAAGCCTTGATACTTTATCCTGCCAGATGAATGAGTTATTGCCGGAAGATTTCTGTATCACCGTAGGGGCTGGTAACTACGCGCTCTACCCGCATCGCTATATTCAATTTAATGGCCTTACCTCAAGCTTAGCGCCCACGGTTGGCTCGATGGGTTATGGCTTGCCGGCGGCAATCTCTTGTAAACTTGAGCATCCTGAAAAAACAGTCGTCTGCTACGCCGGCGATGGTTGTTTCCAGATGAATCTTCAAGAGCTTGGTGTTGCCTTACAATATGATCTTGGCATTGTAATTCTTGTCTTTAACAATGGTATTTGGGGCACTATTCGCTCGCACCAAGAGCGTGAATTCCCGGCAAGAACGATTGCCCTCGACTTCGTAAACCCAGACTTTGTTAAACTATGCCAAAGCTACGAAGGTTACGGTGAAGCTGTCGAAAAAACAGAAGACTTTAAAGATGCCTTTGCCCGTGCGCTTGCTTATGCAAATGAGCATCACCGCCCGGCATTATTAGAGATTCGCTACGATTCTAATAACATCGCTCCTGGCGAAACCTTAATGGAAATCCGTGAAAGATCTCTCGGTGCGCAAAAGGCTTAAGCATCTTTCATCATGCGCTTCATAAAATGAGTACGCAATCATCGCAAAAAGGCGGTTCCTGCATTTAACAGCAGGAACCGCCTTTTCTTTATTCGCTATTGAACCTATTTAAAACGATAGTGCCCAACTATCTCCCACTGGAAGAGGACATCTTCTGCGATTTGTCCGCGTCCAATATTATGGACAATCATCGGTCTGCCACTTTTTGCCTTCTCATCAATGACAATTCCAATATGAGGCAAGCCATTGTTTAAGCGCCACGAGACAATATCACCCGCGCGATAATCCTCACTCTTTTATGTAATCGGTAATACTTCCCCTTTACGGGCAAAAAAGACTTCTAAATTGGGCACTCGGCGATGATCGATATTCCGATCTGTGCTTTTAAGTCCCCACATTCGCTGACTTGGGTAACGGCTAAAATTGCGCTTCATATCTTCATGCACTAATTGTTGAAGATCATACCCCAACTCTCGATAAGCACGAATTACCACATCACTACAAACCCCGTGTGTGGGCGCGACATCACCTAAGGGATAACTTATCGCACGATAACTTCCATCGTAAATCACCAAGGGATCAATGATAGAGATCGCTGCCCGCGACAAATCATTGGCAGAATCATCAATAAGATCATCAGCACTAACGATGCCTAGCATCGCGCTCATTAACAGTAATAAACCAGTTCTTTTAAAACGCATCATGCTCTTGATTTCCTCTTATGATTCTCTCTTACAATTAGCCACTTATTGGGCAACGCTGAATTGATCCTCGCGCCTCCCAACTGATCTTAAATATTACCAACCTGGCTTAAATATTACCAACCTGGCTTAAAGCCGGTCACGACATATTCTTTAAAACATTGCTTTACCAATATGATGGGGCTTATCAGTAAGATCAGCGACACACCGATTAGCAGGCTTAATAGTGCCACGATAAATCCACCTATTGATTGAGTATCTGCCCACATTACCAACGCTATCCCGATAATGATCAACAGCAACGTCAAGATCGCTAACGTTATGCCGGCAATCAGTACAGGTTTGAGCTCGATGGTTGTGAGCGTGATTTTTCTGGATAAGAGCATCAAAAGAAGCCCCAATGAGATAGGAATATAGAGCCAGCCGATTCTCCCCACACCATCGATCACCCAATATTCTGGGACAAAAAATAGAACAATGCTATATAAGCCACTTAAAAGTGTGGCAAAAACCCCAAAGATCGCAAATAGATTCGCAAAAAGCCAATACTTCTGCCCTGTAGGCGGGGTTCCTTCATAGTGGTCTAAATCTCTGCTAAAGAACATTAACGCTACAATTAACATTCCTAAGAAACCAAAGAGATGAATAACACTCGCGAAGATCTGCAAAATTCTGACACTTACGCTGTAATCTGTAGAAGCTGCGAGTATCAATTCTCCCACAGATCTCGTAATAACAATGTTCACCCCCATAATCACTGCCACAATAGCCATGACCGCCAAAGCATTCTTAAGGGTGCAGATATTTAACTTAAAATGGTGCAAGACAAGCATCAATGCCGGCAATAGTACGCAGGCTTTCATCAAGTATAGATTTCCACTCATCCAGAGTAGATCCATCATATAACCCATATCAAAATCTGGGCTCGCATAGAGGCGAATAAGGGGCATTCCCACCGTCAAAAAGCTCACTAAAAAATAGGTTAAAGCCCCGATAAGTGGCAATTTATAGAGTGAATATCGATCCATACAGCATCCTTTATACGTTAATCGCAATATGTTTATTGGTCTTCATCATCAACTTCTGCGCTATCTCCTTATTTTCCGGAGGTTATTAGCGAAGCTATTTTTAATTTATTGTGCAATATTACACATAATGCATCTTTAGTAATTAAATACTTTAATAATAAGTGTTTTAACAACAAATACTTTAATACTTTTAGTAATCTTCGCACACGCAAATAAGCAAAGATCATCCTCCCAACGTGTTACTTCAAAAAGTACCAAAAAATCGAGACAAAATAGTCAAAATCAGCAACATTCTCAGCTTCTAAAGCTTCCAAAACCTCAAATTCTAGACGATATAACCCAAAATCTTGCGAGCCTATGCCAAGGGATTCAAAAAGATATAACTGATGCGCATAACTCCGAAACTGCGTAATCTCCACCGTTTTTATCCACGTCTCTTCCATTTGATTATTTAAAGCGAAGAGCGTTCCTTTCAATGTAAAGGGGGATTTAACAGATTCTTTAAAGATTGCCGGAACACTCATATTTCCCTCGGGATCTTTAGGCACCACTTTCATTCCCATCGTTTCGTGATAGCGATTTCCCGGAAAGAGATTTAATAAATAACCATGCGGTTTGGGGGCATTCCAGTAGTAAAAAGAGATCTTCTCCCCTTTTTGGGTCAGATCAATCGGCGTATCAAAGGGTTCAAAAACACTCTTTGGTCGATTTTCAAGGAAAAAATAGGGATCGCTATTTTCAACTGCAATATTACGCTCAATAGTGACCCACAACGCGCCGGCGCCTAATCCTAAGATTACTCCAACGCTTAACATGATGAAACTAAGATATTTTTTCATGCTTTTACGCTCCTTCTTTCGTATCACTTTGCGGATCATCACTCGCTGATTAACCGCTACTTATGCCCTAAGCCATGGTTATTAGGCAGCAAGTACTTTTTCGTTCATACATTCCCATACTCATATATTCACTATCGCATCCTAGAATTGGTTTGAATCCTTATCATGACGAGTGAACGCTTTTCATTTCAAAATGAATTATAGCGACAAAGTTAATGTTTGTTAACTTTTTTATTGACTTCTATTTTAGGGAGAGATAATATTCAGGTTAACAAACGATTACCTCAAAAGGAAAACTCCATGACAAAACGCCGTCCTATTAAAAGTCGCTCGAACCCCCTAATTGTTCGCCTCGCAAAATGGCTCTCACAAAAGAATATTACGCCGAACCAAATTTCGCTCTTTAGCATTCTACCGGCATTTATTGCCATGATTGCGCTCGCTTTCTGGCAAATCTCAACCCATTTAAGTGTGCAGATTATTCTACTCGCGATCGCGATTGTTGGTATTCAACTCCGTCTTCTTTGTAACTTAATTGATGGCATGGTGGCGATTGAAGGCGGTAAGGTAACGCCTGCCGGCGAGCTCTTTAATGAAGTACCGGATAGAGTGAGTGACACACTCTTCTTTGTGGGGCTAGGCTTGAGTCTTGGCTCACCAACGGGGCTTGCACTCGGCTTACTTGCTTCTCTTTTTGCGGCATTTACTGCCTATATCCGTGTGCTTGGTGTTTCTATGGGATCCCCGGCATTTTTCTCAGGACCTTTTGCAAAACAACACCGTATGGCACTCATGACCATTGCCCTCTTCGGGACAATTATTGGCTTATTCTTCAATGCCGGAACAGTGCTCCTTTGGGGCGCAATAATCATCATTATTGCCGGAAGCTTTATCACCACACTTCGTCGTCTGGTACAAATTTATCGATTTAAAAATCAAGAAGCGATATTATCAAAATAATCGGCTCATAATCATGTTAATGGGATTCAATATAACCATCATTAAATCCCCCCAAAAAACCTATAAAACACGACTTAATACCTGACAAAAAGATCATTCACTTTTAAGTCACAAGCATTAGAAAATATAATAATAAAAAACCAAACCATTGAATTTAAATTATTAAAACCTGATAAGTCGCAACTATTTTAAGACAATAGTGTTATCTTATCTCGATAAAATTCCTTACCGATATCGTGAAGATAATTGGACATCTCTGGAGATCATTATGTTTACCCTTCCCCTTCACTCGATGATGATGAGCCTTGGGCTTATCGCCATCTTAATTATTGCGAGTCTGATTGTCTTTGTGAAAACAAAGAAAGCACCCAATCGAGATTTTAATGAGCTGGTCTTAAGAACCCGCTCTTGGTGGTGGATGATTGCCATTATCCTGATTGCACTACTCCTTGGCGCGAAAGCCACCACTATTCTCTTTGGCTTTATTAGTTTTCTTGCACTCAAAGAGTTCTACTCTATTACGCCCCTTCGCGCGATGGATAGACGACTTGTATTCTGGGCTTATCTCGCCATCCCGATTCAATACTATTTTGCCTATATTCAGTGGTATGGCATGTTTATTATCTTTATTCCGGTCTATATGTTCCTCTTCTTACCGCTTCGCTCTGTCATCATCGGCGAAACAAAAGGCTTTATTCGCGCCAATGCCATTATCCAATGGAGCCTTATGCTCGCCGTCTTTGGCTTTAGCCATATTGCGTACTTAGCCAATATTGATCGCGTTAATGTGGATGCGGGCTTCGCCGGATTAATTCTCTACTTGCTCTTTGTAACGCAGTTTAACGATGTGAGCCAATATGTCTCCGGAAAATGCTTTGGGAAACGTAAAATCCTCCCGAAAGTGAGCCCCAACAAAACATGGGGAGGCTTCATCGGGGGCTTTATCGTCACCACGATTTTATCGGCATTTCTAGCCCCTTACCTCACGATTCTTACGTGGCAACAAGGTATCTTTGCCGGCATGATTATTGCCACCTCAGGTTTTATCGGCGATGTCGTACTCTCTTCTGTGAAGCGTGATCTTGGCATTAAAGATAGTGGCACCCTTATTCCTGGGCATGGCGGCATCTTAGATCGCGTGGATAGCCTGATGTACGCAACACCGATCTTCTTCCACTTCTTCTACTACATTACGGGGTAATCCTATGAAAAAGCCTCATAAAATCAGATGGTTTAAAGTGATATTCTTTGCGCTCATCGTCAAACCTCTTGTCTTAGTCGGCCTTGGACTCAATATCATCAATCGCCCCAAACTCCCCGCACAAGGGCCTGCCGTGATTGTTGCGAATCACACCAGCCATCTCGATACGCTCGTGTTAATGAGCCTCTATCCCTTAAAAGAGATTAGCCGTGTGCGCCCTGTCGCTGCCGCAGATTATTTTATGAAGAGCCCATTCATTAGATGGTTCTCAACCCATTGCATTGATATTATTCCGATCGAACGTAAAGCCATTAAGAGCGCGGATGAGCTCTTTGCGATGTGTCATGATGAGCTAGAGAACGGCAAGATTCTCATCCTCTTCCCAGAAGGGACAAGATCCCTCACAGAAGAGCGTGATTTTAAACTAAAACGCGGGATTCACGCGCTCATCTCTAAACACCCCGATGTCCCAGTCACACCCGTTATCTTACGAGGACTCGGGAAAGCCCTGCCAAAAGGCGAAGCCCTTTTTGTCCCCTTTAACTGCGATGTCATTGTCGGTGAGGTTCTTCCCTTTGAGGCTGATGCGAAAATCTATTTACAAGCCTTAGAGACGCAGTATAACGCCCTCCTTGCAAAGACCTTTACACACCCAACGCTGTAAAATTATGCGATGCTTCCGGCAATAAAATTGCCCCATAAAAAAAGCGTTATCACTATAGATAACGCTTTTTTGTAGTGCTCTTTTTAAAGATCTTTCCTTCAAAGCATCTCTTTCAAAATTTATCTTTGAAGCCTGAACTCGCAGAAACTGCCATTTTGTGTAGCACCTCGATACTGCTCACACGCTTTCTTGGGGCTTCGTTCTGCCACATAAGTCAGTACCGAGTCGCCACTATTAATCAATAATCGGCCTTGATAGCGATCTTTTGTTTCATGCCCTTGCAAAGAAACGTTCCCAACAAACATCGCCGCTAAGCGCTGTTTTATTACCGATGCTTCCAATGATTGCCCCACATAGCCTTTTTCAAAGAGCCAGCGTTGCGCTTCTTCTCGGTTACGGATATTGACGCCTTCTGCACTCGCTTCGGCTTGTGCGTAAAACTCTAATAACCAGCCATTACTATTTTGATTAATGAGATTAAAGGGATGCGCCACTGCACTGTAATTTGCATCAAACACACGGTTACGCGCCGTTGAATCCTGAAGCATTTTCGCAAGCGCTTGTTGTACTTTAGGTGCAGGCACTGCAAATCCAAAGGTCAAGGGTTGTTTATCAAAGATGCCCGAAACAAAGTCGCCTAAGCCCTCTTTATAGAGTCCACCTTTGTCTGTCGGACACTCATTTAAGAGATGGTATACCTGCCATTTTCCTTGCTCTTTTACGATGAAACCGGCATGAGAATATTGGATATTGTATTTATCCAATTCCTGCCCACTTCGCCCCATCACGATGACATTGGCATTACCGCGCGCATTGAGGCTATTTAAGGTTCGCTCAAGGTTTTTCCCTGTAGCAAAGATCTGTTGCACATTCTCCACACTATGCGGTTTCATATTACAACTATTTTCTTGCACAGTGGTACACGCCCCTAAGAGCAAGGCAACCCCTATGATTCCTACTATTTTACGCATGCTTTTAACCTTTATTATTACTCAATTCGTTCATGTTTTAGCAAATAGGTATCGTCTTTGTTCAAGAAAAGATTTTGCATCTTTCCATTCACATACAACATTCTCTCGCCGTCATTCCCGACTTTTATCGCCACTTTATCCGTTGGCATAATCGTCACCCGATGCTTCGCTGCATTCGGGAGCTTTAAGCGTACAGGATTCCCCTTTTCATCCAAAGCATTGATATAAAAGAATTGATCATCCTCATCTTTTTTGCTCTGTGTACTATTATCTGTAGAGCCTTCAACGCTTCCATCGATACCGATTCCTGACAAGATGACTGGCATCAGTGAAATCCCAGAAACAACCACCAGCTCTCCTGAGCCACTCTCATCTAATTTACTTGAAGCTTCTAAAAAAGATTCTGTAATACTCGAATCACTCCATGCAGGCGTTGCTGTCAGGATCATTGCCATTAATATAATGAATTTACGTTTCAAATAAAACATCGGGTCCTCCAAATGAATAACACCGTAATATTGATTAAAAATTATTTAATTCAAAGGTTTTTGCTGTAAAATTTCGGCATCTTTCGTCTGAATAAAGATATTTTTCGCAACGCCATTTACATATAACGTACGATCGCCATCCACGCCGACCTTCATCGCAATTTTATCCGTTGGCTGAATCTCTACCTTATCTTTCGCTGTTTTAGGAAGGCGTAACTGCACCGGCTTTCCCGCTTCATCTTGTGCATCAATATAGACAAAATCTTCGTCCTGATCCCGCTCACTACTATCCGCACTCTGCCCTGAGATCGTTGCCGGCAAAATAATCGGCATCATCGAAATTCCAATAATCGCCACGGATGTCAAAATCATTGAACTCTCACTATTATTAGATTCTTGCGCATACAACATAGATGTCATCGGCACTTGTAACATCGATGCCACCGCCATGCAGAGTAATCCACGTTTTAATTTTAAATGAATCATGCTTAAAACCCTTTTTTAAATAATTATAAATTTTAATATAAGGGGCTTCCAAGGGAAGAACAACCTATAAATATTGATAATCCTAAAATGCTTTCAAAAAACGCTATAGATCGGCACTTTCACCTTGATGGATTATTAAAATAATCATTAACACATGCAATTAATGCCTGATTATCAGAGAAATATCCCGCTAATAAGCGAAAAGAGTCGCAACAATTCCTGATTTTTCCGCCATAATGCGCCACAATAGAGGATTATTCCTAAGGATCATAAAGCGTCATGAACCAAAAAAACCATCTCTTTAGATTTACTTCAGGGAAAACAGAGAGAGAGACCCTCCATGGCGAAACTCGCCTCGATCGATACCACCCCTTCTCTCGGGACAATCGACTAACCGTGATGGTCTGGAATATCTACAAACAGCAAAAAATGAATTGGTTACCCATTTTGAATGCCTACGGCAAAGATCGGGATCTTATTCTGCTTCAAGAAGCCCGCGCCTCAGAGAGTTTAATTCAATTCTCCCGTGAGCACTTTATGGTGAGCGATCAAGTGCCGGCAATTGAGTTTACCAAGGACTCTTACGGCGTTATGACACTAGCCTCAAGTTACCCTGTCTATTCGCGCCCTTTCAGGACAACAGAGCCTTTCTTACGCCTTGCTAAATCTGCCCTTGTCACCGTCTATCCACTTTATGATAAGCGCTTACTGATGGTGGTGAATGTTCACTCAGTGAACTTTAGTCTTGGCGTAAAAATCTATCGTGAACAGATCCAAGCCATTGCAGAACTTGTCATGAATCACAGTGGCCCTGTAATCTTTGCCGGCGATTTTAATACCTGGAGCCGAAAACGCCGCCACCTGCTCTATCTTTTTACCCGCAGAATGGGGCTCAAAACAGTGACATTCCCTGACGATCAGCGAAAAGCCTTTTTCAGTGCCCCGCTCGACTTTATCTTTTATCGTGGATTACATCTTGAAAAGAGCGAAGTCATTAAGACAGATGCATCCGATCATAATCCGCTACTTGTTGATTTTAGGCTGAACTAATAGTTATCCGTATTAATCACGTATCAAACGAATCTGCACGGCGTCGGAGGTCACTTTTTTGTGCTTCCTTAAGCTGACTCGCCGACAGGTGAAAGCGTTGCTTTCAATCCCTCACAATTTCGTGAGCGGATATTAAGAAACAAGATTAATGAGCCAGCTAAACCTATCTTGCTGGCGCGCGATTGCATTAAGCATGCAAGCATTCTCCCCAGCTTTGAGGTCATTGAGAGATTACGTATCTCGTATCAAACGAATCTGCACGGCGTCGGATGTCACTATTTTTGTGCTTCCTTAAGCTGATGCGCCGACAGGTGAAAGCGTTGCTTTCATGGCTTTTAGGTCTAATAATATTTTATTATAGATCGATTTTATCCATGATAAAGAGCGTATCGACTTTCTCTAAACGCGCCAATAATCCGGCATAATCATTCTCTCTAACGCTCAACGTCATTTCGCAATTAACGCCATAATTTTCTGAAACTTTCTCGGCATTGAAATCATTAATCACATGATTCACATCGTTCGTTGCAGGATAATCGAAGGTGAAACTCACGGGTTGCCCGATTGTTTTGGTAACGATTTTGGCATTTTCAAGCGCATTTCGCGCACCTTCTTGATAAGCTGAAACAAGTCCGCCCGTTCCGAGTTTTATTCCTCCAAAATAGCGTACAACCATCACTAAAACATTGGTAAGTTCTAGCGAGCGAATCTGCCCTAATATTGGGCGACCTGCTGAGCCTGAGGGTTCGCCATCATCATTTGCCCGATAGAGTTCATATTTATTCCCCAGCACATACGCGTAACAGACATGTCGAGAATCGTTATAACGTTTACGATATTCGTCTAAATACGCATCAATCTCCGCTTCCGACGATACCGGAACGGCAAAAGAGATAAAACGGCTTCGAGAGATGACAAATTCATCTTCGCTAAGGGCTGTAATGGTTTTATATTGATCACTATTCATCGCAGTATCATATCACGAGCAGATTCCAAATCGCTACCACATTGAAAGCAAAGCTTTCGCCTGTCGGCAAGCCGGCTTAAGGAAGCACATCAAACGTGATATCCGACGCCATGCAAACTGATTTAATTCGAGATTCTCAAGATTAAATCATCTGACTATAACGCTGTAACGTTGATTGCATTGCTTTTGGTAAGAGATCAAGATCTAAACTATCGAGCCAGTTTTTAATCTCTAACCCAAGGGCAGTATTACCTTCTAATGCGAGTGTCCGATTAAAAAACAGTGTGTCTGGATCTTCCCGACGAGAGATCATAAGAATCAGCGGGTTAAACGTCGATTTCAGCGCAGCATCTGCCGGCACGTAGTTATCTAATACTTTAAGTTTTCCTTCTTTAAGGGTGATTGTCACCGCATAATCAAGATCTTCCACATTGATTTTAAAGGTTTTCCCCTCTAAAAAATCCAAATCTCCTTCTTCTATTGATTCCTGAAAAAAGTGATTCAACGCTTGCCCAATGATTTTAACCTTCAACCAGTTAGGCATTAACTTAAGGTGGTATTTACAAATAGAAGGTACTAAATCGGGAATTTTACGGCTGATTTTATCGGAGATTTGCATAGTATCCTCATTATTGATTGGTATCAAAGTCCCTCTACTCTAAACAATCTATCTTATAAGCACCTTGATCTTAATCACCCAATAGGACGTTATGGAACTTTTATGCCCCGCAGGTAACTTACCTGCCTTAAAATCTGCTTTTGAGTATGGTGCTGATGCGGCTTATATCGGCCTGAAAGATGAGACCAATGCCCGACATTTCCCAGGATTGAATTTTACGGAGAAACGGCTGCAAGAAGCGGTAAAAGTCACCCGTAACTTTGGGCGCAAGCTTCATGTTGCGATTAATACTTTCGCCAATCCTGCCAAACAGCATGTATGGAAGGAAGCCATCGATCGGGCGGCCGGCGAAGGCGTCGATGTGTTGATTCTCTCTGATATCGCCAACCTTGAATATGTCGCCACGAAACACCCCGAAATGGAAGTGCATCTCTCTGTACAAGCCTCTTCTACAAGTCTTGAGTCGATTAAATTTTATCATCGGGAATTTAACGTTGATCGCGTCGTGATCCCAAGGGTTCTGCCGATTCATCAGGTTAAATCCCTTGCGGCAATCTCTCCTGTGCCACTTGAAGTCTTTGCCTTTGGAGGGCTCTGCATTATGGCGGAGGGTCGCTGTTATCTCTCATCTTATGTAACGGGGAAATCCCCCAATACTGCCGGCGCTTGCTCACCTGCGGAATTTGTTGAATGGTCTGAACTCCCTAATGGCGGTAAAGAGACGCGCCTTAACGATGTCTTGATTGATCGCTTTAATCAAACCGAAAATGCCGGCTATCCAACGCTCTGCAAAGGCCGTTATCACGTCGATGGCACGCTTGCGCATACCATGGAAGAGCCGACGAGCCTCAATACGATCGCACTGATTCCCGATTTCTTTAAGATGGGGATCGCTTCGGTCAAAATCGAAGGTCGCCAAAGAAGTCCGGCATATGTATCAAAAGTCACTAAAACATGGCGTGAGGCGATTGATTACTATCAGCAAAACCCAGAGAAATTCCAAGTTAAAGCCGAATGGGAGCAAGCCCTTAACGAGATTTCTGAAGGTCGTCAAACGACGCTCGGCGCTTATAATCGCAAATGGCTCTAAAGCCGTACTATTCAAGATTAATACCCTTTTTATATTATCCGCCTCAACCCTCTTCTGAAGGAAGTCTCTATGAAAATATCGCTCGGTCCACTGCTCTATTGTTGGGAAAATAGTCGTATTCATGACTTCTATGATCGCGCCAAACATTCAGATGCCGATATCATCTATCTCGGTGAAGCGGTTTGCGCCAAGCGTAAAGAGCTCCGCTTAGAAGAGTGGCTGGAGATTGGTAAAATGCTCGAAGCGCACGGAAAAGAGGTGGTGCTAACGTCTCTTGCGCTCGTGGATAGCCCCTCAAAGCTCCAAGATGTTAAAAATGCCGTCAATAATGGGTTATTTAGTATAGAAGCCAATGATATGGCTGCGGTGAATCTCTGTTATGAGAATCATCTCCCCTTTACCGCCGGCTATTCGCTCAATCTCTACAATGCTGAATCCCTTGCGATTATGCTTCGTAACGGCATGAAGCGTTGGTACTTTCCTGTGGAGCTCTCGCAATCATGGATTCAAGAGATCAAGGAATCTGCCGAGCCTTCCGGCATTTGGCCAAAATTTGAGAAAGAGATTCTTGCTTACGGCTATCTGCCGCTCTCTTATTCTGCGAGATGCTTTACTGCACGCAGCGTCGGCAGAGAAAAAGCCAATTGCGAAGTGATCTGCCTGGAAGATTCTTGCGGTAAAGCAGTCATCTCCCAAGATCAGGAACGCATCTTTACCATGAATGGCATCCAGATGCAGAGCGGTCTTTGCAATAACCTCATCAATGAGTGCCATAAGATGCAAGGGCTCGTTGATATAGTGCGTCTCTCCCCTTTAAGTGAAGATATCTTCCCCATGATTGACCGCTACCGTGAGGCGCTGACAAATCCTACGATGCAATATGCTCTCACGTTTGATGAATGTGATGGATATTGGCTAGGAAATGCCGGGAAAGAGCGTCAAATAGCGTATGCTGAATAAAGATCAATTCTTTCATACAAAAAACGCCCGCTAAATCTAAAACGGGCGTTTTGGCATTTAAAGATTTTCAACGTTATTAATGAGCAAATTTTGCATTTAAAACTTCCTCGAGCTCCATCCAATTCTCTGGTAATTCATGAGCGATTCCCTTGTGACAATCAATACATGTTTGCTGACGCTCTTTTGCTAACGTATGCCCAATATTGGCACGAGAATTTTGCTCTGATAAATCCATATTCATCTCGGTATGACAACTTCGACACCCGGCTGAATCACTCTCTTTCATCCGAGTCCATTCTCGCATAGCTAAAAGACCTCTGCGTTCTTCAAATTTTTCAGGCGTATCAATTGTTTTCCCAATAAACTGCTGATAAACATCATTTGCTGCTTGCATCTTTCTAACAATCAAAGAAAGTCCCTGTTCAGGAACATGACACTGCGAACAAGTTGCTCGAACCCCAGTCTTACTAACATCATGGATAGTACCTGTATATTCGGTAAGGTTGTACTTCATAGTGTGACAACTAGTACAAAATCCCTCGCTATTAGTCCACTCTAATGTTTTGTGAGCAGTGAACATCGTTGTTGCACCTATAATTCCACCAACAATTAACAATGTCCCCAAAGACCAACGCCCAGAAGGAGACCAAAACCAAGACCAAATACGTTTAATAAGCTTTACCATAAGATCCTCCTTACTCTTTATCAAATGCACTAAATATATTATCTATTAACTCAGGCGCATTCGACTGTGGAACATGACATTGAGTACAAAACCATCTCCCTGCTGAAACATGATCTGTCTTCTCTCCTGTCTGTGCATCGATAAAATGACTTTCTGGTGCGGCAACAGTCTTGAAATCACTACTGTACTGCCAGCTATGGCATCGTAAGCATTGATTCGCTTTAAGATTAATCTGATATTTTTCAATTTTATGAGGAATTAAAGGTGGCTGCTGGCGATAATTTTTACGAAGCACAACCCCTTCTTGCATCTGGTACGTTTCAACTTGGGTGTTATTCTCATCAATTGCAGTTTCTCCTCGCAGCCCTTGAAAATCATTAGCAGCAGTCACACCAAGGAATAGCCCTATCGATAAAATAAAAATAATGGCTTTTATTTTCATAATTAACTCTCTTTTAGTTTTAAACTTGTTGGGGTAATAGGTTGATTTGATTTAATCCGACGATCTTTACTGGAAATCCCATAACTAAAGACTCTTTCAGGACAAACATCGATACATCGTCCACAGCGAGTACAATCACTAAAACCAACAGCAGGAATAATAGATTGCTCAATAAACAGTGTTTTGTTTTGAATCAAAGGTTTTAATACATGCGCTTCAGGGCACGCTTTATAACAATCCATACAATCATCACATTCTGCTATTTTGGGAGCGCTAATATGTAAAATCGACTTTCGTCCTAATACACTGTAAAAAGCGCCAACAGGACAAAGATGACCACACCAGAGATTAGATGCCCCAATAATATCTAACACAAATATAATAATGACAAAAACAACGGCCGTATTCGTGATAGCAAAACCACCAAAGACCAGCACTCTAAATATCCCTGTGATAGGATTCACTAACTCCCACGCAATAACATGAAACAAGGCTGAGATAACAATCGTTGCCCCTAAAATATAAAAACGTGCTTTTTTAGAGAGTGATAATTGATTATTAACCCTTAATTGTCGCCTAATCCAAGCGGAAAGGTCAGTAACAATATTAATAGGGCAAACAAATGAACAATATAACCGCCCCCCCATTAGAAAATAAAATAGAGTCACTAATCCAACTCCAATCAAGCCCGTTACAGTGTATAAATTACCGGCAACTAAAGATTGCAAAAATACAAAGGGATCTCCCAAAGGGATCGTAGAAAGTAATTCACTATTAGCGATACTCCCTTTTAATATCCACGTCTCATTATTTCTAACTCCGTCTTCATGCTGTAATCTTTCTAAAGCAGAAACACTTAAAGTGGGAGTTTTCCCTGTCTTATTGTCCAAAATATTACTATTCACTCCGACCAAGGGAATCGCAAATAGAAACAGCATTGAGATTTGAATAAAGCGTCTTAAAATTAAAAAGCGATGTGAACGCCACCACCCATTTGTCTCTACAGCTTCCTCGAAGTAGAGCGTACTATATTTTGGTTTAATCATTTTTTTCATGGCTCAAATTCCTTTAAATGATTAATATCGTGAAAAGGTAGTTTTACCTCATCCTCAACTAACGATTCTCCATGATTCTTCTCTTTCTCTTCCCACCCTTTACGGTAATGCTCCGGCAATTTTGTTCTCGCTATCGTTGTTGGCAATACTTTTATGGCTGAGGCATGCTCTAAAACACATTTTTTCTCACATAATCCACACCCCGTACAAAACTCAGCATGAACAACAGGAGTAAAATTAGCATGAGCTCCTGTTCTGGTATTTTCCTGTAATTCAAGCGTGATAGCTTTATCAATAACAGGGCATACGCGATAACAGACTTCACAACGCAAGTCTAAAAAGGCTAAGCAGTTTTCCTCATCCACTAAAACAGCCGTCCCCATATTAATCATTTCAGCATCTGTAATCGAGGGATCTAAAGCGCCCGTTGGACAAGCCTTGATGCAAGGCAAGTCCTCACACATTTCGCATGGTATCTCTCTTGGGATGTAATAAGGAGTTCCTAAAGCAGGCCTGCTCATTTGCGATAATATTAACGTATCATAAGGGCATGCCCTAACACACAAACCACAGCGAGTACAAGCACTCAAAAATAATGCATCAGAAATAGCGCCAGGAGGCCTAAGGATATTTTGATTACTAGCTTTACTCTGCGTCGCAAGCATAGAGAGCGGTAAAGCACCTAAGCAGATGCCCCCCCCTATCTTGACCGTTGCAGCTAAAAATGCTCGTCGATTTTTCATAGCTCTTAAGCCCGCTCAATTTTTACCGCACACTTCTTATAATCCGTCTCTTTTGACAAAGGACAGGTTGCATCAAGTGTTAGTTTATTAACCAATCTTGCTTCATCAAAGAATGGAATGAAAACTAACCCATCTGGCGGTGTATTACGCCCTTTCGTCTCAACGGTAGTAATAATCGATCCTCGACGAGATGTTACTTTTGCCTTTTCCCCCCGACGTAAACCAAGCTTTTTGGCATCATTGGCACTTATAAACAGTTGTGCAACAGGAACTGCCTTATGGAGCTCCGGCACTCGTCTTGTCATACTCCCCGTATGCCAATGCTCTAGTACCCTTCCTGTACAGAACCAGAAGGGATATTCAGCATCCGGTTCTTCTGCCGCAGGCTCAAATGGTAAAGCAAAAATTACCGCTCGCCCATCTTTATGACCATAGAAGCTCACCCCTTCTCCGGCTTTCACATAAGGGTCATATCCTTCGCGATAACGCCATAAAGTCTCTTTACCATCCACAACCGGCCAACGTAACCCTCTTGACTTATGATAAAGATCAAACTCAGCCAGGTCATGTGCATGGCCTCGCCCAAAAGCGGCATATTCTTCAAATAGACCTTTTTGTAGATAAAACCCAAATATGTCTGACTCAGTATTATCAAATCCAGCCTGCTTATCGGAAAGAGGATAATTATCAACATTTCCATTTCGATAAATAATATCGTAGAGTGTTTTTCCTCGAACAGAAGGATCTTTCTCAATCAATGATTCTGGCCAAATATCTTCTACTTTCAAATACTGAGAAAACTCCACAAGTTGTTGCAGATCTGATCGGGCATTGCCATAGGGTAAGACTTGCTGACGCCAAAATTGTGTTCTTCGCTCAGCATTACCATAAGCGCCTTCTTTCTCAACCCACATTGCGGCAGGTAAAATTAAATCCGCAGACAATGCAGAAACAGTCGGATAAGGATCTGACACGATGACAAATGCATCAGGATTCCTCCAACCGGGGTAAGTTTCTTCATTAAGATTAGGGCCTGCTTGAATATTATTAGTACACATTGCCCAATAAACCTGCAATTTCCCATCTTTCAGAGCTCGGCTCTGAGCAACAGCATGCAACCCTACTTTCGGATTCACTGTTCCTTCAGGCAATTTCCAGATATGTTCCGCAAACTGTCTATGCTCAGGGTTGGTAACGACCATATCTGCCGGCAACCTATGTGCGAAAACACCGACTTCCCTAGCGGTACCACATGCAGAAGGTTGTCCTGTTAATGAAAAAGGTCCACAGCCCGGCTGAGAGATCTTCCCTGTTAAAAGATGGATATTATAAATAAGATTATTTGCCCAGGTACCTCGCGTATGTTGATTAAAGCCCATCGTCCAAAATGACACGATCTTTTTCGTTGGATCTGCATATAGCTTTGCTAATCGCTCTAATTGATCTTTAGGAACCCCCGATAATTCATAGGTTTTATCCAATGTGTATTCGGAAACAAATTCCGCAAACTCCTCGAAAGATATAGGCGTAGCTGCGCCAGAATCAGGATTTTTAGCCTGTTGTTGCAGAGGATGCTCCGGACGTAATCCATAACCAATATCTGTCGCTCCTCGTTTAAAATTAGTATGCTTTTCAATAAATGCCTGATCATATGCGCCGCTTTGAATAATATAATTCGCAATATAGTTCAAAATTGCTAAATCCGACTGCGGTGTAAAAATCATTCCATTATCTGACAACTCAAATGATCGATGCGTGAATGTTGAAAGTACATGCACTTCACAGCCTTTGTGGGATAGTCGTCGATTAGTAATTCGAGACCATAAAATAGGATGCATTTCTGCCATATTTGACCCCCAAAGGACAAAGGCATCCGCATATTCGATGTCGTTATAACACCCCATTGGCTCATCCATTCCAAAGGTTCGCATAAATCCTACAACAGCAGATGCCATACAATGCCGGGCATTGGGATCTATATTATTAGAGCGTAATCCTGCCTTGTGGAGCTTCGCAGCTGCATAACCCTCAAAAATAGTCCATTGCCCAGAACCAAACATCGCCACATTATCAGGCCCCTTTTCTTTATCCTGATAAGCCTTACGATACTTCTCTGCCATTAACTTATAAGCTTGATCCCAAGTGATCTCTGTAAACTCTCCACTTTTATCATATTGCCCATTTTTCATTCGCAATAGCGGATTATTAAGCCTATCTTTCCCATACATAATTTTAGAAAGAAAATAACCTTTAATACAGTTTAATCCCTTATTAACAGGTGCATCAGGATCCCCTTGTGTTGCGACAACACGATTGTTTTTAGTTCCAACTAAAACACCGCATCCAGTGCCGCAAAAACGACAAACCCCCTTATCCCAGCGAATACCATCATTCCTTGTTTGTTGCGCAAATGTTGTAAAAGGCAAGCCATGTAAGGCACTAATAGTACCGCTTGCTGCTAAAATTTTCATAAAGTGACGTCGAGATAATGCCATGATAGATTCTCCATGCAATGTTTAGCTACTGATAACAAGAGAGTAGCCTACTAATCCAAAAGAACTATTGACAATTATCAAATTATTAATTCAAGCTATTGATATTTAACATATTTTACATAAAAATACATTTATTCACTTAAAAACCTATTGGATCACTTTCAGGCACCTTATAATTCATCATTAAAAGTTAGTGGAAGTAATGCATCTATTCTCTTACTATCGGCACATTTCCTCAACAGCATCCCTATTTACGTAGATATCAGCCCTTTAATGTAAATTAAATTGCACAAAAAAATCATTACCCAAAAATACAACCTGAGCTGTTAAAGAAAATTTTTTGAGACTTTACCTCAACTAAAATCTCACTATATTTCTTCAAAAAAATGATTCACAAGCGTTATGCTAAGAATCATATCGTGTTCTTTAATTTTCTCAATAATGTCATAAGCACTCTCATCAAGATGATCTTCAATGGTAGCTGCAACTTGATAATCATTGCGCTCATGAATTTCACAAGCCTCAATACCTCTAAGAACAAATAAAAGATCATTCATCCGATCTTGCTGCGTACTAATCAGCACTCCACACACATTATATTTATTAACTACTGAGTTCATAACTTATCCCTTGATTTACTTACAATAAACATCATGTATAGCATGCATCGAAGAGTCTATTTCTAAAATAAAATATTATTTTGATTTGTCTCAAAAAAAACACCTTTCATCCTGACATTATTAAGATCCATTTTTCTCTTAAAAATAGAATGCAAAAAAGCCATCTGTTAGCAGATGGCTTTTACTTTGATCATTTTAGAAATACCCTAAATTCAGGATTCTCTGATGATTAATCTTGATAGTTTGCAAGTGCGATCGCTAAACGACGACCAGCTTCATCTGCTGTCTCTTCTGAGATCGTTGCAAATGAGAGTCGAAGCGTCTCATCTTCTGGCGTACCAACATAAAATGCAGCGCCAGGAACAAAGACCACTTCAGCATCAATTGCATGCTTCAATAATTTTGTTGCACTCACCCCTTTTGGTAAGGTTGCCCAAAGGAACATCCCGCCCGTTGGTTGTGCAAAACGAATTTTATCGCCCAAATGCTTTCTTAAAGAATCAATTAAGAGTTGGCAACGCGCTTCGTACGCTTTTGAGATCTCTTTAATACGCGGTTGTAAACGACCACTTTTAAGGTAGTTTGAAACGATCAATTGTGACAATACAGGTGTGTGAAGATCCACAGATTGCTTACAAAGCACAATCTTGCTACGGATTTTTTCACTCGTCACAATAAACCCTAAACGAAGGCCCGGAACCAATACTTTAGAGAATGATGAGAGATACACAATGTGCTCTTTCTCTTCTTCTGTTGTCACCATTGAGTAGATCGGCTTTGCAAGTGACTCAGTGAAACGAATCTCACCATACGGGTCATCTTCGAAGATCACAAAGTTATGTTTGACTGCTAACTCTAAAATACGTTTACGCTTCTCTTGTGAGATCGTTGAACCTGTTGGGTTAGCAAATGTTGGCACGATGTAGAGCGCTTTTACTTTACCTTTTTCAAGACGCGCTTCAAGAGCATCAACATTTAGCCCATCAACGCCCCCTTCGATATCTTCAACATTCGCGCCGGTCATTTTAAAACCTTGGATCGCGGCAAGATAGGTTGGGCGCTCTACTAAAATCGTATCGCCTTCATCTAAGAATGTCCGTGAAATAAGGTCAAGCCCTTGTTGTGAACCGCTCGTTACAACGATCTCATCAACGGTTGCCTTAATATCACGATCAGCGATTAGCTTAACAATTTCTTCTTGTAAAACCGTTTCACCATCAGTCGTACTGTATTGATATGCGTTGACTTCGCCTGAGGTAATGACTTCATTCAGAGCAGCGTTAATCCCCTCCATATCAAACATATCTGCCGCCGGAATTCCTCCTGCGAGCGAGACGATGTTCGGCATTTTACTATATTGTAAAAGATCTCTTACGATCGAGCTTTGGGAACCTTGGATTCGTTTTGCAAATAAACTCTCTAAATCCGCCATAATCTGTCATTACTCCTATCAAATTTGTGATGAACTTTGCTATTAAAGTTATACGTTATCGTTATACATTATAGAACGATGAATTCTATCTGTTTTATGAAAATCTTCCCAATCCACAATGGCGGGAGTCTTTTATCCTGCGACCCTTTTATAATAAAAGAGGTGGCACACATTGCCCAAGCCTTGATAGGCGTTCTCTTGGAGATATCAGCCCTTCAAAGGTGAACTTTGCTATACTTAGCTTAGCAGAAAAATAGCGTATTGAAGGACTATTTTTTACTTTCAATTGATCACTTCAAAACGCACTCACGCGCGACTATTTTTCATAAAATTTCCTGGTGGCATCTCTCTTTTAGAAACGGGCGAAACGATGAGCTTTAATCTCTACTACTCCAATCATTTAGATACCTTACAATATATTGCAGGCTATCTCACAAAAGTGGATCCTCAAGCATCCCCTTTTGATAAAGAGTACTTCTTAGTCCAGAACTTTGGAATGGCGAGATGGATGCAGATTAAGCTCGCAAAACAGCTGGGGATTTTGACCCAATCAGAATTTTTATTACCCTCAAAAATGCTGATGAACCTTTTAGAGATGACCTTTACAGAAGAAGAGCGCACGCAGCGCCCAATAGAGCGGCTCTCAAAAGATCAACTGTTTTGGCCGCTTGTAACAATTATTCAAGAAATTATCGACCAAGATTCAGCGCTCATCTCTACGACAGATACTACGCTCTTTACGCCTATTTCTGATTATCTTGAAAAATATGCCCAAGATGCCATGAGTAAGCGCCCTCAAAATCCGCTCTTAGGCGTTCTTCATCTCGCCGAAGAACTTGCCGGCATTTTCGATAAATATATCGTTTATCGCAGTCACTGGATCAATGCATGGACCAAAGGCGAGATGGCGCCGCCCCATTTCGATAATGTCCTCCCTATCGAGCTAGAAGCTTGGCAAGCCACATTATTTAAAAGACTCTATGAGACACTTGGAAAACCGCTACATTTTGGGATGCTCCATCCCCTGATTGATGCAAAACTTCAAGATCCGCATATTCAGGAAAAACTTCCAAAACGCATCTTTATTATCGGGCTGAATTCGTTGCCGCCCCTCTTTTTAGATCTTATTGCACAATTTTCAAAAGTGATCGATATTCATCTATTTTTCAATAATCCTTCCCAATATTACTGGGGAGATCTGACAAAAGATGCCGGGCTTCCCAGTGTTAATCTTACTAGCTTCTTTAGCCAAGAGATCAGCGCGATTGATCAGATTTCACCGCATATTCCTGAGGAAGTTTTAGGTTCTCTCGATGAACATTGGCAAAATAGTTACGGTAATCCGCTCCTCGCATCCCTTGGAAAAGTCGGGCGAGATCACCTTCATCTATTGCAGAAATATGATGGAGATTTAGCACTAGAAATTACCGAGGCATTTGCTGAACCTGAGGTGGATTCGCTTCTTTCTAAAATTCAATCAGAGATCTTCCATCTTCGCCCTGTACGCGAAACGACGCCTTACCTGATCGCTGAAGGTGATCGCTCTATTCAGCTACACCATGCTTATAGCCCAATGCGTGAAGTGGAAGCGCTCTATAATCAAATCCTCCATCAATTAGAGACAAGCCCTTCACTTGAGCCAGAAGATATTGTCGTCATGACGCCGGATATTGAGAGCTACGCGCCCTTTATTAATGCTGTCTTTGGCAGCGCTCCTAAAGATCGTTACTTGCCCTACTCAATCTCTGATGTCAGCTTAAAAGAGAGCGATACAATCTTTACTACGCTGCTGCATCTCCTTGCGCTCCCTGAAAGTGCCTTTAAGGCAAGTGACCTGCTCCTGCTTCTGCAAATGCCGGAGATTATGGAGCAATTTCATTTTGAAGAGAGTGATCTCTCCCTCATTCACTTCTGGATTCATGATGCCAATATTAAACAAGCGATCGATGGCGTTCATCTGACGGATGAACTTCAAACGCCCTATAACAATCAATTTGATTGGGATATTAATACCTGGCGCTGGGGCTTACAGCGAATGCTCCTCGGCTACGGCTCTACTGACGCGATTTTACCGCTAAGTGATGAGATGCATGCGCCCCATTCACTCCTCGCCTATCCACATATTGAAGGGAAAACGGCAGAAGTATTAGGGAATCTCTGTTACTTTATCGATTGTCTTATTGAGACTAAAAATAACCTCGCAGGTGATAAATCGGTTAAAGAGTGGCAAGCAATTCTGCCGAAAGTGTGGCAGACATTCTTTACACAATCCTCGACCAATAACGATAAACTTCACTTTACCCAAAAAGCATGGCACGGGCTCCTCAGTGGTGCGCAAACGGTTAATTTTACAGATAAGATTCCCCTAAAAGCACTCACGCCGATGTTGGAAAACAAACTCCTTGAAGAAAAGCCTGAACAAAACTTTATCCAAGGAAAAATCACGTTCTGCTCCTTTATTCCGATGCGGACAATTCCCTTTAAGATGATCGCAATGATTGGCATGAACCAATCGGATTTCCCAAAATCCACAATGCATCATAGCTTTGACCTTATTCAATATCAGGCAATGCGAGGAGATCGTAGCCGGAGTATCGATGACCGCTACCTCTTCTTAGAGGCCATTTTATCGGCAAAAGAATCGCTCTACTTAAGCTTTATTGGGAAATCAATTCGAGATAATAGTGATCTTTTCCCCTCACTCTTAATCGATGAGTTAATGCGTTATATTGATCAGATCGCAATCACAGAATCAGGAAGTGCAGCATCTACTCAAATCACCTATCATCATCCCATGGCCTCTTATAATGCCGGCTTATTCAGCCCCAATAATGCCATTTGGAGCTTCCAAGATGAATGGATCTTAAACCAAGAAGATGCGGCCTTCTATAATGCGGCTTATGATTATGAAACACTATTAGAAAACTTCGATGCGCAACAAAAAATTACGCCGCTGACAGAGCTCTCCTTAGATTCACTTATTCGTTTCTATCAAGATCCTTGTCAGTATTTTGCAGAGCAAAGACTTCATCTCTCGCCGCTACGTGACTATACAACGCTGATCGAAGATGATGAAAAGTTCACGATCAATAAAGGATTAGACGAATACCAATTCCACCAAGCCCTCACCGAGGCTTTATTGAAAGCGTGTATTACCCAACGCGACAGCGGTGAGCCGGCATTATGTTCGACATTTAAGCTCGATCAAACACAAGATCATGCAGATCAGCGCTCGCTTCTAACTGCAGAATCTTCGGATCAAGCAACGATCATTGAGGGGATTAGTCAATCGCTCTATCAGCAATACCATTTAGAAGGGCGACTCCCCAAATTTGCTTTTGGGGAGCTCTCTTGGCTCGAAAAGAGTGAACTGCCAAAGTCATTAACGCAGACCTTAATCGCGGCACATTTTCCCTATGGCGCCTTTATGCTGAAGCGCTTTAAGAAAGGTATTACGCTGTATGGAAAGATTCCACAACCCTCCATTCATGGGGATATTATTCTATGGGATGTCGGAAATTTAAAACATGATCGCTTAATGAAAGGGGCGATTACGAATCTGTTCTATCACGCCACAAAACCTGAAGATGACATCCAAAAAACGCTTTGGTTTATTGGCAAGGGGGCAACAGGTATTGAAAAAACAACCTTCCCTTACTATACAAAACAAGAAGCAATTGTAGAATTAACGCATCTAATCAATGGCTATCTATTTGGAATTAAAGGTCCTATTCCTTATCTCTATCTTAAGGAGAATGGCAATGAATGCTTTAATAATGAGGTCTTTAAAGAGGTGATGAGCGAGCTTTCAGTATCGTGCCCTGAGTGGTTTGGTATCGAAAAATCCGAGTGGCGCCCTGAATCTTTTAGGATTCTCTTAAAAGATGACATTGCTCTCAATTCCTTATCAGAAACTACCCGAAACCTTTTAAATAAGGTAAAATCCCTGCTGTCTGGGAATAATTCATTTAATCGTTTATTCCCTTTATTGGGAGAGAAAGAAGTGTTTGCATTTCTGCTTTTCTACCACCATTACCTCAATGAGTTAATGCCACATGAATAATGATGATCAACAACTAAAAGAGATTCACCATCCCTCCACAAAATATGACTATGATGGGCTCACAGGGACTTGGCTCTTAATTCCTGCTAAATTCCATCTTTTGATGTTAGCGATTCTTTTACCCATTATTATTTGGGTTCTGCCGAATATCCATTTTAAAGGTAACTATCGCTATTTCCTTGCGGATTATCGCTATCATCTCGCGATTTTTGTTGCGGTATTTGGGATTGCATCAACACTTTTAAGTATTTTAAAATCCAAACAAGTGACAAAGCAGATTCGCCCGACCAATAAAGTTCGTCGGCAAATTATTGCAAAAACAGGTCCAGCAAAACCCCTGAGCCTCTCAAAAAAACCTGAAAAAAATGGGATTCATGTTGGGCATATTCGCCCCAATGAAGCGAGTCCTCTTAAGAGAATCCTTGCAAAGAAGGCTCCAAAAGTTGCACTTAAAGAGGCACCGCTGGATGAGGCGCTGACACAACCTGCCCCCTCAAAAAAAACAAGTAGTAAAGGTCCTAAGATCGCGCTGAAAAAAACCGAGAATGACCCATCCGCTACAGCCGCTAAGAAGCCTGTAAAACCAGCAAAATCAAGCACGGTTACGCCGAAGAAAACCACAGCGTCCAAAGCAAAAATAGACGCCCCAAAAAAACGCCGCGCAAAAAAAGCAGAGCAAAAACCAGAACAGATGGATCTTGATCTTTAAAAGATGCTTTTCAAGATTTACCATCATCAATACTTCAATTTCGCGAAACTCCCTTGAATACTGTTGAGTAAGCTTTAGAAATATTAGATAATACTCAACAGCATTCAAAGATGTTTAACAATGAAGATGTATTCATTTTAAGATCGTTGTCTCTCACTTACTTTAAGGAGCTTCTCCCCAATGATGCAGCAAATGATTATTATCAGTGGCATTTCAGGTTCTGGTAAATCAATCGCATTACAGACACTAGAAGATGAGGGATTCTTCTGTATTGATAATCTCCCTATTACCTTTATTCCTCGCTTTATCGAAGAGATTCAGCAAAAAAATCGAATTAATAAATTAGCGATAGGGGTTGATGCAAGAAGCTTTCCCGAGGATTTAGCGGAAGCAGAAAAGATCCTAACGGAAATTGAGGATTATACGACGTTAAAACCGCAGATTCTCTTCTTAGATACCAATGATGAGACGCTTATCAAGCGTTATAGCCATACGCGCAGAAGACATCCTTTAACAACCTCCAAAGTAGCATTAGCAGAAGCCATTAGTAGTGAGCGAGAAATTCTGGCGCCGCTGCGCTCTTCTGCTGATATTATTCTAGACACCTCTTTTTTAAATGTTCATGAATTACGTTCGATCTTAATTGAACGTCTTATCGATAACCAACGTGCACAACTATCCATTCAGGTTGTCTCATTTGGTTACCGAAATGGTATTCCCTTAGATGCAGACTTTGTATTCGATGCACGTATGCTCACCAATCCACATTGGATTCCAGAATTACGCGCTTATACAGGATTAGATAAGCCGGTAGTTGACTTCTTCAATGAAACTGAAGACATCCAGTCATTTTATCAAGATATCGCCGGCTTTATTACGAAATGGCTCCCCTCATTTAAAAGCGGGACCCGATCTTATCTCACAATCGCTATTGGCTGTACAGGTGGTAAGCATCGCTCCGTATATCTCTCTCAAAAGCTCTTTGAAGCGTTGCAAGAGACTGCTAATGTCATTGTAAAACATCGTGAAATTACGGTTTAACCCCATTTATAAGGGAAGATCTTTTAAGTAAGATCTTCCCTTTTCTATTTGTCCGCCCAGAAACACCTCTTGACCTCTTATTGAGATTATTTATAAGGAAAAATCCATGTCTAATTTAATCGACGGAAAAGCTTTTGCCCAAAACCTTCGCGCAACGATTGCGGAGCAGACTGCGACCCTTGAAAAAATGCATCAGATCCGCCCAGGTTTAGCGGTTGTGCTTGTCGGAGAAGATCCTGCGAGTCAAGTCTATGTCCGTAATAAAGAGAAATTTGCCATTGAGTGCGGCTTTAAATCAGAGACTTTCCGTCTTCCTGCTGAAACGACTCAAGCAGAACTTTTAAAGCTCATTGAAACGTTGAATGCCGACACTACAATTCACGGCATTTTAGTGCAATTACCGCTTCCAAAACATCTCAATGAAGAAGAAGTGCTCTACGCAATTAACCCACTCAAAGATGTTGATGGCTTCCATCCGATCAATATTGGTCAACTCTCTATCGGCAAACCTTATCTTATTCCTTGCACGCCACTGGGCTCGCTTCTTCTCCTGCAAGATAAGCTTGGAAAAGATCTCTCAGGTAAACACGCAGTGATTGTCGGCCGCTCAAACATCGTTGGTAAACCAATGATGCAACTCCTCCTCTCACAAAACTGTACGGTTACCATTGCGCACTCACGCACCAAAGATGTCGCAAGCCTCTGCCGTGAAGCCGATATCGTTGTCGCTGCAGTTGGGGTTCCTAAACTTGTAAAAGGCGATTGGATTAAACCCGGTGCTGCCGTAATTGATGTGGGCATTAACCGTATTGAAGAAGATGGCAAAATGCGTTTAGTCGGCGATGTGGACTTTGATGAAGCCGTTAAAAATGCCGGCTTTATTACGCCGGTTCCTGGAGGCGTTGGCCCAATGACCATTGCTTGTTTATTAAGAAATACTTTAACGGCAATGTGTTTACAAAACAAAATTGAAGATCCTAACAAGCTCTAATTATTAGCGCAGTTAGTCCACTTCAAGAGCAATCATGATTGCCTTAATAATAGATCCATAAAACCCTCTTCCGAGGGTTTTTTATTGCGCGGTATTATCCTCTTAAATCAGGCAATCTAAGCACCCTTTTAGCAATCATCAGGCATTCAAACCAAAGCGATGCGTAAGATTGATGATTAAAGTCACCAATAGTGCATTTAAAACATTAAATAGCATTCGCTATCAGCCATAAAGTCGCTATAGTGGGAGATCAAAGAGATTGTTTACCAATATTTCAAAAACTTTACTGATGCTTAAAGGAGTCAATTATGGGGAAAATTTTATCAGGGGCAGGAGATTTCTTTAGTGAAGGAAATGATATAGGCATCTTAGTCATTCATGGCTTTACAGGCTCAACCCAAAGCGTATTACCGCTCGGTGAAGCATTTGCCAAAGAGGGCTTTACAGTGCTTGTGCCAAGATTAACAGGCCATGGCATTTCACCAGAAGAGTTAGCGAAAGCCAGCTTCCAAGATTGGCTGCAAGATGTTGAAGAAGCGCTCGATGAATTAAGACTGCACGCAGATAAGATCTTTATTACAGGACTCTCTATGGGCGGTGCACTCACGCTCTACCTTGCTGAAAACTATCACGATATTCTGGGCATTATGCCCATTAACGCGGCAATTGATATGCCGGAGTTTAGAGCCTTCTATCGCTCCCAAAAACTCGCCGGAGAGACCTATATTGATGGGATTGGCTCAGATATTAAAAAGGAAGGCGTCACGGAACTTGCTTACCCCGCATCGCCCGTAAAATCGATGGCAGATGTAATCAAAATTATGGAGATTGTGCGCAATGATCTCGATAAAGTCGTATGCCCCACGATGATCTTCTCATCGACTATTGACCATGTCGTCCCCCCAGCAAACTCGCAACATATCTTTGACACGATCTCAAGTGAAGAGAAATTCCTAGTGAAGCTCGAAGATAGTTACCACGTTGCGACTCTCGATAATGATGCCGAGAAAATCATCCAAGATTCTCTACAATTCATTGATCAAGTGCTCAATAGCGAAGCATAACAGCGCACAGTGACTCATTAAAAGTTCACGCGCACCATGCATATGTTCTCAACACAAAAAGCGGAAAGGGTTTTAATCCTTTCCGCTTTCTCTTTCCGCTTTCTCTTTTGGCTTTCTCTTTTGGCTTTCTCTTTTGGCTTTCTCTTTTGGCTTTCAATATCGAAATTTGAAGCTCTAAATCCCAATCTCTAACTAATATCAGTATCGAACATCGCCTATCAAATGCGCGCTATTAGATCATTGAGGCTTCTTACATAAATCGGGTTGCCACTAAGTAGATAATCGTTCCCGCATAGTTTCCAATCACATACCCCACGGTACCGATCACCAGAATCGGCCCTACTAATGTGCGCCAGCCTTTACTGATCGCCATTGCTGCTGCCGTTGTTGGTCCCCCAACGTTGGCATTACATACCAGTAAAATCTCTTCCAATGAAAATTTAAAGAGGCGACCAAGCACCAGACTCACAATTAAGTTAATCATCATAATCAAGACAACAAACAGTAATAGTAAGGGTGCATTTTGTAAAATCATAGGAATCGATGCGGGAATCCCGATTACCACAAAGAAGAGGTAGATCATATAGGTTCCGAGTTCCTGACTTCCCCGTAGTTTCTGGAAAGGCTTTTGGAAGAGGAAAATCACGATAAAGATTAATGTCGTCAAAATAAGATAAGGGTCGGTAATAAAACTCACCAAAATCTCCAGCACGATGTTATCTACCATCGCGCGAAGTGGCTTGAGGTAACCCGCAATCGTGAAGGAGATCGCCACAATGAGGACTGATGCTGCCATATTAATCGCGATATCTTTTAGCGCAATCTCTCGCGGTTGCCAATAACTTGCCGCAAGGTTCTCATCACTATTGCCGGCATTTCTCTCCACTTCATCAATATAAGGCGTTTTATAACGCTTTCGGAACCAGGTAATAGAAGAGATTGCCAATAGTACGATGAAATAGAGTGCCATAATAAGATTATCAGCAACAATTGTTGAGGCGACCATATCTTTCGTTGGCTCCAGCTTTGCGGTCATTGCCGCGAAGTTTACCCCGCCACCGATATAAGAAGCACCGATCATGCCACTAATTTTATCGAGCTCTGGAATATAATCTTTGAAGATAAAAAAGGCGATAAAAGCCCCGAGCATCGTTCCGATAGAGCTCATTAAAAAAATGATGAGTAATCGGCGACTCTCCGTAAAAATACTCTTCACATTCACTTGGAATAACAGGAGCGGAATGGCTATCGGCACCACATACCCCCACACCATATCGTAAACCGGTGCATCGGTGGGAATAATATTAAAACTCGAAAAAGCAATCGCAATAATCAGCGCTATGACCGCGCCCGGTACTTTTGAAGACCATTTGTAACGTTGCTCAATAATGATAGAAGCTGAAGCCGCCACAAAAAGAAAGGCTAACAACAGCATGGATTGATCAGCAGTAATAAGCGTTGTCATAGCGTATTTTCATCCTATAAAGTTGCAATACCATAAATAGCATCTTCATTTTTATGATAACCCCAAAGCTGATTACCATAATCAAAATGCCACCATTCCGTCGGGAGATTCGTAAAGCCCACAGATTTCATACCATTGATTAAGAGTCGTCTATTGTCGCGAATTTCACGCTTATATTTACTACTATCAACCGACTCAAACGCATGGCTCCAAGAGAGCGGCGTCGCTTCATCAAAGAGCGTTCCCATATCTAATGGCTCGCCTGTTTCACAATCAAAGAGCGTGATATCAATCGAACCACCTGTTAAATGCGGGCTCGGGTTACGCGGATCATCACTAGGCTCCGCTACAAACTGTGATAACACCTCTTCGACTTCAGAGTTATCAAGTGTTGAATACTCTTCTTCTAGAAACGTTTTGACTTGGGCTCGTAAAGCCTTCTGTACCGTTAATGGGCGCCAAGCATCCAAGACTAAAATTCCGATATTCTCGGGTAATAGCGTCAATAATTGTTCTAGTTTCTCTAAGATTGGTTGTCTGGTATAAGTGGCCGCAAGTGCGCCTTCAATTCCCGCATCATAATAAACAGCATCAACACGTAAACGATCATGTCCGACGATTTCAACCAAAGGTGCTTCAACCGTTTCCGAAATACGTACATCACTCACGCGTCCCCAGTCGAGGACCCCTTCTTGTACTTCAGTCTCTTGCCATAATGCGATACTCATTTGATCTCCCTTGCTCTTTCGAGCGGTTTCTATCAATGCAGCTCAAAGAGATTCGATGAGTGCAGAACAATACTAATTTGTTAGTTACATACTCACTTACTACGTTCTTCATATGTAAGTCATTCTGACATTTTCGTCAATAAACATTTGATTACTACCTCACCATATCAATAAGAAAAGAGGCTTTTACGCCTCTTTTCTCATCTTTTCAGCATCTACTGACACTGTAAAATATCTCGCTAAAAACCAAAAGCAAAGCCAATGCCAACGCCGGCCTTATTCTGCGTATCATAAGACCCTTGAATCCTAAATCTTGCATCTTGGTTTACCTTATAAGTAAAGCCGATGGACATCGCAGCCTCACCATCATACGTCGCGGCTCCCATACCGAAGGAGTATTTAGTATGATCCACATAAGGAATAGAGCTCATCGCCATTGCGCCAGAAATACCAGCACTCGCCACTTTCCGATTCTGATGAACAATCTTTTCAATATTGTGTAACCGTGCATTATAGTGTGAGAACGTATTTTGAATATGCTTTAACTGCTGCGTATTCTCTTCAACCTGCTGATTCGTTTCCCAAAGCTGAGAACCCGTCACTACTTGACTAGATGTTTCGACAACCTCCCCTCCCTTCACCCCAGAAATCACACGCCCACCCAAGTTCAATTCCGCATCCGCTTTCACACCAGCACTATCTGCGAAGATGACTTGGTTCTTATCTTTATCATAAGTAAATAACCCCTCACCGCCACCACTTTGGTTGTTTAGGTAATTTAAGGCTCCTGAAATCGTATTATTTCCTTGCCCAATATCAAAAGTGCTGCTCGGTACAGAAACATAACCATGACTATCTACTGTCACCTCAGCACCTAAGATCGTCTCAAGACTTTTCAATGATCCCAGTAATTGACTTCCATTGATAGCATCTACAGACTCTGTAGTAATATCCCCCTTCTCAACCCCCGTCACCTGACGTGCGGTGCCATCGGCATTTTGAAGATTGAAAGCAGCCTCGTCAGCACCGGCAATGGTGTTATCTATCACAATCTCACCGCTCTCTGAAAGCTGCACTAGTCCTGCTTTTCCGGTAGTAATGTCACCAATGCTTGTGCCGATCTGTGTTAACTGAGCATCATGATCCCCCAGCTTTGTCCCTACATATTCAAAACCGGCCTCAATGCTTCCCAAATCCTGATCTGACCCCAATGCTTCTTTATAATCGAGTGCCGTTAGATCCAGATTCCCTACATCATCAAGCATCACACCAGCCCCCAACGCTGTTACCAAGGATTCATTGGTCTTTTTAATATTCTCGGTATTTTGCGTAATGCTCTCACTGTTTTTTGTAATGTTTCCGGCATTTTGCGTAATGCTCTCACTATTTTTTGTAATGTTCTCACTATTTTTTGTAATGTTCTCGGTATTTTGCGTAATGCCCTCACTGTTTTTTGTAATGTTCATGGTATTTTGCGCTACGTTCTCATTCGTTACATGAAGCTGAGCGCCATTCACTGCATCTGTGGAATCCGCATTTAATTTCGCCTTCTCAACCCCCATCATCTGACGTGCGGTGCCATCGGCATTTTGAAGATTAAAAACAGCCTTGTCAGCACCGGCAATCGTGTTATCTATCACAATCTCACCACTCTCTGAAAGCTGCACTAGTCCTGCTTTTCCGGTAGTAATATTTTCAATATTGATCGTATTGATATCCACACGACCATCAATATTGTCTAATGCTGCGCCAACGGTATTGTAAGTGATTTTATTGCCATCTTCATCCAGCTCTCCAAAATCATAAATCGGCCCAAAGAATGTTCCATTCGTGATCTTAGCACTACCGCCCAACACTGAAGCAAGCTCTTTGGTTCTAGTATTTGTAAATGCAAATCCATCATAAACATTTGTAATATAATTTCTTTTTAAATCAAAGGCTCTAGAGAAATCAACGCCGCTAATCACGCTATTACTTACTTGCCCATTAGAATCCTTGCCTATTACATCGATAACTGAATATAAAGCGGTATACAGCTGAGAGCCATTCACAGCATCTTTTGAATCTACAATAATATTTCCGGAACGAACATTAGTAATCTTTCTTTCATTATCCTTAGATCCTACAGAAAACTCATCTGAAACTGTCGCTTTTGAGCCCATACCTATAGCAATTCCCCCAGATACTGCTTCCGCTCCCGCTCCAATTGCAACAGAATCCCCCTCGGATTTAGTATCCGTACCAATGGATATCGCATTGGTGCCATGAGTTGATGCCCCTGTCCCAATAATAATAACGTCATTTCCTGAGGCTAAAACTGTCTCCTGTCCGATTACAATTCCAGAAAATGCACTAGGGTTTATAGTGTCATAATCACCTATATATTACGTCCCCATCATCTTGACCTATGTTGAGTCTATTTTCCTCCGCAAGAACGGTGGAAGAAATGCCTATTAAAGAACTCAAAAAGAGTCCTTTCATCATTAATATAGTTCGTCCCTGCTTTTGGCTTTTTATTTTTTTACGTGAGGCTAGCTCAGAAGCGACCACATAAGCTTGACGAATATGGCACCAAATTACACAATAAATTTTATTCAATTTATAAATCTCCCAAAAGCAATAAAAACAATATTTATTATAATTTTTATTATTATACTTGTAATTACTTAAAATAATAAGAATATAATAATATTGATTGATATTTCAAGATTAACCTATTGACTTAATAACTATTTCCAATCAGCAAGTTAAACTTTCTTTGAGGAAGACCTTACAAAATACAAATAAAAAAGCGCTCAACGATTCTCTCATTAAGCGCTTTTTATAAACATTAATTATTATTAATAAACAAAACAACCATTAATATTATTAAGTAATTAAAAAATTAACTTCTTATCTTTAATAGCTCCTATACGCGTGCATAAGCCTCAAGGCCTAATGCCATACGACCATTTCTTGTCGCAATGTTAATTGCTTCTTCAAGATTCGTATAACGACATCCTGTAATAAGGAGCTTTAACTCTTCCCACATATCACCGTCACTAAATGGCAACATGTAGTCCGCAATATTATCGGTTCCTACTGCAACAGGGATTCCTGCTTTCGCTAATTCATCAGCGGGTGTAATCGCGTTACGAGTCGGCCCATGATCTTCACGTCTTGGGCTATCAATCCATGCAAATGGGCAAGCGATAACCATCATTTTCGCTTTAAGCATTTTTGCATAGAGCATTTTACGATACGCTTCATCATGCGCTGTGATCGAAATACTGTGGATCGCAACAACGCGCCCTTCCATGCCATGCTCTATCGTTTTATCTGCAACAAGTTCTGTCTCTTTTTCATCTTTTGAGTTGAACTGATCCACGTGTACGTGAATCATTTTTCCTTGTGCTTTAGCCGTTTGCATTAAAACATCCATATGCACCGCATCCATTCCCTCACCGTGATCACGAAGGTCACGACGTGGAAGCCCGCCGATAATATCGACTTTATCCGCACCTTTATCGAACCAGTAACGCGCTTCTTTATCAATCACGCCTTTTAATGTTTGATTCACGAGTTTGATCGTAATATCTTTCTCATAATTACGACGTGCACGAAGGGCTGCATTAATCGCGCGCTCTTCGGCAATCGGGTCAACGTCAATAAAACTTCCTACAGCCGTTACGCCTTGCTCAATCATACGCTCAATTCCCATTGAGAAATGACGATAGTAATCTTCTTCCGTCATCGTTGATTTAATGCGATCTAATGTATCCCACTTCTCAATCAAACTCTGTGTTTGATAAACTTCAAATCCAGCATAATCAATTGTGAATGCACGGTCACCATGCATATGGGCATTTACCCACCCACCGTTTTTCTCAATGTTATTTAATAAGTATGCTTTTAAACTTTTGGTGTCAGTGTAAATGCGATGCTCTTTAGCGACTAATGTGCTCATAAGGGTTTCCTCTTTTTTATTTTATTAAACAACAAATTTCGGGGTGCCATTTTTGGCGCAAAAAAAAGCCCCCATTACAAATGGAGGCATTTTTCAAAAATAGGTGAATTAGAAAGAATAGCGATGCGGCCTTCAATATAGATAGGCTTTTGCACTCGCGTTGGTCGCATGTTGTGACTCATCATCTTTCTCCTAATTCTTCATCTTTCAAACAAACGAGTACATTCTAGGGGGTAAAAATATATTTGCAATCTTTAATCACTTTTTTTTCAAAAGTCTTTAAATATCTCGACTCCCCCTATCTTTACTTACCTTATAGATCAATCATTAGCGGCGAATATTAGGTTGATTCCCCCAATTCAATTTCTCTCGTAAAATAGAGAAATAGTGATAATCTTTTGAATGTAATAAACGTAATGGATGCTCTGAAGGTTCAATCGTTAATGTTTCACTATTTGATAATGTAAAGAGCTCCTGCCCATCACAAGTCACATTCACAGGCTCTTTTTCTCGATCACTGGTTACAACATCAATCTTACAGTTCGCTGGAATCACGAGCGGTCGATGACTGAATGTATGCGGGCAAATAGGTGATAAAACAATTGCCGGCAATGAAGGATACATAATAGGCCCTCCCGTTGAGAGAGAGTATGCCGTTGATCCTGTCGGGGTTGCTAAAATAAGACCATCAGAGCGATAAGTTGAAAGATAATGATCATTCACATAAACATCAATTTCAATGAGTCGAGAAAGTTCTGTTTTGTGAATCACAACATCATTCATCGCAAATGAACGGAACTCTCCCGAAATGGAGGCTTTTAATAAAAAGCGCTCTTCAAAGGCCACATCGCCCTCTAAAATCGTCGAAAGGTGGGTATGCAAAGTTCGTTGGTCAATATCTGTCAAGAAACCTAAGCGCCCCAAATTCACCCCTAAAACAGGGATATTGAAGTGGTGGACTTTTCGGGCAATTCCTAAGAAAGTCCCATCGCCACCGAAGGCAATAATCAGATCACACGAAGAAATCTCTGTCATGATTTCCTCGGGATATGAGAGCTTTGAACGATACTCTAAGTTATCGACTTCAAAATAGCTTGCACCATGTTCATCCATAATTTTTTTAGTACGAACCACCGCTTCTTGAATTTCTCTTGACGCTTTATTACTTAGAATGAGGGCTATTTTTTGAAATTTTTTCATATTTTGTGCTATTGTGAAGTGATTTTAAGTAGTCCATAGCATAGCACGTTACTTTTGTCTTAAAAGCTCTAATTTGCTGTTTTATGTTACTAATCTAGCAGAAGGTTATAGTAAGTTCTCCTCTAAGATTGCACTCACACCCACATCAAAATAACCGAACCCTCTCTTCTTAGAGTTGGCTTAAATTTCTATTTTCTTGAAGGTTTTGAATCAGCTTAGTGTTGAATCACTTAAACTTTCGATCAATTTTGACGAGTCGCCGATATGGGGCTAACGAGAGTTGACATAATATTGTTGTAGGAGCGCTTCTCTCTTCTATGGGTGGAAGCTTCATTTAACTACGCTTAAATTAATATCGGAGGTACAAATGCGTAAAGCCTTATTTTTCCTTCTCAGCATCAGCATGCTACCAAGCCTTGCTTTCGCTGGCGGTGAGCTCTCATTTGACGGGCAAACCCTATCACCACTGTGGTCTATTCCTTTTATTGGAATTATCCTCTCTATTGCAGTTCTCCCGCTTTTCGCACCTAAACTATGGGAACATCACTTCGGCAAAATCACAGCCATGTGGACTCTCCTATTCTTTATCCCCTTGTTCTTCACCTATGATATGACCATTGTGGCGAATATCTTCTCCCATGCGTTTATTGAAGAATATATCCCCTTTATTTTGTTACTACTTGTTCTATTTGCAGCATCAGGGGGTATTCATATCTCTGGCAACCTCGTTGCAAGCCCCAAATTTAACGTATCCATTCTCGCAATAGGGACCATTTTAGCCTCTGTAATGGGAACGACAGGCGCTGCAATGCTCCTTATTCGCCCAATTTTATCTGCGAATAAAAATCGCAAACACCGTATGCATATCCCGATATTCTTCATCTTCTTAGTGGCGAATATTGGGGGAGGATTAACACCACTTGGTGATCCACCACTCTTCCTTGGTTTCTTAAATGGCGTTGATTTCTTCTGGACCTTAAAGCACATGTTCCTTCCTGTGTTGGTGTTCTCAGTTATCTTATTAAGCCTTTTCTATGTCATTGATAGCTATTACTTCAAGAAAGAAAATATTCCGGCATCTAAAGAGAAAACAACCTTTGTTGTCGTCGGTAAACAGAACTTCTTAATCATTCTTGGCGTTCTTTTAGGGATTATTATCTCGGGCGTTTGGCATCCTGAAACTACATGGAATGTCTTTGGCGTTACTGTACGTCTTGAAAATGTACTACGTGACCTCTTCTTTATCTTCTTAACGGTTGTATCACTCAAAATCACTTCTCAAAAAATCCGTGAAGATAACAACTTTAACTGGGAACCTATTTTGGAAGTTGCGAAAATATTTGCCGGTATTTTCTTAACGATTGTTCCCGTTATTACGATTTTAGAAGCGGGTAGTAATGGTGCTTTCTCTGCTGTATTTGAGGTGACTCATAACGAAGCTGGCCAGCCGAACAATGTGATCTACTTCTGGGTCACGACGGTGCTCTCTGCCTTCTTAGATAATGCCCCAACCTATCTTGTATTCTTTAAAATGGCAGGGTCTTTAGCACCTGATGGCAATGCTGCAGAATTCTTGATGAATGGTACATTAATGGGTAAATCGATGACAGCAACACTTCTTGCGATCTCAATGGGTACTGTATTTACAGGTCCATTAACCTATATCGGGAATGCACCAAACTTCATGATTAAATCAATGGCTGAGCAAGAAGGGATCAAAATGCCTTCGTTCTTCGGCTATATGTTTATTGCCATGATTGTCTTAATTCCGGTCTATATTCTTCTTAACTTTATCTTCTTATAAAGTTCAGTAGGATACCTTCGGATAAAACAAAAAAAGCGCTAGATTTTCTAGCGCTTTCTTGTAATATTTATAAGTCGATCTCTTGAAAAATCGATCTCTACAACCGAACTTATAATCATAAGGCAGGATAAAATAAATGACTCTGTTAGTACAAAAATATGGTGGCAGTTCCGTTGCAAATATTGAACGTATTCAGAATGTTGCGCGCCGTACACAAAAATATCATGAGGAAGGACACCAAATGGTCATTGTCCTTTCAGCAATGTCAGGAGAAACAGACCGTCTCATTCAACTCGCACATGGCCTCACCAAGAAGCCAAACCCTCGAGAGATGGATGCACTTGTCTCAACCGGAGAACAGGTGAGTATTTCCCTTCTCTGTATTGCGCTTGAAGCAATGGGTATTAAAGCAAAATCGTATAATGGAGATCAGGCAAAAATTATCACTGATCACGTTCATACTAAAGCACGTATTAAAAATATTGATACCTCGGCGATGGAAGCAGATCTTGCTGCAGGTTATGTCGTCGTCGTTGCCGGATTCCAAGGCGTTACTGAAAATGGTGAAGTCACAACACTTGGCCGCGGTGGCTCTGACACAACAGCAGTAGCACTTGCTGCTCGCTTAAATGCGTCTGAGTGCCAAATATTTACGGATGTGGATGGTGTTTACACAACCGATCCACGCATTGAACCTAAAGCCCGTAAATTAGATAAAATATCCTTTGAAGAGATGCTTGAACTCTCAAGCTTAGGATCTAAAGTTTTACAAATTCGCTCAGTTGAGCTAGCCGCTAAAAACAATGTTCCCATCCGCGTCCTCTCCTCTTTAACAGAGCATGGCGAAGGAACTCTTATTACTACAGAAAAGGATATTGACATGGAAGCAGCCATTATCTCAGGTGTTGCCACAAGTAAAAATGAAGCAAAAATTACGGTACTTGGTGTACCTGATCAACCTGGCATTGCCTTTAATATTCTTGAGCAAATCAGTGATGCGAATATTGAAGTCGATATGATCGTTCAAAACATCTCTCAAGATGGGACGACTGATTTCACCTTTACTACCAATGAAGCAGATTTCGACAAAGCACTTGAAATTACTGAAAAATCAGCTAAAGAGATGGGCGCGCGCAAAGTACTCGGCGATAAAGATATCGTAAAAGTATCTCTCGTGGGTCTTGGTATGCGTTCTCATGCAGGGGTTGCGAGCTTAATGTTTAAAGCGCTCGCGAACGAGAAGATTAATATCAAAATGATCTCGACTTCAGAAATTAAAGTTTCTGTTGTAATTGAAAGCAAGTATCATGAACTTGCGGTAAGAACATTGCATGATGCTTTCAAACTTGATGAGAAGTAGATCGCACACTGCAGCTGTTATCTTCAAATCAATTTAAGCATTTATGAGAAAGGATTTCGCCGTTAAATACTCTGTTTAACGGCGCTATTTTATGAAAAAAATTAACGGGCTACTTTCATCACTTCTCCTTACAGCACTCTCCTTAAACCTTAGCTTTGCTGAGAAAATAATGGAAGTGACGATTGAGGGCATTTCTAATAAAAAAGCATTAGAAAATGCGCAAAATGCCGCTGAAATTTATGCCTTAAATGGTAAAGAGGCGCCTTCAGACCTTAGAATTCAATGGCTCTATCAAGAGGGTGCTAAAGAGATTGCCAATGCGCTACAACCTTATGGATATTATCGCGCAGATGTGAAAGGCGATCTCATTTATCAAAAAGAGACGATTATTGCCAAATATAACGTTACGCCCAATAAAGCGATTCCGATTGGCGCTCTTATTTTAGGGATTACCGATCTTGCTGCGGTAAAAGCAAGAGATACCGATCAATCTGAAAAAGAGTATCAAGCGTTCTCTTCAATCTTAGAAAAAACAAAACTCAAAGTGGATGCACCACTTAACCATACTCAATATGAATCCACCAAAGGCAAACTCTTACAAAAAGCCTCTGAATTAGGATACTTTGATGCTTTTTATCCGCACCATGAACTCATCGTTAACCTCGATAAATATAAGGCAGAGATTAATCTGCAAATGACTCTAGGCGAGCGTTATCGCTTTGGCAGCTCAACATTTCATCAAGAATACTTTGCCCCTGAGTTTTTAGAGCGTTTTCTTCACAATATGCGAGAAGAGAATGATTATAGCGACCAAAAACTTGTAGAGTTACAATCAACATTTAATGAAACCAACTACTTTGAAGATGTTGTAATCGTCCCAAAAACGAATGCGACCACCAAAGAAGTGCCGCTTGATATCTATCTACGACCACGAAAACAACGCACAATGACTCTCGGGGCGGGTTACTCATCGGACATTGGCTTTAAAGTAATGGGCGGACTTGATTGGCACTACTTTAACAAATATGGACATAAACTAAGTACCAATGTTCTCTGGGCTCAGAAAAAGCGAGATGCCACAATCAATTACCGAATTCCCGGCTCTGATCCAACCCAAGATCAGTACAATATCTACTTCAACTATGACTTTGAAAATACCGATACCAAAGATTACACCACCTATCTTGTGGGGGTTTCAAAAGATCGTGTACGTGAACAGTATAGTTACGGCTACTCTTTACACTATCAATATGACCGCTTTAGGGATATTCGAGGAGATAAGCAAAATGGAAAACTCCTTGTTCCATCAATTTATGGAGAATGGAAAACAGCATCAACAATTCCATTTAACGAATTTGGGCTAAAAATTGAAGGAAAACTTCGCGGCTCAATTAATGCCGGACTTTCAGATATTACATTCCTTCAATCACTAGGCGCGATTTATGGTTATATTCCCATCACTGACACCAATCGTTTAGTTCTTAGAGGGTCATTAGGTCATACGAAAATCAGCAGTAAGGATCTTCCTAAACTCCCCCCAAGCCTTCGTTTTTATACAGGAGGAGATACGACTGTTCGAGGTTATCAATACGATGGTATCGGAGATAAAGATTACCGCGGAGATATCTATGGCGGGAAAAAGCTCGTGATCGCAAGCCTTGAATATGAACATCGTATTACCCCAAGTTTCTCTGCTGTCGCATTTGTCGATGCCGGGGATGCTTTCAACAGTAAAGTCGATTTAAAATATGGCGCAGGTGCCGGGATGCGTTGGTATTCTCCCATCGGCACGGTGAAATTTGACCTTGCCCATGGATTTGATAAAGAATTTGGAGATCGTGTTCGTCTACATTTAACAATCGGCACAGATCTTTAAATTCCCTTTCGCCCTATTTGGAGAGCCTTATCGATGTTACCTAATTGGTACTTTGACGTATTTAATCGTTATGCAAAAACCTTACAATCAAAAAATGCGCTCTATCTAGCACTGAGCGCAGGGGTTGACTCAAATACCTTACTGCACTGGCTCTATACATTTAAAGATCAACTGCCGCCGATATATACCATTCACGTCAATCACAATTGGCATGATCAATACTCCCATCTTTGGGCAAACTTTGCCCGTAAACGTGCTGAATACTATGGTTTTGAGCATTATCATTATGAGGTCTATTTTGAAGAGCATGATCCTCGAGGATTAGAAGCGGCAGGACGAGAAGCGCGCTATCTGAAATTTGGCGAAACAATGCAAGAAAACTCGCTTCTCTGCGTTGGGCATCATCGCTCAGATCAAGCGGAAACACTCATGCAAAGACTATTGAGAAGTGCCGGCGTTAGAGGGCTTGGTGCGATGAGAGACTTTAATAGCGTGAATTTTGGTCCGCATAAAATCGACCTTTTTCGACCATTTCTTTCGATCTCCAAACAATCACTCTATGAAACGGCTACGCACCTCAATCTTCCTTGGATGGAAGATTACACGAATCATGAAGCGGATGATATGGAACGAAACATCATTCGTAATAATCTCTTTAAAGAGATGGGGCAAGTCTTTCCTAATTACGAAGCGGCGTTTTATCAGGTCACGCAATTTATGCAAGAAGCCGATGATCTACTCGTTGAAGTTGCCGCGGAAGATCTAAAAAAAATCAGTATCAAGCATCAAGAAGCGATCGTTAATGATTATCGTTCGTTGATCAATCTCCCGGCACTTAAACAGCTCTCTGCCCTCAGACAAAAGAATGCAATCCAAGCATGGATTCGCCCTTATAATCTCATTTTTACGCAAAAACAGATGAGGGAATTCTTCCGAGTATTTATCGCCCAAGTCCCTACGCACCAAACCTGCTTCAAACTTGATGATTTTGGTATTTTTTATTTTCAAGATACGCTCTATTTACGGCCACTGATTCCGACCAATAGCGAACCGTCATTCCGCTTTATTACACAGAAAAGCGCCCCAGCAAAATCTGCCTGGGATCAATATGAGCTTATGCTCGTTCCTCGAAAAGGGGGAGAGCGATTCCATCCATTAGGTCGAGATAAGCGTCAAACACTTAAAAAACTCCTTCAAGCGGCAAATTTACCACAGTGGCAACGAGATGATTGCTGGTTACTGCAAGATAAAAATAGCGGCGAGATTCTCTGGGTCAATCACTTAGGATTTTCCAAGATATTAGCGCCTTTTATTCAAGACGAAGGATTCGCGCCTGAAATTATCTCTCCTGCTTTATCCACTCACATCTAAATCATAAAAAAAGCATATAAAAGACCTTCTTTTATATGCTTTGTATGTTTTGTGTGTTGGAGATATTGGCGTTTTTTGAACGGTGTAAGCTATGTGAGGAACATTATCTCTACACGCCACCCCTAAAGTTCCGGCGGAAGTATCCAATAGTTGTTCTGATTATTATGCTGCATATAGGCTTTAAACTCAGAAGAGTTATAGGCTTCTATAATTGCCTTTGCCCAAGGCTTATCCCGATCTTCTGCTCGTAGCACAACCTGTAAATAGAGATCTTCAAGCAACGTTTCTTGTGCGAGCACCGTACTAGGATCTAACTTTCCTAACCACACCATACTGCCAGGAATAATTGCAAAATCAGTATCATCAAGCACTCGCGGAATCAGGCTTGAATCAATCTCTTTAATCAAAAGCTGATAAGGGTTATCAACGATCTCATTTTTCCCCACCAACATCGGATTAACCCCCTCTTTTAACGTAATCCAGCCCACTTTTGCTAATAGACCATAAGCGCGTGCAGCATTTGATGCATCCTGAGGAATTAAAACGGTCATCCCCGGCGTGATTGCATCAAGCGTTGTATGTCGATTAGAAAATAGCCCAGTAGGGACCGTAGGAATCTTCTGAACCGCAACAAGGTCAGCCTTACGTTGTGCATTAAAAACCTTCATATAACCCGCATGCTGAGCGACCACGAAATCTACAGCATTTTCTGTCATCGCGACATTCGATTCTAATAATGCCGAGAAGTTAATACGCTTCAAGCGATAGCCCTCTTTTTCTAAAATAGGTGCCACAGCAATGTCAAAAAGCTCATTATAAGGCCCAGGAGAAACACCAATGATAATCTCTTGATCATTTTTTTCAGCAGAACACCCTAAAAATACTGCCATAGAGATGACGCCGACCAACAATAGCTTCCAAATGTTTTGCATATCATTAACCTCACAAATAACAAAACCTATATGTTTTGTATGTACAAAGCGTTTAGTATAGTTAAATTAATCAACAATGCAACAATCTTGGCAATCTCAATAATTTTGATGGTCAACAATTGCCTATATTTATGGAGAGGAAATCGATACAAAAAATCAACAAGTCATTCCGGCCATTCCCCAAACGCCGATGAATCATAAAAGGGCATGAAAAACCTCATCGCTTGGAATCACCTTAATAAAAATAAGCTTAAATTTCTTTTTATTTCAATGAGAAACAAACAATCTCACGAAAGGGTATTGACAACTACGCTATGATAGAAAGGTAGGCAATAAAAATTCAGATCAAAAATGCACCGAGGAGGCATTGAGTTTTCAGATCCTACAATCAAATCACCCACCATCACTTGATATTTTTTCATTTATAAGGATATATCCCATGAAACGACTACTCATTTCAGCGCTTAGTAGCGCCCTATTATTGATGAGCATCAGCGCGGCTGAACCGCTAAAAGTCATTACAAGCTTCTCTATTCTAGAAGATTTTGCAGAAAATATTGGCCAAGAAAAAATCGCGGTTGAATCCATCATCAAGCGCGACCAAGATGCCCATAGCTTCGAGCCCACGCCAAAAGATATTATGAAAATTCATAATGCAGATGTTGTCATTATTAATGGCGTCGATTTTGATAATTGGTTCACAAAAATTTTAGATGCGAATCAATATGAAGGCATTATTATTGATGCAAGCCGTAATGTACCGTTGTTAGCCTTTAATGATGAGGATCACGACCACGACCACGACCACGACCACGACCACGGAGATCATAACCATGGTGCGCATGAACACAAACATAACGTGATTTCTCATGAACACGAACATCATGATGACCATAACCATAAAGATCATCAACACCACGATCATGCAGATGACTCTCATCACCATAAACACGAAGGTCACGACCATGGTGAATTTGACCCGCATATTTGGCAAAATCCGATGAATGCCATCATCATGACAAAAAATATTCAAGAAGGCTTTGCACTGGCGCAACCTGAAAATGCCCCTTATTTCGAAAATAACTTCAACAGCTATAAAGTAGAACTAGAAGCGCTCGATCACTATGCAAAAGCGGTTTTAAAAGAGAGTGAAAAAGCAAGCATGATGGTATTACATAATAGCTTTGGGTATCTCGCGCAGCGTTATGATCTTCACTTTGTTGCAGTCTCGAATATTAATCCGCTTGCAGAACCTTCTGCCAAAAAAATGGCTGTACTCTATGCGTTAGTAAAAGCTGAAAATATTCGTGCAGTTTTCAGTGAAAACATTGCACCCTCTCGTTTTATTACAACGATTGCTAAAGACTTAGACCTTAAAAATGGGGGCATTCTCTATTCTGATGCCTTAACGACAGATCCGGCAGCAAATACTTACATTGATCTCTTTAAGCACAACATCAATAAGATCGCTGCGGCGCTAGAGGTGACGGCTAAGGATTAGGCGTTTTTAAAATCGAAAAGTGCACGGAAACATGCTACTATCCTAACTATTTACTTCACTCTTAACATATCAAATAAAGGCAATTAGGCTTATGTCTGAAACTATTATTCGCACCAACTTTATTCGTCAAATCATCGATAAAGACTTAGAGAGCGGAAAATACCAGAGTCCCTCTGATATTCATACTCGCTTCCCTCCTGAACCAAATGGTTATCTGCATATTGGGCATGCGAAATCTATCTGCCTTAACTTTGGCATTGCAAAAGATTACGGCGGTCGCTGTAACATGCGTTTTGACGATACCAATCCGGCAAAAGAAGAGATTGAATATGTTGAAGCAATTAAGAGCGATGTTGAATGGTTAGGATTTAAGTGGGATGACCTCTTTTATGCCTCTGACTATTTTGAAAAATTCTATGAAGCGGCCGTGCACCTTATTAAAAAAGGACTCGCTTATGTCGACGATAGTACGGCAGAAGAAATCCGTGAAATGCGTGGAACATTAACAGAGCCAGGCATCAACTCTCCTTACCGTGAGCGTTCTATTGAAGAGAACCTTGATCTCTTCGCGCGTATGCGCGCTGGGGAATTTAAAGATGGTGCTAAATTGCTTCGTGCAAAAATCGATATGAGTTCACCTAACATGAACTTCCGTGACCCTGCGCTCTATCGTATTCGCCACGAAATCCACCATCAAACAGGTGACAAATGGTGCATCTATCCGATGTATGACTTTGCTCATGCATTAAGTGACGCGATTGAAGGCATTACGCACTCAATCTGTACACTTGAATTTGCAGATCACCGCCCTCTTTACGATTGGTGTGTTGAGCAGAGCGATATGCCTCATGCCCCGCATCAATATGAGTTCTCTCGCTTAAGTATTGAATACAACGTCATGTCTAAACGCCTTCTTACACAACTCGTTAATTCTGGGTTTGTAGATGGTTGGAATGACCCACGTATGCCGACTATTTCTGGTCTTCGCCGTCGCGGCTGCCCTCCTGAAGCGCTTCGCCTCTTCTGCGAAAGAATTGGGGTTACTAAATCAGAAAATATGATTGAGCTACAACAACTCAGCCAATCAATGCGCGATGTTCTTAATGAAAAAGCAGATCGTCGTATGGCTGTTTTAGAACCGCTCAAAGTGACATTAACGAATCTCACTGAAGATGAAATGCTTGATATCGCGAATCATCCACAAGATGAAACTCGCGGTACACGTCAAATCAATTTCACAAAAACACTCTTCATTGATAAAGCAGACTTCCAAGAAGAAGCAAACAAGAAATATAAACGTCTTGTTCTCGGCAATTATGTTCGTCTTCGCGGCGCTTACATCATTCAAGCAACAGATGTTGTGAAAGATGAAAATGGCGAAGTGATTGAAGTGATCGCAGAGATCGTTCCAGGATCACTCGGTAAAAACGTTGAAGGTGTGAAAGCTCGTGGCGTTATTCAGTGGGTATCTGCAACGGATTCTATCGATATCACGATTCATAACTACGATGTTCTCTTCACTGAGAAAAACCCGATCGGTATGCCGGGCGAACTCACTGATTACCTCAACAAAGATTCGCTCCACATCACAATGGGTAAAGGTGAGCCTTCACTTGTTGATGCCCCTATCGAAGAAGCGTATCAATTTGAGAGAATTGGTTACTATGCACGAGACTCAAAATCCGATAACTTGGTATTTAACCGCGTTGTTGAGCTAAAAGATAGCTTCGGAGAATAAGTTTGAGTGAGATAATTAATTATGGCCCCTCACTTCTTGAGGGGTTTTTCATTACCATTACACTAGGTGTTTTCTCTTTCTTTATTGCTGCGGCATTAGGGCTAGGATCAGCACTCCTCTCTTTTAGTAAGCACCGCTCACTGCGCTTTATTTCAAAGCTCTATACAACAGTGATTCGCGGCATTCCTGATATTGTTCTGATATTCCTGATCTTCTTTGGATTACAAACTTTCCTCAATTTCCTCACCGATCTTGCGGGAATCAGTCCCCTTTTTCTAAATCCTTTTGTATCTGGAATTATTACCATTGGACTCATATTTGGCGCATTTATCTCTGAGACATTTAGAGGTGCGCTTATTGCGGTCCCTAAAGGTCAATTTGAATCCTGTATTGCACTCGGTATGACTAAGATGCGTTTTTATCGCCGGGTAATCTTCCCTCAAGCGATGCGATTTGCATTGCCGGGTCTTAGCAATAACTGGTTAGTCATGTTAAAAACCACCGCGCTTGTTTCTCTCATTGGACTTCATGATCTAGTCTTTATCGCTAACAATGCCGGAAAGGCAACAAGACTCTCCTTTGATTTCTACATGGTAACAGCCCTTGGCTTCCTCTTACTCACGAGTGCCTCTATTTTGATTATCAAGTATCTTGAACGTCATTACAGCACAGGCTTTAAAAATGAGGTGTCACTATGATAGATGCTGTTATTGATGAATTACCAGACTTATTGCCGGCGATTTGGCTAACGATACAACTCACCGTTATCGCCTCTCTTGCAGGTCTAGTACTCGCTATTCCTCTTTCGATTTTTTCACTATCAAAAAATCGTTTTATTCGCCTACCTATTGATGCATTTAGTTACTTCTTTAGAGGGACCCCCCTCTTAATTCAAATTTACCTTATCTATTTTGGATTAGGTCAATTTGAAGCGGTCAGAAATGTCACTTGGCTTTGGGATAATGTCTTATCGGATGCTTACAAATGCGCCCTAATCGCCTTTACCTTCAACACCTGCGCGTATACGATTGAGATCTTCAAAGGTGCTATCAAACACACACCTAAAGGCGAAATTGAGGCTGGGAAGGCATTTGGGATGAGCCAGTTCACACTCTTTAGACGAATCATCTTCCCATCGGGCTTTAGACGGGCATTGCCAGCATATAGCAATGAAGTCATCTTTATGCTTCATGGAACAGCACAAGCCTCCGTAATCGCGCTTGTCGACATCCTAGGATGGGCGAGAAAGGTATATAGCATCACCTACTCTCCTTTCATCCCCTTCCTCATCGCTGCGCTCGTTTACCTGGTTTTAACTTTTGCTTTAGTAGCACTCTTCCGTTATTGTGAAAAGCGCTGGTTATCGCACTTAAAACCAACTTTTTAAATGAATGATTCATCCGTTAGCGGATAGAGCATCGACATTAAAGTAAAAGCTAGTACACACAAAAAACACAAAAGCGTTAGCACCTCAAGGTCTAACGCTTTTTTAATGCCGATCGCAATCAGCCATAAACTACAAGCCCGTCAATATTCAGCAAATACGATCTACTAAGTCTTGATTGATCTATTTAGGTATTTAATTCGTCTGACGCAACAAATTCAACTCATCAGCCGTTAACGTCTCGCCATTTTGAAGTTTCGCCAAGACTTTTTTCAAAGGAGACTCACCTTTCGCCAATTGATTGAGAAGATCCGCTAACTCACCTTCTTGTAATGCCTCATCAATAATCAACTCAGAAATCGCCAAGTTACGCAGCCAGCGCCCCCATGACTCCTCTTCAAAATACCGCAATATTTGAGCAGCAGTATCCATAGACCCATAATCCTTAATTGCTGAAATAACGTCATATAAGACATTCTGCTGACGATCCTCACTCTCTAACAGAAAATGCAGACCTTGCAATTCTCTTGCTAATGCCGGCTTATTTAGAATCAAAATTAAGATACGCTCTACCAAAGATTGACCACTATTAAAGTTTGTTCTTTGGCGCGCCTGTGGACTTTGCCCCTCTCTTACATAGCGATTTAATAGATTGTCCGCAAGATTCGCGCGGCGACCTAATTCAGCTCGCAAGAAGTCGCGTAATGGGATATCACGCATCCCGTTAATCTTCTCTCCCACAATTTCTAAAAACTGTGATCGCCCCTCAAAAGAGCTCATATTTACTTCACTCTCTGCCGCTTCAAATAAAAACTTAGAGAGTGGCTCAGCCTGCTTTACTAATGATAAAAACTGCTCTTTTCCTTCGGTCTTTACATAACTATCAGGATCCTCTCCATCAGGAAGAAAAAGAAAAGAGATCTCTTTTCCGGCCGTCAGAACAGAAAATGATTCATCCATGGCCTTATGCGCAGCAGCTTTACCCGCCCTATCGCCATCAAAACAAAAGACGATGCGTGATGTATAGCGCAGTAATATCTCAATCTGCTTACGCCCTACCGCTGTTCCGAGCGTTGCAACACTATTACCAATACCATAATGCGAGAGCATAACCACATCCATATAGCCCTCAACCACGATAATCTCTTCATAATCCCGGCAATATTTTCGCAGCTCATAAAGACCATAAATCTCCTCACCTTTTCTAAAAATAGGCGTTTCTGGAGAGTTAAGATATTTAGGTTCGCCCTGATCTAGAATCCGTCCGCCAAAACCAATCGTCTCCCCTTTTCGGTTACGAATCGGAAACATAATACGATCTCTAAATCGATCATATCGTCGATGATTTTCAGATTCACTTAACAGCCCTGCTTCCAACAACTCATCTTCAGGAATATCGTGTTTACGAAGCTCTGTAAAGAGTGCATTCCAACTCTCTGGCGCAAAACCGATCCCAAATTTTTTAGCATCATCACCGGAAATACCACGCTTTTGTAAATAAGCAATCGCACGGTCTTTATCTTCCGCAACTCGAAGTTGCTGACGATAAAAAGCCTCAGCCATGTTCATGACTTCCAGTAAGTTCTTTTGGCGTTTAATTGCCGCCTCTGATTTTTGGCTCCGCTGCTCATAGGGCACATCAAGCCCTTCAATCTGTGCTAATGCCTCAATCGCTTCAACAAACTCGAGGCGCTCATAGTTCATCAAGAAATCAAGTACACTGCCGCTAGCATTGCAACCAAAGCAATAATAGAACTGTTTAGGCTCACTAACGGTAAATGAAGGGGTTTTTTCATCATGAAAAGGACAACAAGCCTTATAGTTACTTCCTGCCTTTTTCAACGGGACGCGCTGATTGATAACGCTAACAATATCTGCTCGTGCAATTAGAGAATCTATAAATTCCCGTGGGATAAACCCCTTCCCTCTACCCATTTATACTACTTTCCTATTTATTAACCTAAACGGCTTTTTACAATTGCACTTACCGCAGACATATCTGCTTTACCTAGTAATTGCGGGCGAATCGCGGCCATAAGTTTCCCCATACCACTCATGTTAGTGACTTCTAAGCTCGCAATCGCCGTGTCAATAATCTCAATAATCGCTTCTTCTGAAAGCTGCTCAGGAAGATAAGGCATGATGTATTGTAACTGCTCTTCTTCTTTCTCAACCAAGTCTAAACGATCTGCTTTTTTAAATTGATCAATGGATTCACGGCGCTGATTCACCATTCTATTTAAGATGTTGAGGTACTCTTCTTCAACTAAAGCCTCTCCTCTTTTCTGCAATTCAGCTTCTTGCACTTCTGCTAAGATCGCTCTTAAAGTTGTCACTTTTTCACGCTCTTTAGCACGCATTGCATCTTTTACAGCATTTTGAATTGTTGCTTTCATCTTTTTCCTTTAATAATTTTGTCGACTAATGAAAGAAGGGAGACTATCGCCTCCCTCCTCTGTATCTTCACTATCCATAGGATCCGATCTCTTTGATCCGATCACAAAAGAGGTTTCGATATTATAAGATTATACCAATGATTGATGAATTTAACCTAAGAGTGCCGAAATCAACTCAAGATCAAACTCCTTACCATTCACATACCAAATCTTATCTTTGTATTGTATCTGAACACGAACACCATCTTCAACGAATTCCACAACAGATGTTTCTGCATTAATAAGCATCGCCATTAACTGAAATTGCTGATAGAACTCTTTCATTTGGCGACGTGCAACATCCATATTTTCAGCCTCTCCAGAAGCTAATAGAATGTTACTACCAAATTCAATAATATAGTTTTTTTGCAAAGCAACATCGACATTAATCTCATCCATATACTGCTCAATGAACTCAAAGAATGAGAGGCCCGCAAAAAGCTCATCCATCGCTTCAGTATCCGCCATATCAACGCCAGATAACTTCTCTATAAATGCCATTTTAGGGGTAATGCTCAATAACTGCTTCGTATTATGCCCTGAATGCTCACCGCTTAAATGAACCTCCATAGTGCTATTCTCCACGAAATAATCTTTGAGAACCGCTAAAGAGTCAGAGTAATCGACAACACCTTTGTGGCTATTTTTACCGTATGCTAACTGCTCAAAAACATTTTCAGCAAGCGGTGCCAAACGTAAATCTAACTTAATATCCCCAAAACTTGCCGTCACATCTCGCTCAGCTGGCGTAACTTTAATATCCGTAAGTGCAAATTCCCCATAAACATAAGGCGCACCATCTTTCATCTCAGCACCTGCGCTGTAGACTATTTTATCCACTGAGAAGTCACCAATTGCTTCGCCGGCATTCATGCTTGAAACATTCAGCTTATTCACTTCCAACACAGATTTTTGGTAAGACGCTTGATTTTGAATTTCCGAATCCAAAACCACACTCTCTAAAGAGAGTTTCGCAATACGTCCTTCATCTTCAAGGTCAATCAAGATCGCACCCGTTTGATAATGCCCCTTTAGATCTTGAAGCTTTTCAAAATCTGCACTAAAACCATAATCACCATTCATCACAAAGTTTTCAATGCGAATAATACCGCGTTTATCAACATCCGGATTGATAAACTCAACCGTTGGGAATTGGCTAGCAAATTTATAGTGCAGGTTTTCACGATCAATTTGACTCTGAGTATTAACCCCTTTAACCGCCATTAGAACAGATTCATCATTCTCCTTTTTAGAATAAAGATGATAATCCGAACTAGAGATAATCGTCGCAACTCCCCTATCTTCAGCGTAATTGGTAAAGACAACCTCACCCACCTCTTTTACTGAAAGGCGCTCATTTCCATTAATTTCAATAGCGCTATTCGCTTCAAAATCTGCAATATTTTCACTACGAGCCTCACCCTTTACGGTAATCTCATAACCTTTAAAGAGGGATAATGCATTCGTTGTATTTAACGTTGTTTCAGCAATTTTTTGATAATCTTGCTCAAATGTATCTACAGGTGCGCTATAAGCAACAGATCCCGTTAAGAGAAGCATCGATAACGTTAAAGGAAGCGTTCTTTTTTTCATTAATCAGTCCTTAGAGTGACCTAAAAATAGTTTTGTTATGTGTAATATACTGAATATTGTGCCCTATCGTCGAATATTTATGACTTTTTCATCGACTATTCGCCCATCATCTGCTGATAGGCCTTTAAAACCACCCTAAAATCAGCACCATCCTTATGCATCTCTTCACTCAGATATCGTCTCCATAAACGACTTCTTGGCACTTCATGAAATAATCCAAGCATATGTCTCACAATATGATTCAAACGCCCACCTTGTGCGATATGCTTCGCAATATAAGGTTCCATTGCCATGATAACGTCTAGTCGGCTTTTCATCCGATCTTCTGACTCTCCATAGAGCACAGAATCGACCTTCGCCATCTGATAAGGGTCATGATAAATTGAACGCCCTATCATCACACTATCAACGCTTTCAAGCAGCATTTTCGCTTCAGAAAGATTCTTCACGCCGCCATTAATTGCAATTTTAAGGTCAGGATAAGCCTTTTTAATCTCAAAAACACGATCATAATTAAGCGGAGGAATATCACGATTCTCTTTCGGCGATAAGCCAGATAACCACGCTTTTCGAGCATGAAGAATAAAATGCTCACACCCACGACTCTGACTCGCTTCAATAAAGCGCGCTAAAAACTCAAAACTCTCCTCTTCATCAATCCCAATACGCGTTTTAATCGTTACTGGGATAGAGACTGCCTCACTCATTGCCTGATAACAATCAGCGACAAGATTGGGATCTTCCATCAAGCAAGCACCAAAGCGACCTTTCTGCACACGATCTGATGGACAACCACAGTTTAGATTAATCTCACTATAACCATAAGATTCACCAATCTTTGCTGCCTTTGCAAGATCTGTTGGATCAGAACCTCCTAACTGAAGTGCAACAGGTCCTCGCTCTTCAAAATAGAGATGCCGATCTTGATCACCATATAAAATCGCACCAGTTGTAACCATCTCACTATACAACAGCGCATGTTCACTCATTTCCCGATAAAAATAACGACAATGACGATCAGTCCAGTCCAACATTGGGGCTACAGAAAACTTAGCTATTTCCATACTCTTTAAGGCTCGCTCTACTAATTTACAAAAGGAATTGAAGAAAAATGCTGAATATATTCATATATTCGCCATGCACCTACAAAAATCTACGTATTCAGTGCCATTTTCATCAATAAAAAATCCTCGAGGCATTACTGTAACTCGAGGATTTCTAAGATTATTTTAAACTAACAAACACTAAAATCACTATCAAGCATCCTTAAAATAGCCTACCTGACAAATGACTGAATATTTAGTCTACATCTAAGAAGCTTTTAAGGCTCTCTGAACGATTTGGATGACGAAGCTTACGTAGTGCCTTCGCTTCAATCTGACGAATACGCTCACGCGTTACATCAAACTGCTTTCCTACTTCTTCAAGCGTATGATCTGTATTCATGTCGATACCAAAACGCATACGAAGCACTTTTGCTTCTCTTGCCGTTAATGTATCAAGCACTTCACGTGTTGCATCATTTAAGCCTTCATCCGTTGCAGATTCGATAGGAGATACCGCATAAACGTCTTCAATAAAGTCGCCTAAGCTTGAATCTTCATCATCCCCCACAGGTGTTTCCATCGAAACAGGTTCACGTGCAATTTTAAGAACACGACGAACACGTTCTTCTGTTTCACCCATTGCCTCAGCAATCTCTTCAGGTGTTGCTTCACGACCAAACTCCTGAAGAAGCTGACGTGAAATACGATTCAGTTTATTGATCGTTTCAATCATATGTACTGGAATACGAATCGTACGCGCCTGGTCTGCGATTGAACGCGTAATTGCCTGACGAATCCACCATGTTGCATAAGTAGAGAACTTGTAACCACGACGATATTCGAATTTATCAACTGCTTTCATCAAACCGATATTCCCTTCTTGGATAAGATCTAGGAACTGTAATCCTCGGTTTGTATATTTTTTGGCAATAGAGATTACTAAACGAAGGTTGGCCTCGATCATCTCACGTTTTGCACGTCTCGCTTGCGCTTCACCGATAGAAATTTGACGGTTAATTTCTTTGATTTCATAGATCGTCAAATCTGTTTCACTTTCAATTTTCGCTAAGCGGTCCTGAAGTTCATAAATGCTCTTGTCTTGCGTTTTAAGCTCTTCTACATATTTTGCTTTACGCTTAAAGATATCATCTTTAAAAATCTCTTTGTTCGCTTCATTTCTTGGGAAAGACTTGAGGAACTCTGTACGTGGCATCTTCGCTTTTGCAACACAGATATGCATGATTTTACGCTCAAGTGGACGAATACGATCAATCGTTTCGCGGAGCTTTTCATACATCTCTAACTGGAATTTTGGTGCTAATTGGAATTCCATGAACTTTTCACGAAGACTTGCGCGAACTTCTTTTACTTTTTCAGATTTGCTTGTTGCGCCCTCTTTCTCTTTAAGCGCATTAAGCTTATCAACGATCGCTTGTAATTCGGCGATTTTAGTCGCTAAAATTTCTGGATCGGGTCCATTTGCATTATCTTCAACTTCAACTTCCTCGTCTTCCTTCTCTTCATCTTCAAGGTAGAAACTAGGATCGATAAAGCCGAGAACTAAATCTGTTATACGACCTTCTTCTTTGATCGCCGCATGATAAGAGTCAATCACGTGATAAGTTGCGGGCACATAAAGTGCAAGCGAATTAAGCGAAGAGTGAAGCCCTTCCTCAATACGAATCGCAATTTGCTTCTCTTCTTCACGCGTTAAAAGATCAACGGTTCCCATTTCACGCATATACATACGGACAGGATCTGTCGTTCGACCAATCTCTTCATCGTCGATATTAGCAAGGACTTCAGCAGCTTCTTCTACTGCATCATCACTATCTAATGATTCACTTAACATTAAAGTATCTTCATCAGGCGCCTCTTCATGTACAGAGATGCCCATATCTTCGATCATGGCGATGATACTTTCAATCTGAGCAGGATCAACCATACCTTTAGGCAGGTGGTCGTTTACCTCCGAAAAAGTGAGATATCCCTGTTCTTTACCATAAGCGATTAGCTTTTTAATTTGTTCTTTTTTAAGCTGATCTTGTTTTTTTTGATCTGACTGATTGCTCATAACTTAGAATGATACCCTCAATTAATAAGTACACGTACTATTGTTGCTTTTATTTCAAGCATATTATTATAACATGTTTCACTAATTTCGGATACTCAGAAAAACAATCTATCAAGTTTAATGCATACGAGATATGCGAAAGATCTATTCACATAAAAAATGCATATCTCGCATGTTTTACATTGTACGCTTTAGGATAATAAGTCCTCGGCAGAAACATCTCTTTTCGCTAAAAATGTACGCATGTGATCTAAAGCTTTATTTTGTAGATAGCGGACTTGATCTCTCGTTATCCCCAAAACAGCACTTGTCTGATCTAAGGTTTTTGCATCTCGCCCATTAATGCCAAACCGACATTCAATGATTTCTCTAGCATTAGGAGGTAGTTGCGCTAAAACGAGCGCCAACAAATCGAGTGTTTCAGCTTCTACAAGATTATGAAGCACTTCCACAACTTCACTATCTTGTACTAGATGATGAAGATCTCGCTTCTGATCTTCACTAACAACCATATCAAGAGAATCCAGCTCTTCTTTGTTTGCCAGCAAGCTCATTACCTGAGTAATGCTCTTCCCTGCCCGATCAGCTAATTCTTTCGTTGTTACTTCTCGCTCGAGTTCACTAGACAACTCTCTTGAAATAGTTAGTAATCTAGTAATCGCCTTATTCACATGGACAGGAATACGAATTGTTCTACCCTGATCCATAATGCCTTTCTCAATATAGTGTCTAATCCACCAAACAGCATATGTCGAAAACCTAAACCCTCTTTCAAATTCATACTTAGAAACAGCATGAATCAGGCCTATATTCCCCTCAGATATCAAATCAGATAAATCTACCCCTCTCCCTTCATATCGACGAGCAATCATAACTACTAAGCGCAAATTCGCAACAATCATCATCAACGATGCTTGTTCATCCCCCTCTTTGACCTTCCGCCCGAGTGTTAGCTCTTGTTCGGCTGTTAAAAGTTGATACTTACCTACCTCAGAATAATAACGATAAAGAATATTTCCTTCTCGAATATGGGTGTTTTCTCGCATCTTAATAATCCATGAGAACTCATCAATATTTTTTTGAGGATTTATTGCTACTGAAACAGCCACCTCTTGTTGATCTTGATTTTCAATAAAATTTTTTCTCTTCTCTTTATTCTCTTTACTTGTTACTTTTGTTTTCTCACTATTCGACATATAGCCTCCTAGATTGATATAAAAAAACATCCTTGTATTGAGTTAGCTATTCATGCTTTATAAACTATAGCTCACTTTGTTAATATTTTCTTAAAAATAACAAAGAAATGTAATTTAATTCAATATCTTAAAACAAAAATAGAACCCTAAAAAAATGAAAAACCCCCACAAGAGCAGGGGTTATAGCATGAAATAAGATATATTATATCAATAACATATCTAGGAATTTATTTTTCAACACCTATCGTTTCCACCAAAGATTCCCGAATAATTTTCACAGCTTTCTCAACTAATGCTCGTGAAGTACCGAAATTCAATCGAACATAATTACCGCTTACGCCAAAAGTTTTCCCATCATTTAATGCAAGTCCGGCATCCAATAGTGCCTTATGAGCTTTCTCACCATGGCTTGTTCCTGAAAAATCAAGCCAGAGTAAGAATGTCGCTTCAGGCACCGTCATTTTTAAGCCTTCTATTTCTGAAAGCGCCGTCACTAAATAATCTCTATTAGCGATCAAATAAGGTTTTAGTTGAGACAACCACTCATCCCCATAATCGAATGCTAATTCTGCACCTTTAATCGCAAAGACATTCATTCTAGGAACAAATCCCATCATTGCAGCTTCATATTCTTGGCGTAGTTCAGCATTCTCAATAATCGCAAATCCGCCACTTAATGCTGGTAAATTGAATGTTTTACTCGCTGAGATCAAGGTAATAGTATGCTTTTTAGCTGCCGGAGTTAATGAGGCATAAGGGATGTGATCTGCCTCCCAATTAAGTTCTGCATGAATCTCATCAGCTAGAACGATAAGATCATGTTTTACCGCAAATTTCTCTACTGCCAATAGCTCAGCCTTAGTCAATACGCGCCCTGAAGGATTTTGCGGGTTACAGAGCATTAATATCTCCGTATCTGCAGTGATCATAGACTCCATCGCCTCAAAATCAATCTCGTAGGAGAGCTTATTTCCCGTAGAGATCTCTCGAAGTGGCACACCAATGCCCTTTGTACCGATATTTTTTTCGACAGCAAAAAATGGCGGGTAAGCAGGTGTATGGAAAAGATAGCTTGCACGATCATTGCGTTTTTTCACAAGATTAGCCGCAACATTAAATCCCGTCACCAAACTGGGCAACATCACAATACTTTCTTTAGGAATTGTCCATCCATAAAGTCTTTGTAATCGATAAACAATCGCTTCTAACAATCTATCTGGACGCGCCTTACCATAGCCAAAGATACCTTTTTGAGAGAGCGAAACTAAACCATCTACAATTTCATCCGCTGACTGAAAGTCCATATCCGCAATCCACATCGGAAGAATCTCTTTAGAGTAAGCGGTCCACTTATCTGAGTTATTATTGCGACGATTAACGACCTCATCAAAATCATAGACTTTTTTTGATTGTTCCATGCTTATTCTCCTTCAAGGTTTAATATTTTTAACATTTATATATATTTTATAAGGGTTAGATATGGTTAGCCCAGCTCTCAACCTTCATTTACCTATAGCAACATAACGTAAAATAATCTCAACGGATATCGCTATATTCATATAATCATCACTCACAAAGCATCGAACATTTCTTTCCTGCATCTCGAGAGTCTCCTTTAAAATGCTTTAGAAACACAAATACCCCATGACAACCGTGTTTTTACCGCCCATAAAAAAAGCGAGGTAAGGGTCGATCTGTTTTATAAAACAGAATGATATCTCTATCATTATAACCCTATGCCCCGCTTTTTATTCAAAATCTCATGCTATTCAAATAACATGAGATTTTCGTGCAAATAAACCTGAATAACATCCTATTTGCCGACCTTTACTCAGCCGCTTATTTTAATTTTTTAAGCAATAATTTTAAGAGTGCATAAAAACGCTCAACGCTCGGGATATTCACTCGCTCATCGGGTGAATGCGCGCCTTTAATGGTCGGACCAAAGCTCACCATCTCAAGATGAGGGTACTTTTCACCTAACAACCCTGTTTCTAGTCCGGCATGTAAAACGGTAATATTCATCTCTTTACCGGTCACTTCCTGATGAACTTCTAACAGTTTCTGAAGGGGTAATGATGCTAAGTTAGGCTGCCATGCAGGATAGCTATTTCCCTCTTCCATAAATGCACCAGTCATAATCGCCAAAGCCTTAGCGCGGGTTCTAACAATATCTAAACCGCGATCTGTGACAGATCTTGCTAAAAGCTCTGCGCAAAAACCACGTTGCTCACTCACTTCCACAACCCCTAAGTTACAGCTCGTTTCTACAATCGGCAGCTCAACTGATTGTCGAATAACCCCACTTGGAAGAAGTAGTAAAAGATTTAAGCATTGTAGCGAGCTTTCAGCATCTTGCGTCGCCATCGGCGTAACTACATTAAAATGCAAGGCAACATGGTCATCCGCTTTTTTCAAACGCGCCTGAAGGTTTTCTCTGGCAGCAAGAAGATGTGCTTCGAAATCTGCTTTATGAGCATCATGAATAGAGACGATTGCCCTTGCTGAACGGGGAATCGCATTACGGAGTGTTCCGCCATTAAATGATGCCAAACGCAATGCCGAACTGTGTGCATAGCTTGCTAATACTTCCGCTAATAATAGATTCGCATTCCCCAATTCTTTATGAACATCAATCCCTGAGTGCCCACCTCTTAAGCCATCAATAACGACTTCATAGAAAACGCCTCGCACTTCACTGTCGTAATGAACCTCTTTAGTCAATACAATATCGACACCGCCTGCACAGCCCACGGTGCATTCACCCTCACGCTCACTATCGAGATTTAAAAGATACTCTCCCTCAAGCCAGTTCGGTTCAATATTTTGAACGCCGCCCATGCCTTGCTCTTCATCAACCGTTAAGAGAATCTCAAGTGGACCATGCTCTGCGCTCTCATCTTCCAAAATCGCAATACTTGCCGCAACGCCAATACCATTATCAGCGCCTAACGTCGTATCCGTTGCATAGAGCCAATCATCTTTAATTTGCAGAGCAATAGGGTCATTATCAAAGTCATGATTACTTGAATCACGCTTTTGACACACCATATCGATATGACCTTGGAGAATGATTTTTGGCGAGTTCTCAAAACCTGGCGTAGCCGGCTTTTTAATCACCATATTACCAATAGCATCCTCTTTAAATTCAAGACCTTTTTCGGTTGCATAATCCCGGTAAAATGCACGAATACGCGCTTCTTTTTTAGAGGCACGAGGAATTTCGCTCATTCTTGCAAAGTGTTGCCAAAGGAGTTGCGGGGCTTTTTGCTCAATCATTCTCTATCTCTCTTTATTTAATCTATAAGGAAACTTAAAGTTCTCACCCTATCTTATAACCTGAACCAGATGATTTCCAATGTCTTTTATCGATTGACCCAATCTTCTACAATCCTTTCATCCCTCTTAAACCAATCTCTTGCGGCTGATCTAGTCTAGTCATTCTGGGTAATTACATTTTTTGAATAGATCCGCTATCTTGGATCAGAGAATTTTTAAATATCGGTTTCAAGGTTCTTCTTGAATTCAGTTTCAATAAAGATCATGATTCCTATCGTTCTTTGGGATAGATCATCACATATCCTGCAATCTATAACGTGCTATATGACTGATCTGTTCCCTACTCGTGCATTGAATTTTACTCAACACAAAGGAAGCACCATGAACAAGCTTAAAAAAACAGCTCTTACCCTTCTTCTTATCAACGCAGGCTTCATCGCTCAAGCAGAGAACATTACGCTTTTTGCGGCCGCTTCACTTCAAAATGCGATTGATGAAATTTCACAAAATTACGCACAAATGGGCAATGGTGACACCATTGAATCCCTTTATGACTCATCCTCAAACCTCGCTCGTCAAATTGAGCAAGGAGCGCCGGCAGATATCTTTATCTCCGCGAACCAAAGCTGGATGAACTACGTTGAAGAAAAAAATCTGATTGACAATGACACGCGCACAAACATCGTTAAAAATGAACTCGCGCTCATTACCTTCAATGACAATACAACCGAATACAACGTCGACTTCCCTTCCAATGATTTTTGGAAAGAAACCTTAAGTAATACCCGTATTGCCTTAGGCGATCCTGACCACGTTCCTGCGGGGCTTTATGCAAAAGAAGCTTTCGAGAAACTCGGTGTTTGGAAAACGGTTGAATCAAAAGTCGCGCCGGCACAAAACGTTCGTGCAGCGCTTTTGCTTGTTGAAGTCAAAGAAGCAGATCTTGGCGTCGTTTACTCATCTGATGCGAGCGTGAGCAGTAAAGTTAAAACCGTCACTGTCTTCCCTGATGATCTTCATGCACCTATTGAATATCCGATTGCGATCATGAAAGATAGAGCATCAGAATCAACCAATGGTTTCTACCACTATCTCCTTAGTGAAGACTCAGCAGCAGTATTTAAAAAATATGGTTTTGCAGTACCTAAAAAATAGCGTCTGTCGTTAAGGGATCTCCCCTCAACACTATTTTTTTTGCAAAACATGATCGTATTTATTAGCGATAAGATAGCTCCATATCTATCCCTATTAAATAGAGTGATATTCACATTAGTTGAGAAATTAATGTGAATATTATTTTTTTAAGCGTTCTAAAATAATATTGATCTTAAAAAAATAGTCAGCGAAAATCACCTCATTAAAAAAGCGTTAATCGCTCAATATTGTGTGCATAAAAAGACACAATGCTCCTGCTCAATCACGCTAATCTCTCTCTAAAAGGTGTTTGAAGATGTTTTTAACTGAATATGAATGGTCTGTCATCCTATTAAGTCTCAAAATTGGCGGCGTAGCGGTTATTGCCAGCCTTCCTTTTGGCATACTATTTGCGTGGATTCTGGCGCGTAAAGAATTTACCGGAAAGACAATTCTCGATAGCATTATTAACCTCCCGCTGGTCTTACCGCCAGTTGTCATTGGCTACCTTTTGCTCATCACCATGGGCAAGCGCGGCTATATTGGTCAGTGGCTTGATCAAATTCTTGGAATCTCGTTTAGCTTTAATTGGAAAGGTGCCGCGCTCGCTTCTGCGGTCGTCTCATTCCCACTACTTGTTAGAGCGATTCGCATTAGCTTTGAATCTATCGACCAAAACCTTGAATTTGCAGCAAGAAGCCTTGGCGCATCGCGTATCAGAATGTTTGTGACCGTGACATTACCGCTTGCAATGCCGGGAATTATTGCCGGCATCGTCCTTGCCTTTGCACGATCCCTTGGGGAATTTGGTGCCACAATTACCTTTGTTTCCAATATTCCTGGCGAAACACGCACGCTCCCCCTTGCGATGTATACCTTAATTCAAGTTCCCAACCAAGAAGCGGCAACGATGCGCCTCTGTATTATTGCGATCGCGATCTCCTTTATTGCCCTCTTCTTCTCTGAAGTATTACAACGCGCACATAAAAAACGATTGGGCTTACGCTAAAGATCCTCTTCTCCCTCAAGCGAGAAACCCCAGAAAAATAGCGATACAACTATCAAAAATGACCGTAAGGGATTAGTAACCATGATTAAAATTGATATCACCCACCCATTTCAGGATTTCACCTTTCGTGCGGACTTAACGCTTCCGGCAAAAGGTATCACCTCAATCTTTGGACCATCGGGATCGGGAAAAACAACACTCCTCAACTTTATATCAGGCAAAATGACGCCGCAACAAGGCCTGATTAAGATTAATGATAAAGTAATCTTAGATACCAAAGCCAAGATCATTCTCCCCATCCATGAGCGTGGAATCGGCTATGTTTTCCAAGAACCGACCCTTTTCCCGCACTATTCGGTTGAAAAAAATCTCCTTTATGGAGAAAAAGAGAAAAACCCCGAACTATTTGACGACATCATTACATTGCTCGGCATTACGCCGCTCTTAAAAAAACGTATTGCGTATCTATCAGGGGGTGAAAAACAGAGAATCGCTATTGGGCGAGCGCTCTTGAGTTCCCCCAATATTCTATTAATGGATGAACCCCTCTCAGCACTCGATCAAGCTCGTAAAGCGGAGATCTTAAGCTACCTTGAGGCCATTCCAGAGCGCTTCAACATCCCTATTCTTTATGTGACACATAACACGCAAGAAGCGGAGCGACTCTCGCATCAGTTCATCTCCGTAGATAAAGGCGATATCCGACTACGCCCCATTCCCGAGATTGCCGCTGTCTATGAAAAATAGTCGTCCTAAATTTCCCTTTCCCTAATAGGTAGGCTATAAAGACAGGACTTGTGCTATAACGATAATCTCTTTAGAGGTTTTCCCCCGCATCACATCAACAAACAGTTTGATAGTTTTCACATATAAAGGAATCTTATGAGACGACATTGCAATATTACCCTTATCTCAATGATCTTAGGAATTATGCCGTTAATGGCATCTGCTGACAGCACTCAAGCTAAGCGCATTGCCAAAGCTAACTATGAATATTGCGTCCAAGAATCGCTGTCTAATGAGAACTATTGTGGCTGTATTGCAGATGTCTACGCAAAAAACTTGGTCGATACGCCGCTCTCTAAAGCTGAAGAAAATCTGATGGTAGAAGGCTTAAGTGGGCAGCTTGATTTCGACTCACTCGATGAGAGCGATATTCTTCTTGCCGACTCACTCGCAGAAAAGCTCGACAATCCGATGCTAGAAGAAGGGTTTGCTGCCTGTAGTGCGCTCCTCGAAGATCCACTGGATGAAGAAGTTGAAACAACTGAAGAAGAGGATGGTCCGCTGAGTGAAGCACAATTACGAGCGATTGAAGAACTTGAAGCTATTGAAGAGATGGAAGACCTTGAAGAGCTTGATGATTTAGAAGATTAAATCCCCCTGCATCCATCAATCACAATGAAGAAACAGTGGTGCTCCAGAGCAATAGGCGATCACTGTTCAGCTTTGATGACGATAACGATAATGGCATTAAGATATCCGTCATTAAATATCGTTTTAATCGCGCTTATCGGATCCTGGATCTCTTGATGTCGCGTCAATCTGCGCAACTTGAGAGTCTGATTGTGCCCCCTCTTCTGATCTGCTTTTCGCATCAACGTCTGTCTCCGTTGGTAACACTTCTGTTGACTCTGAAGGCTGCCACTCGTCCCAATCATCCCAAGACTTCCATCCATCTGATGAGTCGTTCTCATTCGCTTGATCACGACGCTTGTCATCGAAAAAAGGCGTGTCATCAAATGATTCTTTCGGGGGTAAAACGGGAGGATTAAGCGCCTCTTGCCGGCGAAGTCGTCTAAGATCTAAGTAAGGTAAGACAAAGAGCCAAAACACTAAAAAGAGCGCCCCTAAACTCCAGTGAATCCAAAAACAGATCACCAGTAATACGAGATTTCCTAATCCGCTAAAGAGCATGCGGGAATGACTCATTTTTTGGAAATCACGATTTAACGTTGCTTTCTCGTCTGCACTTCCCTCAGATTTTGTCGCTTTATTTTGATTCTTATCTTTCATAATAGGCTTCCTTACATCCATCTACAGTCGTCTGTTACTGATAAATCATCATATCACGTGCATAAAAAAGAGGCGCTTTGATCGCCTCTTCGTATGCCGTAAAACCTCATTGTATGAACCGCAATTACACATGCTTCTGTAAACCATTAAACGGTCGCTGCCGTCTCTCTCATTCGCTTAAACTCTCTGAGTTGAATCCATAAGAAAAGCGATGCAGTAAAGGCAGAGATGAAGTCAGAAACCGGAATCGCAGACCAAACCCCATTAATAGGTGGATAGCCCCAACTTGCAAAAAGATCTGGCAAGATATAGAGCGCAGGAATTAAGAAGATAATTTGACGACTCATGCTCAAGAAGATCGAATGCCCGACTTTCCCGATACTCTGGAAGAAGATGGTGACCACCATTTGGAATCCGACAAGTGGGAAAAGTAAGGTCACCATTCGAATCGCATTCATAGTCACTTCAGCTAGCTCGTCCGAAGGATTAAAGGGTTTTACAACCAGTGCCGGGAAGAAAACCCCAATAATTGAGGCAACTAATCCAATAAATACCCCTACTTTAATGGTGTAGAGCAAGGCTTCTCGCAATCGATCAAATGCCCTTGCCCCATAACTATAACCCACAATCGGCTGCATACCTTGCGTTAAACCTAATAAAATAAGAATCACCAACATCAAGGTGATATTTGCGATCGTGTAAGCCGCAACGCCCGTTGATCCCCCATAAATTCTCACTTTATGAATGACAATAAAGATGATCGCCGCGGATACAACATTCATTAAAAAAGGCGACATGCCAATACTTAAGATCGCACGGATAATGGGCAAATTAAACCGAATTTTATTCAACCTAAAACGCAATAAAGTGCGCTTATCTAAGAAATGCACCATCACAAAAACCGTCCCTAAGATCATCGATAATACAATCGAAATCGCAGCGCCAGTAATGCCCCACTTCAATATATTAATAAAAATCGGTGCTAAAATTAGATTGGCTAATAATGATAAGAGCATCGTATACATGGCTTTACGCGGATGTCCTGAGGCGCGCATCATATTATTAAAGCTAAAACAGAGATTAGAGAAAATTGCGCCAGGTAAAAAGATCTTTAAGAAGTCGTAAGTGTATTGAAATGTCTCCTCATCAGCGCCCAATAGATAGACCAAAGGCTCTAAAAAGAAGAGCATGATTAATGATACAGAGAGCGTGATAATCAATGTCAGCAATAAAGATGTTCCGACAACCGATTCCGCCTTATCAAATTGTTGATTCCCTAAAAATATCGAGATACGACTGCCCGCACCCGCGCCAACAAGCATTCCAAAAGCGGCAATCATTGTCATTACAGGAAGTGCTATTCCCATCGCACTCAGCGCATTATCATCTAAATAGTCAGCATTTCCGACAAAATAACGCGTAATAATATTATAGAGCGCAGCAACAGTACTTCCGACCATTGCCGGAAGCGAATATTTCCATAAGAGTTTCTTAATGGGAGCTTCTCGCAGCTCTTGTAGCTGATCAATCTTCGCCATATATTCCTTTTAAATGACTGATAATAAAACAATGATACCTCATCACCGCAATAAAACAGTACATATGAGAATCACTGTCATTTAATGAGAGGCACCAATTATTACCTGTAAGTGCTTCCATGACAAGCCTTTCCAAACTTCGAAGCTATTACTTTTTTAAATTATCCGGGATACCCGCTGTTTATAAACGGTTCATCTGATGCGGCCAAGCGCTGATGAATAAAACTAAATCGATCAACGCGCCCACTTAAAGCCATTTTCATGGCTTTATCGCTCGCGAAGATATGGACAGATTCTTTCGCGCGCGTAATACCGGTGTAGAAGAGCTCTTTAGTCAGAAATACGGAGGCTTCTTCGCCTAAAAAGAGCATAATACTTTTAAACTCACTGCCTTGAGACTTATGAATCGTCATCGCAAATGCCGGCTCAAACTTGGGAAGCGCATGAATTGAGAAGACCCTTGCAGAATCTACATCTTCAAAATAAGCACGCAATGTTCCGGTTTCGCTCCGCAGTATAAGTCCAATATCCCCGTTAAAGAGATTATTCTCAACACTATTATGTGTAATCATAATCGGTAATCCATGGAAAAACTCTCGATGCGCATCTCTTGGGAAAAGCGTTTTACGTATCAATTGATTCAAGGCTAATGCCCCATCTCTTCCCGTTCTTCTAGCACTTAAAACCCCCAGTCTTGTAAAAATCCCAAAGGCTTTCTCCGCAAACTCAATGCCACTCTCCCCTTTTAGGCTCTCGACATAGGGTTTAAAAGCGTCTTCGATCATCTTCTTCAATATCGCCTCCTCCATGGGAAGCGCTGTAAGCGTTAGGGTTTTATGATCCCCTTTCGCAGCTTCAGTCGTCATTAATGCATCGATTTTTTCCCACTGCAGAGGAAGTGCTAATCGCGACTCATTATTAATCAATGATGCCAATGCGCCCAAGGCTGAATTCGCATCAAAACGATAACTTTTCTTTAAGAAGCTCAAGTAATTAAATGCCGGCATTTTCGGATTGACCAAGGCCGTTGACGTCAATGAGCCCGACAAGAGTTGGTTCAATCGTGAAAAATGCGCTTCAGAGTAGTTTTCATAAACACAGAGCTCATGCATAATCGCACCGGCTTCAACTGATGAGAGCTGATCCTTATCACCCAAGAAGATCACGCGCCCCTTTTCCGGTAGGGCTTCAATCAATTGCTCAAGCATTTGCTGATCAATCATTGAGGCTTCATCCACCACCAAAAGATCAAAGTTCAGGGGATTGTAACGATTAAACTTGGGTTTACGCGTAAAAGGATGAATCATCAATAATCGATGTAATGTCTGTCCCGTATGCGGAATCAAAGAGAGTTGCTGACGCACGGCTTCCTCTTTTTCAAGCGGCGCATCCTTTACCTCATCTTGGATGATTCTAATCTGTCCTAAAATCGATTCTGATAGCCGCGCTGCAGCCTTGCCTGTTGGTGCTGCTAATAAGATGGTAAAGGGAGAATCCCCTGCATGAGAATGCGCCTGATGAAAGTAGAGATCTACCAAGGTCTGCAATATTTTAAAGACCGTCGTCGTCTTTCCGGTACCCGGACCGCCAGAGATAACGGAGACATTATTTAAGAGCACATTTGCCGCTGCAAACTTTTGCCAGTTAATCGCGGATTCATCAAGCCCAAAGTAATAGTCAATTCGAGATTGTAAAAAATCCATCTCCGCAGCCGTTAAAGCAATGGGCGTAACATTTTTAAAATATTGTACGATTCGACTCTCTTGTTGATAGTTCTTATCCAGATAAATGCCGGCATTTGTCTGGACTAATGGTGAAGAAACCATCTCCAATATCGGTTGCCATGCGCCTTTAAGGTCAATATTAAAAAGCGCATATCGAGAGAGCGGCTGATCTTTCTCGCGCGCACGCCCAAAGACTAATTGGAGCAGCTCATAGATCCGAGTAGTTCGCTTTGAATCTTCACTCTCAATAAACCAACGATGAGGTGAGTAGAGATAATCAAGTGGCAAAACGGTATGTCCGAGCCCATTAGCCCGACTAACAAGCAGTGCCAATAATCCATATCCCAAGCGAATGCGGGGATTCTCACTCGAACATTGCTGCATTAAGAAATCGGCAAAGTAGAGATCAATATGCGTGATATAACGCAGCGATACGAGAATATGCAAATATTGTTTAAAAAGCCCCATTAGCGCAGCGTCATAATCCGTATCTCCGACATTACTGTTTTTTCCTGAAGCATCTTGCGTTAGCTGCGATATTAACAGCAGCATCTCATCGATAAGATCGGCCTCTGGCGCATGCGCTATCTCGGCAATCAATGAAGAGGGTTCCGCTTGCGCCGTAGTATCAGAAACAGCCGCGACATCTGGAGTGCTGATAGCCCCATCCGTTGAATCAAGCATGGCATCATGATCCGGTTGCCCAAATAGATCTAATTGATCCTGAGAATCGTATTGCCCTTTTTTACGGCTCATAATATTGCTCCTAAAGATTCTCCAAATAGTGCCATCAAGGCTTCAATAATGGCATAATCCGGTTTTACAAAATAGATGCCATTCTCGCTCTGTGCGACCATTCCTCGTAAATAAAAATAATAAACGCCGCCAAAATCCCGCTCATAATCAAAATCTTCTTTCTGATTTTTAAGGAACTTCACAACCGCAACCGTATAGATCAAATATTGCAGATCGTAATGCGCGTGTTTAATCGAATGGCGCATCTGGGCGTCATGATAATCAGACTTTTCTCCGCCTAAGGTATTCGACTTATAGTCCGCCACATAATATTTTCCTTCATGCTCAAAGAAGAGATCGATAAAGCCTCGTAAGAATCCGGTAATATCCTCAAATTTAAGGCCCTCATCCGGCGCTCTTTCTAGATGCTGTTGCAAGAGCGCATTGAGCGCAGATTCTTGTAATGTCGCTTCTATCGGGAAGATAAACTCAAGCTCTTTAATGTTTTTTTGCCCTGAGAGAATATCAAAAAGCGTGGGGGAAATGCCGGGAAGCTTACCCTGTAAGATGTCTTGCAACCAGATCTCAAGCTCATCCACTAATGCCGGCAAACGCGTTGCACGGACAAGATGAGAAAAACCATTCTCTACTTGCGCCGTTAATAACGCGCGATCTTGAAGTTCTTGCGGCGTGTAATCTTCGAGTAGCGCATGAATAAAGTTTCCGGTAATAGCGCCTTTCGGGAATAAGCTTTCGGCGACCTCAGTTTCAGCCCCATCATCCCCGTCATCTCCTAGTGCCGGTTCATCAAAGCCGCGCGCCTGATCCAACGTATCTGCACTATTTCCCCTATCTGCATTCGTGGTTATTTCTAATTCATCATCTAAGAGTGGCGTAAAATAGCTATTACTTGCGTTATACGAGAGGTTCGAGAAGCTCGTAAATCGCCACAATGGGGCAATCTGGCGTGTAAATTTCGCCGGCATTTTCAGCGTTGTATCCTCGATTTCTCGCGCAATCGTCGTGAGTGAGAGATCCTTGGCATGGATTTCCCAATGCACCATGAAAGGATTAAAATTCTCATTAAAGTGAGCGATATCTTCATCAATCCCCAACAGATATCCCAGTGCATTATGTTTATAATGACTCGGCTTTAAAGCGCCGCAATAACCGATATAAGTATGAAATTTAGCGCGTGTCAGGGCGACATAAAGTAACCGGATATCTTCTGCTAATGCATCATCTGCAAAGTAATCTTTCTCGATCGCCGTGGCATCAGCTGCAAACACGTAGCGACGAAGATGTGTTTCAGGGTCAATATAAACACCTTCACTCTTTGCTTGTGTCTTAAAGAGTCCAAAGGGGAGGAATACAACCGGAAACTCTAATCCTTTCGATTTATGAATCGTCATAATCTGGATCGTTTTAAAGTCACTCTCGAGACGAATCTCTGCGCCCTCGCCCTCTTCAAAACCAAACATTTTGTCATGTAACCAGAGTAAAAGTGCTTCTTTATTACTAAATGCTTCTCGTTGTAGTAATTCTCCTAAGTGAAAGAGATCACTCGCTAAACGCTCTCCGTTATCAAGCGTCAATAATCTTGCCAAGCGATTCTCGCGCACCATAAAGGCGCGAATCATCGCTAAAACACCATGTTTATCCCAAATTTCATTGAGGCTATTACGCTCTGATAAAAGTATTTCAAACCGTTCAGGATTATTCGTGACAGCCTCATATTCTGTGACGGATAATCCATATAAGACAGAGCCCAAAGATTGCATTAAGACCTTTTTCTCGTGCCTAAATACAAGACTTCGAAGAAACAGATAGAGATCTGTCACGATGCTATTTTCCGGATCAAATACGGAGTTTCTCTCTGAAAGATATACCGCATTTAAGCCGGCATTTCTGAGTGCTTTTTGAATATCAGCCGCTTCTGTGCCACTGCGAACTAAAATGGTAATATCTTCCGGCATGATATGCCGAGCACCGGCATCTGTATTGAGCGAGCCAGATGCTAAAAGCGAGACAATCTCTTTGGCACAGGCACTCGAAATTCTTGATCGAAAGACCACATTACTCAATGAAGCGTTTTTGCTCGTTTTTGTGAGCTCTGAATCTTCAGGCACGTATTCCATTAATGTCATACCGCTTTCGACTCTTAGCTCAGAGCGCAATACGGTTTCATCGGCAGATGCCGGCGTTTGAATATTAATAAAGGGAATATCTGCTTGAATAAAGGGCGGACGAATAGCCGCTCGACGACCAAAGAGCTGGTTCACGGCATTAACCTGTCTTGTCCCAGAGCGATAATTCGTATTGAGTGTATAGATAGAATCCACACTGCCCTTAATACTTAAATAGGCATTAATATCCGCGCCTCTAAAGCCATAAATAGACTGCTTTGGGTCACCGATCATGACAAAAGGAATTTCAGGATGATCAAAAAAGAGCCTGCGGAATGTGGCCAGTTGTAAATTATCTGTATCTTGGAATTCATCAATCATCACTGCGCGATAACGCAGATGAAGCGACTTTAAAAAGGCGTCAGAAACGACTTCCGTTTTCTTATTGAGTTCTGTAAGCAGGTCATCGAAGCCTAAAACCCCCGCTTCTCTCTTGAGCATTTTAAGGATTTTTACCACCTTAAATGCCGCATAATGCATACTCACTTCTCTAAATGAGGCGATGGCAGCAAGATCCGTAAAGAGTGCATAAAGATGAGGATCCATACGGTGTATATCCCCCTCTTTTGCTAATCGACTCTCCATATAATCGAGCGAGAATTTCTCGGCATTACTAAATAATGCCGGAAGATCGCTCTTTGCCCATTCCATTAACTCCGCATGATAACGCTTAACAAGATCTGCCCGATAAGATTGTTTTTTGAGCCCCACCCTTTCAATCAGATTGATAAAAGCCTCAATAGGAAACAGCTCAATCACCCGGCATTTAACTGCTTTAATAAAGGTTTCTTGCGCGGAGAATAGGCTTTTTAATTGATCAATCCCGGCAAAAAGTTGCGGCTTAATAAGATTAGGGTCCCGGATCAACGGCTCGATCATACTAAAGAGATTTTTCTGCGGAAAGAGCCGACTGCCAGTGCTAATCGGCATGTGATAATAATTTGTCGCCGTTTTAGAGAGTGCAAAATCTAAGGGGTAGCACTCTTCTCGCCAAAAATGGTAAACCGCTTCACGATAGAGCGCGGTTAAATCAGTGGCGAGCTCAAAATCGAAGGATTGCCCAAGATCAAGCGCATTCTCTTTGAGTAATCGTTGCGAGAAAGCATGAATCGTAAAGATCGAAGCTTGATCAATCGCTGCCTCCGCTTGAATCAAGAGATTAATGGCATGTGCTAAAGCGCTCATCTCTTCCTGCCCCGCTTCTGCCGACGCCATTAAATAACGCTCAATAATTTCTAGCAAAGCCTCATCCTCAACAGCTTGCTCGATCAAGGTCGCAAAAAAGGCCTGCTTCAAGTCGACAATACGCGAATAAATTCGCTCTTTTAACTCCGCTGTTGCAGCATTCGTAAAGGTGACAATGAGAATTTCCGGAAGGGCTTTTGGGTTTTTATCGACATTAAGCCCCAATAATAGGCGCAATACCAATAATGTAATTGTATAAGTTTTCCCCGTTCCAGCAGAAGCCTCAATCATCATATTGCCGGCAATCGGCACATTTTGAGGATCTAATACCGGATAAGGAGAAGGTGCTTCAATTGATATTGATGTTGGCATAGATATAGGCTTTCCACTTTTAAGAATGAAGCAAAGCGTCACTATTCTCAGCCAGATAGGTGGTATTAAGGTTTCAATACGCAAATACGGCGTTCGAGATATTTAAAGGACTGCGCTGCGCTTTTAAAATCGATAAAATTAAACCTCACTATTATAGCGAGGTTTCTATTCTATGAGCGTCTCTTTCTAAAGATTCATCCCAGATTCATGCCCAATTGATATCAAGCTGATCTCAGGCGGATGCTAAATAAATTAAAATAGCCCTGATTCTAGCGAAGATTCAAAAAGTCTATTTCTTTAAAAGCGTACTCTCGCCCCGATTACCAATTAACTTATTGAGACGTTTAATCTTTTTAGATTGCGTTGATTTCTTCCCCAAATCCTCTCGGTATTCTTCAAGCGGTTCTGCTTTTACCACAATCTCTTGGCGCTGATTCACCCCATTGAGATTCACATACGCTTCTACAGTGACCTTATCGCCTAACGCATTAGCACAATCTTTTGCGACTTCTTGCGTTAAGTACTCAATATCACGCACATCTTGATGCTCATAAAATGCCGCGATGTAACGATCAAGCGAAAAGAGCTCCAAGAAATACCCCTTCGCTTTATAACGAATATAGAGCTCTGAACCCGCGCCAGGATTTTGACTTCTCGTGCAGAGAATCGGCATCGCTAAGATATGGCACTGCTTGGTTTTAAGTTCGGGATTACGATTTTTAATCAGATCGATCGTAGCATCATGATGAGGCGATTTATAACTCATCACGCGCGTATCAGGGATAAACATTCTCTTTTTCCTCTTTCCATAATTTACGCCAAAGTATACGGATTTTTTCAGGTCTTACAATCACACTCATCGCAATCAGATATTTTGCCACGATATCTGCGAAGATAATGGCAAGCATCTCCGGCATTGTTAAAACCCCTAAGAAGGCAATCATCGTCATCACCACACTATCCACCGGCACGCTTATCGCATTACTCGCCAGCACTTTCACCGCCCAAGAGCGCGATTTTAGGCGCTCAAATACGGCCGTATCGGCAAGCTCAGAGAGCATAATGGCAAAAAAGGAAGCGATAATAAACCGAAAAGGAATCTCCAGAACAATACTTAACACCGTGTTGATCGCTAAGGCAATAATAATACCCGTCAGCGCAAATTTTAAGCCATAACGATGCAAGTGATCTCGAAGTGTAAAGACAAAGGCAAAGAAAATCGTGCCGGCGCTTAGCATTCCATAAAAAGGGAGTTCGATAAATTTATCAATGAGAAGATTCGCGATAAAAATCGCAATAACATAGGCAATCAGATAGACGTAACGCATCTATTTTTCCTTTTATTTAATGACTTGGGGTGAGGGAACCCAAACTGATGCGAGTAGCGTTATTGATATTAAAAAAAAATAAAAAACGACTGCATCACCGATAGAGGCGTTATGTTACCTGAATTAGGCAGGAGTTAAAAGGCTTAGAACTCGTCAAAGGGGTTTTGCGCCCGTAAAACACAGAGCGTCGCGCCTCTCCCGCCCATTCTTTGGGGCGGATTTGCAAAGGCTAAGACATCAATCTGAAGTTTTAGCCAGCGTTCAATTAAGCCCCGAATTACAGGATCACCTTTAGAGCTATTGCCTTGCCCATGGACAATCCGAATACAAAAAAGGTTCCGCTTTAACGCATGAAACAGAAAGTCTTGTAATTCATCCCGCGCCTGACTTGCGGTTAAACCATGCAGATCGATCGATTCATCAGGGTAAAACTTCCCTTGAGAAAGCGCTCGTAAAATTTTAGAAGGTACGCCATTACGAATAAAACGCATTTCGGAAGTGGGATCTGTGTTAATCCACGCCGTATCATCGCTCATCATATCCTGAAAAGAGACCTCTTCACGGAGCGCTTTACGGATCTTCACCTTGAGCTTTTTACGAGGGTGCATCGCCACATTACCCTGATTCTTTACTTTACGAACGCGCCCCACGCTACTGCGAAAAAGATCGCGCTCTTCCTCTGTAATCATGTGCCCTCCTCGTAATGGTTAAAATCAGGCGAAATGCCAGTAAAAAATAACACCTCAAAAGAGGTGTTATGAAAGTTTGGTTTATCGATGCCCTTGATCTGTATTGAAGCTTATTCATTGCCGGCAATCGATACGGCTTATAAGTGTAGAGATTCTACGGCTTTTTCGCAAGGAGTGTCGCAAATTGAAGCTTTAAGCGATTACCATTGGCATCAAGGCGATGCATCTCCCCCACGTTTTCATTGTAGTGCACAATATCCCAATCTTGGTAATAGCGCTCAAGCTCACCTTCAGCAAAGGTGAAAGGAAAACCCTCAAAGGGATAGGCTTCTGTCGACATTGCCGCAACAATGAGATTATAACCGCCACTATTAGTATGCGCCTGCATATCCGGAATAATACTCGGGATCGCATCACGATTCACAAACATGAGAACAACCGTTGAAAGAATGAGATCATAATTGCCGGCAATTGAGGCGCTATTAATATCATATTGCGAGACATCAATATCGGTAATATCCTCTTTTGCCATAATACCGGTTAATGTTTCAATCATGCCGGCACTGATGTCATAAGAGGTCATCTCAAATCCTCGATCAGCCAAATAGAGTGTATTGCGCCCTTGCCCACATCCGAGATCAAGTGTCTTGCAAGGCTTTACCCCATGCTTTTCAACCATCTCCACCACATCACTATGAGGGACAGTAATACCATAATTTTCATGATAATAATTTTCAGGTCGGCGTGCTTGCATAGAAAGTTCCTTTGAAATCAATAAATATCCTAAATTTGAACGTTAATACTCAATCTATATCGTTACAAATTTGTGTGTTGAGATTTTACGATCCCTTTTAGCAACGTTAAAATTCACAAGAATAATATCGATAAAATATATTCCTAAAAATCCTCTCATCCGTCTTTATAAAAAAGCATCCTAAAACCAAGGGTTCACTATATCGCAAATACTCGTGAAAAGGTCGGGAACTCTCATTAATAATTCATCTCAATCCTCCAATAAAAAACCTCGAATAACAGACTGTTATTCGAGGTTTCATCATGAGACTAAATTATACTGATACTGACGCCGATAATTTTAGCGGATCTATCACTACTCGTAACGAAGCCAAGTCCCTGTTTCGCCTCTAAAGCCCTCTTTCGCTTTTTCAAGTGAGGTAATGAGTGCCTTTTTCGTCGGATTACTTTTCACAAACTCCATCGCGGCACGAATCTTAGGAAGCATTGAGCCTGGTGCAAATTCCCCTGATTCAATGTACTTTTCTGCTTCGGCGTAAGTCATCTCTGAGATATCTGCTTGATCAGGCTTACCAAAGTTAATCGCCGCCTTCTCCACAGCCGTTAAAATCATTAAAAGATCTGCATCGATTTGGTCTGCAAGTTTGGCAGAAGCAAAGTCTTTGTCGATTACCGCAAGCTTACCTACGGTTTTGCCATTCTCTCTTGCGACAGGAATCCCACCGCCGCCCACGGTAATAACCAATTCTCCGGCATTAATGAGGTTTTTGATGGTTTTAATCTGTACGATTTCTTGCGGTTGCGGCGATGCCACCACAATACGATAACCGCGTCCTGCATCTTCCATAACCGGGTAACCTGCATCAACAAGCTTATCCGCTTCTTCTTTCGTGTAGAAAGAACCGATCGGTTTTTTGGGAGATTTAAATGCCGGGTCTTCACTATCGACTAAGACTTCTGTAACAATCGTCACAACTTCCTTATCGATATTGCGCCTATGAAGTTCATCTCGTAAAAATCGTTGTAAGTGATAACCGATATAGCCTTGGCTCATAGCGCCACATTCAGTAATCGGCACGCCTTCTTTCCCGAGGGCTTTCTCTGCCGTATCCATGGCAAGCTTAATCATTCCTACTTGCGGCCCATTTCCATGTGCCAAAACAAGATCATGTCCTTCAGCCATTAGATCCACAATCGGAACAACGGTTGATTCTAAAATTTGCTCTTGCTCACTCACACTATTGCCTAGTGCGTTACCACCTAACGCGACTACGATTTTCATTTAAAACGCCTCCTTTGTATTTAGCCTTACTAATTTGGCTTATACACCCATTTGCGTCAATTATTTTTTTCAAAAGAACGCCTGTTATACCTCTATTTTTTCTCAATTTATCGCCTTTTCTCACGCCCTATAGTCAATTATTGTCAATTAACACTTAAATATCTGCTTGAAATAAGGTATGATTCCCCCTGAAAAATCAATTGGCTTTAGAGTACGATCATCAATCTTTAGAAGATTAAGACTTAAATGCGTTGTTTATATTTTATTTTTTTAATGTTCTCAAGAAGGATGCTCGATTTGAGAGTGTTTATATCGGCCGAATTTATCGATTCCCCCCAATATTGACTCCCCTCAAAATGCCACGAAGACCTTTGAACACTTTTATTAAAACTCATCTCTTCATTTGAAAGGATTTAACCATGAAATTTATTCAAGAATTTAAAGCATTCGCAATGCGCGGTAATGTGATTGACCTTGCTGTCGGGGTTATCATCGGGGCAGCATTCAACAAAATCGTCTCATCATTAGTGGCAGACATCATTATGCCCCCCCTTGGTCTTCTCCTTGGTGGAATCGACTTTAAGGATTTCTCATTGACTTTAAAAGATGCTATCGGTGATGATCCCGCGGTGATCCTTAACTACGGTATGTTCATCCAAAACATCTTTGACTTTATTATTGTCGCCTTCTCTATCTTCGTTGCAATTCGCGTGATTACAAAACTCCGTGAAAAAGAAGATAAAGCAGCAGAAGCTGCTGCGGCTGCTCCTGCTGTTCCAGCACCAACCCAAGAAGAAGTTCTCTTAGGGGAAATTCGTGACCTCTTAAAAGAGGGCCGTAGTAAGGAATAAAATCGCCTGCTATACTCTCCCTAAAGCCTACATATTGTATAAAGGGCTTATCAACTAAAGGGAGAGATACGCATGAATATTCTTTATTTTACAGAAACAGAGAGAGGGATTAACCGCTGGCGAGAAGAGTTTGCCAAGGTTGATCCCTCTTTGACGATCTACGGCTTAGATGAAGCCTATGATCCGGCATCAATCGATGTCGTTCTGGCATGGAAACCTCCGCAAGGTATCTTCCCTTCACTAACAAATCTTAAACTCACCCAATCTCTCGGCATGGGCGTAGATCACATTATTAAATGTCCTGATCTCAATAAAAGTGTCCCCATTGCGCGTATTATCGATACCGATATGTCCGTACAGATGAGTGAATATTCTCTTTATGGCGTGCTTTCGGCATTTCGTAAGTTTAGGCAATATGCCTCGTTTAAATCTGCACTCGAATGGTCGCCGCAATCGCGCCATTTCCATGAAGACTTTGCGATTGGAATTTTAGGCTTGGGTGAACTCGGTGGCGCCGTTGCGGCATCACTCTTACAAAATGGTTTTACCAATCTTCGAGGCTGGGCGCGTAGCGAGAAATCGATCCCCGGCATTCAAAGCTTTGCCGGCAATGATGCGCTCTATGACTTTGCTAAAGGCTTGGACGTTTTAATCTGCCTGTTACCTCTCACTAAAGAGACCACAGACATCCTCAATATTAATCTTTTTGCGCAGCTTAACACCGGTGCGTTTCTTATTAACCCGGCAAGAGGCGAGCATCTTGTGGAGGCAGATCTCTTAACAGCACTTGAGAGCGGTCAGATTTCTGGAGCGCTACTAGATGTCTTTAGAGAAGAGCCATTGCCAAAATCTCATCCCTTCTGGAAAGAATCTCGTATTGAGATTACCCCGCATATCGCGGCTGCCACTAATCCGCGGACAGCGTCAGAACAAGTGATTGAAAATATTCAACGGATTAAACAAAACCAAGCTGCACTTAATTTGATTGATCTCGAAAAAGAGTACTAGAACTATGGTATATTAACGCTCATTGAGGTCGGGTTCTTCATTGTTTTAGGAAGGACCCCTGATTTCTAAACTCTCTTTTAATCATTAGCAAATTTAGGTTATTACTATGCTCGCACTCAATAAATTTCTCTTCTATGCAGGAATGATCGCTAGTGTTCTTGGGACATTAATTGGAATCCCTATGTTGATTTTTGGTAATCAACAAATTGGACTCTATCTTGTCACAATGGTTGTACCTTTTGGATTCTTAATTTGGTTCACAGGCTTTATTGCCTACACATTTCTTCGTCCAAACTCTCAGCGTGAAAAAGACGATAGAGCCCACGACGAAGCACAGCGTTATCAACGCCAAGTACCAGACTAATCAATTTTTGACCACTGCTATCCATTGAGTGAAAAGTGATCTACTTCATGGCTATCATTTCTCATCGTGAGATGAGATATGTCGTAGTCAACGAACAATAAACTGAAACAAATAAAAAATGCCAAGCCAAATGATATAGATCACAAGGCTTGGCATTTTTTTACGTTTCACTTATTCATAAAACAACAAATTATGCGATTTTATGATTACCCTAATCGGTCTGATACAACTTATAAGCTATGACGCTGACGATATGCTTCTGCTAACGTTACACCCGTTGCCACAGAAACGTTGAGGCTTTCAATCTCGCCTTCCATCGGAATCTTCACAATAAAGTCACATTTCTTTTCCGTTAAATGACGAATACCTGAGCCTTCTGATCCCATCACAATCGCAATAGGCCCTCTTAAGTCAGCACTGAAGATTGTTCCTTCTCCACCACCAGCGAGCCCTGTTACCCAGATACCACGTTCTTTAATCTTATCGAGCATTCTTGAAAGATTTGTTACCTCAATAAACGGGATTCTTTCAGAACTACCACTCGATACTTTACGGACAATCGGTGTTAAAGAGCAGGCGTTATCTTTAGGAACAATGACCGCATCAACCCCAAATGCCTCAGCACTTCTTAAGCATGCACCCACATTATGGGGATCTTGTACTTCGTCTAAGATCAGTAAGAAAGGATGATTTTCTAATCCATCTAACAGTTTATAGAGAAAATCCTCACTCTCTGCACCACGCACTTCAATCAAGGCAATGACTCCTTGATGTCGAGAGTCTTGCACCATTCTCTCAATCGTCTGTGCATCAACTCTTTCAGGATGAATATGAAACTCTTCCAATAGGTTATATAGATCATGCATTCGCTTATCTTTTCTAGAAGGATCTAACATCACTCTAGTAACACGATCTTCTCTAATCGCAGCTTCAACTGCATGAAACCCATAAATCCACTCTTGCGCCATCTTTTTGTTGTCTCTCTTAAAAAAATTCAGTGATCAATTATCGCATGTTTCACACATAAGCGCATCGCTCTCTTTAAGTCACTACTGCTTAATCTTTTTTCCACTAAAAAGTTAATAAATAACCATAATATAAAAATAAATACACATCCTTATCATTTTGTAAACAAGGTAAAATTATTATCTCCAAATGATTAGAATTGCTAAAAAAATAGCCTATAATATAGGCGTTCATTCTCCTGTCACTAAAAGGGCTTTATATGGAACTCGATCCTATAGTACTTGCGCGAATTCAGTTCGCTATCAATATCTCTTTTCACATTCTCTTCCCCAGCATCAATATTGCATTAGCGTGGATACTGCTGTTTTTTAAATTGCGTTATGAAAAAACCAATAATGTGCAGTGGCTCAATGCTTACAACTTTTGGGTAAAAATCTTCGCCCTCAGTTTTGCAATTGGTGTTGTTACCGGTGTTACGATGAGCTTCCAGTTTGGTACAAACTGGCCAGGATATATGGAAAAAATCGGGAACATCGCAGGTCCATTACTCGGATATGAAGTCCTTACCGCATTCTTCTTAGAAGCGACCTTCCTAGGCGTAATGCTCTTTGGTCAAAAACGTGTCTCTCCCTTTATTCATAATCTTGCAACATTCTTAGTGGCAGTTGGGACTTCTTTCTCGGCATTTTGGATCATTGCCCTCAACTCATGGATGCAAACCCCCGCAGGCTATGAAATGGTCGATGGCGTTGTGCATGTTACCAGCTGGTGGGATGCGATCTTCAACCCTTCATTTACCGTTCGCCTTGCACATATGATGCTTGCTTCAGGACTCACTGCAGCATTCTTAGTGGCAGGAATCTCGGCGTATAAAATTATGAAAGGCGACCCTTCTGGTGCTACTCGTAAATCACTCAATGTGGGAATCATCGTTGCCTCTATCTTGATCCCTATCCAGATTTTTGTAGGAGATTTATCAGGCTTACTCGTTCTTAAACATCAACCCGATAAACTTGCCGCGATTGAAGCCATTTGGGAAACTGAATCTCCGGCTGCATTTAATGTGATTGCATTCCCTAATGAAGCAACCCGTAGCAATGACTTTGCACTTGAAATTCCCCATCTTGGTAGCTTGATTTTAACGCACTCATTAGATGGTGAAGTTAAAGGGCTTAATGAATTTGAACACCATCCGCCTGTTGCCATCGTTTTCTGGAGCTTTAGAATCATGGTCGCTGTCGGGGGATTAATGCTCCTTGCTTCTTGGATTGGTGCCGTTCAGTTAATGCGCCGTAAAGAAATTGGTCCTAAAATGCTCCGCTTTATCTTTGGCATGACCTTCTCTGGATGGATTGCGGTACTCTTTGGCTGGTTTACAACAGAAATTGGTCGTCAACCATGGATGGTTTACGGACTCGTTACCACCGCAGAAACAGCTGCAGATCATGGCGTATCGCTCATGATTCCTTCCCTGATTATCTACTGTTTAATTTACATTTTTGTCCTTGTGAGCTACCTCTCAGTGCTCTACTACATGACAAATAAAACGATTAAAAACAATATCGCTGCAGAAAAACAAGGAGCGTAACTATGGATGCTGCTACAATTTTACCCATTATATATGCCGGTCTGATGATGGCTGCTGTCTTCTTCTATATCATCTTTGATGGTTATGACTTAGGCGTTGGTATCCTTTTCCCCTTCATTAAAGAACGGGAAGATCGCGACAAAATGGTCGCAACAATTGACCCTTTCTGGGATGCAAATGAAACCTGGATTGTTCTTGGGATTGGCGTTATCTTTATCGCCTTCCCAAAAGCATATGGTGATATTCTCGTTGCGCTCTATATTCCTACGGTCTTAATGCTCGCCGGTCTTATTCTACGCGGCGCTGCTTTCGACTTTAGAAACACTGCGCAAAAACATCGCCAACCCCTCTGGGATAAGCTCTTCTGCTTTGGCTCATACCTTGCAACAATGTCACAAGGTGTAATGATTGGTCTTTATGCGACAGGTCTTAAACATACACCAGCAAACTGGGTATTTGCGCTCTGTATTGGCGTTGCCGTTTGTTTTGGTTATGCGCTTTTAGGCTCAGCATGGCTCGTCTTTAAATCTGACGGAAAAATCAGACTCTTTGCAGTAAAAGCAATTAGACACTCGATCTTCCTGGCATTTATTACGATCGTGCTTGTCTCTTTAGCAATGCCGTATACAAGCCCTATCGTTTACGCAAAATGGTTCTCTTTCCCGAACATCGTCTATCTTGCACCCATTCCTTTGGCATGTTTACTCTTAGCCATGGTGATCTTCAAAACACTGAAATTCATCGAGAATGACACGACATTCAAACGTGACTGGGTACCTTATCTTTTCGCGGTACTCATTGTTCTTTGTACCTTCATTGGTTTCGGATACAGCCTCTTCCCAGATATTATTCTCGGAGAGTTAACAATTTGGGAAGCAAGTGCTGCGCCTAAATCACTGATCTTCACACTCTGGGGGGTTGCGATTGTTCTCCCGTTGATCTTACTTTACACATTCTATGTGCATAAGATCTTCCAAGGAAAAATCACAAGCCATGGTTCTGGTTATTAATTAATAAGCGTTCGCATGAAAGAGCACTTCTACGGAAGTGCTCTTTTTTTATCTCACAGATCGCTTGCCATATCCCATCTATGCATATCTACATCGTTATGAGTTTCGTTGCTCCAAAACACAAACTTCAAGGCCAAAAATCAACAATCACTTCAAGCCTCTTCAATCAAGATTCTCATCAATTGCATCCTAGCTCCCCTATTGTTAGCCCGATATACTGAAGAGATAAGGTTATAGCGCATCGATGTCGATCCAACATCAAATAACCACACGCTTTTCGTTTACTCATCATAAGGAGATATTATGACCCAAAAGATTCATATCAAAGACGTAACAACCAAGGATGAGAGCAAACATCAATCCATCAACAACATACCAGAATATGACCCTAAAGCAGTTCCGCAATATTTAAAATCCGTCTATAACTGGGCATATCTCGATCCTAAAAGCATCAAAAGGCTCGATCACCAATGGATCGTTTGGGTCTTACTGTTTCTCAATGCCGGACGATTAATGAATCGCTATTTAGATCAAGTAGAGCCTGGGATGAAAGTATGGCAAGTCGCCCATGTCTACGGTACATTAGTCCAAAAAGTTGCTAAAAAATGTGGCGAATCGGGGGAGTTTCATCTCACTGATTGTACGCCCGGCCAGCTATCACAAGCTTATGCCAAACTTGCCCCTTTTAAAAACAGTCATATCACGCAATCCGATGCTGCCGACTTTGATCATCCTGAAACCTTCGATCTTGTCTGTAGCTTTATGCTTCTCCATGAAGTACCAAGCGATAAAAAGTGCGCCGTCGTCGATAGAATGCTTCAAAATATGAAACCCGGCGGTAAAGCAATCTTTGTTGATTACCATAAACCCAAATGGTACTGGCAACCTTTCAGAGCCATATTACAGCTCGTCAATCGTACGCTTGAACCCTTTTCTAACGAAATCTGGGAAAATGAGATCGAGAGCTTTGCAACCCATAAAGCACAATATCACTGGCAGAAAGAATCCATTTTTGGGGGCGTTTATCAATGCGTGATTGCGACGAAAAAATCACAACAAGATTAATGATGAGCCACGATCAATCATCTGTTGAATACGATACGGCTCATGAACAATGATGATCATCGCACAACGAACATCGTACCAAATGTTTTAAAAGGATCGCTTAATCTATCAGCCCAAACCCCGTTAAAATCTCCGGCGACAAAGCCCCTTCTCGGCGTTTACGCCATTTTAACGTCATCATTGGCCAATCGCATGATTTGAGCGTCATCATACTCGTCTGCATTGATGCCACGCGCTCAGTGCTACGCGACCAATAAGCACATCCTAAAAGCCAGTTTTGATGGTAAGTATCGAGATCGGGGAATATATTATAGATAAGATCTGCAGCGCGTAAGATATAATCCCACGCCTCATCTTCTGTGAGATAACGCGCCATATAACCTGATCTTGCTAAATTAATCGCCCGCTGTAGATCAAATGCCCACACCAACATCGGTGGATAATCGCCATTAGGCGCCACCGTTGCCGTAATAAAAGAGTCCGGCAATGCCGTTAAGTTCTGAAGCTCCCCTATTAGCGCGGGATTTCTTTGCAATTCTTGGGCATACAGAGGCGCATGCATGCCCTTTAATAACTGAGCTATCGTGTTTTTAAGATCTGCGGAATGCTCTATCGACCACCATTTTTGCATCGAGCTGATATAGGTTGCTTCTTTAGCCAGTAAAAAGCGTGTAAATAGATGCTCTTTTCCGGCAACTTTCCATTCTAGCGGATAATATTCTAATGTTTCACTCCAAAAGCCAGAATCATAGTCTTCGATTAACGTTAGACGTAACGCTTCCCGCTTCTCTTTTGAGAGCCAATCAATGCCGGTTAAACGGTTATAAAGTTTTTGCTCTTGTTTTGGCTTTCTTCTTAACTGCACGTAGCGCACAATAATAGCCCCCAAAAGCACAGCTGTAACGCCCCAACAGATCTTCGCGCCTAAGATAAATCCAGTATAAGACCATGTCAGTACTGAGGTCCAAGCGAATATCCCCCACAGAACTAACATCACTAGGGACACAAAACCCCCTAGTAAAAAGGCGAGCGTATAGAGCCGAAAATAACCATCATCCATATCCCGATCATCACTTCGAAGCTCAGTGACAGAGATCGGAAATGTCCGCCAACTAGGGTGATTTTGTAGTAACGGGGAATCTTGAAGCCTCATTATAATGAACCTATTTAGTATCGTGAATTATCAATGGTAAGAATATCTACAAAAATTATATCTTAATATATATCCAAAAACAGACATTTAAAATGCATTCAAAAAACATCTAGCGAAACTTAACGCTAAAAGTATTTACGCCCCTTGAGCCCAAGCGGCTAATAACCATACGCTCACTTGATAAATCCACAATGGCACCATCATTAACAGAAAGAGCGTTATAACCCCCAATAACGTTGCGGAACCCCGCTTAAGGCGCACCATAATTTTGATTGTCATAATCATGCGCCAAAGGCTCCATATCACAGAACAAACAACATAAAGCGCCACGCCAATCAGCGGTAAAATAATCCCAACCCCAAGACTTAAGAGCCAAATAACAGACATCCCCAAAAGTGCCTTTCCACCTTCTCGCATGAAAGCACTGATCACTTCATGATTCTCGCTTGCCCTTGTCCGTGATTGAATCATCCCCTCTGTCTGCGCTAAAAATGCCGGATCAATTGCCCTATTTTCAAGAACCGTCTCTCTTTCTCGATCTTGCGAGTATTTCTGTTTGCTACGCCGATAATCATCAGCCACGACAATATGATCCTGCACTGAATGTTCTGCTCTCTTCTTATCATTTCCCGCCTTATTCACCGGCATTTTTAAACGCGACTCTAGCGTGATTTGATAAGGACTCTCTTCCATCATCTTAAAAATAAGCGGGAGCATTTTGGGAGAGATACGAACCTTAAACGCTCTGCGCATTTCTGTCACATATAAAAAATGCTTACGAAGCCACCATAATACCGCAGTGATTTGATAGCCTTTCTTCGCGCTTAAAGTCTCGAGCTCACTGACAACCACAATACGGAACTTCATGAGTCCGGCGATCATTATAAATCTCGGCGTAAGCACAACGCCTCTACGCGCAATCAGCGTGTGATTCGTTTTGGCATCTCGCAAAAACTGATCGATGTGTATGGGCGCTATTTTATATAATCGCTGAATCGCCCGAAGATCGGATAACGCATAAGGATTGAGTAACAACCAGAGAAAATAGAGAGCGATGATTAAGGGGAATAGCACTAAGAACAGCATCAATACTGATAAGCCTTGCGTATTATCCTGCGTCTTACTCACCAAGAGCGTTAGTGCCTTATCCGGCAATGTTTGATCTTGTGCGGCTTGAAGGGATTGATGGGATTGATGGGATTGAAGAACCTGTAGATCGATATCTGTCAGAAACAGCGTATTCACGCCCCGCATCTCTCGATCAGAAGATAGAACATGCGGTACCACTTGAATGGGCTTATCAGATAAAAAATCCTGATACTCCGCTGAAGATAACTTTACCCAGATATTTAAGGGAATTTGGGCATCAACGGAAGGCAGATTAGAGAGAGCATTAAAGGCGCGGATCACTTCGTAGTAACCCACCTGCAACTGCGTATCTGGATCAAAATTCAAATCCGATCTAGCGTCCGATCTAGAGTCCGAATCAGCATTATTTCTAGATTCAGCCATCGTCTCATTCTCTCGCGCCCCAGATGAATCCACCATTACGGGCTTTAAGTCCCATGCACCACGAGAAAAGTAAACGGCTCGCCCATCAAAGCGCGTCATGACATCATCACGTTGAAGCGTCACATCATCCAATATCACAGGCGTATGCATCACCCGTAATAAACTCTCTTTAATCGGTAGAAAAGCGACAAATATTCCACTGATTACGGCAAAAAGCAGTAATCGTTTTACAGCATATAATCGAATATAACGCGCTAAAATAGACACTCTGCATTCCTCTTTTAATAAGCCAATATTGTCACTTTTAAAGTGTGTCTCAGATTGTACAAGATCCCTATAATAACGCTGCTATTTCAGCCATTATTTCTCAAATAACGATATCTTTCTCATCAAAAAACTGTCAATAAAAAACCCTAGAAGCGCACATTAGTACGATTAACTAGGGTTTTAATTTTACAAATAAGCGTTAAATCGTATTAGTTACGATCCATTGCATTAAGGTCTTCGAATGCAACGAGTACACGATCTACTAAGCTTACTTGACCTTTACGTAACCATGCACGTGGATCATAGTATGCTTTGTTAGGACCAAACGGGTCTTTTGGATTACCAAGCTGTGATTGTAGGTATCCTTCGTTCTCTTTATAGTAGTTAAGAACACCTTCCCATGTTGCCCATTGTGTGTCTGTATCAATGTTCATTTTGATTACGCCGTAACCAATTGCTTCACGGATATCTTCAAGGCTTGAACCTGATCCACCATGGAATACAAAGTCGAGTGACTCTTCTGGGAGATTATATTTCTCAGAAACGTATTTTTGTGAGTTATCAAGAATGATAGGTTTTAACTCAACGTTACCTGGCTTATAAACGCCATGAACGTTACCAAATGATGCAGCGATTGTGAAGCGTGGGCTCACTTTGCTAAGCTCTTCGTAAGCGTAAGCAACATGCTCTGGTTGCGTGTAGAGAAGTGCGTTATCTACTGAAGTATTATCAACGCCATCTTCTTCACCACCGGTGATGCCGAGCTCGATTTCAAGCGTCATCCCTAATTTATCAAGACGTGCTAAGTACTCTGCACATGTTGCGATATTATCTTCTAAAGATTCTTCAGAAAGATCGATCATGTGTGATGAGAAGAGCGGTTTACCAGTCTCTTTAAAGAACTGCTCACCTGCCTCTAATAATCCGTCAATCCATGGAAGGAGTTTACGTGCAGCATGGTCAGTGTGTAAAATTACAGGAACACCGTAAGCTTCAGCCATTGCGTGAACATGTTTCGCACCTGAAACAGCCCCTAAAATCGCCGCTTCGTGACCATTGTTACCCGGAAGTTTAAGGCTACGACCCGCATAGAACTGCGCGCCACCATTTGAGAATTGAATAATTACAGGTGAATTTGCTTTTGCCGCAGCTTCAAGCACACCATTGATTGATTCTGTATTTACAACGTTAATTGCCGGTAACGCAAAATTATTCTCTTTCGCGATCGCAAAAACTTTTTGCACGTCATCACCGAAAAGAACACCTGGTTTTACAACATCAAGAACCTTAGCCATACTACATATCTCCTACAGGAATTTTTAAACAGCCCTATTCTACCGTGTATAAAACTGTAAATCTACCAAGTAACCGGCATAATTTTCGCAATAGAGCACAAATAAACTACACAAAATAGCGCCCCTTTCACAAAAAAACGCTCCCACCTGTTGAGGGGGAGCGCTTCTGATAAATATCAGCCGTTTATTACCTGAGTCATTCGCTCAATAAGTCTTTAAAATGCATCACAAATGCCGGCAATATCGGTTTTTTATGACAGCTTTTTATAAGTCTTTTATAACGGTTGTTATCTCGTTTTTCTGATCTTATTTTGGTAATAAGCCATCTTTAATAAACATGGCTTTTAAATTCGCAATCGCTTTTTCAGTACGATCGTTATCAACGATCAATCCTAAACGTACGTAGCCTTCACCGCCCGCACCAAAACCAATCCCTGGCGCTACGGCAACAGAAGCCTCTTTAATGAGCTTTGCCGCAAATGCCATAGAGCCCATTGATTGATACGCTTCTGGAATTTTTGCCCAGAGGAACATCGATGCTTTTGGTTTTTTTACATCCCAACCAATTGCAGATAATCCGTCACAAAGTACATTACGACGCTCTTGGTAACGCAGTCTGATCTCTTCAACGCAATCTTGTGGGCCTGTTAATGCGGCTACTGCTGCGTGTTGAATCGGCGCAAATGAGCCATAATCTAAATATGATTTCATTTTTGCGAGTGCGGCAATTAAAACAGGGTTCCCGACCATAAAGCCGACTCTCCAACCTGCCATGTTATAGCTTTTTGAGAGCGTGTAAGATTCAACGGCAATCTCTTTTGCCCCTTCTACTTGTAAAATAGAGGGCGCCTCATAACCATCAAATGAGAGATCTGCATACGCAAGGTCATGGATAATCCAGATACCATTCTCTTTTGCTAACTTCACGATACGCTCGAAGAATGCTAAATCGACACATTCAGACGTTGGGTTCGAAGGATAGTTTAAGAAGAGCAATTTCGGTTTTACGGGTGCTGTTGCAATCGCATGTCGAAGATTTGCTTCAAAGTCATCTTCTGGTCCCGCAGGCACATTAATCACTTCTGCGCCGGCAATAATAGGGCCATATGGATGAATTGGATAAGCAGGATCTGGCGCTAGAATCGCATCACCTTTATCTAAAATCGCGAGCGTTAAGTCCGCTAACCCTTCCTTAGATCCGATCGTATAGATCGCTTCTGTTTCTGGATCTAACGACACATTATATTTATTTTGATACCAATCACAGATTGCTTCACGAACGGGAGCGATCCCTTTTGAGGCAGAATAGCGATGATTCGCGCCTTCTCTGGCGGCTTCTACCAAGGCTTCCACAATATGTGGGGGCGTTGGCTGATCGGGATTACCCATCCCAAAATCAATCACGTCTTGTCCAGCTGCCGCGGCCTCGGCCTTTAACTTATCAATCACGCTAAAGACATAAGGGGGAAGTAGATCGAGACGTTTGAAGTCTGTAGAAGGTTGCTGTGACATGGAGTTCCTCGTTTGCTCAAATTTGAATGTTATTAAAATTTATTCGTAACTTTTTTGATGTTTTATTCGTAAATTTTGGGTGTGTTAGTATTTATTTTTTTAATCTTCTGCTTATTAAGTTACAGAAGTTTAATCAGCGCTGAGTCTAAACTCGAAACTAGTCTCAATCCCCTTCTAAAAGGCGGATTGAAATAAATCGCTGACTATCTCGCAAATTACTCATCTTTTGATAGGTTGTCAATCTCATAACCAAGACAATTTATTTTACAAATAAAGCTTTCGGGGCGTTCCTAGTCAAAAAGGGCATTTATAGAGGATTTACAAAGATCCTTTTACGAGCTTGATAAAATAAATTAACTCAAAAAAAAATGGGGAAATGCGCTATAATGCTCGCCTATAAAATAGACAGCCTAAAATTGTCCTTTAACCACTCTTAGGTTTTAGGATCTTAATGTAAAAAGAAGAGAACATGATAGATAAATTAAGAAACATTGCCATCATCGCTCACGTTGACCATGGTAAGACAACACTTGTTGACCAGCTCCTCAAGAGCTCTGGCACATTTGATGCTCGCGAAGAAATTGCCGACCGTGTGATGGACTCAGACCAGCTCGAAAAAGAACGTGGTATTACCATCCTTTCAAAAAACACTGCCATCAACTGGAAAGATTATCGTATTAATATCGTTGATACTCCTGGGCATGCTGACTTCGGTGGTGAGGTTGAACGTGTTCTTTCAATGGTTGACTCTGTACTTCTTCTTGTGGACTCTGTTGAAGGCCCTATGCCACAAACGCGCTTTGTGACACAAAAAGCTTTCGCAATGGGCTTCAAGCCAATCGTTGTTATTAACAAGATTGACCGTCCTGGTGCTCGTCCTGAGTGGGTTTTAGACCAAACTTTCGAACTCTTCGATAACCTTGGCGCAACTGATGAACAACTCGACTTCCCTGTCGTTTATGCATCAGGTCTTAATGGTTTCGCAGGTTTAACTGACGATGTTCGTAGCGGCGACTTTGAGCCTCTCTACCAAGCAATCGTTGATCATGTTCCAGCACCAGATGTTGAAGCAGATGCTCCTTTCCAATTACAAGTATCTTCACTTGATTACAACTCTTATGTAGGGGTTATCGGTGTGGGTCGTATCAAACGCGGTAAAGTGCATAAAAATATGCAAGTTTCAGTGATTGATAGAGAAGGTAAAAAACGTTCGGGAAAAATCCAACAAATCTTGGGCTTCCACGGTTTAAATAAGATTGAATTCGAATCTGCACAAGCAGGCGACATCATCAGCTTCACAGGTCTTGATCCGCTCTTCATCTCAGATACAATCTGTGATCCTAACCATGTTGAAGCACTTCCTGCTTTAACGGTTGATGAGCCAACAGTATCAATGATGTTACAAGTAAATACCTCACCGTTCGCGGGTAAAGAGGGTAAATATGTTACTTCACGTCAAATTAAAGAACGTTTAGAAGAAGAGCTTATCCATAACGTTGCACTTCGTGTTGAACAGACTGAAAATGCCGATGTATTCAAAGTATCAGGCCGTGGTGAACTTCACCTTTCGGTATTGATCGAAAACATGCGTCGTGAAGGTTATGAGATGGCGGTAGGTCGTCCACAAGTAATCATCCGTGAAGAAAATGGCGTAAAAACAGAACCGTATGAAACGCTCATGTTTGACCTTGAAGAGAAACATCAAGGTGACATCATGGAGCAAATGGGTAACCGTTTCGCAGAACTTCAAAACATGGTTCCAGATGGTAAAGGTCGTATTCGTCTTGAGTACATCATTCCATCACGTGGTTTAATCGGTTTCCAAACTGAGTTCATGACATTAACCAGCGGTACAGGTTTAATGTTCCATAACTTTGATCATTACGGTCCGATTAAGAAAGGTTCTGTTGGTCAACGTCAAAATGGGGTATTAATCTCTAACGGTCAAGGTAAAGCGCTTGCATATGCACTCTTTAACCTTCAAGATCGTGGTCGTTTATTCTCAAGCCATGGTGATGAGATCTACGAAGGTCAAATCATCGGTATTCATAGCCGTGACAACGACCTCGTTGTAAACGCACTTCGTGCAAAACAACTTACAAACATCCGTGCTGCCGGTACTGATGAAGCGTTAACGCTTGTTACACCTGTAAGATTAACACTTGAGCGTGCGATCGAGTTCATCGATGACGACGAGTTAGTAGAAGTAACACCAAAATCAATTCGTATCCGTAAACGTTACCTCTCTGAAGCAGACCGTCGCAAAAACCAACGCGCTGCAAAAGACGAGTAATAACCTTTTCGTTTCACGATCGTGATATCCCCTATTTCAATAAGGGATATCCCAAAAACAGAAAAACCGCTCAATTATTGAGCGGTTTTTTATTATCTATCAACAGTCGATTATCTATTATGATTCAATAACTTAAAACGTTATTCGCTTTATCCCACAACTATGGGCAAGTTGTCCCTAAAGTTATCCACAGAAAATGTGCATATCTCGCAAGTTATCCCCCTATGGATATCTTCCCCCCCCAAACCGCAAACAACATCCCCGTATCTAGCCCTTCTAAAAAAACATCTCCCTCACATCAATCCGCTATCATTTTTTAGGATCGCTTTAAATCCATCTTGCATCCTCTTCTGGCGCTTTATCTCACGCAATAAATCCCCTTTTACCCAATTCACAGAGTTATCCCAACACTTCCCAAGGCTTTTCCGAATGGTTTCCCACACAAGGTTGCGGGCAACTATTCCCTTTCACGATACGGCTTCAATCAGTAAAAGAATACCCAGAGGTACTTTGAGGCGTAAAAAAACCGTTGGCGCGATAAACTCACATCCAACGGTTAAAATATTTTAGGATTCTCGATAAATAAGCTTCAATAAAACCGATCTCAATAGAACTGATCTCAATAGAACCGATGCCGACAGAAGCCTTCCGCCTCAGCTCCGCTTCATATCCTTAAGCCTCTAAAGATAACAACTCACGAATCGCTTCCATATCATTGCAGAGTAAGACGATATTAATGCCGGCATTAAAGCACGCCTCTACCTTCTCTTGAACACTCCCCAAATGATCTGCGCCTTTCATATCGAGATCATCACTGATAATGACGCCCTCAAAGCCCATCGTCTCTTCTAAATAATTGAGCCATGCTTTTGAGGTAATCACCGTATTATCCGCATCTAAACACGAGAAGATAATATGCGCCGGCATTAAGGCTTCTATTCCGGCATTGATGAGCGTTTTAAAGGGAATAAGATCCGTCTCTTCTAGAAGATCAAGCGGCCGATCATCCTTTGCGATTGCTAAATGTGTGTCGATATTGACATAACCATGCCCGGGGAAATGCTTCGCAACGCCAACAGATCCTGCATCTTTTAACCCTAAATAGAGTTGATGTGTTAATTGAGAAACCACATCAGCATCCTGATGAAAGGCGCGATCCCCAATCGCCGGATTCACCCCATAATCAAGGTCACACACCGGCGTATAACTAAAATCCACGCCCACATGCTGTAGCTCTTTTGCAATGGTCTGCCCTACAAGATACGCCTCACTCAACGCCTTTTCTCGATCTTCATCATAAAGATGACCAAGCGCACGCATAGGCGGAAGATTCGTAAAATCCGTCCTAAAACGCTGAACGCGCCCTCCTTCATGATCCACAGAAATTAAGAGCGCAGGATTAATGGCTTTAATGCTCGCCGTTAAGGCTTGTAGTTGCGCGATATCTTGATAGTTTCTGGAAAACAGAATGACTCCACCGACTAATGGGTGCGTGAGCCATGCTTGCTCTTCCGCAGTTAAAATAATGCCGGAGATTCCAATGAAAACAGATGATTTTAGAGAAAGAAGCGTATTACGAATTGTGTTTTGCATCATGACATTCAGCCTTGGAATTCAAAATGAAGAGAGTGAGTATTCACTCCTAAAAAAGCGGTTATTTTAAATCGATCGATCCCACAAGGAAATCCATCTCTTCTTGTGTAAAGCCCGCACGTAAACGCGCCTCGACATTAAAAGGCGGATGCAGTTTTTGATGATACGCTTCTAAAAGATCAAAGAAGGTCTCTTTCGGCGGCAAACCTCGTTGCTCACAAAGATAGTGATACCAATGGTTTCCTACCAATACGTGATCTTCTTCCTCTTTCAGAATGATCTTTAAGAGCCCTACAACTTCATGTTCCCGAGATTGCGTTAACTTTTTAATAATCCCCGGCGTAACATCAAGTCCTCTGGCTTCTAAAACGCGAGGCACCAACGCCATCCGAACAAGCGGATCATGCGCTGTTTTCTCCGCTGAATCCCACAATCCATTATGTGCTTCGCACATGCCGTAAAATGTCCCTTGTGATTCCAAGAAATCCGCCAGCATTGTAAAGTGTCTTGCCTCATCTTTCGCAACTAACAGCCAATCTTGATAAAACTTAGCAGGCATATTGCGGAAACGATACGCGGCATCTAACCCCAAATTAATCGCATTAAATTCAATATGACAAATGGCATGCACCAGTGCTAAAACACCCTCTTTACTCCCAAGCCCTCTTCTTGGAACCTCATGCGGATTCACCAGTAGGGGCAATTCAGGGCGACCTGCCGGCATTATCTCCGTGAGATCAGCCATCTCTTCTGGGGCAATAACACCCGCTTCAAGATCTTCATAAAGCTGATCCACCATCCGGCATTTTGCCCGCGGATCTGTCTCGTAAAGTGCCGCTGCGACGCGCGCATAAAAGTCGAGATTATTTCCCTCATCAAGCGCCGTAGTTATCATCGCTTCATGCTCATTTCCACTCATATCTATTCCTATATTCTCTAATATTCATCTCGAGATATTCACATATATCAGTCGTGCTTAATCCCGTTCAATTATACAGCGCCCAAGCAAGATTCATAGGTGCGAAGATCAGGCATTTGCCTCATAGCGCATTTTCGGTAAAAATCCATTCTCTAATCATCATTTCGCTATTGCCAGCTCACCGTTAAAGCTGAGATACTTTCTCCAGATTTGCTCGCCTATCCTTTCTCTCTTATTTAGGAGCCTTTTATGTCTGCCCTTACAGAATTCGCTTCTGCACTCGCGGTTACCTTACAAAACATTCTTAATGCTGATTACGATTGGCAAGATACGCTGATTGATGAGGATGATTACGATGCGCTCTTTATTGCCGCCATGCTTGATTTCTTACAAAAAAACAGCCCAGAAGCACGGCAAAAACTCGCACTCTCATGGAACTTTGATAACGCGCCGGAGATCCTAGACTGGGTTATCTCGCAACCAGATACCGACAAAGGCACCATTCTCTATCTCTATTGGTACTTGCAACCGGGGTTTCAGAAGAAATTCTTAGACAGAAAGGCATGCGAGCAGGAATCGAGCTGGTATCTCCCGACTTTTGATCTCCTAGATAAAATAGAGCACCAATTTTGCAATGGCTTCTATCAAGATCAAAAATATGACTTTTCGCCTCAATACGATATTTACCAAGATGGTTACAATTGGACTTCTGAGCTTGAGCCAGAAACCTTTAAGCGCTCGATTCCCGACGAGATGTTGATTCCGATAACTGGCGAAATCCTTGAAAGCCCAGAGTGGGATGAAGGCGTTCCGCACGAATTAATGCCGGTCATGGATCGGTTATATGATCTATTAGAAGATTAGAATCCCTTAGGGTTAATGGCACTCAAGATAAAAAGGCATGCCTTTTCAATGCGTATTTCATCCACTTGCATGGCGTCGGATTTAACTGTCATCTTGCTTCCATAGGTTCACTCGCCGAGCGCTAAAAGCCTCAATACTGCTGGCGCGGGATTGATAAAAGCCTGCAAGCATTCGACCCAGCGTTGAAAATGCCGGAAGAGATTCGTATCTAATCCACTTGCATGATGCCGGATTTAACTATTTCCTTACTTCCAGAAGCAGACTCGCCGAGCGCTAAAAACCTACAATGATTCCTCATCATCAAGATCAACTTCTATCCCGAAATAACGACTGCAATGCTTGGTTGCCATACGGCCTCGTGGGGTTCGCATGATGAAGCCTTCTTGAATTAAGAATGGCTCGATCATATCTTCTAATGTGCCTTTCTCTTCTCCGAGTGCCGCTGCTAAAGTATCAATCCCGACGGGGCCACCGTCGAATTTCTCGACAATAAGTCGCAAGAAGTTACGGTCATGCTCATCCAGCCCGGCATTATCGATATCTAGCATTGAAAGTGCGCTCTGAGCAAGCTCAATCGTGATATCGCCATCTGCCTGCACCTCAGCAACATCTCGTACTCGGCGAAGTAACCTATTGGCAACGCGTGGCGTTCCTCTTGAGCGCCGACCAATTTCAAAGGCGCCCTCTTCGGTAATCGGTGCACCTAAAAGGTGTGCCGATCGCTTGACGATTTGCGTTAACTCATCATTGGTATAAAACATCAATCGAGAGACAATCCCAAAACGATCTCGAAGCGGGGATGATAACAATCCCGCTCGCGTTGTTGCGCCGATTAAGGTAAATGCCGGAAGATCAATTTTTACAGATCTTGCGGCTGGTCCTTCGCCAATCATAATGTCGAGCTGGTAATCTTCCATCGCCGGATAGAGCACCTCTTCAACTGCGGGATTCAGACGATGAATCTCATCAATAAAAAGAATATCATTCTCTTCTAAACTCGTAAGAATCGCCGCTAGATCACCAGCTTTTTCTAAAATCGGTCCCGAGGTTTGCTTTAAACCCACGCCCATCTCATGACCTATAATATGCGCTAACGTCGTTTTCCCTAAACCCGGAGGTCCAAAAAGTAGAACATGATCGAGCGCTTCTTGCCTATTTCTTGCCGCTTGAATAAAGATCGAAAGTTGACGCCGAATGGGTGCTTGCCCCGTATAATCTGCGAGCTTTTTAGGTCGAATCGCACGATCAATGATTTTCTCCTCTTCAAAAGGACTCTCTTCACTGACAATAAGTCGATCTGATTCAATCATAGTTTTCCTTCTCTTTATCTATAGGCGTCACGCGATCTTAAAAAGCGCGAGATATACATGGTATATGCCGGCAATAATCGTATTCTATTTGAGCGATTAAGCAAGCCATGAAATGATTCTATCTTACCAAAAAGAGCGCCTCAATGATGCCCTCTTTCAAAGGCTCCATTGAGGCGCTCATATTTTTTAGCGTGACTAATTAAAAGGTATAGTCAATCGATGCATAAGCTTGATGATTATGAATCGATTCAAAGTTTTCAGACTGAACCGTAAATGACGCAAGATCTGTTCTTTCGCGTAATAATACAACAAGATCACGCACTAAATCTTCAACAAATCGCGGTGTGCGATAAGCCATTTCTGTCACATACTTCTCATCTGGACGTTTCAATAATGGATAGAGTTTTGATGAACCTACAGACTCCATATCATGGAGCATTGCATCAATCTCTAATGCCTCAAAACTTGCCTGATCTTTAAACTGCAATGCGATCGTAAGATGCGAACGTTGTGAATGCGCGCTGAACTCAGAAATCTCTTTAGAACATGGGCAAAGGCTTGTTACAGGTGCCATTAACACAAGTTTGAAAGAATCTTTTGATGTGTCCGTTTGATCTGATGAGGCAATAATTTCACAATTAAAGTCCATCACGCTTTTTGCTTTTGATACCGGCGCTGTACGCTCAAAAAAGAGGGGGAACTTTAGATGAAACTGCGCATTTTGTGCGTCGAGCTTCTGCTCTAAATCATTTAAAAGTGGTTTAACACTCGATAACCCAAAAGGTTTAGTCTGTTGATCCCATACCTCGATAAAGCGAGACATGTGCGTGCCCTTACGTTCTTTCTGTAGCGTAACAGTAAAAGCAGCGTCCATCACGGTATGCTGTTCAGTACCACTATTGCTAAACATGAGCGGTAAGCGTAATCCGCTAATCCCGACCTTTGAAATCTCAACATTGCGTTCATCTTGATACGCTTGCACATCTTTAATGGTGGTAATCTGTTCGTTGCTCACGAATACTCCCTATTTCCCTGCTCTAATAACGGTTGTTAATCGACGAATAAAAGCTCTACTTAACTCTTCGGCTAATTCCCCTTTAATAGCATCCTCTGCAGTCACTTTTGCTAAAGGCTCTCGCTCATTTAAAGAGAAATCTTGTGATCTTGTAAATGTTTCCGTGGGGAATACAACGTTTTGATAGATATCAATAACGGATATCGTTGCATTGAGATTACTCGTATATTCGCGCTGTGCGCCGCTAAGATTACTTGCTACAACACGGGTATCGTAACTTTCATTAATTCGAATAATTAGATCAGCATGCGCTCCGGCATCCACAAATTTCAACTGTGACCCCAATTGTCGCTTCAGATGGAATTCTATGCTCTCTCTTGAAAATGCTGGCTCATTACTCTCAATAATCGCTGTTTGATACATCTCAGGAAACGATACATCTCCCCGCAGATGAAACCCACAACCACTTAAGAAGGCAATAATCCCCAATATCCCAAAAATCTTGGCTTTAATTTGTAATCTCATATCCAAAAAACACCTATATAGGGTATAACAATAACTTGACCAAAATCAAAGTTTACAACGTTTTGGTCGTATAGATTCACAATACATTGACGATCATGAATAAGCTAGAGTGCCGATTTTACCCCACAATAAGAATAAATCCCATTGATATAATAGAGACTGCTTAATAAATAGGGTGTCACCATGCGACTTAAAAAAATTTCACTCACTAAAAACATAAGTAAAGTAGATCTTGCACTCACCTATTAATAACAAAACCCTCTTTAGATTAACGCATCAAGAATCTTCATAAAAAGCTTTCCGTTTTAAAAGATATCCGGTTATTACTCACTTTCTCCCCCACCCATCCGTCTCAATCAGTACGCCTCATTATGACGATTCATTGAGGTGCGCTTCCCTGTAGAAAACTGATATACTAACGAAATCTTTTATTATCACTAAAATGGAAATATGGTAAAACACACACCGCCAAAAGCATCCGACCATAAACTTTTAGCTTTTGGTATTTTTCTTGCGAAGATGATTGCACATCTTCCCCTGCCCTTCCTCCTATTCCTAGGCCGAATTGCCGGGCGAGCATCTTACTATATCGCTAAAAATCGCCGGAAAATTATTCAGAGAAATATTGAACTTTGCTTCCCAGAGCTCGATCAGAAGGCTCAAAAAAAACTAATCAAAGACAACTTTCTCTCCATGGGGATGGCAATCTTTGAAGTCATTATTGCTTGGTATATGCCTCGTAAGCAGCTCGAAAAACATCTTGTCTATGAAGGCCTCGAAAACTTAGAGGCTTATGAGAAAAGCGGAAAAGGTGCCCTGCTTTTAACGCTACATATGACACCTCTCGAGTTAGGCGGTCGCGCTATTTCTTTTAAAACAAAGGTGAGAGGGATGTATCGCCCGCATGAAAATGCATATTATGAACATGTTCAATATCAAGGGCGTTATGCGCAATCAGGACTTGAGCCTATTACTCGTGATGAAACGCGGAGAATGATCAAATTACTGCGTGAAGGTGATCTTATCTGGTACGCACCTGATCAAAACTATGGAAGTACAGATCATGTCTTTGTGCCTTTTTTTGGCGTCAACACCTTAACGATCACCGCAACCTCTACCCTATGTAGAGTAGGTCGAGCTGCAGCATTGCCCTATTATGTCACCCGTAAAAAGAACAAATACCATATCAAAATCATGCCGATGTTAGACGACTTTCCGACGAAAGATCTCAAGGCGGATACGCTAAGAATCAATCAAATGTTTGAAAAGTGGATATTAACCGCACCAGAACAATACCTCTGGGCGCATAGACGCTTTAAAACACGACCGAAGGGAGAGCCTAGCCTCTATCAAGATTTGTAAAAAACGACATTATCAATACAAAAAACTGACTCTGCAGTACAATAGAGGAGTTTTAAGTAAAGATGATACTCATTTATCAATCGCTTACCACTAAAAAATGGACAAAAGAGATCCCAATCATGAAACCGGTTATCTCTTCCGGCTTTTTTTAGGTATAATCACAGGTTAGAAATTATTTTTTAATCGTTTAAAGTTCGATTTTCATCACTCTGAGCGATTTATTTGGATAATCTATTCTGTACAATTTCATAGGATCATTAAGACGTGACAAGAATTACAACCCAATCAAGCTTTACATATGATGAGCTCATCGAGTGCGCAAAAGGTAATTTATTTGGCGAAGGGAATGCTCAGCTTCCAATGCCCCCAATGCTCATGGTTGACCGCATTGTCTCCATCACTGAAGATGGTGGTAAGTATGGAAAAGGTTCTATCGTTGCCGAACTAGACCTTAACCCTGACCTCTGGTTCTTCCCTTGTCACTTTATTGGTGACAGCGTTATGCCTGGATGCTTAGGTCTTGACGCAATGTGGCAGCTTGTGGGCTTCTATCTCGGATGGATGGGCGGCAAAGGTCGTGGACGTGCGCTTGGTGCTGGCAATGTAAAATTCTCAGGCCAAGTACTTCCTACTGCGAAGAAAATCACTTATAACATCCATATGAAGCGTGTTATTTTAAGATCTTTAACCATGGGTATTGCTGATGCAACGATGGAAGTTGATGGCAAAGAAATCTATGTAGGTGAAGATCTAAAAGTTGGTCTTTTCACGCAAACAGACAACTTTTAATTTTTTGGAGGAATCTTATCAATGAAACGTGTTGTTATTACAGGTCTTGGAATTGTGTCGAGTATCGGCAACAATAAAGACGAGGTCTTACAATCGCTCCTCAATACACAATCTGGAATCAAGTTCTCTCAAGAGATGGCTGATTTCGGTTTCCGTTCTCACGTGCATGGTCCATTAAACATCGATCTCGCTGCACAAATTGATCGTAAAGATTTCCGCTTTATGGCTGATGCTGCGGCATATGCTTATATTGCAATGAAAGAAGCGATCGCTGATTCAGGTTTAGCTGAAGATCAGGTATCAAACATCCGTACAGGTCTTATCGTGGGTTCTGGTGGTGCGTCTACCAAAAACCAAATCGATAGTATCGATATCCTTCGCAAAAACAATGCCACAAAACGTATCGGACCTTATATGGTTACCCGTACAATGGGCTCAACTGTTTCAGCTTGTTTAGCAACGCCTTTTAAAATCAAAGGTGTGAACTACTCAATCAGCTCAGCGTGCGCAACTTCTATTCACTGTATTGGGAATGCTTATGAGCAGATCCAACTCGGTAAACAAGACGTTGTATTCGCTGGCGGCGGTGAAGAACTTCATCCGTACATGAGCGCAATGTTTGATGCAATGGGTGCACTTTCATCTAAATACAATGATCGTGCTGATGTTGCTTCACGTGCTTATGATAAAGACCGTGATGGTTTTGTGATCTCGGGCGGCGGCGGTATCGTGGTTGTTGAAGAACTTGAACATGCCCTTAAACGTGGCGCAAAGATCTATGCTGAAATCACAGGTTACGGCGCAACATCTGACGGCTACGACATGGTTGCACCAAGTGGTGAAGGTGCTGAACGTTGTATGCGTATTGCACTAGAAACAGTTACTGGCGACATTGATTACATCAATACGCACGGTACTTCAACACCTGCTGGTGACGTTCCTGAGCTTCAAGCAATTGGCCGCGTCTTTGGTGATAAAGTTCCCCCACTTAGCTCAACAAAATCCTTAACAGGACATGCGTTAGGCGCAGCGGGCGTAAACGAAACAATCTACTGCCTCTTAATGATGCAGAACAACTTCATTACAGAAAGCGCGCACATTGACGAAGTAGATCCAATTCTTGCAGAATTCCCGATCGTTCGTAAACGTGTTGATAACGCAAAATTAGATAACGTTCTTAACAACGGCTTCGGCTTTGGTGGAACAAATGGCGCACTCGTTTTAAGTCGCTATAAAGGCTAATTTAAGGCTTTTCTCGGTCAATGACTGAGAATCTAAAGCTTCGGTAAAACATAAGACGTACTTTTAATAAAGTGCGTCTTTTTTTATGCCGGCACTTTTCCCTTTTCCTACAAAATCCTAAAAAACACAAAACTGAAAAACATTGCCGAAAAAATCTCGTAGCAATAAAAAAGCGCTTAGAGAAATCTCTAAACGCTCATAAGCACTATTTACACAACAAGTTATTAAATACCTTGTCCTAAAACAACGCCATTAACTTCAACACCATAAAGATTCACGCCATCATTTGCATGATATTTCTCACGTGTTTTTTCAACAGAACCATCAATAATACGGGGATCTTGTGGACGCTCATGACTATTCATGAATGCCGCAACGTCCCATGCTTGTTGATCTGTTAAAGTCTCGCCTTTACCAAGCGGCATATTTGCCTGAATAAAGTCTGCTGCCGTGTTAATTCTGTGCATTCCTGCACCCCAGTTAAAGGAGTCTTTACCCCATAATGGTGGGAATACATAGTTATCAGCCACTTTCTGACCTAAACCATCATCACCATGACATACGGCACAGTTTTCTTTATAAACTACAGCCCCATTTTCAATGCTGTAACCTGCTTCAGGCTGTTTAACCTCTGGATACCCACGTCCTGGCAAAGAAACGCCTGTAGGTGCATTTTTAGCCAACCAATAAGAGTAAGTAATGAGCGCTGTCATCACTTCACTATCTGCCGCGGGAGCTGTTCCATTCATACTAAATTCAAAGCATCCTTGGATACGCTCAGCATAGGTATTCACTTTATCATTTTTACTACGATAAGCCGGATACATCGGATAAGCACCCCAGAGAGGCGCGGCATTTGCCATTTTACCCTGATCCATATGACAGTTCACACAGTTCATACCATTACCAACATATTCTGGTGCTTCACGCTTTGTATCAACAAAGATCGCTTGACCGCGTTTTACCATCTCACCAAAGGCATTCTTAGGAATTTCACTATCACTCGGTGGCTGATGATACTCATTACCTGCTTCGATTTTTGGCGCATGAGGAATTTGAGATTGGTCATCCATTGATACCGCAGATTCTTGGGCAATCGCCATTCCTGAGAACAAAAGAGAGAGTGTTGATGCAATTAAAATTTTCTTCATTGTCTATTTCCCTGTTTGTCCCATTGTTGAGAAGTACACTGCTACTGCTTGAATTTCATCATCATTCAATGATCGTGCAATATGCCCCATTAAATCAGCTTCATCATTTTTACGGGTACCCGCTTTCCATGCATTCATCTGATTCACAATATAGAGCTCGCTCTGCCCTGCAAGTTTCGGGAATGCTGTACCAACACCCACACCACTTGGCCCATGACAAGCAACACACTCAGGAATATTACGACTCCAATCACCACGAAGCGCCAAACGACTTCCTAAATCTGTCGGTTGAGTTGCTCTTGTGATCTCAGGAATAGCAGGTGTTGGTAACGCCTGCATATATTGAGATACCGCAACAATTTCTTCATCCGTTAAAGCCGCTGCAACGCCGTCCATCACAGGATGTTTACGGTCTTCTTTTTTAAAATCATAAATCTGCTTAGAGAGATATTCTGCAGGTTTTCCTGCAATATTAGGGTAGCCCGCTAATGCTAAGCCTTCACCATTAACGCCATGACATGTCATACATGCGATCGCCATTGGGTTATCCCCACCCTTTAAATAAACCTTTTCCCCATCAGCTGCACTACTTACAAAAGGAAGTAGGCTGAAAAGAGATAGGTATGTCATTTTTTGAATGAATTTCATATTCCCTCTTTTTATTATTAAAGTTTAACTCATTGAGTTTTCTGCTTTTTCCTAATCACTTGCTCATAACTCAAACTTCATACTGAATCTCTTCATTAAGGTCAAACTTACACCCTATCTCCAAAATAGAAATGCCATTCATCCCTGAAGTTTCTCGCGATGCTTTACAAGAGCTTTACATTATAAACTACCCAAGAAAAATATAAATATCAAAGAGATAAAAAAACTTGAATCATGAAGAATAGATTCTCCACAATTCAAGTTTTTAGTGATACGAAACGAAATACTGAAGTGCTTTACACCACTTGCTCTCTGTAATACTCGTTATTTGAAGCTATTCACGATGATAGGGATGGTTATTAATAATACTCCATGCCCTAAAGAGTTGCTCAGCCATTAATACGCGCACCATTGGATGTGGCAAGGTTAATTTAGAGAGAGATAATGACTGCTGAAATAGTGATTTAATCTCTGGAGAAAACCCCTCTGGTCCACCAATCAAAAGCGCAACATCTTGCCCTGACTGCATCCAAGATTCCATTCTTTTACTAAGTTCAGGTGTTGTCACCGCTTTCCCGATGACATCTAAACCTACAATCAAACAATTTTTAGGGATCGCTTTTAAAAGCTTATCTCCCTCTTCTTTTAATATCCGTTTTACATCGGCATTTTTCTTACGAACAAGCGCCGGTACTTCAATCAGTTTTAATGTCACATCATGACGTAATCTTCCGGCATATTCATCAAAGCCCGTCTTCACCCAGCTGGGCATATTACTTCCCACAGCAATGAGATATACGATCATCGATTTTCCTTATTTTTTACTTAATTGACGCACAAATCTTCAAGAAATTTTCAAAAACTTCATGAAAATTTGCTTATCCGCGCATGAAAATCTTTTCAAGATTGTAAAAATCACGCTTTTCTTCAGTTAAAAGATGCACAACAATGTCACCAAAATCGATCAAGACCCACTCTGATTCACTATTAACACCTTCAATACCAATCGATTTAATTCCCGATTTAAGCATCACTTCTTCTGCTTTACGAACAAGTGCTTTCAAGTGAGGACCTGAGTTCGCAGAGGCAACAACAACCCAATCCGCATAACTGACCATTCCTTCAACATCAAAAGCCATTGGTTCAATTGCTTTCATCTCATCAAGGCCATTCACTAACTTATCTTTTACTTCAGTAATCATACAGATTCCTTCTAATTAATTATCCCCCGCTATTGTAGTGAATTTCCGCCTGTTGAACAAATGAAGATTTAGCTCCATAATAATGAGTCAATTGTTTTGTCATATTCTATTACCTATAAGGGACACAAATTATGAGTCAGTTTGATGAGTTATATCGCGAAGCCCAGAAGTATATTCCAGGAGGCGTAAACTCTCCTGTGCGTGCATTTAAACAAGTGGGTGGCGCACCTATTTTCTTCAAAAAAGGCGAAGGGGCTTACGTTTATGACGAAGCTGGCAAAAAATATATCGATTACGTGGGTTCATGGGGCCCAATGATCGTCGGTCACGCACATCCTGAAGTGATTGATGCTGTCGTTGAAACTGCCAAAAATGGCCTCTCATTTGGCGCGCCGACTGTTTCTGAAACAGCCCTCGCAAAACGTGTTCTAGAGCTCGTTCCTTCTATGGATCAAGTCCGTATGGTTAGCTCAGGAACAGAAGCAACTATGAGCGCTATTCGCTTGGCTCGTGGATATACAGGACGCGACAAAATTATTAAATTCGAGGGTTGCTATCATGGGCACTCAGACTCATTACTCGTAAAGGCAGGCTCTGGTCTCTTAACATTCGGAGAACCTTCATCACCTGGCGTTCCTGCAGATCTCACTCAACACACCATTGTGATCGAATTTAATAACCCTGATGCAGTTAAAGAAGCTTTTGCCAAATATGGGGAAGAAATTGCCTGCGTTATCATCGAACCGATTGCCGGCAATATGAACTGCATTCCAGCACAGCCTGGTTTCTTAGAAACGATTCGTGAAGAGTGTGACAAAGCTGGTGCTGTTTTCATTATTGATGAAGTCATGACAGGTTTCCGTGTGGGGAAATATTCAGCACAAGGACTTTACGGCGTTACACCTGATCTCTCAACCTTCGGAAAAGTCATTGGTGGCGGCATGCCTGTAGGGGCTTTTGGGGGCAAAAAAGCCATTATGGACTACCTTTCACCTAATGGCGCTGTTTACCAAGCGGGAACATTATCAGGAAACCCTGTTGCCATGGCAGCCGGCATTAAGACTTTAGAACTCATCTCTAAAGAAGGTTTTTACGAAGATCTGAAAGCAAAAACAGATTATCTCGTTGAAGACATCAATGCAGTTTTTGCAAAACACAACAAACCTCTCTCAACCAATCATGTCTGTGGGATGTTTGGTCTCTTCTTTACAGAAGGCGAGGTAAAAACATTCTCTGATGCGACAAAATCGAATATTGATTTCTTCCAAGAATTCTATAACGGCCTATTAGAAGAAGGGATCTATCTTGCGCCTAGTGCATTTGAAACAGGATTTATGTCAAGCGCACATAGCTACGCTGACTTAGATGAGACAATTCAAGCAATGGATCGTGTCCTTTCTAAAATGGCATAATTCTATTTCACAGGATAAAATGATGAGCGAGTGTCTTTGATGGCATTCGCTTTTTTTATGGCTGAATTAATCAAGTAAAAACGTTACAATCTCTCAAAATGGTGCCAAAAAAATACTAGCACTTAAAGCCTTACCCTCATATCACAAAACGAAGAGCAAAAAATCATGAAACAACCTTATTGGATTGCCCCCTCCATCCTCTCTGCGAACTTTGCAAAACTCGGTGAAGAAGTCGATGCCGTATTAGCAGGTGGCGCGGACATTATCCACTTTGACGTCATGGACAACCACTATGTTGAAAACCTCACCTTTGGACCAATGATCTGTAAAGCACTTCGGGATTATGGTGTGACTGCACCAATCGATGTCCATTTAATGGTCAGCCCTGTTGATAGAATGATTGAAGCATTTGCCAAAGCCGGTGCAACTTACATCACATTCCACCCAGAGGCGAGCTTACATGTTGACCGCTCTCTTCAACTGATAAAATCACTCGGTTGTAAAGCTGGGCTAGTACTTAATCCCGCGACACCACTCTCCGTTCTTGATCATGTATGGGATTACCTCGATATGGTATTAGTGATGAGCGTTAACCCAGGATTTGGCGGGCAGAAATTTATCCCTTCAAGCCTCGATAAGCTCAAAACGCTTCGCGCCATTATTGATGAAAAGACTACTGGATCAGATCGCGTGATTCGCCTTGAAATTGATGGCGGCGTTAACCTCAATAACATCGACGAAATCGCTGCCGCTGGGGCAGATACTTTTGTTGCTGGCAGTGCAATCTTTAATAGCGAACTCAGTTACCAAGATATTATCGGTAAAATGAAAGGTAAAATCGCTTAACTGATTCATTAAAAATTTCATTAAAAACAATACAAACATAGAAATATTAGATGCGATCTAAAGCATCTTAATAAAACTATTTATCAATAAAGCTCTTCGAAAATGGCTCAATCACTATTATTGAACCGTTTTCGGAGGGCTTTTATCATCTCAACGATTCTACAATCTCAGCGGCCGCACTTTTGATATAGAGAAAATACCGCTTTCAAGATATACATAAAGTCATAAAATGAGATGACTGGCATCAGTCTCAACAATGCGGATACTGACACAAATACAAAAAACATCGTTACACTGCCCTTTATCGAACGCAAGGATAATTCCCATGGATGATCTCATATTAGAAAACTCCCGCGTATTGCTACGCCCCCTTACCGAAAATGATTGGGATCTTCTCCTTCCTTTCTCGCTTCATGAGCCAGAAATTTGGGATCTATCCCCTAAAGGGGCAAATGGAGAAGAAAATCTCCGGCATTATATAAAAGATGCCTTCATCCAAAAAGAGAATGGTACAGGATGTCCCTTTATCGTGATTGATAAGCTGCGTAATCAGTGCGCCGGAATGACGCGGTTTTACAATATCAATACATATAACCGCCATGCAGAGATTGGCTATACGTGGTACGGCAAAGCTTTTAGAGGAAGTGGCATCAATAAACAATGTAAGTTTTTACTTCTAGAACATGCTTTTGAAAAAATGAATCTCTTGCGTGTAGGATTTAGAGGAGATCTGACTAATACAGTCAGTATTGCTGCCATGAAGAGTATTGGCGCAACAGAGGAAGGCATTTTACGCCAAGAACAACGGCTCCCTAATGGGCGATTCCGCGATACTATCGTATTAAGCATCCTACAAAATGAGTGGGTAGATACCATCAAAAACGATTTGGCTCAAAAACTATCGTAACAATGCATCTTGCTAAATTAGATACATCCATCACTTCCTAAAATAAAAATAACATTCCTCTCTAAATGCAGTAAGCGTCAAGGATAAACCTTGGCGCCTTTCAACAATCCTTATTAAAGCGTTAGTGATTGCAGGTATTTCACCATAGCGCTTACAGATCTGTCTCATCACCGCTAAAAGTACGTACATTTGTGTTTCATCACTAAGCTTATGCTCATTACGTCATTAATAAATGATAGATACTGAAATATTTAAATGAGATAGAGGGATCACATTGATTAATCTTATTCAATTTGCAAATCAAGCCGGGGCATCCGACCTACATATCTCTCCTAATCGGCAAGTCTATATCCGACAAAAAGGAGCACTACGCCCGATTACCAAAGAGAAATTATCAGAAGAAAAAATAGAATCCCTTTTAATGCCCCTGCTAACAATGGCAGAAAAAGCAGCCTTAACCCAACATCACGCCGTCGATTTTGCACAAACAATTACCACAGCACCTAAAAAAACACGTGTTAGAGGCCACTATTTCCGAAGCCAACAAGGATTAACAGCCGTTTTCCGGCTGATTTCTGATGAAATCGTCACCCTCAAATCCATTCATGCACCCTCGATTTTAGCGCGTCTCATGCGCCATAAGAGTGGATTAATTTTAGTCACAGGGGCAACAGGTTCAGGAAAATCAACCACCCTCGCCGCAATGATTGAATCGATCAACCAAGGTGCTTCGCCAGCGATTACAGCAATAACGGATCAAAATATTCCCCCACAAAAAGAAGCAATGAAACATATCATCACGATTGAAGATCCTATTGAACGAATTTTTATCGCCCATCAGGCATTGATTGAACAAAGAGAATTGCATCAACATACTCATTGCTTCGAAAGAGCCCTTAAAGATGCCTTAAGAGCCGATCCTGACATCATTTTGATCGGAGAGCTACGTGACCAAGCCTCTGTGCATCTTGCGTTACAGGCAGCGGAAACAGGCCATCTCGTTCTGGCAACCCTACATAGCAATTCTGCGACGAAAGCGATTGATCGAATAATGAGTTACTTTCCCCATCAACATTCCCAAGAAATTCGTCATCAACTTGCAGAAAGTTTAAATAGTGTCATTGCTCAACAATTAATCACAATCGACGCTAAAAGAGTCGCTTTATTTGAGGTAATGACTGTAAATAGCGCCATTTCGAATCTTATTCGAGAAAACCAATTAGCCCAAATACAGAGCAACATTGAGACCGGAAAGGGCTTTGGGATGCAAACTTTTCATCATCACCTAGAATTTTTGCAAAAAAGTGGTATACTTTCCGACTTGTTAGCCAAACAGGCACAAAATTTGCTTAATCCCGAAATCTATTCGTAATCGAGCTTCAAATTATTGCAATAGGGAGAGCTTTCCACTATAATTCGTGGATTCAGTCCGCACTAAATTTATTTAAGCTCGCGGCCGGGGTTAATATTACAATTAAGATCAGGGTTATTAATCATGAGTAAAGTATGTCAAGTAACTGGGAAAGGGCCAATGAGTGGCAACAACGTTTCCCATGCAAACAATAGAACACGTCGTCGTTTCCTCCCAAACCTTCAGGTTCATCGCCTTTGGGTTGAGAGCGAAAATCGCTTTGTATCACTCCGTATCTCTCCTGCTGGTCTTCGTACCATCGACAAGAAAGGTATTGATGCAGTTTTAGTTGATCTTCGCGCTCAAGGCGTAAAAATCTAAGGAGTAAATCATGAGAGAAAAAGTAAAATTAGTATCTTCAGCAGGTACAGGTCATTTCTACACGACCACTAAGAACAAACGTACTACAACTGAAAAATTAGAATTCAAAAAATTCGATCCAGTTGTTCGTAAACACGTTCTTTACACTGAAGCCCGCTTAAAATAATTTAATATTATAACCGGTCTCAGCAAAAAACTAGCTCTAGGGCTAGTTTTTTTTGCTTTCAAAAAAGACAAATAGTGGAGTTAGTGGCGACTAAGCCAGAAGTTGATGCTATAATTTTAGCAATTTTCTATGCCTTTACACGACTTGGGAACAGTAGATGAAACAGAGTTATCAACCAGAACAAATTGAAAAAAAGTGGTACCAATTTTGGGAACAAAACAATCTCTTTAAAGCAAGTGGAGATACTTCCAAAGACCCGTACTGCATCGTCATTCCCCCGCCCAATATTACGGGTAGCCTTCACATGGGGCATGCTTTCCAAGATACGATTATGGATCTTCTGATTCGTTATAACCGTATGCAAGGTAAAAACACCCTTTGGCAACCAGGTACAGACCATGCAGGTATCGCAACGCAAATGGTCGTCGAAAGACAACTGAATGCCAATGGTCAAACGCGTCACGATTTAGGTCGTGAAGCTTTTATTGACCGTATCTGGGACTGGAAAGAAGAATCTGGTGGTAACATCACTCAGCAACTTCGTCGTATGGGCGCAAGTCCTGACTGGTCGCGCGAGCGTTTCACTATGGATGAAGGCCTCTCTGATGCCGTACAAAAAGTCTTCATCAAGCTCTTTAAAGATGGCCTTATCTATCGTGGTAAACGCCTTGTTAACTGGGATCCTATTCTTAAAACAGCCGTTTCAGACATTGAAGTTGAGTCTAAAGAAGAAGAGAGCTCAATGTGGCATCTTCGCTATCCTATTGCCGGCACTGACGAATTCTTAGTGGTAGCAACAACACGTCCTGAAACCATGCTTGGGGATACTGCGGTTGCGGTTCACCCTGAAGATGAGCGTTACGCGAAACATATCGGCAAGATGATTGATCTTCCCTTCTGTGGTCGTCAAATCCCTATCATCGCTGATGATTACGTGGATCCTGAATTTGGAACAGGTTGCGTTAAAATCACGCCAGCGCATGACTTTAATGACTATGAGATGGGCGTTCGTCACAGCTTACCTCTCATCAACATCTTTACAGATGATGCAGCGATTAATGATGAAATGCCAGAAGCATATCGCGGTCTTGATCGCTTTGATGCAAGAAAGCAGATTGTGGCAGACTTTGATAAAGCAGGTCTTCTCGATAAAATTGAGCCGCATAAGCTTATGATTCCGCGTTGCGATAGAACCAACCAAATCGTTGAACCTTACCTCACTGACCAATGGTTTGTAGATGCCAAAACGCTCGCAAAACCTGCGATTGAAGCGGTTAAAAACAAAGACATTAAATTCATTCCGCAAAACTGGGAAAACACCTACTTTGAGTGGATGAATAATATTCAAGACTGGTGTATCTCTCGCCAACTCTGGTGGGGGCATCGTATTCCTGCTTGGTATGATGAAGCGGGTAACTTCTATGTTGCTGCTGATGAAGCTGCGGTTCGCCGTGAAAACAACCTTGGACCTGAGGTAAAACTCACGCAAGATGAAGACGTATTAGATACGTGGTTCTCATCTGCGCTCTGGCCTTTCTCAACACTTGGCTGGCCTGAAAAAACCAAAGAGCTCGAAACTTTCTACCCAACGTCAGTGCTCGTTACAGGGTTTGACATCATCTTCTTCTGGGTTGCGCGAATGATCATGTTTGGACTTCACTTCATGGACGAAATTCCGTTCAAAGAAGTATATTTCCACGGTCTCGTTCGTGACCAAGATGGTCAGAAGATGAGTAAATCGAAAGGGAACGTCCTTGACCCTATCGATCTTATCGACGGAATCGATCTTGAAGCGCTTGTTGCAAAACGCACAACAGGTCTTATGCAGCCACAAATGGCACCAAAGATCGAAGCTGATACGCGTCGCCACTTCCCTGAGGGCATTCGCGCATTTGGAACTGACGCACTTCGCTTCACCTTTACATCACTTGCGACTAATGGCCGCGATATCATCTTTGATGTTGGTCGTATCGAAGGTTACTCTAACTTCTGTAATAAGATCTGGAACGCATCTCGCTTCGTATTTATGAATGCAGAAGAGAAAGAAGTCCGTGAAAACGCCGACAAACTCTCGCACATTGATAAGTGGATCAACTCACGTTTAAGCCATATGATCACTGAGGTAAATCGTCATGTTGAAGGTTACCGTTTTGACTTAGCGACCCAAGCGCTCTATGAGTTCACTTGGCATGAGTTCTGTGACTGGTATCTTGAACTCACAAAACCAATCCTTAATGGTGCATATAGCGAAGAAGAGAAAGCAGCAACTCGCTACAATCTTCTCTCTGTCCTCGATTCCGTACTCAAAGCGCTTCATCCGTTTATGCCATACATCACAGAAGAGATCTGGCAAAAACTGACAGAGATTGCACCAAGCCTTAAAACTGAGGTGAGTATCTCTGTTGAGCAGTTCCCTGTTGCACCACAACGTGATACAGCGCTTGAAGCAGAAGTTGAGTGGTTACAAGAGGTTCTCTTAGCCGTTCGTCGTATTCGTGGCGAAATGAATATCTCTCCGGGTAAACCGCTTGATGTGCTTTATGAGAATGCGTCTGACAACGACCTCCTCCTTATCGAGAAAAACATGCCATTCTTACAACGCATGGGCCGTCTTGAGAGCTTCACGAAAGTTGAAGGCGAAGCACCTGAGTCAGCAGTGGTTGTGATTGGTAAAATGCGTCTTTTAATCCCGCTTGCAGGGTTAATCGATAAAGAGCAAGAGCTTGCACGTTTAAACCGTGAAATCGGCAAAATTGAGCCGACAATCAAGATGCTTACCGGTAAACTCTCTAACCCAGGCTTCACCGATAAAGCACCTGCACAAGTTGTGGAAGGTGAAAGAGTTAAACTTAGCGATGCAGAGAATCAACTCAAAGAGCTTAAACAACAACTCATCAAAATCCAATCACTCTAAAAACGGTTGGATCATAAAAGTTTGATCTCATTCGATTAAACTCACTTGATGAAAGAGCAATCCTATCACCAATAGGGTTGCTCTTTTTTTATGTCCGCGCTAATCTAATCTTAAATCCTAGCTATACCAAAGGATTTGATGGGTTTATGTACCCAAAAGCAACAACCTATTGATTTATATAAGCATCCGCTATAAGCATATAAAAAAATAATGATTCCGCTAAAAAAATAGCGAATAAAATCAATGTGAAACAAAAATAGCAAAGCAATTACCGCACTATTTTATAGATTTTTAATAAGCAAAATATTATTCTATAGAGTCTTTTGCCGTGATTTTGTAACCCCACAACCAAGGAGAACCCATGAGCTTTATCAACTGGCTAGTAGGCCCACTCAGTAGTTTTATCTGGACCTATATCCTCATCGCCGCCCTCCTCATTCTCGGCGTCTACTTCACCGTCAGAACGAAGTTCATTCAAGTCCGCCTCTTCAAAGAGATGTTCAGACTCACCGTCGAAAAAAATACCGGAGATAAAGGTGTTTCAGCCTTCCAAGCCTTTACCATCAGTGCAGCAAGTCGCGTCGGTACGGGAAATATTGCTGGTGTAGCAATTGCTATTGCGATCGGTGGTCCTGGCGCTGTCTTTTGGATGTGGGTGATTGCACTCATCGGGATGTCGACAGCCTTTATTGAAAGTACACTTGCGCAGGTCTATAAAGTAAAAGATGGTCAAGACTTCCGGGGTGGCCCAGCTTATTACATGAAACGTGCGTTAGGCTGGAAAAAGCTTGGGGTGATCTTTGCAATCTTACTCACTATCACCTTTGGTTTTATCTTTAACTCTGTTCAGTCAAATACTATTGCACACTCATTTAACGATGTATTTGGGATTGATACAATTACCATTGGCGCAGTCCTTGTTATTGCTGCCGGGATCATTATTTTTGGGGGTGTTCGCCGCGTTGTGAGCTTTACGCAATACTGCGTCCCCATTATGGCGCTCTTCTATGTCGGGCTCTCGCTCTATGTGGTTGCAGTCAATATCACTAAAGTTCCTGAAATGTTTATGCTCATTATTGATAGTGCCTTTGGTCTCAAAGAATTTGCGGGCGGCGGTCTTGGTGCTGCGCTCATGCAAGGCGCTCGTCGCGGGCTCTTCTCTAATGAAGCAGGTATGGGTAGCGTGCCAAATGCGGCCGCAACTGCAAACGTCTCACACCCTGCAAAACAAGGTCTAGTTCAAAGCCTTGGTGTGTTCTTTGATACCATTATTGTCTGCTCTGCAACGGCATTTATCATTATCCTTGCCGGCATTTACGCAGATGCGCCAGAAGGTATTAAGGGCGCGGTTCTGACACAACATTCTCTTGCACTACAAGTGGGCGAATGGGCTCAATACTTTGTCGCTATTGCGATCTTCTTCTTTGCCTTTAGCTCAATTATTGGAAACTATTACTATGGTGAAACGAATATTGAGTTCATCAAAAATAGTTCAGCTGCTCTACTCTTCTACCGCCTTATCGTTCTTGCGATGGTGATGTTTGGGGCCATCATGAGTATGGATATTGTTTGGGATCTTGCCGATCTCTTCATGGGGCTTATGGCAATCATCAACCTTGTTGTAATTGCGATTCTTGGGAATATTGCCTTTAAAGTGGCTAATGACTACTACAAACAACTCAAGGCAGGTAAAAATCCCGTATTTAAAGCAAAAGACATCAAAGGCCTTAAAGGTACTGAGTGCTGGGGTGAAGAGCAATAATTTATATCATCAGATTTTCCCTATGATTCATCATTAACATATTTCATGAATATTGATTCCCAAAGAGCGCTCTCTTCAGAAAGCGCTCTTTTTTATTGCCTAAAATCACATAACACACTGATATTAAAAATTTATCATAATTTTAACCTATAATAATAACCTCTAAAACTATCAGGTAGTTATCCGCAATATCAAATATCTCACTATCCACAAATCGTTTACTCACCCCCTCAGAGAGCATCTATGAAAAAACTTATTCCTCTCCTTATTTGGGGAACCTTCTTATTACTCCTATCAACGCGCCCCAATCTTTTTATATTGTTATTTATCATCCTACTCCTCGGCGGATTGATCCTGATCATCATGAGTGCATCAAAAGAAGCACGATCCTTTAATCAACAGGAGAGGCAACTTCAAACGAGTGATATTCAAACCCTTAAAACTGGCCTTGTAGAGATCAAAGGGAAGTTCGCGACAAATACCCCCATAACCACAATTCTATCGCAAAAAAAGAGCCTCTATTCTCGCTACCATGCCCAAAAAGTTGCCGGTCATCGCCTTACTAAAAAGGGTCAGCAAATTCCGATTTATGAAGATCTCCTCACCTCAGAAAGATGGGCGGAGACACTCTATATTCAGGATCAAACAGGGAAAATAGAGGTCGATATCACTCATCTCAAATTACGCTCTCACGATGTAATGGAGAAAGAAGATACGCTTCACAACATCCGCTACACAGAGAAGAGCTGGGATCTAGAACAAGAGGTCATTCTTATCGGCTTTGCAGATATTCAAGGGAGCCGACGTATCATCACTCAAGACCCTGAAAGCAAAACCCTTTCCGCGCGCTATTACAAAGATGTTCAGAGCGATCGAAAACTCTTTTGGCTCCTAAGAATCTTTCTGCTGACCTTAACCTTCCCACTGCTCGCGCTCCTCATCACCGCCTATTGTGATTATGAGATTATAGGAAGCAGGCTATTGCTATCCCTTCCCTATTTAGAAACACCTTTTAATATCAATATTCAAGGGCTATTAACTATCGCTGAATGGCTCTCGTTTATTCCCCAAGAGATTGCCATCTACGCTTTTTCTTACTATATTTTCATCTTCATCGTGATTCTGCCATTCCTACTTCTTATGGCCAAAATCACGGTTATATTCAAGTTTGCACAATATCTTATTATCACGTATCTCTATGCTCTGATCCCCTCACTTATAAGCTTTATTGGGGCTTCTTTACTGGGTTTTGATATCCCCAAAATGTGGCTCTGTCTCTTCATCACCATTGCGCTCTGCTCGCTCCTTGCCGCTATTCGATTACCATTCATACAATCAAAATCTCGCCCCGTGAAAGATGATCTAAATCTTATACAGTGAACCTGAGCCATAAATACCGAGCATAAATATCTCGCATAAAAAAAGAGAACCCCATCAGGATTCTCTTTTTATTGCTATTGGTTTCATCGCTAACCCTAAAGGCTTAGCGGAATTACTGAAAAAAACTACTCTTCATCATCCATATTATTACTCCCATTCTACAGTTGCAGGGGGTTTACTTGTAATATCGTAAACCACGCGATTAATGTGTTTTACTTCATTGACCATTCTTACAGATACTTTCTGTAAAACATCCCATGGAATACGCGCAAAGTCTGCAGTCATTCCATCAATTGAGGTAATCGCACGAATTGCAATCGTGTAATCATAAGTACGAGTATCACCCATAACACCAACACTACGCAAGCCGGTTAAGACTGTAAAATATTGCCAGATATCATTTTCTAATCCGGCAATCTGAATTTCTTCACGTAAAATCGCATCGCTTTCACGCACGATCTCAAGCTTCTCTTCAGTTACTTCCCCTAAAATACGGATCCCTAAACCAGGTCCTGGGAAAGGCTGTCGCCATACAAGTTCATGTGGCATGCCAAGCTCAATCCCAAGCGCTCTCACCTCATCTTTAAAGAGTGTATTGATCGGCTCGATCAATTTAAACTGCATATCTTCCGGCAATCCGCCCACGTTGTGGTGAGATTTAATCGTCTCTGCAGTATCTGTACCACTCTCAATAATGTCGGTATAAAGTGTTCCTTGCGCTAAGAATTCAACGCCTTCAAGCTTGCGTGCTTCATCATCAAAAAGATAGATAAACTCATTCCCGATGATTTTACGTTTTTCTTCAGGATCAGATACACCTGCGAGTTTTGATAAGAAACGATCTTTCGCGTTCACACGAATAATATTCAGCCCAAATTTTCCGGCTAAGCTATCCATCACTTGATCGCCTTCGCCCTTACGAAGTAAGCCATGGTCAACGAAAATACAAGTGAGCTGATCGCCAATCGCTTTTTGAAGAAGCACTCCCACAACACTTGAATCAACGCCACCAGAAAGTGCTAAGAGCACTTTTTTATCGCCCACAAGCGCGCGAACTTTGTCAATCTCTTGTTGAATGAAGTAATCCATATGCCATGTTTCTGGGCAACCACAAATATGATGCGCGAAGTTTTTCAAAAGATCCATTCCAAAGGCTGAATGCTGTACTTCAGGATGGAACTGAACGCCATAGAAATTCTTCTCTTTACACTCCATACTCGCAATTGGACAATCACTGCTATAAGAAGTAACTTTAAAGCCCTTAGGCACTTCTGTAACGAGATCCCCATGGCTCATCCAGACAGCTTGTGCTTCTGGCAACCCATCAAAGATAACCGTTTTACGAAGCTTCACATGAATAAATGCTAAGCCATATTCACGATTAGCGGCTTTTTCTACTTTACCACCAAGCATATGCGTCATTAACTGCATTCCATAGCAGATTCCTAAAATAGGAATCCCTAGCTCAAAGATCTCAGGATCAATGGTGAAGGCATTATCTGCATAGACGCTATTGGGTCCACCTGAAAGGATGATTCCGGCAGGCGCCATCTCTTTCACTTCTGCGGCAGTAATTTTATGGGAGATCAATTCCGAAAAGACCCCAATCTCGCGAATACGTCGCGTAATGAGTTGGTTATACTGACTGCCATAATCTAAAACGATGATCTTTTCCATCAATTGCTCCTTACAAGCATGGTTTACAAATACTGTCCTTATTATATCTAAACTCATCGAACTTTGATGATTTAAAAGAAAATTAAATGAGTTAGCCCATTATCTTACTGCTTCATTTATTTTTTAAAAATCAATCGATCACGAAGAATATCAACGCATGATTATTTTACTAAAAAGGCACTACTTTTTTGCTGTGATGCAATAAATTCATAAACACGCTTACGAATCGACCAAAGCCCAGACTCTGCCCCAAAATGTTGCCCACCCTCAAGTACCTTGCAAGTATCATATGTTTCTTGCGAGAAGAGATCTGTATGAACACTATAATATCCCATAGAATAAGGATTCATAAGCGCTTGATGCTGTTTGGGATCGCTGTTTTGAGTCATTGCTTGATACTCATTAATCTTAATTTTAAGATCTTCTGCCACCTCAGGGCAAAGCGGCGTGCCAATTACGGCGTTAAAATCCGGAGTTTCAAGTTCCGATAATCGCGTATATATCTTTTCGGGTAAAAGTGACTCAGGCAGATCAGCAACATTCTCTGTTTCTAAATAGTCATAAAAATCCGCTAATCTAAAGAGCTTTACACGTCCAAGCGTATCGATGTAATCATAATCTGAATGGTCCCAATAAACTTCCGGCAATGGATCATTAATCCCATAATGCCAATTAAAATCATAGCGATTAAAGAAGAGCTCTCCCGCTGTATACTTCCAAGGCAAATGAACAATCTCACCATCTTCAAGCACATACTCTGTTAACGCTTGATTTACTGCAATCTCTTCCCATTGATCCTTTCCCGAGTCATCTTGATAGATTTGACTATAGAGAACGTAAGGCGTCAAAGTAGGATTAATGACTGCAGGCTGGTCTTTAGGATTGACAACAAAAGAGATGGTATCTCCTTGATAGGTAAGCGTATGTCGGCCTGCGGGTAAACTAACACTGACACTTGATTGCGAAGGAATCTCATAATGAACATCATCTAACGCTAATTGAATCTCTTCAGTGGTGGGATTATCTACCTCAAAAACTTGCGAAATACTAGCATCATCAGCCCCACATGCCACAAGTAATACACTACAAATAAACATTCCTATTTTTTTCATCACGATTCTCTCTCCAAATGACCCTGCAATTCCCCTATATTAAAAGGGAACAACTCATATTTTTGCTTACAACTTCTTATGATTTCTTATTTTAACGTGTTATTTCAACGATCTATTACAGCGTTAAATTATTGAAAATGAATATAGCAGAATAAGTGTCAAGCAACTTGATCGATCTATCCCATCAAAAATCCCGCCTATTTGTCTCATTGTCTTTCTAAGCTCTTCCCTTAAATTTATGACCCTTTACAAAACGTGACATAGATCATGAAATATCTTTAGATTGATTGATAATCACTCTCAATAGAGATATATTTCTATTTACTGACTTATCAAAGTAGGGCGTCATGCTATGCCCTTCTCTTCAATCGATGGCCTATACAGCGAGCATTAACATGACAGCCTTAACCCTAGATCTGCTCTCTCAAAATGAGACTGCGCTCATCAAAAAGCTCAATACCCCGCAACTGAATTATCGTAATAAGCTCTTGGCAATGGGGATTACCCCCGGTTGTGAGGTACAAATCATTCGCACCGCGCCGCTCGGAGATCCGATGCAAATTATGATTCGAGGCTTTCAACTCTGTCTTCGAAAAGCGGAAGCTTCGTGCATTATTGTTGAACGCAAAGGAGTGGCTAAATGAGTAAAACCATCGCACTACTTGGAAATCCTAACTGTGGAAAGACCACCCTCTTTAATGCCTTAACAGGTAGTCAACAAAAAGTAGCTAACTGGCCCGGCGTCACGGTGGATAAAAAGAGCGGTCAATTTTCAGTGAATGGGCAAACAATTGATGTTGTCGATCTTCCCGGAACTTACTCCTTTGAAAATAGTCAGGACAATACCTCACAAGATGAGTTAATTGTGCGGAACTATCTTTTAAATGCTAAAGAAGACATCATCATTAATGTGCTTGATGCCTCCAACTTACAACGTAGCCTCTATCTTACTTTTCAACTGCTTGATCTTAAGCAGCCCATGATTATTGCACTCAACATGATGGATGTAGCGAAACTAGAAGGGATTGAGATCTATCTCTCGTTGCTTCAAGAAAAGCTCCACTGCCCCGTTGTGGCTATCTCTGCCCGGAAAAATGAAGGGATTGAAGAGCTCAAAAAAATGATTGCCGCTTATGAGCCCGCGCCCTATCTCGATCATGAAGAGAGTTTTGCGACGCAAGGACCTGAGATTACAAAGATCCTGCAAGAGATGCTCAAGTCCCTTCCTCCAGAGAGTCTTCTAAAAAGTATCACGCCGTGGTTTCTTCTGGAGGCGATTAAAGGCGAATATATTGATCCTCGCTTTACGCCGGAGGATGAGATCGCGATCCACAATGCTAAAGATGCTATTGCAAACTTCGCAGAAGGGGAGCTAGATATCGCCCTTGCAAGCAGCCGTTATGAAGCGATTGACACGCTAGCAAAATCCGTGATTAAAACCACCGGCATTGCGAGCGGTAAACTCACGCATAAAATTGATACGTGGATGCTAGGACGTTTTACCGGCATTCCGATCTTCTTGATGGTCATGTTCTTAATGTTTGCGATCTCGATCAATGTCGGTTCGGCATTTATTGATTTCTTCGAGATTTTGTTTGATGCGATCTTTGTGAGCGGCTTAAGCGAGCTCTTAACTAGCATTCATTCCCCTGATTGGCTCACAACCTTCCTTGCCAACGGGATTGGTGAAGGGATAAAAACCGTTGCCTCATTTATTCCTGTCCTCTTTATGATGTTCCTGTGTCTCTCATTACTGGAAGATTCAGGTTATATGGCAAGAGCCGCGATGGTCGTAGATAGAGGCATGCGCGCTATTGGGCTTCCCGGTAAAGCGTTTGTTCCGATGCTTGTCGGCTTTGGTTGTAATATCCCGGCAATCATGGGCACAAGAACGCTTGAGAGCGAACGTGATCGCTTAATGTCGATCATGATGATTCCCTTTATGTCTTGCGGTGCTAGGCTTCCCGTTTATGCCCTTTTTGCCGCGATCTTCTTCCCCGGCAATGTGGGCGGCATTGTTTACATCCTCTATCTTTTAGGAATTGTTGTTGCGATCCTCACCGGTCTTGCGCTTAAATTCTCAATTTTGAAAGGCCCGAACACGCCCTTTATCATGGAGCTTCCGGCATATCATCTCCCAACTTTTAAAGGCATCATGCTCGCAACCTGGGAGCGCCTAAAGAGCTTTATCTATAAAGCCGGTAAAGCGATCATCATTGTCGTTGCCGTCCTTGGCATCTTAAATAGCGTCGGTACGGACGGTTCATTTGGAAACCAAGATAGTGAAAAATCGGTTCTTTCCAGTATTGGTAAAGGCATTACGCCGGCATTTGAGCCGATGGGGATTACACAAGAGAACTGGCCTGCAACGGTCGGGATCTTTACAGGGATATTTGCCAAAGAATCTGTCATCGGGACCTTAAACTCGCTCTATTCTAATACGGAGCAAGATGATGAGTTTGATTTCTGGGCGCAAGTACAAGAAGCCTTTGCAACCATTCCTGAAAATCTTGCCGGCGTTCCGGGATTACTCCTTGATCCGCTTGGAATCAGCGAGCAAGTGGCAGATGGGGATATTGGCGCAATTCAAGAAGCAAATGATGTCGATGATAGTACCGTTTCAGAGATTCAACGTTACTTCACCTCAGATGCAGCGGTTATTGCCTACCTCATCTTTATTCTGCTCTACACACCTTGCGTTGCCGCGCTTGGAGCGGTTTACCGCGAAGCCGGTACTAAATGGACGATTCTTGTGGCGAGTTGGACGTTTGTGATTGGCTGGATTCTAGCAACAGGTTACTTCCAGCTCCACTTACTGCGTTCAATCGGCGGGAATAGCCCGATTGTCTGGCTGATCTCCTTAGTCATAGCGCTCTTTGCAATCTTTATGCTCCTTCGCTTTATGGGCAAAAAAGAGATCTTTACGGAGAGCAGCGCCATTATCGCGAAAAGCCATCAGAAGAATCAACGCGGAGGATGCTGCCAATGATGCTCCTTGAGATGAAGCGCTATATTGATGATCAGCGAGAAGTCTCATTGAGCACGATCGCACATCATTTTAATTTGCCGGAAGCGGTCGCAGAAGAGATGCTTGAATGCTGGGTGCTTAAGCAAAAAATCACAAAGCATCTCTCCGCTTGCGGCACCACAACGGTGAGTCAGCTTTGCGGTGGATGCTCATCCAATTGCAGTACGGTAGCAATGCCTAAAGTCGCAGCGCCTCGCGCTGTGATTTATCAGTCACTGTCATAAAAAACTCTTAAAATACAGATATCAATCTCTACGCTAAAAGCCATTCTCAACACAGGGAATGGCTTTTTATTGGACTAAAACAATCGCTTTTACAAAATGAAGGTCTTCCCTTCAGCACCGCCTATAAATCGATATTAAGCGATTCACTATTTTGGGATTTTCGCGCGGCAAAAATAATCGCAAATAGAATCAAAGCAGCTCCAAAGATCATCTTTAATGTGGGCGTACTCCCAAAAATCCACCATGCAAACGCAATAGCATACACCGGCTCAAGGGCAATAATCATTCCGGCAATTCGAGCGTTTAATTGCACCAAACTCTTCACAAAAAGATAGTGGGAAAGCCCCGTACAAAAGAGCCCTAACAGCGCAATATAGAACCAATCAAGTTCGCTTAATGCCGGCAATTTTGTAAAGGCAAAAGGCATCACTAACAGCATCACGACCACGTTTTGCCAAAATGCGACTTGCATCGCATCAACGCCTTGTACGCCCCGTTTATTGACAACCGCTAATAGCCCAAATGAAAACCCCGAAAGTAATCCCCATAAAAGCCCGATAGTTCCTGCATCTTGCAAATTAAACTCCGGCGTCACAAGCACTAATCCTAAAGAGACTAATAGCAGCAGTAGCCATTCTCGCTGAGTAATACGATCTTTAAATACCAGCCAATCTGTTAACGCAATAAATGCCGGAAAACTGGCAAAACCGAGCGTTGCAATCGCGACGCCACCAATCTTTACCGCGATAAAAAAAGTGACCCAATGTAGCGCTAATAATGCGCCTGATAGTAGTAACATTGCCCCCTTAAATCTCGATATCCCCTTAATGATCAGTTTTCTTTGCCAATAGAGAATCACCAACAACCCTATCACGGCAAATAAGGCTCGACCAAAAGTAATCACCTCTGCGCTACCACTAATGAGCGCACCAAAAATGCCGGTTAATCCAAATAGAACGGCCGCTATATGCGCCATCACAAGCGCTTTTTGATGCGTTAACATATTGAGCTCTCCTCTTTACTTTTACAATGACGCAATCATCGCGTTAAACGGTAATTCCAAGCAACAGTAAAACAATGGGTAATGTCACTAAACTTAAAATCGTACTAATAAATGTCGAGCTCGATACGAGTTCCGGCTTGGTATCAAAATGCACCGCTAAAAGCGTCGTATTTGCGGCAGCCGGCATAGCGGCTAAAAGAATCAAAATGGATTGATACATCGGATCAATGGGCATTGCTTGCACTAAAACAAATGCCACTAAAGGAGAGATAATCATCTTCACCGTCAAATTAATCGAGAGTTTAGAATAATCAATTTTTGCTAAACGAATATTGGCCAACTGCATTCCCAAGATCACCATAATCACGACAATCGATGCATCACCGACCATTGATATCGCGTTATAGAGCGAATCACTCAAGGGAATATGTAATAACTGAAAAAGCATCCCCAATATTGCGCCATGCGCAACCGGCATTCGAATCACACGCGCTAAAGCATAGCGCACAGAGCTGCCCACAATCACTTTTGAAGAACCCTTTGCGGCAAAATAAGTACCAATTGTATTCATTACAAGTTGTTGTAAAACCAGCATGATAATCGCAATATCAAATCCCATCGCTCCGAAAAAAGCGAGTACAACAGGCGTTCCATAGTTGCCATTATTCATAAAGCACGAACCGAGGATCATGGCGCAACGTGTCTGCTCGTCATAACGGAGTATCTTAGAGATCACGGTAATAATGACCATCAATATCAGACAAAGAAGATATACAAAACCAATATAGTAGAGATAATCCAACGAAATCGCATGAGAATAGAAAGTCTTAAATGCCAAAAATGGCGACAAGACATAGAGTGACATTTTTGAAAGATTGGGGATATCAAAATGCAATATTTTCTGAGCGATAAAGCCGACAACAAAGATTGAGAAAATGGGCAATAAAATCCAAAAAAATGTGAGCAAAACGTCTCCTTCATGCTAATCGAGGAACTGATGGATGTAATATATCAGCGGGTCTTTATGCCATCTACAGGCCCAATATTAACGCCATGAAGATGACCACGAATCTCACTCTAGCAGAGTCGTCAGAAAAATGTTAAATCACCTTTTGCGCTACCTCTAAAAAGGCGATCACAAAGAGATACCGAACGCCTTTTCCGACCAAAATCGCCAAGAATGAACGCCCTATATTAAAGCGAAACCACCCGGCAGCAATCGGCAAAATATCCCCAATAATAGGAAGCCCTGATCCCAAAAGACTCCATGCACCATAACGATGAATAAAGTTTTCCACGCGCGGCTTAATCTTTTTGCGATTAGGAATCACCCGTCCCACCATCAGCATAATCATGCTGCCGAGCGTATTAAAGAGCGTAGCGATAAGCCACGAAAGGAAAATAACATCTGGATGCTTATGGATAAAACCGGCAAGCACAACCTCTGAACTCCCCGGCAATATTGTCGAGGAGGTAACGCTAGAGACCGCGAGGAAAAGTAGTCCTTCCGTGACAGTCGAGATCATGAGTTCACGCCTTTTTTTGAAATTGAAGGAGGAAGCAACCGATAAATTTTAACGGCTCGTGCCATCGCTTAATAGCGTCACAATAGCATCCATAATTTTTTCAGCAACAATACTTTTATCTGCTTTAGATATTGGAATGATGTCACCCGCTTGAGTATAGAGCACCATTTCATTACGATCTTCCCCAAATACTTTCCCTCCAGAGACATCATTCAGACAGATCATATCCACATTTTTACGCTGCAATTTTGCCTGTGCATTGGCTTCAATATTATGTGTTTCTGCAGCAAAGCCAATACAAAGAGACGGCCTTCCTTCCCCTTTAGCAATCGTTGCCAATATATCTGGATTCTTTTTAAAGGTAAGAGTTAAGGTATCTGAATCATCAGTTTTTTTTAATTTCTCATCAGAACGATCAGTTACACCATAATCTGCTACCGCAGCAGCGGCAATAAAGATATCTGTCCCCCGTGTCGCATCCCATGTTGCGGTCATCATGTCATTTGCACTTTTAACCTTAACAAGCGTAACACCTTCAGGCGCCGTTAATGCCACCGGACCAGAAATTAACGTCACACTTGCCCCAAGCCTGTTAGCGGCTGCCGCTAAAGCGTACCCCATTTTACCGCTGGAATAATTACTGATATAACGTACCGGATCAATCTCTTCTACCGTTGGGCCTGCCGTAATCACGATCTTTTTACCCAAAAATGGTAACGGTAATTCTTCAGACGTTATCATTGCCTTAGCTCGCTTTAAATCCGCAAAAAACTGTAACACAGCTTCTCGAATTTCAAGCGGTTCCGGCATTCTACCTGCGCCAATCTCCCCGCACGCTTGCTCACCACTTCCCGGCGTTAATACGGTAACACCCCGGGCTTTTAGCCGTGTAACATTCTCCTTCGTCGCCGGATTATGCCACATTAAGCGATTCATCCCCGGCGCCAACATTATGGGTTTTTCGGTAGCTAAGCAGATAGCTGAGAGTAAATCACTGGCAAAACCGCCAGCAATTTTTGCGATCGTATTGGCACTCGCCGGTGCAATCAGGATTAAATCTGCCCAACGCGCGAGCTCAATATGCCCCATCCCTGCTTCATGCTGTGGATCAAGGAGATCATAAACTACCGGGTACCCAGAAACTGCCTGCAAAGTTAAAGGCGTCACAAAACTCTGTCCGCCGGCACTCATTACCACACGCACGTCAAAGCCTGCTTCTTTTAATCGACGCACTAAGTCCGGCGATTTATATGCGGCAATACTACCTGTTACACCTAATAGAATATTCATATCACTTTTAATCCTTTTGCCATGAATCTGTTTACACTAAACCCTATAAATCTCTCAATAAATCTCTCTGCCAATGATAAATCAGCGCCAAAATAGGCGCTGATTTATCATTTTAAAATGCTTACTACATCAAAGAATTACATCGGTACAATATCAAATTGCTCTACAGGATAGAGCTCTTCTGGTTGTAATCTGATGTTGGCATCAATTTGAATCTGAAGATCCGCCACACTATGCGCCTCTTCATCAAGCAGACGCTCAATCACTTCCGGCGCAGCCAATACCAAGAACTCTTTCAAGGTTGGGAAGCGCTTTCCATCACGAATCAGCTCTCGTAAAATCTCGAAGCAGACGGTCGCACTTGTCTTCACATAGCCATTACCTTGGCATTTCGGACAAGGCTCACACATTAACTGCACTAAGCTTTCACGTGTTCTTTTACGCGTCATCTGTACAAGCCCAAGCGAAGTCACTTCACTAATAGAGGTACGGGCATAATCGTGCGAAAGGTTTTCCGCCAACTCTTCTAAAACGCCTTGGCGATGCTCTTCGCTCTGCATATCAATAAAGTCGAGGATGATAATCCCGCCGAGATTACGAAGTCGCACCTGACGCGCCAATGCTTGCGCTGCTTCAAGGTTTGTCTTGTAGATCGTCTCTTCTAAGTTACGGTAACCGACAAAGCCCCCAGTATTGATATCGATCGTCGTCATCGCTTCGGTTTGTTCAATCATGAGGTACCCCCCAGATTTCAGATCAACCCGTTTTTCTAACGCAAGATTCACTTCTCTTTCAGTATTAAAGAGATCAAAGATCGCGCGTGGCCCGACATAATACTCAATACGTTCTGCCATCTCAGGCAAGAAACGCGTCGTAAAGTCCATCATGCTCTTATAGCCATCCATCGAGTCAATCCGCACACGTTGAATATCTTTAGAGATATAATCCCTTAAAATACGTTGCTCAAGCGGGAAGTTACCATAGATAATTTCGCCTACTTTCGCATCTGCAATTCGTGCTTTGACATCTTTCCAAAGACGATTCAGGAACTGCATATCTGCACGTAATACCCAAGGATCAACGCCCTCAGCAGCCGTTCTTGCGATATACGCACCCGGAATTTCTGCTTGGTAATTTTGGAGCGTATTTTTCAAACGCTCGCGCTCTTCTTCATCTTCAATACGGATTGAAACGCCAATGACGTTTGAATCTGCCAAATATACAAGATAGCAAGAAGGAATCGAAATCTGCGTGGTAATACGCGCCCCTTTAGTCCCTAAAGGATCACGAATCACCTGTACAACAAGCTCCTGGCCTTGATGCAATAATTTCGTAATATCAATCGCTTCAGGGTTACGCTTTGTTGGCGCGCGCCCTGCTTCTCCGTCTTCACAGCTATCACACTCTTCAGGCGCATATTCGCTACAACTTGTCTGAATATCACTCACATGAAGGAAGGCCGCTCTATCGAGACCAATATCCACAAATGCCGCTTCAAGTCCAGGCAAAACACGAATAACGACGCCTTTATAAATATTGCCGACAAGTCCGCGCTTCTCTTCTCTTTCAATGAGCACTTCCTGAACAATAGCATTGCTAATCACAGCAGCCCTTGTTTCATTCGGCGTAATATTGATTAAGATTTCGTTATTATTCATGATTAATTAGCTCGCTTTTCTAACATCTCAACGGCTGGCAATACTTGGCCTTCTAAAAGCTCTAAGAACGCACCGCCTCCTGTTGAAATATAAGAGATATTATCGGTTAAACCAAATACTTCCACTGCCGAGACAGTATCACCACCGCCGGCAATCGAGAAGGCATCACTAGCTGCAATTGCTTCCCCGAGTTTTTTTGTACCATCTGCAAAGTTTGCAAATTCAAAAACGCCCACAGGACCGTTCCAAACAACTGTTTTAGCATTCGCAACAATCTTTGCGTAGAGCTCACTTGTTTTTGGACCAATATCCATGATCATGTCATCTGCTTCGATCTCATCGATTGATTTCACAACCGCTTCTGTCTCTGCTGAGAACTCTTTACCAACCACAACATCAATCGGTAATGGGATCTCTTTCCCTTCTGACTCTGCACGTGCAAGAAGTTTTTTCGCTTCAGATACGAGATCTTTCTCAACTAAGCTCTTTCCAACTTTGTAACCCTTCGCAAGAAGAAGCGTATTGGTGATACCGCCCCCTGTAATGAGTTGATCCACTTTATCTAAGAGCGTATTGAGGACCGTTAATTTCGTCGAAACTTTCGCACCACCAACGATCGCGACCATTGGGCTCTCTGGATTTAAGAGCACTTTCGTTAAAGCGTTAAGCTCTTTCTCCAATAAAATCCCCGCAGCAGCTTCTTTTGCAACCATTCCAACACCATACGTTGATGCGGCTTTTCTATGTGCGGTTGCAAAGGCATCCATCACATAAACATCACAAAGGTTTGCCATCTTTTTAGAGAGTGCTTCATCATTGCCTTTCTCACCACTTAAGAAACGCACGTTTTCTAAAAGCTTCACATCCCCAGGTTTAATCTCAACACCATTGATCCAGTTTTTAACCAATGATACAGATTTACCAAGACGATTTGAGAGCCATACCGCAACAGGTGCAAGTGAGAAAGACTCATCTTCTTTACCTTCTTCAGGACGACCAAGATGCGACATCAGCATCACAGCGCCACCTTTCTCAAGAATCTTTTCGATTGTTGGAATCGCGGCTTCTAAACGCGCATCTGAAGTAATTTGACCATCATGAATCGGCACGTTTAAGTCTTCACGAACTAAAACGCGTTTACCTTCTAAATTAAGGTCATCTAAGGTATTAAATTTCATTTTGCAATCCTCGCAATTAAGCTACTCTAAATTCAATTAAAACATTCTATTTCTAATGATGCACGCCACGTTAGCGGACATCAATTTAATCATTTCTCTCGAGCGGTTAAACCCGTTGTTATCTTAAAATCGCTTATTTCAAGCTATCTAAATAACGCTCTGCATCTAAAGCCGCCATACAACCTGTTCCGGCTGAGGTAATCGCTTGACGATAGTGTGAATCCATCACATCTCCCGCTGCAAATACGCCAGGAATAGAAGTGCTTGTCGCGTTACCATCAATACCTGATTTCACCACGATATACCCATCACGCATCTCAAGCTGCCCCTCAAAAATCCCGGTATTTGGCGCATGACCAATGGCAATAAATACACCCGGCACTTCGATTGACTCATTATCATCCCCCTTAGTAGAGGCAAGTACAACACCCGTTACACCCGCATTATCACCTGTCACTTCTTCTAAGGTACGATTGAGATGAAGTTCGATCTTCCCGGCTTCCACATTACGGTAGAGGCGATCAATCAGAATTTTTTCTGCTCTAAATGTTTCTCTACGATGGACAAGATGGACTTTCGAGGCAATCTGACTCAAGTAAAGTGCTTCTTCAACTGCCGTATTTCCGCCCCCAACAACGACCACTTCTTTCTCTCGATAGAAGAATCCATCACAGGTTGCACAAGCAGAGACTCCGCGCCCTAAGAATGCCTCTTCTGAGGGTAGTCCTAAATATTTCGCTGAAGCACCCGTTGCAATAATCAATGCATCACAGGTATAAACGCCACTATCACCAATTAAAGTGAAAGGCTTTTTCGTTAAATCAACACTATTGATATGTTCAAAGATAATCTCCGTACCAAATCGTTCACAATGCTCTCGCATCTGATCCATCAATACAGGACCTGTTAAGCCTTCGGCACCACCTGGCCAGTTGTCGATATCCGTTGTAGTCGTTAACTGTCCCCCCATCTGCATACCCGTAATCACAACTGGCTTTAAGTTAGCTCTTGCCGCATAAAGCGCAGAAGTATAACCAGCAGGGCCTGAACCCAGAACAATTAGGGGATGATGTATTGCACTCATGTTTATTAATCCTTTTCTCTTTTATGATTAATGATCTTGTGATCTTACAATCTCTTTTTCAAGTCTTCTTTGGGAATGAGGAAGAATCATATTGATCAACTTCATTCTTAAAGTATGGCTAAAACACCTCAAAAAACCGATCATTAACCGCTATTTTAAGTTATGCCACATTATACATTAAAAATGGCATTCCTCCCCCTGCCGAAGGCAAGAAACTAAAAATCTTTTCATAAAAAAAGAGCTCTCCATAAATGGACGAGCTCTCTATTTGCAATATACTATTGTGAATCTTTATACATCATGCGAATTTATCAGTCGTTTGACCAAGTTATCGTTGTGCTTTAATTCTCAACCAATGGCGCATTAACTTTTTCTGCTCTCGTTGCGTATAAGGTTGCTTCACATTCAAGAGGGAAAGCTCCTCAATAGACGGATAGAGTGTTGGATCATTACGGAGATCTTGGTCTACAAACTCAAATGCAGCTTCATTAGAGGTCGCATATTCTACATAATCTGCCGCTCTTGCATTTACTTTCGCATCGAGCAAATAATCAATAAAAGCATAAGCTTCATCGACGTTTTTAGCATCTTTTAAGATTGCTAATTGGTCAAACCAGAGTAAACCACCCTCTTTCGGAATAAAGTATTCGATCTCAACACCAGAATCAGCCTCTTCAGCGCGCGCTTTTGCAAGATAAAGATCCCCAGACCAGCCGAGCGTTAAGCATGCACTACCATTTGCCATCGCATTGATATATTCAGATGAATGGAATTTAGTAATATAAGGACGAATCGCTTCAAGTGCCGCATTAGCCTTCGCTAAATCTTCATCAGAGGTTGATTCTGCTGGCAATCCAAGATAACGCATTAACATTGGGTAAAACTCGCTAGGAGAATCAACGACATAAATCCCGCAGCTCGCAAGCTTGGACGCGTACTCTGGATTGAAGAGTAATTCCATAGAATCTAGTGGCGCATCAGGGACGAGCTCTTTCACTTTCCCAACGTTATAAGCTATCCCTGTTGTTCCCCACATATAAGGGACAGAATGCTCAACCGCTCCCGGTAATTCACCAAGACGATCTTCTACAAAGGGCCAAATATTGCCAGCATTTGTAAGCTTGGTACGATCTATAGGTTGCACTGCATTTGCTTGTACCATATAGATCAACGTGTAATCGGAAGGCACCACGATATCGTAACCTGAATTTCCCGTTAAGGTTTTTGCCAATAATACTTCGTTGCTATCAAAAGTATCATAGATCACCTTAATACCTGTTTTCTCAGTAAATTCCGTGATTAATTCAGGATCAATATAGTCTGTCCAGTTATAAACGCGTACCTCTTGTGCGCTGACTGTATGACTACCAAGTAAGAACCCTAGGGATAAGAGCGCTGTTAACTTTAATTTTTTCATCACTTTATTTTTCTCCTATAAAGTGGGTAGACATAAAATAGGCGATTGATTAAATATCAATCGCCTTAATCTTATATCATACTTTGACTAAAGGTCTAACCCTTAACGCCTTTCCCTATAAAAGAGAGGCTGCCCCTTAATATGATTTAAACTATTCTAATACTAGTCTAATTTATATGCATCGTGGCATGACTTACATGTGCCACCTAATTTACCCATCTGTGCTGCCATAGTACCTTTCTCTGATGCTGCTGATACCATTGCGTTACTTTGCTCAACGAATGCTGCTAACTTACTATCAAAATCTGCACGGTTTTCAGCAATCTTAGGACTTGCATTTGTACCTTCATAAGTCCCTTCAACAAATGTTGCGCCAACTGCTTTAGCCATTTCATTGATTCGTGTGGCTGCTGCTACTGCTTCATCAGCGTTATAATCAATTTCGCCTTTCAACATTCCACCTAAGATACCCATGTTCCAACCCGCAACTGTAAAGGCTGCTTTTCGGTATTTAATTGTTGCATCTGTATCTGCTTGAGCCATTGAAAGACCAGTCGTTGCAACCATTAAGATTGCCGCAAGAGCTAACTTTTTCATTGATTTCTCCTTATTGTTATAAAATTCATTGATACATCATTTCACTAAACTGAAAAACAATGCACGACCACATTATAAATGAAATTATTTAAATGTGATTTAAATATACTTTTAGCATCAATCGCCTATTAACATATTTATTTCAGTGATAAATAGCATCAAGGATAATAGTACCATCGTATTTATCGGTCTCTTTCCCTATTTACTTTCTTTTACGCAATGATAAATATAAGAAGAAAGCAGCTCCAAGCCCCATAGAGGCTAATACCGGCAATGTTCCCACCTCAATCTTTAGTAAGAGCGCCAATAAGAATACAGCACCAATTCCCCCAAAGATTTTACGTCGCGTCTCTTCGCGGGCAATTCTTGCTAATTGTACCCACTCTTTTTCTGCCAGATTAACCTTTAACTCGCCCTTCACAGCTTGTCTCAACGTTAAATTCGCATGCTGCATAAGATCTGGCATCTGCTCAATCCAAACAGGAAGCTCTCGTTTATACCGTTTTAAAATCGCTTTAGGACCACGCTTCTCTTTTACAAACTCGACAAGATAAGGTTTAGCAGTCGCCCAAAGATCAAGCTCAGGATAGAGCTCTCGCCCTAAACCTTCAATTGCAAAAAGCGTCTTTTGAAGCAACATTAACTGCGGCTGCATCTCCATCTTAAAGCGTCTTGCCGTTTGGAAAAGCGATAATAAGAACGCGCCAAAAGAGATATCTTTTAATGGTTTATTAAAGATTGGCTCACAGAGTGAACGAATCACAGCTTCAAAATCACCGACTGAAGTATCAGGCGGTACCCAACCTGATTCCACATGAAGCTCTGCAACTTTAAGATAATCACGATTAAAGAATGCAAGGAAGTTACTCGCTAAATAGTGTTGATCTTCCTCATTGAGCGTCCCAATAATGCCAAAATCAAGAGCGATGTATGTCGGGTCTGCAGGATTACTCACATCTACAAAAATATTCCCCGGATGCATATCTGCATGGAAGAAGCTATGCTCAAAAACTTGCGTAAAGAAGATATCGACACTGCGCTGAGCCAATAGCGGGATATTTACGCCCAATGCTTTTAATCGCTCAATATCGCCAACAGGAACACCTGAAATTCGCTCCATCACCAAGACATTTTTACGAACATACTCCAGATAGATCTCCGGCACATAGAGCGCCTTTGAACCCTTAAAGTTCTCTCTGAGCTGTGAGCCATTCGCAGCTTCAATCGTCAGATCTAGCTCATTAAGAATTGTTCTCGCATACTCTTCTACAATCTCAACGGGTCGTAAACGTTTACCATCAGGATAGTAACGCTCTACCATATTCGCGAGCACTTCCATCAAGCCAATATCGCGTTTAATGATCTTATGAATATTCGGGCGCACAACCTTCACAACGACTTCTTGCCCATTGGGTAATACTGCCCCATGTACTTGTGCAATAGATGCTGCCGCAATCGGTGAATCATCGAAGCTTTTAAAGATCTCTAACAGGGGCTTTTGAAAAGCACTCTCAATGATATTAATCGCGACTTTCGAATCAAATGCCGGCACTTGATCCTGCAGCTTAATCAGCTCCGTCACAATCTCTTTATCCAAAAGATCATAACGCGTCGAAAGGGCTTGCCCTAACTTAATAAAGGTGGGACCCAAGTTCTCCAACGCAAGACGGATTCGTACAGGAAGCGGTGTACTTTTATGCCCATTAAAAAGCGCTAATACCGGCTGTAAAAACCGAAGATGTCGAAGGCCAGGCACCATAAAAGCAAGGTCATAAAGACCATAGCGAAGGAGTACCCACCAAATTTTTATCATTCTCAAGCTACGAGAAATCATCCAGAATCCTTTACAAAAGAGATTTAACAGCGATTAATTGCAGATATTATTACCGGCAATTATTAATAAACAAACCCACGGTGAATCGCAACAATTCCGCCCGTTAGATTTTTATAATCGACCTCATCAAAACCTGCTTCAATCATCATGTCGCGAAGCTCTTCTTGCGGTGGATGCATGCGGATAGATTCGGAAAGATAACGATAGCTTTCACCATCTTTCGCAATTAACTCTCCCATACGAGGAATGACTTGGAATGAATAGAAATCATAAATTGAGCCTAATAATGGCACGACAGGTTTTGAGAACTCAAGTACCAATAAACGACCACCGGGCTTTAATACGCGGCGCATCTCTTTCAATGCCTGCATTTTGTCGGTAACATTACGTAAACCAAAGCCGATTGTTACTAAGTCAAACGTCGCATCATCAAAAGGAATGTGTTCAGCATTAATTTGCTTAAATTCAACATTGCCCACGATACCTTCATTGATAAGGCGCTTTCTACCCTCTTCTAACATCGATTCATTGATATCAGAGAGAACCACAAGTCCTTCAGAACCCACACGCTTGCTTAAACGCTTTGTTAAGTCGCCCGTACCGCCGGCAAGGTCTAATACTTTTTGACCTTTTTTAGCGCCCGAGAGCGTCATCGCCGTGTTTTTCCAAATACGGTGAATCCCGAAGCTCATCACATCGTTCATCACATCATAGTTGCTTGCTACAGAGTGAAATACTTCAGCCACGCGTGCTTCTTTCTCATCACGGTCGACCGTTTGATAACCAAAATGGGTTTTTTCTTCAGACATATCTCTTTATCCTTATGTAATCATCAGGGAATGATAACAAAATCCCTCCCACAATGCCTGATAAAAGGCAGACTTTTATGCCATTGTGGTCACTTAAAATCCTTACCTTTTCGGCAACTATATTCGTTCTTTTAATCTTTTCGCTTCATGAGTAGTATTAAGCACGTCCGAACACCTCTAACACTCCCTCGATACTCGGCTTTTCTCCAAACCAAAACTCAAAAGCATAAACCCCTTGTTCAATCAGCATACCAAGTCCATCATAAACTTTTGCACCCCCCGCTTCTAAAAAATAGTGCATAAATGAGGTGGCTTCATCACTATAAACTAGATCATAACCGATGCTCATTGCCCCAATCACACCCTCAGGCAATGCAGGAAATGTCGATTGCAAGGAAGCACTTGTTGCATTGATAATAAAGTCAAAAGGTCCGCTTAAATCTTGCCAAGCGCATGCCTTGATATTCCCAAAAGTGGCAAACTCATCCGCTAACCCTTCCGCGCGAGATAACGTTCTATTCGTTATCACCACAGATTCAGGATGGCAGTCTAATAACGGTTTCAAGATTCCTCTCACAGCACCACCCGCGCCCAGCACCAAGACTTTTAGACCGGTTAAACTATGCCCTTTCACCTCAGTAATATCTCGAAGCAGACCAATACCATCCGTGTTATGGCCTGCAATTTTCCCATCTGGCATGACTCGAATCGTATTCACTGCTTGTGCAAATGTCGCTTCTGACGTCAAAGTATCACATAAACGCATCACATCCTCCTTAAAAGGAATCGTGATATTTGCCCCATGAATCCCTTTTTTCAGCCATTCATTCAATGCGCCTGAAAAATCATCAAGAGGTGCAAGTACTTTTAAATATTCTAGGGAAATGCCGGCATTGTCTGCAAAACGAAGCTGCATCTGCGGCGATTTTGATTGTGCGACAGGATTTCCAAAAATGACACATCGCTTTTTTGTCATTGCCATTGTTTTATTCTCCGCGTAAAAAGAGTTTATCTAAATCTGTTAATGCTAATGAGCGCCATGTCGGTCGACCATGATTACATTGCCCTGATCGCTCTGTTCTTTCCATATCTCTAAGCAATGCATTCATCTCCGGCAATGTTAATCGTCGATGGTGTCTAATAGCACTATGGCATGCCATCGTCGAGAGGATCTCATTCATATGCTCTGTAATTTTTTGACTCGAACCATAACGATCGAAATCATTTAATACTTCTAATACCAGCTTTTCAATATTGGCGCGAACAAGGCTCGCTGGAACTTCGCGAATAACAAGGCTCGTATGACTCAATACTTCAATCACAAGCCCTAATGATTGTAATTCACTCTGAAACTCCTCCACCAAAGCAATCTCTTTTGATCCTACATCCATAGATTTAGGAATTAAGAGTGCTTGACGAATAATGCCTTCGTGAGATTCCACCGCATTTTTAAAGCGCTCATAAATAATCCGTTCATGTGCTGCATGCATATCAACCATCACTAACCCATGGCGATTTTCTGCCAAGATATACGCTTCATGTAGTTGTCCTAGCGCGTATCCCAAAGGTGCTTCATCGGGATTAAAATCATCATCAGCCGATGCGCCGTCCTCACGTTCACTGGTCAATTGCGTATTCGGGGTCGTTTGTGTTAAGGCCGGGGAGTTCTGCCCTTCAAACAATCCTCCTCGCTCACCGCCGCTACCAATCGCCTCATAGAGATTTACCGGCTTATAAGGTCGCCCCGCCATCCCCGACCCACCAAAAGCAAAACCGCCTTGGCTTGCCGTTGAAACCGGTGCTGTTGAGGCGGGATTTTGCGAATCATCCAGCGATGCGATAACGGGCATTTTTTCACTACCACTCATAACCTCTGGCTGAGAAATAACGTGGTTTAATGTACTAAAGAGAAAATTATGCACCATCCGAGATTCTCTAAATCGAACCTCATGCTTTTGAGGATGAGCATTCACATCAACTGCAGCAGGATCTAAGGTCAGGTAAATAACAAATGCCGGATGCTTATCACTGTACATGACATCTTGGTAAGCTTGTCGAATAGCGTGTGCCACTAAACGATCTTTAACCATCCGATCATTGACATAAACATATTGCCAATCATTACTATTTCTGAAAAAGGTCGGCTTCGCAACCCAGCCTTCAAGCGTTAATGTACGAGTTGTGTCGTAATCATCTAGGGGTATTTCTTTTGTATGCGTGAAGTGAAAACTCTCTTCTAAAAAATCCTGATTAAACACGGATCCAATTCGGGCTTGCTTCTCTTCCATTGAGGGCGCAATAGGAGCCGAAAAAACCTCTCGCCCATTATGAATGAGCGTAAATCCAATATCGAAGCGAATCAAGGCAAGTCGCTTTACCAACGTCTCAATATGGCTAAATTCTGTACGCTCTGTACGGAGAAACTTTCGTCTTGCCGGCACATTAAAGAAGAGATCTTGCACCTCTATACGAGTTCCTAGCGGTAAAGATGCGGGCATCGGTTCATTAATCTCATCATGCCCCTTCCCCTGAACTTTAAAGGCATATTCAGCCCCTTTAGCTCTAGAAGTTAGTGTTAATCTCGATACTGATGCAATACTCGGCAACGCTTCTCCACGAAACCCGAGCGTCGAAACCTCGACTAAATCATCGGCATTTCGAATTTTACTCGTTGAATGGCTTGATAATGCTAGGTTTAAATCATCTTTTTCAATGCCATGACCATTATCTTGAATAATGATGTGATCCATTCCACCACTTTTAATATCTATCGTGATATCCGTTGATCCGGCATCAATACTATTTTCCACCAATTCTTTAACAATAGATGCGGGTCTTTCAACGACCTCTCCTGCCGCTATTTGGTTAATGACATGGGGATCAAGCTTGGCAATGCGCTGACTCATGAAAACTCCTCTTCTCTTTATAAGCCCAGATATAAGAAACGCCCGGTTTTATTAAACCAGGCGTTTTCAATTTTATCAGAGATCAGCAATAACTACTTTAATTGCGTTGTCATTCGATCCATTAATTCTTCTAGATGATTCAAGGTTAATACTGGCAACACATCGATTTGCGTCGCATTATCGCCTGCTTCATTAATACGAATATAGTAAACCTCACCTTCTCTATCATAACGCGTAAAGAAGAAGAGTCGTCTCTTCTTAACAACACGCCCTACACGATAAGTATTGATATCTGAATACTGCTCTAAAACATTAAATTCTGAGCCATCATCGAGTAAGTCACCAAGCTGCTTCCATACAGCTTGCTGTGGTCTATTGACGATTGTCAAACGAGTTCCTTCCCGTTCAGTTACGGGAAGCGCCTGCTTTCCCAAGGCACTCTAGCCATCACCTCCCAATCTTGCAGCGAGGCGAGCAACAAATTCAGCCTCTAGCTCAGGATCTCTAGGAGCATCGACCCAGCGATGGAACTGATCATCATTTCCTGTCGCTTCATCTTTCATTGAGTAGTGTGTTACATAAACTAAAACGCGATTGCCATCACGTTCTAAACGGATTTTGAACTTATCACGTGATGAAGCACCAAATAGGTTACTCGCAACACGCTTAATTAAGCCACGGATAAAGCCATCTGGCATATCAGCTTGATTCTCAGCCCATTTAGTCTCAATTAAGCCAGCTTCAGGACTAGAAGACTCAACTTCAAGACCTAATTGGCGAATAAGTTGATTGACTTGCAACCACACAAAATCAGTTGTGTGACCCGTATTAATCCAACGACGTCCATTTTCTGACTCAACAAAAGTAATGCCTTCCTTCGCATTTTCAGGAAGAACCTTTTGCGCCACCTGCTTTTGATGCTGACGATACTCTTTGAGCGTCGTCGTTGCTTGCACATCTGTTTCCGTCTTTTTCACCAAGCTAGGCGGATACTCAAGAGGATTAACTTGCGAAGATTTTAAATAACGCAAGCTATCTCTCGATTGCACCTTTTGAGTAGAGCAACCGCTAATGATTATGCCGGATAGCAATACTGCAAACGCTATTTTTTTTGTATACATGCACTAACCTTTACTGAATAAAATTCTTGTCATTGTATGAGCGATTTCAACAATCACCAAATACTTTTTCTCGTGAATTATAACCGAAAAAGTATTATATTGCTTTTTTTCTACGCATTTCTTCTTTATAAAAACAACTCTTTAAAGAAGACCAGCGTTTTTCATCGCTTCTCGAACCGTCAAATGATACTGCTTATCTAATGGAACTAAAGGTAAACGAATACCTGCATTGATTTTTTTCATCTCTTGCAATGCCCATTTCACTGGAATAGGATTTGCTTCTAAAAAGAGGACGTGATGAAGTTCTTTAATCTGTTCATTGATCTCATACGCGCGCGCTGAATCGCCTGCTAAAGCAGCCTGAATCATCTCGTGCATCTGAAGTGGCGCAATATTTGCAGTCACAGAAATCACCCCTTTTGCCCCCGCTAAAACACATTTAGCAGAGATTCCATCTTCACCTGTCAAGACATCTATTTTATCACCTACACGGCGAACTAGCTGCTCTACACGCTCAAAAGTACTCGCTTCTTTAATCGCAACAATGTTTTTAAGGTCCGCTAAGCGCTCGACGGTATCTGGCAAAATATCAGATGCCGTTCTACCTGGAACATTATAGAGAATTTGGGGAATATCTACCGTTTCAGCAATCAATTTAAAATGCTGATAAAGCCCTTCTTGAGGAGGCTTATTATAGTAAGGTGCCACTAAAAGACAGGCATCAGCACCATCTTCTGCTGCCCAATGCGTTAATCTCACAGCTTCTTCTGTCGAATTACCACCTGTCCCTGCAATCACAGGAACTCGCCCACCTACATATTGAACGACTTTCTTCACAATCTCGCGGTGTTCATCAAAGTTCACTGTTGCAGATTCACCGGTTGTTCCTACCGCAACAATCGCATCTGTCTTATTCGCAATATGGAACTCAACAAGCTTTTCAAATGTATCGTAATCTACACGGCCATCAGGAAACATCGGGGTTACAATTGCAACAATACTACCACCAAACATACACTCTCTCCTTACGTAATTCTTTACTCGAATTTTCTTTTATGAACAATGATCTACTTTAACACAACTGAGACCGGAGCATGATCTGAAGGCCGCTCCATCGCCCGATAATTTAAATGAACTTTTGACGAGATAAATCGTCTGCTCAATTCTCTTGATAATAATAGATGATCGATGCGAATACCACTGTTTTTCTCAAATCCGCCCTGTCGATAGTCCCACCAGGTAAAAAGCCCTGGCGGTTGCGCCTCAATTCGAAGCCCATCCACTAACCCCAATTCAAGAAGCCCCGTAAATGCAGCACGCTCTTGATCCGTACAAAGAATTTTCCCTTGCCACGTTTCCGGATGATGAACATCATCATCTGTCGGGGCGATATTATAATCACCTATCACCATTACCTCAGGGTAAATCGCCAGCAGGTCTGCAATATATTGTCTAAAATGTGTTAACCACGTCAGTTTATATTGATACTTATCAGAGTCTGGACTTTGTCCATTAGGTACGTAAGCATTAATCACTCTTACCCCATCAATTGTCCCGGCAATCACTCTTTTCTCAGGGTCTTCAAATCCCGGTATATCCAGTACCACATCAGTGATGGGTTTATTAGATAAAAGCGCCACGCCATTATAGGTCGGTTGCCCATTCATCACGACGTGATAATCCAAAGTTTCTATTTGCGCTAAAGGAAACTTCTCATTAATACACTTTAATTCCTGCAAACCGATGATGGTCGGCTTCTCATTTTCCAAAAAATCGATAAGCTGTTCGATTCTGACATTAATAGAATTTACATTCCAAGTGGTTATTTTCATTATTTATTTTACTTCACAGTTTAAGTTTTAAAGGCTAATACGCTCTATTCTACGGAACTCTTCCCTAAATCTAAAGTACGCGGTTCCCTTTCACCTCTTTTGCAATAAAATTACTCGCTATTTAATTAAGCTATTTTCATAAAAATTAGTGTAGAATAACCGATTTACGATACGAAAATTTTAAGGAGTGAGCATGCCTGCTGATAGTATTCGTTCCATTTTAAAACTCATTGATGAGAATGGAATTTTATTTATCGATCTTCGTCTAACAGACATGATCGGACAAGAACACCACTTTACTATTCCAGCACGACAGGCAAATGAAGAACTCTTTACCCAAGGAAAATTTTTCGATGGCTCAAGCTTCAAGGGTTGGAAGCAAACTGAAAGCTCGGATATGGTGCTTCTCCCAAACCCTGCAACAGCATTTATTGATCCTTTAGCGAAATACCCAACGCTTGTTCTCATTTGCGATATTTTAGAACCGGATACAATGGATTTCTACGCTCGCGATCCTCGCGCTCTCGCAAAAAGAGCTGAAAACTATCTTCAAGAGAGCGGCTTAGCTGACACAGCCTTTTTTGGTCCTGAAAATGAATTCTTCCTCTTCGATAGCGTTCGCTATAGCACAACACCTGACAATGTCAGCTATGAGCTAAATTCAAGCACAGCTTACTGGGATTCAAATAAGCCCGAATCATTCTCGGGACATTTTGCCGAAAAACAAGGCGGGTATTCTCCACTTCAACCTGTAGATAAACTTCATGATGTTCGTAATGAAATTGTCTTAAATGTTGAAAAAACAGGTCTAGAAGTCGAAATCCACCACAGAGAAGTTGCTTCAGCGGGTCAGTGTGAAATTGGCGTCAAGTTCAATACACTCCTTGCAAAATCAGATGAGGTACAGCGCCTTAAATATATTATCAAAGGTACAGCCGACCAACTTGGCAAAAGTGCAACTTTCTTACCAAAACCTTATTTTGGAGAAAGCGGCTCAGGTATGCATGTTCATATCTCACTCTTTAAAGAGGGTGAAAATATCTTCTGCGGCGATGAATATAGCAATCTCTCTGAAACAGCACTATTCTTTATCGGCGGAATCATCAAGCATGCTCGTGCGCTCAATGCCTTCACCAACGCATCGACTAATAGCTATAAGCGCTTAGTTCCACATTATGAAGCACCTGTTCTTCTCGCTTACTCAGCAAAAAATAGAACTGCATCGATTCGCATCCCTTATGTTGCCCATGAAAAAGCGCGCAGAATTGAAATTCGCTTCCCTGATGCAACGGCTAATCCTTATTTTGCCTTCTCAGCGCTCCTTATGGCAGGACTTGATGGTGTAGAAAATAAGATTCATCCAGGCGCAGCTTTTGATGAGAACCTCTATGATCTCTCTAGTGATATCTTAAAAACAATTCCTAAAGTCTGTAAAAATCTTGATGAAGCACTTGAAGCGCTTGATCAAGATAGAGAATTCTTACTAAAAGGTAACGTTTTTAATAATAGCGTTATTGACGCTTATATTAATCTCAAACAACAAGAGATTAACCAAGTTGCAGAAACACCTCATCCTATGGAATATAAACTCTACTATTCAATTTAAATTTGAATCTTGAGAGCACTCTATATCCAGATTGAACCATTTATTTAAAAACACAAAAAAGGCCAAGAAACTTATATCTCTTGGCCTTTTACTTTGATTAAACCTTATTCATACTCATCGATCTGCATAATGCGATCATAAACCTCTTCTCGTAATATTGATACCTCATCTGGCGCATCAATGCCGACTCGAACTTGATTGCCTTTAAATTCTAAAATAGTTATCACAATATCATCGTTAATAACCAATTTCTCTCCAGCTTTCCTAGTTAATATTAGCAAAACGCCTCCCATATCTAATTATTTAATTGTATAATACTTTGATTATAATGACTTTAACTAAATAATAACGCCAACCATAACAATAGTCAATTTAATCAGATATTTAACACTATCAGCAACACTATAAAGACAAGATTAACAATGAGAAGCGCGCAAAGTACAGAAAAAACCTCAAAGAGATTATTATTAATTCCGAGACCTTCTTATCGCAGTTCTCAGTTGAGACTGCTCTTTTCGCCAAGCTTCAATTTTCCGATGATCCCCTGAAAATAGCACCTCAGGAACAGCTAATCCATTAATTTCTCGTGGTCTTGTATAATGTGGATGATCTAATAAATCGCCGTCGCTAAATGAATCATTCAAATGAGATGCTTCATTTGAAATAGCATCCGGCAGCAATCGAACAATTGAATCAATAACAACCGCAGCCGCAATTTCTCCGCCAGACAAGACGTAATCGCCTATCGATAGCTCAAAATCAATTTCAGTATCGATAATGCGCTGATCCACCCCCTCATAGCGGCCACAAAGAATCACAAGATGCGCCTCCTCGGAAAGGGATCTTACTCTCGCTTGTTTTAAAACCTCTCCCTGTGGTGACATATAGATTCTTAATCCCCGGCTCTGACGATAAGCTTCAATCTCATCAAAAGTCTTCTTTAAAGGCTCATACATCATCACCATTCCAGGGCCCCCCCCAAAGGGACGCGCATCTACCGTATGATGCTTATCTACAGAATGATCTCGAGGGCTCCAAAACCGCAACTCAAAGAGTGATTTCTCATGAGCACGACTTACAACACCATCTTCTATAAGAGGCGCTATAAGCTCTGGTATCAGAGCAATTACATCGATAATCAGTTTACTCTTCATCCCAGTCAACCTGCACGAAACCCTCTTCTAAATTGATTTCCATCACGATAAACTCAAGAGAGAAAGGAATTAAGATCTCGCCCTTATCCCCCTTAACAGCTAACACATCATTTGCACCCGTTTCAAAAATATCATCGATAATCCCAAGCTCTACACCCTCATGATTAATGACTTTCAAACCATAAAGATCTACCCAATAAACACTATCGTGCTCATCTAATTCAGGCATATCTTCTCGCTCAATAAAGAGCTCAACCCCTAAAAGAGGTTCAACAGAATCCCGCGTATCATAGTCTTTGAACTTCAATAAGACATGCTTACTATGCTTTTGCCCAACTTCAACCTCAAGCATTTTCCAAGCACCATTTTGCTTAATATAGAAATGCTTATAGTGCAGAATTCCTTCTCTAGGTCTTGTCTCTGAAAAAACTTTAATGAATCCCTTTACACCATGAAATCCATTCACTTTACCAATAATGATCTTCTCTTCGCTCATCATTCATTCCTCTATTCAATAAAAAAGCCACCTTACATAGTGTAAGGTGGCTCTAAATTTAGTCTTTAAACTATTAAGCTTCAGCTGCTACTGCTTTTTTTGCTTCTTTAATTAAAGATGCAACGCGCTCTGTAGGTTGTGCACCTACGCCCACCCAGTAATCGATACGATCTTGAGCAAGTTGTAAACGTTTCTCTCCACCTTTAGCGATGGGATTAAAAAAGCCAAGACGCTCAATATATTTACCAGTTACAGAGTTTCTTTGATCCGCAACAACGATTTGGTAGAAAGGACGCTTTTTAGAGCCTCCACGAGCTAGACGAATTGTAACCATAAAAATTTATATCCTATATTCAACTAATATCCAAAACTTTTTTATATTACATAGAGACACGTTATTCAATATAAAATCGTAAACCACAAATCATACTCTAATTTCACTAAAAATAAAAGTACTTAATAAAAATTAATTCCAAGCAGGCACTGTGTAAGTCACAGGTGATGTCTCTGCTTCTTCATAAGTGACAATTTCATAGGCAGATGGATCATTAACAAGCTCACGAATAAGCATGTTATTCATCATATGCCCTGCCTTGTAACCTACAAATTCACCAATAATTGGATGGCCTAACACATAAAGATCTCCTACCGCATCGAGAACCTTATGGCGCACGAATTCATCTTCATAACGCAAGCCATCACTATTTAAAATTCTAAAATCATCAACAACAATCGCATTATCCATGCTACCACCGAGCGCTAAATTAAGCTCTCTCATGATTTCCAAGTCCTTCATAAATCCGAAGGTACGAGCTCTCGCTATCTCTTCAATATAATATTGACTTGAAAACTCACAACGATGTTGTGGATTTGTCTTATCTAAAACCGCATGGTTAAACTTGATCGTAAAATCCAATCTAAAGCCATCATAAGGGAGAAGCTTAGCAATTTTATCTTCATGTTGATACATCACGGGCTTTTTAATCTTGATAAACTTTTTCGCAGCATTTTGCTCTTGAATCCCTGCGGATTGAATCAAGTAAACAAAAGGCGCTGAACTACCATCCATAATGGGGATTTCTGGCGCACTCACTTCAATAACAACATTATCAATACCTAAACCACAAAGCGCAGACATAAGGTGCTCAATCGTTGAAATTGTCACCTCAGGCGCTTCTGGTGAAGCTATCATTGTCGCAAGTTGCGTACTGATCACAGAATCTGCTTGAATCTTAATATCAGGAGAAGGCACATCTGTTCGACGAAAAACAATCCCCTGATCAATACCAGCAGGTCTCAAGGTAAGATAAACTTTCTTCCCTGAATGTAACCCAATTCCCGTGGTCTGGACCAAACTTTTAATCGTTCTTTGTTTTAGCATAACTTTAACTTAGAGCTTCCTTATCTTAAGAATTTTTTCTTAAAAATGCTGGGATATCTAAATAACCTGTTGATTGTTGAGTTGATGCAGGCTTCGCAGGCTCTCTATGAGTTGCAATAGGTTCAGCTGAAACTTGCGGCGCAGCAGGCTTTGCTGTTCTTCCTAAAAGCTGATCCGCAAGAGATCCTCTTTCAATCGGCGATTGGAATTCACCCAATCCAGTTGCAACGAGCGTCACACGAATTTCGTCGCCCATCTCTTCATCCATCACAGCACCAATAACCGTCGTTGTCTCTTCATTCGCATAATCACTAATGATTGCACCAATTTCATGAAGATCCCCAATACTCAATTTCAAGCCGCCCGAGATATTCACTAAAAGACCTTTCGCACCTTTTAAGCTGACTTCCTCTAATAACGGAGATGAAATCGCTTGCTGAATCGCTTCACGTGCAGCATTATCTCCAGAAGAAAGACCAACACCCATCATTGCTAAACCTTGTTGCTTCATGACTGTTTTCACGTCATTAAAGTCGAGGTTAATCATTCCTGGCTTAGTAATACTATCCGTAATTCCTTGAACTGCATTAAAGAGTACATTGTTTGCTGCACTAAATGCATCATAAAGACTAACGCCCTTACCAAGCACACTCATTAATCGATCATTAGGAATCGTAATTAATGAATCAACATGTTGCGCCAAAAGCTTCAAGCCTTGGCTCGCTGCTTGATCACGCTTACGACCTTCCATCGTAAATGGTCGTGAAACAACTGCGACAGTTAAGATTCCTAACTCTTTAGCAACCTCGGCAACAACTGGCGCTGCACCTGTTCCTGTTCCACCGCCCATACCCGCTGCAATAAAGACCATATCTGCACCATTTAACTCAGCTTTGATATGCTCTTTTGTTTCTTCAGCGGCTTGACGGCCAACCTCAGGGTTTGCACCAGCACCAAGTCCACGCGTGATTTGTTCACCCAGCTGAATTCGAACATCCGCTTTTGCCTCACGAAGGTCTTGCGCATCTGTATTTGCAGCAATAAATGTTACACCGGTTAAACCGGAGTTAACCATATGCGTAATCGCATTGCCACCTGCGCCACCGACACCTATTACCTTGATAACAGGGCCATGCTCGTTATGTTCTTGCTGCAGTTCAAATATGGACATTATTAATCCTCAATTTATTCGTATTCTTTAGTAATACTAGAAATAGTTCCGACACATTCCAGTGATTTTCTTATATATGGTACTAAAAAAGTTACCGTTTGGCATTGTTTTTTGCAACTCTTTTTGCCAAATGTTCTCATACTTATGCGAAGCAAGCAATCCCACTACGGCTGCATACTCAGGAGCTAAGTCTCCCTGATCATCATAACGCGTATTAAGTGGGCTACCAATACGACTTGGCTTTTCCATGATTTCTTGCACTAAATCTGCACATCCTGGAATATTAACCGCTCCACCTGTCAACACAACGCCCGCATCATGATGCTGATATGCATCCGCTTCTTCAATTTTAGATCTAACAAACTCCAAAATCTCACGATATCTTGCTTCAATAATCGAAGAGAGTTCTCGTTTAGACATTGTACGATTCTCACTCTGATTAGTAATAACTGGGAGCGTGAAAATATCATCATAACTAGTAAAGCCAACACAGGCTCCGTGATCAACCTTAATACTCTCCGCAACCTGCGTTGAGAATCGTTTCACTTTTGCGATATCTGATGTCACATCATCCCCGCCTAAAGGAATAGACGCGTGATAAACCACAAAACCTGATTTATAAACAACAACATCCGTAATTCCTGCACCAATATCAATAAGCGTTACACCCCGTTGCTTTTCATCTTCACTCAGCACACTAATTGCCGAGGAAATTCCCTCATAAATGATATTATCGATCTCAACACGGCTTTCAGTGATACAGTTTGTAATATTGGTAATCTCATTTGCTGCAGCGGTCACTAAATGCGCAATAAGTGAAAACTTTACGCCAGATAAGCCAATAGCATTCTCAACAGGTTGCCCCCCATCGATCACATATTTCTGAGGGAGCACATGTAAAACACTCTCCCCTGTATCAAGCTTAATTTTACCTGCTTCCAGCAAAATTCGATCATGATCTTTCTCAGTGAAACGTTCCCCTGAAATTGTCACAACACCATTATTACTACGCCCACGTATATGCACGCCTGAAATTGATGTCGACACAGACTTAACCTCAACTTGAAACTCTCGTTCAAATTCACGGATAATATCACTGACAATATTTGAAATAGGTGCAAGATTTGCAATCGCTCCTCGCTTAATTCCGCGCGAAGGCTTAGAGATCATTTTAATCACTTCTATCGCACCATTTTCGCGAATCTTAGCCATCATACCAACAACTTTATGAGTACCTATATCTATGCAAACGCCTACTGATTCTTCTGAAGTCTCCGTCATCTTATTTGTGCCCTATAATTTTCTCTCAATCCCACTATTATTCTGACCCTCTTTCCATTTTACAGAGAATCCATTTTTATATCTAAAATCAATATGCTGTATCAAATCCAACACATCTCGGTCTGGAAATTGCCGTAAAAAACGACGCAATCTCTGACGGAAGTCTTCGGACCCCATAATGAGTAATAAATTATTATCTAGCAGTATAGTCCAAGAATCATTTTCATCCAAGGCTAACTGCTGCAGCGCAAAGCCTGAGCCCTCTAGCTTAGCCACTGTTTCGTGATAAACCTTTAAAACTTCTAAAGCTTTGTCATCCGGCCCCGATAATAGAACCCAATCCTCTTCAGGAATAAAAGATGGCGAAAACACCTCCCCATGAATGTCGAGCATTCGATTCTCATTCCAAATAGCAATTGGCTGCTCTTCAACAATATGCACCTCTAATTCGTGAAACCAATTACGCTTCAATGAGACGCTCTTAATCCAAGATTCCGTCAAGATATTATCTTGATACTGTTGCATATTAAGCCCGATAAGATTCTGCCCGACCCCATCTTTAACTAGCTCATTAATCCGCTCTTGAGGTAAATGCTTTACCTCACCATAAACAGAGACCGTATCAATTTTAAAGAAAATATTACTCTTCTTTAAATACTGCCAGCCATAGAAAGGACCCACAACAATCACTACTAGCAGTATTGTCAAAAACAAAAAGCGTAATGATCGATAAAGAAAGCGCCCCAGTCGCCCCCAGTCAAAAGGCTTCTTTTGAATAACACCAGACTGATGTCGCCCTTTGACTCGAGCTTTACGATAGCTTGCTTGGGAGTTTAATTTTAATTTATTCAAGGTAAACTATAACCTATTATACAATAAGATGAATCATCTTATAATGATGTTAACGACCCTTCAAGAATGAGCCAACAAAGCTCCTCAAAAGAGATTCCAGCGGTCTTTGCTGCCATAGGTACTAATGAGTGATTAGTCATTCCCGGCACAGTATTAATCTCAAGCAACCAAGGATTATTATCTGCATCTACCACAAAATCAACTCGCCCCCAGCCTTTTGCGCCCAATGACTTAAAGGCATCCTCACAGAGCCCTCTAAATCGCATTTCTTCAGCTTCAGGTAGACCTGAAGGACAGAAGTAACGCGTATCATCACGAAGATATTTCGCCTCATAATCGTAGAAAGCCATGTCAGTTTCCATACGAATAATCGGGAGCGCCACACCATTAAGAACTGCGCAAGTAAACTCACCATTCCCCACAATCCAGTTCTCGGCAAAGACAGGAGAGTTATAGCCCCCAGCAGATTCCCAAGCCTTCACTAAATCATCAGCATGATCAACACGACTAACACCAATACTTGAACCTTCTTCAGCCGGCTTTACCGCTAAAGGATAACTCAATACTGAACGTAGTCTTTCTGCTGTTTCAACATCATCAATAATATAAGACTCAAGCACTGGAAGATTTTGCGCTTTCCATATCTGCTTTGTCTTAAGCTTATCCATTCCAACACTCGATGCTAATACACCGCTGCCAGTGTAAGGAATCTCAAGATATTCGAGCGCTCCCTGAAGAACGCCATCTTCACCACCACGACCATGCAATACAATAAAGACACGGTCAAATTTCTCATCTTTCAAGTAGTTTAGTAATGAAACTTCCTGCGTATCGACACCATGTGCATCAATTCCCTTTGATTTCAATGCAGCCAATACCGCCGCCCCCGACCAAAGAGATACTTCTCTCTCAGATGATTTACCACCATAAACAACGGCAACTTTCCCAAAAACAGCGGGATCTTGAATATTACTTGAGATCATTACAGAGTGCCTCCCTTATAGAAGTTAGCAGCAATACCACCAATATTACCGGCGCCCATCATCACAATAAGGTCACCATCTTTTGCAATTGCAGCATACTTCTCACGAATCTGCTCAATGCTTCCCACATATATTGGAGAATGCCCGCCTTTAGCTGCTGCATCAATTGCGAGTTGCTCACCACTTACGCCCGCAACCGCTGGCTCTCTTACCACATAAATATCCGTAATCAGTACTGTCTCGATTTCAGAGAGCACATCGACAAATTCATTGTATAACTCTGCTGTTCTCGAGTTTCTATGCGGCTGGAACGCAACAACAATACGCTTATCTGGATAAGCCGTTGTGAGCGCCTCATAAACTGCACGAATCTCCGTTGGGTGATGCCCGTAATCTTCCATCACATCTATCGAGCCCCCTGCTTTCAAATCCACAGATGGATGAATTTGGAATCGTCTACCAATGCCCTTGAAACGACGAAGAGCACGACGAATAGCAGGATGAGGAACTCCTAGGTCATTTGCGATCGCAATAGCAGCTAAACTATTGAGAACACTATATTTACCTGGAAGCGCGACTGAAAACTCACTAATCCCATTAGGCATTTTGACTTCAAAGTACGTATTCATGCCGCGAGACTCATAACGAAGCAACTGATAATCAGCCCCTTCACTCTCCCCATAAGTTAAAACAGGTCGATGAATTCTCGGAATAAGATTGGCAACTTCTTCATTATCAATACAGAGCACAGCTAAACCATAGAACGGTAACAGATGAAGAAAATCGACAAATGTTTGACGAAGATTTTCAATATCTCCCCCATAAGTACTCATATGATCTTGATCGATATTGGTAATAATTGCGGACATAGGATGAAGATGCAAGAAAGACGCATCTGATTCATCTGCTTCTGCCACCAAGTATTGACCTAACCCTAATCGTGCATTCACATTAGAACTATTTAAACGCCCGCCAATGACATACGTAGGATCGAGCCCCGCCTCATCAAGAATAGAGGCTAAGAGACTGGTGGTAGTTGTTTTTCCATGCGTGCCGGCAACCGCAATACCATAACGGAATCGCATTAACTCACCCAACATTTGAGCGCGTTGAATAATCGGAATTCTTGCCTCTTTAGCACTGATAACTTCTGGATTATCATCTTTTACAGCCGTGGAGATCACCACCACATCCGCACCCAACACATGCTCTTTTTGATGCCCTATCCAAACCAAGGCACCCAAATCAATTAAGCGCTCTACTACAGGTGATTCAGAAATATCTGACCCTGTTACTTCGTACCCAAGATTTAGTAAAACCTCGGCAATACCACACATTCCGGAACCGCCGATTCCCACAAAGTGAATTCTCTCGATACGGCGCATATCGGAAGGACAAATAGAACGTTTCTGCTTCATCATTGTATAACCTTTTCAATTTCCGAAACAATCAGATCGGTTGCTTCAGGCTTCGCTAAAATTTCTGTTTTCTCAGCCATTTCCATGGCTTTCTCACGCGTAAAATTACGCAATAATTCGTCTAATACCGGAAGGGATATCTCCGCTTCCGAATAGAGATAAGCAGCACCTATCTCATAAAGTGCTTGTGCATTTTTCGTTTGATGATCATCAACCGCTTTTGCAAAGGGAATAAAGCAACTAGCAACATTAACAGCTAATATTTCAGATACCGTCAAAGCACCTGCCCGGCAGATAACAAGATCGGCCCATCCATATGCTTCTACCATATTATCAATAAATGGCATCATGCGATAATGGTCGGTATTAAAACACGCATCCTCTTTGTGGGCTTCATAAAAAGCGCGCCCTGTTTGATGCCATACTTCAAATTGATCCGCTCGTTCTGTTTGAGCAAAAGCGTGCATCAACTGATTTAAAATTCGCGCGCCCTGCGAACCACCCACAACTAAAATTCGAATAGGTGAAGCGCCTCGCGCTAAATAACGCGCTTTAAATGCCGGCAAGCTAAGAAGATTCTCTCGAATAGGATTCCCCACAACTGTCGCGTTAGGCAAAAGCGCATTGAATGCTGCGAGATTTTTACGACTTAAGCGAGACAAGACCTTATTCACCAATCCTGGCACCGCATTTTGCTCATGAATAATAATAGGGATTCTCAAGAGCTTTGCTGCAATTCCCCCTGGGGCTGCAGCAAATCCCCCAAATCCAACCACACATAATGGCTGAACCTGCTTTAAAAATCGCATCGCTTCTCGTACAGCACCACTTAATTTAAAAGGAAGCCCTAGCCATCCCTTTAATCCATTTCCTCGCAAGCCTTGAATCGTCAACGAGTGTAACGGAAATCCATGCTTAGGCACTAAATCTAACTCAAGCCCATTAGCCCCTAACCAATAAATATTATAGCCTTTTTTCTCAAGCGCATGACCTACAGCAAGCCCCGGGAAAATATGCCCTCCGGTACCACCTGCCATAATCACAATATTTTTCTTCTCATTACTCATCTTGCTACCTTTATTGTTGCTTGCGCCAACTCATCCGCAGCTCTTTGCGCTTGCTGATCCTGATAATGTTGTCGCGCTTTTACCTGCACATCTTTATCTACTCTAAAGAGTACCGCAAGACCGATCATCATTGTGATGATACTTGAACCGCCATAACTCATTAATGGCAAGGTTAATCCTTTCGTCGGGAGTAAGCCAGATGCGACGCACATATGAATGAGCGCCTGTGTGCTAATCCATAAGCCAATCCCATAAGAGATATAGGCTGCGAAATAGAGCTTTAACTGCTCTGCTTTTGCACCAATTCTAAAAGTGCGATAAAGAAACATCATGTAAAGGAAGACTAATAATATGATGCCAAAGAATCCAAACTCTTCTGCATAGATCGCAAATATAAAGTCCGTATGCGCCTCAGGAAGATACCCAAGTTTAGACATACTCTCCCCAATTCCTACACCTGATAATTTACCGCGCCCGATCGCAATCAGGGAATTCACTAATTGATAACCTTGGTTATAGGCATCATCCCAAGGTCTTAAGAACCCAGAAAGCCGCGCTCGGCGATAAGGGGATGTATAGAGAATAACCACCATCGCAAGCAGCGTCGGAAGAAGCACAATGCCAAAACGCCATAGACTTACGCCGGCAATAAAGAGCAGCCCTAATCCGATGACAAAAATGATAGCGGTTGATCCAAAGTCAGGCTCTAGAAGTAACAGTACGCCCAATACTCCCATGACAACTAAAGGAATAATGAGGGCAGACATTCTTGTCGCGATACTCTCTCGATGCCGATGAAGGTAAGAGGCGATATACATCAATGCAACAAACTTAGATAACTCGGCAGGCTGGAAGTTAAAGAAGAGTATCGGGATCCATCTCAAAGCTCCATTTACTTCTCGCCCTATTCCTGGAATTAACACTAAAACCAAACTTAGTATCGTTAAGAGCATTAAGACAGGCGTTAAACGATACCACCCCTCAAGACTCAAACGAAAGGCTATCGCCCCTAAGCCGCCCCCGGCAACCATATAAAAGATCTGCCTTACACCATAGTGATAAGGAGATAATCCATAATACTCCGCGACATATCCTGAGGCCGTTGTGACCATTAAAATTCCAATCAACAAGAAGAGCCCCGTGGTTGCTAACAACCAAGGATCTATTGTGATCTTTTTAGCTAAAGGAGAGTTTTTCAATGTGCACCCAAAAAATTTGTCAATACGGTTAAAATTGTACCACATCCTATGCCTTTGTCGTTATGACTTAACACCGCATAAGATGCGTATTCTATCTACGAAAGCTGATTTACAAGTAACTCAAAAACATCTCCGCGATGCTCAAAACTCTTAAACTGATCAAAACTTGCGCATGCCGGAGAAAAAAGCACAATTTCATCTGGCTGAGCGACTGCTTGTATATCCTTCAGCGCAGTCTCTAAATTATCACTTTTAAAGAGGGGAAGTCCGCTCGGAATATGCGGCTCAATCGTCGAGTAATCTTCACCAATTAACGCCACTCCGGCAACATTATGTAATAGAAGCGTTTGTAAAGGGGAGAAGTCTTGCCCTTTTGTAACACCCCCTAAAATAACCCATTTACGCTCAGGGAATCCGAGAATAGCAGCCTCTGTAGAAGAAAGGTTCGTCGCTTTAGAATCATTATAATAAGCAACTCCCGCAATTGTTTTTACGAAAATAGAGCGATGCGCAAGAGGCTCATACTTTTGAATTCCCTCAAAAATCATCTTTGCTCCAATGCCAAATGTCTTCGAGATCGCAACTGCGGCAACAATATTGAGGATATTATGTGTACCCCCAAGCTTTGTACCCTCAAAACTTACAGATCGCCCTTGACGTGAAACAACCTCTTTCGTTTCAAGATCGGCCCAATAATCTGCTTCTGGGCAAGCATTTAATGCAAATCGAGTAAGCCCTGAAAACCCTTGGAATACTGATTTTTGTAATGCAATATCTATCAGGGGCTCTACTGCCGGAATAATGATCTCTTGTGATTGTGAAAACAGCTTAAATTTAGCATCCACATAATGCTGATAATCACGATAACGATCTAAGTGATCCGGAGATAAGTTTAAAATCACCCCAACATCTGCTTTTAATGAGTCTGTCGTTTCTAACTGAAAGCTTGAGAGCTCCAATAAAAAGAGCGGTTCTTTAAGTGTCTTCTCTCTGCGATCACAATAGGCTAGCCATAGATCTAATGCCGGCATTCCAAGATTTCCGCCCATATAGAGATCAAATCCGGCTTCCTCGGCAATACTTCCCATCAATGTTGTGACGGTACTCTTACCATTTGTTCCGGTAATCGCAATGATATTCTCCTGTACTAAACGCGCAAAAAGCTCAATATCACCGCCCACATTCTCTTTTGGCAGCCTAGCAATCGTTGCTTGAAGTGCCGGCGTTCCAATCGCAACGCCAGGGCTGACCCAGAGATAATCACATTCATCAAGCAGATCTGTGTTCAATGATCCCGTGTGAATAGCTCGGCAAAAAGGGCTGATTTCTGCATGGTTAGGCGGTGTATCTCGCGAATCTATCGCCATGATCTCTGTCACACCTAATCGTGCAAGTGCCTTCACAATGGAGAGCCCTGTAATACCAAATCCAACAACTAGATGCTTTGAGTTCGCTGCAAACATGATCGATCCTTTTTGCAATTTGCTAAATAAGAAAAACAATATAAATAGAGGAAGTATATCTCCCTATAATACTCGTAATTCCCCTCAGGCAAAAGAAAACCCCGTTAAAAAACGGGGTCTAAATATGATTTCTAAGAATAATCCCAAATAGGTTATGCCTGCTCTTCCTCTTCAAGGCGAATATCTTGCCCTAATTTACGCTCAGAGGTAATGACTTTATCTTTCTGTTTAATCAACTGGCGTTCGATTTTCCCTGCAAGCTCATCAATAGAGAGGTACATATCCTCTGTTGTTGATTCTGCATGCAAATCTTTTGCTTTCGCAATCTTAAGCGTGATCTCCGCAATTTGACGTTTATCTTTAATCGACAACACAACATGGGCAGCCGTAATATGATCGCTATAACGATCTAAGCGTGAAAACTTCTCTTCAACTCTATTACGAAGTCCATCCGTTAATTCCAAACCATGACCAGTTAAATTAACATTCATATAAGTCTCCTTCACGAATTATTCTAATGTTCGCTTGTATCCACTTTGCTTTAAGGTTTACTTATTTGTACTTATATCGACCTCTCTATTTCAGAGATGATCTCCCTTCCGTTAAAGCGATTACAAACTGTTATAAAAAGAGTGCAAAAAATGCTTAGTTTTTGTAAATATGTATTAACCCCATTCTCGACGACTTCATGTGTTTCCTGAGATTTAAGTCTTTACATCTATTTTTTACTACTGAATTCACACTAACATTATTCCCTCAAAAGTGGTAGCCCTTTTTATCTGGTTTTACGCCGATATTGAATAAACATCAAGAAAGCATCCGATTCTTTAATCAACATTAGGAATGCCTTTTAAATATTTCAATAAAGCACATGTCATTCACCGCTTTAAATAATGTTTACTTCTGACATTTCACGCAAAAATACGTCGCTCTATTCGCTAACACAATTCTTTCAATCGCCGTCCCACAAATCATACACGGCTGATCTTTCTGTCCATAAACCATAAGTTCTTGCGCAAAGTATCCGGGGCTACCATCTGGCGTCGTGAAATCTTTAAGTGTTGTCCCCCCTTGAACAATCGCTCTCGCAAGCACCTTCTTCACCTCTTCTACCAATCTCTCAACCTCTTTTTTACGAAGATTGTTCGCCGGTCTTTCAGGATGGATACCCGCCATAAATAGAGACTCATTGGCATAGATATTACCCGCTCCCACCACAAATTCTTGATCCATCAAGAGAGACTTGATAGGTCTTGTCCGGCGTTTTAATTTGGGATAGAGCGTTGCTGCATTAAAGTCATCACTTAAAGGTTCAGGCGCAAGCTTCTCTAAGAAAGGAATCCCTTCTTCCACCCCGTAAAGCAAAATAAATCCAAAACGACGAGGATCATTATAGACAAGCACTTTTCCCCCTTCGATCTGCATAATAAAGTGATCGTGCTTTTTAAGCTCAAAGTCATCTTCCATAATGCGGATCGATCCTGACATCCCCAGATGAATTAAGACTTTATAATGATCGGTATAGAGAATAAGGTATTTTGCCCGACGTTCAACACGGTGAATCGTCTCTTTATAAAGCTTTTCGATCTCTTTCTGAATCGGATATCGAAGTCTTTCATTACGCACTTCAATGCCGCGGACTTTTTTACCAATCAAATGGGGCGAAATTCCTGCCCTTACGGTTTCAACTTCGGGTAACTCTGGCATACCGTTTAAATACTCCTCTTTCGTGATAACATATTAACGAATATTTTTCCTCAACACTCTCTTAAGGATCTTACGCTAATATGAGCCCGATTGTTCCCATTTCAAGAATCAGTGCCCTTCTCGCTTATTTCGCGCTCTTTTTCTTCTCAATCTTCTGTATAGTGACAAATAAAATTTACCCAGAACAGCCCCGCATGTTCCTCGTGATTGGTCTACTGATGCCCCTTGTTTTTCCTGCAAGAGGGTTACTTCGCGCACGTCGATTTACCCATGCTTGGACCAGCTTTTTGTCGCTCTTTTACTTTATTGCGGCAACAGATATCTGGGTTTCAGGAAGCCCCGCACTAGGCAGCGTTTACTTCCTTTTAACCGCCATTTTATTTATCAGCTGCATTCTCTATTCACGACATAGCCCGCTTCCTTTTAGAGAATAAGCAATTCACCCTCTGCACCCAAGTAGTTCAGATACAAAAAAGATCACAAGAATATTTCCGTGATCTTTTTTTATGGTCAATTTCTACTCTTCATGATTACGCTTCTACCAACCCCAATCTATCTTACGTATCACTTAATCCCCCATCGATGCCAGGCGCCGGCACAGAGGAGCATTAACCCTGCCAATAGCGCCCAGAAAGCATCGCCTAATCTCACATAGGCCGTAACACCTTCTACCGGCGTTACCATGACTTCTAAAACTCCCTCTTCAAATTGCGGCAACATCGCCTCAACTTGCCCTGATGCATTAATCAATGCCGTAATCCCATTATTCGTGGAACGTACCATCTCTCGCTGCAGCTCTATTGCTCGCGCCCTTGCGATCTGAAAATGTTGCCATGGACCAATAGAATCTCCAAACCATGCATCATTACTCACATTTACCAAGAAATGCGCACTCTCCCCCTGATAACGTAATTCATCCCCAAATACCGCCTCATAACAGATCGAAGCTGACGCTTGAACCGGCGCTCCATTTTTCCCACTCCTTAAAACAAAAGGTGCTTGTACGGCACTGCCTTTCGTAATATCTGAAAAGGGAATTTCGATAACACCCTCAAAAAGATTCAAGACACTTCGAAAAGGTATGAACTCCCCAAAAGGCACTAAATGCGCTTTATCATAGCGCTGATCACGCGATTTAAACGTATCGCTATAAGTGACAATCGAATTACGCACCGTTGCGCCATTGCCAGAAAAAATGCCAGTCATCACTATCGTTCCACTCTCTTGAGAGAGTGCGCGCAAATGCTCCCCGAGTTGCGTCTCTTGATCATACAGGCTCGGGACCGCTGTTTCTGGCCAGATCACTAGATCTGCTTTGCCGGCAACGCTATCGGTTAAATTCAGATAAGTCATCAAAATCGAATAATACTGCTCTTGGCTAAACTTGAGCTCTTGCGCAATATTGCCCTGTAACAATGCCACCTTTAAGGGCGCATCGACAGGTTTTATCTCAGCGGTTAACAGTAACGTCGTAAAGCCAACGCCTCCGCCCATCACACCTAAAGATAAAAATGCCGGCAATAGCATCTCTCTGATCGTCTCTTTTAACGAAACTTGATGAGATGCGCCGGTTTTTACACGTTTAAATTCTGAAATCTTTTGAAGGAGAAGCAGCACAATCCCTGCGCCCAAATAGACCCAAAAGCTTGCCATTAATGCGCCCATTGTCGGGAAAAGATACCCTGATAGAGGGCTATCCGTTAAGGAATACCCTAATGCTAACCAAGGGAATCCCGTAAAAAGCTGTGCCCGAACAAATTCAAGCAACATCCCTAATGCCGGCAATAACAGGAGCGCCTTCCATGAAAATCGCCAAGAAACTCTCACCATGGCATAACTTAAGACGGCATAATAGAGGGCGAGATAGAGTGCTAAAAGAAGCGTTAAAAAAACACCCACAGCAACAGGTGCTCCCCCAAATTCAATTAAACTAATGCGAATCCACCAAATTCCCCAAGAGAACATCCCAAAACCAAATAGGAGACCCAACTTGAAAGCGCGCTTTGGCGATGTATTTCTCGCAATAAACAGCAATCCCGCTAAAGCAAGAGGCGCTATAAACGTAACATTAAAAGGGGCGAAGCTCAGTGGCATCAACGCCCCTAAAAACAGCACCAATACGAGAGTAGTCAATCGAGATTGCAACATTATGCGTTAATTCCTAAATCATGATAGATGGCTTGAATGATAGGGCGATATCTCCCCGCTGGCAATTGATCGCCATAAAAAAGATGAGGATTTTCAGCAGGATCGCACACCGGCGTATTTTTCCGATTCGTTAAATAGATGATCGTCAATTGATTCGTGGGGTCATGCGTTGCAAGGCAACCTGTCCATCCCGTATGCCCAAAAGCATCTTTTCCGGCATTCTCCCCAAACATATATCCCATATCAGGACCATTTAAGCGCCAGCCTAAGCCAAAGGTCTTTTCTGGGAAATGGGGGCTTAAAAATTGTGCCTTAATCGCTTCAGAGAAGATCTCATTCGGCGTTGTCATGAGTTTAAATAGCTTTGACAGCGTTCTGGCATTACTAAAGAGCCCGGCATGCCCTGAAACCTCCTCTAAACAATAATAGGCTTTTTCATCTTGAACCTCTCCCTGAATCATCTCGGTGCGAATATTGGGATAATCATATAGACCATCTCGTGTATTCCCTGCCCGTTCTGTTGCAGCAAGTTGATCCTTAGAGAGTCCTTTTGCAAGCGGACGATACATAATATCGGTTAAACCGAGTGGCGCCCAGAAATGTTGCTGTAACTGCGCCTCCAAGCCTTCCCCGCCAATTTTCTCTAAAACATAAGTTAAGAGCATAAAATCCACATCTGAATAGAGTCCGACAGATCCCACGGGGTTGATTAACGGCGCTTTCAAGAGCGCTTCGGGAAAATTCTCTCGATTTTGACAATAGAGGGATGCACTATAAGTCGGATCATAAAAAAGCGGATTAGGCTCAAATCCTGCATGATGAGACAACAGCGCTTTTAAAGAAATTGTTCCTACCGAAGCATTAATGCACTCCTCATGACGCTTCAATAACGCTGGAAAAAAATCCGCTAACGTTCGTGTCAATAGCACCGGCTCTTCCTCAATATATTTTTGGAAAAGATAGGTCGTCGCAAAAATTTTGGTTAAAGAGGCGATATCAAAGAGTGTTGATGCCGTAACCATTGGTCCTCGCTCAAAGTTGAAGCCTGCTTCTTCTGTCAGACTGCAATTTTCTAGCACAACAGAACCAAAGGATCGCTCATAGATTTTCTTCCCAGCAATTTCGATTAAAAGCTGTCCGCCCGGAAATCCTTTCTGCAAAGATTCATCGATAATTTTATCGACCATCGCCAACTCTCTCACATCTATTCCCTCTTTTTTTAAAATCATTTTGCGCCATTTTAGCGCCTAATATCAATAGCTATCACTGTTTGTATAATAATACACCAACCAATATTCTTGACGAAAAGGAAAGAATATTGTTTAATACAACACATCAGCACGGCTTGATAGCTCAGTTGGTAGAGCAGCGGATTGAAAATCCGCGTGTCGGCAGTTCGATTCTGCCTCGAGCCACCATCTATTAAAAACCCACTAACACTTGTTAGTGGGTTTTTTCTTGTTTCCGAATTATAGCAGTTCAATCGCTGTAACAATAATGATTATGCTATATCAAACCTGCAATGATCCATTGCCGGCACTACGATACTAAAAAACATAGGGTAACTATGAATCTCTCATAACTTATAATGCTATAAGTTATTATTTTCAATGCATTTTATAGGGGTATTTAAAAATAAAAAGCCTCCATTAAATCGAGACTGCACCACTATTTAAATCATTACCTGAGCCTACATTTGCATCTCTTTTCTACAATCTGCTCAATATTCTTGACGAAAAGGATAGAATACTGTTTAATACACCAGATCAGTAATGGCTTGATAGCTCAGTTGGTAGAGCAGCGGATTGAAAATCCGCGTGTCGTCAGTTCGATTCTGTCTCGAGCCACCACCTTTAAAAACCCACTAACACTTGTTAGTGGGTTTTTTCTTATCCATCATTTTATGAGATACCTCCTCTAAAAATAAAAACTTGCCTCGCTTCTCTTTCTCTAGCCCGAAATCACCTTTAAGCCCCCAAGCAGGATTGATGCACCTCAAGAGACATTCTCCTAAAAACAAAACTTGATGCCCATCAAACTAATAGCACTCTTAATCCAGCGACATAGATTATCAAGCGTCTTTATGTAATAGTATATTTATAGTTATATTGTACTGGAGATCTATTTTAATCTCTGCTTCATAAAAGGAAAAAATTCTATGATGAAACTCATTGGCGCAGACCCCTATTTTGTTGTAATTGTTGGCTCTGGCGTAATATTTATGATCATTATGATGAGCTGGTTTGTTTGGTTCTTCAAAAAGAAAATCAAAGAAGAGAAAGAAGCGGCAGGTCGCAAATAACTAAGCTCACATTTTAAAAAACAGACAAAACATTAAAAGTTACTACGCTAGCCCAACAACTATCGTATTAACTTTTTTTTCCATTAATATTAATATATAATGAAAATATAATTTAAACCATATAAAAACACCCCAAAGTTATGCTTAACTTTTGGGGTATTTTAAAGTCCCTAACGCTTTTTATTCAACGTTCTCTGTAAATAACGTTATTTCATTAGGGGGATTTCATTAGCGCTATTTTTTAGGATCTTGCTTCAATGATGCTTCGTACGCATCCCAAACTGCCCACTCATCTACCGCATCAGACTCAGTTATAGCTGAAGCGAGGTAATAGAATATCTTCTCACCAAGCGTCTCTTCTAGGCGCTCAATTCGTTCTTTAAATGAGATAGGCAACACGGGATAATCAAATCCATCACGATCATTACGACAGATCATTAACTTCCCCTCACCCAATGCTTGATGCTGTTCATTTGTTACAAATACTGAGCGAATCTTCTTACCATCATGGCTAAAGTTAAAGCGCGCATTGCCCTTCTCTTTATTCACGCGTTCGCGGTCAACAAGCTCTCTCATCTCGCTTCGTGCGCGATTTTTCTCTTGCCCAGCAAGAATCTCTCGATTCTTCTCCAGATCCATCGCACGCTTCGCTTCATCAAAAGCTTTAATTTCTGCTTGCTTACTTGCTTTCTCAGCGTCAATCTCCGCTTTTACACTCTTATCTCTGTGCGCTTGATGCTTTCGCTTAGAAGTCTCTTTATGAATCGCCTTAGCCTTCTCTTTTGTGACTAAACCCGCTTTCAATAACTGATCTCTTAATGACATCTCTACCCTTCTTCTATTTCTTTACTTTGGAAGCAATATTAAAAAATGGACTTACAGCCATGCTTATAAGTCCATTATATTTATATATTCCGAAGAACCAATCTGTTTTTACAAACTAGTATAAGATTCTGCACTTTAACGTGCCCTTAATCTCTTTCATACCCATCTGTAATTTAATCGCATTCTCTTCTTTACCTGATACATCTAATACCACATAACCCACGCCACCAGATGTCTGAAGGTATTGCGCATTAATGTTCAGATCAAGATCTGATACAAGCTCATTCACAGCGCGTAAGATACCTGGCGTATTTTCATGCACGTGAAGTACACGATGGCTTCCTGGTTGCTTAGGAAGCGTCACTTCTGGGAAGTTTACAGCTGACACTGTTGAACCGTTATCAGAGTAAAGCACTAGCTTAGAGGCAACTTCAACACCAATGTTTTGTTGCGCTTCTAATGTAGAGCCACCAATATGCGGCGTTAAGATAACATTTTGTAGCTCACGAAGCGGAGATTGGAACTCTTCACCATTTGCTTTTGGCTCAACGGGGAATACGTCAACTGCCGCCCCCAAGATATGCTCACTCTTAATGTTATCAGCTAAAGCATCGAGATCCACAATAGTTCCACGCGCAGCATTAATTAACACTGAACCTTTCTTCATCTTCTCAATACGTTCACGATTCATCATATTTTTTGTTGAATCATCTTCTGGCACATGAAGCGTCACGATATCTGACTGTGCAAGCAACTCATCAATCGTCTCAATTTGATGCGCATTACCGAGTACGAGTTTTGATTCGATATCATAGAAGATCACGTTCATACCAAGGCTTTCTGCCATGATACCAACCTGTGTACCGATATGCCCGTAACCGATAATACCCAGGGTTTTACCACGCACTTCGTAAGAACCTGCTGCTGATTTTGCCCAACCACCACGATGACATTCATAGTTTTTATAAGCAATGCCACGCTTGAGCATAATCATCTCAGCAATCACTAATTCAGCGACTGAACGGGTATTTGAATACGGTGCGTTAAATACCGGAATTGCGCGATGTTTTGCAGCTTCTAAATCTACCTGATTCGTCCCAATGCAGAAACACCCAATCGACATCAAACGCGGTGCATTATTAAGCACCTCTTCCGTTAACTGCGTACGAGAACGGATCCCTACAATATGGGCATCTTTTAATGCATCAATCAAAGCTTCGCCTTCTAAAGCTTTCGAGTGAATTTCAAGATTGTTGTAGCCCGCACGTTTGAAGTAATCAATAGCATCCTGATGAATGCCCTCTAAGAGGACAACTTTCATCTCATCTTTTGGAAATGATGTTTTTTTCATGGTATTTCGCATTCCTTAGTTTAAAGCGGATTCGATAAATTGACGTAGAAGTGTTGCGTCATTCGCCATCACCTCTTTTTTCTGAGGAAGAGACTCGATTCTCTTCACTTCAGCAAGATCAAACGGTGCGTCATTCACCGCTTGCGTAATTGTTTCGTAGAATTTAATCGGCTTTGCGGTCTCAAGGCAGACTTGCGTCACACCATCAAGATATTGTGCTCCGACAAATACGCCATCAGCGGTATGCGGGTCGATTAATTCATTACTTGACTCGTAAACTCGCTGAATCGTTTCAATACGATTTTTATGCGCGCTTTCGCCTGATTCGATATTCCAGCCCGCACGATCATTCCAGAGAGCATCCTGAGTGAGATCAAAGAATCCTTGCTCATCAATTGAATCCCAAAGTGCTTTCGTCTTTTCACTGCCGGCAATAAGATAAATAAAGCGCTCAAAGTTACTCGCTTTCGCAATATCCATAGAAGGGCTTGAAGTAAGATGAACAGCTTGTGATGCACGAGGCTTATAAATGCCTGTTTTGAAGAATTCATCCAACACATTATTTTCATTGGTTGCTAAGATCAGTTTACGAATCGGTAAACCCATTTGACGCGCCATAATGCCGGCAAAGATATTACCGAAGTTACCTGAAGGAATCACCACATCAATCAACTCATCATTCGATGAGGTTGTCATGAAGAAACCTTTAAAGTAATAGACGATCTGCGCCAAAATGCGTGCAAAGTTAATCGAGTTAACTGCGCCTAAATGATACTTCTCTTTGAAAGCGATATCGTTATTAAGTTCTTTCACAAGATCTTGGCAATCATCAAAAACGCCTTTCACAGCGATATTCATAATATTGTCATCTTGAACTGAGTACATTTGGGCCGTTTGGAAAGCACTCATACGCTCATGCGGGCTGAGCATTACCACATTAATCCGTGGCTTACCTCTCATTGCGTGAATCGCACTTGACCCGGTATCGCCTGATGTTGCACCCACGATATTGAGCGTACGATCCATCTTTTCGAGTACATAGGGGAAGAGCTGACCTAAAAACTGCATTGCCATATCTTTAAAGGCAAAAGTGGGTCCTTCTGATAATCCGAGGACTTTCACATTATTACCAATAGATCGCTCACTAATAATCGACTCAACGCCGAAATTATCAGTATTATAAGCACTCTCAACTAATTTTTTGAGATCTCCTCGCGGAATATCTGTCGCGTAGAGCGCCATTACTTCAAGTGCAAGATCACTATAAGAAGAGAGATTACGCCATGCAGCCAATGTCTCCTTAGAAACTTGAGGAATTGATTCTGGCATTGATAGTCCGCCATCACGGCAAAGACCTTCCAGCACAACTTCACAAAATGACTTGGGCGCATCGCCGCCACGAGTACTCACATATTTCATTATTTATTTGTCCTACTATAAAAGTCATGGATACAACCTATTTATCATACCTAATCATAGAGAGTTTTTCTTGCAGAATCACGACCTATTTCCAAAAATAAATTGATTGATCAATTTTGTTACAATTTATCGCGTTTTTAGGCATTTTTTAGATCTTAATATCCAAGACTATCCCAATTTTTATTCCTAGAAAGTGGTAAACTAGGCGCCATATAACACTATGAATTTATCTCAAAATCTCATTTAAGAGACTGAAATAAATTTGTCCTCCACAAGTACAATTGAAGGATAAACACTATGCGTCATTCAACCTCTATTCAATCGCGCCTCACTGCACTCCAAAAGCAAATGGCTAAGGAAAAAGTACAAGCGTGGCTTATCTTGAGCTCAGATCCACATCTTTCCGAATACCTCCCTGAACATTGGAAACTTCGCGAAGCTTTTTCAGGATTCACCGGTTCGGCAGGTTCTTTACTCGTGCTAAAAGATCGGGCTTATCTATGGACTGACAGCCGTTATTGGGTTCAGGCAGCGAGCGAGCTCGAGGATTCTGGTATCACTCTCATGAAGCTTGGCGATAGCGCAACGCCTTCATACACAGAGTTCTTACAAGAAACATTACCTGAAAAAAGTCATGTGGCGGTCTTAGGCGATACGATTTCTGTTGAAAATTTCGTTGAGCTCTATGAAGCACTAGATGAATATGGCATCACACTCACAACTGAATATGACCCCTTCTCAATCATTATGAGTGATCGCGCAGCACTTCCTTGCGAAATGCTCTATCTTCATGACCCGCAGTTTGTTTCTGAGAAAATCAACTCTAAGATCTCAAAAATTCGCGCGGCAATGACTGCGCAAGATGCGGATGTTCATTTTGTATCAACCTTAGATGATATTGCCTGGATTACCAATCTCCGCGGACGAGATGTCTCTTATAACCCTGTATTTTTAGCCTTCTTAATGATCACCCCTTCAACGGTTACGCTCTTTATTGATGAATCGAAGATCGACCAAACCGTTAAAAAATATCTCACAGACAATAAAGTGACGGTGTTCCCTTACGATGCCTTCTATGAAGAGCTCATGAACATTCCGGAAGACAAAGTCGTGATGATTGATGAAAAACGTACAACGTATGCCGCGCTCGAAGCCATTGATGAGGAGTGTGAAGTCCTTTATCTCCCAAATCCAAGCACCCTCTTTAAAGCACAAAAAAGTGATGCTGATCTTCAAAACATTCAAGAGGCGATGCGTGAAGATGGTGCTGCTATGGCTCACTTCTACACAGAATTTGAAGCTCGCTTAGCAAAAGGCGAAACGCTTACTGAACTTGATGTTGCAGATATGCTTCAAGCGGAACGCGCAAAACGCCCTTATTTTGTAGATTTAAGCTTCGATACTATCGCCGGCTTTAACCCAAATGGTGCCCTTCCACATTATCGTGCAACCGAATATTCCCACGCGGAGCTTCAGGGAGATGGGTTACTGCTCATCGACTCTGGTGCCCAATATCAAAATGGAACAACTGACATTACCCGAGTTGTTCCTATCGGCACCCCGACAGAAGCACACAAGCGTGATTTCACAATTGTCTTAAAATCTTTAATCGCAATGAGTGAAACGATCTTCCCAGAAAACATCCCGATGCCAATGCTTGATGCGATTGCGCGTCGCCCATTATGGGAGAATCATCTCGATTACGGACATGGAACAGGTCATGGCGTTGGCTACTTCATGAACGTACATGAAGGCCCGCACGTCCTCTCTTATAGCGCAACGCCCAATCCTCAAATGAATGTTAAAAAAGGGATGATTACCTCGATTGAGCCAGGCTTATATCGTGAAGGTCAATGGGGCATTCGTATTGAGAACTTGGTCGCCGCAATGCCAATCAAATCTCAAAAAGAGCGAGACTTTGGGACATTTATGCATTTTGAAACCCTCACGCTCTTCCCTATTGATACACGCCTTATGGATCTATCATTACTGGATGCTAAAGAGATCGCTTGGGTTAATCGTTATCATGAAAGAGTTTATAATGAACTCTCCCCCAAAATCAGTGATGCATCAGTTCTCGAATGGCTTAAAACGAGAACAACTGCAATCTAATTTTCTGATTGTTTGATGGTTAATAGCCTATTATTGATCAGCTACTTATCAAAAAACCTGAATCCTTCCTCTCAAAAGAGGCAGGCATTCAGGTTTTTTTATGATTGATTCAGTCAAAGCTTAAAACTACGAATTCAGCGCTGCTTGCCTCCGCTCAATCTCCGCAAATAATGATTCGACATCTTGCATGTCATATAATCCATTAACGGTCATTACAGGTTTTCCACCGGCTTTTGTATAGCTGATACTCGTTCCCTCCATTCTAGAAAAGGCGATGAGCGCAACCCATCCTTTAAAATGTCGTTTTTCGAAAGCTCCGCCTGATAACGGGAACTCTTTTGCACGCCCCAAAACAGGTTTCACGATTAAACGATCCGCCGTTAAAGTTGCACTCGAAAGAGACGCGAAATAAAAGTATATGCCGAAACCAACAAAAACAATCAAAGGAACCCGTGCAACAAAAATCCCCTCGAGCACAACAATGGCAATGATTAATACCACCATCAATAGCGCTAAGTTACGTCGATTTTTGGCAGGAATAGTATAGGTAATATCAGCAGTCATAAAAAGGAGTCCTTTTAGATCATCACGGGGTCAATATAGAAAGGGATATTAGAAAGTTTTGAGCGTCCTTTATTGATAGAAACGCCCTCTCAGACTAACACAAATATTACCGCAAAAAAGAACCCTTTCATCTTTATATCACCCACTCACATTCTTTGACTCACGCCATACATTTAATCCCCTTTAAGAAAAACGCTACACAATCTACTTGTGTAGCGCTAATATTTCAAACCGGTATGGGCTTAATAGAGACTTGAAGGTAATCTGGTACTCCCAACTCTCATACTATTATTTATCGAATATCTAAAGGCTCAAACGATTTAACAAGATCATCCACGGCTTTAACACGCTCTAAGAAAGGTTTTAAGAGCGATAATGGTAAAGCACTTGGGCCATCACATTTTGCTTGATCAGGATCTTCATGCGCTTCTAAGAAGAGCCCAGCCAACCCTGTTGCCATTCCTGAAAGCGCTAATTCAAGCACCTGCTCACGGCGACCGCCTGAAGCTTTTTCAAGCGAGTTACGTTGTTGTAATGAATGCGTTACATCAAAGATGATCGGTGCGTCATTACACACTTTCTTCATCACCCCAAATCCAAGCATATCCACGACAAGGTTATCGTAACCAAAGCAACTGCCACGCTCACATAGCATGATTTGATCATTTCCCGCTTCATTAAACTTCTCAACAATATTGAGCATTTGTGAAGGGCTTAAGAATTGGGGTTTTTTCACATTAATCGGCTTACCCGTTTTCGCCATTGCCACCACAAGATCTGTCTGTCTTGCTAAGAATGCCGGCAATTGTAATACATCTACCACTTCTGCCACCGGTGCTGCTTGTTCTGGGGCATGGATATCCGTAATAACAGGCACGCCAAATTCACGCTTTACGGCTTCAAAAATCTTTAGCCCCTCATCCATACCAACTCCACGATAAGAGTGGATAGATGAGCGGTTCGCTTTATCAAATGACCCTTTAAATACAAGTGGAATACCAAGAGTTTCTGTCACCTTCACATATTCTTGGCAGGCTTTTAATGTACTCTCCAAAGACTCCAAAACATTGATACCACCAAAAAGCACGAAAGGCTTTTGATTATCGACTGTCATATTTTGAATTTTTATCACGATCATTATCCTCTAATTAATGCGGTAACTGCCAAGATTTAAACTTTTATCAAGCCTTGGACAAAATAGTTCTTTCGCTATTTTAACGGAATATTTTACAATTGTATTGCTCTCGCTTGCTTTAGTTGCAAAGCGAGAGCAAATCCCTATTGACTCTTTTTCTAGAAGTCTCAGCACCATCTCAATTTCCTGATACACTGACCTTCAAAAACATTTCTCAAATCGACCCCATAGGCGTCCATATCATGAATACTCTCAGCACTGCAGACAACTACCGAAAAGGCGTTGTTCTTACGCTCACCTGCTATATTATTTGGGGGTTTTTCCCCATCTACTGGTATCCCCTTGCCGGCATTGACTCACTGCAACTCATGGCACAGAGAATCGGTTGGGCGTTACTCTTTATCTGTATGGTGCTCATCTTTCGTAAAGAGGATCGCCTCTTACTAAAAGATGCTCTACGTAATCGTCGAATCCTCCTAACCTTTATGGGCTCTTCCTTCTTCCTCTTTCTCAACTGGTCGATCTATCTCTACGCGATTAGTAGCAAACAGGTTCTCGAAGCAAGCTTAGGCTACTATATTAATCCGTTAGTCAGTGTCTTTCTTGGCAGAATTCTCTTTAAAGAGAGCCTTACGAAGATTCAGTATGTCGCTATAGCGCTTGCGACAACAGGCGTATTATGGCTAGCATTCTTAGGAGGCACAATTCCTTATATTGCCCTATTACTCGCCTTCTCCTTCGGCTTTTATGGCGCAATTAAAAAGATTGCATCATTACCACCGCTTGCCGGACTATTTCTTGAAACGCTCTTTATGTTACCGTTTACGATTATCTATCTCTCACTAGCTTACAAAAGCGATACCTTAATCTTTACAGAACTCAATCCTCTACCAATGTTTATTCTGGTCTTTTCGGGAGCCGCAACCACAATTCCGCTCCTTCTCTTTGCAAAGGGCGCAAGATTTATTCCGCTCTCAATCGTCGGAATCTTACAATACGTTTCGCCAACCCTGCAGTTTTTATCAGGGATTTTAGTCTTCAATGAGAGTTTCTCTGGCGCAAGGTTAGTCGGATTCATCATTGTTTGGATCTCGGTCATCACCTATATCAGCAGTGAAATATACAGGATTCGCAAGAATCGTAGGATCGCGCAAAATATCGCTTCCCTATAAATCAATCGCCTCAATGAAAAATGCCGGCACTGTATTCAGTCCGGCATTTTTGATATCTAGAAAGTATCGAGAAAGACTTCAGAGAAAGCATCTTGCTACGCCTTCACCGTCTATTACATCCCCGCTATTTCATTCTCACTAAAGGTCCTTTTAATCTTGCCAACGAAAATCCTGACAGATGTAGCACACCAAAATAGAGAATAATCGCCGCCACGATCGCAACAATCATGATCGGCATCTTTAAAATGAAGGCCCCTTCAAACCAGAAAGATTTAAAGCTTTGCATCCAGAGAAGAATCAATACTAAAACCCCATTTGCCGGCAACAACGCTAAAATCCGCTTGGTAAATAGCGCGTTAAAATGATGGATATTCATCACAACTAACCCCCCTGCTAATAGCAATGCATTTACCCACGCCGCGATAGATGATGAGAGCGCAAGCCCTGCATGCTGATAATATTCCACTAAAATAAATTGTAGGCAAATATTCACTGCAATTGCTATCAAACTAAAGTACATCGGCGTTTTAGTATTCTGACGTGCGAAATAGACAGGTGCTAAAATTCTAATAATGAAAAATGCCGGGATACTCAATGAATATGTCACCAGGCTTCTTGCCGCCATCATAACATCGGCTTCGTAAAACTCCCCACGCATAAAGAGAAGCGCTAAGAGCGGCTCTGCCAAAAAGATCAATCCAATCATTGCCGGAACACCAATGATTAATGAGAGCTGGATTCCCCAATCGATTGTCTTGCCTAAATTCTCAGTATCCCCTTTTGTCTGAAGTTCAGAAAGCCTTGGGAGAATGACCGTCCCTAATGCAACAGCAAAGGTGCCTATCGCAAACTCCACCAATCTATCTGAATAATAGAGCCACGTGATGCTTCCCGTTTCAAGGCGAGATGCTAATTGCGTATTGATCAAGATATTAATCTGACTACTTGATGAGCCGATAATTGCCGGAACCATCAAGAACATCACTCGCTTCACTCCAGGAGATGAGAACCGAATACGTGGCATTGTAATAAGCCCTTCTCGCTTCACAGCATAAAAGAGCGCGACCATCTGCACAACACCGCCCAAGAAAACGGCATATCCGAGCGCCATAATCGGTTCACCAAAATAATGACTTAAGAGCGCCCCGGCAATCAAGAAGATATTGAGTAAAATCGGAATAGCGGCCGGGATCGCAAACTTATTAAGGGCATTCAAAACACTACTATACATTGCTGTCATACAGATAAAAAAGAGATATGGCAGCATTAAACGCAATAGATCCTGTGTCAGCGCAAATTTTTCTGAATCATGTACAAAGCCAGAGGCAAAGAGCACCACCATCTCTGATGAGAAGAGCACTCCAACAATAGTAATCAACAGCAAGACTACCCCTAACGTCCCGCTGACTTCCGCTAAAAACCGTTTGAGCTCGTCCACACTCTTCTCTAATCGATACTCACTAAAGATTGGTACAAATGCTTGGTTAAACGCACCTTCTCCAAAAAAACGACGGAAGAGATTGGGGATTCGAAAGGCAACACTAAAAGCATCCATTGCAGCCCCAGCACCAAAGTAACTTGCAAAAACGATGTCTCTCACCAGCCCCATAATGCGGGAGAGAAATGTAAAGCCACTCACCGTAAATAGTGAGCGAAAAAGGGAAGATTTCATAAGTTCCTTTGAATGTTATGGGAAAATAACTCTGATTATACGCACTTCTATCCCAAACATAAAAAAACCCCGCCGAAGCGAGGTTTTGAGCCTAAAATATAAACTTTTTAAGTGATAGTTACTAATTACGCTTCAGCGCTTTCACTTAATTCATTCATACTTAAACGGAGATTCTGACCAATACGGAAGGTCACAACACGACGCGCACTAATTGGAATTTCTTCCCCAGTTTTAGGGTTTCTTCCAGGACGCTCTGATTTATCACGCAATTCAAAACTTCCAAAACCTGAAAGTTTTACTGCACGACCAGTTGCAAGTGCATCGCCAATTTCACTGAAGAAATCCTCAACAAATTGTTTCGTATCTTCACGTGAAATATTTGTACTATGATATAAATTTTCCGTAATTGCAGCTTTCGTTAAAGTAGGCATTTGTAACTCCTTTACTATTATGACTCTATTTTATTGATATCTTTTATTATTGACGGACTGAAACTCCAATTGCCGCTAGGTCAACAAGAATTCCTTCCACAATTTGATCTACTTCCACATCCTTGAGGCTCTCCTCACGATTTTGGAAAGTTAAGCTAAATGCCATATTTTTAGATGCATTTTCTGCTTTTTCCGCTTTAGGTGCGTAGATATCAAATAAGTTCACATTAATGAGATACTGACGAGGTTCAACTCCGCCCTTCATCACATCTAAAACTTGCTGCGTCGTTACATTAAAAGGAACAACAAGTGCAAGATCTCGTTTAGATACAGGGAAACGTGAAAGTTCTTTAAACTTCGGCGTCTCAGATCCTGAAAGAAGGTCATAATTGAGTTCAAAGACAAATACATCTCGATTTAAATCGAGTGCTTTTACAACACTAGGATGTAATTTACCTAAATAACCGACAGTCTCTCCACTCCCTAACTTAATATCTGCGCTCTGCCCCGGATGCAAAATTTCACGCTCTGAAGAAACAAAAGTAAAATCATCTCTTCCTGTTCTTTTAAGAAGCGCTTCAACATCCCCTTTTAAATCAAAAAAGTCTACCGCACGGGCTTCAACACCCCACTGTAATGGCGCCGCTGTACCGCAGATGGCGCCTGCGATATGTAGCTCCTGAACAATGTTTTCTAACGTTCCGTTATAAGTACGTCCAGACTCAAAAAATCTCAATCTTGTCTGCTGGCGCTTAAGATTATGATCCATTGCCCCTAAAACACCGGGTAACAAGGTTGTTCTCATTACTGAGAGATCACTTGAAATCGGATTTTTCAGCGCAATTGCTGATTTTTTTGGATCTAAAATCGCTTGCCACGCAGGACTAATGAAACTCATCTCAATTACTTCATGGAATCCACGACTTACCAACGTTTTCTTAAAGTCAGTAAGAGTGACCTTAGATTCTGGGACTTTCGTCATTAGAACCTGAGAGACCATCTCAAATGAGACAGGAACATTATCATAACCATTAAGACGAGCAACCTCTTCAATGAAGTCCTCTTCAATTTGGAGGTCAAAACGATAACTAGGAGGAATAACAACAAGATAATCATTGTTAATTTCTGTCACATTACCGATTCTATTCACAAACATATTTATATCATGATTTGTAAATTCTTGCCCAATTATTTGATTTGTTTTACAAAACCTTACTTTGATAGGCTCTCGCTGAGGCAACATTTTCACATCAATAGCTTGTGAAATAGCACCTGCTTTCCCACCCGCATATTTTTGAATCAATACAGCTGCATACTCAATCGCTTTATCAGCCAATTCAAAATCAACACCGCGTTCAAAGCGATGAGATGAATCTGTATGCAATCCATAATTACGAGCTTTCCCGGCAATCGTAATAGGATTAAACCATGCAGACTCTAAGAAGACCGTGGTCGTATCGTCATTACAAGCGCTTTCAAGGCCGCCCATAATTCCAGCTATCGCAAGGACTTTTTGATCATCAGCAATCACAAGCGTATCGTTTTTAAGCGCGATAACATCTTCATTGATAAGTGTGATTTTCTCACCCTCTTTCGCGCGACGTACCTGGATATCACCTGTTACTTTTGCAAAATCAAATGCATGCAATGGTTGACCAATTTCTAATAACACATAGTTAGTAATGTCTACCAAAATGCCGTGTGGACGTATTCCACTACGACGAAGACGCTCACACATCCAGAGCGGTGTTTCGGCCTTCTGATTAACGCCTTCAATCACACGCCCTAAATATTTGGGGCAATCTTGCGTATTTTCAATAGTCACTGCTTTAGTCAACGTATTTTCAACAACGGCTACTGGCGCTTCAAAAGCTTTCACTTCTTGGCCTGTTATCGCAGCAACATCACGAGCAACGCCTAAAATACTTAAGCAATCCCCACGATTCGGGGTTAAGTCAATCTCGATAATTTCATCATCAAGATCTAATAATTCTCTAAAGTCAGCGCCGATCTCTAAATCATCCGCCAAAATCATCAAACCTGAAGCATCCTCATTAATCCCAAGTTCTTTTGCAGAACAGAGCATTCCTGATGAAGCAACACCTCGAAGTTTTGCATCTTTAATTTTAAAGTCACCCGGAAGTACTGCACCTACAAGCGCGGTTGGCACTTTAATACCTACAGCTACGTTAGGTGCCCCGCAAACGATCTGTACGGGCGCATCACGCCCTACATCTACTTGTGCAACGCGGAGTCTATCCGCATCAGGATGCTGTACAAGCTCAACAACCTTCCCTACCACAACGCCATTAAATGCCGGCGCTGCCAATGCAACTCCTTCCACTTCTAATCCTGCCATCGTCAAACGATCAGAAAGATCTTCAGGAATTGTCTCAATCCACTCTTTTAACCAAGAAACTGAAATTTTCATAATATTTGCTTACCCAGTAATGATTTATCTAAATTGCGTTAAGAAGTTCATATCATTTTCATAGAAGAGGCGAAGGTCATTAACGCTATAACGCAACATCGCTAAACGCTCCACACCCATTCCAAATGCATATCCTTGGAACTCTTCTGGGTCAATATTTACCGCTTTAAGGACATTAGGATGAACCATTCCGCACCCTAAAACTTCTAACCATCCTGTATTCTTACATACTCGGCAACCATCACCGCTACAGATCACACATTCAATATCAACTTCAGCTGAAGGCTCTGTAAAGGGGAAGAATGAAGGGCGGAAACGTAGCTTAAGATCTTTTTCAAAGAATTTCTGCATAAACTCTGTCAAGATCCCTTTAAGATTCGCAAAAGTCACATCTTTGTTAATCACTAAGCCTTCCACTTGGTGGAACATCGGACTATGTGTCACATCTGAGTCACTGCGATATACACGGCCATACCCAATCATTTGAATAGGTGGCTTCTCTTCTTGCATCACGTGAATTTGCGTATTAGAGGTATGGGTTCTAAGGAGCATATGCTCATCAAAATAGAAGGTATCGAACATGGCTCTTGCAGGATGATGCTCTGGAATATTGAGGGCTTCAAAGTTATAGAAGTCACTCTCAATTTCTGGACCTTCAACAATATCAAAGCCAACAGATGCAAAAAACTCATGGATACGCATCATTGTTCTGGTAATCGGATGAAGCGCACCTGTATCGCTATTGCGTCCAGCCTGCGTAACATCGACTGTCTCAGTCATCAATTGTCTATTTAATTCGGCCTCTTCAAGTGCATTCTTTTTCGCTTCAAGCGCACCCATTACTTCAGATCGAACTTTATTAATTTCGGCGCCGCGCGCTTTACGTGCATCAGGTTCAAGCTTGCCCAACTCTGCCATTAAGCCACTGATCTGACCTTTTTTACCAAAATAGGTTACACGTACTTCATCAACCGCCTGCAAATTATCCGCTTTAGAGATGGCTTCTAAAGCAGAGTGAAGAATTGTCTCTAGACTCATTAGTTCATCTACCTACATATCTGTTATAAATAAAAAAAGGAAAAGAGCATCCATAGCCGCTTTTCCTTTTTGTTCTAAACTCTTTTAATTAAGAGATATTATGCTAATGCTGATTTAGCACGTTCTGCTAATGCTCCGAATGCATTAATGTCATGAACTGCCATATCTGCGAGCACTTTACGGTCAATTTGGATCTCAGCTTTTTTCAAACCGTTGATAAAGCGGCTGTAAGAAAGACCAAACTCACGTGAAGCAGCATTAATACGTACAATCCAAAGAGCACGGAAGTCTCTTTTACGTTGACGACGGTCACGGTATGCGTATTGACCTGCTTTATAAACTGCCTGGGTTGCTGTACGGATAGTGCGTGAACGCGCGCCGTAGTAACCTTTAGCTTTTTTTAAGATTTTTTTGTGACGCGCATTAGTGGTCGTCCCACGTTTAACTCTTGCCATTTTTTTATTCTCCTAATGAATACTATGCGTTTGGTAACAATTGTGCGATTTGCTTGTGATCTGCTTTCGAAATCACCGCTTCACCACGCAAATGTCTTTTACGCTTAGTTGTTTTTTTAGTAAGAATATGGCTACGGAAAGCACATTGGCGCTTGAAGCTACCACTTGCACTTTTGCGGAAACGCTTTTTAGCGCCGCTATGTGATTTTAATTTTGGCATTTTAATTCCACTCGCATTTCTAAAATTAATTTTAATTAATAAATAAGTTACATCTACTCTTTTGCTACAGTTTTTATCGGAGCAAGTACCATTGTCATTTGGCGACCTTCAACTTTTGGTCGTTGTTCAACAACAGCGTACTCTTTTAAATCCTTCTCTACACGAAGAAGTAGATCCATACCTAGATCTTGGTGAGCCATTTCACGACCTCTAAAACGAAGCGTGACCTTGCCTTTATCACCGTCTTTAAGGAAACGTATCAGGTTGCGTAGTTTTACCTGATAATCCCCATCATCCGTTGCCGGACGAAACTTGATCTCTTTTACTTGAACTTGCTTCTGTTTCTTCTTAGCTTCGTCCGCTTTTTTGCGTAATTCATAACGGTATTTACCGTAATTCATGATACGACATACAGGCGGCTTCGCAGTTGGAGAAACCTCCACTAAATCAAGCTCATCATTGTATGCTAATTCTAGCGCTTCATCAAGAGGCACAACACCTTTTTGCTCTCCATCTGCTAAAATCAAACGCACTTCTTTCACCGAAATCTTCTCGTTAATTCGATGTTCATATTGATTACTAATAGTTATATCTCCTATTTCTAATATATTTAATTGTAATATTTTTGTGTTTTGTACTGTTTTTGTCGTGCTCATTATAAGTTTTTATAACAATATGCGCGACAATTTTATGATTGTTTATCAACAAGTAGTACGAATGTACTACTTGTATCCCGGTGTAATTCTATATCGCACCGACAAATGCAGCTATATATATTACAAATCTTTTTGGAGCAATGCGACGAATTCATCGAGTGTCATCGCACTGAGATCTTGCCCTTCACGAGTTCTCACAGCAACAAGCCCCATCTCCATTTCTCGTTTACCCAAAACAATGATGTAAGGAATACGTGAGATTGTTGCCTCACGAATTTTATAACCTATCTTCTCATTTCGAGCATCAACTTTAGTTCTTATATTAAGTTTTTTGAGCTCTTTTGCAACTTTTTCCGCATACTCAGTCTGATTGCCGGTAATCGTTAAAATCGACACTTGCTCTGGCGCAAGCCATAAAGGCATCGAGCCTGCATGGTGCTCAATCAAGATTCCGATAAATCTCTCAAACGAGCCTAAGATCGCTCTATGAAGCATTACTGGGCGCTTGCGAGTATTATCTTCATCAACAAATTCTGCATCTAATCGCTCAGGAAGTACGAAGTCTAATTGGATTGTTCCTACCTGCCATGAACGGCCGATAGCATCTTTAATATGATACTCAACTTTAGGACCATAGAATGCCCCTTCTCCAGGAAGCTCTTCCCATGAGATACCCGCAGCTCCAAGTGCTGTTCTTAAGCCTGATTCCGCCATATCCCAAATATGGTCTTCACCCGCTCGTTGCTCAGGACGAAGTGATAACTTCACACTGATATCTTTAAAGCCGAAATGATCATAAACGCTCATCGCAAATTTATGGAATCGCTCAACTTCAGAAATAACCTGATCATCACGACAGAAGATGTGTGCATCATCTTGGACGAATCCACGCACACGCATTAAACCGTGAAGCGCACCTGATGGCTCATTTCGATGGCATGAACCAAATTCCGCGAGACGCATCGGCAAGTCACGATAAGAATGAAGCCCATGATTAAAGACTTCAATATGACAAGGACAGTTCATCGGTTTTACAGCATAGTCACGATTCTCTGATGAGGTCGTAAACATATTCTCTTTATAGTTTTCCCAGTGACCTGAACGCTCCCAAAGGGTACGATCCATGACAAGCGGTGTACGGATCTCGAGGTATCCCTCTTCTTTTTGACGTTTACGCATATATTGCTCAACCGTCTGCCAAATCGTCCAACCCTTCGGATGCCAAAACACCATTCCTGGCGCTTCTTCTTGAAGGTGGAAGAGATTTTGTGCTTTACCAATACGGCGGTGATCGCGTTTCTCTGCTTCTTTCACACGCTCAAGATGCTCTTTTAATTCTTTCTCTGATGCAAATGCTACCGCATAAATACGCGTTAACATTTTATTATCAGAATCCCCACGCCAATAAGCGCCGGCAATATTTGTTAAGGCAAACGCTAATTTACCTTTATTCGTCGTCGGCGTATGAGGTCCTCGACAAAGATCCATAAAGATATCTTCGCCATTGTTACCTTGACGATAGAGTGAAATCTCTGTTTGATCCGCTGGCGCACGATCAATAATATCTGCTTTATAGAGCTCACGTTTATCGAGGAAGTATTGAATTGCATCCTTTCTAGGCCACATTTCACGCGTAACTTCCAAGTTTTCTTTGAGAATCTCGCGCATTCTTGCATCAATTTTCTCAAGTGCCTCAGGCACAATAGGGGTCACAAAATCAACGTCATAGTAAAAACCATTCTCAACAGTTGGTCCAATTGCGAGCATAGCATCTGGATAGAGATCTTTTACCGCACGCGCTAATACTTGCGCAGCCAAGGTATGTCTCGCAACATCAAGCCCTGCTTCATCCTTTACCGTGAGCACTTTGAAGTCGATATCTTCGCTGATCGTATAGGTAAGATCCTTGTCTTCCCCATTCACGACAATTCCAACTGCGGCCTTAGCAAGACCAGGACCAATATCATTGACAATATCAAATCCAGTAACAGCGCCTTGATACTCTCTTTTACTGCCATCTGGCAAAGTAATAACGGGCATTGACTTTTATTCTCCTTAAAAACAACGTATAACTTTCTAAACAAGACATTATAGACCATCTTTCATTGAGTCATCATAAAATATTCCCTCAAAAGGGGGAAGCAAGTTAGAAGAAATATTGACCTAGACAAACTTCTTTCACTCTTCCACTACATATTTTTTTGAAAATAGAATAGAATAGTGAAATATTTAATAAAGATTATTTGAAGAGTTAGTTGATAGTGTTGTTATTTATCTTACAACGAGCAGAACATATCGACGTTTTCGTCGTATCAGCTGACAATAGAACAACCCAGATTTAGGAGAGTAAACTGCTGTGCGTTTTAACTATAAAGCTCTAATTGGAATTGGTGTTACCTTAATGTTCACGAACATTAATGCAAATGAAATCACGCCAAATTACGAGGCAGGTAAGGCAATTGCAGAGACCTGTGTATCTTGTCATGGTAAAGATGGAATAAGTACAAATGACTTATATCCAAAACTTGCAGGTCAGCATCAAAAATATATCCGCACACAACTTTATGAACTCAAACGTTCTTATAGTGATCCTACGAACGGTCTTCGTTTTGACTCAGAAATGAGTGTAGAAGCTGATAAGCTTTCTGAACAAGATATCGCGGACGTTGCGCTCTATCTATCAAAACAAAAAACTAGCTACGGAACAGCAGACCAAGGTCTTGCTATTCGTGGTGAGCAGATCTACCGTGGTGGCGACATCGCTCGTGGTATCCCTGCTTGTTCTGCATGCCATAGCCCAACCGGCAAAGGTAACGAAGCTGCAAACTATCCTGCTATTGCCGGACAGCATGCTTACTACACGGAGAAGCAATTAAACCGCTTCAAAACTGAAGAGCGTAAAAATGACCCAGCACGTATCATGCGAGATATTGCACAACGTATGACTGATGCAGAAGTTAAAGAAGTCGCTTCTTATATTCAAGGCTTACAGCCTTAATCATTTGTAAACCATAGTCAATAAAAGTGAGCTTCAAGCTCACTTTTTTCATTTAGGAAGATTTGTCATCTAAAACCTTTTATAGAGGAGTTACACTTATGTTTAAGAAATTCATCTCAACAACGGCACTGATTCTCTGCTCACTAATGGGCGCTGCAACGGCACAAAATTACTACCAAACAATCACTCCACAAGTTGATCCTATTTTTGATCCGAATAAAATTGAAGTCGTTGAAATTTTCTCTTATGCCTGTCCTGCGTGTAATACCTTCGAACCTTTCTTTGCAGCTTGGGCTGATACACAAAAAGATGTCGCTGACGTAGATGTCATCTCTCTTGCTGCTCCAGGCCAAGGTGTCTGGACGCTCTATGCTCAAGTATTTTACACTCTTGAAGCAATGAATGAACTTGAAAAAGGTCACCAAGCATTCTTCGATGCAATCCACAAAGATCGTAAACGTTTCACCAACGAGAAACAGATTGCGAAATTCATGGCGACACAAGGAATTGATGAAGATCGCTTCTTGAAGGCTTGGAATGGCTTCTCTGCAAAAAGCTCATTTAATCGTGCTGAAAATCTTATTCAACATCAATACCGTGTTCCATTCACGCCTGCAATTGTGATTGATGGCCAATATCTTTTAAGCGCACAAGATGCGGCAAATAGACCAGGCCCGGGGAGTCCTTACGACAAACTCATCGATTCAATGAATGAAGTGATTGAAAAAGTTAGAAGTGAACGCGTACAAAAATAGTGTGGTGAGATTTCTATCCTGATTACATAACAATCAGCAATGCAATAGGGATGGACAAACCCGGTAAGATAAGTAAAATTATCCTACCTTATCAATTGTTATTTAAAGGGCTCGATGTAGCCCTTTTTTATTCTGTTCACAAGAGGATTCTGTCATGCCACTCTACTTCTCAGCCCAGATCGATCCGATCATCTTCTCTATTGGGCCCGTTGCTTTAAGATGGTATGCCCTAATGTATATCTTAGCACTAGGGCTAGCAGTATTACTTGGTAGCTACCGTGCCAAAAAACCAAACTCAGGATGGACGCCAGCACAAGTGAGCGATATGGCGTTTTACCTCTTTTTAGGAGCTGTTCTTGGTGGGAGAATAGGTTACACACTCTTTTATGACTTCAACCACTTCATCAGTAATCCCGCATCAATTATCGGCTGGACGGGAGAAAGTATTGAATGGGCTGGCATGAGTTTTCATGGAGGATTAATCGGCGTACTAGTTGCCAGTTTATTGGTTGCTAAACGCTATAAAAAGAGTTTCTGGGAGTTTACAGACTTTATTGCGCCTCTTATTCCATTAGGTCTCTTCTTTGGACGAATAGGTAACTTTATCAACGGTGAGCTCTGGGGGAGATTCACAGATCAGTCATGGGGCTTCTTATTTGAGCATGCACCCACAACTGTCGACTATATCTACCGCCATCCATCTCAGCTCTATGAAGCCTTCACAGAAGGTCTCTTGCTCTTTATAGTCCTTTGGATTTATACCGCAAAACCACGACCAAGAGCAGCGGCATCCGGCATATTCCTCTTAGGTTACGGCGGCTTTAGATTCTTCATTGAGTTCTTCAGAGAACCCGATGCGCATCTTGGCTATATCGCTGGAGGATGGCTCACTCAAGGAATGCTGCTCTGTATTCCCATGATTGTGATAGGGCTTATTATTCTTATAACTGCATACCGTAGGAAAGCATCATGAAACAGTATCTCGACTTAATGCAACAAGTTCGTGAAGAAGGCAACTTCAAAGAAGACCGCACCGGCACAGGCACCTACTCTCGCTTTGGGCATCAGATGCGCTTTAACCTTCAAGAAGGTTTTCCCCTTGTCACTACCAAAAAACTGCATCTTCGTTCTATTATTTATGAACTACTTTGGTTCCTTCAAGGCAATACGAATGTCGCCTATTTACAAGAAAATGGCGTGCGTATTTGGAATGAATGGGCAGATGAAAATGGAGATCTTGGCCCCGTGTATGGTGCACAATGGCGCTCATGGCCTAAAGCAGATGGAACTGTTGTCGACCAAATTAGTAACCTTATTCATGATATTAAAACTAATCCCGATTCTCGTAGATTAATTGTAAGTGCATGGAATGTTGGCGAAATTGATAACATGGCGCTGCCACCATGCCATTTACTCTTCCAGTTCTATGTGTGTGATGGCAAGCTCTCTTGTCAGCTCTATCAGCGCTCGGCAGATATCTTCCTCGGCGTTCCTTTCAACATTGCCAGCTATGCGCTCTTAACCCATATGATTGCACATGTTTGTAACCTTGAAGTTGGTGATTTTATCTGGACAGGCGGTGATTGCCACCTCTATGCGAATCACCTTGAGCAGACAGATTTACAACTAAGTCGTACACCAATGCCATTACCTAAACTAGTCATTCATAATGACCCTCAAAGCATCTTCGACTTTAAGTTTGAAGATTTTGAAATCCAAGGATATGAATCTCATCCTTCAATCAAAGCGATGGTAGCCGTTTAATGAGCGATATTGAAAAAAGCGATATTGTCTACGCTTATACTGATGGTGCTTGCAGTGGAAACCCTGGTCCTGGTGGCTGGGGAGCACTTCTTTGCTATAAAGGTCGAGAAAAAGAACTCTCAGGTTTTGAACCCGACACCACGAATAATCGAATGGAATTAACGGCAGCAATCAAAGCATTACAAGCCTTAAAACGCCCCTGTCATATTGTGCTCACGACAGATTCTCGCTATGTTCAACAAGGCATCCTCAGCTGGATTGAAGGCTGGATTCGCAAAGATTGGAAAACTGCGAATAATAAGCCCGTTCAAAACCAAGATCTTTGGCGACTATTGCTCGCCGAAAGAGATCGTCACCTCTCTATTGACTGGTGCTGGGTGAAGGGCCATGCTGGACATAGAGAAAATGAGATCGTTGATGATCTTGCCACTAACGCAATCAAAACACATTTAGAGAAATAGACTTAAACGTATAAAAATACGCGCTAGCATTATAATCTTTGCCTTAGGTCTCGCAAGGACACGCAGTCTCTGACACAATATCTTGATCAATAGCATATAGATCTACGAAGGATTAAAACCATGATACATCGCCAAATCGTACTCGATACCGAAACTACTGGATTCGACTTCAAAAAAGGAGATCGAATGGTGGAAATTGGTTGTATCGAACTGATCAACCGAGAAATTACAGATAATTACTTCCACGTCTATATTAATCCTGAACGATCAATGCCCATTGAAGCCTTTAATGTTCATGGCTTAGGGGATGAGTTTCTTAAGGATCAACCCCTATTTGCAGCGATCGGACAAAGTTTTTTAGATTATATTGATGGTGCAGAACTCATCATTCATAATGCCGGATTCGATATCCCCTTCCTGAATTTTGAACTTCAGAGAATGGGGTTACCCAATGTTACGGATCGCTCTGAGGTGATTGATACCTTAAGAATGGCAAGGGAAAAATACCCTTCTCAGCGTAATACGCTTGATGCTCTCTGCCGCCGACTTGGCGTAGATAACTCCCGCCGAGAGCTTCATGGCGCACTGCTTGACTCAGAGCTCCTCGCACAGGTTTATCTGAACATGACGGGAGGGCAAAAGTCCTTCTTTGACCTCATGGAAGAAGAGCAAGAACAGGCAGCATCTCAAACTCCTGCGCAAGAGATCGCTCCCAGCGAAACCGTCATTATTACAGCGCCAAGCATCATCACGTCGCCGGCGAATCACTCAAGAAAAGTTCGCTATGCAAATAGTGCAGAACTTGCTGCGCACAATGCACGATTAGAAGGTCTTTCTAAATAGTCTTTCTCCGGCATTATATCGCCGTTATATATTCAAATAAAAAAGGATCTATTCATCACGAATAGCTCCTTTTTTGTGACATCCTCTATATCGCGAAACAAGATCGCTATATATTTACAACAACCACTCAATAGGCAGTGCGCCTAGAAAGCTAATAATCCCTCGCTCGAAAATATTGGTACTAGGCTCCACATCATAAGTCGTCACGAGCTCCCCATCCTCATAAACCTGCCATCGGAGCTTGCCATTGTCTGAAATGACTTTATAGGAGCGTTCGAGTAATGGGGCTTTAATCCCCTCTTCAATCTTCTCAGCTAACGCCTTATTTAGAATCACCATTCCCATCTCGGTATTAATCTTTGCTGAGCGTGGATCTAAATTTAAGGAACCAATAAAGAGTCTTTCACTATCTACCACAAAGGTTTTCGCATGTAAGCTTGAAGCCGAACTTCCCACTAATCCCTTATCTCGCACATCAGGAACATCATCAGCAAAACGTCCTTTCAACTCATAGATATTTACACCGGCCTCAATCAATTCTTGACGATAATTAGCGTATCCCGCATGTACTAGTGCCACATCTGTAGCTTCATAGGCATTGGTTAAGACAGAGACAGTTATTCCCGATTCCACCAACTCTTTTAAAAATGTTGTTCCAGCCTTAGTTGGCACAAAATAGGGGGAAACAACAAAGAGCTCCTTATCAGGACTTCCCAGTGCTTCAACGAGGGGTTTATAGAAATCATTTTCACTCCAAACACCTAGTGCTTTACTCGGAGGATCTGAGACCAAAAATGCCTCTGACCACTGCCACTCAATATCATGTGTCACAATCTTTTCTAAAAGCTTTGATCCCATCAATGCCTTTTGATAAGTCTCAACATCAGCTCGATACTTCACGCGACGGAGCTTATCAATTGCCGCATGATAATCTTCCCCATACTCTTTAGTAATAATCTGCTCCGCAGGATAGGCTAAAACACTATTCCAATAGCTATCAAAGTCTCGAGAAAGCTTCGGAACAATATCGCCGATTGCGATTACATCAAGATCGGCAAACACCATACCATCACCCGCTGCGAAATATTCATCCCCAATATTTCTCCCGCCAATAATAGCCACCTTCCCATCAACAATGAATGACTTGTTATGCATACGATGATTTAATCTCTTCAGATCAATAATATATCCTAAAAATCGTACTTTTCGATTCGTAAATGGATTAAAGAGTCTTATTTCAATATTAGGATGGTCATTCATAATCGCCAATAAATCATCCATCCCTCGCGTATTATTATCATCTAACAATAATCGAACACGAACACCTCTCTCAGCAGCCGCGTAAACCTCCCTAAAAAGCATCGTGCCAGAAGTATCTGGGTGCCAAATATAATATTGGAGATCGATCGACTCTTCAGCCGTATTCAATAGAGCAGAACGCGCCACAAAAGCATCTAACGGATCCCCTAATTCTAAAACACCTGTCAAAGTTGTATCTTTAGGATACTCATCTGCAAGCGCCTTAGCGAGCTTCGTATGATCACTAGGAGGCAATGCATAACTCTCTACCTGCTCTAACTTAGGCAATGGTTTCACTGCACATGCAGCTAATATCCCTAGCGCCAAAAGAATCACGATTCCCGTTATTAAAATAATCTTTAGCGTTTGTCCGATTGTCACTACCATACTTTAAACCACCTACTTATTAGAGATATAATCGAAAGAGATTTTCATTCAACGAGCGAACTACCCAGCCCTTAATCACCTGATGATCAGATCATTGATGATATCGATAATTAAATGAATAAAAAAGGGACTTTAAGCCCCTTTACAAACCATTCTTCTAATATTATATCACTTAAGATGCTTTCTACCGCGCCTCATCACACATGATGAAAAAAGTCACCATCATCCCCCCGCCTTCCTTTGATAGGATTTCTCTAATCTTATAGAAAATGATAAAGTATCTATCGAGTATTTAGGGGTTAGTGAGTTTTACCTCCCATACAATGAGACGATAGATTATCAAACACACCATCAATATCTCATAAAAGCACTCATTGATGTCGCCATTAAAATCTTTATTTACAGCGAAAGCCATCAAGACTCTAAACGTCTATCCCATCGATTATGACGATTTTCTTTGCAGATAGGGATCGGCCGTTTTGTAATGTGTAAATCAACCAATCCTCCTAACGCTCTCAAGCAGATCATTCGCTCATCGTGATAAATCGATCAGTGACCTCTTTTACAAACTATCTTTGCTTTCACGCACCCTCATGAGGAGCTTTCTATGAAATCCGTATCAGATATCGCAAATCGTCGTACAACCTGTAAAGCTTACGACCCTCTTAAAAAAATCCCTGAAGAGAAAATGAAAGAGCTCTATACAGTGCTCATGAACAGCCCTTCTTCTGTCAACTCTCAACCATGGCACTTCATGATTGCACAATCAGAGGCTGCAAAAGAACGTATTTTACCGGCAATATTTGAATTCAATCAGCCGCGTGTTAAAAATGCCTCGCATGTTGTCATCTTTCTCTCTCGCAATACACTATCATCTGAACATTTAGCGAATATTGTTGACCAAGAAGAAGCTGATGGCCGCTTCCCTGAAGAGGGAATGAAAGCAGCGAATGATCAAGGTCGTCGTTATTTTGTTGATTTAAACAGTGATTCTGAAGAAAAACTTCATGAGTGGCAAAATAGACAACTCTACATTGCGCTTGGAAACCTCTTGTTTGCAGCCACCGCTCTTGAGATTGATTCAACGCCGATCGAAGGATTTGATCCCCAAAAACTGGATGAAATTCTTGGCTTAAAAGAGAAAGGATTTAGAAGTGTTGTGATTGCATCACTCGGTTACCATAGCGAAGAAGATTTTAATGCTAAGCTGCCAAAATCACGCCTTCCAGAGGCATCTCTGTTGACCATTTTCTAAAAGAATGAATAAAATTAGCCATCAAAGCAAATCTCCTTTCACAATAATATTCAATATCTAAACCTATTGAGTGCTTGGAGCCTTTACGTCTTGAGCGTATTGAAAGCCTTGAAAGATAGTAACTAAAGCTTTCTTTCAATATTGATCAAAAGACCTATCTCTTGTTTTCGATGGCTATTTTACGATCGCAACCCTTTTGGTAATAAATCGTTAATCTACAATGCCGCGTGATAAGGGGGATTTCTTAATTCATCATCCCGCGATTATCATATTAAAACCGACAATGTTGAATGCTTATAAAACGCTGCTCAACGTTATCGCTAACATTTTTCCCCGATATTTTTTAATTTCTTTTTTTAATATCAATTTATTAGGCAATTGCCTGCTAATGATTATAACCTGATAAAGCGCGACAAAGCTTCTAATCACGACCTCTTACCCCTCCTCTCTTCATCACATACTTCTCTGAATAAGTGATTTCATTGAAAAGGCTTGCCCCATTCGTGAAAACACTCTAAAATTCAGCCCTCGCAACCTGCGAGATAAGAAGCCTTTTTTGACCCTTCCTATTCACCATTTTTAAAGAACATGCTTTCTTTAATCAAATGCGGAGGCGCTTATGCAACAAAGCCGTTTACACAAAAATGAACCTTGGCGTTATGCTGACTCTGTTCCCCATGTTGAAATTACTGATCTCGTTAAACGCTATGATGACCATCTAGCGGTGGATCATGTTTCGCTCGATATTTATAAAGGGGAATTCTTCTCACTTCTTGGCCCTTCAGGATGTGGTAAAACTACCCTTCTTAGAATGCTTGCCGGATTTGAAACACCGACTTCAGGAAAAATCCTCCTTGAAGGCGAAGATATGTCTAAAATTCCGCCCTATGAACGTCCGGTCAACATGATGTTCCAAAGCTATGCGCTCTTCCCGCATATGACCGTGGAAGATAATATCGCCTTTGGTCTCAAACAGGATAAAGTCAAAAAGCCAGAAATTCGTCGCCGCGTCACACAGATGCTAGAGCTCGTACAGATGGAGCGCTTTGCAAAACGCAAACCACACCAGCTTTCAGGCGGTCAGCGTCAACGCGTAGCGCTCGCGAGAAGTATCGTCAAAAAACCCAAGCTACTCTTACTCGATGAGCCATTAGGCGCATTGGATAAACGTCTTCGTGAGCAGACGCAATTTGAACTTATGAATATTCAAGAAGAGCTTGGCATTACTTTTATCATCGTGACACATGATCAGGAAGAAGCAATGACGGTTTCAAGCCGGATTGCGGTGATGGATACAGGTTCTCTTGCACAAGTGGCGACGCCTGCTGAAATCTATGAATTCCCGAACTCTCGTTATGTTGCCGAGTTTGTGGGAGATGTAAATATCTTTGAGGGCGTTATCTCAAATATCTCATCTAATCAAACCACGATTGAGAGCTATGAAGCGCCAACACCACTGATCTGTGCGCAAGGCGTCGGTGCAACCATCGGCTCTCAAGCATGGGTTGCCGTTCGCCCTGAAAAACTCGATATCTCTCTCACGCCGCCTGAAAATGCAACCTTCAACTGTGTTGAAGGAGAAGTGTGGGATATAGGGTATATGGGGAACGTCTCTATTTATCACGTCAAACTCGATAATGATAAAATGATTACCGTATCTCAGATGAATGATACGCGAATTATCGAACAACGCATTACCCACGAAGATCGTGTTTATGTGAGTTTTACTGAAGACTCAGGAATTGTGCTCATCTCTTAACCCTTTAACATGGAGGTTTGACAATGCCAAATCGTCAACAAGAGATCGGAACATTTACCGGCATTATGGCGGAGATCGTTTCCCGCCTTAATTTCACACATCGTAAATTACTCCGTTTCGCTCCCTATCGCTTTCTTGTAGGCCTTGGTCAAAGCCATCGCTTCTTGATTGGTGTGCCTTATCTTTGGCTCATTCTCTTTTTCTTAATCCCATTCCTCATCATTCTTCGGATTAGTTTTACAGAAGCGGTAATTGCCTCACCGCCTTTTTCTGATCTTTTAGAATGGGTAGATGATGGATTACTACAAATTACCGTCAACTTCCAGAACTATATGGAGATCTGGGAAGATGGCATCTATATTCATGCCTATCTTAATAGTGCAAAAATTGCCTTTATTGCAACCTTTTTGACGCTTATTATTGGCTATCCAATTGCACTTGCCATGTCGAGAGCCTCAAAAAGATGGCAACTCTTCTTAGTCATGCTCGTGATTTTGCCTTTTTGGACCTCGTTTTTAATCCGGATCTATGCATGGATTACAATTCTTTCTCCGACCGGGGTTTTAAATAACTTCATTAACTGGGTTGGCATGGGGATTGGCCTAATTGATCCGGCATCGCCTGTGACGTTGCATCTGCTTCATACTGACTTTGCTGTCTATATCGGCATTGTGTATGGCTATCTCCCTTTCATGATCTTGCCGCTTTTTGCAACACTCATAAAGATCGATGATACGCTCTCAGAAGCGGCGCTGGACCTTGGATCTCCACCGATTAAAACCTTCTGGACCATCACCTTTAGACTCTCGCTTCCCGGCGTTTTAGCGGGGTGCTTCTTAGTCTTTATCCCGGCAATAGGCGAGTTTGTGATTCCTGACTTACTCGGTGGATCAAACGTCACCATGATTGGTAAAGTCCTTTACGACACCTATCTACAAGGGATGAACTTACCGCTCGTATCCGCGATCTCAGTGATTTTACTCTTAATCGTGATTATTCCGATCTACATCTTTAATCGCGTTCAAGCGAAGCAGTTCAACTAGGAGGCGCTATGAAAAAGAAAATGACAGCCCTCAACTGGGTAGCACTGATTTTAGGGTTATTCTTTCTCTATATCCCGATTGTATTAGTGATCGTTTATAGCTTTAACGAATCTAAACTCGTCACCGTTTGGAGTGGCTTCTCTACCAAGTGGTATTCGGATCTATTCCAACAAGAAGGAATCTGGGCCGCAACAAAAACCAGTTTACTGCTCGCGGTAGGAACCTCTACCTTTGCCGTGATTCTAGGCACAATGGCAGCTTTCTCACTTGTGAAGTTTAAGCGCTTTAAAGGAAAAACCCTCTTTTCAGGGATCACCTACGCGCCCATGGTTATGCCAGAAATCATTATGGGAAGCTCGCTTGGGCTCACTTTTGTAGCGCTCAAGTTTAGTACAGGCTTCTTCACCATGATGATCGCGCACATCACCTTCACCATGTGTTATGTGGTGGTCGTGATTCAATCTCGCTTAACAGGATTTGATCGCCATATTGAGGAAGCGGCCATGGATCTTGGTGCTGATGGAATACGAACATTCTTCTATATCACGCTTCCCATGATATTGCCGGCAATTATCTCCGGTTGGTTGCTCTCCTTCACGTTATCGCTTGATGACTTAGTTATTGCAACCTTCACAACCGGTCCGGGCGGTACCACGTTGCCTATCTGGATCTATTCCAAAGCACGACTCGGCGTGAGTCCCAATATTAATGCGCTTTCGACTATTATGATTGGCATTGTTGCATCGATCGTCTTCTTAGTGACGCTGCTGAATCTCTACCTAGCAAAACGCCGAGAAGAAGATGAGAAAAATGCCGCTAAAGAAGCTTTTGAATAAGAATACAACAGATCCGTTTTATCGAGATTAAACCCAAAGAGCGCCCATCAAATTCATGATCGGGCGCTCTTTTTTACGGTTCATCTATTGATATGATCCATTTTTAAAATCTATTAAACTGATATTTCGATTAAAGGAATAATCTCACAATTAAACGCGCCCTTTACTATAGAGTTTTTGCATCCAGATACGAGATTGCAATGGCTTACCCCCAAGCAGCGGCGATAAAAGATAGCGCATCATATTGCGGTACGTTAAAGCATCTTCCCGCGACAGTCCCTCACCTTCACTAATCTGCAGTAACACACTGCCCTGTACCTGAAATGTCCCCGGATATTCTATCGGCAACAGCCCCTCTTCATAGGAGAGATAATATCGCTTCATTGGCTCAACAGCATCTCCTGCTGCGTCATATGTGAGATCCGGAAGGATTCCTAAGTAAGCTAGCAATGTACTCTCAAATTGGCGTAAATAAGGCTCTATCTCTTTTTCTGCTTTTAAAGCTTCTAAGACCCGATAATAGATCTCAAAAATCTCTTCAGAAGGCTGATACTTTGGGAAAGTACGAATCAACAGCTCATTGAGATAATACGCGGTCCAGATCTCTTTACCGGCAAGACGAAACGCAAAGAGATTATCGACCTCTTTAATAAAGTGAAACGTCTTCCCCTCTTTTAAGTACCAAGCACTATAGGTAAATAGCTCTAAATAATTGAGCGGCTTTTTAGGATTCGCTCGCCCTCTCGCAAATACCGTAATACGACCGTATTCTCGGGTTAAAAGATCCACTAAAAAACCGGACTCTTTAAAGGGCTTCTTATTTAAGACAACCCCTTCGGTCCGGTCAAGTATTGATTCATGTTGCATCAATGGTGATTTCTCACTTTATGTTTATTATCGAAAAGTCACTAATCTAGCAGAGATCCCGGTTTAAAGGCCGGCTCTGAGTGATCATCAGAATCAGATTTATCATCTTTACTACCGCTACTAAATGATGCCATTAATTGGCCAATTAAACGCTCCATTACAAAAGCATCTTGCGTTCTACGAATGACATCGCCATTTGCTAACAACTCATCTGAATACCCCGGCTCAAGCGCAACATATTGCTCACCGACTAACCCTGAGGTATTAATCATTGCCATCGTTCCCTCACGTGGAATCGGTACTGAGCTATCTAACGAAAGTGATACAACTGCCTTGTAATTATTATGATCAAGCGTAATGCCGTTCACTTGTCCTACACGGACCCCGGCAATCATGACCGGCGCTTTGACTTTCAATGAACCAATATTCGTAAATGAAGTCGTTACATTAATCGGCTTACCGCCCCCCAGCCCTGAGGTTGCATTACTTGCATTAAAAGCGAGCCAACCAAAAGCGACCACGCCGCTTAAGACAAATAATCCCACTACAAAATCGAGCCATTTTGAATTCTTCATTTTTGACCTTTTCTAGATATTTTTCAATATTCTACTACGTTTGTCCGGCATTGTCTTTCCCTGCATCAGCAGTGATTTAAGATCGCCGGTGTAATTTCCTAAAGTGCTGTCTTTATCTCAGCTATAAAACGGATATAACGCTTCTACGCTTCGATGAGCCGTCTGATGGGCGCAAAGCTACTGCGATGCAATGCTGTTACGCCATTCTCTTCTAAGGCTTGCATATGCGCCTTTGTACCATAACCTTTATGTTTCGCAAAACCATATTCGGGATACAACTTATCAGCGGCAATCATCGACTGATCTCGCGCATCTTTTGCCAAAATAGAGGCCGCACTAATTTCCGCAAAAAGCGCATCGCCCTTCACAATCGTTACCGCAGGCACGTCACTTCTCGGATCTTGGTTCCCATCAACGCGTATTAAATCAGGCTGTATCGCTAACTCAGAAACCGCTCGACGCATCGCTAACAAGGTCGCTTGTAAAATATTAATTTCATCAATCTCTGCAACCGAACTACTCGCAATTGCCCATGCCTTTGCTTTTTCTTTAATCTCAAGTGCCAATAATGTTCGTTTTTTCTCGGTCAGTTTTTTAGAATCATCAAGTCCCTCAATAGGATTCTCCGGATCTAAAATAACCGCGGCAGCATAAACATCCCCACAAAGAGGACCGCGCCCCGCCTCATCAACCCCGGCAATAATCATGGCATCATTGCCGAGCTCAAATAGTAAATCTTCTTGCTTCATTAGAGAACTCCTCTCTCTACTAATAGCGAAACGACAGCATCACGCGCAGCAATGTCTGAATTGAGTCGTAAAGACTCATGAATCACTCTAAATGCCTGTCGCTTCATTGCATTTTCTGGGCTATCTTCTAGCGCTAAGGTTAACTCTTTAGCAATATTTTCAGGCGTCACTTCTTTCTGGAATAACTCCGTCACTAAAGGTGCTTTCGAAAGAATATTGGGAAGAGAGAAATGCGTAATATTCACAATTTTCGGTGCTAGCCAAGCAGTAAACCCACTAAATCGATAACACACCACCATCGTTTTTTTCAAGAGCATCGCTTCCAGTGCTGCGGTTCCTGATGCTAATAATACTGCATCCGAAGCACTCATCACTGCCCGAGACTCTCCTTGGAAAAGTATCACCTTCTCTTGCAATGTTTTAGGTAAAGTCGCAAGCTCAGCTTCAATCACACGGTAAATCGCCGGCGTTGCAGCAGGGATTAAATAATGGAGAGTCGGATGTGCCTTTTCAATAAGGGGTAATGACGCTAAAAAGAGCGGCAATAAGCGTGTAATTTCTCCCCGTCTACTTCCCGGCAATAGCGCTACATAATGCTGCTCTAGAGGGATATTTAAGTGTTTTTTTGCTTCAATAGGGTCAACCTCTAATGCGATCTCATCCCCTAAACGATGCCCCACACAGATACTATCCACCCCATGCTTTTCATAAAACTCCACCTCAAAAGGAAAAAGACACAAAACTCGATCAATATTTTTACGGATCGTTTTCACGCGGCCTTCTCGCCACACCCAAACCGAAGGGGAAACATATTGATAAGTTGTGATATGGAGTTTTTTAAGATCTTTCGCTAATCGAAGATTAAAATCAGGCGCATCAATTCCTATAAAGCAGACAGGTCTGCGATCTTTAGCAGCATCTACAAGGGCTCGCTTCACTTTAAAAAGTCTAGGTAGATCTTTTAAAATCTCCACCAATCCCATAATCGAGAGCGTTTCAATAGGCTCGATAGACTCAAGTCCTGCTGCCATCATCTCTGGGCCGCCAATACCAAAAAAGGAAGCGCTCGGGTACTGCTCTTTTAAGGCGCGAATCAATCCACCCCCCAAAAGATCCCCAGACAACTCCCCGGCAACTAACATAAAAATAGGAGATTCCCCACTCTTCAAGTTAGCCATTATCTCTTCTACTTGAGCCATAGAGGTTCTCCTATTAATACGTTATTTAAAATAAAAAAAGGGCGTAATCGCATTGATTAACGTCGATATATGAGAGAAATCCTAAGCTGTTAGGGCAATGATAACTATATGTGCCATATCACAGCTAACATAGCATCCCTAAAATGCCCCATAGAAAAACCTAGGCTAACACAAAATCAGCCTAGGTTTGATCACACAAAACTAGCGAATAATACCGCGATCTTGTGTCTCTTCTAAAAACTTCACCATCTTTTCAAGATGAGGTGCTGTTTTTGCAATTTCTTGAATCTCTGTAATCGCATCTTGAAGCGAAAGATCTTTACGATAAAGTGCACGATAAGCATCTTTTGTCGCTTTGATTGCTTCAGGCGTATAGTTACGGCGACGTAAACCTTCTGAGTTAATCCCTGAAGGTACTGCACGATAGCCAGCCGCTGTTATAAACGGCGGTACATGACGATGAATTCCTGAAGAGAAGCCAGTAATAGCGCCTTCTCCCACACGGCATCGCTGATAGATCATCGAATATCCGCCTAAAATCACATCATCCTCGATGATGGCATGACCCGCAAGTGAGGCACCATTGGCAAAAATCGTGCGACTACCAACAATACAGTCATGTGCAATATGACAAGTCGCCATAATCCAGTTGTCATCACCAATCTTCGTAATCGCATTATCTTGAATCGTACCACGACTAATACTCACATATTCACGAATCGTGTTGCGATCCCCGATCTCTAAGAAGACTTCATCTGTCGCTTTAAACTTCTTATCTTGCGGTACTTCACCAATCGAACAGAATTGATAAAACGTATTATCTTCACCGATTGTTGTCGGCCCTTGGATAACAACATGTGATGTTAATACAGTGCCCTTACCAATCTTCACATTCGGTCCAATGACACAAAATGGCCCGACTTTAACACTCTCATGAAGCTCAGCTGTCGAATCAATCACTGCACTAGGGTGTATTAAGGGATTTTCCATTACTCAAATGCCTCGCGACGTGTACACATTAATTCAGCCTGACAAACAAGCTTCCCATCAACATAAGCTTTACCTTCGAATGCCCAAATACCACGTTTAGCACGAAGGAACTCAACTTTAAGATCAAGCGTATCACCAGGTTCTACAGGTCGACGGAAACGTGCTTTATCAATCCCTACGAAATAGTAAATCGATTGACTTGTTGAATCATAATCTTCTACAGATTTAAAACTTAAAATCCCTGTTGCTTGCGCTAATGCTTCAAGAATCATCACGCCTGGCATAATAGGTTTAACAGGGAAATGTCCTAAGAAATAAGGTTCATTGTAAGTGACGTTTTTACGCGCATGCAAAGTTTCATTAGGGGTGTAATCAAGTACACGGTCAATCATTAAAAAAGGGTACCTATGAGGCAGATACTTCATGATTTCATTAATATCGATTACTTTATTATCACTCATAATTATTATTCTCTATTCTCTGTTTTTTATCGTTTGATATTTAACTTTTATATTTAGTTTTAGTCTAACTATTAACTACTATTTTATAACTTTCCATCTTTAATATTTAAAATATTTTATATTCTCTTATATTAAAACATCTAAAAATGAAAGCGATCTTTTCAATATTATTATTCATATATGTTGAGGTGATACATCAGTAATATAGAATGCAATGATCCATCTGCAATCCTTATTCCTGATCTTGCTTCATCTGCTTTTCTAGCATTTTCACTCGATCAAAAAGATCCCCTAAACGTTTAATTCTCGCACTATTGTAGCGCCACTCTTTGTTTTCTAATACTGGCGGAATAGACGAATAGACCTTACCCGCTTTCAAGGGCTGACTCACCTGTGTTCCGCCCGTTACAATAACGTTGTCTTCAATCTTCATGTGTCCATTCATTCCAACACCACCGCCGATCACAACATTATTACCAATATCAGTTGATCCTGCAATGCCTGTATAACCGGCAATCACAGTATTCTCACCAACGACACAGTTATGCCCTAACTGTACATGGTTATCAATCTTAGTACCACGTCCGATCACGGTATCTTCAATGGCGCCACGGTCAATACAACTTCCCGCACCGATATCGACATCATCTGCTAATACAACGCGTCCGAGCTGCGCAACTTTAATATAACCTTGCTTTGTACGCGCAAAGCCAAATCCTTCTGCGCCAATCACAGCATTAGGATGCAAGACAACACGATCACCGAGTTGGCACTCATAACGCACCGTTGCGCCTGAAAACAGGTAACACTCTTGCCCCATCACCACATCTTGCTCAACCATGCAGTTCGCATCAATATAACTGCCATTCCCAATAACGGCTCTTTCACCAATAACGCTAAAAGCACCAATCGTGACGTTCTCACCAATCACTGCACTTTTGGCAATCACTGCTGTTTCATGAATGCCGGAAAAGTTTTGATAAGGCTTTTGGAATAATTGCGTCACATAAGCCCATGCGGCATGCGTGTTTCCACAAACAATCGCCGGCTGAGTAACGTGTTCAAAATTACGTTCATCGACTAAAATTGCAGATGCATTCGTCGTTTCAAGATATTGACGGTAACGCGGATTATGAAAAAAGGAGAGTGTTTGCGCTTGACCATGCTGAATCGTTGATAACCCTTCAATCACAATTGCACCATCACCATGAAGCGTGACAATTTCGCCTTTTGCTTCTAGGTAGTTAAAAATCTCTTGTAAGGTCATCAATTACTCCTTGTTATCTTTTACGATCGTTTGGAAAATAGGTTCGGTCAGATAAAGTGTCTCTTTTGCGAAGAGTAATCCTGACTCTAAGATCAAATCATAATCATGATCTTTCGCATACTGCAAGATCGCATTATTGATCTCGCGCTGAAGCTTATAGAGCTCCTCATTCTTACGGAGATTAAACTCTTGTCGTGTATCGTTGCTAATTCGGACAAACTCACGCTCAAGATTCACAATATTTCGCTCTAACTCTCTAATTACGGCAGGTTCACTCGTTGTGTTAATCAACTCTCGACGCAAGCTTTCAATCTGATCGCGTTTTTTAAGTAGATATTGGTCACGTGCAAAAAACTCTTCATTGAGGAGCGTATAGATATCTTTCTCTTCGATATATTTCTCTAAGAGCACATTAATATCGACCACACCAATCTTTAAATCTTGTGAGAAAGCACTAGAACTAAAAACAAGGAGAGCAGCAGTCAATAAAACTGCTGCTCCTTTTCTAAAAATATGATTAATCATAATTTTTGTATTAAGCCTTAATAAGGGATACCAATCGAGAACTGGAATTTCTGCTCACGATCTCCATCCTTTGTTTTAAACGGTTTTGCATAAGAGAATGCCAATGGTCCAAGGGGTGATAACCATACGAAACTCATACCCGTAGAGTATCGTGTATCACTAAAGTCACGCTTACTTGGGCTTGGTGTTACGTTACCTGCATCAAGATAAATACTCCAACGCACATCATTATTATCTGCAAAACCAGGAACTTTCATAATTACTTCGGCACTCGCATTGTAGCGTAATGCGCCCCCCATTGAGTCCCCATTTGAATATTTTGGACCAATAGAGCTTCCACGATAACCTCGAACCGTTCCAAGACCACCGGCGTAGAAGTTTTCATAGAAAGGTAAATCTTTAGTAGAACCATAACCCCAACCAGCTAAAACATCCCCACGAAGCGAGAATACATAATCCTCATCATCTGTTAACGGGTAGTAGCTTTGATGTTTCAAGTGAAGCTTGTAGAAACGGTCTGTTGAACCTGGGAGCGTTCCTGAGATCGTTGCACTATTGAGCGTTCCTTCAGAAGCAAAGATTGTTCTATTTCGTGTATCTCTGTAGATTCCAAGATTCGCACGATATAAGTTACGCTTGCTCTTGTAGAGTGGTGTGTCTTCAGCACAATTCCATGCATCACCACCACAGCTCTGTTCACTAATAAATTCTACAACTTCTTTTGGTGAAGAGTGTGTTGTCTTAAGATTTAAACGCTCATAACCCACGCCTGCACGAATAGTCGTATATTCACTCACTGGATAACCAAAGTTAAACATGAGTGTAATACCATCGGCAATATAGTTACCGGTATCATCGTAGTCATGCTTTTGCTTGCTGTAACCGAGTGAAATCCCTGCACTTAAACCATCTTTAGTGAAGTATGGATTCATGTAATCAATACCGTAATAACTTCCGCTCTTATTGGTCTCAGCCTGAACGTTTAATTCATGCCCTGTTCCCATAAAGTTCGGTTGGTTAAAGCCCGCATTAATACCAAACTTACTATCCATACCGTAGCTAAGACCAAAGGTAATCGATCCTGCGCTACGCTCTTTAACGTTATAGGTTAAATCCACCACGCCATCACTCACCGGTTGTGTTGATACATCAACATCTTCTACGTGACTTAAACGTTGGATTCTAACGCGCGATCTCTCGATATCACTTGCGACAAATCGTCCACCTTCCATCTGTCTTAATTCTCGGCGGAATACTTCATCACGCGTACGCTCATTCCCTTCGATATTAATACGGTTCACGTATACACGCTCCCCTTGGTCAATCGCAAATGTATAGCTTACGATACCGTCTGCCTCATTCATTTTAGGAATCGCATTAACACGCGCCTGCGCATAACCCTCATTTCCTAAACGATCCTGAATAGCCTTAATACTATCATTGACAGTCTTCGCGCGATAAAGATCCCCATCTTCAATCTTCACAAGAGACATGAGCTCTTCACGCTCGACACTTGGGTAGTTTCCGACAACAGAGAATTGGCCGAAATGATATTTTTGACCTTCATTGATATCGATATCAAGATAGATCGTATCTTGATTTGGGCTAATAGTTGCACTCGAGTAGTTTACTTCTGCCTTCAAGAAACCATGGTTACGATAATACTCTTGAACTTTATCAAGCTCATCTTGAATCGTATAAGGGTCATATCGATCGCCTGATGAGAAAATCGTCTTGAAGCCAGATTCGCGAACACGCATCTGTCTTAAGAGCGTTCTATCTGAAATCGCATCATTACCTGTAAAGTTAATCTTTTTAATTTGCCCCGTACGACCTTCTGAAATAGCAAATTGTACTTCAGCTCTATTACGTGGCAGTTCAACAATTCGTGATTCAACATTAATCGCGTATTTACCACGCGTTTCATAGGCTTTTAATAAGTTATTAGTTGCCGTAGAGAGCGATGAATCTCTTAACGTTTCACCTGGTTTTAAATTAGCCGCTTGAATAATCTCTGTAAGTTGCTTCTCTTTGAGGTCTTTATTACCAGTGAAAGTTACTTTTGATAATACAGGGTATTCCGCAAGTTCAATCACAAGATCCGTTCTTACGGTAGATTCTCTTGGCTGGCAACGCGGATCATCCATAGTACATGGTATCTCTTCGTAAACATACTCAACCTCAGGCTCTTGTGCTTCAGTACGAATATTACCAAATGCACCACCTTGTCTTACCGCTGAGACCGGCTTTTGTCGTGCAACTTTAACCGTTATAGACTTCGGTCTTGTACGCCCTAAGATGCGACCATTTTGTGTCTTAACAGTGACATCTTTAAAGAGCCCTGTAGAGTAGAGTTTTTCGACGAGTTCTTGAACCGTCCCTCTTTGCACTGCGGCATCTGGATCTAATCCTAGTGTCGTAAATACGGCTCCAGGATTAATCTGCTCAAGACCTTCAATTCGAATATCTTTCACTTCATATTTTTGCGCTAATGCTGCAGATCCTAGCAATAAGCTAGTTGCAAGAACAACTTTCTTTATATCGACAATCGCCATTTTATAATTCTCTATCCTCGGGGCACAATAATGCATCTATAAACTGCGTTAATATACCGAATAACTGCAAAAAATCCAATGTTTATCACTTTAGAACCATTTCGTAATATCGTAAAAAATGACAAAAGCCATAAATAAAAACAGAAACAGTGCGCCTATTTGCATCACTATCATGGAGAGCTTTGCGGGAATTCTTTTTCTTCCAACAACCGCTTCAATCCCTAGCCCTACTAATCTTCCCCCATCTAACACAGGAATAGGTAGAAGATTCAAAATCCCTAAGTTCACACTAAAAAGGGCCATCAACTGAATAAAGTACACCCAGCCTGCATCCAACTTTTTACCAGCAACATCCGCAATCGTTACAGGTCCTGCCATCATATTTGGATGGATTTCCCCTGTAATCATACGTCCTATAAACTTAAAGATCATGAGTGAATTACGATAAGCATCTGTCACCGCATACGAGAAGGCTTCTGTCAGCGGGTATTTTTGCAATGTTTGCATCGACTCAAATTCCGCAATCATCTCCGGCGTAAATTCACCCACGCCAACCCCCAACATAAAGCGACCATTCTCTCCTCGCGTAGAGGTCAACGTTAATGATTTTATCGCCCCATTGCGTCGAACTTCTAACGGAAAAGTAACCGTATTCCCCTCTGTTTGATCCAATAAACTCATCTGCATCAAGAGCGTCTGCCAACTAATCACAGGCGCACCATTAACCGAAACTACCTCATCTCCGATTAATATCCCGGCATTTTCTGCAACACCCCCCTCAACAAGGGTCGCTATAACCGGTGGGATAATCGGCATATAGAGATTAACGCCAAGCATACGATCAACGTACTGCTTGGCACTAATTCTTAATGGCTCATCCATTCGAATCTCAATCGTTCGCAAATGCCCATTTCGCAAGACATCAACATCAGCAACCCCATCATTGAGATACTCCACAAACCCCATCATCATCTCTTCAAAGGTCTTTACAGATTGCCCTTCGATTGCAATAACTTCATCACCTCGCTCAAAGCCCGCAATAGCCATTACCGAATCAGGCGTAGGAGTATCCATCTTCGCCTTAAATGCCGGTACGCCATAAAGATACAGCCCAAAGAGTAAAACGACGGCAAACAACAAATTCACCAAAGGACCTGCTGCAATCACAATTGCACGCTTCCAAATCGGCTTAGCATTAAATGTTTTGTCTTGATCTTGCGCATCAACCTTATGAACGCGATCATCTAAAATCGCAACATAACCCCCTAATGGGATGAGACCAATACGATACTCAACACCATCCTTTCCCTTGCGACTCCAAATCTTTTTTCCAAAACCAATACTAAATGTTAAGACTTTAAACCCGAGTTTTTTCGCTGCATAAAAATGCCCAAACTCATGAATCGTCACGAGAATACCCATGAGAATTAAAAAGCCAAACACGGAGTTAAAAAGGGTTGATATCATCAATATATTCCTATTTCTACGGTGTATTCCTCGACCTCAATGCCGAGGCTTAAAATGGGAATAACGTCTATTTCTCAGACACACCTTAATGAATCAAAGGTAAATTTGCGTCATGCAGTCCCCTTAGACACATTATTTATTTACATCATAATCCGCCATTAAAGAATCAAGGCTAGCATCAATATTTAAACAATCATGCTATTTGCAATATGACGGATCTCTTGATCATACGCTAAAAGCGCAGATTCATCTTGTAGTGCACTATTTGAGATTGTAACGCCAGATAAAACAGCTTCCACCTTATCTGCGATATCGATAAAACGGATCTGTTTTTGTAAAAACTTATCTACAAAGACCTCATTAGCGGCATTGAGCGCAACAAGATGGGATGCTCCGGCGACGAGCGATTCTTGCGCTAATCTTAATGCCGGGAAAGCTACCAAATCAGGCGCCTCAAAGGTTAATGGCTTCATGCTGGTCAGATCTAATAATGAAGCCCCTGAAACAACTCTCTCAGGATAAGCTAAGGCATGCGCAATGGGAATCGACATATCTGCAGCGCCCATCTGTGAAATCATTGAGCCATCAATGTACTCCACTAAAGAGTGAATCATACTCTGAGGGTGCACGACAACACTAATCTTCGATACCGGCATTTCAAACAAGAAATGCGCTTCTATGAACTCTAAACCTTTATTCATTAAGCTTGCGGAATCAATCGTTACCTTCGCCCCCATCGACCAATTGGGATGCTTAAGTGCTTGCTCAAGCGTCACTTTTTCCAATGCTTCTCGACTAAACCCTCTAAATGGGCCGCCTGATGCAGTTAATATCAGTCGCTTAACACCCTCATAACTCGCAGATCTATCCCTGTTTTTAGGAAGTGATTGAAAGAGTGCATTATGTTCACTATCAATCGGTAAAATCGTCGCACCATATTTTTTTGCTTCATGCATAAAGAGCGCACCGCCGACAACGAGCGTCTCCTTATTGGCTAATAAGATCGTTTTACCAGATCTGGCCGCTGAAAGACTTGAAAGAAAGCCTTTCGCACCCACAATAGCGGCAACAACGAGGTCGATATCAGGATCTTTCATCAACGCAATGGTTGCTGATTCTCCCGTCTGCACCTCGATATCGAGCCTCGCATCCCGCAATCTCTTTTCGAGTCTTAATGCCGCATCTTTATCTTCTAAGATGGCAAAACGAGGCGTAAATTCAACACAAAGATCAAAAAGCTTATCATCTTGCTTATTCGCAACTAATGAATGTATCTCATATTTGTCTCGATTATGTCGAATAACTTTAAGCGTTGAGTCACCAATTGATCCTGTTGCGCCTAAAATAGAGACCTGTTTTTTCATATGAAGCTTAAACCTATAAAGAAAAGCGGAGCTGCGGCAGTAAGCGCATCAATTCTATCTAATACACCACCATGACCAGGAAGAATAGAACCACTATCTTTCATCCCCGCATGACGTTTAACAACACTCTCAAATAGATCACCAGAAATCGAAACGATCACGACTAATGCGCTTAAAGAGAGGAAGTTAAGATACAGAATCAATGAATCATCTCTTGCTCCAAATAATTGTATGTTATCGCTATTAAAGTAAAGAATAGCCCCAAGTGAGAAGAGAATCCCAATAACGAGTCCGCCCATCGCCCCCTCAACTGTTTTTCCTGGGCTAATACTCGGTGCTAACTTACGCTTTCCAAGCTTTCTTCCTACAAAATATGCACTACTATCAGCAATGATGACTAACAAGATGAGATATAACAATAATGGTAATACTTGTTGGAAAGTCGTTAATGTAATAATTAACGCAGCTAACGTTAAAATACTTGCGCCAAATAGAAACTCACGATTTACTAAAAAAGCTAAAGGCTTTCTAGCGTGAATCGACAAGACAAAAGGCATCATGAGCCAAAATAGTGCAGTAATAGAGAGTAAGCCATAAAGAAGGACATTACCTCGAACAAAGCTAAAGAGTGATACCCCATTTAGGGTGACTGTATTTTTCGCGCCCATCAATAGCACGACGGTGATCAGTAGTAGCGTAAACCCACCAACAGCAAGATAAACGATCTTTGCAATCGACTCGAGCTTTAACAAATTGCTCCACTCATTTAGACCAATCATCGCTACTAAAAAGAGTAATAACGAGAAACCCATCGTTGGTAGAAATAATATCGCCAATAAAGCGGCAACGCCCAAGATGATCCCTGTAATAATTCGTTGCTTCATAAATGCTATCTCCCACCAAAGCGGCGTTCTCGCCGATCAAATTCTGCTAACGCAGCTTCAAACTCTGCTACGCCAAAATCAGGCCAATGACACTCTGTAAAATAGAGCTCTGCGTATGCAAGCTGCCACAATAAAAAGTTACTAACCCGCTGTTCCCCACTGGTTCTAATCAATAGATCCACTGGAGGATGATCTTTTAGCGATAGGGCTGATCCGAAGCGTTGCTCAGTAATCTCTTCAACAGATATTGATCCGGCTTGAACTTCTGAAGCTAACTGCTGACAAGCTTCAACAATTTCTTGTCTCCCGCCATAGTTAATCGCGACAACAAGATCTAAGACATCATTCTCTTTAGTCAATTCAACCGCACTAAATAGTTTCTCTTTCAGCTTTTCTGAAAGCTGAGACAGATCGCCAATAAAGGAGAGCCTAACCCCTGCTTTATGCAGTGACCGTAATTGCCCCTCTAGTGTCTGATAAAAGAGATCCATTAAAAATGAGACCTCTTCTTCCGGTCTCTTCCAGTTTTCAGTCGAGAAAGCGTATACCGTTAAGACTTTGACATCATGCTTAATCGCACACTCAACACTTCTCTTAACGGATTTAACCCCAGCTCTATGTCCTAAAGCTCGGGTTAAACGATTCTTCTCGGCCCAACGTCCGTTACCATCCATAATAATGGCAACATGCTGACATTTCGCTCTACTCATCCTTACAATGGTTCCTTACTTAGATTTCCATTAACTCTTCTTCTTTCTTCGCAAGGACTTCTTCAATTTTCTTAATAGTTGCATCCGTTAACTTTTGAATCTCATCTTCTGTACGTCGTTGAATATCTTCAGAGATTTCACCCTCTTTTTCCATCGCTGATACTTGGTTATTTGCATCACGACGAATATTACGTACCGCCACTTTCGCTTGCTCAGCTTCACCGCCTACAACTTTAACGAGATCTTTACGGCGCTCTTCTGTTAATGGTGGTAAAGGAATACGGATTAAAGTACCCGTTGTTGCAGGATTAAGTCCTAAATCACTATTAATGATTGCTTTTTCAATCGCCGCTACCATTGGTTTTTCCCATGGTGAAACCCCTAACGTACGTGAATCTTGAACGGTTAGGTTCGCCACTTGGCTTAAAGGAACCATTGATCCGTAATATTCAACTTCGATATGATCTAAAATTGAGATGTGCGCACGACCTGTACGGATTTTCCCTAACGCATTACTTAATGCTTCTACAGATTTATCCATACGAAGTCTTGCATCTTTAATAATATTTTGTGTCATTGTGTTGTTCTCCAATTTATTTAAATAAGGAGACGCTCAAATGAATTCTCATAAGAGCGTCTTTCACTAAACGATTACTTTAATAGTGGCCAATGATCGGTCATGATATGGGTAACATCAGAAGGTGACTATTCGTCACGCATTCTACTTCGGAACTGTCTCAGAGACGAGTGTACCAACGTTATCGCCCTTCACTACCTTCATGAGATCACCCTCATTGAAGATATTAAAGACCTTAATTGGAAGGTTGTTTTCACGGCACATTACTAGTGCAGTCGCGTCCATTACCCCAAGATTCTGCGTTAATGCATCTGTAAAACTAATATGATCATAACGCGTTGCTGTTGGATCTTTCATTGGATCCGCTGTATAAACACCATCAACCTTTGTTGCTTTGAGCATAATCTCAGCATTAATTTCGATTGCACGAAGTGCTGCTGCAGAGTCTGTTGTGAAGAAGGGATTTCCGGTTCCTGCTGCAAATATCGTCACACGCTTTTTCTCGAGATGACGTACCGCACGACGACGAAGATAATCTTCACACACTTCATTAATACGAATTGCACTCATCACTCGCACATAAACATCGCGTGACTCTAAAGCATCTTGTAACGCAAGCGAGTTCATAACGGTTGCAAGCATCCCCATGTGGTCTCCTGCAACTCGATCCATTCCTGCTTCTGCCAAGCCCGCTCCACGGAAGATGTTTCCACCCCCAATTACAACACCGACTTCTACGCCAATTCTATTTAATGCTTTGATCTCATCTGCAATTCGGCCAATCGTGTCAGGGTCAATTCCGTAATCCCCATCTCCCATCAATGCTTCACCACTGAGTTTCAATAAAATACGTTTATATTTAGGGGCTTGACTCATAACTGTACACTTCCTTTCTGTTAGATTTGAGACTTGATAATTTGGGGTTATCTTACTCTATTTCTCATCAGTTGGGTAGCTTAGAAGCCACCCTTTCTGTTTTATTAAAAGATCAAAAATAGTTTGTGACAACCGATCACAGCACGATTTATTTGTGCTCGTCTATCTCTGTCTGTGATACAGCGACGTCATGCTCCTGAAGCTTTTGCTCTAATGCTTCAACTCGCTTTGTTAAAAGCTCTAATTTCTCACGTGTCTTAAGAAGAATTTTTTGTTGAATCTCAAAATCTTCATAACGCACAAATTTAAAATTAGATAATGCTGACTCAACGCCCTCTTTTACAAAACGTTCAGCCTCACCATGAACGTTTTTCATGCCATCGGGTAGCGCTTCTTGAATCTTTCCGGCAATATCTTGAATAAAGTTTTTTGGCATGATGTCCTCTCTTAAGACTAAAATTGCTATAATCTTTTCAAATTAAAATTTAACCACATGACAAAAGCCTCAAGAAGCAATGCCTCTGATGACTCTCAATTTGGTTAAATTAATGTCTATTAAATATCTTTTCAATTTTACCACAAAGAGAGTTAAATAATGCAGTCAGGCGTACCTTTAGATGCTATTAGAATCGTCATGGTCAACACTTCTCATCCCGGAAATATCGGTGCTGCTGCACGCGCAATGCGTGTCATGGGTCTTTATAACCTCACACTTGTAAACCCTAAAAAATTCCCAAGCAGTGAAGCAACTGCTCTCGCGAGTGGCGCACTAGATGTGTTAGAAAATGCTGTCGTGACAGAAACGCTCTCTGAAGCCGTTAAAGATTGCCAATATATCTTCGGTACGAGTGCTCGAAGCCGTCATATTGGAAAACCAGAATTATCAATTGAAACAGGGGCTCGTAATATCAATGCGATTTTAAAAGAGCAGCCCGATGCAAAAATCGCAATACTCTTTGGAACAGAGCGCACTGGCCTCACCAATGAAGAGGTAGATATCTGCCAAGAACTTTTCTATATTCCTACAGAAAACAATTACAACTCGCTTAATATCGCCCAAGCAATTCAGATCATCACCTATGAATTACGTCGTAATACAACACAGGATGATCGCTTAGAAAAAACGCGTGAGCCACAATACCATGGAGATCTCTTAGCAACACATGACTCAATGGAAGGGTTCTTCAAGCATCTTGAAAAGACGCTGATTGACACTCACTTTCTAGATCCTGAGAACCCAAAACATCTCATGCGAAAAATGAGACTCCTCTATAAAAAAGCGGATCTTACCCAAGAAGAGATTAATATCCTCCGCGGCGCGCTCTCAGCAGCAGAAAAACGCTACGGACAATAGAATACGGAATAAGCCTTATGTTCAAAATCATTAAAGACGACATTCAAAACATTAAGAAATTTGACCCCGCCGCCAGAACATCCCTTGAGGTTCTTCTTGCGTACCCTGGTCTTTGGGCTGTATGGATTCATCGAATCTCACATAAGCTCTGGAAAACTAATTTCAAGACACTCGCAAGATGGATCTCTACCTGGAGTCGTTTCTTAACAGGTATCGAAATTCATCCAGGCGCACAAATTGGCAAACGCCTCTTTATCGACCACGGCATGGGCGTTGTAATTGGAGAAACTGCTATTATCGGAGATGATTGTACGCTCTATCATGGCGTTACTCTCGGAGGAACAAGCCTTGAAAAAGGGAAACGTCACCCAACGCTTGGTGATCATGTCGTAATTGGTGCAGGTGCAAAAGTGCTCGGGCCGATTACGCTCGGCAATAACTCTAGCGTTGGTGCAAACTCAGTGGTTATTAAAGCGGTACCAGATAATGCAACAGCAGTAGGAATCCCGGCTCGTCACTCAAAACCAGATAAACCAAACCTCAAAAAAGAGATTGCTAACAAACTCTTTAATGCTTATGGCATGAGTCACGATATTGATGATCCAGAAGCTAATGCGATCAATCTCTTACTCAATCATATTGAGAAGCTTGATAAAGCACTTTGCCAGATGCAAACGCAGCTGAAATCTCAAGATATTAAACTCAATGTTGAATGGCCAACCTTACAAGATTGCTCGTTTGACGATGAAGGCTTACATATTCATGAAGATGAGAATCTCGACACTGAGCATAAAGATGAAAAGCGGGATTCATTACCCGAAAATGCCGGCAATAAAAACGCATAAGATCAAGATCCCCTGTACCGTTATACGGCTATACGAAAATTATATATTTGAGATAAAAAGAAGGCTTCCCTATAAAGGGAAGCCTTCTTTATTTCTTCTAGCTAAGGTCAGCGCACCTAAGTGCGCCGCTGTAGACTAGAGCTGCTTAACAACAAATCCTGCTTCTTCGAGCTTCGCCTTAGGACCAAGGACCGCTGTATGTGTATCTCTATCTGCAAAGTACTCACGTGCTACTCGCTGAAGATCGGCAATTGTCACTCGAAGAACAGATGCTCTGTAGCTCTCAAGATCTTCAGGCGTACGTTCATAACGCGCCATGAAGTAACGATCTCCAAACTCACTTGCCGGCGCTTTAGGTCTATCAATCGCACTGATAACGCCCAAGATTGCTTCTTCAAGCTGTTGTTCTTCATGCTCAGTATTCAACAACCAGTCAATGGAAGCATCGAAGTCTGCTAAGGTCTCTTGCAAACGCGGATCACGGTAACTAAAGAAGTTAAATGCCCCTGATGCTGCGTTATAGTTAGCACCACCACCATAAGCCCCGCCCTGTTCACGAATTGCACGATGGAGATAACCATTACGCAAGAATCCTGTTAACACTTGGAAGGTCGCAGAATCTTCATGATCGCGTGTTACTGTTTTATAACTCTTCGCACAATAGAATACCGGTGCATTGATTGCCCAACCGAGCTTAATCATTTCATCTGTTTTCTCAGCGATCGGCGCAGTAAACTGCTCATCAGCAAGATCCGTATCATGCTTCATCACTGCGGCAAATGTTTGCCCTACCGCTTCAATCTCTTCTGAATCATTCAGAACAATCAATTCATATGAACTATTTTGTAATTTCACTAAGAGTGCAGAGAGCTTTTCGCCAAATTCACGACATTTCTCATCGTCTTTTAACATCGCTTCCGTCACTCTAAAATCTTTGATCGACTGCATACCACTTAAACGCTGATCCATTTGTGAGATTAGCGAGATATTCTGACTCGCAACCCCCATCGCATAGCTATGACCATTGCTCACAATTCCTTGCTCACGGCCTAGCTTGATCTGCGCCATGATCTCTTGCATACGCTTCACTTCATCAAAACGTGCATTAAAGAGAATGTCTTGTAACAATTCGCCCAAGTTTTGGTGGTTTTCTAAAAGTGCTTTTCCTGAAAGAACCCAGAACCCTTTAATATCACCATTGAAAGGTTGATACATCGTTCTCGCACTCACGCCACCGGTGATTGCTGAAATTCGTGCTTGTTGCTCAAGATAACTCTTCTCGCCTGCACCCATTTCTGTAATAAAGGCATCTAAGAAGGGGAGAATTTCCATCTCTTCTTCTGTAAGCTTCGGCAAATCAACGACGATAGATTGATACGTCATACCATTAGTTGTAGGTGTTCCCAATACAACCGCTTTATTGCTGTAGTTTAATTCTGGGAAAGTGAGCTTCTCAGGAATATCTTCGCGCGTCACCATCGGTAGAATTGAATCATCATCAACCTGTGATTGTCTTGCTTGAAGCGCTTTCGCATCTGCAATAATTTTCGCTGTTTGTACTTCTGTAAGGTTCGCTTGAATATTCGCTAATTGTGCTTTTTCCGCCGCCACTAATTCATCAGCCAAAGTATGGCTTGGATTGACCGTTAACATCACGCGATGAGGGTTATTAAGCAATAAACGATCTACAAGATTAGGAATGAAATTACGATCCTGAATCTCTTCACGCATCTGCTTAAGTGATTCATCAAATGAGAGCGTATCATACGCTTCTCCACCATGAAGCACAGGTGTTAATGTATCGACAATCAGACGTAACCCATAAGGATAACGATCACCAGAGATCTCTCTTGAAGCAAGCTCTAATTGATGAAGCGCCGCTTCAATGCTCTCTTGTGGTACACCATTATCACGCACGCTTGTGAGGGTATCGATAATCAACTGATTAATTTTATCAGTATCTTCACCATTCGCGCCCTCAAGCCCACATGAGAAGAATGATTCTCGCGTCCCTTCTTCTAAGCCACAGAACATTGAAGGAGCCGTACCTAAATCCGTAGATTCAAGCGCCAATCTTAATGGCGAACTGGAGTTATCCACTAAAATGCTACTTAGGATACGCGCACGCATCAACTCATCGGCATCCATAATAGGACTGAGTAGCCATGAATTAATTACATGACTCTGCTTTTCAAGCGGCTCGTCTTCCGGCAATGGGTAAGTTGAAGTAAAGCTTTGTGGCGCACTGTAACGCACTTCATCTTTCACACTGAAATCAAAATCTTGATGGCTAAATTTAGAAAGCGCTTTCTCTTCAAAGACTTTCTGATGCTCAAGTGGATCCATATTACCGTAAGTCATCAATACACTGTTTGATGGATGGTAATGCTTTTTGTGGAAGTTCACTAACTGCTCGTGCGTTAAATCAGGAATATCTTTAGGATCCCCGCCTGAGTTATTATTGTAAGTAATCGTTGGGAAAAGCGCTTTCGTGAGCTCTTGATAAACCACTGAGCCGATAGAACTCATGGCCCCTTTCATCTCATTGAAAACAACGCCTTTATAGACAAGTTCGCTTTCAGGATTTTCCATCTCCGTAAACTCAAGACGATGCCCTTCTTGAAGGAAATCAAGATACTCAAGTTGTGGGAAGAAAGCGGCGTCTAAATAGACATCTAATAGGTTATAGAAGTCTTTCTTGTTTTGGCTCGCAAAAGGATATGCAGTCCAATCTGATGAGGTAAATGCGTTCATAAATGTATTTAGTGAACGACGAATCATCATGAAAAACGGGTCGCGAACAGGATAGTTTTCAGAACCACAAAGGGCTGTATGTTCCAAAATATGCGCAACCCCTGTTGAATCTTCAGGTACCGTTAAAAAACCGACTAAAAAAACATTATTCGTATCTTCATTCGCTAAGTGAATATGCTTCGCCTTCGTCACATTGTGCTCATACTCTTGTAAGTTGATATTCAGTGACGGAATAAATGTTTCTTTAACCTTGGTAAATGTCTGAGTCATTAATCCTCTCTTCTCGCATTCTATAAATGCTGATATTTCGTAAAATCGCTCAACCAGTCTCGATGGGCTGATGATCTCTCTTTAATAAACCGTTCTATCATAGCAATATTCGTGATTACACGGTAGCTTTGCCAGTAGGTTTACTGTTTATTGAGAGAGATGACTTATTTGATCCAATTATATGCATCCTCTCATGCCCATTGACCTGCTTTAATAAAACTATCAATCCTCAAAATATAGGGGCAACTCTGTAAATCTCAAGGTAAAATCAACAAATAGCCCCCAAAACGCAGAAAAACTTCCCAGATTGATCTTAAAGGAAATAATACAAAACTTGCCATTGTCCGAGTTCATGTAGCGATTGTGGGATATTCATGTAAAATGCCCTAATATTTAAATATATGCCCAAGCACTTTATTTGCTAAGATAGACCTCTTTTAGCGTTAGATAATTCACCTTTTATTATATAGATAGAATCGATGAAGAATATTAGAAACTTTTCAATCATTGCCCATATTGACCATGGCAAATCCTCATTAGCTGACCAATTCATCCAAATTTGTGGTGGATTAACGGAGCGTGAAATGGAGGATCGTGTCCTTGACTCGATGGATCTCGAGAAGGAACGGGGAATTACGATTAAAGCACACTGTGTTTCTCTCGACTATAAAGCGGATAATGGTGAAACCTATCATCTCAACTTTATTGATACCCCAGGTCACGTTGACTTCTCTTATGAAGTTTCGCGTTCACTCTTCGCTTGCGAAGGTGCGCTCCTCGTAGTAGATGCTGCGCAAGGCGTAGAAGCGCAATCTGTTGCAAACTGCTACACCGCGCTCGATCAAGGTTTAGAAGTCATCCCTGTTCTTAACAAAATAGATCTTCCCGCAGCAGAGCCTGATCGTGTTGCGATGGAAATTGAAGACATCATTGCTATTGAAGCAACAGATGCGGTTCGTTGCTCAGCAAAATCTGGGATTGGCGTCCGTGATGTGCTTGAAGATATGATCAAAAAGATTCCCGCGCCTGTCGGTGATCCTGAAGCGCCACTTAAAGCGCTTATCATTGACTCTTGGTATGACAAATATGTCGGCGTTGTCTCTTTAGTACGTATCTTTGATGGTGTCCTTCATAAAGGCGACAAGATCAAAATCATGAGCACCAAAGATGTTCATGAAGCGTCACACGTTGGGGTATTTACACCAAATCGTTTAGACAAAGCCAAACTCTCCGCAGGAGAAGTAGGCTTTATCATTGCCGGCATTAAAGACATTGATGGCGCACCTGTTGGGGATACCATTACCTCAGAGCGAAACTCTGCAACTGAAGCTGTTCCAGGATTCCAAACAGTACAGCCTCGCGTATTTGCGGGTCTTTTCCCTGTGGATTCTGAAGAGTATGAAGATCTTCGTGAAGCACTCAAAAAACTTCGCTTAAATGATGCCTCTCTTCACTTTGAACCAGAAACATCTCAAGCCCTTGGCTTTGGTTTCCGCTGTGGCTTCCTTGGCATGCTACACATGGAGATTATCCAAGAGCGTTTAGAGCGTGAATACGACCTAGACCTCATCACCACAGCGCCGACCGTAATCTATGAAGTTGAAAAGAGCGATGGCGAAGTGATTTATGTCGATAACCCCGATGGCTTACCTAAAGTAACGCAAATTGGCGAAATTCGTGAGCCAATTATTGAAGCGAATATCTTAACGCCACAAGAGTTCATCGGTAGCATCATGAAGCTCTGTATCGAAAAACGCGGTGTGCAGATGGATATGGTCTATGCCGGAAACCAAGTACAACTTCGCTATGAGATCCCTATGAGTGAAGTAGTATTAGACTTCTTTGACCGTCTAAAATCTGTCTCACGCGGTTATGCCTCATTTGACTATAAGTTTGTGCGCTTCCAAGCAGCTGATCTTGTAAAAGTCGATATCTTAATCAACGGCGAACGTGTCGATGCGCTCTCGCTCATTACCCATAAAGATAATGCGCCTTATCAAGGCCGTAAACTGGTGGATAAGATGCGAGAACTCATTCCAAGACAGCAATTTGAGATTGCGATTCAAGCCGCCATTGGGGCGAATATTATTGCCCGTACCAACGTTCGAGCGCTTCGTAAAGATGTTACTGCCAAATGTTATGGTGGTGATGTCAGCCGTAAGCGTAAATTACTAGAGAAACAAAAAGAGGGTAAAAAACGCATGAAGCAAGTGGGTAGTGTTGAAATCCCACAAGAAGCGTTCCTTGCTGTTCTCAAAATTAATGAAGAGTAAAAACCATGTCCATATTTGCAAACCTTACCCATTACCTCGCGATCATTATTATTTTAGCGATTCCGGTCACGGGAATCATTTGGCTTGTTGATGCCCTTTTCTATAAAGATAAGCGTCGAGAAGGCAAAAAAGAGCCCTGGTTTGTAGATTGGGCAAAGTTTCTTTTCCCCGTTGTTCTCTTTGTAGGTGTCCTACGCTCTTTTGTCGTAGAACCTTACGTAATCCCATCAGGGTCTATGCAACCAACACTTTATGCCGGCGATATGATTATTGCCGACAAATGGTCGCATGGCGTGAGAATGCCAATCACCAATAAGCGCCTATTCTCAGCACCAGGTGAAGGAATTGAGCGGGGTGATGTTGCCATCTTCAAGTTCCCAAAAGATGAAAAAATTAACTATATTAAACGTGTTGTAGCGATTCCCGGCGATGTGATTGATTATAAAAACAAACAATTTACGATTAACGGCGAAGCGTTAGAATACGAGTATGTCAGCCAAGCAAAAGCGCCAGAAGAGGACGATCTCTTTGTGATTGAGAGATTCCCTACTGGCCCCGCTGGATCTGACGAATATAAAGAACACATGATTCAAACCTCTAAAATGATTACTTCGGCGGACCGTGGCGTTGGCCTCTATCACCGTTTCCCTCTGACCATTCCTGAAGGGAAGTTCCTTATGATGGGCGATAATCGTGACAATAGTTATGATGGTCGTTTCTGGGAACTTGTGGATGATCAAAAGATCCTAGGTAAAGCTCGCTTTATCTGGATGAACTATAACTGTGTCACTTCTTTTGAAGATTGTGACCACATCTTTACCACAATTGAATAATATGCAACGACTCGAGCAGAAACTAAATTACACCTTTATGGACAAAAAATTGCTTAAACAAGCATTTGTCCATAGGTCCTATTCACAAGATAACAACGAACGCCTTGAGTATTTAGGCGATGGCTGTTTGAACTTCATTATCGCAGAATCGCTCTATCACCAGCTGCCTGATGCCAATGAGGGAGAACTCAGCCAGCTTCGTGCACATCTTGTGAAAGAAGATACCCTTGCTGAGATTGCCTTAAAGCTTGAACTCAACAAATTCCTCATTTTAAGCATTGGCGAAAAAAACAATGAGGGTGAATTCAGGCCGAGCACCTTATCAGACTGCTTAGAAGCACTCTTTGGCGCGCTCTTCTTAGACTCTGACTTTGAGACGACAAGACTCGTTATTCTCTCTCTCTATGAGCCACTCTTCCAATCGATTATCGTCAAAGCGAAGAAAGATCTTGGGGAAATATTCAAAAGCCCTAAAAGCCGCCTACAAGAGAAACTACAAGCCCTTAACCGTGAAATCCCCAGCTATGAAGTGATTGATATCACCGGCCGAGATCACGAAAAAGTATTTAAAGTCCTCTGCACTTTTGAAAAACACCATACCATTGCAGAAGGTACTACCAAAAAACGCGCAGAACAGCGTGCAGCTGAATTAATGTTGGAGAAAATATAAGATGACTAAAGCTGGATTCGCATCCATTATCGGCCGCCCTAACGTCGGTAAATCAACCCTTATGAACCGAGTGCTAGGGCAAAAAATTAGTATCACCTCCAATAAGCCACAAACAACACGTCATGCTATTACCGGTATTTATACGGATAAAGAGACGCAAATCATCTTCCTCGATACCCCGGGGATTCACACAAATATGCAATCTGCGCTCAATAAACAGCTCAATAGAACTGCTATGAGCTCAATTACTTCTGGTGATGTGATTATCTTTATTGTTGAAGCACTACAATTTAATCAAGATGATGAGAAAGTTTTAAGTAAGCTTAAAGGCATTGAGACGCCTGTGATCTTGGTGGTTAACAAGATTGACAAAATTGCCGATAAATCACTTCTCTTCCCATTCTTAACAGAAATGAGTGAGCGTTTTGAGTTCGCAGATATCGTGCCTCTTTCCGCAAAACAAGAGAAATCGGGTGACCTATTAGTGGAAGTGATCAGTAAATATCTTACTGAGCAACCTTTCCCTTATAGTGAAGATGAGATCACAACCGTTTCAAGTAAATTCTTAGCGGCAGAAGTCTTAAGAGAAAAACTTACAAGACGCTTAAACCAAGAGCTTCCTTACACAATCGCTGTAGAGATCGAAGAGTTTAAAATCGAAGGTAAACTCTATCGCATCTTAGCGGCAATCTCTGTTGAAAGAGAGAGCCAAAAAGGGATTGTTATCGGTAAAGGCGGGATCACCTTAAAAGAAGTGAGCACCCAAGCCCGTATTGATCTTGAGAGAATCTTTGAGTCTAAGGTATTCCTTCGTGCATTCGTAAAAGTGCGTGAGGGCTGGTCTGATGATGAGAAAGCACTCAATGCGCTTGGATATAAAGACCTCCAATAATCTCTCCCGATTTATAGTACTTAAGATCTTCTCTCGGGAAGATCTTTTACTTTCAGTCGATTAAACTTTTTTTAAGACCCTTTGCGATCATGCGATCTATTCCCTATGAATAAAATTCAATACCTCCTCAAGCGTTACACCGAGAGCAACCACTATTCACTTCATGGTGCGCTCTGGATGATTATTGCCGGCATGACTTTTGCGGGCGCTAACGTTTTAACGCCGCTCATTAGTGAAAAATTTGAGATTAGTTCTGGTTGGATTGCTTTTTATCAATACTTCTTTGCCCTCCTTTTCATGTCCCCTTTCTTCATGAAGTTAGGGATCAAAAAAATCCTCTATACACGCCATTTCATGACCCATTTTTGGCGGATTTTGATGGCGGTTATTGGCATACAATTTTGGGTAAAAGCACTCTCTATTCAGTTTCCTATCGGAGAAGGCGTTGCCCTTTTAATGACCTCACCACTCTTTGCAAGCCTCGGCGCCTTTCTCTTCCTTAAAGAGCGTTTTACGCCTGCGCGAGTCATTGCAACCATTCTTGGATTTATGGGCGCGATCATTATTCTTGCACCCAATAGCCAAAACTTTAATGCTGCAGCTATATTCCCTATTCTTGCTGCCTTTTTCTGGGCGATGCATGCGCTGTTGATGAAGCATCTTTCTGATAAAGACCACCCTTTAACCATGGTGAGCTATCTCTATATTTTAATGGTGCCGATCAATCTTGTTGTAGCGCTTACGGATAACTTTAGCCATACGCCTGATCAATTCTTTATTCCGGACATGGATCTTCTTTTCGGCCTTCTACTATTAGGTTTATTAACCGCGATTGCACAATATGCTGTCGCTAAAGCCTATGCGCATGCGGATGTGATCTTTATTCAGCCCTTTGATTATCTCAAACTCCCGCTCAATACATTCTTGGGCTGGATAGTCTTTGGCTGGGCCGTCACAAACCAATTCTGGATCGGGGCAATTATTATGGTGAGCTCGCTTCTTGCAATTAGTTATTTTGAGATCAAAAAAAACAGAAACACCCCAAAAAACTGATAACACGGCTGCATAATGCCGGCAATAAAGCCGTATTAGTAATCCTTTCCCGCCACACTCACAAGGCATGATTGATGAACTTCTTAGATAAACAAAACGCCATTGAAATAATGAATACACTGGGCGCAAACAGAACGCCTTTTCTCTTTATTACCAGTTTTGATACTGCTAAAAATATTGTAATACCCCTGAGTGAGATCAACCCACTTGAGATTGCCTTTGATTTCAATCAGTCGCACTCCAATCTTGCGGCATTTAAAACGGCGTATCAATTTAATGCCGAGGAATCGATGATGATTCCGCTGGCGTGGCAACGCTTTCCTATCGGTTTTAAAGACTATAAAGTCGCCTTTAATCAATTAATGGCGCATCTAGAGTCTGGCAATATTCAACTCGCAAATCTCACTTTCCCCACAAGAATCGCCTGCAATCTTACATTGCCGGAGATTTTTGCACGCACACAAGCTAAATATCGTCTCTTTCTACAAGATCACTTCTGTGCATTTTCACCCGAGACATTTGTCACAATCAAAGCAGGCGTGATTGCAACTTACCCGATGAAAGGGACGATTAATGCCGGCATAGAGAATGCCGAAAAAGTGCTTCTAGATAATCCCAAAGAGATTGATGAGCATGAAACCGTAGCTAAAGAGGCGCTACGCGATATCTCTCTTGTGGCTGATGATGCCCATATCTCTCGCTTTCGCTATGTTGATCGTGTTGAGCGAGGGGATGGCGCAATATTACAAACAAGTTCAGTGATAGAAGGCTCATTGCCGGAAAACTTCCATGAATCACTGGGCAACCTGCTCTATACACTATTACCTGCAGGCTCTATTACAGGCTCCCCCAGAGAAACAGCAATAGATATACTAAGCGATATAGAAACCTACGACAGAGGCTTTTATTCTGGCGTTGCCGGCATTTTTGATGGAGAGAATCTTGATAGCGCCGTATTAATTCGTTATCTTGAAAAAAGTCATTCATCTGAGGAGTCCTTAGAAGTATCTTCAGAAGAGTCTCATTCAAACAGTCATTCAAATGCCGAGGCAGATATAATCGCCGACACAAATACTGATACAACTTCCATCCCCTTCACCCCCATGGCTTTCACCGCCTTGCGTGATGAAGACATTTTATTTCGCTACACCTTTAAAAGTGGTGGTGGCATTACCGCAATGAGCAATGCAGAGAGTGAATATGACGAACTTATTGAAAAAATCTACCTCCCCATTTGTTGAGACAATCAAGCTTGAAGGAGGATTCTTCTCCTCCCTTGCCTATCATCAAACGCGAATGGATGAAACAAGAGCGGCATTTATCGAAAATCCTGAACCGCTCTCTCTGCCTTTAGCGCTGATGAAAGCAGGCTCAATTCCGCCAAAAGGGCTCTATCGCGTTCGCGTTATCTACTTTGACACGATTGAATCTGTAGAATTTATCCCTTACGAAAAGCGAGAAGTCACCAGTCTTAAGCTGATCGAAGCAGCGGTGGATTATGCCTATAAATATGAGAAGCGCCCGGTCATTAACACGCTCTTTCAACAAAAGAAGAAGTGCGACGATATTCTCATTACTCAAAATGGACTTATCACAGATACTTCCATCGCGAATGTTGCGCTCCTCAAAGAAGGTATTTGGTACACCCCTAAATCGCCCCTGCTAAAAGGGACAAAGCGTGCAGCATTACTGCATCACGGCTTAATTATTGAAGCTGATATCCATCAAGATATGCTTCATGAATATAGTGCTATTCGCCTCTTTAATGCGATGATTGAGTTTGATGAATGTGAATTTCCCGTGAAAAATATCCAAAACTAGTGTCACTATTATTAGAAAAATCGCGATAACTTATTCTATTTTCCTCTAAGAATTAATATGAGACCGAATATAAAAAATCGATGTTGAATTATCGATATAATCACGCAATACTTTAACTTTCTTAAATACTTTTACGCTTTACTAAAAATAACCCTATATTCATCACTAAACATGCATTACTGAATATTTTGAAATTTAGTAAATATGAAGGTTTTCTAAAGTCTAACAATGATTGTTCGATTTATTTCATCGGTATTCCCTGAAAAATACCGCATCTATTTCCAACTAGGTCTCGTATGTTGAATAAAAAACTCCTCATTACCGGCATTATTTCAGTGTCACTCCTTTCTGGTTGTGCCACCGTTGAAGATGCCCTCAGCTCAATTCTCTCCCCCGGAAAAAAAGATACTTCCCCAGAAGCAATCGCAAAGCAAGTTGCTAAAATAGAAGTTGCGCAAGTGGGAAGCTATAAAATTAATACCTTTATGCGTCACGCCATGGGGAATAATTTTACGGTCAGTGATTACAGTAAAATTTGGGGAGAACCGACCGTTGTTGTCAAAAATAGTAGTGACTATCTCTTAAAATGGACGCCTTACGATAATAGCTGCACCATTCATATAAACTTCTCACCTGCCACTAAAACGGCAAAACTGCTGGATTATCACTTAAGTGATGAATGTGCTTCTATCAATATGAAGGGCCCTGCGATTGAGGTTCCAAGAAACGAAGTATTCTCTCCTGGCTACATGCCAATGCGTGATCGTATCCTTGCAGATGTGATGGAAGATTGGGTCGGTAAAAATGTCGATCAGGCGCTTATTAAATGGGGTTCTCCTTTAAGCGCAGTGCCACTTAACTCCGGCGGCAAAGTTTACACTTGGAAAAATTCATGGCAAACGCGCCCGAATGTTTGGTCTGGTGAATATACTTACGGTACATGCCAACAAACATTGGTGACTAATAGTAAAGGTATCGTCAATAACTGGGGCTACAACTCTTGTAATCCTGACTGGACTTACGGTAAAACACCGGCGGCGATTCCTGTGCCAAAACCTAGAAATTAAAATCATTAGATGAATCGATACTTGCCTGTGGGTCTGTATCTTCCTGATATAAAAAAACCTGTCCTCATTATGAGGGCAGGTTTTTCATTGGATCGATGCGAAAACTTCGCTAAAACCGCATTTAAGCAGTCTCAATCAGTCATCTTAGAAAATAACGGTCTTATTCCCTTGCACGATCACGCGATCTTCAAGGTGATAACGTAATCCTCTTGAGAGCACGATCTTTTCGATATCTTTGCCTAAACGCACAAGATCCTTCACGGTATTTGCATGCGAGATACGAATTACATCTTGTTCAATAATAGGACCTGCATCTAAATCTTCTGTGACGTAATGGCACGTTGCACCAATCAACTTCACGCCGCGTTTTGCGGCCTGATGATATGGTTTTGCCCCAATAAATGAAGGCAAGAAGCTATGATGAATATTGATAATGCGATGCTTATACTTTTGACAGAGATTCGGCGGAATAATCTGCATATAACGTGCCAAGACAATCGTATCAGCCTCGGATTCTTCAATCAGCGCATTGACCTTGGCAAAGCTCGGCGCCTTATCTTCCGGATTTACGGGCACATGATGATACGGAATGCCGTACCACTCTACCATGCTGCGAAGATCGTCATGATTTGAGATAACCCCAACGATTTCACAATCGAGCTCATCGGCGTGCCAGCGCGAGAGGATATCCACTAAACAGTGCGCTTCCTTGCTCGCCATTAACATCACTTTATGTTTTTTAGATGTATCAACAATGCGCCAATTGAGCTGATATTTCTCGGCAATAGGTCTAAAGCGATTACAGAACTCTTCAAGCCCAAACGGCAAGCTCTCAGATTTAATCACATGTCGCATAAAGAAGAGACCTGTTTCCAGATCTGAGTGGTGATTTGCTTCCATAATCCAGCCGCCATTTTCAGCTAAAAATCCACTCACCGCTGAAACAATTCCTACCCCATCAGGACACGACATCACCAATCGATATGTTTTCATAAACTCAATCATCCTCTTTTTTTAATGATTCTCAATATTCTGCAAATTACGCTCAAATATTGCTATTCAAATATTTTATCTAATATGTTCTTCAATATTACTCTTAAATGCATTTTCACCTATCGATGCCAAAGATCCCGGCATAACACCCTCGAATCTTATCCGTTTTGCAATCGTAAGCAGGCTGACAGCGTTCAGCATTATGCTATTTGTAAGTCACTTAATCTATCTGAATCTTTGTAGAAAGTAACCCTAAAATTCATGCGCATTGATCCGGCAAGAGTAGTAATATCTCAAAAAGAGATAGCTTTGACAACTTTAAATGATACATCGCTTTTAAAAAGCGCTTTTTAGAAATTTCTGCATTCAACATTCCCCTATAAAAATCCCGACAACTTCCCCTCCAATTTTTAAATAAACTGCTATAATCCTTGCCGTACTCAAACATCCCCCAAATCCAACAGGAGCGCATCATGAAAGTTCTTCATAATGCTGTCGCCGGGCTGCAAATTTTATTTGTAGCATTCGGAGCGATGGTATTAGTCCCCTTACTTACGGGACTTAACCCCTCAATGGCCCTTTTAGGCGCAGGTATCGGCACAATTCTATTTCAGTTCATTACTGGATGGAAGGTGCCGATTTTTTTAGGTTCTTCATTTGCTTTTATCGCCCCTATTATCTTCTCGATCTCTACATGGGGATATGGCGCAACCTTCTTTGGGCTCTTTGCCGCTGGGTTTATGTATTTTGTCTTCGCGTTTGCCATTAAACTTAAAGGGCTTGATAGCGTTCATAAACTGATTCCCCCGGTTGTGATCGGCCCTGTGATTATCGTGATTGGGCTCTCAGTTGCTGGTGTTGCAACGCAGATGGCAATGGGTAAAGCCGGAGGCGAACAAGTAAATGATTACACGCTCTCTATCATCATCTCTGCCACAACATTTGCCGTTACCGTACTCGTCACGATCTTTGGTAAAAGATTCCTAAGACTCATTCCTATTCTTATGGGAATTACCATCGGTTACGCACTCGCTGCAAGCTTGGGCTTAGTCAACTTCTCAGAAGTGATGGATGCCCCTTGGTTCCAAGTTCCTGAATTTGTAAAACCAGAAGTTAACTGGATGGCGGCGCTCTTCATGCTTCCGGTGGCCATTGCTCCGGCAATTGAACATATTGGTGGCATCATGGCGATTGGTAAAGTCACAGGCAAAGATTACGCAACAACGCCAGGGCTTCATAAAACCTTAGCAGGAGACGGACTCGGGGTTTGTGTTGCCGGCTTAATCGGTGGACCCCCTGTTACCACTTACGGCGAAGTAACCGGCGCAGTAATGCTCACTAAAAATGATAATCCTAAAATCATGACATATGCCGCGATCTTTGCGATCTTCATGGCTTTCTTCGGAAAATTCAACGCATTCTTAGGCTCAATTCCCCTCCCTGTAATGGGCGGTATTATGATCCTTCTCTTTGGTACTATCGCAAGCCTTGGGCTTAAAGCATTGATTGATGCCAAAGTAGACATCATGATCCCCCGTAACCTTGTGATCATCAGCGCCACATTAATCACCGGCGTGGGCGGTTATACTATCGAAATCGGGAGCTTCCCATTTGCAGGCGTTGGCCTTGCCTCTGTTCTTGCGATTATCCTCAACCTCATTTTGCCGCACCCAAAATCAGAAAATGAGCAAGAAGTGAATGCCGACCTTTAAAGATTTGATTGCAAGATATCGATCAACAATGAAATAGCACTTCAAAATCTGGTCACATAAACTTGAATCAAAGCCCTCAATCGAGGGCTTTTTTTATTATCGTTCATCACCCAAAGTCCCAACCTCCACGAACCACCATAACCCATTGAATTAATCTACTTATTCAGTCATAAGATTAAGCGTGATAAAAAGCCCTCTTTTAAGCCTATTTCTGATGTTAATGCTCTCTAGAAATCCCTATCGCAGAAGAAGCATCCGCATCATAAAAATGCTATGCTCCTTACTCTCCTTTTATCTGTACAAAGTAAAATCATGACCCCGAAAATTGATTCAAACACCGTAATACCACAAGATGAAACTCTTCTAAAGCCTGTTTCAGAACCCCAAGTACGCTTCTTTCAAGCGCATCTTTTGGAGTGGTTTGAGCGCGAAGGTCGTCATGACTTACCTTGGAAACCTCAAGCCCAGTTTAGTGAAAAGATTAATCTCTACCGCATCTGGATTTCAGAGATTATGCTGCAACAGACACAAGTTGTGACTGTACTGCCCTACTTTGAACGCTTTATGCAAGAACTCGGAACGCCAGAAGCGCTCGCAGAAGCATCAGAAGAGTCGGTATTAAGACTTTGGCAAGGTCTCGGTTACTATTCCCGCGCGCGCAATCTTCACACAGCAGCCAAACAATTAGTCGCGGAATTTAATGGCGTAATTCCTCCTGACTTTGAATCCATCCGGAGTTTAAAAGGGATTGGCGACACCACAGCAAATGCGATTCTTGCACAAGGATTTAACCTTCCATTTGCAATTTTAGATGGTAATGTAAGACGCGTATTATCCAGAATCACCGGCATGACAGCGCCCCGAAAAGAGCTCGACAAGCGCTTAAAACCCTTTAGCGATCTCTTTTTATGCCATCAAAATCCTGCTGATTATACCCAAGCGATTATGGATTTTGGTGCAACACTCTGTAAGCTCAAGCCAGAATGCGAGCGTTGCTTCTTCCAGTCTCATTGCACCGCTTTTCAAGCAGAGAAAGTGGCAGAAATCCCCGCCAAAGCACCGAAAAAAACAAACCCGACTGAATCAGTCGCACTGATGATCTTTACCACAGAAACTGGCGATATTCTTTTAGAAAAACGCCCCGAAAAAGGCATCTGGGGAAATCTCTATTCATTGCCGGAGTTGCTATTAAAAGGTCGCAATAGTAAAAGCATCTCGAGCCCCTTATTAAAAGACAAATCTTTAGCGGCTTTCTCAGAGCGCCAAGCGCTCGGCGCTATTCGTCATCAATTTACACATTACACGCTCGATGCCTCTATCTTTAGGATTGATCTTTCTCACCATGCAATCGACACACTCATAGAGACTCAAGATCCTCACAACAAAATGCGTTATCAATTAGTCAATCTTGAAACGGCGCTCGCTTTACCAAAGCCACAGCCCATCGCAGAAATTCTCGCAACACTCATTGAAAAACCGAAACTATTGTCCTAATTCCTGATCCCCTGATATATCTATTAATAAATGAATTTTTAACCTATTCTTATTGAATTTAACATTAAGTCATTGCTAGGGATATTCTGCTGTTTTATTGCACTGACAATCTATAGTATACTGACCCAATCAAAACATCCTTTTGGGGTACCTCTAGGTTTTCAAACTCAACTTGAGACTTCAATGAATAGATATCTGTCACAAAGATTTTTACGCCCTGCGTTTCTTCTTCGCTACTATCTCTTAGTGGTACTCTTTGTACTTATCGCATTAATTGTGACCTCTATCGCGAGAGCCATTCAAACGAATGAGGAAGCAGACAAAAATTCGCCTATACTCTCCGGCGTATTTGATTCTTACAAAAAAATTCAACGATCCTCTGAAGAAGCAGCCCGATTAAAACAACAAGAAGCCTTTCAAGGTCTTCCACTGATCCTCGGCTCGATAAAACATCTCCTTTATCTTCAAGAAGATGAGTCAGCATCTGTCCCATTAACCGATGCTTCAACACAGATCTCTGAAAAGACCAACGCCGAAATTGCAGAAGTGATTACAGAGACTCTGCATGATGATATTACATTGCTCATTGGCCAGCATGAATCTCAATCTAATGACAAAGGTGATGATGCGCTCAAAATCGCAGATACCGTCATTGATTCAACAATAGATACGGAAGACATCAATCCCGCGCAAGAAATCATTGCAACGGATATTACCCTCACAGCTCAATCTGAAGGATCACAAGAGATCGAGATCGAAACCGAAGCGATCATCGAACTTGTCTCAGAAACCAATCAACAATTGGATGAAGAGACCGTAAAAAAAGCAACATTAGCAATCGACAACGATATCTCACTCGATCCTAGTATCAGCAATACACTTGAGACTCATCGCCCACTCAATTCACAGACAGAAATGGGACAAAGCATTCACTCCTTTAACGATACGCTTTCTGCCACTCAAGCATCTCAGAGTATTCTTCTCACTCAAGAAGCGGCAAATATCGTTTCAAGCTTAGAAGGCGCTCTTACCATCCCCAATGAACCCTTAGGTCAAGATCCTCATAGAGAGATTGCGGGATTAAGCCCAGAAATTGCACAAAAAATAGAAAAAGAGGCGGGAGATTTTATTAATAATTATCTGCTCTTTACCCTCTTCCCGCACCGTAAAACTGAAATTGTAGAAGAACCGATTGTACGCCCGTATAAAGATCAAACCCATAGTGAAGATCTTTCTATGATGAAAATGGCAGGGAAAATCAATGCGTCATTAAGTATCTCAGAATCATCATTACTCGAAGATGATGCTGCTGAAGAGTATTTTGATCAGCATTATCAGCTCTATTCCGACAGCGACATTGAACCTTACCAAGATGATGCTATCGATAGCGATTCTCAGGCTTATCCCTATGCGCAAGGGCCTATTGAAATTATTGAAGAGGAATCAACCTTCTTAAATTTCGATGAATTACCAATTTCAAAACAGATTGAACAGCTCCTGACCACAGGGGATTACTACCTACTCACAAATGACCCTATTAAAGCCCGCCAATATTATGTTCAGGCAATTAAACGAGGGGCAAATGATAAAAATTCTCCCTTCTATGCAAAAGCTTTAGTAAAACTTGCCGATCTAGAAGAAAACCCCTACTTAGCACGTTTCCAATATACGAATGCGCTTGATATTTATGAGTCATACCAAGATTTTGATTTAGAGATTGCAGATATTCTCGTTAAGCTTGTTTTGACCTTCGATATGGCGTCTGAAAGAATCGTGATTTACGAATTATTAACACGTGCAAAGAAAATTCATGAGGCTCATCCTTATACCCCCAAATATAGTGAAGTATTACGTAATCTTGCCATCTATTATGAAACTGTAGAAGACTTTGACCGTGCTGATGCCCACTATAAAGCTGCCCTTGCCCTTGACCTACAGCATCTCTCTGCTGAAGATATCCGTGTGGTACTTGCTTTAGAAAACTATGCGGCTTTCTATCTCAAATTTAACCAGCTCGAAAAAGCGGAAGAAGTCCTGCTCTTTAAGCTTGAAGCACACGAAGCAGTTTCACCACCAGATTACTATAATCTTGGGCGTACCCAATCGATGCTCGGCTGGACTTATCTGCAAATGATGAATCTTGATGAAGCGTTACACTACTACAATAGTGCACTAGGGAATATTAACTATAGCATTACAAAAAATCGCTTTATGCCGCATTACTACTCTCTTCCGGCAGCGCTTGATCTCATTAACTTCTTTATCTATACCAATGAGCCAGAACGTGCAGTTCCTTATTTCTATGTCGTTAGAGCACTCCTTGAGAGTGAAGATGAAGCCCATATTCTTGATGAGCTCTTAGCCACAAAATTTGAAGAGATCGACCCAGAACAAGTACCAAACTATGCGTGGGCAGCAAAAGCCGAGATCAAAAGCTTAGTCTCCATCATGGAATATATACAGACAACTCAAATGCCGGAAGAACCTTAATTTCACCGGCATTAATGACCCAACAGATATTAATTTGAGAGATCCCCTATGGCGACTTATGTAATGAGTGATATTCATGGCTGTTATGATGAATTTATCGCGCTGCTTGAAAAAATAGCCTTTAATCATCAACACGACCAACTCTATCTCGTCGGAGATCTCATCAATCGAGGGCCGAAATCGCTTGCAGTCATGGAGTATCTTATGGCGCATGAGTCCTCGATCTTCCCCGTTCTAGGTAATCATGATCTCTCTTATCTGGTTTATGCCGCAGGAGAAACTAAACTTAGACGAGGCGATACTTATGATGAACTGCTCCAGAGCCCGCATGCCAAAAAGATCCGCAACTATCTAAAAAAACAGCCATTAATGCGATATTTAGAAAAAGAGGATATTGCAATTGCCCATGCCGGTATTCCGCCCTTTTGGACGATTCCTCAAGCACTAAAGCTCAGTGAGAGAATTCATAAAAAGCTCACGACAGAAAGTAAAGAGAAGTACCAACGCTTGATGAAAGAGATGTTTGGCAATACGCCTAGCGCATGGTCTGACTCCCTTGAAGGCATTGATAAAACACGTGCTATCATCAACTATTTTTGTCGCATGCGTTTTCTTCATCTCGATCTCTCTATGGATTTTGATAATAAGCGAGATGATTACGATGATAAGATCATGCGCCCTTGGTTTAAGTTTGATCGTTCCCAACATCACGCTACAAAGATCATCTATGGTCACTGGGCAAGCCTCGGGATTCATAGTGAAAATAATACCCTCTGTATTGATTCGGGATGCGTTTGGGAGGGGGAACTCTCCGTTGTTCGCATCGACCAACCGCAATGGGAACTCACGAGCTTTTCTTTCTAAGCCAATAAAATCAATAATTCCCAAAGATTTCTAGTCAACTTTCTTTTCCTTGCTCAGGTGCAATTTAGCTGAATAAAAGGTAAAATACTCCGTTACATAATTATTGAATAATGAGAGGTTGACCGATGCAAGATATCCGCAATTTACTGCGAAAAACCACTTTTAAAATAAGTGCGAATAGCTTAAGCCAACTCCCAGAAGAGAGCCGAGCTGAAATTGCTTTCGCAGGAAGATCAAACGCCGGAAAATCGAGTGCACTCAATCTCATTACGGGCCAAAAAAAGTTAGCAAAAACCAGTAAAACACCGGGAAGAACTCAGCTTATCAACTACTTTGAAATCAAAGATGGTCTTCATCTTGTCGATCTTCCGGGTTATGGATATGCTAAAGTTCCACTGCCTATGCGCGAACATTGGCAAAAGATTCTTCAAGGATACTTTGAATCACGAGAACAGCTTGATGCGCTCATTATGCTCATGGACTCACGCCATCCTTTAACAGATCTAGATAAACAGATGCTGCATTGGTGTGAATCCCAAGAACTCCCGACGCATATTCTGCTTACAAAAGCAGATAAGCTCAGCAAAAATGAAGCAAGTAGCTCTCTCCATAAAGTCAGAAAAGCCTTGGCAGAAGAGTTCTCGATTCCCATTACAGTTCAACTATTCTCTTCAACAAAACCCGAGATTGGCCTTAATGACGCACTTAACTACCTCGGTGAGTGGGTAAAGCATCATGAAGAGTAAAACGCCTTTAATCATTGTTGCGGATATGGGGGCGACTTTTTCACGCCTCGCATTTATTGATGAATACCAAGCGATTCGTCATGTTAAAACCTATCCTTCCGCTAACTTTGAGTCGCCTAAAGAGGTTGTTTCTGCCTATTTAGCGGATATTAATGAGTCAGAGCCCGATCATCTATTTATTGCTGTTGCCGCACCGATTATTGGCGATCGTTTGATCTTAACCAATAATCATTGGGATTTTAGTCAACAGGCAGTAGCGCAAGCGCTCAATACAAAAGTCACCTTCGTAAATGACTTTGAAGCGCTTTCTCTCTCTCTTGATCATCTTTCACAAGCTGAGACCATTGAGATCGGGCAACATCAAGAAAATCGTGTTGTCACACCCCCATTCCAAGCGAAAGTCGTGATTGGTACAGGCACCGGATTTGGTACTGCAATGAGTTTAGAGACGCCGGAAGGACCTATCAGTATTCCTTCTGAAGGGGGGCATGCGCTCTACTCTCCACAAGATAAAGAAGAGACGGAGATTGTCCGCTTAGCGATTGAAATGCTAGGTCGCCCGATTATTGTCGAAGATCTACTTGCTTGTAAGCATGGCATTCAAAGGCTCATTGAAATTATTGCTACGATTGATCAAGTAGATATTCATTTTGAGAAAAGTCCTAAAGGCTTACTAACAGCAGCATTAGAAACGAAAGATCCTTTCGCCATACGTATTCTTGATCGTTACTGCATGATGCTCGGTAATGTTGCGAGTAATATCATGCTCGCAACAGGTGCAACAGGTGGAATCTACATTGGTGGTGGATTCTCCCCTCGCTTTAGTGAGTTTTTACAAGCCTCTAAATTTAGAGAGTGCTTCCTCAATAAAACCGCAGTAAGAGAGATATTAGAGTCAACCCCCACTTATCTCATCACACATCCTTATGCAACATTGGTTGGATTGCTTCAGATCCTTCCCCGATACCTTTAACATGAGAGGAGCTTATGTTATCTCATATACAAAACAACTATCACAGTCTTAGAAAATCAGAGGCTAAAGTCGCAGATTGGGTCTTAGCTCATCCCAATGAAGCAGTAGACCTCTCTATTAGCGCTCTGGCAGAAAAAGCCGGCGTCTCTGAGCCAACGATTATGCGTTTTTGTCATGCGCTTAACTATGAAGGTTTTCATACCTTCAAACAACTTCTCTCAAAGAGCCTGCGCTCTGGTGTTCCTTTTGTACATGGAAGCATCTCTCCGCATGATTCAACCTCAAGCATCATCACGAAGTTAATCGATCAATCAAGCGCTGCTTTGCTCCATATGAAGCAATACTTAAAAGAAGAAGATCTTGATCAAGCCATTGGTCTTTTAGAACACGCAAATCAAGTCATGTGCATTGGACATGGCGTCTCTGGGGTTGTTGCAAATGATATTCAGCAAAAACTTCTTCGCGTCGGAATTCCTGTCTCTGCTTATACAGATCACCACGTACACAGCTTGGCAGCGAGTTTATTAACGCCTAAAGATGTATTAATTGCGGTATCACACACAGGAAAAAGCCAAGATGTCATAGATTCTGCTGATCTTGCACGCGCCAATGGTGCTTCTGTCATTGCCTTTGCACCCAAAAATTCTCCACTGAGTTTTCATGCCACCGCGATCTTAGAATCTGGTACAAAAGAAGATACTTCTGAATATATGCCCATGATCTCTCGTCTTGCAGATCTTGCCATTGTCGATATTCTTCTTGTGACACTTGCGCTAAAAAAAGGCCCTGAGTTTAGAATTGCGATGGAAAATTCCTTAAAAATTATCGACTCCAAACGTACAAAAGAGTAATCCACAGATCACTTTCACTCGTCCGGATCTCATTCCCGGCAAACAAATTTAACAGACCCTTATCATGATGACTTTTGAATCCCCTCAGAACGATAGTGACGCAGTAGTGCCACAAACCACCGATAAACCGCTTCAAAAATATGCACTCTTAGTAGAATATGATGGGCGTAAATTTAAGGGTTGGCAGAAACAGACGAATCCTCCCGTACGCTCTATTGAGGCAGAACTAGAGCGTGCAGTGAGTTTTATCGCACATGAAGAGATTAAAATAATCTGCGCAGGCAGAACAGATGCAGGCGTCCATGGGTTAAATCAAATCGTTCATTTTGAATCAAGTGCGATTCGTTCAAAACGCTCTTGGATGCTCGGCATTAACTCCAACCTTCCTGATGATTGTGCCGTAAAAGAGATTACCCCTGTTGATGATCAGTTTCATGCGCGCTTTAGCGCCTTGAGCCGCACATATCGTTACAAAATATTCAATCATCCCTATAAAAGCCCCCTGAATCGTTTTTATAGCTATTGGTGCTACCATCCGCTTGATCTCGATGCAATGGAAGTCGCAAGCCAGTACCTTTTGGGTGAACATGATTTTTCGGCTTTTCGCTCTAGCGATTGTCAAGCACATACAACCACGCGCAATGTTCATCATATTCGCTTCAAAAAAGAAGGTTCAATGATTGAAATTGAGCTCAAAGCCAATGCTTTCTTACATAATATGGTGCGCAATATTGTCGGTACTCTCCTTGAAGTTGGTCTGCAACGCAAAAAACCAGAGTACGTTAAAATGGTACTGGAAAGCTTAGACAGAACAAAAGGCGGGATTACTGCTCCCCCTCAAGGATTATATCTATATAATGTAGAATACCCAGAAGCGGTAAGACCCCAATTCGAATTAAGTGAAACCCGATTTAAGTCTTAAGTACCCATCGGGCTTCAATACAAACAGATCTATAGCAGCAAAATTCTTCCCTAAAAGGCGCATAACCATCATCGTTGCAAATCGATAAAAAAACAGTAAGTATCACTGTTTTAGCAAAGATAAAAGAGCGCGCCATATTTATTGTAATAAAGGAATTTCAATGACACAGAAGACGGTTTTAACAGGAATTAGTACCACAGGTACCCCTCATCTTGGTAACTATGCGGGCGCAATTCGTCCGGCAATTGAACTTAGTAAAACGCATGATAGCGCTTTCTTCTTCCTAGCAGACCTGCACTCACTCATCAAATGCCAAGACCCAGAACTTGTGAATCAATCTCGCCTTGAGATTGCGGCAACATGGATGGCATTAGGACTTGATACTGATAAAGCGGTCTTCTACCGTCAATCAGACATTGAAGAGATTCCACAAATCACATGGCTTCTTAACTGCGTTACAGCGAAAGGCACCATGAACCGCGCACATGCTTACAAAGCATCGGTTGATGAAAATATCGCTGCAGAGAGTGATCCTGATAAAGGTGTCACGATGGGGCTCTTCTCTTACCCTGTATTAATGGCCGCAGATATCCTTACCTTCAACGCGCACCTTGTGCCAGTCGGTAGTGATCAACGCCAACATGTTGAGATTGCCCGTGAAATCGCGCAACGCTTTAACCATATCTATAAATCTGAATTCTTTGTGATGCCACAAGAAGTGATTGATGATGAGACTGCTATCTTGCCGGGACTCGATGGTCGTAAAATGAGTAAATCATACAATAATACGATCCCGCTCTTCTTACCTGAGAAAAAACTGCAAAAGTCTATCAATCGTATTGTGACAAACTCTCTTGAGCCAGGCGAACCGAAAGATGCTGATAACTCACATCTCTTTGAAATCTACAAAGCATTTGCAACCGAAGAGGAGACCCTTAACTTCCGCCAAGCATTTGTCGATGGCATCGGTTGGGGAGATGCGAAGAAAGCGCTATTCAACCTTATTAACGAAGAGATCAAAGATGCACGTGAGCATTATTATGAGCTCATGGCAAATCCGGCAAAAATTGAAGAGACCTTGCAAAAAGGTGCTGAAAAAGCACGTATCCCCGCAAGAGAAATGCTTATTCGCTTGAAAGATGCTGTGGGTTTAAGAAACTTTATCTAAACGTTTTACCCCCTTAAACTGCGGAAATTATCCCGCTGAAAAACATCATGGAAACGGCTGCATACGCAAAGGTCTTCCATGATGTTTCTTCTATTTAGTCTGACAATGATTCTATAAACCTCCATGCGCTTCAAGATCATCATTAATTTGAAAACTTCACACTAGAGACACAAACAAAATGAGTAATATAGATAATATTGGGTCCTTTAGAGGCGAACAGCTAGATCTGCCACTTGATCTCTTTATTCCGCCAGATGCTTTCGAAATTTGGCTCGATGAATTTGAAGGTCCTCTTGATCTCCTCCTTCATATTATCCGTAAAAACAACTTCGATATTCTTGATATTCCGATCCGAGAGATTACGGAGCAATACATGGGATATATCGATCACCTTGAAGAAGAACGTTTTGAACTCGCCTCTGAATATCTGGTAATGGCGGCTTGGCTTGCTGAGATAAAGTCTCGAATTTTACTCCCTATGCCAGAAATGGATGACCCTGATGATGAAACGCTAGACCCAAGGCTTGAGCTTATTCGCCGATTACAGATCTACGCGCAATATAAAGAGGTGGCAACGCTCTTATCTCGTCAAAAGATGCTCTATCGCGATACCTTTCCAATCTCTCCTGCAACACCCGATATTAAGGTTGAGCCCCCACCGCCTACAATAGAGCTATCCCAACTGGTAGAAGCCATTCAAAAAATTCTCGCGCAGGCAGATCTACAACAAAAACATAAAGTAGAATCTGAAAGAATCACTATTACCGAGCGAATGGAAGAGATTACCCAAAAACTCTCTATCACAGAACCCAAGGCTTTCTCGGCATTATTTAATCCAATTGAAGGACGCTATGGAATTACCATCTCGTTTCTTTCTCTGCTTGAACTCACTCGTCAACAGCGCGTTATTCTCGATCAAACGGATGCTTATAGTGAAATATTTATCACACTAGCCGCTTAAAAAATGGGATTTCCCCTGAATATAGATTCATACCTATAGTTATGTTTCGTTGGCGCAAGCCATGAATCACCCCTCTCTATAGGAGTAACATCAATATATGACGACTTTAATGAAATCCCTCTTAAGCTTACGCTCATCCCTTATTCTGCTAATTGCAGGGATACTCTTCTCTGTTTCACAAGCTGCCCCCATCAATATTAACGAAGCGAGCATCCCACAAATCATTCATAATCTGACCGATATTGGCCCGGTAAAAGCAACTGCGATTGTCGAATATCGAGAGCTCAATGGTCCTTTTAAGCATCCGGAAGATCTTCTCGGCGTCAAAGGATTTGGGCAAAGAACTTTAGAGAAAAATCGTGATAATCTACTCTTTAGCAACGTCAATGAACCGATTGCTGCAGAGAATAACCCATAAGTAGATATCTTGAAATTGACGGTTATAAAATGGTGCTAGCATCAATAACCCTTAAAGATCATAACAACGGCGATACCCGCTTGTTATGATCTTTATTATTGTCTCTCCCTTACTTCATCTGTTGCTGGTGATAGGAATCGATGACTGATCTAGTACGAAACTCAATGCTTAAAGAGCACGGTTTTACGATAATAGAGTTCGTTATAACATTATCGATCATAACCTTACTCTTTCTCTTAGCGCATCCCCTCTATCAGCATTATCAACAATCTATTTATGAAGCGATTGTCCACTATGAATTAGAACAAGATTTAAGACTTGCAAAAAATCTTGCCTCTATTGAAGAGCGTTATATTACGCTTTGTGGCTCTAATAATGGTTTAGAGTGCGTCAACCACCAAGCTCAACAGTGGCGTGGATGGATTATTTTTTATGATGATCAGGTAACCTTTATGCCCGTACAATCTCAAATTATTCATTCCGTCATGCCTGATCTACTACAAAAAGCGGGGGTTGTTCTTGAAACAACAGTGAATATCGGTGGGGGAATTAATTTTGGTCCTCGGCGTGAATATGCTTATGGAATGGGTCGATCAATCCCCAATGGGCGCATTAAACTCTGTAGAATAACGCCTCAAAAGGGGCTTGAACATATTGCATTTATCGTCAATGTCTATGGATACTTTAGGCTATCGCAAGAAAAAAGCGCTTGTTAGCGCTTTTCTCTATATCAACATCTAATTTCACAGATAGATCTTCTACCCCTACTTCTTCCCACGTTTAATTTTAAAGGGTGCGTAGAGTAAAATAGCAATCAAGAAGAGACCTAAATAACCGATCAATGGATAGAAATATGCAATCAAATCTGTAAATCCTACGAAACTCGCAACATATCCCACCGCACCCGTTAATATCGCAAAGATATAAGACTTTTTGGTCTGCATTGTCGTAAAGCGTGCAACAAATGCATAGTACATCGCAACGCCGGTATTATAGATCATCCCAAAGAGCACAATCGCCATACACACGCCCAATGCTGGCGAGATATCTTGAATAATTTTTAAGAGCGGTAAAGGATAGTTTCCGACAACATCTACTTTCAAGAAGATCGCAAGGTGCGCCACTAAGATCAATACCCCTACGCCTAAACCACCAAAGAAACCACCCCAAGTTGCAATCTTCACATTCTTTTCACTACCACCCATTACTAATGCCATCCCTGCCCCTACAGCAATATTAAAGGAGACATAGTTAATAGCAGAGATAAACCAGTTTGGAAGTGGTGTTGGAATACTTGTTGCAATCGGTGCTAATTCTTCAAAAGAGCGATTATAGGTGAATAAACTGTAAAGACAGATCACAACCAATGCCACGATTAAGAAAGGAGTAATACTACCGATAAGGTTTATAACCCGATTAATAGGCATTAAGACGGTTAATACAATCAGAATCGTCATCACTAAACTTCCGACAAATGGCGAAAGATTTAAGAACTGTGCGCCTAAGCTTCCTGCTCCGGCAACCATTACGACGCCAACACCAAAAAGCGTTAAGATCAAGATCCCATCGACAGCCATTCCGACATAACGGCCACTGAGTTTATAGATCGCTTCATTATGGGAGGTAATCTTCATGATACTGCCGATTCTTGTCAGCATCATGCCTAAATACGCAAAAAGCGCGGTTGCTAGAACAGCCCCCAAAGTCCCCATGTAACCAAAACTCGTAAAATACTGTAATATTTCCTGACCAGAAGCGAATCCCGCTCCCACGATAATCCCGATAAACGCACTCGCGATGCGTAAAACATGAAACATATATCCTCCTAAAATTGTGTGGCACAGTCGCTCAAATTACCCCGTAATTATGAATAGATCATTGATGTTTTTCGCATCATGACAATACAATAATTTCTGAGATTCTTACTATTTATGGTGACTGATGATTTATTATTAATTCCGTTAACCCCTTCATAATAAGGGGCAGACTCTATATATAAGCCATAAGTAAAATATAAATTCAACTCTTATCCCCCACTCCTATGACCACGAATCTCTCCTCATGGATAAATAAAGATAAAATCAATGAGATAAATATAATTCATCATGACAATGGCTCTAGCAGTCAGGTATAAAAAAAGCAGATAATCTTATCTATCTGCTTTTAAAATCACTTATATAACTGAAGTACCTTGGATATCGGGTATCGCATCCTTCCGTTATTCTCCCCTTAATTATAAGAGATCCGTCTTTCCTTTATAGAATTTACTATTAAGATAGCTCTTATAAAGTCTGCGTAATGCCACCATTAAAACTGCACATGCCGGCAATGCTAACAAGATACCGACAAATCCAAAAAGGCTCCCCCCAACCATTAACGCAAAAACCACTGCAATAGGATGCATTCCTAATTTATCCCCGATTAAAATAGGGGTTAATACGAAGCTTTCCATCAATTGCCCTACTGCAAAGACCACCCCGACAAGAATGAGATGCGTTAAAGATCCAAATTGGAACCAAGCAACAAGTAGGCCCATCATGACACCGGAAGTTGCACCGACATAAGGGATAAAACTAATCAATCCAGCAATAACCCCTATCACTAAACTATATTCAACGCCGATAATACTCAGCCCAATACCATAAATACAAGCTAAGCAGAACATCACTGTTAACTGGCCTCGTAAAAAGCTACTCAGCATAAAGTTCGCTTCATGTAAGAAACTAATAGTTTGAGGAACAATTGAACGCGGAATTAAAGTTTCAAAGTGTGTCATCATCGAAGTCCAATCACGCATCACATAAAAAGTAATCATCGGTATTAAAAAGAGACTCACAAAAAAACCGATAATACTGAGGATGATGCCACTGATTGATGGCGCAAGCTTTGAGGTTAACTCCCCTAAAATATTCAGGGATTTATTCAGCGCATCTTTAGCAACCGCCTGATTCTCCTGTAATCCATCTAACGAGATTAGATGCTTAAAGTGCGGGAAGATATTATCTTGCACCCAGAAATAGTACATTGGTATCTTATCTAAGAAGGCTAATATCTGATTAATTAGCTGCGGTACAACTACCAATAACAATAGGACTAACAGCGCTAATAATCCGGCAAAAACAATACTAACCGCCACAACCCGTGGGATCTTCTTCGATTCAATCCGCTGAACAATAGGATTCCCCAGGTAAGCTAGTCCAAAAGAGACTAAAAAAGGAATTAAAACAGAGGCTAAACGATGAATCAGATAGATCGATAACACCACGCCAATCCAGAAAAATATTAAACGATTGATACGATCAAATTGCATGTTTTACTCCTACTTAAATGATCTTACTTCAGATGCCTAAACATCAATGAATGAGGCTTATCACACACCAATAATGTACTTGAACGACCTAAGCTCTCACCTACACTCAAAATACATCCCTCTTAATGAGCCCTATTTTACGCAAACTAAGATCTTTCGCCCCTTTTATTTGCGGATGTTTTCTAAAAACGACTATCGAAAGGCGTATCCATTGCGAAGCCCTCCTAAATCTCCTATGATTATCGTCTTATCTCCTGCTTTACAATCTCCTATTAATCATCATCAATAGCCCGTTATTTCGCAGCCTCGTCCCCAAAGCATCCTAATCTGCACACCCTTTCAGAAAAAACAGTTGCAGATCCTGCTTCAAAAAGTAATATGCTTAAATCTAAGCAAGCTTGTCCGTACAGAATTTAATAAGAAGTTACAATCAAATTATGAGTCAGAAAAAAGAATATCAACGTTTAATGAATAAAGCGGAAATCACGTCTTTCTTCACGATTTTACGTAATGAAAATCCCGAGCCAAAAACAGAGCTCGTCTATCACTCAACGTTTGAGTTGCTGGTGGCGGTTCTACTCTCTGCGCAATCAACAGATGTCGGGGTAAATAAAGCCACGGTTAATCTCTTTAAAGCGGCCAATACACCACAAGCCATGTTTGAGCTCGGGGAAGAGACCATTAAGTCCTATATTAAAACCTTAGGGCTCTATAATTCAAAAGGTGCCAATCTCTATAAGACCTGTGAGATTCTTGCCACAAAATATCATGGTGAAGTCCCTAATGATCGCGCTGCGCTTGAATCCCTTCCGGGCGTTGGAAGAAAAACAGCGAATGTCGTACTCAATACCGCTTTTAGAAAACCCACGATGGCTGTTGATACCCATATCTTCAGACTCTCTAATAGAACAGGATTGGCGCCGGGGAAAAATGTCCGAGAAGTAGAAGATAATCTCATTAAACGCATTCCTAAAGAATTTATTTTAGATGCGCATCATTGGCTCATTCTTCATGGCCGCTATACCTGCGTTGCACGAAAACCAAGATGTGCCTCTTGCCTTGTCTACAATGAGTGTCACTATCTTAATAAAACAGATGAATAATCACGCACCCTATAGCAAATAGAACCTCACCCCATTTTTGCCAGAATATTTTCCGCTTCGATCTTGTTTCAAGGAATTCTTATATATGCCGCAGCGCTCTTACTATTGGATAAATGTTTTTACAACCCAACAAGATCAAGGGAATCCGCTTCCTGTCGTGATGCTCGAAGAACCACTATCTAAAACATCAATGCAGCAAATTGCAAAGATGTTCAATCAATCCGAAACCGTTTTTATCGAAGCGCCGCACAGTGATTGCCCCGAGCTACATATATATACGCCGATGCAGGAGCTTCCTTTTGCGGGTCATCCGATTATTGGGGCTTTAGAGGTTCTTAATAATCTGCGCCCTCAAAAACCTGTGCAACAAATTCGTTGTGCAGCGGGCGTAGTCTCCGCATATTTTGATACTTCAGAAAATATTCACTGGATTAAAGCCCCCGCAACACCCACTTCAAAACCGAGTCGCTTAACGATACCTCTCACTAGCGAGATGCTCGGCATTGAAGCACAGCAAATTCTCCATCCACCACGCTGGGTCAATAGTGGTAGCGAGCAATTGCTTGTTCAAATCAAAGATGCCGCCCAAATTGATCAGATCAAGATTAACCTGCCCCTTTTTGAAGAATATGCCACGCTCTATCCGGGCCGTAGCATGATCTATCTCTGGGCTGAATCGCCGGAAGGAATCTATGCTCGATATCTCTACTTAAATAATGGCGCCCTCTTAGAAGATAGTGGGACCGGATCAGCTGCAGCAAACTTAGGGGGCTGGCATCTGTTACAAAATAGTGGCGATATCGCCTATCGTATTCAGCAAGGAACGGCATTAAAGCAAGAGTGCATCATCTATCTTAAAACCATCGAGCAAGCTATCTGGATTGGCGGGAAAAACCACCCTATGGGTAAGGGCGACATTCAGTGGCAAGATTAATGCCCGCAATGTTATTGCGCCATCATAGAAACACAAAAAAGGATGCGTGAATGCGCATCCTTTTTAATTGTCTATCTTCATAAGGTCTTTACTGAAAGATTCCTATGCCTTTCACCATCGGATCATACTCATTAAAATAAATAGCAGTAATGATGACGACGATGAAAAAGCCTCTGATAGAGACCTTAATTCACCAATGATTCCATCAATGCTTTTACACTCATTCTCTGACAAAATGAAGCATTCACACTCGCCCAAATAGGTTGATACTCTTCGCTTTGATCTCCAGACTCTAATTCATCAATCGTTGCGGCATGAATTAAAAAGAGTTGCTCTGGGAAGGGTAATGTTTTACCACGAACTTTGCGTAATGTTTGCGTCCCTGTATTACTCAGGCATCGACCTAAAACACCCGTCCAATGAGGGGTTAATACGCTATCGTATTCATTACTTTTTTGAATTTTCTCAACTTCAACAACACTTAACCCCGCTTCCGGCGTGAGCATAAAGGCAGTCCCCATTCCAACGCCATCGGCTCCTTGAATAATCATCGATGCAAAGAGGGGTTTATTGTAAACCCCGCCAGAAACAATGAAAGGCTTCTCTAATACGCTATTCGCTTGCGCAATGAGCGCGCTCGCACCAAAGGCATGACGCTCTGCATCTCCAATAAAGGTTTGACGCATTCCGCCTGATTCGTGCCCTTGTAAGAAGTGCGCATCCACGCCACGCTCTTCCCAAAGTAGGGCTTCAAGCATATGGGTAGAATGCCCAATAATTTTTATGCCGGCTTCTTTTAAAAGCTCAATCTCTAGCGCTCCAGGAATCCCAAAAGAGAAACTCACAACAGGCACGTTTTCTTCAATGAGGATCTCCAAAAGGTCATCTAATGAAGAGAGCGCCCAACCCTCGGTATTGAGTGATTCAAGCTCTAATAGCTCCGCACTCGCAAAGCCTTTAATCCGAGACAGTGCATCTTGATAGAGCGATGGATCAATCTCATTTTTAGAGGTGACCATTAAGTTCACACCAAAAGGTTTCTCTGTTAACGCTTTGACTGCTGCAATTTCATGTTGCAATGCCTCAGGCGTTAAGAGCCCACCAGCAATCATGCCAAGGCCTCCATTATTGGAAATCTCCGCAACTAGCTCGGTAGAACCGCCGTGATAAAGCGGTGCTTGAATAATCGGAAACTCAATGGAGAGCAGTTGGGATAATCTCGCGGGTTTTTTGATAGTCATGTCAGCTCCAAATTAAATAAATTAATGGCATTTTCTGTCGTTATCTTAGCAAGTTCTGAGCATGCTAGCGATTTTTGTTCTGCGATAAAATGGGCAATCTTCACTAAATCAGTAGGATAATGAATTTCATGAGGCGCAGCATAAGCCCCAGCTTGATAAGGACCATCTGTTTCTATTAATAATCTATCCAGCGGCGTGGCAGCTAAAAGTGACTGTAGTCGTTTTGCCCGCGGATAGGTTACAGCGCCTCCAAACCCTACATAATACCCCAAGGCTAAGAGCTGATCGAGTTGCTGCAGACTCCCATTAAAAGCATGAAAAACCCCCGTGACTGTAGGATATTGTCTTAAAATCTTTAAAACCTGATCAACTGCTTTATAAGAATGAATAATGAGGGGAAGCTTAAAATCAGCCGCCATCTTAACGTGTGCTTCAAACACCGTTTTCTGCAAAGCCTGATGATCTCGTGAAAAATCAAGCCCACATTCCCCAATGGCGATTGGTTGATCATTCTCTATTGCTTGCTGTAAGCGCTCCTTCCAATTCTCGGGAAGCGCATCTAAAAACCAAGGGTGATAACCAAAGGCATTAAAGCAGTTTGAATATTGTGCTCTCAAGGCTAATTGCCGGGATTGATCATCAAGTGTCGTACCGGGAATAATCCACGCTTTGACGCCCGCTAATCGCGCATTGCTTAGGAGTGTTAAAATATCCGAATATTCAGAAGCCTGTAAATGGATATGTGAATCAATGAAAGAAGTCATCTGCATTATAAAGAGGGGAATCTATTAGAGGTGGTACGTAAGATCTCTATCCGCCGCATCACCGCTATAAAATTAACGCGCTCTTCCCCTCCCTGTTTATTTTAAAGAATCTATCAGATCTCATTGACCAACATGATGCTCATTAATGCACTTTAGGTTGATCTTTCAGATGGAAATAGAGCATCAATGCGCCGACACGCACAAATTCGATCAACTCTTCAAGGGCAATCATATCCTCTTCATCCATCAATCCTTCAATCACTTCATCACTATCGAGCGCCGAAAATTCAACAATATAACGAATAAAGTCTTTACCATCTTCATCTAAACGTTCATAAAGCGCACTAGAAAGCCCAAAACCATAGCTAAAGCCGTGACACCAGCTAATAAAGCCTTTTACTCGCTCTTGCATCTGTTCTTCATCTGCAATCAAGAGTCGTAGATTGAACTCTGTCGAATTCATCTCTTCAACCGTTTTATCATATAAAATCTTTAAGATCTCTTCATTCAATGCAGCTTCATCAAACCGAATATGATTAAGCTCTTTGAGCCAATCCTTAAAGTGATCGAATGATGTACTACAAAGAAGCGCGACTAAAACACCCTGCGCCTCCGCTAAATTTAATCCCTGAAACTGTGCCTGTAATAATTCGTAAGTGACACCTTGAGGAATACGACTCTCATCTACCATGTAAAATCTCCAATCTAGCGATTCTTTGAAAAAGAGGTTTATTATACCGCTTTCCCCCTTTTCAAACTACTCTATTCCCTATGCGAATGCCGGAGTCATCATCCGTACCTTTATGAATCGCACGGGCAACAAAGACTGCTCGCAAATAATTATCATGTAAAAAGGGTAAAAAAAGCCCATTAAAAAAGGCTTTAGTACGTTTGTACTAAAGCCCTCTCATTATTCTGTTTAAGTTTTCTATAGAATTTATTCTAAAGAATGCTTATTTGTTTACTGACTCACGTAAGCCTTTACCTGCTCTGAAAGCTGGTACGCGTGACGCTTTGATCTGAATTGTTTTTTCAGGGTTACGTGGGTCACGACCTACACGTGCAGCACGATCACGTACTGTGAATGTTCCGAAACCAATTAAAGTTACGCTATCGCCACTTGCGAGCGCTTCAGTAATAGTTTCCATCACCGCTTCAACTGCTTTCGCAGAAGCTACTTTCGTCATTTCCGTTTTTTCTGCTACTGCAGCAATCAATTCAGTTTTGTTCATAAAATTATTTCCTACTATTTAAAAAAACATGTAATTTGCACTTTTATCAGTGCCTATGTCTAATCAAACTAACAAACTTTGTTAATTCTGTATAGATTTATACGTCTGCAATCGACGCAAGTCAAGTGTTTCAATGCGTTTTCGCTCTATTTTTGATCTGATCATCCTCTTCTTGCGTCGAGGTAAAGCTACTAAAGCGTTCCCAATCATCTGGTCTTGTAAGTGATTGTGTTAACGCACAATCTACCACCTCATCAAACGTTTTAACAGGAATAATCTCTAAAGCATCGATAATATTTGCCGGCACTTCTTCCAAATCTTTCATGTTTTCTTTTGGAATCAACACGGTACGAATACCCGCTCTCTCAGCAGCAATTAACTTCTCTTTTAAACCACCAATGATCAATACGTGTCCACGCAAGGTTATTTCACCCGTCATGGCAATATCTGAACGAATCGGCACGCCTAAGAATGCGGATAATATCGCTAAAGTGATCGCTGCACCCGCACTAGGACCATCTTTTGGAATAGCGCCCTCAGGTGCATGTACATGTACATCCCATTTTTTATAGAAATTCTCTGGCAATCCGTAATAACTACTTCTTGCACGAATCACTGTTAAGGCTGTACGAACAGACTCTTTCATGACGTCGCCAAGGCTTCCTGTCACAATAAGATCACCTTTCCCCGGGAAGACTTCAACCTCAATGCCTAGAAGATCACCTCCCATTTGGGTCCACGCAAGTCCATTCACATATCCCACTTCATGGGCATCTTCTTTAATACCATGACGATATTTAGATGCGCCAAGATAGTGAGCAATTCTTGCGCCATCAACTTTTTCGCCTTTACGTGTTTTATCTTTACTAAGAAGGCGCTCTTTAATGAATTTACGACACACAGCATTGATTTCACGCGTTAAATTACGAACACCTGCTTCTTTCGTGTAATGATTAATGAGCTGAAGTAAGCCTTCATCCGTAAATTCAATCTCTTCACGTGTTAACTGATTCTCTTTATAAGCCTCTGGTAAGAGATGATCTTTCGCAATCGCAAGTTTCTCAAGCTCGGTATAACTTGAAAGCTCAATGATATCCATACGGTCACGAAGAGGACCTGGAATATTGTAACTATTCGCCGTTGCGATAAACATCACTTCAGAGAGATCGATATCCACATCTAAGTAATGATCATTAAAGGTGCTATTTTGCTCTGGGTCTAACACCTCAAGCAGTGCATCAGCAGGATCGCCTTTATGGCTATTGCCGGTTTTATCAAGTTCATCGAGTAAAATAAGGGGGTTTTTAGTCTTCGCTTTCGAGAGAAGCTGTACCAATTTCCCCGGCATTGCCCCAATATAGGTACGACGATGACCTCGAATTTCCGACTCATCATTAACACCGCCAAGGCTCATACGTACAAACTCTCGCCCTGTTGCTTCTGCGATTGAACGCGCCAAAGATGTTTTACCAACCCCAGGTGGTCCGATGAAACAGAGGATATCGCCTTTTTTAGATTTCGTATGGCTAATCACCGCAAGATGCTCTAAAACGTGATCTTTCACCTTTTCAAGCCCTGAGTGATCTTTATCTAATGTTCGTTTTGCCGTCGTTAAACCATAGCGTAAGCGAGAACGCTTGTTCCATGGCATTTTCAATAACCAATCAATATAAGTTCTTGCAACAGTACCTTCTGCAGACATCATCGGCATAGATTTAAGACGCTTTACTTCATTGAGCGCCTTACTCTCTGCTTCTACGGGCATTTTAGCGTTCTTAATCGTCTCTTCTAACTCTTCTAACTCAGAAAGACCCGAGTCATTAAGCTCATCGAGCTCTTTATGAATCGCTTTAACCTGCTCATTTAAATAGTATTCACGCTGATTTTTAGAGATCTGCGTCTGAACTAATCCGTGAATACGGCGTTGGAGGTCAATAATATTGAGCTCTACCGTCAAGTTATGAATTAAAGCGTCTGCCGCAGCCCCTAATGTCTCTTCCGATAGAATTGCTTGACGCTTCTCAACACTCATCGGAATCTCTGATGCGAGCTTCATAACAAGTGGAAACAGCGCTTTTTCATCAAGAAGTGTTTCAGGCGTGAGTTGCTTAATTTGTGCATTTTCTAAAAGTTTTTTCACAAGCTTCTCAAAAGTGAGGTAATAAACCTCCTCTTCTGCAGCTGTTAAATTTGCTTCAAATGGCGCAAGGGCATATTTCCCCATGATAAAATCATAAGCATGACCCTCACTATTTTCAAAAACGAGGGCTTTCGTCTCAACTAAAGAAACGCGTTCAATCGCTTCGACGGTAATTTGATAAGAGCCGCCTTTTGAATGTTTACTCGAAACAACCCGAACCACAACGCCCGTATGATAGATTGTCTCCATTGAGACCTCTTCTTCATCCGGATCTTTAAGGCTCATCAATAGTACGCGATCATCAACTTCTGCGGCCATTTCTAAGGCGCCAATCGAGAGTGGACGACCGACTAATAACGGCGTCTTTATCCCGGGGAACACCACTAGATCGCGAAGTGCTAAAATAGGTAATTCCGCGTAATTATCTTTCTTTTGAGACATTCGTTTTTTATCTCCAATATTTATAATTTTATTATGGCACTAATGCCTGCCACTATGATCTTAACACCTAATTTAGATTGTTAGAAGTTATGCTATAGTAGCTTTTTATACTTTTTCATAAGTTAGACTATTAATAATATGGTGTCAGATAGAACAAGTTTCAAGCTTTCCACACATTATTCTCCTGCAGGAGATCAGCCCGCTGCCATTAAGGCGTTGACTGAAGGGCTAGACGATGGTCTTGCCTTTCAGACACTACTTGGCGTAACAGGATCTGGTAAAACATTTACCATGGCCAATGTGATTCAGAAAACTCAACGACCCGCGATGATCCTCGCGCCCAATAAAACATTGGCAGCACAGCTTTACGGGGAGATGAAAGAATTCTTCCCCGATAATGCCGTGGAATATTTCGTCTCCTATTATGATTACTATCAGCCTGAAGCATATGTTCCGGCATCCGATACTTTTATCGAAAAAGATGCCTCGGTGAATGATCATATCGAGCAGATGCGTCTCTCTGCGACAAAGGCAATTTTAGAACGCCCCGATACCATCATCATCGCCACCGTTTCGGCAATTTATGGTCTTGGCGATAAAAATCACTATATGAATATGATTCTCCACGTTTCAAAAGGAGAACTCATTGATCAACGCGAAGTGATTAAACGCTTAGTGGAGCTCCAATATACGCGCAATGATACCGTGCTCGAGCGCGGAACCTTCCGCGTGAGAGGAGAAGTGATTGATGTCTTTCCGGCAGAGAGTGAACGCGATGCCGTACGGATCGAGCTCTTCGATGATGAGATCGAAAATCTCTCATTCTTTGACCCGCTGACAGGTCATGTCTCTCGGAATGTTGCACGCTTAACCATCTATCCGTCAAGCCATTATGTCACCCCTAAATCTCGCGTTCTTGCCGCGGTTGAGCAGATCAAGATTGAGCTTCAGGATCGACTTGAATCTCTTCGTTCCCAAAATAAACTGCTCGAAGCCCAGCGTATTGAGCAGCGTACCAAATTTGATATCGAAATGATGATTGAGCTCGGCTATTGCCAAGGCATTGAAAATTACTCGCGCTATCTTTCGGGGCGTAATCCCGGCGATCCCCCTCCTACGCTTTTTGACTATTTACCCGATAATGCCATCTTCTTTATTGATGAATCTCACGTTGCCGTTCCTCAGGTAGGCGCAATGTACAAAGGGGATCGATCGCGTAAAGAGACGCTTGTTAATTATGGTTTCCGACTCCCTTCAGCACTCGATAACCGCCCGCTGCAGTTTGAAGAATTTGAGGCATTAATTCCGCAAACCATCTTTGTATCTGCAACGCCGAGCACTTATGAGGCAGAGCATGCCGATCAGATCGTTGAACAGTTAGTGCGCCCCACCGGTCTGCTTGATCCGATTGTTGAAGTGCGTCCTGTGGATACACAAATTGATGACGTTCTATCAGAAATCACTGCGCGTACCGCTAAAAATGAACGGGTACTTATTACAACGCTCACAAAAAGAATGTCTGAAGATCTCACCGATTTCTTGGCAGATCATGGGATTAAAGTCCGCTATCTTCACTCGGACATTGATACGGTTGAGCGCGTTGAAATCATTCGTGATCTTCGCCTTGGTGTCTTTGATGTCTTAATCGGGATTAACTTACTTCGAGAAGGCTTAGATATTCCTGAAGTGTCGTTAGTAGCGATTTTAGATGCTGATAAGGAAGGATTCCTTCGCTCAGAACGCTCCCTCATTCAAACAATAGGCCGCGCAGCGAGAAACGTCGAAGGAAAAGCGATTCTCTATGCAAATAAAATTACCAAAGCAATGCGCTTTGCGATTGATGAAACAGAGAGACGTCGCGCCCTACAAGAAGCGTATAACATCAAACATGGGATTACGCCGGAATCCATTAAAAAAGCGATTCATGATGTGATGTCAGATGCTCGCGAAACGGGTCCACAAAATGAATATATTAAAGAGTATCGTGGAAAGCTCATCATTAATGATGATGCCATCGAAAAAGAACATCAATTTAAGACAGATCCCAAACAGCTCACCAAGCATCTGCAAAAGCTTGAAAAAGAGATGCTCAATCATGCGCAGAACTTAGAATTTGAAGATGCAGCGAGAGTACGTGATGAGATTGATCGCCTTAAAAAATCGTTCTTACTCTCATAAACAAGCAGACTCATTATCATAAAAAAAGCCATCAAGAGGATTCCTTTTGATGGCTTTTTCACTTCGATTTTATACTGCTTCAAATCGAAGTGATAACCTCGATCTGACTTCAAGAATCCATAGAATCCATAGAACCTATAGACCCCATAAACGCGATGAATCGCTCAGCATTAATCTCTAAAGTTGTTAAATGCTAACGGTAGATCTTTAACTTTATCTTTTAAAATCGCGATAGCTTCTTGCAGATCATCTCGTTTCTTACCGCTCACTCGTACGCTATCCCCTTGGATCGACGCTTGAACTTTCATTTTTTCATCTTTAATCGTTTTCACGATTTTTTTCGCCTGATCTGTTTCCAGTCCGCACTTAATCGTGATCGTCTGTTTTAAGAGATTTCCGCCCACTTTCTCGGGTTTTGCATTTAAGTCAAAGAAGCGAATATCCACATTGCGGCGTGCCATTTTAGCGGTTACGACGCTTTGAACTTGCTCTAATTGAAAGTCGCTGTCAGCGTGAAGTACGATTGATTTATCAACGAGCTCACATTTTGCGCCTGTTCCTTTAAAGTCAAAACGTGTATCAATCTCTTTTACTGATTGATCGATTCCGTTACGTACTTCTACCATATCTGGTTCCATAACAATATCAAATGAAGGCATAGTCTTATTCCTTTTATCGTAAAATTTATCTTAAAAATGCTTATTGCCCTAGATAATACAACAATACCGCGAGAACCTTAAACGCTAAGACACATTGATTCTGCTTCCTGCTTACTCAAAAGCATTTAATCAGGCTATAATAATCCCCGCAAAGTCCTTCTTAAATGAGGGCTTCTCACACAAACATCCGCTAAAATGAGAGGATTTTAAGCACTCATCACCCAATTTTCACCGATTGAGTGATCCCTCATCCCGCAATAAAAAACAAGGAAGGAACACCATGTTTTCTGAAAACTCACCCCAGACAGATTCGACCTCGACCCACATCGGTTTTATCGGTGGCGGCAATATGGCCAGAGCGATTCTCACCAGTTTAAGTGAAGAGAAAGATCAGTTTAAACTCTTTGTTTGCGATCGTAATGAAGATAAACGTCAATACTTCCAAGAGACTCTCAATGTCACCGCTTCTGCTGATTACCGTGACTTTATTGAATCTCTCGACATCATTGTTTTAGCCATTAAACCACAAGGTTTTCCGGCATTATTGGCAGAGCTTAAGCCGCTCATTAAACCGCATCAACTCGTGATCTCTATTGCTGCCGGCGTTTCAGTCTCCGCTATATTAAGAGGGATTGGCAAAGAAGCGCATTCTATCATTCGTGTCATGCCCAATACCCCTTCAACCATCGGGCTCGGAGCTTCTGCGATGTATGCCAATAGTGAAGTATCGCCCTCACAAAAAGCGATCACTGATACCATCTTTAGTAGCTGCGGCGTCACAGCTTGGCTTCAAGATGAAAAGCTCATCTCTGCAGCCGTTGCTGTATCAGGATCAAGCCCGGCATATATCTACTACTTAATGGATATCATGACGAAAGTAGGGATCAAAATGGGCCTCGATGAAGTCAGCAGCAAAACCTTAACTCAACAAGCGATATTAGGCTCAGCAAGATATAGTCAGCTGTCAGATCTCTCACTTGAAACCTTAAAGAAAAATGTGATGTCGCCAAAAGGTACAACAGAACAAGCGATCTTTAGCCTTGAAGCAAATCATTTAGATCACATTATAGAAGAAGCGATGCAAGCCGCATTTGATCGCGATCAGGCGCTTTCTGAAATCATCTCTAAAGAGATCGAGTAGCTGTAACCGGCATTTGCATCTTTGCATTAATATCTGCTCAGGGATACTTCTCCACCCTATCGATCGATAAGCCCACCCGCTTATCGATCGATAAATTGCCGGCATTTTCTACTTTTATCATTTGCAATACCGATAAGGATTTTCACCCATGATTCAAAATATCCTCGAATTTATCATAGAGATTGCTTACAGCTTCGCTGTAATCTTTATTTTACTCCGCTTTCTTTTACAGCTCGTAAAAGCGAATTTCTACCACCCAATCGTGCAATCCATCGTTAAAATCACGAATCCCGTCCTCTTGCCCATTCGGAAAATCACCCCGATTATCGGCGCTGCGGATTGGTCATGCATTTTGGCGGCAATCATTCTAACCATCGTGAAGTTTGTGCTCTTAATGGCACTCAAAACCATGCTTCCCATTGCGCCTTTAACCTTGATGCTCGTCGTGATATTAGAGATTATCCGTAACATCATCTATATCTATCTCTTTGCCTATATCATTCAGGCAATTAGTAGCTGGATCGGTTCATCCCCTAGACAAACGGTCTTCTTATCTCTACTCGCACAATTAACGAATCCGCTGATTAAGCGTTTTCCTTTCAAGTTACAAGCCGGCATGATGGATTTCCGCCCTGCGGTGATCATTCTGATTCTCTTTATGGCATTGAGAATCGCGAATCACTTCTATGCGAAATTTGTATTTTTCACCTAATATTCCACTCCCATCTCTCACCAAGCACTCACCAATCTCTGCTTCTTCACATAAATACACCAAGGGTCGATGCCGCATGATAACGTCAGAACATGAAATCGCTTTACAAGATCTTTGCGAAAATGAAAGATTGCGTCACGTGCATTTTATGGCGGAGGCGCTACTTGAAGCAGAAAAAGCAGGATTAATTGGCGAGGTGCCGATTGGGGCGGTCATCGTGATGAATGATGAGATTATCGCAAGAGGTCATAACCGCTCGATTATCGATTCAGATCCTACCGCTCATGCGGAGATCGTTGCGATCCGCAATGCGTGTCGTATAATGCAAAATTACCGATTACCCGGTGCAACGCTCTATGTTACGCTAGAACCTTGCACGATGTGTGCGGGAAGTTTTTTACATACGAGAATTGACACTGTCGTCTATGGCGCCGGAGATTCTCGTAATGGCGCCCTTGGCACCAATTTAAATATTAATGATTATAAAGCGTTTAACCATAAAATTAAGGTTATTCCCCGCGTGCTTGGAGAAGAGAGTAGTCAGATGATTAAAGACTTCTTCAAAGCACGTCGGACCAAAAAAGTAGAGGATAAATGAGTATGACAACGATTAAAGATGCTTATTTTAAGCTGATCGAGGAGAAAGGCTTTAAAGTCGATCCTGTTCAGGTTTCTGTAGCCGAAAGCTATGATCAATTACGAGAGAAAATCCTCCAAGATAAGCCCATTCCCGTTGAAGATTCGCGCTCATTGATGCAGCGACTCATGAAGCCCTTCGCAGAAAGTGAAACGACCTATACAGATCCTCGTGGGCTCTATATCTATGGCCGTGTGGGTCGTGGTAAAACCTTCTTGATGGATCTCTTCTTTGATAACATTGATGTTCCCAAAATTCGCGAACATTACTATCACTTTATGCAAGATGTGCATCAAAAAATGCGCTTACATCAAGGCTCAGAAGATCCGTTAAAGCTCGTTGCCAAAGAATTCGCTAAAGAGTGTAAAGTGCTCTGCGTGGATGAGTTTCACGTTATCGATATCACCGATGCCATGATTCTCTATCGCCTCTTAGACGCTCTCCTTGCAGAAGGTATCTTCTTTATCACAACGTCTAACCGTGAGCCGGATGAACTTTATAAAAATGGGCTGCAAAGACAACAGTTCTTGCCGGCAATAGAGATCATTAAAAAACGCCTTGGCATTATTGTGCTAGATACCGACCAAGATTATCGAATGCGCCATATTGAGAGTGCAGATGTCTGGTTTGTCGGCGAAAAGGCGGCGCAAGAGAGCCACTTTAGAACCAAATTTGAAGATATTGCCGGGGAATCGAGTGATCCTATCTCCATTGATATCAATGGGCATGCCTTCGAGATGATCGAAATGCGTGAGGATTGCGCATGGTTTACCTTTGAAGAAGCCTGTAAAAAAGCACGCTCATCACAAGACTTTATTAAACTTGCCGGTATGTTCGATACGGTATTCTTCAGCGGTCTGCCGCAACTAACACGCTTTCTAGAAAATGAAGCGCGCCGCTTTGTCATTATGATTGATGAATTTTATGACCAAGGCGTGAAAGTCATTATCGCCGCTGATGTCCCGATGCAAGAGATCTACCAACCTAAAGGCGAGAAAGCCCTCGACTTTGAGTTTGACAGAACCATGAGCCGCCTCATTGAGATGCAATCTCAAGAGTATCTTGATCAACCTAAACGTAAGACTGGTAAATAAGCCCCCATGACAACCACGATTCCCCTTCGCGCCATTGTTGAGAAATTCCTCACCCAATTAAAAGCCCTAAACTTTACCGGCGATATTGAAACATCTCTTGCAGAAAGGCTAATCTCTGCAACCGATAACTCAATCTATCAAGTAATGCCGGAAGCTATCATCTTCCCGAAATCCAATAGTGATGTCGAAAAAGTGATGACGCTTCTAGCCTTGCCGGAGTATCAAACCGTGACGCTCTCCACAAGAGGCGGCGGAACAGGCACGAATGGGCAATCGCTTAATGACGGAATCATTCTCGACATCTCGCGTCACATGAATCAGATTCTTGATTTTGACGAAGAGAATCGCATCGTTACCGTGCAAACGGGGGTGGTTAAAGATCAGCTGAATGAGTTTCTCCGACCACTCGGATACTTCTTTGCCCCAGAGCTCTCAACCTCAAACCGCGCAACCATTGGCGGGATGATTAACACAGATGCATCTGGCCAAGGAAGTTGTGCTTATGGTAAAACAAGCCAACACGTTTTAGAGATCCTTGCCTATCCATTGGGAGGCCAAGCGATTCATAGCCGCGCACTCACAGATCAGGAATTATCTGATCTTGATGCGTCCCCGCTTGCCAATAAGCTCTATGATTTCCTCGCACCTCAAAAAGAGGCAATTCACGCGCATTTCCCGCAGCTCAATCGCTTTATTACTGGCTATGATCTGGATCACTTCACTCAAGATCCGCGCAAAAACCTCAATCATCTTCTGTGCGGTTCTGAGGGAACGCTTGGTGTCTTTACCGAAGCAAAGCTCAATGTACTGCCGATCCCCAAAGAGACGGCGCTCATTCTCATTACCTACAATGACTTTATTAAAGCATTGGAAGATGCGCCCTTCTTGATGCACTCAGATCCCACGCCGACATCTGTTGAAGTGATTGATAACATCGTGATGGAAATCGCTAAAAATGACTTCATTTGGGCGACGACCGAGCAATACTTTACCGGCATTGATTACACTCAATTAAAAGCGATTCAACTTGTAGAGTTTAATGCCGAGACCATCACGGAACTCGAAACAAAAATTGCCGAGTTTATTCAATATACCGACACAAAACCCAATGCGAATCGTCTATCAATTCGTCCGCTACTGGGCAAAAAAGCGGTGACGGATATTTATGGTTTACGTAAACGCGCCGTAGGGCTCTTGGGCGCGGCAAAGGGTAATCGTCGTCCGATCCCCTTTGTAGAAGATACTGCGGTTCCGCCACAAAACTTAGCACCTTTTATCGCTGAGTTTAGAACGATTTTAGATAATGCTGCCGTTAAATATGGCATGTTTGGTCATGCAGATGCCGGCGTGATTCATGTGCGCCCGGCACTCGATCTTAAGCTCGCTGAAGACCGCCCGCTCATTCGGGAAATTTCCGACCAAGTCTTTGCGCTCTGCCAAAAATATGGCGGCGCACTCTGGGGCGAGCATGGTAAAGGCGTTCGTTCTGAATATGCGCAAACATTCTTTGGCGATCTCTATCCCTTAGTACAAAAAGTCAAAGCAACATTTGACCCGCATAATCAGCTTAATCCCGGCAAGATCTCTAGTGCTGATGAAACTCCCTTACTTAAAATTGATGAAGTACCACTTCGCGCCGACTTTAATCAGCAGATCAATTCTCATCATTGGGCAGAAAATGCCTACAATACGACGCTCTACTGTAATGGGAATGGTGCCTGCTTTAACTATGATGTTAATTCGGCAATGTGCCCGAGCTATAAAGCTACAAGAGAGCGAATTCACTCGCCTAAAGGGCGTGCTGAGCTCATTAAAGAGTGGCTGCGTCAAAAGTCGAACAATATTGTGAATCATCAATTTGAAACAGAAGTGTATGATTCTCTCTCGCTCTGCTTGAGCTGTAAATCGTGCGCGGGCGAATGCCCGATTAAGGTGAATATTCCGGCATCGAAATCACAGTTCATGTACCAATATTACCAAACCCATAAACGCCCACTCTATGAGAAGCTTTTAATTAGCTCTGAATCAATGGCGACAACCACGCAAAAAGTGAGCGGTGCCTATAATTTAATCGCGAGCAGTAAATTAGGTAAAAAAGCCTTCGATTACGTAGGACTGGTAGATCTCCCGAAAATGGAGCGCCACAAATACCTTGCTGCCCACAACTTATATACAGAGTTATCCACAAGCACACTAGCACAACTCGCGCATGTCAAGAACAGAGAGAAAGCCGTTATTATTGTGCCGGACTCTTTCTTTAACTTCTACGATGCAACGACCTTTAATGCGACCGTCTCCCTTCTTCATAAGCTCGGGATTGAGATCTTCATCGCACCCTATCAGCCCTCCGGAAAAGTGGCGCAGGTTTATGGTGCGCTTGATCAATTCAAGAAGGAAGCTGCCAAACAGCACGAACTCATAGAAAAGCTCAGTGCGTTTGATATCGCTATTGTCGGTATCGAGCCCCCTATTACGCTCACTTACCGTGATGAATATCCGGCGATTGGCCTTGAAACGCCAAAAGTGGAGCTTGTTCAGGAATGGTTAAGCCGTTATCTCAGCACCCAATCATCACTACCACAAGTGAGCTCAAAATCCCCCTTAAAGCTCATGAGCCATTGTACGGAAAAGACCAACGCTACTCACGCACCGAAAGCGTGGCAATCTGTCTTTAAAGCCTTTGGCTTGGAGCTTAGTGCCATGAAATCTGGTTGCTGTGGAATGAGCGGTGGCTTTGGGCATATTAAGAAGAATCTTGAGATCTCGAAAAAGATCTACTCGCAATCATGGGCGGAGATCGTTGAGACCAATGACCCAACCACCCTTCTAGCAACCGGCGCTTCTTGCCGTGGGCAAGTGAAACGTCTTGGCGATGTTGAGGTCGTGCATCCCCTTGTGAAGCTTAATGAATTGATTGCTGGATAGCAGGATAATAGGAAGTTGTAGATCCTACGCCAAGCTCCCGCCTCGATGTAGATTGCCGGCAATGAATCTATCATCGCCGGCAATCTTATAAAAGACGCAAGGTTTCTTCCTTTGCGTCTTTTTTACATCATAGACGCGGGCGCTGAATTTCGCTAAGATGATAACTTCATTCATTTTTAAACCCCCTCTAGCCCGTTCATTTTTATGAAATATTCATAAAATATTTATAAATGCTTTATAAAGTTAATACCCATCATCCTTTGTGATGCTGTTGATTCTCTAGGAATTGAAATGGTCATTAATGGGCGAGAGAATAACAATTATCAGGGAGTCGATATGAAAGCCGTAATCCTTACCGAATTTGGTGCACCATCTGTCTTACAACTGGGCGAAACAGAACGTCCGGCATTAGGCGCTCACGATATCCTTATCAAGGTCAAAGCAGCAGGCGTTAACCGCCCTGACGTTATTCAACGCAAAGGGTACTATCCTGCGCCCAAGGGTGAGCCTCAAGATATTTTAGGGCTTGAAGTTGCCGGCATTGTTGAAGCCATTGGTAGTGATGTTACAAAATGGCAAGTGGGCGATGAAGTCTTCTCGTTAATCGGCGGTGGCGGTTATGCCGAGTATGTAAAAGTCGATGAATTCTTAGCGCTCCCGAAACCCAAAAATTTCAGTTTTATTGAAGCTGCGAGCTTACCGGAAACGATCTACACCGTTTGGAGCAATGTCTTCCAACGAGGCGGGCTTAAGAAAGGCGAAAACTTCCTTGTACATGGTGGCAGTAGTGGCATTGGCATTACGGCGATTCAGCTAGCGAAAATTATCGGTGCAGAGGTTTATACCACCGTTGGCAATCAAGAGAAGCAAGATGCCGTTGTCGCACTAGGTGCCACTCGCGCGGTGAACTACAAGACAGAAGATTTTGCAGAAGTGCTGAAAGATGTCGGCATTGATGTCATTCTCGATATGATCGGTGGTGATTATTATGAGAAAAATATCGATATTATGAATCCCGATGGACGCTTGGTATATATCAACTCGATGGGCGGCGCCAAAGTGACGGCGAATCTGATGAAAATCATGCAAAAACGTATTACCGTTACCGGCAGTACGCTTCGTGCTCGTGAGTATGAGTTCAAGCGCGCCCTCACAGAAGATATCACGCGCATCGTGCTCCCTATTCTTGAAGCCGGTCATTTCAAACCAGTGATCTATCAAGTATTCCCTCTTGCTGAGGCCGATAAAGCCCACGAGTTAATGGAATCAAGCGAGCATATCGGGAAAATTGTGCTTGAGGTTTAAGCCTTCCCAATGGTTGTAAACGAAAGGATCTGACGAATGTGAGATCCTTTTTTCATAAGTATTTTATAGACTTCCTATGCATTTACACAAAGCTGATTTGTGGCGGGAGAGAATGGCTGCGTGCTTGTATTGATCCCGCGCCCGCAGTGAGGGGCCTGATTCATTTCCTGATTCGTTTTTTAATTCATTTTTTAATTCCTTTCTAATTCCTTTTCTTATTCTTTTTTTAAAAGACAGTCCTGATAATTGCTTTCTTCTCGGCGTTAAAAAGAGTAGGATAATTTTGTTAGGACACACATTGAGTCCTTCATTTAACAACAAAGATTCCTTATGGCAGTGATGAAATACCCCAGCTTTATTCCAAAACCTTCTGAAGTTCCGGCAATTATTCCGGGGCTTCTTCTTGCGCTTGCGACTTCGATGATCGCGATGTTTTTGGCGCGCTTTATTCCGGCAATTGGCGCTTCTCCGATTGCGATTTTTTTAGGAATTATTCTGGGGAATCTCTACTTCAAGCAATCGATCTTTGATAAAGGCACCAAATTCTCTGAAGGGCGGATGCTCGAATACGCTATTGTCTTACTCGGCTTTTCAGTGACCTTTTCAACTTTGGCCGCCCTTGGGCTTCAAGGCACCATTTTTATCGCACTACAAATTAGTGGCACCATATTATTAGCGATCAGCATCGGAAAACTTTTAAAATTTAGCCAGAGTTACATTCTCTTAATGGCATCTGGGAATGCCGTATGTGGCTCATCTGCCATTGCTGCAACAGCGCCCGTTATTAATGCCTCTGATGAGGATCGTGGTCTCATTATTACCATCGTGAATCTCATGGGAACGGTCATGATGTTCCTTCTGCCACTGATTGCGATAATGGTTTTTGATGAGAAGCTGCTACAAGGCGCCTTTATCGGTAGTATCTTGCAATCCGTTGGCCAAGTCATCGCGAGTGCAAGTATGCTCGGGAGCGAAGTCATGCGAGATGCGACGATCTTTAAAATCATGCGGATCGCTTCTCTCGTCCTCATCGTATTGCTCTTTCATCATTTAGCAAAGCGCAATCAAGCAGCGCCGACTCACGATGCATCTCTCGCAGATACTCCTCGGGAAAATATGCCGATAAAACGTAAACCCATTACCGTGCTCATTCCGTGGTATCTCTTTGGCTTTATCATTGCCTGCACGCTTAACTCATTCAATATTGTGTCTGAGGGCATTACGCTTCATCTTTTAAGTATTAGCCATGCCTTTGAAGTGATTGCGCTCGCCGCCATTGGTCTTCGCCTTAACTTCTCGCTCTTAAAGCAACAAGGTGGAAAGCTCGCAATCTTCGCCCTTATTCTGGGAACAGGTCAGATTGTGCTATCCCTACTTTTAATCCGGATTTTCCTTGGCTAAGCGTTAAACCTTCGAGCTTTAGGAGATTCACCTTTGTCGTCAATCCGCCACTATAACCGCCCAGCGTTTGATCACTCTGAATCACGCGGTGGCAAGGAATAATAATCGGGAGCGGATTCTTCCCATTCGCCGAGCCAACAGCTCTGACGGCTTTGGGATTATCAATATTCAAGGCGAGCGTTTTATAGCTGATCGTTTCCCCATAAGGAATATTGCGTAACGCTTGCCAAACCGCCATTTGAAAAGATGTTCCTTGCATGTTTAAAGGGATGGAAAAGCATTGCAGATTGCCGGCAAAGTAATCCGTGAACTCTTCAATGATCTGTCGCTTTAAGGCCATTAATAGCGTGGTTGTTGGTGCGTCCTCAAGCTTTACAGCTGTTACCTCACCACTATTTTCTAAACTCTTTTTCGATACGCTATCTAACTCAATGCCACTATTCTCTGTATTGTATAGCCCAGAGATATCGAGCATTTCCAGCCCTTTTTCAGAGAGTAAAAAGCCAATTTCTCCTACCTCAAAAGTATGGTAAAAGGTGTAGCGAGCAGTCAGGTTTTGGGGCATTTTATGCATTAAAAAACTCCTGTGGTAGATGGCGTTTATTGCGGCTAGCGCCTTTTAAGACATTAAGATACTTTAATGTAATGCTCAATAGATTGTTTTAATAAGATCTTGAAACAGTCAATGTCGATAGGTACATCTCTAATAATACGACACCCCTCATCATGAAGGATAGGAGCGGGGAAACACGAAATAGCTCGTCACTAGCGTTAAGGCAAAAAAACCTAAAACTTCCAGCCCCAAATCAGTCATTCCTGCCATCGATGATTCCCGCCATATTGCGTCAAACTGCCCACTTAAAAGCCGCAGTAAAGTGAAAACGATCGTAAATATCACACTGCTTTTTAAGACATTCCGCCCTGTTTTCGTCACGCGAAAGAGCACCGTTCCCCCGCCTAAAAAGAGCATTGAAGGCAAGCCCAACAATACAGTCAAAACAATTAATAACCAGATAAAGCTCCCAATCATTTCTAAAATCCGCTCAGATAATGTGAGCGAATCAAAGCCCGCAGCCCCTTCTAGCAGATAACTGATATAAAAGAGCGCATGAATCGAGAGCGTCGCAATAATAGGTGGATAGATTAAACTCTTACCATAGATGGAGAGCAGTAATCTTGCCGGTAAAGGATGCTTCACTGAATCTGTCATGATAGTTTTCCTCTTCACCGAGATAACATTATGCGGGAATGATTACCATACTATAGCTTTCAAACTTCTTCGTTATTTTCTCACAGATAATAAAAAACGTGACTCAATGGAGCCACGTTTTACATCAACATTTTTTACATCAATATTATTCGCCAAACAACTACTTTTCGAGATCCTTCACCATCGCATTACCGAAGTATTGTTGCGAGAATGCCATTCTCTCTTGGATCGATTCTGCTGGCTTCTTCGCTTTTTTCAGCATCGCAAGATGTTCTTCAACCTTCCGCGCCCGCGCGCCGAGTCCGGCATTATTGGCGATCTGAATATTCAGCCCTGGTCTTGCGTTGATCTCTAGTACCAATGGTCCTTTTGTCTCATCAAGCACCATATCCACACCGATATAGCCGAGCTGACTTAGCTCATAGCAACTCGTTGCGAGCTCCAAGAAACCATCCCAATTCGGGAGCGTGACACTGCTCACTTCATGGTTGGTATCAGGATGGCGATGAATGATCTCATTAAGCCAAGTACCATCGAGTGTTGTGCCGGTTGCGAGATCAACCCCCACACCGATCGCCCCTTGGTGCAAGTTCGCTTTCCCACCTGACTGCCTTGTCGGTAAACGAAGCATTGCCATTACAGGATAACCCATTAAGACAATCACCCGAATATCCGGCACGCCTTCATAACTGATACTACTAAAGATCGGATCTGAGTTAACCTTATACTCAATCAGCGCACGATCTCGCGCGCCACCGAGTGAATAGAGTCCTGTTAAGGTACTAGAAATCTGATATTCGATCTCATCAAGCGTAATTAAACGCCCTGAAACTGTTTTGTAGCGGTAATCATCGTACTTGTCGCCAATAACGATAATCCCATCACCGCCCGCGCCTTGCGCCGGCTTAATCACAAACTCCGTTCTATCTTTTAAGATCTTACGCAGATGCTTAATATCGCTCTCTGTCTCAATAACGCCATACATCTCCGGCACATTAATGCCGGCCGCAATCGCGCGCTCTTTCGTGATGATTTTATCATCCACATAAGGATAGAATTTGCGGTTGTTGTATTTAAGAACAAAATCGCCATTACGCTCGTTAATTCCCATTACACCGCGTTTTCGAAGTTCACGCCAACGTCTAATCATCGTTAACATGACTATTTCCCCTCTTTCAGCATCGCTTTAAAGCGTTTCAGCTCTGTTAAACGATACCCTCTATAACGTCCCATCATCAACATGAAGCCCGCAAGTACTAACAAGATTCCTGGGAAGGTAAAGACGAAGTAGACAAATTCTGGAATATCCATCAAGAGATACGCAAGAGACGAGGCGATCAATGTCCCGATACTAATTTTAAGCACATTGCCGGCACCCCGCTCTTCCCATGTAATAGAAAGGCGCTCAATCGTCATCGTTAAGATCACCATTGGGAATAGTCCAATCGCTAAACCTTGCGCGAAGCCCATTTTGTAACTAAAGATACTTAACGTTGCGATCATTAAAATCACAAAGGTTAAAACAACTGATAACCGCGATAGCATCTGCAGTTTAAGATGTTCCAAGTAGGATCGTACAAGTAAGCCGATGGCCGTAATAATCGTAAAGAAGGCGATCCCGAAGGCTAGTCCTGTTTCTCTAAACGCAAGCGCAATCAAGACCGGCGTAAAGGTTCCGAGCGTCTGGATGCCGACAACGTTACGGACGAGTAAAATCACCAATACACCAAAAGGAATCATCAACATGAGTTCATACCCATATTGGATCGAGATCGGTAAACTATAGAGAGAATAGGCAAGGAAATCTGAGCTTTCTGTATTCTCTGCTTGCGCCAAGCTAATCGCTGTCAGCTCTTTATCCGTCACACTAAAGGATACTTTTGCTCTCGCGCCATTTGTCACGTTTAAGAGTGGTTCATCGCCAATCGACCAAATAATCGCATTTTTCGGTAAGCCTACCGCGCCATCATTGAGGTTGAAGTAGTACCATTTCCCCATCGTGACATTTTTATTGGTCTCTTTATCTTTGTTTGAGGTTTCGATATAACTTCTTAACCAGACTTCAGGCTGCTGATCAACACTCGGCTTTAGCTCCAATGTATTGACGCGCTGTACCGGAATATGCGCTTGAGAAAGCAAGAGCTCAGTCACCGTATAACGGTTTTTAACCGAATCATCCCCTTTCAATAAAAGCGAGGTGTTCGCATTATCGAGATCATTGACGCGACGAATCGCTTCACTGATAAAACTCATCGTATTTGATGACGTTGCACGAACATCTTTTACTAATGATTCTACCGCAAGTTTTTCCGCGCCTTCTGTTGCAATTGGCTCACGATAAATTGCCCCTTTTTGGAGCTCATTTTTATCAGATGCACCCCCAAAGTTTGGCGACAATGCTAATCGATAATAGATTGTTTCTGCCCCCTTAGTTCGGCGAACAGAGTAATGCGCAATCTTGTTACCTAGATCATCTTCTTCAAAGTTTTGACCATACTGTTTATCCGCAATAAGCGCTTCACTAAACTTCGCATATTGATGATACATTGTCGGAATATGGAATTTTACAGAAACGGCGCTCTCTCTGGGCACGTCATAGCTAATCTTGGCATCAATCGTCCAGAGATTTTCCACCGCTCGATCTGTAAAAGGAATTTGTAATACATAACGCTCATAGGCAATCGATCCAAGACCCATTGCTACCAGCAGAAAGATTAATACTTTAAGATGTAAATTTACGGAACGCACAGGATACTTTCCTTATAACTAGAGTTTAATGTAAGGTTTAGCATTCTGGGGGCGCAGTATATTTACGGCGCGCATCCACTAATGCTTTAAATTGTCTGAGTGCTTTAGCTCCAAGTAAGAGCGGATAACTAAAATGCCCACGATTCGTCAAGTTCACTTCAATGACCTCTTCAAGACCGCCCATACAGATCGTCATCTCAACAACAGGTCGTTGTGCTGAAGCGATATCATCGCTATCTTCTCCCTCTTCTGCTCGTTGCTTTATTCGGGATATTTTCACTAATGGCATCTCTTGCTCATTAAGCTTTTGATCATCAATGACGGGCGTAAACCGCACCCAATCATCTTTATCTTTTTCAAAGTATTCAATATCTACTGCATTTAAAGATGCGGTAAAAGCGCCTGTATCAAGCTTTGCTTTTACTTCAACACCCTCTAATTCAGCGATTTTTATAACCTCATAACGGCCAAATACTGGCTGGGGTTTGCCTCCCTCATCCTTCTTCGCTGCGAAACTCAAGCCCGCAACACAAGAGAGTAATAATCCCCCAACAACCACCGCTTTATTCATTTTTATTCTGCTCATCGTTAGTTTCCATCCAAGGTCTATACCGTGATCGTCTATTTTTAGTGTGATAGTTTACCATAGTTTCTAAGCATGGAAAAAACAACCATTAATCTTTCAAGCATGATCTGTCGAGAAGATTTACACAATATTACTGGCAAATGATACCCCACTCAGCGCAATCACCCTACTTTATAATCAACTGATTTTAGGTAAAAATAATCACATTATATTAATACATCCTATTAAACATAAGATCTTAAAGATTATTCACCATCGCCCTCATCCCATTCCTATCGAATGAAAAAACAGGGTATAATAATCGGCTTAATAATCATCTTTCAATAAGGACCTCTATTAATGACGATTCAGGCCGATATGCAAATGCATCATGCAGCACTTCCTAAAATTATTGCGAGCGACATCAATGCAACCCCATCTCAGGCTTCTGCTGCCATTAAGCTCCTCGATGAGGGCGCAACGGTTCCTTTTATTGCGCGCTACCGTAAAGAAGTTACGGGAGGGCTAGATGATACGCAGCTTCGCCTACTCGAAGAACGTCTCACTTATCTCCGCGAACTCAATAGTCGCCGGGAAACCATCCTCAATTCAATCTTAGAGCAGGAAAAGCTTTCGGATGAACTCAGAAAACAGATTAATGCCGTTGAAAGCAAAACAGAACTCGAAGATCTCTATCTTCCCTATCGTCCCAAACGCCGTACTCGCGCACAAATGGCTATTGAAGCCGGCATTGAGCCATTGGCAGATCTGCTCTTCAATAATGCGCTGACCGAAGATATCGAACAACTTGCGAGCCAATACCTAAATCCAGAACATCAGTTTAATGACGCCAAACAAGTGCTCGATGGCGCACGCTTTATTCTGATTGAGCGCATCTCTGAAAATGCGTCGCTCTTAGGAAAACTCCGCCAATATCTATGGGATCATGCAAAGCTTCATGCCAATGTACAAAGTGGCAAAGAAGATGCCGGCAATAACTATAAAGATTACTTCGAGTTTAGTGAAAACATTAAAACCATCCCTTCGCACCGCGCATTAGCACTGCTTCGAGGCCGTAATGAAGATATCCTCAACCTTGATCTTAAACTCCCAGAAGAGCTCGAAGATGCGCCACAAGGAATGATTTCCTCGACCTTTGCATTCTCGAATCCTCATGATTGGCTCAAAGATACAATTCGCCTTAGCTGGAGAGCAAAGCTCAACCTATCGCTCTCTCTTGAGCTCATCAATCAGCTCAAAGAAGCAGCAGAAACAGAAGCGATTAAAGTCTTTGCACGCAATCTTAAAGATCTTTTACTCGCCTCGCCTGCCGGCGAAAAAGGGATTTTAGGGATTGACCCCGGTCTTCGTACTGGCTGTAAAGTTGCCGTGGTTGATCGAACCGGAAAGCTCATTGATACCGCCACGATCTTCCCCCATGCACCGATGAATCGCTGGGATGAATCGCTTCATACCCTCAGCCAGCTCGTTGAAAAGCATCAGCCAGACCTTATCTCTATCGGGAACGGCACAGCGTCCCGCGAAACCGATAAACTTGCCGGAGATCTTTGTAAGAAATTCCCAAAACTCAGCAAAGTGGTAACAAGTGAAGCAGGCGCATCTGTCTACTCAGCTTCAGCACTTGCAGCAAAAGAGTTCCCTAATCTTGATGTCTCAATCCGCGGCGCCGTATCCATTGCAAGACGCTTACAAGACCCGCTTGCAGAGCTTGTAAAAATTGAACCTAAAGCCATTGGCGTTGGTCAGTATCAGCACGATGTCAATCAAGCGCAGCTCAATCGTATGCTCGAATCTGTGGTGGAGGATTGTGTAAACGCCGTCGGCGTTGATGCCAATACCGCAAGTAGCGCACTACTCGCTCAAGTCTCAGGGCTGAATGCAACGACGGCACAAAATATCGTAGATTACCGTGATGAGAATGGCGCATTTAAAGATCGTATAGCACTTAAAAAAGTGCCGCGCCTTGGGCCAAAAACATTTGAGCTCGCCGCAGGATTCCTTCGGATTCGCGGGAAGAATCCACTCGATATTTCCGCTGTTCACCCAGAAGCATATCCTGTTGTCGAGCGTATCCAGAAAGCCTCAGGGAAATCATTGCCGGAGATTTTAGGTAACAGCGCATTCTTAAAAGGGCTTAAACCAGAACAATTCGTCTGCGAAAAATTTGGGGTTCCCACGATTAAAGATATCTTGGAAGAGCTTGAAAAACCAGGTCGTGACCCGCGTCCAGAATTTATCACCGCAACTTTCCGAGAAGATGTATCAGCGCTCTCAGATCTCAAACCCGGCATGCAATTAGAGGGCGTGATTACCAATGTCGCAAACTTTGGCGCCTTTGTAGATATCGGCGTTCACCAAGATGGTCTTGTCCATATTAGTGCGCTTGCTGACCGCTTTGTCAAAGACCCCTATGAAGTCGTAAAAGTTGGCGATGTCGTTAAGGTAAAAGTTTTAGAAGTCGATGTACAACGAAAACGAGTGGGACTCACCATGCGTATGGGCGATGAAATTCCACAAGGTGAAAGTAAAGATAATCGCTTTACCCCTGCATCAAAAGGGCAGAAAAAAGCCGTTAATAATCGCGCTCAAGCGCCTAGTAACAATCCTTTTGCAGATGCATTGAGCCAACTGAAGAAACGTTAAGAAAAACGTTAAGCAGCGTCTCTACCTCTCAATATCCTACAAGCCTCTTAAAGTACACGCTATTTTAAGGGGCTTTTTAATGACTCCCATAAAGTGCCGGTTACAATTATCAGACATTTTATTAAGCCATAATTCATCTCTGCTATAATAGATGACTTGTTTCTAACAATCGCCGACATTGGTCGTTATTGTTAGATTTAGCCCAATTTTCCGTTCAAGATTAACGGTCTTGTTTCTAGAGGACTGTAATGCACCAAAAACTCCGCACACTCCTACTCGGGATCAGTCTTTTTATTGCAGGCTGTTCACAGCCACATTCCCCCGAAGAGAGTATACAGGCGTTTTACGAGTCACTTGGTAGCCAAAACTATCCAGAGCTTATCTCGCTATTTAATCTCGAAAATAATCTTGAAGGTCGACAATCTGAAGCCGAGCTTTACGAAATTCTCGCAATTATCTTCCAAGATCTCTCCTTAAATATTCAAGCCAAAGGAGGGGTTCATAAAATTGAATACCACTCCATTGAATATAATAAAGAGAAGAGTCGTGCCGTTGTCCGTTATACCCTCTATTTTAACGATGAAAGTAATACCTTTGATACGCTATATCTCATTAAAGATCACACGGATTACTGGCATCTCACTTTAGAATAAAATCTTCTTAGACAACAAAAAACATCTTATCCCGACTAGGAATAAGATGTTTTTTTGTTGTCTAAAGTTATCTCAAGATTTTTTAAGATTTTAGAATCTGTTACAAACGGGGATTCAACATCCATTTCAAGATAAATATCTGAAGCCGTATAAAACAGCTCATTGCTGAGAGATTTACTTCTCTTTCGCGCGCTCAACTTTACGCTTACGTTTTGCACTACCACGAACTTCTGATGTTTTCCCTGGGCGATTTGCATAAGGATTCTCATTGGTGCGATAAAGAATACGTACTGGCGTTCCATCAATCTTAAGTTCTTCACGGAACATATTGCTCAAGTAACGCGTATAGCTATCTTTAACATATTGCGTACGGTTACCATGAATAATAATCTTCAGTGGGTTCTTGCCCCCCTGATGCGCATAACGAAGTTTTGGTGCATAGCCTTTATCCATTGGTGGCTGATGACCATGAACAGCATATTCAAGAATCTTAGAGAGTTCATTCGTGGTGAATTCACGCATCGCTTGATCAAAGATCTCAATCGATTTACGAATCACCTGCAATACCCCTTGGCCATTAAGCGCAGAGATAAAGAGCGGCTCAGTGAAATCAATGAAGGCAAAACGACGAGAGAAATCTTGCTGAATCCAGCTTTTCTCATCTTCTGAGAGTGAATCCCATTTATTAACCGCGAGAATCAATCCCTTACCTGCATCTAATACCGCGCCTAAAAGCGTTGCATCTTGATCAGATAAACCTTCTTTAGCATCAAATACAAAGACAATGACGTTTGCTTTTTCAAGCGCGTCTAAGCTCTTAATAACGCTAAACTTCTCAATTAAATCTGTAACACGGCTACGACGTCTAACACCTGCGGTATCAATCAAGATAAATTCACGATCATACGCCGTAAAAGGAATCTCGATACTATCACGTGTGGTTCCGGCAATTTCTGATGCAAGAACACGCTCTTCACCAAGCATTTGATTGATGAGTGTAGATTTCCCGGCATTAGGTCGACCGAAGACAGCGAGACGAATAATATCATCCTCAATCTCTTCTTCAATCTTCTCTTCTGGGAACTCAATGCGCTCATAAGCACTCAGCATCAATTCATACAGACCTTGATTATGAGATGCAGAGATCGCAACGGGTTCGCCTAAACCGAGCGAATAGAATTCACCAACAATCACTTCAGGCGAAATGCCTTCTGCTTTGTTTACAACAACAATCACAGGTTTGCCCATGCGTCTTAAACGATCAGCAATATCTTCATCAAAAGCTGTTGTTCCTGAACGACCATCGACGATGAAGAAGATCAAATCTGATTCTTCTGCAGCAATCCATGCTTGTTCAGCAATAAGATGATCCATCTGATTATCATCACCTGATAATCCGCCAGTATCCAATACGCTATAAGGACGATCACCGACCTTCCCTTCGCCATATTGTCTATCTCGTGTTAATCCAGGCTGATCGGCTACTAACGCATCTCGTGTACGCGTTAAAGCATTAAAAATCGTTGATTTACCAACATTAGGGCGCCCAACTAGAGCGATAAGCGGTACTGTCATCCTTTCCCTTAAATCGAAACTTTATAAAGTGTACCTGAATAATCTAAGAGATAGACGTTGCCGTTGATCTCTTTAATATCCAGTAAAAATCCTGTTGATCCAATTTTTGTCGATCCTTGAAGCATTCCCGTTGAACCATCAAGCACATGTACATAGCCTTGATAATCCCCTACTACAATTCGATTTCCAACGATCACAGGTTTTGTGAGGTTACGACCTCTTAATTCTTGATTCACCCAAAGCGGTGAACCATCTTTCGCATTCAATGCTTGAATCGTGCTATCACGCTCTACAGAAACAATTGCGTCATTGATATATGCCAATCCTGCATAAACGCCTTTTCCTGCTTGCCATAACTTACGACCCTGATGATTGAGTGCTGTAATGCCTGTTAAATATTGTCCGACAAAGATACGATCATTTGTCACAATCATCCCCGCATCAACATCACGTAAACCACCCATGAAACTTGCATTAAGTGGTTGACTGAGAACAACACTCCAGATTTCAGCGCCCGTCTCCGGATTTAACAACGCTAAAGTCCCTTCATCACCGGCAATTAAAACATTACCATTGAGGAATGTTGGTGCCGCGGCACCTCTTACAGAGAGCTCTGAGTTATTGAAGATATATGCCCAATCAGCTTCCCCACTTTGAAGGTTAAATGTCTCCACTGCACCAAAGAGTGTTCTCACTAACGCAATATCACCATTACCAACCGGTGAAACCGCAGGAACACCCAAGATCTTCTTAGACCAAAGTGACTCACCATTTGAGGCAGATAAGGCCTCGATATGTGCATCTTGACGCCCTACTAGTAAAACGCCTTGGCTGTAATTAATACCGGTATAAAGCTGTGCGATCTTTTGTTCCCACTGCTTATGACCACTATTCATATCAACCGCTGTCACAACCCCTTTTTGTCCTGCAACATAAAGGGTATTCATCCCATCATCTGCAATGACAAAACGCAAACTGCTCTCTTTAGGTGTTTGACTTCCTGTCTTTGCTTCCCAACCCTTCATCACTAAGTTAGCCGGAACTGCACTATTTAATTCAACAGGTTGTACTAAATTACTTTTTCCTCGAAGCCCACCTGCACATCCTGCAATAATGAGGGAAGCTGTGATCATCGTGATGATTTTTCTCATGTTCTTACGATCCTATCTACAATTTTGCCGTATTTGCGACTGCTCTTACTATTGTACAGTTAAAAGATTTAACTTATTTAAAGCGCTATCAGGAACGACCTCGCTTGTTAAAGCTTCTTCGTAAGATATTTTAGCATCTTGCTCACGCCCCATCGACAGATAGATATCCCCTTCGAGTACCTTTCTTAATCCTAAGAACTCAACCGCTTGAATTTGTTTCAAAGATTCAAGCGCAGCGTCGTTTTTACCATGATCAAATTGCACAACCGCTAAACGATAATTTAACAATGCCGTTAAGCCTGCATCATCTGCATCATTAAGCGCGGTTGTTAAAAGCGCTTCAGCGCCAGCAAAATCTCCGGCACCATGCGCTTCTTTCGCAAGCAACATTGCAGAGAATACTTGATAGACACCTTCGTTAGCCTCAACCAGTTTTTCTCCCATCGCCGCATCAACAGGATCTGCTGATACTTGATTTAAGAATGATTGGTAAGTATCAAATGTCTCATTGAGATGACTCACAGAGCTTCGCTTGTAATATTCAACACCCGCGATAGAACCCACGACAATCACAACTAACAGTAAAAGATAAGCAACATTACGCTTGATCCAATCAACAAGGACCTCTGCGCGCTGTTCATCTGTTTCATATTCATTTAAAGCCATTAATATCTCAACCTTCTTACTATGTTAAATTACGCTGTAAAAACGGGACTAACTCTGTCCGTAAAACGGATGTTTGTTCCCCATCTTCACGAAGATCTTTAAGAATAACAATATTCTCATCTAATTCATTATCCCCCATGATTAAAGCATATTTAGCGCCTGAACGATCAGCTTTTTTCATTTGAGACTTCATGCTACCACCACCGAGATTTGCCGCGATAGTGACCTGTGGGAATTGATCTCTAATCTCTTCAATAAGACCTAATCCTTGAAGTGATGCTCGTTCCCCTAAAAACACCGTTGTTAGGAGCGGCGCAGTCTCATCAGCTAAGATATCACACGCCTGACAAAGAAGGATTAGACGCTCCATTCCCATACCAAAGCCAATCGCTGGCGTTGTTCTTCCACCGAGTTCTTCAACCATCTTATCGTAACGTCCACCGCCGCATACGGTCCCTTGCGAGCCGAGCTTTGTTGTCGTCCACTCAAAAACGGTACGGGTATAGTAATCCATTCCACGAACAATTCTAGGGTTGATAGTATAGTTAATCCCTAAAATATCAAGTTGTTGACATAAAATATCAAAATGGTCTTTTGATTCAGGATCAAGGTGCTCTAAAAGTTTCGGGGCTCCGGCAATAATCTCATTGAGCTCTGGGTTCTTAGAATCAAGGATTCGAAGCGGATTCGTATAGAGTCGTCTTGTTGAATCTTCATCTAATTGCGCTTTGAACCCTTCAAAGTAGGCAATGAGTTTCTCACGGTAAACTTTACGGCTCTCCGCAGTTCCCATTGAGTTAATCTCAAGCTTCACTTCATTTTCGATTCCTAAACGTTTCCAGAATCGCGCGAGCATCGCCAACATCTCTGCATCCGCATCGGGTGTTTCAACGCCAAAGACCTCTACATCCGCTTGGTGAAATTGTCGATAACGCCCTTTCTGTGGTCGCTCATAACGAAATGCTGGTCCAATTTGCCATAATTTTTGGATCTGATTGTAAAAAAGACCATGCTGAACGCCGGCACGCACAATACTCGCTGTCATTTCTGGTCTTAATGAAAGACTTAAATTGTCGTTTTGATCCGGGAAGGTATACATCTCTTTTTCAACGATATCGGTCACTTCCCCAATTGATCGGGTGAAAAGACGCGTTTCTTCCATAATTGGGGTACGGATTTCGTCATATCCATACTCATCAAAGAGTGATCGAAGATGTCCTTCAATCATCTGCCAATAACCAATTTCAGCGGGAAGACAGTCGTGCATACCACGAATAGCATTAATTTTATTACTCATTATTTGTTATATTCCTAATGATACTGTTCAGAATTAAGGGAAAAACGAATTGAAACAGCCTCTTCTGTTAATGGCCTATAATAATACTCTGGAATCGCCTTTCCGTTAACCGTTATTTTATCAATCACGGCAGGGTTTCCTAAATAAACATCATAAAGGCCTAATCCTTCAAGCTGATAGGCATCACCACTACTCATAACGCGATTGGTAATCACTCGCCCTTTTTGATCTTGAATATCCAAAGTTGTAATATCTTCTGCTTCAATTCTCACAACCACTCGCTTATCTAAAGCTTTTTGAGCTGCGGCAATCTCTTCTGTAAGCGTTTCAAGATGCGTGCTCATCTTTACAAACTCTGCATTAAAAGCATTGAGATTAGGACCGGATAAAGTCTCTTCTGACTCCATCGCAAGCAGTTGCTCTCGCTTACCTTTAATCTCTTGCTCTAATGTCGCAAACTGCCGTAGCTTTCCGTTCAATCGAAATTCATTTACGATGCGCGAGACATAAGGATAAAAACCACTTTCACGATCATAAATAGACGTGTAATGACGCGCTCGCTTTAAAAGCTCAGATTGGACAATTGCCGGCGTATCAACGCCTAACCACACGGTATTCGTGCTGTCATAAAGATAATTAATATGCTCCGTTGGCGCAACAAAATACCCTGAAGATATCTTGGTTCCAAGATCAATCAATGGCAATGAATGAGGAGATAACAAAGGGGCATAGTAACGTAAAGCCGTTCCTAATACTTGAAAGTTCCCTGAACCTACCCGCGCTTTTGTGCGAACAGTACTATTTTTGGAAACATCTGACTGTGCGATAAATTCATTCTCTTTATTAAGCATCACGATATGCTGATCATCATCGAGTCCACCAAAAGCATCTTCCGCCAATGAAGTCGTGCCGGCAATATGATACTCATTTGCCATCGTATCTTGCTGCACTTTTAGCGAATCAATTAAACGCTCTTCAAAGGTCAAATCTTCACTATTAACCGTATCGTGACCTCGTAGATTATACTCTAACTCAAGCGATGGTAATCGCTCATTAGGCAAAGAGACATTCTCTTTGGTATCAATAGATAATCGCTCTTTAAAAGGCGAGGGAATCACGCCGCTTTGATAAAGATATGCCAAGGCAGCAATCACCACCAGCACAAATATAAAATAGTATTTAATATGGTTGGAGCGAGTTTTCTCCGCCTTTTCTAATTTAACTTTAGAACTCTCATAATATCCTTGGCTTTTAGGATCATGCGCATCTTGTAATTGCTCTAATATGGCTTCAAATGCTTGTCCGGAGATCCCTAAAAAAGCCGCGTATTTTCGTAAATAATTCTTTGCATACAACAACGCCCCGATCTCTCGATAATTACCACATTCTAAAGCGGAAACGAGTGAAGGTCTTAACGATAAAACCCTAGATACTTGTTCGACAGATAGTTGTTTTTCAAGCCGAGCCGCTTGTAGCTGTGCGCCTAACTCCTGTGCGTTCATTATTGCCCTTCCCCTTAAACTTCCTCGTTAAACTGTGTCGCAAGCACATGTTGATATTTGGTAACTTCTCGCTGATCTTTTAAATATCGATGAATCGATAATCCCAGCTTTGCGCTCTCATAGGTATATCCCTGAAGATCATTAAATCGATCAACCGACTGCTTTGCGCTTTCGTATTGTTTATTTTGATAATGAATCTGTGCTAAGTAGAGATAACTGGGCGCATAACTATCATCAAGCGCTATCGCCGTATCTACCGTCTGCTGCCCTAACGCTAATTCATGATTGTTAATATAACATTTCGCAGCCGTACTATATAGTCGAGATTTTACTCGATCATCATATCTCAAAGAGATCGCTTCAATGATCCCTGTCGCTCCTGAAGTGTAGCATTTCAATGCGCCATAATTCATCACCGCCACATCAAAATCAGGATTAAGCTCAATCGCTTTCAAGAAGGATTCGCCCCCTTTACTCACGCGCCCTCGACGCTCATGAATCACGCCTAAAGCATTATATGCATCAGGAAATTGAGGATACTCTTCAATAATGGAGACAAGTTTTTCCTCAGCGACATCGTAATGTGCCGACTCAATATAGTGGAGACTTAATTCATAATGCTTTTGCTGTGCCTCTGATAACATCGAGAGATCCATAATCTCGGGTTTTCCGGCAAAGAATTCTGTCGGAAAGTTTGCACAACCTGACAATAGAAGAATTCCCGCGAAGTAAAAAGCATTCGTTTGAACTGATCTCGAAATTCTTAAAGGGTCTTGAATCAGCCTCATCATATCTACGCGCAACCTTAATGTGATTAATTATATACGTTTATTATTTTCGTGATCTTAGGTTAAATGCTTCTATAACAGTAAGCAAGCGTATTATCTTTTATATATGAATAATAATTATTATTTACAAATAGTTTTACAAATAATTTAATTGAGGTGAGTTCTATGCGAACACTTCATTCTCTAAGAGACTTTTCAAAGCCCAAATACTCGATAAGGGACTTAATCACTTAAGTCCCTTATTCAATTTCAAATAACGCAACGAGCCCCTTATTCGGCAGTCGTACGTTTTGTTTTATCTTTGACTTTCCCGGCTAACTGCCCACAAGCAGCGTCCACATCATCGCCACGCGTTTTACGAGTCATCGCGACAATACCGTAGCCCATGAGGATCGATCTAAAGTGATCAATCTGCTTTCTATCCGATGTTTTATAATCCACACCATCAAATGGGTTGAAAGGAATAAGATTCACTTTCCCAGGAATATTGCGAATCAAGCGTGCGAGTGCATGCGCATCTTCATCACGATCATTGATATCTTTCAGCAATACATATTCCCACGTGATCTTCTTATTCGTGCCATCGATATAGTTACGGCAAGCATCAAGAAGCTCTTTAATCGGATATTTCTGATTAATCGGTACGAGTTCATCACGAAGCGTGTTGTAAGGTGCATGCAGTGAAATGGCAAGTGCAACGTCAATATCTTCTTTCAAGCGAAGAAGTGCCGGCACAACACCTGATGTACTTAATGTCACACGACGTTTTGAGAGTCCAAAACCGTAATCATCAAGCATGATCTTCATTGCTGAAACAACATTACGATAATTTAGAAGCGGCTCGCCCATTCCCATGAAGACAATATTCGTCACCTTTCTTGGGGTGAAGTTATCAATCTCTTCAAAGTCATTTAAGAGCAACTTCGCAATCATGAGTTGTCCCACGATCTCATCAACAGATAGATTTCGGTTAAAGCCTTGCTTTCCTGTCGCACAGAAAGAGCAATCAAGTGCACATCCGACTTGTGATGAAACACAGAGCGTTCCGCGATCATCTTCCGGAATATACACCATCTCGATGGAGTTTCCAGAATCCAAACGAATAAGCCACTTACGCGTGCCATCTTCAGAAAGGTTATCTAAGGCAACCTCTGGAAGATTCATCGTCGTCAGTTCTTTGAGCTTTTCACGGGTCTTTTTCGAGACGTCCGTCATCTCATCAACTGAGCGAACCCCTTTATGATAGAGCCATTTCATAATCTGAGTTGCTCTATAAGGTTTCTCACCAATTGATGCACAAAATTCTTTTAAGTCGTCAAACGTCAGACTATATAAATTCGTCTGACGTTTAGCGTTTTCTACTTTAATTTCAATATCTAACATAGATATTTAAAGTCCTTTTTTACTTTCTAGCCGGCAATTATGCACACACTTTAGGTGCTGCTACTGCGTTAGGGCCGAAGAAGTATTCGATTTCAACTGCTGCTGTTTCAGGCGCATCTGAACCGTGTACTGCGTTTGCATCGATTGAATCAGCGAAGTCATGACGGATTGTGCCCGCTGCTGCTTCTTTAGGGTTTGTTGCACCTAAGATTTCACGATGTTTAGCGATTACGTTGTCGCCTTCTAATACAGAGATCACAACTGGACCTGAGATCATGAATTCAACTAAGTCGTTGAAGAAAGGACGCTCAGCGTGAACTGCGTAGAAACCTTCTGCTTCAGCGCGTGTTAAATGAGTCATTTTAGCCGCAACGATTTTGAAACCTGCAGTTTCAAAACGTGAATAGATTGCGCCAACAACGTTTTTTGCAACTGCGTCTGGCTTGATGATTGATAAAGTCTGTTGTTTGCTCATGGTAAGCTCCCTAAATTCAATAGTTATACAGATAAAGCGGCTTAGTCTAGCATAATTTAACGATTTCAGCTCAAAAAAGTGTGCTGTTTCGATCGCTTTATTGCTTCTTTAATGGTTGATAATAAATTACTAATTACCCCTCAATAAAACCCCTCTTGCTACATCAAGGACTTCAAGATTCACATTCATTATCTTCCGGCATTTTTTGCTTGAGATCGATCATTCTCTAAAGCCATCATCCTCACCATAAAACGAAGTGTTTTTACAATGCTCAGCAAAAAAACAGATCCCTACAAACATCTTTCACTAAAATATTTCCCCGTACTTTGATAAAAATCTCAGCCGAGATAACTTATCGCTATTGCGCCGCATCCTCCGGATAGACCAATTCCGCAAAAACAGCCCCTAGTCGCCTCATTGCGGTCACGGAAGGAATCTGGGTATAGAAACCTCGAACTTCGTAAACCTGAGATTTTGCCACGGCTTCCACCTCAGATAAAAACTCCCACTTAGGATGGAGCTGTGTCACGATCAATTCATCTCTTGGCGCATCATCGTTCATCATACCATTGAGAATAAAGATCCATTCCGGATTCAAAAGCGATATCGCCTCTCTCGTAAGCTCTGGTGCATTGAGGGATCCCAAATAGACATTCTCCATTCTCAACGCATCAAGTAGCTCCCCATGAAAACTTCTTCCTGCAGCAAGATTTGGCAATATTTTCTCAGCATTATCCCCATAATTATAGAGGATTAATACTCGCGGCTTTGTAGTCGCTACCCCATTTTCTAAGTCGCCATCATGTTGCGGTACATAATCTCGCAACTGCTCACGGAGCGTTTTTCCACCAATCACCACTTCACCTTCACAATAGTGGGCGATCTCTTGCTTGGCAGCTTCCATTTCATCTAAAGTATCAAGTGAAAATACGCGACTTTTAATCCCTAACGAATTTAATCTTTTTGCAACAGGACTATTCGGATTCCCCTCCATAAAGACAATATCGGGCTGTAATGTCACGACTTTTTCAAAGTTAAGATCAAAATAGCCCCCAACAATCGCCCGCGTTTTAGACTCAGGTAACTGACAATAACGCGTTGCACCAACAATATTATCCTCAAGTTTTAATTCAGACATCATGTCGCTTAATGCCGGAGATACAGAGACAATCCGCTGGCAATTCTTTCCCTCACCCTTAGGAATCACGACAGATTCGGCATGTACAACACTCATAATGAGCAGCATTAATCCTAAAAAGCTTCGCTGTAATTTCAACATCATGATATTTAACTATCCTCTTTTATCCTGCGTAAAACGGTCATATGGCGCATCTGTGCCACGTATTCAATCATAAGTCTATTGCGCCGATTTTTCGAGCTTTATCCGTGTAAAGACCCACGATTTCTCATAAAAAAAGCGCAGGATCTCCTGCGCTTAGTGGGCAATGAATCTCCCTTTAGGATCATTCCTGCCGATATGTTCATCGCAATACGATAGCTTACAGTGAGATATTCACGCCCACATAAGCAGAACGTCCACGCTCACGATAACCATCTGCAAACTCATACTGTTTGTTGAAGATATTTTGGATTTTCGCATCCACTTCAAATGTACGGTTGATCTTGTAGCTTCCCGAGAGATCGAAGACTGCGAAGTCTTTGAGCCTCTTATCATTATTTTCATTATCCTTCCGCTCACCATAATAAACCGCTGAAGCATTCAGTAAAAGATTCTCAATCGGTTGGTAAGTCATATTTGCAGTTAACTGATGACGAGGACGACGCGCCATACGCTCATATTCACCTTCAGATTTTTTCTGCTGCGCATCTAAATAGGTGTAGCTTCCAGAAAGTGCCCAGAAATCATTAATCTCAATTGAGCCTACAATTTCGAAGCCTTTCATTTTTACTCGATTAAGGTTCTGATACTCTCCCCATGGAGCCTCCCAAACACCTGGATACCCTTTATAATCAATCATATTCTTATAATTTGTATAGAAATAACTTAAACCTATTGCACTATTGACCGTTGGTTTGAGCTCAACTCCAACATCAAACCCCTTACTTGTTTCAGCCTTCAAATCATAATTTGGATTAACATCAGAATCCCCAAAAACCTGATAGATACTTGGCGTTGTAAATCCTGTCCCAAAACTTCCTTTCAATGCAAATTTGTCATTCACGTTATAACGCGATGTTAAACGGTAAGTTGTTTTGCTCCCAAATTCTGAGTTTTTATCGTAACGAAGTCCGATAGTATTAAAGAAGCGATCATTAAAGTCTAAAGACTGATCCAGATAAATACTCTTCGTATTCTGAGAATGCTTCACTCGATCATTCCCCGAACCTTGCTCTTTTTGATATGCCAAGCCAAAACGCGTTGCGAAATCATTGTAAACATTAAGCTCATTATCAAGATTAAGAGTCTGCGTCGTTCCCCTATAGCGATAATGTGTTGCTTCTGGTCCTAAATAATTCCAAAACTCATCGTAGGCATCCCCACCACTATAACTATCTCGATCTAATTTCATTAGTGAATAGGCTAATGTCGATGAAAGTTGATCATCAAAAAACTCTCCATTAACGGCTAGTCGTCCTGTGAAAAGCTTTGATTTATTCTCATCATTAAAAGCCGTACTGTTAAATTTATTATCAAACTCGGCATAACGATTGTTATAAGTAAATGCAAAATCTACATCGAGATTCTCCGTTAAAAGATAGTTAAAACGCCCTGATAATTGACGGTTTTTATAACCATCCTTATCAAAATCTTTTGGCTGTTTCCCTGCCGTATCTTTTGTGGCATCAATGCCATGACTATTTTCGATCAGTCCGCCGAGCGAGTATCTCAAATCGCCCACTTTCCCTGTCGTTGTGGCACTGGTCTGATAGGTGCTATTTGAACCTGCCATAACGCGAAGCTTAGTGCCCGGCGTATTGAGATCATTGGTCGTGATCTGTACCACGCCGCCCATTGCAGAGCTACCATAAAGTGAGCTTTGCGGGCCTTTCAAGACTTCAATTCGATTCACATCTAAAAGTGATCCTAACATCGTAAAATCAACGACGCGCCCTGTTCCCATCGGATCCCCGAGTGGTACGCCATTGACGAGCACTAACGTATTATTGCTATTGGCGCCGCGAATAAAGAGCGAACTTGGACCATTAATTCCATTTTGACTCAAAATCACGCCCGGCTGCGCTGCAAGCGCTTCTGTTGCCGTATGATATTGACGTGTTTGAATCTCTTTTTCAGTAATGACAATGCTTTGGCTTCCTACTTCGCTCGCAAGCGTTGGGGTGCGGTTTGCTAAAAAGAGGATTTCATCCTCGTTTTCTGTGGTCGTCACATTGCCGGCAGCGACTGCCGTTGAAAATCCGAGTGCGGATAAAATTGCGAGCGCGCAGGCGCTCTTAGAGAATTGTTCTAACATAAAAACCTCTTAAACCTCGAGAGTGATAACCGTTGGGTGGTGTCTGACTTTGTAGTGCAAGGCACTACTTCACAGTGGCGGGTCCGTGAGGGGATTTCACCCTACTTCCCAAATCCAACGTAAGAATAAATGAATGATGAAAAACACGCTTATTGTTCTATAAACCTAGTACTAAAGCAATATACAGTTTATTAGCAATAACTTATTTAGCCTTTTGGCACTTTAAATTGCGCACTCTTTTGCCCCTTTAATAAAATATAGAGGAAAAATGGCGCGCCCAAAATCGCAGTCACAACCCCCACCGGAATCTCGGCGGGTTTAAGGATTAAAGAGCCGAGCGTATCCGCGATAACTAACACCAATCCCCCTAAAAAGAGCGTCGCCCAAAAGAGCCAGCGATGATCCGCCCCAAAGAGCCGACGCGCCACATGCGGGATAATCATGCCGATAAAACCAATCGGCCCTGTTACCGCAACAAAAATGCCGGTCATAAGGCTCACGCCTAAAAAGAGAATCCCCGTCACTCGCTGACTACGAATACCGCGAGAAAGGGCTACGGCTTCCCCTTGTTGCAAGAGATTCAGCTTTACGCGCATCTGGTACACCATGCCGGCAACGATGACAAAAATACCGGCAACTTGTAGGAGCTCGGTGAAGGAGACAAAAGAGAGCCGCCCCATCATCCAGCTCATCATTGCTAATGCCGAAGAGGATTTCCCAAGGGATTGAAGGAGCATTAAAATACTCGAGACAAAAAACGTTAAGATCACGCCCATCAAAAGAAGCTTCAAAGGGGAATGCCCGCCGCGAAAGTTCACACTATAAATCAAGAGCGTAATGATCCCCGCGCCTAAAAAAGCAAAGAGCCCAATACCGCTCAAGATGCCGAGCGTAAAAGTGAGCCCCCAATAGATATAGATCGCTGCGCCCAAACTGGCACCAGCCGCAACACCGAGTGTAAAAGGTTCTGCTAAGGGATTACGTAAAATCGCCTGAAACACCAATCCTGCGAGCGATAATCCTGCGCCGACAATCCACGCCGTTAATGTGCGAGGAACGCGCATCTGCCAAAAGATCACCTGACTGCCCTCGTCCCAAGGCGTCATAAAAGTGAGCCCAAACATTGGCGAGATCAAAATCGCCAACAGACTCACCATCACAATAATGCCCAGTAGCCAGCCCTTACGACGACGCTCCTGCTGTAATGCCTGTAGCGCCGGTATTGTTTCTGTTGTTTCTGTTGTTTCTGTTGTTTGTGTTGTCTGAATAACAGGTGCCTGATTGCCGGCATTATCATCCTGAATTTTGTTAGAAATAACGGGCGTGACCTTCATGCCAAACCTCCGTGAACTCATAATCAAATACTGTCTGTAAGAGCGACTGCGTTAAAACCGCCTCTCGCGGACCAAATGCCATTATTTTCCCCGCCTTAAGTGCAAGAATATGGCTATAAAAATGAAGTGCATTCAGATCATGGGTAATGGCAACCACCGTTTTATCACTCAACGCGCCAATCGTCTGATGCATCGCCTCTCGGTATTTGGGATCTAGCGCGGCGCTCACTTCATCGAGGAAGATCATCGGCGTCTCTTGCGTTAAAGCACCCGCCATATAGATGCGCTGACGCTCGCCGCCACTTAAGCTCGAGAGCCTTCTTGGCGCAAAATGTAGTGCATTCATCTTTTCTAACATTGCCGTAATAATTTGCTGATTCTCCGCGCGGGAGCTTCCATGCGGATATCGGCTCAGCTCACACCATTCCCATGCCGTAATCTCATTCTCAGGCACGATCTGTTGTCCGATATAGCTGATCATCTTCGCACGTGCTACAGGCGTTAAAGCGATAAAGTCCGCTTGCCCCAGTTGATATGATTCATAGCGCACCGGAATCATGCCGAGCATCGCTTGCATTAAGGTACTTTTGCCAGAACCATTCGCGCCAATAATGGCAAGCTTTGCCCCTTTGGGGAGTTTAAAAGAGATCTCATCCAAGATCACTTCACCACTTGAAAGCGTGGCATTAAGCGCTTTAATGTTGATCATGATGCTTACCTCAGTTGGAATCGAATCGGTTTAAGAGAGAGTCCGCTTGCCGGAACATCGTCCTTTTTCAGCCCAGTTATCGCCCGCTCGACAGCCGTAACGGCGCATCGATCTAAGCGCGAAAAACCACTACTCTGAGTGAGCTTCGCCTGTAACCTATTTCCGGCATGTACAATACTCACTCTCACAATGCCCTCTTCCCCACGGCGCTTAGAAGCTTCAGGATAACATCCTTCTATCCGCGCGCTCACTTCTTGGGAAATTTGCGTAACAAATTGATCCCCTTGACGCGCACTCGACGAGCGCGAGCTTGGGCTGTTATCTGCGGGCTTTTCTCTTGGAGCCGGTTTCACTTCTTCTACGGTTTTCGCTGTCGGTCTTGTTATCGGTCTTGTTATCGGTTTCGTTATCGGTTTCGTTGACGTTTCTGCTCGCGGTTTTGTTGCCGCGCTTTCGCTTACTTTCTCCGGCATCTCTTTTTGTAAGCGTGCTTCCGGCATTTGTTCCGGCAATGTGGCTACTTGCCAATCAGGATTGCCGGCATTTGCACTCATCACTTTAGGGGTGCTTGATGGATTGTCTGCAGGTATCTTCGGAGAATTTTGCATCTGCGGATTCTCCGGCATTGCGACTTTGCTATTATCCTGAATCTGCTCTACACGAGATTCAGGAATGCTTTCTGTGATTTCTTCCGACAAAGAGCGCGTCAAAGGCATCTCTTCACGCGAACTCGATGCCATAAGATCAAGCGTAAATACCGAAAATTCCTGATCACTACCGGCTGTTTGTGTCAATGATAATGCCGGCATTGCCTGATAGAAATAGGCGCCAACCCCTAAAATCCCCCCATTGACTAACAACGAGAAAAAAAGGGCTAATACCGCCTCGCGCCGGATCATCGCTTAAACCTCAAACCACTGCAGTATCCGCTGAATCATCTGCATAAACTGATCATAATCACTGAGGTAATAAGAAGGCGTTTTAAGCTGTAACACCTGAATCAAGACATACACAATCCCGATCTGAATCACCAGTACAACGAATGCTATGAGCGTTAAAACAAGTCGGCGAATGATCCCCATCGTTGGCGGTGCGCCGTAACGATTCTCTTTGGCGCCGGCCAGTAAAATGCCGGAACCAATCAGCACAAAATAGCCATAAATCACATTATTGAATAACGGCTTTTTCGCATCGATAAAGGTTCGCCAATCATCAGAAAAAAGCGTTTGAAAGTATTCCACTGTCGGCGTTTGCATAAAGCGCTTCGCTTTCGCAAAAAAGAGCAGAAAGTTGGTCTCTTGCAGTAACTGCCCAAATTGATAATAGAAAGTAAAAGTCGTGCCGAAAAAGAACAATAGCGGAATCGCACTCACTAAAAGCGGTAAGCCATGATCCTTCATGCGCCCGATATAGAGATAACTAAAGCCTAAAGAGAGTATTAAAATGCCGGCAATCAATCCATTTTTTAAAGCAAATAGATCCGTGACGGTTTTTAAGAGCTCTTTAACGCCGGCGGTGGGCGCGATGGGATGTGTGACAACAATGCCGGCAATCATCAAGATAAAAAGGAGTAACAAAACACCAACCCCCACTAAAAATCCTGTGACAGAAATACGCGGGGGATTGAGCTTCGCGAGCAAGCTTGAGCCCTTCCCGCCAGAAATACGCGCCTCAATAGGATCAACAGGGTTAATGGGGTTGATGGGGTTAATGGGATTCACTGGATCAATTGGATCAATAGAATTAATGCCGGCATTATCACGATCATTCATGGTCATCACGTATTATCGCTCCAAGGTATCGAGCATCGCTTGAAGCCCTGCCAACGTATTGGAGGTACTTTTGCGCATTGCTTCTTTTGAAGGCGCATTCCCCTCTTTATGCCAGATAATATTCGCTTCTGGCAATTCATGTAAAAATCGACTTGCCTTACAAGATTCCCACTCACCATAACGCTTACGTTGGCGGCAATAGGTAATATCGAGTTTTTGGCGCGCTCTTGTTACGCCCACATAAAAGAGCCTGCGCTCCTCTTCTACCGTGTCGTTATCAATACTGTTACGATGCGGTAAAATATCCTCTTCTAAGCCCACCATGAATACATAGGGGAACTCGAGCCCTTTTGCACTGTGAAGCGTCATCAGCGTCACCGCATTTTCTTCTTTCTCTTCACTCTGATTCTCTAAAATTGAGATCAATGTTAAGTGAGATAAAATCTCTGAGAGCGATTCTGATTCATCTGAGAACCACTCTTTTAGTGCATTAACGCTATTTTGTTTGCGCTCAAATGCTTTAGGCGAAGAGGATTGATCTCGCAGATATTCATCATAACCAATTGCGTTCGTGAGCTTATCAAAGAGCGTTTCCACCTGCATCTCATAGCGCCCAAGTCCGCGAATCATATGGGCAAATGCCGCACACTTTTGCGCAGCTTTCCCAATAAAGCTTCCTAAATGCGGATGCTCCAGCGTTTCAAAGAGTGTTAAATTATGGTGAGTGGCAAATTCTGTAATCTTTTTAAGTGTCGTAGCGCCAATTTCCCGTTTAGGGATGTTAATAATGCGGAGCAAAGAAGGGTTATCTTCCGGATTCATAATCAGCTTTAAGTACGAAAGAAGATCTTTCACCTCAGGTTGCTGAAAGAAGCTACTGCCGCCCACGACTTTGACAGGAATCCCGCGCATACGAAGCGCCATTTCAAAGATGCGTGATTGATGATTCCCCCGATAGAGAACCGCATAATTACTATATTCAGCGCCATGGATCATGACATCATGCACGATCGTGGTGGCGATATATTCAGCTTCTGCTTCGGCACTTTTAAAATCCCGAATCTCTATCTGCTCGCCATCGCCCAAGTTCGACCAGAGAGATTTATCATAGAGATGCGGATTGAGTGAAATCACATGGTTCGCAGCTTTCAGGATATGCCCTGTGGAGCGGTAATTTTGCTCTAGCTTTACCAGCGTTAATGCCGGAAAGTCTTCTTTGAGTTGATTCAGATTCTCAGGTCGCGCTCCGCGCCAAGCATAGATCGACTGATCGTCATCGCCCACGACTGTTAAATGATGTCCCGAACCAATTAAGAGCTTCACGAGCTCATATTGGCAAAGGTTCGTATCTTGATACTCATCGACAAGCAGATAACGGATCTCTTTTTGCCAGTAATAACGCACCTCAGGATGATCCTCAAGCAGGCGCATCGGCAGTAAAATAAGGTCATCAAAGTCAATCGCGTTATAGGAGAGCTGTTGTGCTTGATAGCGCTCATACAACTCCGCCAAGCTCAGCTCATACTCATCCACCGCCTGCTCTTTGAGAGAAGCGATAGTGCGCATATCGTTTTTCCAAGTGGAAATCCGATCGAGCGCCATTTTAATCGTCTCGGCATCGCTCTCAATCAAAGATTCCATCAGCTGATAGGTATCTTTCTGATCATAGATCGAAAAGCCCTTACGAAGCCCCAATAGCTTGCCATGCTTTTTAAGAATCGATAATCCCAACGTGTGGAATGTAGAAACACGAACCTTCTTGCCCTTCTCCTTACCCAACGTTTTCGAGAGACGATCTGCCATCTCTTTCGCTGCTTTATTGGTAAATGTCACTGCATAAACCGAGCGAGGATCATAAAACTCTTTCTCAACGAGATATTTAATCTTCTCGGTAATTACCCGCGTCTTGCCAGAACCGGCGCCCGCTAATACTAATAGCGGGGTGTGAATATGATGAATGGCACTTGCCTGTTCTGGGTTGAGCTTCATAATTCAAATCTCTTAAATAACACGTGCTTGTAATAAATGGTGCATGTTCACAACGCCCAAGACAATATTGTCTTTCACCACAGGAAGCGCAGTAATACGCTTTGTCTCCATCATATGCACCGCATCAACCGCGAGCGAATCTGGGGCAATAGTGTAAGGCGAGCGCGTAATGCAATCCCCTAAAGTGAGCTCATGCACATCTTTTCCTTGCATCAATGACCGGCGAAGATCGCCTTCCGTGAAGACGCCCAGAAGGTTTCGTCCATCATCCACCGCCACTGAAACACCGAGTGGCTTTTGCGTCATTGCGAGAAGCGTATCGCTCAATGACGTTGCTTCCGGCAATGCCGCAAGCTCATCAAAAGGCGCCATAATATCTTCTACACGAAGCAGTAATCGGCGTCCCAACTTCCCGCCAGGATGCGAAAAGGCGAAATCTTCAGAGGTAAAACCGCGCATTTCAAGAAGCGTTACGGCAATCGCATCCCCCATCGCAAGCGCCGCAGTCGTACTTGCTGTTGGTGCAAGATTTAGCGGGCAAGCTTCACGCTCTACTTTTACTAAAAGGTGGAAATCTGAATTTTTCGCAAGCGTAGAACTCGCATTTCCCGTCATGGATACAAGCGGGATTTGGCGACGAGAGATAATTGGCAAGATCGAAACGATCTCATCTGTTTCACCAGAGTTTGAGAGCGCAAGTACAACATCAAGCTCCGTTAACATCCCTAAATCCCCGTGACTTGCTTCTGCCGGATGCACAAAGAATGCCGGCGTTCCGGTACTTGCAAGCGTTGCGGCAATCTTACTACCGACATGCCCTGATTTCCCCATTCCAGTGACAACAACGCGCCCCCGACAATCACGAAGCAATTCGCAGATCTTGATAAAATTCATATCAATCTCTGATTCCAGCGCTAATATCGCTTCGGCTTCAATCTTAAATACTTCTTTTGCTCGAGAGATGTAATCGTTCACTTCGCTCATGAATCAATCCTTATGTTTCTAATGAATGTTTTAAATTCCGATATCTGCCCTAAAATGCCGGCAATGAGGGATCTGAAATATTATAAATTTATGCCTGTAATTATAGCGCAAGAATCAATTTTAAACAGAATGATCCCCCGCCATTTTTATGCGACAATTGTCCTTATCAAAATTATTCCCCCATCTCGCCAACAATGTATTACCACGTCACGCAGCGCATGATCCTTCTTAGGGTAATGAGATAAACGTCGTCGATTGTTGTTGCCTGATCCGCTTCCTCTCACTCGCCCTTATCGGAAAGCCGTTATGCTCACCTTCCTCGAAGAAAAACAAGCGCTCCTCTACGGATTGATAATCTTATTAGCGATAATCATCGGTCATGCTTTTAATGACAAAATTTCGCTCCTAACCCCCCTTATTACAGGGGCGCTTGCGACTTTAATGTTTAGCATGTTTGCCCAAATCCCCTTCCTTGCACTCACTCAAGCCTTTCAACACCAAAGGTTTTTCATTATCTTAGGGATTAGCAACTATCTTATCGTCCCTTTGATTATTGCGCTCTTATTACAAATATTCCCCTTAGAGATGACGCTAAAAATTGGCGTGCTTTTTGTACTACTAACCCCTTGTATTGATTATGTTGTGGTCTTCACCAAACTAGGCAAAGGAGATGCAGGACTCATGCTCAGCGCAACGCCCTTTCTCTTTATTACACAGATGCTTTTGCTCCCCTTTTATCTCTGGCTCTTTTTAGATACAGCCGCGGCAAGTCTTATTGAATTCACGCCCTTTGTAATCACCTTTATCCAGATGATTGTGATCCCCTTTATACTTGCAATGTTATTGCAATATTTCGCCAAGAAATGCCGGAGATTTGCCACACTTCATGCACTTTCAGCATGGTTACCTGTTCCTTTTATGGCAATCGTTCTCTTTTTAATTGTCAGTACCCAAATCCCACTCATTTTAGAGAATGCGTCCCGTATCATCAGCGTGATTCCGCTCTATATCGGCTTTATGATCCTCACCTTTATTACCGCTTACCTACTCGGGCGATCTGCACACTTTCCCCCTGCAATCACGCGCACCTTAATTTTTAGCACCGGCACCCGAAACTCTCTCGCAGTTCTCCCTTTTGCTTTTGCGCTACCGGCTGATATTGCCGGCATTGTTGCCGCGGTTATCGTAACGCAGACACTCGTTGAATTACTCGGCGAGCTCGTTTACACAAAGATCACGCCTTATATTCAGTAAGATCTGTGTTGATCACGAATTGTTGTTTCTCCCCTTATTCCGTAAAATAAGCCCTTTGCGCCCCCCCCCCCCTCTCTTTTGAAAGAGATATTATGATGACTGAAAAAAAACCGATGATTTCCCTCTATAGCACTCTCGACTGCCAATTATGTGAAGCGGTAGAAGATCGCCTAAAAGCAGAAAAAATTGACTACACTTATATTGATATCGTCCATGATGATGCGCTTGTTGAGGCTTACGGCTGGTTTATTCCGGTGATTGAATGGAAAGGAGCGGTCTTTAAAAGCCCGCTTGATCTCGATGCAATTATTACAAAAATCCATCAATCAACCGAGTAACCGCACTAAAATATCACAAAGATGTAATAATATATTTGTATAGCAATACATTTGTGCAATAATAGCTTCAACTAACTTTTCAGCCCCCACATTTTTTTAATGTGCGCTCTAAGCTCTGATATGAGGCTCTTCTATGTTAATAGATCTCTATGTGAAAAACTTTGCGATTATCGATGAAATGCAGCTTGATTTCTCCCCCAGCCTAACGGTTATTAGTGGTGAAACAGGTGCAGGTAAATCGTTAACGGTTGATGCGCTCTCAATTGTATTGGGCGGAAAAGCCGATGGCACAATGGTCTATCAAGGTGAAGATCAAGGAGAAGTCATTGCCACCTTCGATATCTCCAATATTCCCAGAGCAAAAGCATGGTTAGCAGAAAACTCTATCGGCTTTGACGATGATCTCTGCATTATGCGTCGCGTTATCTCCGGCAGCGGTAGAACGCGCGGCTTTATCAATGGTCGCTCGATGCCATTGCATGCCTTAAAAGGATTGGGTGAACGCCTTGTTGATATCCATGGGCAACATGCACATCAATCACTCACTAGAGCGAATGCGCAACGTCATTTAGTCGATCAATATGCCGGCAGTGTCGAGGAAGTCAATGCGCTTGCAACGTTTACGCGTGAAATGCAGGAGCTGGAATCAAAACTTAACGAGCTTAAAAATCGGGATGAGAGCACCCAAGATCGCATCAACTTTTTAAAATTCCAACTGGCAGAATTTACAAGCGTGAAACCGCAAGAAGGCGAATGGGAAGAGGTCAATGCACGCTTTGATCACTTAAACAACTTTGAGCTGAGAATCTCTGCGATAGAAGAAGCCATTAGTTACCTTAATCACGAAGACCATGGAATCACTCGTCAACTCGCACAATTAGAGCAATCTCTTGAGGCAATTGAAAACTTTGATCCTAGTGTTAAAAGCATTATGGAAATGGTTTCAAGCGCCCTTATTCTCTGCTCTGAATCTGAAAATGAACTCAGCGCAAAGATGGATCTTGATAGCTTTGATAGCGAAGAGATGAGAAGCGTCGATGCCCGGATGCAAGAACTCAACAGCCTTGCCCGCAAGCATCGAATCGATCCTGAAAATCTCCTTCAAAAACAGCATGAACTCGAAGCCGAGCTTAAATCTCAAGACGTTTCTGAAGAAGAGATTATGGAATTAGAAGCGCAGATCGAAAAGATGAAGCAATCATGGCAATCAATGGCAGATGAGATCACCCAAAAACGCTTAGAAGCGATCACTGAGCTCAACACTAATATCACAAATTCCATGCAAGGGTTAGCGATGGAAGGCGGCAAGTTTGCCATTAACGCTCTGCCGAATGTGCCCTATCATCCTTACGGGAATGAAGCCGTAGAATTCACCGTTTCCGCGAACCCTGGCCAGCCGCTTCAACCATTAGGCAAAGTTGCATCTGGCGGGGAGCTTGCACGAATCAGCTTAGCGATTTCAGTCATCTTAAGTATGCGCTCATCGCTGCCAACACTTATCTTCGATGAAGTGGATACGGGCGTCGGCGGTGCTGTTGCCGAGATTATCGGCCGTCATCTACAAGAGCTTAGTATTGGTCGACAAGTCTTTTGTGTAACGCATTTACCACAAGTCGCAAGCTTTGGGCACCATCACTTTGTGGTCGCCAAAACCAAAGGCGAAACCTCCACAAAAACGATGATTAAATCTCTGAATGATAAAGGTCGCGTAGAAGAGATCGCACGGATGCTCGGCGGCGTAAAACTCACAGACGCAACATTCCAACATGCCACAGAGATGATAGAAAGTAATCGCCCGGCGAAATAGATTATTAAGAGGAATCTGAGAGCTTCCAATAAGCTGGCATGCGATTGCCGGAAAACTGCAAGCATTCGTCCCAGCTTTGAATCAGCTTTAAGCCTGCTAGGTTTTGGAGTACGACACATCTAAAAAATCAGCGCATCAAACTCACTTGCATGGCGTCCGATGTCACTGCTGTTGCGCTTATCAAAGTTCACGCGCGGACTTTAGGCGCTTCGCGCTGAGCAACTTTGGGTGCTTCCTCTTACAAGTAATCTGAGAGCTTCCAATAAGCTGGCGCGCGATTGCCGGAAAACTGCAAGCATTCGACCCAGCTTTGAATCAGCTAGGTTTTGAAATACTACATATCTAAAACATCAACGCATCAAACTCACTTGCATGGCGTCCGATGTCACTGTTATGGTGCTTCTCAAAGTTCACACGCGGACTTTGGGCGCTTCGCACTTGCAAGTAATCTGAGGGCATTCAGTATGCTGGCGCGCGATTGCCGGAAAACTGCAAGCGTTCGACCCAGCTTTGAATCAGCTTTAAGCCTGCTAGGTTTTGGAGTACGACACATCTAAAACATCAGCGCATCAAACTCACTTGCATGGCGTCCGATATCACTATTGTTGCGCTTCTCCAAGTTCACGCGCGGACTTTAGGCGCTTCGCGCTGAGCAAATTATAGTTTGTGTGTTTGGATCTCGAAACCTAACTCGCGATAGAGACGATAACGATTTCGGCTCTCTTCTAAGACTTGTGGCTCTTGGGTGATCACTTCAAAGACGCGGGAGAAAAGCCCCTCTTTTACTGCATCTGGGACAACGGGATGGATATTGAGTAAAAGCGAGCGATTCTCTATCGGCCAGATCTTGTCCGCAAGATAGATAAAATCGTGGTCGTTAATATCTTCCTCGCTCTCAATAACGGCATGTGGCAAGAAATCAATGCCGGGGATTTCCCATAATTTGCGGTCGAGTGCGCGGATCATCTCTAAATTATCGCTATAGAGATAGGTGGGCTCTTCTGCCAAAAAGGCTTTCTCTAAGAGCTTTAAGAGTAGCTTCTGCCTTGCCATCTCATTGCTGGTTGGCAATACATAAAAACTCACTTTTACCATGTCTTTTTTGATCCTTTTATTTTGCTCAAAAGTATTCTTGGTGCATTTAAAATCACGCATTATCGATCGTTATAAATATCTCTAACACTACGCATCAACGCGATAGAGGCGATTGTCTAGCAATATGCCTTTATGAAAAGGTCATCATCCTTGCATCCTTACAATCTTTAACCAATGAATATCTGCATTTTTTATCGTTTAACGGTAAAATAATAGCATTTAAATTCTGGAAAAATAAGCAAACAATGAAATTTGAACTTCTCAAGACAGATGGCACGGCTCGCCGTGGTCGTATCACCTTTGAACGTGGTACGATTGAAACCCCTATCTTCATGCCGGTCGGTACGATCGCAACTGTAAAAGGTGTGACGCCTCAAAATCTTAAAGATATGAATGCGCAGATCATTCTCGGCAATACGTTTCACCTCTGGTTAAGACCCGGCCTTGATGTTATCAAAGCACACGGAGATCTTCATGATTTCATGAAGTGGGATAAACCCATCCTTACGGACTCAGGCGGTTTCCAAGTATTCTCCCTTGCAGAACTTCGTAAAATTGAAGAGAAAGGAGTTACCTTCCGTTCACCATTTAACGGGGAGAAACTCTTCTTAGATCCTGAAAAATCGATGGAAATTCAGCGCGTCTTAGGTTCTGATATCGTGATGGCATTTGATGAATGCACACCGTACCCAGCAACTTACGAGCAAGCTAAAACCTCTATGGAGCTCTCTATGCGCTGGGCTAAACGCTCTAAAGATGCGTTTGTTGGCGGCGAGAATCCTAATGCACTCTTTGGAATCGTTCAGGGAAGCATGTATGAGGATCTGCGTGAACAATCACTCGATGCGCTGACTGAAATTGACTTCCATGGTTACGCCATTGGTGGTCTTGCTGTAGGTGAGCCGAAAGAAGAGCGTGACCGCATCTTAGAATTCTTAAACCCAATAATGCCAAAAGATAAACCACGCTACCTTATGGGCGTTGGTAAACCTGAAGACTTACTTGAAGGCGTAAAACGTGGCGTGGATATGTTCGACTGCGTTATTCCAACACGCAATGCCCGTAACGGTCATCTCTTTACCCGCTTTGGTGATATCCGCATCAAAAATGCCCGCTATGATCTCGATACAAGACCGCTTGATAAAACTTGCGAATGCTACACTTGTCAGAACTTCTCACGTTCATACTTACGTCATTTAATCCGTACGAAAGAGCTCTTAGGCGCACATCTTGCAAGTATCCATAACCTTCATTACTTCTTATGGCATATGCAACAGATCCGTGATCATATCGATGCCGGAACATTTGATGAATACTATCAGCAGTTCTACAAAGAACGTTTGATGGTTGATGAAGAAAATAAGTAACCAATACTGATCTTCATCATTGAGTGTGCCCTATTGATAGGGCATGCTCGATACATCATCAAAATCAAAGATGATGTTTTGCGGTAACATATTTCGACACTGTTACCTCTTTGTTCCATAAAAAGAGAGAAAGCCTCATGAAGCTTATTAATCACTATATCCGGCGCGAGATCCTCACGACCTTTGCTGCAGTACTATTGGTGTTAATCGCCATATTACTCGTACAGCGCTTGGCGTTTTATCTCAACCAAGTGCTTAATGGCTCCCTCTCTCAATCCGCTGTTTTTTCGCTACTAGGACTCCAAATTGTCCGTTTCATTACGGAACTTTTACCTCTTAGCTTCCTACTGGCCTCTATTCTTGCTTTTGGGCGGCTTTACAAAGACAGTGAAATGACCGCCTTTTATGCACTAGGAATGCCTGTCAAAAGGCTCTATCGCATCTTACTACAAATCGGTATTCCTTTAAGTTTTCTGATTCTGATTTTAAACTTCTGGATTGTGCCTGAAATTGCGCAAATTCAAGAAATCGTCCTTAAAAAAGCACGAGAAGAAGCTCAATTAACCATTTTAAAACCGGGTGTTTTCCAACAGTTTGCACGCGGAAAACAGACGATCTATGTTAAGTCTATCAATACTAAAAATGGTTCTCTTGAAGATATCTTCATCAAAACTAATGAAGGTAATGATGCGCATATTGTGACTTTTGCAAAAGAAGGCTCTCAAGAAATTGACGAGAACAATACCCGCTTTATTATTTTAAAAGAAGGTTCTCGTACAACGAGTCGAGGAGACTATTCTGAAGTTGTCCACTTTAATACTCTTCGTATCCGCCTCGATGTTGACCGCTCTGACTCCTGGCCTAAAGCGATTGCATGGAGCGCTAGGGATGTATTGACCCGCCCAGAACCTGAAGTAAAACGAGAACTACAAAGACGATTATCCGGTCCTATTTCAATCTTTTTGTTAATCCTCTTGATCCCGGCATTATCCCACTCAAAACCTCGCCAAGGTCGCTTTAATAAGTTAATCCTCGGTGTCATCTTCTATGTTTTCTATTTCAACTTACTCGGAATGGGGCTCGCATGGATTAAAAGTGGAAAAGTACATCCAGATCTAGGAATATGGTCGATTCATATCATCATGTTTATGGTTGCGTACTATATTTATAGACGTTATAACCGCTCGCTCTAGCGATAAATATCGATCACAGGAAATGTATATTTATGCTAAAAATTGATCAATACACTTTAAAGACATCGCTCTTCTTCACTTTGCTTTGCCTCTTACTTCTCATGATTATCGAGACTTTCTTCACGTTCCTGAACGAACTACAAGATCTTGATGAAACCTATCAACTCGGAGAGATGCTCCTCTTCTTGCTCTATGACATGCCATCGCGAATCTACCGAATTTTCCCAATGGCACTCCTACTCGGAACACTCCTTGGATTAGGTCAATTAGCTAGTCATAATGAACTCACTGCGATTCGCACCGCAGGCTTTAGTAAAGCCCGCACCTTACGAGGCGCTATTTTTACGACTATCATTCTCAGTATCCTTGTTGTTCTGATGGGAGAGCTACTGGTACCTGTGAGTCATGAAACAGCAATGGTTGTCAGCCATAAAAACAGCTCTGGAAAAGGTTTCTGGGCAATAGATGGTAACTATATCATCGAAGTAAAATCCATCGAAAACCTCACCCTCAAAGATATTACGGTATATCAACCAGGAGAGAGAGACGCATCGCTTCATAAGTTGATGCAAGCAAAAGAGATGGTTCTCTCCAATAATCAATGGGTGATGCCATCACTCAATGAAATCACCTTTAATGAAAAAAATGTAGAAAGAGCAACCTTAGAAAACTTCACCATTAATACTCATATTGATAAAGCCGCGCTTACGGCGCTTGTAAATGACCCTGAGTATCTCTCTGGCAAAAGCTTATGGCGTTTTATCGGGTATTTAGAAGAAAACAATCTTGATAGTAGCGAATATCGTCTTGCCTTTTGGGCGAAGATCTTTAATCCTCTGACAAACGTCTCGATGATTCTTATCGCGGCACCTTTAGTCTTTGCCCAACAACGTCGCCAGGGAATTGGTGAGCGTATATTAATTGGGGTAATTCTAGGACTTGTCATCTACCTCACAACACAGATGCTAGGACACTTTATTCTCCTTTCAGGCTTCCCGCCAATTCTAGGAGCGCTACTACCGACAATTCTCGCAATTGCACTGGCGTACATGCTCTTTAAACTACTACCATAATCTCAGTATCTATCCATCTACACTAAAAAGCGCAATCTCTATTGCGCGCTTTTTTAATGACTTAATTTTCCTTTCAGGTATAACTAGAAAATAGCAATATATTCCAAGAAACGTTTACCAAAGGTCTTTATGAATAACCCGTTATCAAAAACGCTCCCATCATCTCGCGTGAGCTACCTCTTCATTGCCATCTTTGCCTTTGCTCAAGGAATCATTGTGGGGCTCTATGCTGATAGCGATATCTATGCACTGCTTGATTCTGAGGGGAGATTCTTCTATCTCCCTCTTATTTTTGCCATGTTTTTACCAACGGCGTTCAGCTACCTTATTATTTCCCCAAAATCTAAACATCTCTACTACTCACTCAGCATAGTCGTACTATTGATCCTGTGGATTTTCTTCTGGAAGACCTTAAATATAGCACCAGAATCTGATCTAAATGATCCGGCCACCATGATCTTAACGCTCTCTATCTTGCTCTTTTTCCTGATGCCATGGCTACAATACTATACGCAACATGGTAACTTTAAAGTTCAATATGCTATTTTGATCAAGCTATATATTCGCAATATTCTCTTTGGCATCATTGCGAGCTGGATTAGTGGGCTCTTGCTACTACTCATATTCTTAGCGGGATTCCTGTTTGATATTATTGGATTTAACGCCCTTCAAGATGCCATGCAGGCTTCACTACCGCGCTGGATTATCGGTCTATTGGGTATGAATATCGCGCTCTTTTTCTTACGTATGAACTTTGAAATCGAGATTAACCGTATCTGTGGCTATATTGCGCGCGTCTTTCTCCCCCTACTGAATCTTATTACTTTAATCTTCCTTATCGGGCTACTATTCTCGACAGGTATTGAGATCGATTCTGGAATAATGCTCAGCCTTTCCGCGGCATCCATTATTCTCATTAACTTGGTATATGAAGATGGATCTTCGGAATATCAGTTCCCTAAATGGCTCAATCTTTTTATCCTTCTTAATATTCTACTCCTCAATGCTTTCTCCTTCTTGACGCTCTACGGTATTTCTACCCGGGTTTTACAATACAGCTGGAGTATGGGGAGACTTTACGGCTTTACGCTTTCGCTCTTCTTTGCGCTCCTGATCTTGGCTTATAGCATTGCCATTATCCGCCATAGAACTCGTTGGATGCGTGATATTGGCAAGATTAACAGCGTCTTCCTACTCCTCATTGCCGGCATTGTGTTAGCGATTAATAGCCCTCTGCTTAACTTCCAAAAGATCTCTGCCAACAGCATCTTAAAGGGCGTTGAAAAAGGAGAGATTCCAATCGATGGAACATTACGTTATACCCTTCAAGATTTAGGAAAAGAGGGTTATCACGCGTTAGATAACATCAAAAATGATCCTCGATTTGAAGCGGCTCGTGCTGCTGAAAATAGTGATAACCCTCTTCAGGATTCCGATACCGATAATGACAGCAAGAAAATGCCACCACCAGAAGAGACATATCATCAAATAGCGGGGTTCCCGCCCATTCCACAATCTTGGTGGTCAACGCAGCAACACAACTATTACTGCACGGATGCCATTAACGAGCATCAATGCCTCGCCTTTACAGCAGATATGAACCAAGATGGGACAAATGAAGTCCTCAATTGTTATATCAGAAATGGGGATTCCACATGGATCCGCTGCCGCACTTGGCAACACCAAGAAGCAACTTGGGAAGATATTGAATCGCAATCCTTCTACTTTGAATCAGAAGACGAACGCGATCAGTCTTGGGAAAAACTCCTTAACGGAGCGTTTGAGATTCGCCCTAAAACTTGGTTTGATCTCTATATCGCTCCCGTCACGCAATCATCACAGTCGATAGAATCGACGGAATCAGCCTCATAGATCCGAAATCTACCTCGAATAAAGACCGCTAAAAACGACGTATAAAAAAGCCCAAACTATGACGGTTTGGGCTTTACTATTTTCATGCGAATTTCGATGTTTTGCTAAACATTGGCAATACAGATTAACTTAAATAAGGCTTTAAAGCTGTCTCAATCTCTGCTTGAAGCTCGCCAACGCGTGCTTGATCTTGCTCTGTCTCTATATTAATGCGCAGATAGTTTTCAGTATTGGAAGCCCGAATATTTATTCTCGCCCCTTCTAACCGTAAACTTAAACCATCAATCACATCTCGCGCAAGTGTACGCGTTTTAAAAACGCCTTCCAAATGTGCAATCACAACTTGTGGGTCAATCACTTCATAATTCAGCTCACCACTACAAGGATAGAGCGCCCTTGCTTCTGCGACTAATGCCCCAAGCGAAGCATCTTTTCGAGACAACAGACTCACCATCAACAAGAAAGGAATCATCCCTGAATCACAATAATGGAAATCTCTAAAGTAATGATGCGCACTCATCTCGCCTCCATACAGCGCCGAGAACTCACGCATCGTTCGCTTCATAGGAGAATGCCCGCCTGCCGATATGATGACTTTGCCGCCCGCACGTTTAATCGCAGATTCACTATTGAGCGTCTGCCTTGTATCAAGCACAATCGTCTCACCCGGATTCGCGCGTAATAGTGCAGTAGCAATTAATCCTACCATGTAAGAACTATCAATAAAGCGTCCTGTTTCATCAAAGAAGAAACAGCGATCAAAATCCCCATCCCACGCGACACCAAAATCTGCATGATGAGCAATCACCGCCGCTTTCGTTGCTTCGCGTCGTTCAAAAAGCAGCGGATTAGGCACACCATTAGGAAACGTGCCATCAGGGTCATGATGTACTTTAATAAACTCCACATTCAGATGCGGCTCAAGAAGATCAATCACCCTTCACGCGCAGCCATTACCGCTATTACACACGATACGCAAACGTTTCTGCGTAGCTTTATCTGCCTGTAAATATGCCGGGATAAACTTTAGCAATGCATTGATATAAGCGCTTGTGTCATGACATTCACGATATTTTCCCCTAGTTTTCGCAAGGGCAAAATCATTCGCGATAATCCGTGATTGTAATGCTAATAGTCCTGAATCAAGACTAATCGGCTCAGCCCCTTTCCCCACAAGTTTAAAGCCATTGTGGTTCTTAGGATTATGGCTAGCCGTAATCATAATACCGCCATCTGCTTCATGGAAAACCGTTTTAAAGTAGACCTCTTCCGTTCCGCAAATCCCGAGTGAAATCACATCACATCCCGCATCTAAAATGCCGGCAATGAGCTTTTCAAATAGCACGGGGCTACTTTCCCGAATATCTCGCCCAACAACCATTGTGCGCGCTTTATGTTCAGCCACAAATGCAAGACCTAGCTGATAAGCTAGGTCTTCGTTAATATCTCGCGGGTATTCCCCGCGGATATCATATGCTTTAAAAGCATTTATATTCATTAGCAAGTTACCGACTAATCAAATGGGTCTCTTAATACGAGCGTCTCATTACGATCAGGACCTGTTGAAATAATATCAACCGGTACTTTCACCAACGCTTCGATACGTTTAATGTAGTTTTGTGCTGCTTGTGGTAAGGCATCAAATGACATCACGCCAACCGTACTTTCGTTCCAGCCCGGCATTGTTTCATAGATTGGCTCACAACGACCAAAGTTCTCTGCACCATAAGGAGGGTAGTTTACAACTTCTCCATCAAGGTTATAACCTGTACAGATTTTCACTTCAGGCATACCATCAAGTACGTCTAATTTCGTTAAGCAAAGACCTGAAAGGCTATTGATATCGATAGAACGAAGCAATACTGGCACATCAAACCATCCGCAACGACGCGCACGACCTGTTACTGAACCAAACTCATGTCCACGCTCAGCAAGACCTTGACCAACGGCGCAGTTAAGCTCTGTCGGGAAAGGACCTGATCCAACACGTGTGACATATGCTTTCACAATGCCTAAAACATAATCAAGCGCGAGAGGTCCTACACCAGCACCTGTAGCTGCGCCACCAGATGATGTATTACTTGACGTTACAAATGGATATGTTCCGTGGTCGATATCAAGGAATGTTCCTTGCGCCCCTTCAAACATCACTTTTGCACCTTTATCACGAAGTGTTTTAAGTTCGTATGATACATCAGTCACGAGTGGTAATAAGCGTTTTGCTAATTCCATTGTATCGTTGAAGACTTTATCAACCGAAAGCGCTTCTTTACCGAGATAGTTCACGAGAACAAAGTTGTGATATTCCATCACGCTCTCAAGTTTTTTACGGAAAATTTCTGGGTAGAAAAGATCTGCAACACGAACCGCGCGACGCGCAACTTTGTCTTCATAAGTAGGACCAATTCCGCGACCTGTTGTCCCGATTTTGTCTTTTCCTAATTTCTCTTCACGTGCTTGGTCAATTGCCACATGATATGGCATTACTAATGGGCAAGCTTCTGAGATTTTAAGACGTTCGTCAACATTGATGCCACGGCTTAAAAGTTCATCCATCTCGCTTAATAAAGCTTCAGGTGAAAGAACAACACCGTTACCAATATAACAGGTTACATGTTCACGCAAAATTCCTGATGGAATCAAGCGAAGGACCGTCTTTTCTCCGTTAATTACAAGTGTGTGTCCCGCATTGTGGCCACCTTGGAATCGAACAACGGCTACGGCTTTATCGGTTAAAAGGTCAACAATTTTCCCTTTACCTTCGTCGCCCCACTGCGTCCCGATAATAACAACATTATTACCCATTTAAATTTTCCTCATGAAAATGAATAAGGCGACTTGCGCCTTAATTTAAAAAATATTATTTCTGTTGAAAGTGCTTAAAGAAGTCGCTATCTGGATCAAGGATTAAAACATCCCCGCCATTTTTAAAGGCATTCTTATACGCTTCTAAACTACGATAGAATGAGTAGAACTCAGGATCTTGCCCATAAGCTTTACCATAAATCGTAGCAGCTCCTGCATCCCCTTCCCCTCGAATTTTCTCAGACTCTTCATAGGCCGTTGCAAGTAAAATAACACGATTACCATCCGCTTCTGCAACTTTCTCAATGTAAGCTGCTTCCCCTTTAGATCGTAATTCTGTTGCAACACGCTCACGCTCTGTTCTCATTCGATTAAAGACGTTATCTGTAACATCATCTGGCAATTCAACCCCATTAATACGCACATCGATAATCTCAACACCATACTCTTTCGCTTCAACTGAAAGTGCCACAAGAATAGTTCTTTCAACTTCTTGACGAACCGTATTGTTGAGGTCAATTTCTTGACCTGCAATCACAGGGATTACATTCTCTTTACTACGAATAACGATATCAATATCTTCAGATTGAATATCTTTTAATGTATTAGCATCAAGCGCTAAAGCATCACTAGGCTTATCAACCACGATAACATTTGCGTTATCTCCGGCTTTAATACCTTTAGTTGTACCACCAACGACTGTTTGAACATCACGTTTACCAAATGCGGCTCTGAAGTTGTTTTTAACAATCGGCTCAAAGAGTCGGTTAAAAACGCCAGGGTTACCGGCAACCTTCTGATAATAAACCTCAGGCTCTGTCACTCTCCATTTAATGAAAGTATCAACAATCAGGTTTTTCTTTTCAGAAGTTAAAAATGGCTCTGGTGGGGTATCTAATGTTTGAATTCGACCATCAAATACACGGACATTATCAATCAAAGGGAGTTTAAAATAGACGCCCGGCTGATCATAGATCGCAACAATTCGTCCAAAACGAAGTTGCAAGCCCTTCTCCCACTCTTTCACTACCACAAGGGAGCTACTTAAGATGACAAGCGCAATGATGATAATCGGCAATAAAACGCGCGTTAAAATTCTCATATCTCTTTCTCTTCCTCTCTACAATTAACGACTATTACGTGTACGACTTCTAGCGTCATTCACATTCGTTGATTGCGTTTCAATTACTGGGCCTTTCGGAGCGGTCACAGATTTCGTCTCGCTACTACTCTCTGAAGATGATCGAGAAGTGGAAGGTTTTGCGTTGAAGTTATCGCTTCCCATCATTTTATCAAGCGGTAACATCATTAAATTATTGCTACTTGATCCCATATAGAGTTTATTCGTGTTTTGTAACACCTCTTCCATATTCTCAAGATAGAGTCGTTCACGTGTAATGCTCGGCGCAACTTTATAAGACTCATAAAGTCTATTGAAACGTTCTGCCTCACCTCGGGCTTGTGCAATTTTACTTTCACGATATGCTTCAGCTTGACGAAGAACACGTTCTGCTTCCCCTCGCGCTTCTTCATGTACTTTACTCTGATAAGCATTTGCTTGGTTAATACGGCTCTGCTCATCTTCTCGTGCACGAATCGCATCAGAGAAGGCACCTTGTACAGCGGCAGGAGCCTGCGCATCTTCCAAGTTCACGTTCGTAATAACGAGTCCAATCTGATAGTTATCTAAAATTGATTGGGCAAGCTCTTTTACTTCCTGCATCAACTGCTCACGACCATCTGTCAAGATATCATCAAGCGATGTTTGACCCACGCGTTCACGCGTTGCACTATCCACAACTTCTTTTAAAGTCTTATCTGGATCAACAGAGGTAAACCAATATTGCGCGGGTTTATCATTATTAATTTGATATTGAACTTCAACACTCACATCCACTAAGTTTTCATCTTTCGTGAGCATTGATGCACGGCGATTGCCTTTTGCGATCGATCCGATTTTTTGGGAGAATCGACGTTGAATGTCAATAATTCTATGATCTCCAATCGGACTTGGTAAGCGCCATCTAAGCCCCGGATCTTTAGTCGCATGATATTGACCTAAAAGAAGTTCTACCCCTTTTTGTCCTGCATCTATGGTATAAAAGCCCGTTGCTAACCAACCACACAACAAAATAGCGCCGCCTAAAGCCACGTATTTGCCTAAACCATTAGGTGCTTGCCCGCCTTTACCACGAAAAGCGCCGCCTAATTTTTTAAAGATCTCGTCTAAATCCGGACCTGAGCCACCTTGATTCTGAGGCCTTTTATCATTATTTTGGGATGGCCCGCCTTGGCTATCTTTCGGCTCTTGCCAAGCCATCTCTAAGTTATTTTTTTTCATTGAATCCCTTTGACTGAAGAATCTTACCGAAATTTTGCAGTTTCAACCCGACAAGATACCAATTTTTCGCGCTATTTGCACCTATAGATATTGTTTGAAATATGGAAGTGCTGATGGCATCTCTTTAAGGAGCCTCATCATTCGATATTTCGCTAGATAGAGATCAAGTTCAAACTCCCCTTTCTCTCCAAACGTCTCATTTTTTACGGCATCTAAAGTATAAAGCTCTGCTCGTAATCGCCCCTCACTTGGTGGAAGTGTCACGGTCATCTCCAAATGTCCTTTCTGGAAATGTGTTGCAATACCTTCCAACAAAAGATCGATTCCCTGATTCTCAACTGCTGAGACCCAGACAGCGTTCACAACGCCCTCTGCACCAATAGAAACGTGGGGATCAATTTCAGGATTTAAATCAATTTTATTAAATACTTGTAACTTAGGAACTTCATTCGCCCCAATCTGCTCTAAAACAGATGCGACTTCACGAGACTTTAATTCTCGCTCAGGATCGACCACATCAATCACTTCCAATAAGAGATCAGCTTCCATTGCCTCTTGGAGCGTTGATTTAAATGCTTCCACAAGATCATGCGGTAATTTAGAGATAAAACCAACGGTATCAACAATAACGCTGCGTCCCACATGTTCAATCTCTAATGCGCGATGCGTAGGATCTAATGTGGCAAAAAGCTGATCCTGAACATAAACTCCAGCATCTGTTAATCGATTGAAAAGTGATGATTTCCCGGCATTTGTATAGCCAACAAGTGCAATAGTAGGAACTTCGTTACGCTCTCTTGCAACACGTCCTTGATGACGCATCTTGGTGACTGTTTCGAGTCGTTTTTTCAACTGCCGAATACGGTCACTAATAACACGCCGATCCATTTCAAGACGGGTTTCACCAGGACCACGAAGGCCCACAGCACCACCACGCTGTTGCTCAAGATTACTGTGTTTGCGAACTAAACGCGTCGATAATCTTGTGAGCTGCGCAAGCTCAACCTGAAGCTTTCCCTCAAAGCTTTGGGCTCTTTGCGCAAAGATATCGAGAATCAAACCGGTGCGATCAACCACACGAACGCCACAAAGGCTCTCTAAATTTCGGTTTTGACTCGGCGTTAAGTCGTGATTAATCAATACGACATTCGCATCATAGGCTTCGATAGCATCTTTAACTTCATCTGCCTTACCGGTACCTAAGAAATATTTATGATGGGGTGTTTGTCGGCTACCGGTAATACAGTGTTCAATCTGTACTCCAGCCGAAGTAACGAGTTCCCGAAATTCTGCCAGATCACCATCTTCGCTATCAGGCATCTCTAAGGAAACAATAATCGCTCGGTCATCAGCGTGACTTAATTCTTCAACTATATGACTCATTATAAAGAGTGCACACCTCAATAAAAACTTGCTATGGATACAACATAAATTGAATAGACCTGTTTATATTTAAAGCTTCTTAAACAACGCGCCACGGTATTCGACCGACAAAACGCAAAACGGATCATTCAAAGACAACAACTTTTAAAACTATTTAAAACATCGATCGAAAAACGATCTAAACAACTTAATCTTAACAACAAAAAACCGACTAGTACCTATATTCTTTCATTTTGAAAGACCTACTGATCTTATCGATCATAGAAAGTACTAGCAGGTTCTCTTAAAACAGCCATTATTCACCGCTTGGTGCGTCAGCTTCATCCATTTCAGTTCCCAAATTCACATTACGTGCAGGAACAATCGTTGATACCGCATGTTTATAGATCATTTGGCTAACGTTCGATCTTAAAAGGATCACGAATTGGTCAAATGATTCAATTTGTCCTTGAAGCTTAATACCATTGATTAAGAAAATTGAAACAGGAACACGCTCCTTACGAAGCAGGTTTAAAAAGGGGTCTTGGAGGGATTGCATTTTTGCCATTGTGGTTCTCACTTATTCGTTCTTATCTTCATACATGATGAGTTCATTATTTTTATAGCAGAGCGCTACAAGAAATCCGACTCTATTTTAGCATAACCCCTGAATCATTCAGGCTTGTCATTGGATCAATTATAATCCATTTACCCATTGAAAGAAAAATAAGTTTTCCCTATCTTCCTAAAATAGGAGCAAATCACTCAGACGTAGAATTCCCCTGACGGATCGAAGGTTGTCGTCAGTGCAGAATCCCACTATACTCTCTCATTGAGTAACAACGAGCAATCAATCAATTAAAGGGATTCCTTATGACTTTAAAAGCGCTTTTTCTCGACCTTGATGGCACGAGCCTAAACAACAATAATGCCCTCTCTCCTGCGCTTCAAGAGATACTCATCACCTTAAAAAGAAAAGGAATTCATATCATCTTCAGCACCGGTCGTAGTTTTGCCGGCGCGCTGCCCTTTGCTAAAGCAATTGGTGGAACCGAATTTATGATCAACTACAATGGTGCGCGCGTTTTTGATTTTCACCGAGAAAGAGTACTGCATGAAGCAACGCTCCCGAAACCCATTTTGGAGCGCGTTTTTGATTTCTCCGGGAAAATTGCCTACCCACCGATCTTTTATCACAATAATATCATTTACACTAAAGATGGGATTCCTCATCATTATACTTGCCCTGGTGAGCGTTTTGAAATTCTCGACCCTCATCATGACTGGGTAAATGAGACCTTAACGAAGGCGCTCTTTGTTCTTCCAGAAACGGAGCTTATCACCCACCTTGATGTCGCTTATGATTATTTCGAAGGGGCTTCTGTCTCTACATCATCACCGACCTATCTTGAAATCATGCCCAAAGGTATTAACAAGTCAGTGGGGGCGAAGCATGTTCTCGAAGCACTCAACATCGATCCAAAACATTGCGTTGCATTTGGGGATCAACTCAACGACTTTGAACTACTCTCTCTCGTTGCGCATCCCTTTGTAATGGGCAATGCCACTGAGCGCCTCAAAAACCACTTCCCGGATAGAATTATTGGAACAAATATTGAAGACAGCGTCGCAAAAACGCTCGATACACTTTTTGAGCTCAAATACTTCTAACTGCGCTCATCTATTTTCGCCAAGATTTGATATAGCTAAGACAAAATCCCCCTGAACACCTTTCTTCATGACACACTATTGACTATGAACTCTTATAAAACTCTCGTTCGCAACCTCTCTATTGTATTTCTCCTTCTGATCGCAATTCCCCTTATCGCTTGGGCAATCGATTGGCACTGGGGACCGCTTCAAGGCTACTCTTCGTTAGATTTAGTGCTCTACATTGTGACGGAATCAGGTTCAGCACCTTACTTCGCGCTCATCACTTCCTTAATATTTTCTATTTGGCTCAGTATGCGATGCAAACTCCTGCAGCATCACTGGGTGATCATCTTTTTGAGTGTTTTCGCATTGCAAGGTAGTACCCAAATTCTTAAAAGTGGTATCAAAAAACTCTGGGAAGAGCCTCGCCCCTATATGAGCTATATGGTAGAAAAAGGCGTTGCGATAGAGCCGTTTTATGAATTACCTCGCAAGGAACGCAGTGTAGTGATTGCCACAACGCTTGAGGGAGAATCTGAAACGCCTCAATGGCTGAAAACACATTGGACAAAAGAGACCGGCTACTCGTTTCCATCAGGTCACACCATTTTTGCTGTGATGTGGGCATTTATCATAGTCGGCTTCATGACGCGAGAAAAAGATAAAAAAACCATGGTCGCAATCACCATTATGACGCTCTGGGCAGGTCTCATGATGATTAGTCGATTGCGTTTAGGAATGCATTTCCCTATCGATCTCTTCACAAGCACTATCATCGCTTATCTGCTTGCGCTAATTTTCTTTTACTTTTTAGCAAAAAGAGATACCCTGATGGATGGAGCCTTTAACAAACCCGCCCCTAAAAAACAAGATGTTACCCATCTATAACTCAAGATCAAAAATAATCTTTACGTCACCATCTTGTACTTATCGTTATTTTTTTATAAAACTAATATATAGAGTCCGAATTAATAGATACTAAAATGCTGGCGATGTATCAAATGATATTGCCATATAACATTAAAGACCTTAGTGCTCCTTTTAGGAACATCAATAATCATAACTCTACTAACCGTACAATGAATCAAAAAGGCGTCAAGAATATTCGATAGAACAACAATAAGAGGACGATTAATATGCTGTTTTTACTTTCCCCTGCAAAGATGCTGGATGAACATACTCCACCACCCATTACAAGTCTCGAGGAGCCAAAGCTCTTAACCGAGTCACAGACGCTTATCGATATCCTCCGAAGTTACTCAGCCGAAGAGATTCAGAGCTTAATGAAAGTTTCTGAGCGCATTGCAGAACAGAACGTAGCGCGTTTCCAAACATATCAAGTGCCCTTTACTTCACAGAATGCAAAACCAGCACTTTACCTCTTTAATGGCGATGTGTATCAAGGGCTTTCAGCCTATGATCTTCCTGAAAAAGAGGTGGAATTCCTCAATCAACATCTAGCGATTCTTTCTGGGCTTTATGGCGCGGTAAGACCGCTTGACCTCATTGCGCCTTATCGCTTAGAGATGGGAACACCCCTTCAAAATGAGCGAGGCAAAAACCTCTATGAATTCTGGGGCGATCTCATCACAGATTATCTCAATACCCGTATTGATGAAATCGATGCAAAAGTCGTGATTAACCTTGCATCAAATGAGTATTTCAAAGCCGTCAAACCTGAAAAATTAAAAGCACGCGTTGTAACGCCAATCTTTAAAGATTTCAGCAATGGTGAGTATAAGGTTATTGGTGTTTATGCAAAGAAAGCGCGTGGGTTGATGACGCGTTTCGTCAGCGAAAATAAGATTACAGATCTACAAGAGCTAAAGAAATTTAACTTAGAAGGCTATGCTTATAAACCTAATGATGTGACAGGAGAGATCGTCTTTATCCGCGGATAAATGCATTAATAGCAATCGTATAGTAATGATACTTAATCTAGAAAAAAGCCCGAGCTGATTACAGCCGGGCTTTTTTATATCATCCGTTAAATCTCTCCTTAAAATCCAGGAATAGAGAGTTTAGGTGCAGGCTCTGATACCTTGGTAATCTCTCTCAATAAAATAGCTAATACTAAATAACTAAATGGCATTGACCAAATAAGTCCTATTCCGAAAGGAATCATCGCTATAAAATTGATAAAAAAGAGCAATATCAACATTCCAAAAATTTTAAAGAAATGCTGATTAACCATCTTCCATGAGCTAAAGATAATCTCAAATACCGTACTATTGGGGTAAGCAAAAATAATAAAGAATGTTAAGCAAGATGCGATCGCCACATAAATCCCCGGCAATACAAACAAGAAAATGCCCACAATATAGATTAGACCGATCACGATCTGCAGGAAAAAGAGCTTCCAAAAAACTTTAAAAGGCGCAAACAGATCAGCCACAATATCGACCTTAACCCCATTCCCGCGTTTTTGCGCCATCACTAAAAGCCCCATTGAAAGAACATTCAGAGGGATAGAAACGAGTATCATTAAAACAAAATAGATCAGATAAATCAGGATCAAGCGCCCCATCATGCCTGGATCATAGGCTAACGCATATTCTAAATCTGCAAAACTTACGATATTCATACTACCGGCATAACTAAGCATGATTCCAAAAAAGATCATCGATAGTAAGACAACTAATGCGGTCATTACAGCTGAGCCGATCACTGAGTAGAGCAGGAATCCTAAAAAGAAATCCATCTTAAAACCTTTCGTTAAACGCCAAGCTTCAGAAAATAATCCGCCAATCGTAAAGTCATAACGTCGCGCTTTCGCATCCGCAAGTGAGTGATACTCCGCTGCAGGATGATGCGTTAAGCTTGGTTTTTGAAATTTCCCCGCATGTCCATCAGAGATACCTTGTTGATTTATCATAACAACCCTCTAGTAATGATCTATTAAAATATTGAACGTATTATATACAGATCCTCATCTAAACAAACCTTAAATCGAACATTCATTATTGGCGGGCGCTATTCAACGACGTGATATATGTTCTTCTCTATCTAAATCCATTTTTAATAAAAAATGGCGCTATATTGCGATAAAACGAGCGGTCTGACTTTATCAGCTTTCATTTTTTCTCTTCCTCGTCAAATATACTCAAATCAGGCGCTATGATATGATAAGGCTCTCTTTTTACTATTTTAATACTTATCAATATAGGCCCCATAATGCAAGCAGACAGTAACCTCCTTTGGATAGACCTCGAGATGACCGGACTTGATGAAGAGACGCATCATATTATCGAGATCGCCTCTATCATTACCGATAAAGACTTAAACGTATTAGCGGAAGGACCAAATCTTGCGATTTATCAGCCAGAAGAAATTCTTGCATTGATGGATGATTGGTGTCAAACAACTCACGGTAACTCAGGTCTCACGGCGCGCATTCGAGATAGTAAGGTCTCCGTTCTCGATGCAATGAATGCAACGATAGAGTTCGCTCAGAAGTGGATCCCTGCGGGAAAATCTCCACTTTGCGGTAATAGTATTGGTACAGATCGTCGTTTCTTAAAAAAATATATGCCTGAACTCGATGAATATTGTCACTACCGCAGCATCGATGTGAGCTCTTTTAAAGAGGCCGTTAAGCGCTGGTACGATAATCCTTTAAGTTATGAAAAACAAAATACCCATCTCGCACTAGATGATATTCGAGAATCAATTAATGAGTTAAAATTCATTAGAACGCATTATTTCAAATAAAACCCTCATTATGCAATAGGAAGATTATCAACATGAAACCTAAAATTACCATTAAAACGCCTTGGCAATTTTTAGCATCAGGCTTTGGCGCTGGTCTCTCTCCTATTGCGCCGGGAACCATGGGCACATTAGCCGCAATGCCACTATGGTTTCTCATGGCAACTTATCTCCCTTTAGCGGGTTATCTTGCTGTTACGATTATTGCCTTTATTGTTGGTATCACTATCTGTCAACGCGCCAGTGATGAACTCGGAGTGCATGATCATGGCGGGATTGTCTGGGATGAGTTCGTCGGATTATGGATCACCATGATTTGCGCCCCAGTATCCCTTCCCTCTGCCATTTTAGGATTCATTCTTTTTCGTATATTTGATGTCTTAAAGCCCTGGCCTATTAAGTTTATCGATGAAAAAATTGAAGGTGGCTTTGGAATTATGTTCGATGATGTCCTCGCGGGGATCTTTGCACTGATCTGTATGCAAATAATCTTCATCTGGATAATCCCATTGTTTTAAGTCATCTATTAAACTAATAAGATGACTCAACATGCCCCTTCAGCTGTGACACGATACTTTAAGAACCTCATTCGACAGCAATTTAAAACACGAAAAGTGCAATTTACGATTGCGGTTCTATTTATCATCATTCTCGGGATCTCTTATTTTATTCCCGCAGATCATCCCGCCCGTTCGAAACAACCACAAACGATGGCGCTTTCAGTGAAAGAACAGTATGAGTGCGCCCTCAATCGGGTGGTTGATGGAGATACTATCGTCGTCCATTGCCCTCCCTCAAATAAAGCACAGTTTAATATTCGCGTATGGGGAATTGATGCCCCGGAAATGAAGCAAAAACCATGGGGTGAAAACGCCAAAAATGCGCTAATTAAGCTTCTACCTCAGTCAAATCATGCTACTATAAAGGTCGAAATTATTGATATTGATCGATACAGTCGTTACGTAGGCAAGCTATTTTACAACAATGAAGATCTTGGCTTAGCCTTAGTTAAACAAGGTGAAGCGGTTGTCTACTCACAATATAATAAGGACTCAACCTATCAAAAAGCGGAAGATCGCGCCAAAAAATCTCGATTAGGGATTTGGGGGAAAAGGGGCTCACAACAAGACCCCGCGGCATGGCGAAAACTGAACCCGCGTTAATTTCGTAACAATTAACTTGTTACCTTTGAATTTTATGAGCGCAAGAAATCATGATAACGATTGATAAAAACACAATATATATTGATGGAGAATGGACGCTTTCCAATCTTCATCTCATTGAAGCGGCCGCCAATCAATTTAAGGCGCCTAGCGATGTCAGTGAGATTATTGTAGATGGCGCCAAAATGAGTAAGCTCGATACCATAGGTTGCCAAGAGCTCTATGTTGCTTTAAGCGCTCTACCTGCGAACTGCAAAATTGATTATCAAAATTTTGATAAAAAACAGATTGATCTCTATCTATTTATCAAGTCACGCATTGATGATGCCGGCGTTCAAAAAAGTGCACCCGTCGCAAAAACATCCTTCATTACAAAAACAGGAAAATTCGTCTTCTCTGCTGCGCGAGAAATGCAGCAATTCCTCGAATTTATTGGTGAAGTAACAGAGATTGCGATCCGCAAAGCCTTTACGCCATGGACTATCCGTTGGAGTGCTTTCTGGGCAAATATTCAATCTGCCGGAGTGGGGGCATTACCCATCATTGGCTTACTGAATTTCTTAATTGGCGCCGTGATCTCCTATCAAGCAGGTAATCTTCTCCAAATGTTTGGGGCAAGTATCTATATCGTAGACTTCTCAGCCGTAGCCGTTCTTCGCGTACTTGGCCCGCTCCTGACCGCCATTATTATTGCCGGACGAACAGGCGCCGCCTATGCCGCGCAAATAGGCACAATGGTCGTGAATGAAGAGGTTGATGCCCTCGAAACGATCGGTATTAATCGTTACGATCAGTTAGTTCTTCCCAAAATGTATGCATTAGCAGTATCGCTTCCGTTATTGACCCTCTTTGCAGATATGATGTCGATCTTTGGGAGCATGGTGCTGGCATACTTCTACCTAGATATCTCTTTTGGAGAGTTTATCTCGGCAATTCCCGATGCCGTAACATGGCGGTCGCTTCTTGTAGGTTTAGTACAAGCCCCTGTCTTTGCCATTGTGATTACATTAGTGGGTTGCTATCAAGGCTTCCAAGTGACAGGCGGAGCAGATAGTGTTGGTCAGCAGACAACGAAAGCTGTTGTACAATCTATATTCTTAGTAATTATCATCGTAGCGCTCTTCTCTATATTAATGCGCAACGTTGGTTTATAAATAGGAGGAAATCATGCAAGAACCAAAAATTCAACTTCCTCCCTCACAAATTGTCAGTAATGACGATGTGATTCGAATTGAACATGTCTATAATAGCTTCGGAACCCATTCTGTTCACGAAGACCTTAACATGACCGTCAAAAGAGGAGAACTTGTTGCCCTTGTCGGAGGATCCGGCTCAGGTAAAACAACCCTGCTTCGCTCGATCATCATGTTACAACGCCCCACAAAAGGGCAGGTCTATCTCTTTAATGAGCCTGTTTGGGGGGCTTCTCCTAGAAAGGAACAGAAGCTACGCCAAACTTTCGGTATGCTATTCCAAGGAGGAGCACTTTTTAGCTCCCTCACAGTATTAGAAAATATCATGGTTCCGCTTCAGGAACATACGAAGCTTAACCGTAAAGATCGTGAAGAAGTGGCGATGCTTAAATTAACGCTCTCAGGGCTTAAGCCACAAGCTGCAAGCCTACTCCCCAAAGATCTCTCGGGAGGAATGGTCAAACGCGCAAGTTTAGCACGCGCATTGGCGCTCGATCCAGAGCTTCTCTTTTTAGATGAACCAACAGCAGGTCTAGATCCTGTTGCGGCAAGTGAGTTTGATCAACTCATGAAACAACTCAAAGAATCTTTAAACCTTACGATCGTCATGGTGACACATGACCTCGATTCAATTTGGGCAATCACAGATAAAGTGGCGTTTTTAGGCGATAAAACCCTTCTTGCTTACGAACCTATTCAAGATCTTGTGAACAATAAAAACCCTTTAATTCAACATTACTTCCAAGGTCCAAGAGGACGCGCAGTGGGAGAGGTATATGGAACACAAATTTAATTACACTATTGTCGGCGTTTTTGTTTTGGGCTTTATCGCCTGTTTAATCGCGCTTATTATTTGGCTTACGAATGGTTTTGAAAAGGTCAATACGATTGAATATCACGTCATCACGAGTGAATCTGTATCAGGCTTGTCCATTAACTCTCCGATCGACTATCGCGGAGTGAATGTAGGGAAAGTGGAAGCGATTGAACTCAATCACCAAGATCCACGTTATGTAATCATTTCTTTAAATATTGATGTGGGTACACCCATCAAAAAAGATACTCAAGCAGTTCTTATGAGCCGAGGCATTACCGGACTTGTTAACGTAAGCTTAACAGGTGGAACGCCTGGCTCTGAAGACCTTCTTCCAACTGCAGCAGATCCCATTCCCGTTATTCCAAATGGCCCATCACTCTCTCGACGTTTAGATGAAGCACTCGAAAATATCACACATTCTCTAGGTGAGCTTTCGAAAAAAATGGGATCGATCCTTACGACTCAGAATATTGATAACTTGAGCAATATTTTAAGCAATACCAATGAGTTCACAGCTGAACTTGCAACCGTTAGTCAAAAAATTAATACTCTTACAGAGAAATCAAGTGGTGTTATTGAGAGCATTGAACCGAAGATCGTTGACGCTGCGAATGCCTTATACCTCTTTGCAGAACACGTTCAGGGTTCAACTCAAAGACTCGAAGCGATGACAACCAAAGCAAATAGTACGCTTGATTCAGCGAAATCAACACTCGATACCTGGGGTAGCCTTGGTCAAGAAGCGAATGGCAGCTTACAAAATATCTTTCCTACGCTTGAAAATGCGCTCTATAATTTCTCGCTCTTAATGCAAGAGCTTGAAGCAAAACCCAATTCTATTATTTTAGGTAAACCTAAACAACAGCGAGGCCCAGGAGAGTAAATTCTTCTGCCAACCTCATTGTCACCCTTTACTTTATCCTCAAACTATTTATAAGTAGATGCGATTACCACTAATTCCCAAGCCCCAATCGGGCCTTGGGATCTATCGCAAGCTTATCTCTAAGGAGAATTCGTAGCATGATTCGATTTAAAAAATTTGCCCTGATCCTTGTTCTTCCGCTTATTATTGCGGGCTGCGCATCTACGCCAGCTAAGAAAAGTTATATTCTTTCGACAGATACAACGGCGATCAATGTGAATGCCGGGAATCTTCCTTCCGTGATGATCTCTGAAGTAAGATCAATTGGTAGACTCTCTACCGACATGCTCTATAGTCGCAACACAAATGAGATTGCGAGCTTTGTCACGAGTGAGTGGGTTGCTCCCCCGGCACAAATGCTACAAGCCGCAATTACACAAGATCTAGAGGCGCGAAATCTCTTCCAATATGTCGTTATGGCACCCAATAGCGTTACTGCTGCTTATCGCTTAGATCTGACGATCTTAGAGATGCGTCAATACTTCCCTTCGGATGTTGATAGCCATATTGTCTTAAAAGTACAGGCTCGTTTAATCAACAATAGTAATAACAAGATTGCCCGTACCTTCAATTATTACAAAGAAGAGAAAAGCCCGCATTATAATGCCGAGGGAGGCGTTGAAGCTTATAACAAAGCACTCAACCAAATCTCATCACAGCTTGCTCAAGATCTCTCTCAAACACTTCGTAATCAACGCTAATTTATCGATAATGCTGACTAATCTCTTTAAATATCTGCCAAAACCAGACTTTCAAGCCTATGTGCCGCTCTCTTTTGATACCTATGTCATTGGCTGGGTTCATCGAGACAACCTCGACATCGTTCTTGCGTTTCCAGATATATTTCTAAAAGACGGTGATCAGCTCCGATTTTCAAAACATTTTGTTGAAGCTTCTTTTAACGAGCGTGTAGCAATCCTCGCTAGTTTCTCCCAAAGTCTTCTGAAAAATGGAATTGTGAATAATTGGCGCAATGAAGCTTATGGGATTTATCCTCCACAATCGGATCTCAAAGATCCGCTCTTTACCATTGAGCGAGGTGTTGCGCCCCTACTCGGTTTTAGGGTATTTGGCGTACATATCAATGGCTATGAACAGCCCCCATTAGGGCAAGCTATTGAACATATTTGGATTGCGAAACGCTCTAAGCTAAAAATGATTGAGCCCCATAAACTCGATAATTTAGCAGCGGGAGGGTTAAGCTTTGGGGAGAAGCCATTTGAGAGCGCACAAAGAGAAGCGATGGAAGAGGCGAATATCCCGGCATCTTTAACAAGCGCTTTACAATTTTCAGCACCTTTCAATTATCTCGCAGAATTTAATAAAACGATTCGTAATGAATGCATCTTTGTCTTTGATCTCCCCCTTCCAGCTGAGTTCTCACCAAGTATTAATGATGGTGAAGTGGAGAATTTCTATCGTCTTTCTCCCAAAGAAATAGCAGCAGCCCTCCTCGATGGTGAAAAATTTAAACCTAATAGTGGCTTAGTCACCCTCCACTTTTTGCTTCGTCATCAGCTCACCAATTTTTCAGAAAAAGAGCATCATTATCTTCAACAAAAACTCGGAATAACATCTTAAAAATTGTTATTTCTCATTGTAAAAAAAGCGCATCCTTTTTAAGAATGCGCTTTTTTATCTCTACTCAAAAATAGATCTCTGGCGATACACTACTAAAGTAATGAAGATGCTAAATAGACAAATTTATCCGCAAAAATCTTGTATTTTGGGCGTTTTTCCCACTCTTCTAACGTAACAGGAACTGCATTTTCAAGATCATCATAAAACTGTGCCGTCATTTTTTCTGAGAAATCTCGGTCGTACACAATAGAGTTCACCTCAAAGTTGAGATCAAAACTACGAATATCCATATTTGCGGTTCCTATCATGGATAAGCTTCGGTCATAAACACTCGTCTTTGCGTGAATAAAGCCTTTCTGATAGTGATAAATTTCAACACCCGCTTTTAACAGATCCAAATAAAGTGCCCGACTTGCCATTCTTACTAACCATGAGTTGGTTCTTTCTGGAACTAATAGTTTAATTTTTACCTGACTTCTCGCGGCAATTTTAAGCATCGTTAAAATCTGCTCAGTCGGAATAAAATAAGGCGTTGTAATTAAAACCTCTTTTTCTGCAAGTGCAATCGCCTGCAAAATCGAGTTCATAATAAATGGTTCTTCTGAGTCAGGGCCACTTGCGACTATCTGAACAGCGGTTGTCCCTTTATCTTCTCGAAGATCTACAGGGAATAGTGCCGCATTCGGCTCAACTTTTTGCTTAGCACAGAAGTTCCAATCAGATAAAAAGATATGTTGCAGAGCATAACAGCTATAGCCTTCTAAACGCACATGCATATCCCGCAAGATCGGTTTGCCACTTCCAGGCGTATTAATATAATCATCCCCTATATTAATCCCCCCCACAAAACCAACGCGTCCATCAATCACAATAATTTTACGGTGATTTCGATAATTGACACGGTTTGCCCAGAAGATAAAGAGTAATTTTCTAAATGCAAACACTTCAATACCAGCATCGCGCATCTCTTGGGCAAACTCCTTACGAATTTTTTTACTCCCAAAATCATCAAAAATAAAGCGGATTTTAACGCCCTCTTTCGCTTTCTGAATAAGCAAATCTTTAATTTGATTACCAATTACATCATTACGAACAATGTAATATTCAATATGGATTGTCTCTTTTGCAGCCGCAATCGCCTTAAGAACTTCTGGGAATTTATTCTCCCCATTTTTCAGCAACTTCACATCATTATTAAGGCTCATCCAATGTACATCTTCTGTTGAAACAGAGTGTGCAAGGCGTTTAAATTGCTCAATTACAGGATTATCAATAGCAGCAGGATCTTGCTCAATATGCTTTGTATACTCGTAAATTTCCTCTTTGAGATCGCCGTTATACTCCAACTTTTTATCGTACATCACTTTATTGCGGTAATTAACGCCTAAGGACATATATAAAATGACCCCAAAAAGAGGCAGGAATACAATAAGAACAAGATACCCTAATGTCTTACTCACACTCGTGGTATTCATGATGATCTGTACGCAGACAGCAAGGATAAAAAGGAAATAGACGACCAAGGCCAATATACTTCCTGTCCAGAGAAAACTTCCTGTAAGTATTGATGTAATCATTGTTTATCTTTCTTTTAGCGGTAGAATATATTGCTCAATATTATAGCATGAGTAATATATTAAAGCGCTTTCGTCATTTTTAGTAAATCATTGTGGTTAAAATAAAATATATGCAAAAAGTCGGACTTATTGTCGGGAAATTCTACCCCTTACATCAAGGTCATCTCAATATGATTCTCTCAGCAAAACTCTCTGTTGAGACGCTTCACATATTTGTCTGTAGCGAAACAAAACGAGATTATCAACTCTTCCAAGAAAGCGCATTTACCAAACCCCCTTCAAACAAAGATCGTGTCCAGTGGGTAGAACTTGCATTAGCTGATATTCCCGGCATTCATATTCATGATTTCAACGAAGATGGTATTCCGAGCTACCCTAATGGCTGGGAAGCATGGAGTCACCGCCTAAAAGAGACTCTTTTACAAAAAGAGATCGATCCTTCGATTATTTTCAGTAGCGAGCCCCAAGACAAGGACTTTTATGAAGTCCACTTCAATATCCCCGTGCGCCTTGTCGATCCTCCTCGCGATGACTTTCCTGTATCAGCGACAAAAATTCGGACAACTCCCTTTCAATACTGGACATTTATTCCCACAATGATTCGCCCTTTCTTTACCAAACACATCTTCATTGATGAGGCGATTCCTTACGGATCAACCTTACTTCCTTCATTGACTAAACTTTTTAATGCCGTTGAGATTCTCCACTTTGAAAAAATCATCTTGATTCCTGTCTCTTCAAGTCATTTAAGTGCACTCATCGAATCCTATAACATCAACAATCGATCAATCTCAGCGATTATTGGCAATGATCATTTCATTACCCACTTCAATGAAAAAATGAAAACTTACCAAGATAATACTCTCACTGAGAATCGCAAAACACGTATTCTTGAGCTCCCGAGCAAGCATGAACATCTCTCATCAATGTCGCAAATCGATTATTTTAAACAGATCTCCAGCTTCATCTATCATCAGCTCAAAGAGCCCGCGATAAATTAAGTTTTTGCCATAAGATGTCAATCAATGAAAAGAACGATGGCGGTATCACTACTGTCTCGAACTAATGCTTGATAACTCTTTTCGCCTAAGGCATTCTGTTCTACTGAGTTATTATTTTTCTTTATTAAAAGGCCAATACATCATGAATTCGCTAATCCGGGATATCTTATCTGCCCGCGTCTATGACGTTGCTAAAAATACGCAACTAGACTACCTCTATCTATTAAGCCGCCAATTAAAATGTAATATTTGGCTTAAGCGTGAAGATCTTCAACCGATTTTCTCATTCAAGATACGCGGCGCATTCAATAAGATTTTCCAATTAAGCGAAGAAGAGCGTGCTCGTGGTGTCGTTTGTGCCTCTGCCGGAAATCATGCCCAAGGGGTTGCACTGAGTGGCTTGCATCTCAAAATTAATACAACGATTGTCATGCCGATCTCTGCACCTGCCTTAAAAGTTAATGCCTGCAAAGAGATGGGAGCAACCGTTATTCTTCATGGAAATACCTTTGATGATGCGAATAGCTTTGCACTTCAACTCTCTAAGGATGAGGGTAAATGCTTTGTGCACCCATTTGATGATTTATCCGTTATTGCTGGCCAAGGCACGATCGGTAAAGAGATGCTTGAACAAAAACCCGACTTAGATGCGATCTTTATCCCTGTCGGTGGGGGCGGACTCATTGCCGGCGTTGCAGCTTATGTAAAATTTATTGCACCAAACTGCAAAATCATTGGTGTTGAGCCAGAAGAATCTGCCTCAATGAAAGTCTCATTAACAGAACAAAAACGCATCCAGTTATCACAAGTGGGTTCATTTGCAGATGGCACAGCAGTCAAGCTGGTCGGTGAAGAGACCTTTAAGTTATGCCAACAATATGTGGATGAAATCATCACGGTATCTACAGATGAGCTCTGTGCTGCAATGAAGGATATCTTCAATAATACAAGAGCGCTTAGTGAACCATCTGGTGCGCTCAGTATTGCCGGCATTAAAAAATACATTCATGAAAACCCTGATCATAACTTCAAAAATATTGGAGGGATTTTGAGTGGCGCTAACATCAACTTTGACCGCCTACGCCATGTTGCGGAACGCACAGAATTAGGCGAACGCAATGAGGCTTTAATTGCTGTCAAAATTCCTGAATCACCGGGGAGCTTCCAAAATTTCATTAACATTATTGGTAAACGCAGTATTACTGAGTTCAATTACCGTTATGCAAATGAAAAAGAAGCCGTTATATTTGTGGGCTTACAACTCTCTCAAGGAGATGATGAAAAAGCTAAAATCTTAGAACGCCTACAATCACATGATTTAGATGTGACAGATTTGAGTGAAAATGAGATGGCAAAACTCCATATTCGTCATATGGTGGGCGGAAAAGCCAATGTCACAGATGAGCGTCTCTTTAGATTTGAATTCCCAGAGCGCCCGGGAGCATTACTCGAATTCCTCTCAACATTAGCCGGTCGTTGGAACATTAGTCTTTTCCATTACCGCAATCATGGCTCCGACTATGGTCGTGTTTTAATTGGCATGCAAGTGCCTAAAGAAGGCATGGAAGATGGCTCATTCCAGTCATTCCTCGATGAGTTAGGATATAGTTTTGAAGATGAGAATAATAACCCTGCCTTTAAGCTCTTCTTATAACGGCAAAAGAAATAAGAACCTCATCGTTCTCTGTTAATCACCAATAAAGAAGCCGAAGTATTTCTACTTCGGCTTCTCTCTTTTCAATATTTTTTAGACGATTGTTTCCGGAATATTAAAACCCCTTCACCATTAATCTTCTTGTTGTTCAGAGGGTCTCAGAAGCTTCGGTAATGGGAAGACAATATCTTCTTCACAACCAGGAAGATCTCCTTCTAAGAGATAACCATTATCTTGAAGACAAACAATCACTTCACGCACTAGGATATCAGGCGCAGATGCACCCGCAGTAACACCAATATTATTGTGTCCTGCTAACCAAGCCAGATCAATGTCCGTTGCCCGATCAATAAGATAGCTTGTCGCACCCTCTTTTTCAGCAAGCTCTCGAAGACGGTTAGAGTTCGAACTGTTCTTAGAACCCACAACCAAAATCAAACTACTTGCCTCTGCTAACGTCTTAACTGCATCTTGTCGGTTTTGTGTCGCATAACAAATATCGCTCTTCTTCGGTCCTTGAATCTCTGGGAATCTCTCTCGTAACCGATCAATAATCTGTGAAGTATCATCAAGCGACAAAGTTGTTTGCGTTACGTAAGCAATTTTTGAAGGATCTTTGACCGTCAATTGATCAGCATCTTCAAGATCTTCAATAAGATGAATTGCTCCACCATATTTCGTATCAAACTGCCCCATTGTTCCAATCACTTCAGGATGCCCTTCATGACCTATTAAAACCGTATCCATTGCATCTTTCGCAAAGCGCGTAACTTCTAAGTGAACTTTAGTCACCAAAGGACAGGTTGCATCAAAAACTTCTAAGCCTCTATTTTTAGCATCATCTTGAACTGCTTTAGAAACACCATGGGCAGAGAAAATCACAATCTTGCCATCGGGTACTTCATCAAGCTCATCCACAAAAATCGCGCCTCGATCTTTTAGCGTATCCACGACATATTTATTATGTACAACTTCATGACGTACATAAATCGGGGCTCCAAATAGATCTAATGCTCTCTCAACAATGCTAATTGCGCGATCAACGCCCGCACAAAAGCCTCTTGGATTCGCTAAAAAAATTTTCTTTGTCATAGTCTCTTCTAAAATGTTAATTCAGGTGGCGCTTCAAGGAGGTTGGTATTTTCAACATACCCATTCACAACTGTATGAAGCTTTCCTGTTGTCGGATGAATAACAAGGCCATGTACAACTACTCTTCCCGGCATTAATGGATGATTACGAATCTTCTCCACCGTGAAGCGAACACTATCTGCAACGTTATCAAAACCACGAAGCCAACCATCAAGGTCGATTCCGGCATTTCTTAAGGTGGTAATCGTGCCATCTGTAATCCCAAATTGACGTGCTTTATCTAGCAAATGCTCTGGCTCAAACCCTCGCATACCGCAATCCGTATGACCCACCACCATAATCTCTTTAACGTTAAACTCTAATGCTGCCACCAATAGGCTTCTCATCACAGCGCCCCAAGGGTGCGTGACTAATGCGCCTGCATTTTTAATAACCTTAGCATCTCCATTACGAAGTCCCATTGCTTTTGGCAAGAGCTCTACAATACGCGCATCCATGCAAGTCAAAATCGCGAGTTCTTTATTCGGATATTTATCCGTACAAAGTGTGCCATATTCTTTCGAATCAACAAACTCACGATTGTGATCTAAGATCTTATCTAGCATTGATTTATCATCAGCCATTGTTATTATCCCTATAATATTTTGACTTAAATCGCTAATTGTCCATCGCTAACTTTCGTCTTTTTTCCGTGAACGATGACAAAATTATAAATCCAACTCCCGAGGTTACAAAGATATCTGCAACATTAAAAATCGGGAAGCTTCGGTTGCCATAATAGACATGAATAAAATCTATCACATGCCCTAAGAAAACTCGATCTATTAAATTTCCCACCGCACCCACAAGCACGCAAGCCAAGCCAAATCGCAGTAATCGCTCTACCGTTGCCGTTCGTTTAATCCAAACAAACAACACAACTGAGATCACAACCGTAATCCCAATAAAGAACCATCGTTGCCATCCTGCTTGATCTGCTAAGAAGCTAAATGCAGCACCCGGATTATATGCCAATGTCCAATTAAGCCCCGTAAATACAGGAATACTCTCACCATAAAGCAAGAGATGCTCCGCTGCATATTTAGAACCAAAGTCTAAAAGAATGCCGGCAATGACAAAAATGGACCAGTAAAACATATTTACTGGTCTTTCTTGAGGTTTCCCTTTAAGCATAATGACGTGTTTCGCCCTCTGTCGTTACGTTCTCTACACAACGACCGCAGAGTTCAGGATGCTCAGCATTTTGGCCCACATCTTCACGATGATGCCAACATCTTACGCATTTATGATAATCATCGCCCAATACAGAAACAGCAACTGCATATTGCTCGCTACCTAACTCATGCACTGGTAAATCTTCGCTACGCTCTGCAAATGGCTTCACAGTCGCATAAGAGGTGAGAAGCACAAAGCGAAGCTCATCTTCAAGCATTGAAATTTCTTTCAAGAGCGCATCTGTTGCGTAAACAGTGATGCTTGCTTGTAATGATGACCCAACTTTACCCTCAGAACGAAGCACTTCGATCTGTTTTGCTGCTTCACCACGAACTGCTAATAACTTATTCCAGAATGCTGTATCAAATGCACTCGCATCATCTAATGGTACAAGACCATCGTAGAATTCTGTTAAGTAAACAGACTCTAAACGATCGTTACCACGGCTACGCATTGCAAGCCATACTTCTTCTGCCGTAAAGGTCAGAATTGGCGACATCCAACGTACAAGTGCTTCAAGCACATGATAGAGAGCCGTTTGTGCAGAACGTCTTGCCAATGAATCTTTCGCTGCAGTGTATTGACGATCTTTAATGATATCAAGATAGAAACTACCTAAATCGATTGAACAGAAGTATTGTAATTTCTGATATACATTATGGAATGAGTAATCGAGATACGCTTCTTTGATCTCATCTTGAATCTCAAGTGCGCGCGCAACAATCCAACGATCAAGCGGTAACATTTCATCAAATGAAACGCCATTTTCTGCTAAATCAAATTCATTAGTGTTCGCAAGTAAGAATCTGACCGTATTACGAATACGACGATAAGTTTCTGACGTACGTTTTAAAATCTCATCAGATACAGGAATTTCTCCACGATAATCTGTTGAAGAGACCCAAAGACGAAGCACATCAGCGCCCATCTTATCGATCACATCAGCAGGCTCAATACCATTACCGAGTGATTTCGACATCTTACGACCATTCGCATCAACCGTGAAACCATGGGTTAATAACGCTTTATAAGGTGCAACACCATTCATCGCTACAGAAGTAATGATTGATGAGTTAAACCATCCACGATGTTGATCCGATCCTTCAAGGTAAAGATCAGCAGGATACGCAAGTTCCGGACGACGTGAAAGAACGCTAAAGTGTGTTGTTCCTGAGTCAAACCAAACATCAAGTGTATCTGTATTTTTCTGATAATCAGCCGCTTCAGCACCAAGGTAATCTTCTACACTTGCACCAAACCATGCTTCTAAACCATCTTTACGAATACGATCTGATACTTCTTGCATTAACGCATCTGTTTCAGGATGAAGTTCGCCCGTCTCTTTGTTTAAGAAGAACGGAATCGGAACGCCCCAATAACGTTGACGTGAAATACACCAATCACCACGATCTGCAATCATACCATGGAGTCGCTCACGTCCCCATGAAGGGATAAATTGTACTTGATCTATCTGATCGAGAACTTCTTGACGAAGTCCTTTGTTATCCATGCTAATGAACCACTGCGGCGTTGCACGATAGATTGTCGGAGATTTATGTCTCCAGCAATGAGCATAGCTATGGGTGATTTTTGAGTGATTCACTAAAATGCCACGCTCAGTTAAGAACGCAAGCATCGCAGGCTCAATGCCACGGATATTTTGTCCACCGAAATGTGGAACAGAATCAATATAGGTTCCATCACCTAATACAGGATTTTCAAATTCAAGACCATATTTAAGGGCTACTGCGTAGTCCTCTTCACCGTGTGCAGGCGCGGTATGAACGAATCCTGTTCCTGCCTCAAGCGTTACGTGATCGCCTAAAATAACGGGAACGTTTCTGTCTTCAATCGGATGCTTAACAAGAATATTCTCAACTGCTGCACCTTCAAATTCCGCTAAGATCGGCAATTCGCATTTCCAGCTCTTCTCAAGCGTCTCTACGAGATCTTTCGCAACAAGATATTGCTTATCACCTTTCGCAACTAAAGCGTAGATGAATTCAGCATGCGCTGATACCGCTGCGTTTCCAGGAAGCGTCCAAGGGGTTGTCGTCCAGATAACCACTGCAACATCATCATTGACAGCAAAGCCAATACGTTTAGCTAAGTCAGCGCTATCAACAACGGGGAATGCTACATCAATACTAAGTGATACTTTATCTTGATATTCAACTTCTGCTTCAGCTAGTGATGATCCACAATCTAAGCACCAGTTAACAGGGCGTGCCCCTTTTTCAAGATGGCCTTTTTTCACAATCTCTTTTAATGAGAGAACGATATCTGCTTCTGTATCTTGATTCATCGTCAAATAAGGCTTCTCTTCGTAAGAAAGGACGCCTAAACGTTTAAATCCAGCTGCTTGAATATCAATCTGAGTGCCGGCAAATTCACGGCATTTTGCTCTAAATTCTGCAGGGGTTAATTTATCACCCACTTTCCCAAAAGTCTTTTCAACAACAAGCTCAATCGGCAATCCATGGCAATCCCATCCCGCAACATAAGGAGAATCAAATCCTAATTGGCTACGTGATTTTACAATCATGTCTTTCAAGACTTTATTCACAGCATGCCCTAAATGGATTGATCCATTCGCATAGGGAGGGCCATCATGAAGAATAAATTTAGGTTTACCCTTAAACACTTCACGTTGCTTATGATAAAGATCTATCGTATCCCAATGTTTAATAAAATCAGGCTCACGCTTTGGAAGATTACCTCGCATCGGGAAATCTGTTTCTGGTAAATTGAGCGTATCACGATAAACGTGATCGTTTTTGTCTTCGTTCTTGTTTGCTTTACTCACGTTCATATCCTACTTTTGAAGATTGAAATAATCTTTCGAAGCTTTAGCATCTGCTAAGATCTGTGCCTTTAGTGCTTCGATATTCTCAAATCGTTGTTCATCTCTGATTTTTGAGAGAAACTTTACACTAAAAGTCTCCCCATATAAATTCCGATTTACATCATGTAAGTGTACTTCTAAATTGGGTTTTATGCCATTGACAGTTGGTCTGTAACCCATATTTGCCACACCATTCAATACCTCGCCTGTACGACATAATGTTGTCTCAACATTATAAACACCCGTAAATAACGGTTTAAATCGTTTCAGAGGGAGATTAATCGTTGCAGTCCCAAACTTCCTTGCCAATTGATTACCGTATACGACTCGGCTAATCATCTCGTAAGGACGCCCTAAAAAGAGTTCTGCCTGATTAAAGTTCGAATGATTTAAAGCTTCTCGTACCAAGGTCGAAGAGACTCTTATACCACCAATATAGTAGTAATCCTCTTTAACAACCTCAAAGTTAAACTGCTCAGAAGCTTGGAGTAGGTCATCAAATGATCCTGCTGCCTTTGCACCAAATCTAAAGTCATCACCAATCACGATCCCCTTAATATTGAGATCATTTACTAAAAAGTCATTGATGAATGCTTCGGGTGCTTGATCCCGTAATTGAGAGGTAAAGGGCAATATAATGACCTCGTCTACTAAATCACGTGATTTTAAAAATATTAATTTCTCCTTAAGAGACATAATTCTACCGGGTGCTTTTTCCGAAAGGAAAAACTCATGAGGTAGTGGCTCAAAAGTGATCAATGTTCGTTTAGATTCTGGAAACTTTGCATGAAGCTCATTGAGCTTATGAAGAAGCTTCTGATGCCCAAGGTGAATTCCATCAAATGCACCAATCGTCATCACTCTTGGTGTTTTAGGAATAACACATGAATCTCGATAAAAGAAAAAATCCATATTTTTGACCGTCAAATAAAAAAGCCGGCTATAAGAATAACCGGCTAATAAATAATTTATGGTTTAGCTGGCATCAGCTTCGTTTGATGTCGCTGGGCGATCTACAAACTCAATGTATGCCATAGGAGCGTTATCTCCTGGGCGGAAACCACATTTCATAATGCGAAGATATCCACCATTACGATCTTTGAAAAGTGGGCCATAAACTTCGAAAAGTTTAGTAACCATTTCACGTGATCTAAGTTCAGCGAATGCCTTACGACGATTTGCAACTGAATCAACCTTCGCAAGCGTAATTAAAGGCTCAACTACACCGCGGAGCTCTTTCGCTTTTGGAAGGGTTGTTTTAATAATTTCATGATCAAGAATAGATACAGACATATTTTTGAACATAGCTTTTCTATGTGCTGAGGTGCGACTAAATGCACGACCTGCTTTACGATGACGCATTTTTATTACTTCCTATTCAATTCATTAAAAATTATGCTGGTGGTTTTGTAGTATCTAAATTAGGTGGCGGCCAGTTGTCTAGCGTCATTCCTAATGATAATCCATATTGCGCCAACACATCTTTAATCTCTGTTAATGATTTCTTACCAAGATTAGGTGTTTTAAGTAGTTCTGTCTCTGTTTTTTGAATCAGATCACCGATGTAATACACACTCTCTGCTTTTAGACAGTTTGCAGATCGAACAGTTAACTCTAAATCATCAACAGGTCTTAATAGCGTAGGGTCAATTTCAAACTCTGGTTCTTCCTCAACAGGCTCTTCTTCTGGCATTGGTTTAAGGTCAACAAAGACACTTAATTGCTCATGAAGAATAGTCGCAGCATTGCGAATTGCTTGTTCAGGATCTAAAGTTCCGTTAGTCTCTAACGCAATTACTAGTCTATCTAAGTCAGTACGTTGCTCTACACGTGCTGTTTCAACACGATAGCTTACGCGGTTAACAGGACTGAAAGTCGTATCTAACTTAAATAAACCAAGTGCGATAGAAGAGCTATCCCCTGCTTCGTTTTCACGATTTGCAGCTGTGCTATATCCTCTACCACTTTCCACCTTAATACGCATCGTTAAAGATCCGCTTGAGGTAAGGTTTGCAATTACATGTTCAGGATTAATGATCTCCACGTTATGTGGAAGCTCAAGATCCCCTGCAGTTACAACACCCTTGCCTTTCTTCTCTAAGGTGATGTACGCTTCCGGTGCATCATGAAGAATAATCGCGATACCTTTAAGGTTTTGAAGAAGATCGATAACGTCTTCATGCATTCCTGGTATTGCTGAGTACTCTTTTGAAACACCTTCAATTTCACATTCTGTAATCGCTGCACCAGGCATCGAAGATAGCAGAATACGACGAAGTGCATTCCCTAAGGTATGCGCAAAGCCCCTCTCGAGAGGCTCTAGCGAAATTTCAGAGAAGTGGTTTTCGTCGGTTTTGATCTCCACTATACGTGGAGTTAACAACTCATTTAAAGCCATATGTACTTACCCGATTGATCTAAATAATAAGAATGAACGAAATAAAACCAATATGCTTATTATTTTGAGTACAACTCTACAACTAATGACTCGTTAATATCTGCTGGTAAATCTGAACGTTCAGGAACTCGTTTGAATTCGCCTTCCATTTTTGTTTTATCAACTGAAACCCAATCAACGAAACCATTACCTTCTGCTAACTCAAGCGCATAAGAAATACGTGCTTGTTTTTTAGAACGTTCTCTGATTGAAACTGAATCAGTTGCTTTTAATTGGTATGAAGGAATGTTAACCTTTTCACCATTTACTAAGATCGAATTATGGCTTACTAACTGACGCGCTTCTGCACGAGTTGAAGCAAATCCCATACGATAAACAACGTTATCTAAACGGCATTCGAGGATTGCAAGAAGGTTTTCACCTGTTGAACCCTTACGACGGTCCGCTTCTTTATAATAAAGATGGAATTGCTTCTCTAATAAACCGTAAATTCTTTTTAATTTTTGTTTTTCGCGTAACTGAAGACCATAATCAGATGAACGGCCAGGTTTTGAACCGTGTTGACCAGGTGCTCTGTCATGCTTACATTTAGATTCGAAAGAACGTGCGCCTGATTTCAACTGAAGATCTACGCCTTCACGTCTTGCTAACTTACATTTTGGGCCAATATAACGTGCCATGACTATTAATACTCCTTAAAAATTTAATTACACTCTGCGCTTTTTAGGCGGACGACAACCATTGTGCGGAATAGGTGTCACATCAGAGATACTAGTGATTTTATAGCCAATCGCACTAAGAGCACGAACAGCCGAGTCACGACCTGGTCCAGGACCACTTACATTAACGTCTAAATTTTTAAGACCGTACTCTTGAGCCACGGTACCCGCTCTTTCTGCTGCAACCTGTGCTGCGAAAGGCGTAGATTTTCTTGAACCACGGAAGCCTGAACCACCCGCTGTTGCCCAAGATAAAACGTTTCCTTGACGATCTGAGATAGTCACGATTGTGTTATTGAACGACGCTTGAACGTGCGCAATGCCGTCAACAACACTTCTTCTCACGCGTTTACGCGCTTTAACTGAAGGTTTTGCCATTTTTTAAAATTTCCCTAACAAATTATTTAACAAGTCTTCTTGGACCTTTACGAGTACGTGCATTAGTTTTAGTGCGTTGTCCTCTTAAAGGTAAGCTACGACGATGACGGATTCCGCGATAACAACCGAGGTCCATTAAACGTTTAATGCTTAATGATACTTCACGGCGTAAATCACCTTCTACCGCATATTCGCTAACTTGAGCACGAAGTGCGTCAACTTGCTCATCTGTTAAGTCTTTTACTCTTGTCGTTGGAGCCACTTTCGCATCTGCACAGATTGCTTTTGCGCGAGTAGGGCCAACGCCATAAATAGATTGCAGTGAAATAATCACATGCTTTTGTACTGGTATGTTGATACCTGCTATACGTGCCATATAAACCTATCCTAAAAATCTATCAAGTAGATTATTCTACATGATAATTAAAATTTACTCAATATTATTAGCCTTGACGTTGTTTATGTCTGCCGTCTTCACAGATCACTCTAACAACTCCGCTACGCTTTACAATCTTACATTTGCGGCATATTTTCTTAACCGACGCTCTTACTTTCATGTTTAACTCCAATAATTTTACTAAAAGTTTGGTGGGGTACCATTCAATGCTGAACTAATATTTGCTTTTTTCATTAAAGACTCATACTGCTGAGACATTAACAACGCTTGAATTTGTGTCACTAAATCCATCACCACAACAACTGCGATCAGGATTGAAGTACCACCGAAGTACATTTGTACAGGGCTAATACCATTAAAGAATTCAGGTAGTAAACAAATAATCGTAATATAGAGAGAACCCCAAAGCGTAATACGCGTTAAAACTCTATCTAAGTACTGCGATGTATGAATACCTGGGCGAATTCCTGGTATGAAACCACCGTTTCTCTTAAGGTTTTCCGCTGTCTCTTTAGAGTTAAACTGCAATGCAGTATAGAAGAAACAGAAGAAGATGATAAGCGCTGCAAAGAGAATCATGTATGCAGGCTGTCCTATAGAGAAGTATTTAACTCCGTAAAATCCGAGCTTATTAAGTGTCAAAGATACATAGTAGCTAAAGCTCCCCCAAAGCCCTGTATCCGCGTCAGTCAATTCAGGCACGTTAATTTTGCTTAAACCAGTACTAATAGTATAAACAAAAGAAAGGAATGCCGAACCGAAGATTGCCGGTATAACTCCCGACATATTGAGTTTTAATGGCAGATGGTTAGTTTGATTACCAACCGACATCATTTTACCTTGCTGTCTTCTAGCGTACTGAATCGTAATTCGACGCTGCCCTCTCTCGATGAATACAATCACAAAGATAACAGCCAAGACAAGCAAGAATAAAACAACGATCAACAACCACATTGCACCACCTTGGGTGGTAGCGGTTTCAAATAGGAACGCAACCGATGAGGGCACACCCATAAGAATACTCGCAAAGATAATCATGGAAATACCGTTACCGATACCTCTCTCAGTAATTTGTTCACCCAACCACACTAAGAACATCGTACCAGTGACGAGTGTTAGCGTAGAAAGAGTAATAAATAATACTGGTGGTATCACCACTAATTCAGCATTAACAAATCCACCGTTCATGATCGCGATTGAATAAACAATCCCTTGCACAGTCCCGAAAGCAATCGTCATATAGCGAGTGTATTGTGTCATCTTTCGACGACCTGCCTCACCCTCTTTTTTGAGTTGCTCGAGTGGGGAATAAACCACAGATAACATCTGAATGACAATCGAAGCAGTAATGTATGGCATTACACCAAGCATGAACACTGACATCTTCTCAAATGCACCACCTGAGAAGAGATTAATCATTGCAGATATACCACCTTGCTGCCCTTGCTGATCCATAACATCCGAAAGCGTTACGGCATCAATGCCTGGCAAAGTGATAAACACCCCAATTCTGTATACAACTAATGCCAAGACTAAAAACCATAGTCTTGACAAGAGTCCTGAGAAACGCCCGAGGTTACTAGCCCCTATTTGATTTTTTTGCATACTTACTCTTCAACAGAACCACCAGCAGCTTCAATCGCAGCCTTAGCCCCTTTAGTAACACGAATACCTTTCAAGCTAACCGCTCTAGTGATTTCGCCAGAAAGCATAACTTTTGCACGACTATATTTTCCAGAGATTACATTGCTATCAACAAGTGATGCAAATGTAATTTCATTACCGGCAACTTTATTAAGTGCTGATAATGGAACTTCTACCGTTACAAGACCAATCTGTGAGTTGAAACCAACTTTTGGAAGTCTTCTTTGTAATGGTTGTTGTCCACCCTCGAATCCTGTTTTATGGTAGCCACCTGATCTTGAATGTTGACCTTTGTGACCACGTCCAGCTGTTTTACCAAAGCCTGAACCGCATCCACGACCTACACGTCTTTTGTCAGTTTTACTACCTAATGCAGGTTTTAATGTATTTAATTTCATTTGTATACCTATTCCCAACTACTCAACTTTAAGCAAGTAAGATACTTTGTTAATCATCCCCATGTTTTCTGGTGTATCTAACACCTCAACAGTGTGATGAAGACGGCGTAAACCTAAACCTTTTACACAATCACGATGTGATTGTAAACGGCTATTTGTACTCTTGATAAGAGTTACTTTAACAGTTTTCTGTGTCATAAACTTACCCTCTAATCTCTTCAACAGATTTACCGCGCTTAGCCGCAATCTCTTCTGGAGTGAGCATAGCGGCTAAACCTTTGATTGTTGCTTGAACAACGTTCACTGGGTTACGTGAGTTTTGACATTTTGCAAGAACGTCTTTAACGCCTGCAACTTCAAACACAGCACGCATCGCACCACCTGCAATTACCCCTGTACCTTCCGATGCAGGTTGCATGTATACACGAGCAGCATTATGAACGCCAGTCACCGAATATTGTAGTGTACCACCATTCAATGAAACGTTCTTAATATTACGTTTTGCTTGTTCAATTGATTTCTTAATAGCTACTGGTACTTCTTTCGCCTTAGCGTAGCCGTAACCAATCTTACCATTTCCATCACCAACAACTGTTAGTGCTGCAAATGCGAATTGTCTACCACCTTTTACAGTTTTAGAAACACGATTTACTGTTACTAACTTTTCTTGGTAACCGTCAGTAGCTGCTGCTACGTTTTGATTTTCAACTTTTGTAGTCATTTATTTCCTTCCTTATTAAAACTCTAATCCAGCTTCTCTAGCTGCATCTGCTAGAGCTTTAACGCGGCCGTGATATTTAAATCCTGAACGATCGAAAGCTACATTAGTAACACCAGCTGCAAGCGCTTTAGCTGCGATATCTTTACCAACCGCTACTGCTGCATCAACGTTACCAGTACCTTGGATCTGTGATTTAACATCTGCTACAAGTGTTGAACTAGCAGCTAATACTTTATTGCCACATCCACTAATAATTTGTGCGTAGATGTGTCTTGGAGTTCTATGGACAGTTAAACGATCAACTTCTAACTCTCTCATTTTGATACGAGCCTTAAGGCTTCTTCTGTATCTTGCGTCTCTTTTTTTCATCGTTCTCACCTATTTCTTCTTAACTTCTTTCAATGAAACAACTTCATCCGAATAACGAACGCCTTTACCTTTGTAAGGCTCAGGTGGTCTATACGCTCTAATTTTAGCAGCCACTTGACCTACAACTTGCTTATCAACACCTTTAATCACAACTTCTGTTTGTGTAGGAGTTTCACAAGTAATACCTTCTGGCATTGCGTGAACGATAGGATGAGAGAAACCGAGAGTAAGATTCAAGTTTGAACCTTGTGCTTGCGCACGATATCCAACACCATTTAAAATTAATTTTCTTTCAAAGCCTTCGAAAACACCGAGCACTAAGTTATTTACTAGTGAACGCATTGTTCCCGCGATAGCATAGCTACCTTTACTTTGATCAAGATCAGGAACGATTTGAAGCTCGCTGCCGTCTTGTTTAATGCCTACTGATGAATGCAATTGAAGATTATGCTCACCCTTAGGACCTTTTGCTTTAATGTTGTTACCAGAGATTGTGATTTCAACACCTGCTGGAACAGTAATAAGCTGTTTAGCTACACGTGACATCCTAACCCCCTATTAAGCTACAACGCAGATTACTTCACCACCAAGCGATAAAGATCTCGCCTTATGGTCAGTCATCATGCCTTGTGAAGTAGAAACAATCGCAACACCTAAGCCACCTAAAACTTGTGGTAAGCTGTCTTTATCACGATAAACGCGAAGACTTGGCTTGCTCACTCTTTCGATGCGCTCGATAACTGCTCTTCCTTGATGATATTTCAAAGCAAGAACTAACTTCTTATTAGAAGCTTTGTCACCTGTTGTTTCGATACTAGCGATATAACCTTCAGCAAGAAGAACATCAGCAATTGATTTCTTCATGTTTGAGAAAGGCATCTCGACGCTTACTTTTTCAGATGTTTGCGCATTACGAATGCGAGTTAACATATCTGAAATTGGATCATGCATACTCATAATTAATTCTCCTACCAGCTAGATTTTCTTAAGCCAGGAATATCACCACGCATAGTGATTTCTCTTAACTTGTTTCTACCAAGACCAAATTTACGATATACACCGTGTGGTCTACCTGTAATGCTACAACGTCTACGACGTCTAGATGGAGAAGAATCTCTTGGTAACTTTTGAAGTGCAACTACAGCTGCTTCTTTCTCTTCAGCACCTGTTTCTACACTAGCGATAATCTTTTTTAATTCTTCGCGCTTTTCAGCATACTTAGCAACAAGCTCAGCACGCTTTTTCTCGCGATTAACCATTGATACTTTAGCCATAATTTCCTGCTCTATAATTAATTACGAAATGGGAAGTTGAAAGCGCTAAGGAGTGCTCTTGCTTCTTCATCAGTTTTTGCTGTTGTAGCGATACTAATATCCATACCACGAACTGCATCTACTTTTTCATACTCGATTTCAGGGAAAACGATCTGCTCTTTGATACCGAAGTTATAGTTTCCTGCACCGTCAAATGAACGTGCACTAACACCACGGAAGTCTCTTACGCGAGGTAAAGAGATGTTAATTAAGCGATCTAAAAATTCAAACATCGTTGTACGACGAAGCGTTACACGGCAACCTACAGGCCAACCATCACGAATTTTAAATCCAGCCACAGACTTTCTTGAAAGCGTAACTTGCGCTTTCTGCCCTGATACCGCAGTCATTTCAGCTACTGCATTGTCCATAACTTTTTTATCAAGAACCGCTTCACCAACACCCATATTTAATGAGATCTTAGTGATTTTCGGAACTTCCATACGATTAGCGTAACCAAACTCTTCAATGAGTTTTGGTACTACGACTTCGTCATAATACTGCTTTAATCTTGCTTTCATGATATTCCTTAATGCCAAACGGATATGTCTTTTAATGCGATACATCCTGTTTGGCACAGTAATTATTTATAAAATGAGCTGGCTATAATACCAAAAGTATTTTAACTAGCCAACTTTTTTATTTGTTGATTTGAAAACTCTTTCACGAACTTTCTTAGTTTTACCATTTTCTCTGGTCTCTTCAGAAATTTCGATCTTGATTTTATCTTGTTTTTTCGTCTCAGGATTGTAAATCATTACATTAGAAAGATCGATGTAAGTTTCTTGTTCAACCTTACCACCCTCGATACCGAGCTGTGGATTTGGTTTAACGTGTTTGATAACTTTGTTTGCACCAGCTACTTTCACACGTCCGTCTCTTACTTCAAGAACGCTACCACGATGTCCTTTACTTTTTCCTGTGATTACTACAACTTCATCACCTTTACGGATTTTTGTCATTTCAACGACCCTCTTTATTAGATAACTTCAGGTGCAAGCGAAATAATTCGCATGAATTTGTCACCGCGTAACTCACGAGTTACTGGTCCAAAGATACGAGTTCCGATTGGATCTAAGTTATTGTTAAGAAGAACAGCCGCGTTTCCATCAAACTTGATAAGTGAACCGTCTTGACGACGAACACCTTTACGAGTTCTTACGACAACTGCATTATATACATCACCTTTTTTTGCACGTCCGCGTGGAATCGCTTCTTTAACAGAAACTTTAATTACATCTCCAACGGTAGCGTATCGACGATGTGAACCACCAAGAACTTTGATACACATTACTTTACGTGCACCAGAGTTATCAGCTACGTCTAAAACTGTTTGTGTCTGAATCATTATTAACCTCTCGACTCTTCAACTACACGAACCAAATCCCAAGTTTTTTTCTTAGAAATTGGACGTACTTGTTTTATCTCAACGATATCACCGATGTTACATGTGTTCGCTTCATCATGAGCATAGAATTTAGTAGAGCGCTTAATGTATTTTTGATACTTAGGATGCTTTACTAATCTTTCCACATATACAGTAATGGTTTTATCACTCTTATTTGAAACCACTGTACCGAGCACAGTACGAGCATGTTGTTGTTCAATAGCAGCAGTCATTATTTACCACCCTCTTCTTTTTCACCAAGTACTGTGTTAATTCTCGCGATTTCTTTACGAGACTCATTAAACTGGTGAGGCTTTGCAAGCTGACCAGTTGCTCTTTGCATACGAAGGTTAAATAAACCACGCTGCAACTGAAGTTTCTCTTCTTTTAACTCGTTAACAGATTTATCTCTTAACTGAGTTGCTTTCGTTACTTTAGTCATGAATTCCTCACCTATTAAAGAACTGTACGTTCAGCAAATGCTGTTTTAACAGATAGCTTTGCAGAAGCAAGTCTAAATGCTTCACGTGCAACAGTTTCAGTGACGCCTTCAATCTCAAAAAGAACGCGACCTGGTTGTACTTTTGCTACCCAGTATTCAACGTTACCCTTACCACTACCCATTCGAACTTCTAATGGTTTACCAGTAATTGGAACATCTGGAAAAACACGAATATAAACTTTACCACCACGGCGGATGTAACGAGTAATCGCACGACGCGCTGCTTCGATTTCACGAGCATTGATACGGCCGTTGTCAGTAGATTTTAAGCCGAATTCGCCGAAATCTACCTTATTACCTGCAGCCGCAACACCGCGGTTACGACCTTTACGCATTTTTCTAAATTTAGTACGTTTTGGTTGCAACATGATTACTCACCTTTCCTTCTTCTGTTTCTTCTCTTAGGTGCCGCTTGATCTTCTTCTACAGCGAGGTAATCAAATACTTCACCTTTGTAGATCCAAACTTTAACACCTAAAATACCATAAGTTGTTAATGCTTCCGCTGTTCCGTAATCGATATCCGCACGGAATGTATGTAATGGCACTCGACCTTCACGATACCACTCAGCACGAGCAATTTCAGCACCGTTCAAACGTCCTGAAACGTTAACACGAATACCTTCTGCACCAACACGCATTGTGTTTGTTACAGCGCGACGCATTGCTCTTCTGAACATTACACGACGCTCTAATTGTTGTGCAATACCTTCAGCAACGAGATACGCATCAAGTTCAGGTTTTCTGATTTCTTGAATAGATACGTGTACTGGGCAACCCATGATTTCAGAAAGTTCTTTACGTAAAACTTCAATATCTTCGCCTTTCTTACCAATTACAACACCAGGTCTTGCAGTATGAATAACTACTTGAGCTGATTTTGAAGGACGACTGATATGAATCTTTGAAACTGCAGCTGCTGCAAGTTTCTCTCTTAAATACTCTCTAACTTTAAAGTCAGATTCAATAAACTCAGGGAAAGTCTTAGAATCCGCGTACCAACGCGAATTCCAGTCTTTTGAGATCCCTAAGCGTATACCGGTTGGATTTACTTTTTGACCCATTTTGACTTACTCCTATTAAGCTTCCGCTACGATTACAGTGATATGACTGGTCTTCTTAAGGATACGGTCACCACGGCCTTTAGCACGTGGACGCATTCTTTTAAGAAGAGGACCTTCGTCAATCATGATTGTTTTCACAAAAAGATTGTCGATGTCTGCTCCGAAATTATTCTCAGCATTCTGCATTGAAGATTCCAATACTTTGAGAATAAGATCCGCTGCTTTTTTATCACTGAATTGTAATAAAGTAAGTGCACGATCAACTGGTAATCCACGTACCTGATTTGCTACTAAGCGCGCTTTCTGAGGAGAAATTCGCGCATGGCGATGTACTGCTCTGCTTTCCATGTTTTATCCCCTTATTAACGTGCTTTTTTATCTGCAGCATGACCACGATAAGTACGAGTAAGCGCAAACTCACCCAACTTATGACCAATCATGTTTTCAGTAATTAAAATCGGCACATGAATTTTACCGTTATGAACGGCAATTGTAAGTCCAATCATTTCTGGAAGGATCATTGAGCGGCGTGACCATGTCTTAATTGGACGACGGTTATTTGACGCTACTGCTTCATCTACTTTCTTCTGTAGATGATGATCGATAAATGGACCTTTCTTTATAGAACGTGGCATATTTTACCCTTTATTCGATTTAATTATTTAGTACGACGGCGAACAATATACTTGCTTGTGCGCTTGTTAGTACGTGTTCTGTAACCTTTAGTAGGTTGTCCCCAAGGTGTTACAGGATGTCTACCACCCTTAGTACGACCTTCACCACCACCATGAGGGTGATCTACCGGGTTCATCGCTGCCCCACGGGTTTGAGGTCTAACACCAGCCCAACGCTTAGCACCGGCTTTACCGAGAACTCTAAGGCTGTGCTCACCGTTACTTACAACACCAATCGTTGCTTTACAATCAGAGAGAACTTTACGAACCTCACCTGAACGTAAACGAAGTGTTGAATATTCACCTTCTTTAGCGATCAATTGTACAGAAGTACCAGCTGAACGTGCTAATTGAGCACCTTTACCTGGCTTCATCTCAATACAATGAACCGTTGTACCGATTGGAATGTTACGGAGCGGAAGTGAGTTACCTGCTTTAATTGGCGCATTTGCACCCGCAAATAACACATCACCTACTTCAACTTTAGCTGGAGCAATGATATAACGACGCTCACCATCCACGTAGCAAAGAAGTGCAATATGTGCAGTACGGTTTGGATCGTATTCAATACGCTCAACTTTTGCAGGGATATTCTCTTTATTACGTTTAAAGTCGATTAAACGATAATGTTGTTTATGACCACCACCACGATGACGTGAAGTAATACGTCCGTCATTGTTACGACCACCAGTTCTGTGCTGTCCCTCTACTAAAGGAGCGTAAGGCTTACCTTTATGAAGACCAGGAGTTACAACCTGAATAAGTGCGCGACGACCTGGTGAAGTTGGTTTTGCTTTTTTTATACTCATTACATATCACCTAAAAAATCAATTTCATCTTCCCCATCAGCAAGTGTTACGTAAGCCTTTTTCCAATCTTGCTTAACACCCATGTGACGTCCAAATGATTTACGCTTACCATTCTGGTTAAGCACAGTAACTTTCTCAACTTTACGACCAAACATTAATTCAACTGCATCAGCAATCTCTTTTTTGTTTGCATCTTTTAATACACGGAAAGTTACTTCTCTATTGAGCTCTTCTTGACGCGCTGTTTTTTCAGACGCATGAGGAGCAATGATCACTTTCATTAATCTTTCTTTAACATCTAGAATCATGCTAACCACTCCTTAACTGATACGAGCGCCTGTTTAGTCATTACAACTTTATTAAATTGTACGAGACTTACTGGATCAATTGCTTCAACATCAAGGAGAAGAACGTGCGGAACGTTTCTTGCACTTAGATATAATGGGAAGTCAACTGCTTCAGTGACTATCAATACGCTCTCGTTTTGTACATTGAGGTTCGCAAGTTTAGCAATAAACTCTTTAGTTTTTGGCTCAGCCATTGTGAACTCTTCAACAACTACTAATCTTTCACTGCGGATTAACTCAGCAAGAATAGTAAGCATTGCAGCTTTGTACATTTTTTTGTTTACTTTTTGGCTCCAGTTCTGCGGTTTAGCTGCAAACGTTACACCACCACCTCTCCAGATAGGGTTACGCTTACTACCAACACGTGCACGACCTGTACCTTTTTGTCTCCAAGGCTTAGCTGTGCTACCTGCTACTTCAGCACGGGTCTTTTGAGCGCGTGTACCGGCTCTACCACCTGCTTGATATGCAGTAACAACTTGATGCACTAATGCTTGGTTAAACTCACGAGCAAATAATGCTTCGTCCAATTCAACTGGAGATCCGCCGATTACTTGAATATCCATTACGCCTTACCTCTTTTCACTTTGATTGCAGGAGACACAACAACATCTGACCCCTTAGATCCTGGGACAGCACCTTTAATGAGAAGTAAGCTACGCTCCGTATCCACTCCAACGATCTCAAGATTTTGGGCAGTTCTACGAACAGCACCCATATGTCCAGCCATTTTCTTACCTTTGAAAACACGACCTGGATCTTGACATTGACCGATTGAACCTGGTGCACGATGCGATAATGAGTTACCGTGCGTATTACGTTGTCCAGCAAAGTTATGACGCTTAATTGTACCCGCGAAACCTTTACCTTGTGTAGTACCTGAAACGTCAACTTTTTGACCTGCTTCAAATAGTTCTACAGTTAACTTTTGTGCAACTTCAAACTCTGCTTCTTGAGCTGCGTCTACACGAAACTCCCAAAGTGAACGTGCTGATGCGATACCTGCTTTAGCAAAATGACCATCTAAAGTTTTTGTCTTTTTACTTGAATATTGTGGACCATGAGCTACCTGAATAGCGCTGTAACCATCAATACCTTGTGTTTTAATTTGGGCAATTTCATTGTTTTCGATTTGCACAACAGTCACTGCAAGAGAGCGACCATCTTCACCAAAAACTCTACTCATCCCGAGTTTTTTTCCGATTAATCCTACTGCCATTTTAATAACCTCTATAAATTAATAATAAAAACGAGAGGAAGGTTGGCGACCTTCATCGCGAACAAATTCGTTAACCTAAACGAATCTGCACATCAACACCAGCAGCTAAGTCGAGTTTCATTAAAGCATCAACTGTCTTATCTGTTGGGTTAACAATGTCCATAAGACGCTTGTGAGTTCTCAACTCATACTGATCACGCGCATCTTTATTTACGTGTGGAGATGTTAATACTGTAAACACTTCACGCTTAATAGGCAAAGGAATTGGACCTTTTACCTGAGCGCCAGTGCGCTTTGCAGTTTCAACAATTTCTTTCGCTGACTGATCAATTAAACGATAGTCAAATGCTTTTAGGCGAATTCTGATTCTTTGATTATCCATACTACTCTCATTCAAAAATCCTAGACCCCCGAAGGGCCTAGGAAAAAAATTAATTAGGCAATAACTTTTGCTACAACGCCCGCACCAACTGTACGGCCGCCTTCACGAATTGCGAAACGTAAACCATCATCCATTGCGATAGGGTTGATTAATTCTACAACCATTTTCACGTTATCACCAGGCATTACCATTTCCACGCCTTCAGGAAGCTCACAAGCACCTGTTACGTCTGTAGTACGGAAATAGAATTGTGGGCGATAGCCTTTGAAGAACGGAGTATGACGTCCACCTTCTTCTTTAGAAAGAACGTAAACTTCAGCTTCGAATTTAGTGTGTGGTTTGATTGAACCAGGCTTAGCTAAAACTTGACCACGTTCAACGTCTTCACGTTTTGTACCACGAAGAAGAACACCAACGTTGTCTCCCGCTTCCCCACGATCAAGTAGTTTACGGAACATTTCAACACCAGTACAAGTTGTTTTTTGAGTTGGACGAATACCGACGATTTCAAGCTCTTCACCAGTTTTCACAATACCAGACTCGATACGGCCAGTTACTACTGTACCACGTCCTGAGATTGAGAACACGTCTTCGATTGGCATCAAGAATGCTTTATCGATTTCACGCTCTGGTTGTGGGATCCACTCATCTAAAGCTGCAAGAAGCTTTTTGATTGCAGGAACACCAATTTCAGATTCATCACCCTCAATTGCTTTAAGTGCTGAACCTACGATTACTGGGGTATCATCACCAGGGAAGTCATACGCATCAAGAAGTTCGCGTACTTCCATCTCTACTAATTCGATCAACTCAGCATCATCAACCATATCTGCTTTGTTTAAGAAAACAAGAATATATGGAACACCAACTTGGCGTGATAAAAGGATGTGCTCACGAGTTTGTGGCATAGGACCATCAGCTGCTGAACAAACGAGGATTGCTCCGTCCATTTGTGCCGCACCAGTGATCATGTTTTTAACATAGTCAGCATGCCCTGGGCAGTCAACGTGCGCATAGTGGCGGTTTTCTGATTCATATTCAACGTGTGAAGTAGAAATCGTGATACCACGTTCTCTTTCTTCAGGTGCGTTATCGATTTGATCGTATGCACGAACGTTCCCACCAACAGCTTCGTTACCTACTTTAGTTAAAGCAGCTGTTAAAGTTGTTTTACCATGGTCAACGTGTCCAATTGTACCGACGTTAACGTGCGGTTTATTACGACTAAAAGTTTCCTTTGACATATTACTAATACCCCAATTTTTTAAAGAGCTAAAAACAAGCTCTACATTATAGAGCTTGTCTATTAGATTGCAAACATTTATTTAAATCAGACCTTTTAATTAGTCTTTTTTGTTTGCGTTAATAATTGACTCGGCAACGTTGTTAGGAGTTTGTTGATATTTCAAGAACTCCATTGAGTAAGTTGCACGGCCTTGTGTTGATGAACGAAGCGCAGTTGCATATCCGAACATTTCAGATAATGGAACTTCAGCTCTAATAACTTTAGAACCAAACGCATCATCAATTCCTTGAAGGTTTCCACGACGACGGTTAAGGTCACCCATAACGTCACCCATGTAATCTTCTGGAGTTTCAACTTCAACTTTCATTACAGGCTCAAGTAATACTGGACCTGCTTTCTGAACACCTGATTTGAAACCCATAGATCCTGCGATCTTGAACGCCATTTCACTGGAGTCAACATCATGGTAAGAACCATCATAAAGCGTTACTTTAACGTCTTCGATAGGATAACCAGCGATTACACCGTTAGCCATTTGTTCTTGAACCCCACGGTCAACAGCAGGAATATATTCTCTTGGAACAACCCCACCAACGATTTGGTCGATGAACTCATAACCTTTACCAAGCTCTTGTGGCTCGATACGTAACCAAACGTGACCGAACTGACCACGACCACCTGACTGACGTACGAACTTACCTTCAACTTCCACTGCTTTAGTGATTGTTTCACGGTAAGCAACTTGAGGAGCACCAACGCCACACTCAACTTTGAACTCACGCTTCAAACGGTCAACAATGATATCTAAGTGAAGCTCACCCATACCACCAATGATTGTTTGACCTGACTCTTCATCAGTTCTTACACGGAAAGATGGATCTTCTTGTGCAAGACGTGAAAGTGCCATACCCATTTTTTCTTGGTCAGCTTTTGTTTTTGGCTCAATCGCAACAAAAATTACCGGCTCTGGGAATTCCATACGCTCAAGTGTAATTTGTTCTTTTTGATCACAAAGCGTATCACCAGTAGTAACATCTTTAAGACCAACCATTGCAATAATATCACCCGCACGTGCTTCATCAATCTCTTCACGAGAGTTTGAGTGCATTGCAAGTAAACGACCTACACGCTCACGCTTCCCTTTAACAGGATTATAAACGTGATCTCCTGACTTAATAACACCAGAGTAAAGACGAACAAACGTCAAGTTACCAACAAATGGGTCATTCGCAAGTTTGAATGCAAGCGCAGAGAAAGGAGCATCATCAGATGAAGTACGAACCCCTGGCTCACCATCAGGTAAAATACCAGCGATTGGCTTAACTTCCACCGGCGATGGGAGGTAATAGATCACATCATCAAGAAGTGCCTGAACACCCTTGTTTTTGAATGCTGTACCACAGCAAACAGGAACCATATCAGAAGCGAGTGTACGTGCACGAATACCAGCACGAATCTCTTCTTCCGTTAACTCACCTTCTTCAAGGTATTTATCCATTAACTCTTCACTAGATTCAGCCGCTGCTTCAACCATTTTAGAACGGTAATTTTCAGCTTCTGCAAGAAGCGCTTCAGGAATATCACGTTCTTCGAACGTCATACCCATATCTTCTTCATTCCAGTAAATAGCTTTCATCGTTACGAGGTCAACAACACCTTCGAAGTGATCTTCCGCACCGATTGGAATTTGAATTGGAACAGCATTTGCACGAAGACGTTCTTTCATTTGCTCAACAACACGGAAGAAGTCTGCACCTGTACGGTCCATTTTATTAACAAACGCAAGTCTTGGAACTGCATATTTGTTAGCTTGACGCCATACTGTTTCAGACTGCGGCTGAACACCACCCACTGAACAGTAAACCATCACAGCCCCATCTAACACACGCATTGAACGCTCAACTTCGATTGTGAAGTCAACGTGCCCAGGTGTATCGATAAGGTTAATACGATGCTGAGGGAACTGTTGTTTCATTCCTGCCCATGAGCAAGTTGTAGCAGCTGACGTGATTGTAATACCACGCTCTTGCTCCTGAGCCATCCAGTCCATTGTCGCAGTACCATCATGCGTCTCACCAATACGATGACTTTTACCTGTATAGAACAGGATACGCTCTGAGGTAGTTGTCTTACCCGCATCAATGTGAGCACTAATACCAATATTACGGTATCGTTCAATAGGCATAGTTCGAGCCATAATAAATCCTTCTTTTAAAATTAAATCTTAATTTTCTTTAAACAACAAATGCGGTGACCCAAAATAAATGAGCACCGCAATTACATGAATAAATTCTGTAAATTTCTTACCAGCGGAAATGCGAGAACGCTTTATTCGCTTCAGCCATGCGGTGCATGTCTTCTCTTTTTCTTACTGCTGCACCACGGTTCTCAAGCGCATCAATAATTTCTGCACCCATACGACGAACCATTGATTTTTCAGAACGTTTTCTTGCCGCATCAACCATCCAGCGCATTGCTAATGCATCACGTCTTGACGCACGCACTTCAACAGGAACTTGATAAGTCGCACCACCAACACGTCTTGATTTAACCTCAACCTTTGGTCGAATATTGTCTAAAGCTTGTTCTAAAGCTTCAACAGGATTCTCGTGGCCTTTCTCTTTAACGATGTCTAAAGCACCGTACATGATACGTTCAGCAATTGATTTCTTACCAGAAATCATCACCATATTAATAAATTTCGCAAGCATGATATCGCCGTAAAGCGCATCAGGTAAAATCTCGCGTTTTGGGACTTCTCTTCTTCTAGACATGAGATACTCTCAACAAATACTAAATCCAATCAAACTAATAACCTATTTAGGCTTCTTAGCACCATATTTTGAACGACCTTTACGGCGTTTATCAACACCTTGTGAGTCCAATGCACCACGTACAACGTGATAACGAACCCCTGGAAGGTCTTTTACTCTTCCGCCACGTACTAACACAACACTATGCTCTTGTAAGTTATGACCTTCACCACCGATGTAGCTAGATACTTCGAATCCGTTAGTTAAACGAACACGACAAACTTTACGCATAGCAGAGTTAGGCTTTTTAGGTGTTGCTGTATAAACCCTTGTACACACTCCACGACGTTGAGGAGAACCCTCAAGTGCAGGAACGTCAGATTTATCAGCTTTCGTTCCGCGCGGACGGCGGATTAACTGATTAACTGTTACCATTAAATCTAAATCCTTGCTTAAAACATGAGTTACAATAAAATAACATAAATGCCCCTAATTAATTGTAGGGGATACGAAATAGTATAATTTATAGCTATTTCTGTCAACCACGATCAAGATTAATTTTCCCAATACAAAAGAAAATGATTCATAAAAATGTATATTTTCTAAAAACAGCGCTCAACAGCGATCTTATTATCCCCGCGACCTTTTTCTTGTTTATCACTCGCCACCTGCATCACTACACCTCCTTTAAATAACCCCCACCTTAGTACTCGCCTTCCGCCAACAGCCCAACACCCACCCCTCAACCGGCTCAAAATACGTAGTCTCAAGCCCACATTCGACTTGCGTCCTCTTACCCCACAAATAACGATTTTGCCACAATGGCGCACCACCCCAGTCAATTGCAAGCAGCTTATTTCCACCATCTATCACGCCTTCCAACACCACTCCGTATTGATCATTTATACGCACCTGATAACTTTCCAAAGAAATATCCCTCAACCCCCTCCCTTCACTCTGCTCAGATTTAATCACTGCCAATGCAGCGTCAAGAGAATATAGCCTCGTAAACATCCTGCTATAAGCATCACCAAAAACATTATCTGCAACCAAGATATTCAATTGCCGGTTCACAATAAAATCCACCATGATTGCTCTCAAACCAATCCCTAACACACCTAGTAACCGAGGCCCTTGACTCTCATCAAATGGCAACAACCACAAATCATTTTCCATCCGCAAATAAAAACCATCTTCAGATACAGACCCAAGCACATGAGCAGCCTCCCGCCTAATAAATCCCGCATTGAATGACAGTCGTTCTAACTGATAAGTATATCGGCGCCCTTCAAACTCAACTAAAACATTGAGCCCATCGACGCCCCAGGTAAGTTGACTACGACCAATATAATTTGAATCAATAGACTTCTGATCTTTATAAATATAGAGATACTCCGTAATTCCTGTCTCGCGCTTATCTATATTATAAATCCGATGCAATATCCTAGCGCTACCCGCATAACAAGCACCAGATAACCTAGAGATATGAACCCGCTCCTCATCACCAGCCACTACATCTCGCCCAAATAGCGAACACCTCTCATCTATCCCAACAATATTATTATGCTCCATCTGCCTACCAAGAACCTCAACCCCTATATTGAAAAATTCTGACTCTCTATCCAACACCCCTAATACTGCCAACACAGTCTTTCGAGTCAAAAAAAGCTCTTGCCGAATACTTCCCTGTAGTGAAATCAACATGATTAACATTACAGCCATAACAACCATAAGCCCCACCAAAATAGATCCAGCCTCACACTTATGCATACAATATCTACTCCAAAGAGATTAGTAGTGAATACCCATCAACAAATGCATCATTTTCAAATTCCCGCTCATATCCCATATGATATCCATAACGATAAAAAGAACCCCGTCGCGGCTCGATCGATCGAATACCTGCCAAAAGATCAAAAGCCAGCACCCCACCAAACTGCAATTCTGCTTTGAAATCCAAAATATGAGGAACCCTCAGAAAGGCCTGCCCATCTAAATAATCCACCACAAAATAAGCAACCTGATTTCTCACCTGCAAATAGATCAAATACTCACTAACAACATACAAATGCATAAGATCCATATCCATTTGTTGCGATAACTGATCAATATCAGCAGCATTAAAACGAAAAGTATCTCGATAACGATCAGCCTTTAACAACATCCCGCTACGACAATCTGTAATATAAAAGTATGCACTTCTAACCCCCACAATTTCAGCAGGAAGAACCCCATTAACCAAATCACCTTCCACCCTTAACCCCGTCGGCCTCAATCCAGAGATTGAAACGATATCAGAGCCTTGCACAATACCCTGCAAGATCTTTAAAGGCGCCACAGGATAAGTCGAACTCCCCCGCCCTCTCAATCGATGTAGATCCATTTTTGCAAAACGATCCGATTCCACAGCAGAAGAAATCACCACTGATTGAGTAAGTCGACGATGATAATCAGAACTTACCCCAAGACCTACCCTCATATCAGAAAAAGCCGGAAGCATAGAGGGGCAAAAGGGCGCAAAATAAAGAGACTGAAGTTCTTTTCTCAGAGCGTCCTCCACCTGAATAACTCGACTTTGTACTTCAATCTCTTGCTCAGACAATATAATTGTCCTGACCACCCTAGCCATAACCCCACTAAAAACCATGACTAACAACGCAAACAAGAGCATTCCGACTAACAATTCAACTAGCGTTTTACCCTGCTCCCTCCCTCGCTCTACCATAGATCCCCCAATTAATGAGCCCGTTCTACCGCCCGCTGGTTAACGTCGCCTCTCAAATCTTCCCGAGTCGCCCGAATTTCACCCTGAGCCTGAAAAAAATCTCCTAGCAAAAGATTCACAGATACTAAAAAAGCCATGAGAAGCCCAAACGCGAGTACAACCTCGATGAGCAATGATCCTTTTTCACCTCCCTTCCTCTCCCCCATCGCCAATTCAACGCCTCTTTCTACACCATCTATAACAAGGCTCGATTGATTCGACTCAAAGACTCATTCACTGAAAAATACTTCACTGAAATATCTGTCGCACCCATTGAAGCCACCCTAAGAGAGTGCATCCCAACATAGCGCTCCGCACTAGCTTGATCCTCAAAAAGATAAATACCCCCACTCTCTTCCGTACCAGTATTCTCAATCCACAATTTAGAGATAAACCCCTTCTCATTATTAATACTCTCAGCAAGCCCCTTTGCCCCTTCAGTCAGTGCCTCACCCATCATTTCTACTGGAAACTTAAAATTTATCTGTACTAAAATCATTTTTTATACCCCTATATCTATTAAATTTATGATGCTCTATTAATTTATTTACTCTAAATAGCCAAAGTAATACAGCACCCCAAACACAAACGTACTTCTTAATATTAATGAAAACTCAACATAGATTCATAAATAGCCACCCTTTGAATTATATATAAACTTAGTAGCCATGGTTTTTCTCTGAGGGTTATTACCCAAGAGAATGATAAAAATTCCCCATCTCCTTAAATTTACGTTACAATCAGTGATGGGGTTTTCAATATAAATTGCCTTCCAGAATACTTGACTATTTTTTGGATAGGCTTTAATATTACCCCTCTTAAACCCGACCGTTTTGTAGTCCCCTCTCAAATGGCTGGTTTGATCGAATATTTTATGAAATTAATTTATGCGGAGCATTCAGCAATATGTATGCAGTAATTAGAACGGGCGGTAAACAATATCGCGTTGCGGAAGGTCAAATCCTCCGTATTGAAAAAATCGAAGGCGCAGAAGAAGGTTCAAACATCGAACTTAATGATGTTCTTCTTGTAAGTGCAGATGGTAATTTAACTGTCGGTACCCCAGTGATTGCAGGCGCTAAAGTGACTGCGGAAGTGAAAAAACAAGGTCGTACTCGTAAGATCGACATTATCAAATTCCGTCGTCGTAAGCACTATCGTCATCACGCAGGTCATCGTCAGCATTTTACTGAAATTAAAATCACTGGCATCAGCGCTTAATTAACTAGATAGAGGTACTTAAACTATGGCACAGAAGAAAGGTGTTGGTTCGAGCCGTAACGGTCGTGACTCGGAAAGTAAACGTCTTGGAGTAAAGCGTTTTGGTGGTGAGCTTGTAACAGCTGGTTCAATCATTGTTCGTCAACGTGGTACACGTTTTCACGCAGGATTAAACGTAGGTGTTGGTAAAGATCACACATTATTTGCTAAAGCCGACGGTCATGTAACATTCGAAACCAAAGGTTTAGGCAAACGTAAATTTGTAAGCATCGATCCAGTTGCTTAATATTACGTACTAAACAGTCATGAAAGCTCCATTATATATGTGGAGCTTTTTTTATTTCCTCACATTAAATTTCGAGGTAATCATATGAAATTTATTGATGAAGCAAAAATTGTTGTGATCGCTGGTAACGGCGGACACGGTTGCGTTAGCTTTAGACGTGAAAAATTTATCCCCTTTGGCGGTCCGGATGGTGGTGATGGTGGTGATGGCGGAAGTGTATACCTTCGTGCATCGAAAGCACTTAATACCCTCATGGTCTATCGCTACACCCGTACTTACCACGCTGACCGCGGGGAAGATGGTGCCGGCGCAAATAGGACAGGTAAAGATGGTGAACATCTCTACCTTGACGTCCCCTTAGGCACACAAGTTTTTGACAACGTCACCAATGAACTTATTGCGGACTTAACAGAAGAAGGCCAAACTGTAAAAGTGGCTCAAGGCGGATTCCACGGCCTTGGTAACTCGCGTTACAAAACATCAACAAACCGCGCACCGAGACAATATAAGCCAGGATCTGAAGGCGATGAGCGCGAATTGCGCTTAGAGCTAAAAGTTATGGCTGATGCAGGTTTATTAGGTCTTCCAAATGCCGGAAAATCCACACTTATTCGTGCAATTTCTGGAGCAAGACCAAAAGTAGCTGATTATCCATTTACTACATTAGCACCAAGTCTTGGCGTTGTGGATATCGACTCACTTCGTAGCTTTGTTGTTGCGGATATTCCAGGCCTTATTGAAGGCGCATCTGATGGCGTTGGTCTTGGAATTCAATTCCTAAAACACCTCAGCCGTACATCAATCCTCCTTCATATTATCGATCTCTCTCCTTCAAGTGATTCTCAAGATCCTGTGGATGACTACTTCACAATCTTAGAAGAACTAAAAAAATATAGTGAAGAGCTCTATAATAAACCGCGTTGGTTAATCCTTAACAAGATCGATCTTATCGCTGAAGATGAAAGAGAAGAAGCAATTGAATCATTCTTAAATGCCGTGAAGTGGGATAGATCTATGCCACACTTCTCTATCTCTGCAATCTCTAAACTCAACACTCGCGAGATGTGCTATGAGATCATGGATGAAATTGATAGCGAGCGCGCTGATGAAGTCAACGAGTATGATGAGAAAGCACAAAAAGCAATGCTGAAAGAGCGTGATAAACTTCTTACTGAAGAAGAGTACTACGCAATGATGAACGAAGAGAAATAGACCTTATTTCTTAACTGTCACATTCATTCAATCAAATTTGTTCTACCCAACAAAAACCCCGAAAGAATTCTTTCGGGGTTTTATTGTTTTCACAAAGTCATACGCTTCTTTTAAGAGAAGACGCCAATAATAGCGCCTTCTCTAATCGAACTATTCTATGACAGTATTACTTTTTACGGACCGGCGGTAAATCTGTACAGCCACCAAGAATATTCTCAGCTGCCATTCCTACAGATTCAATTAGGGTTGGGTGAGGATGGATTGTATGACCAATATCCACATTATCAGCCCCCATTTCAACCGCAAGACAAATTTCACCGATTAAGTCACCGGCATGAATCCCCACAACTGCGCCCCCTAAAATCACTTTACTTTCAGGATCATAAAGAAGCTTCGTGAAGCCCTCATCACGTCCACTCGCAATTGCTTTACCACTTGCAGCCCATGGGAATACAGATACCTCATAAGCAATCCCTTTCGATTTTGCCTCTGTCTCTGTTAATCCCGCCCAAGCGATTTCAGGATCTGTGTATGCAACCGATGGCACAAACTTCGCATCAAAAAAGCGTTTCTCACCAACACATACTTCTGCTGCAACATGCGCTTCATGTACGGCTTTATGTGCAAGCATTGGCTGCCCGACGACATCACCAATCGCAAAAATATGCGATACATTTGTACGCATCTGCTTATCCACTGAAATAAAGCCACGCTCATCAACAATCACGCCCGCTTTCTCAGCTGCAACCGTCAAGCCATTTGGCTTACGACCTACCGCAACAAGTACACGATCAAACGTTAAAGGACCATCTGGCGCATTTGCACCTTCAAATGTCACTTCAATGCCGGCATCTGTTACTTTTGCACCGGTTACACCTGTTTTAAGCATCACTTTATGGAAGCGATCCTTATTATACTTTTCAAAGACCTTCACCAGATCTCTATCTGCTCCCGGCACTAAGCCATCTGCAAATTCTGCAATGGTAATCTCACTACCAAGCGTTGAGTAGACAGTTGCCATCTCAAGCCCAATAATACCACCACCAATCACAAGAAGTTTTTCAGGAACATCCGTTAATTCAAGCGCGCCTGTTGAATCCATAATACGCGGATCTTCTGGCAAGAATGGAAGATTCACAACCGATGACCCTACTGCAATAATTGCCTTATTGAAGCTAATCTCACGTTCACCATCTTTTGTGGCAACAGTGATATGGTGATCATTTTTAAAGGTCGCAAAACCTTCAACAATCTCCACTTTACGCATCTTCGCCATGCCTGCTAAACCACCGGTCAACTTCCCGATAACAGACTCTTTAAAGCCACGAAGCTTATCAATATCCACTTTTGGCGCTTCAAATGTGACACCAATATCCGCAAATGATTTCGCAGTTTCCATCACATCAACCACGTGAAGCAATGCTTTAGAAGGAATACATCCCACGTTTAAGCAAACTCCCCCAATAGTTGGGTAACGCTCAACGAGAATCACCTTCAAGCCAAGGTCTGCTGCTCTAAATGCTGCAGAGTAACCACCAGGACCGCCACCGATAACAACAAGATCACAATCTGGATCAATAATCGCTGATGACTCAATTGCAGCTTGAGGTTGAGCGGTTGCTGATGCTTCTTCTACTTTAGGCGCGACCACACGCTCTACTTCTGGAGTGGCAGAGGCTTTAGTGTCAGCTGCGACTTCAGTTGCTTCAATACGAGCAAAGACAGAGCCTTCACTCACTGCATCGCCTACCGATACCAAAATCTCTTTGATAACGCCTGCTTTCTCTGCAGGAACATCCATCGATGCTTTATCCGATTCTAGCGTTAAAAGCGTATCATCAACCGCAACCGTATCACCTACATTGACGTGAATTTCAATCACGTCAACACTGTCGAAATTCCCAAGATCTGGGAGTTTTAAATCCATCATTATATGTTCTCCTAGATCACCATACGACGCATATCTGTTAGAAGCTCATTGAGATACACAATAAAGCGTGCGCCCAATGCACCATCAATCACACGATGGTCGTAAGAGAGTGATAATGGAATCATCATACGCGGTTCAAACTCTTTACCATTCCAGACAGGCTTAATCGTATTGCGTGATACGCCTAAGATTGCCACTTCTGGTGCATTAATAATTGGGATAAAGTTTGTACCACCGATACCACCGAGTGAAGAGATCGTGAAGCATCCGCCCGTCATTTGATCTGGCTTTAACTTTCCATCACGTGCAAGACCTGCGAGTTCACGCATTTCAGCTGCAATCTCGATTACGCCTTTTTTATCACAATCACGAATCACAGGAACCACTAAACCATTTGGCGTATCTGCTGCAAATCCAATATGGTAGTATTTTTTAAGAATGAGTTTATCACCCTCAAGTGAGCTATTAAATTGCGGGAATTTCTGAAGCGCTTTCACGACTGCCTTAAAGAGGAATGCTAAGATTGTGACGCGTGCGCCCTCTCTCTCATACTCTTTATTAAGCTGCTTACGAAGGCTCTCAAGCTCTGTAATATCCGCTTCATCAAACTGCGCAACATGAGGAATCATCGCCCAGTTACGCGCAAGATTTGCCCCTGAAATTTTCTGGATACGGCTCAATGATTTCTCTTCAATTTCACCAAACTTCGCGAAATCAACTTTTGGCCATGGAAGAAGATCTAATCCACCACCATTAGAAGCCACTGATTTTTGCGTTGCTGATTGCACCGAGCCACTTAATACGCTCTTCACATAACTTAATACGTCATCACGCAAGATACGCTTATTACGGCCAGAACCAACAACTTCATTCAAGTTAGCCCCTAGCTCTCTTGCAAAAGCGCGGACTGATGGTGATGCATGCGCACCACTAAAATCAAGCGTTGCTGCATTCGTGATCGGCGCAACAGGAATTTGATCCCCTTTATGAGGCGCCTTTAAAGCATCTTCATGAACATTGCTTGATGCCGGTGTTACAACAGCTGCAGCAACTGGGGCTGCGACAGGCGTAGCTGTAGCAACTGCAGGTGCACTGCCCGCTACCTGAATCGTAACAACAAGATCACCCTCTTTAACTTTATCGCCAATAGAAATCGCAACGCTCGTTACAACACCTGCTTTATCAGCAGGAACATCCATTGAGGCTTTATCAGACTCTAAAGTTGCGAGCGTATCATCTACAGCAACCGTATCGCCCACTTTTACCGCGATATCGATCACATCTAACTCATCTGAGTTACCTACCGCAGGAATTCTAATTTCCGCAGTTTCAGCTGAACTACTCGCAGCGGGTGCTGATGGCGTAGCAACAGGCGCGGTAACGGCCGCCGGAGCAACTTCCGCAACAGGTGCCGCTTCTACCACAGCTTCCGCAACCGCTTTAGCGGGCGCTTCTTCTGAGATCGCTTCAATACGTGCAATAACATCACCCGTTTTTACCTGATCCCCAACTGCTACCAAAATTTCTGTGATTTTACCCGCTTTCTCAGCCGGCACATCCATTGATGCTTTATCAGACTCAAGCGTCATGAGCGTGTCATCCATCGCCACTACATCACCAACTTTGACGTTGATTTCAATGACGTCAACCGCGTCAGAATTCCCGATATCTGGCACTCTTAAATCAATATTTGCCATAATTTTAATCCTTTTTATCCGTTAATTTACCTTCACCTATTCGATCAGAGCATCGACTTGCCGAGATCATCAATAGGTCATCACAATGAGGAAGCGCCTCGCTAAAGAGGCGCCCTATCCATTAAACCCAAAGTGGATTTGGTTTATTAACGTCAATGTTGTATTTCTTAATTGCTTCTGTCACAACTGATTGCGCAATTGTTCCAGCGTCTGCAAGCTCTTTAAGTGCAGCAATAACTACGTAGTAGCGATCCACCTCAAAGAACTTACGAAGCTGCGCACGAGTATCTGAACGACCAAAACCATCGGTACCAAGCACACGATATGGCGCTTTAACTGCCGGACGAATCTGATCTGCATACATGCGCACGTAGTCCGTTGAAACGATCACAGGCGCGTCAGAGCCATTGAGCATTTTTGAAACGAATGATTCAGGTTTTTCGCTTTCAGGATGGAAGAGCGCTTGACGCTCACACTCATTATAATCACGCGCAAGCTCTGTGAAGCTTGGGCAACTATAGAGATCACTATCAACATTCCAGTCATTTTTAAGAAGATCAGCAGCTTGAATCACTTCTTGTAAAATAGTACCCGCACCTAAGAGTCGAACACGTGGGTTCTTCCCTTTATCGCCGGCTTTAAGAAGGTACATTCCTTTTAGAATATCTTTCTCAACACCTTTTGGCATCTCAGGATGCGCGTAATTCTCATTCATCATGGTGATGTAGTAGAAGACATCTTCTTGCTCTTCAACCATACGACGAAGACCATCTTGCATAATCACGGCTAGCTCAAATTGAAGCGCCGGATCATACGACATACAGTTAGGAATTAAGCTCGCCATCACATGGCTATGACCATCTTCATGCTGAAGACCTTCGCCGTTAAGCGTTGTTCTTCCAGCAGTACCACCCATTAAGAACCCGCGAGTTCTTTGGTCGGCAGCCGCCCAGATAAGGTCAAACGTTCTTTGCATTTGGAACATTGAGTAACAAACGAAGAAAGGAATCATCTCAACGTTCGAGTTGGAATATGAAGTCCCTGCTGCGATCCATGAACTTACGCCACCCGCCTCGTTGATTCCCTCTTGGAGAATCTGACCATCTTTAGTCTCTTTATAGAACATCAATTGGCCGGCATCTTGCGGTGTGTATTGCTGCCCTGCTTGTGACCAGATACCAAGTTGACGGAACATGCCTTCCATTCCGAATGTACGTGACTCATCCACAAGAATTGGCACAACACGTTTACCAATCGCTTTATCTTTAACAATTGTGTTAAGGATACGCACGAAACTCATTGTTGTTGAGATCTCACGACCTTCTGCGGTTGCTTCTAATTGCGCCTTGAAAGCATCTAATTTTGGTACAGAGAGCTTTTCATTTGCTTGCACACGACGTGATGGCACATAACCACCGAGTGTACGGCGACGCTCATGAAGGTACTCAAGTTCAGGGCTTCCTTCTGGCGGACGAATGAAGTTTACTGCTTCCAAATCTTCATCTGAAATTGGCACTTCAAAACGGTCACGGAAGCGACGAAGCGATTCAATACTGATTGATTTTTGTTGGTGAGCGACGTTTTGCGCTTCACCATCTTGACCCATACCGTAACCTTTAATCGTTTTGATTAAAATTACGGTTGGTTTACCCACTGTTTTCACAGCAGAATCATAAGCGGCATAAACTTTGTTTTCGTCATGACCACCACGATTTAAACGCCATACATCATTGTCTGACATATGCGCTACCATTGCTTTTAGCTCTGGTGTATTGAAGAAGTTTTCACGCACATATGCGCCATCACGTGATTTATAGGTTTGATAATCCCCATCCACGCAAGCCATCATACGTTTACGTAAAATCCCATCATGGTCTTGTGCAAGGAGTGAATCCCAGCCATTACCCCAGATGAGTTTAATCACGTTCCAGTTATTTCCACGGAAACCTGATTCTAATTCTTGAATGATTTTACCGTTACCACGAACAGGGCCATCAAGACGCTGTAAGTTACAGTTGATCACAAAGATTAAGTTGTCGAGTTTCTCACGACCCGCTAGTGAGATTGCGCCTAGTGATTCTGGCTCATCCATCTCACCATCCCCACAGAAGCACCATACTTTTCGGCCTTCAGTGTTCGCAAGGCCACGTGAATGAAGATACTTTAAGAAACGCGCCTGATAGATCGCTTGAAGCGGACCAAGTCCCATTGATACGGTAGGGAACTGCCAGAAATCTTTCATGAGCCATGGATGCGGATATGAAGAGAGACCATTACCGTCGACTTCACGGCGGAAGCTATTCATTTGCTCTTCTGTGATACGTCCTTCAATAAAGGCACGCGCATAGATTCCAGGACTTGAGTGCCCTTGGAAGAAGATTAAATCGCCATCTTGCGTATCTGTCTTCCCTTTCCAGAAGTGGTTAAAACCTACTTCCCACATTGTAGAGAGTGAAGCATAACTCGCAATGTGTCCGCCTAAGCTTGAATCTTCCGTATTCGTACGAACGATCATCGCCATTGCATTCCAGCGAATGTATGAGCGGATTTTATGTTCTAATTCTGAGTTTCCTGGATAACGGGGCTGCTTATCTGCAGGGATCGTATTGATATATTCTGTCGTCCCAGCAAAAGGAATTTCAACACCATCTCGGTGTGCTCGCTCGATCACTTTCTCAATTAAGAAGTGCGCGCGTTCCTCGCCTTCAACTTCAAGGACACTCTCGATTGAATCGACCCAATCTTGGGTTTCTAATGGGTCGATGTCATTCAACAACTTTTGGTCTACCATAAAATCATCCTCTTTGTCTTAAATAAGCCCCACCGTATTCACAGTTCTGCTTATTTTGTGAAAAACAAAATAGATAAGCTTTCATCTTATCTATATCCATTTAACAATCGACGGTTTCTCGCACGATTGCTTTTTCACACAATTAATAGATGCCCCAAGGAAAGATCTCTTTTCTTGAGGCAAATTAAAATAAGTATCATTAACAGTATAACGGATATTCGTTGAGAATAACGCTTATTTTTCTCTTCACAAATTAACGTAAGCATTTACAGAAATGGAAGTTCTTGGCGTCTATTCGCCGCTATATTCTTTGCTAGAAACACCTCAAAAGCCTCTAGAGCTTGTTCGCTCTCGTATTTTTTTAATTTCTAGCGCACAAAAAAAGCCTGAATCAATCTCTCTAGCGGACTTTTCATAAAGTGATGATCAATAACTACTTTAATGTCTCCATGTATTTCTCATACATATCAATACGCATTCTTGCTTCTTTCATTTTATATTCTGCTTCTAATTGATCTTCAAAATCACCCTTATACTTTGCTTTCTCATATTTATACTCTGCTTTCGCTAGATCTTTATGGGCATCAGCAATTTTCTCTAAAATCTCCTCAGACTTTTCAAGACGTAGCTCAGCCTTATAATGATCCTTCGCTTCTGGCGAATCAACCTTGTATCCTCCGCCACAATAGGTCTTTACGTTTGCAATCGCACGTTCAAGCCCCGCGACTCTATGGGTATTTCCATATTGTTTAGCATATGACAGCTGCTTTTCTAAAGCGGCAAGTTTTCGCTCACAACCATAATTCGCCATCGAAATTGATGGCGTCAAAAAACCGACAAATAAGAAAGTCATTACAATCACGCGTTTCATTACTTACTCCTATTACTAAAAACTCTAAAAAGTACCCCTAAAAAAACAAACAACAAGAGATACACAAAAAGATCAAATATTTAAAATAAAACATAATGGATTATCTCAAAATAAAAGTAAAAGAACTATCGCAAATGTAAAAGGCTATAACCCCATCTATGGCTTAGAGAAAAATCTGATCATATGCTTGTTTTAAGGTTAAAATTGTGACGTCGAAACGAACTTTTTGATACTCTAGAGAACAGTATTTTTAGGATCTTAGCCTCTTTTTTGATGGATTCTCACAAACAGGAATTTATCTTTTATAAAGAGGATCTCGAAGATCTCTTACCTTATATAGAACGCTCATGATAAAAATAGAACATCTCAAAAAATCCTACTCGACAAAAGAAGGCCCCAAAATTGCCCTTAACGATATCTCACTTACGATAGAAGAAGGGACGATATTTGGGGTGATTGGTCATTCAGGTGCTGGGAAAAGCACCCTAATTCGTTGCCTAAACCTTTTAGAAAGACCTGATAGTGGACATGTAATTATAGACGACGTCGATATTACAGCGCTTTCAAAAAAAGGTTTGATGCACGAACGCCGTAAAATCGGCATGATCTTCCAGCACTTCAATCTGCTTTCTAGCCAAACCATATACGACAATATCGCTTTCCCTCTCCGCCTTGAAAAAATGCCGGAACAAAAGATTAAAGCTCGTGTAGAAGAACTCCTACATCTTGTCGATATTACAGACCATCGAGACAAATACCCCGCACAACTCTCTGGCGGACAAAAGCAACGCGTCGGGATCGCTAGAGCCATTGCCAATAGCCCAAAAGTTCTTCTATGCGATGAAGCAACCTCGGCACTTGATCCACAAACCACGCAATCAATATTAGAACTCTTAGTCGATATCAACCAAAAATTGGGACTCACGATCGTGATCATCACCCATGAAATGGAAGTCATTCGCTCAATCTGCCATCGTGTTGCGGTGATCCACGACAGTAAGATTATTGAAGAAGGTCCCGTAGAAGAGGTATTCCTTCACCCTCAATCAACCGTAACACAAGATTTCATTCTCGATAAAACAGAGCAAAATGAGTTAGAGAAGTACCTAAAGCGTAATCCTACACAAGCAGATTACCTCTATCAGCTCTCTTATATCGGCACCGAGGCCTTCGAACCTCATCTGAGTCAAATTATCAAAAAGAGTAATATTGATCTCTCAATTCTCTCTGGCTCAATCAGTTATATTCGCGATATTCCTTATGGCCAGCTCGTTGTTGCATTAAGTGGAGAGCCTAAAGAGACTATTCAAGCAATCTCGCTCTTTAATGCAAGAGGCATCTCTACAACGCCGTTATTTAGACAAAAAAATAACACAACTGGATCAACGTCTACCTCATTACAAGGAGCGCTTTCATAATGACTGATTTTTTAAATGCCCTCAGTAATACCCAATATTGGAACATCATTTGGGACAATACCCTTGTGACGCTTATCATGCTCGGATTCACCTGGCTCTTTACAATTTTAATCGGACTCCCGTGGGGCGTTATGCTCTTCCTTGCATCCCCAGGACAACTGCTCTCTGCACCCAACTTTTATCGCATCTTTTCCTTTGCGACCAATATTTTAAGATCCATCCCCTTTTTGATCTTAATCGTAGTGTTATTACCCCTGACCTTCCAATTAATGGGGACCAAAATGGGAATAAAAGGCGCAATCTTCCCTCTTGTCATTGGCTCTGCACCATTTTTTGCACGCCTTGCGGAAACTGCCTTTAGAGAAGTCGACAAAGGCGTTATTGAAGCTGCTGAAAGTATGGGAACTCCACTAAAAACCATCATTTTTAAAGTTCTACTCCCAGAAGCACGCCCTAGCCTGATTGCCGGCATTACGGTCACAGGGATCTTAATTCTCTCTTATACGGCAATGGCCGGGACAGTCGGTGCTGGAGGTCTTGGAGATGTCGCGGTAAGATTTGGTTTCCACCGCAATATGGCTGAATTAATGTACCTAATCGTCATTGTTCTGATTATTATGGTTCAAGTGATGCAATGGACTGGAGACTGGCTGATCCGCCACTATACTCGCAAATAAAATCATCGCTATTCAAACGTGACAGTGCTGACCTAAGATTTTCAATGCCCCCTGTCACGTCTCTCAACTTTTACTATTGGAGATCTATTTAATGAATAAAATCAACGCTGCAATTATTGGCTATGGCAACATTGGCCGTTACGTTCTCGATGCTCTTGAAGCCGCCGATGACTTCTCTGTTGCCGGCATTGTTCGCCGCCAAGCGACCACGATTCCTGGCGTAAATTACCCAATCGTAACGGACATTAAAGATCTTGAAAATGTCGATATCGCAATTCTTTGTGTGCCAAGCCGCCAAATCAAAACCTACGCCATCGAGTGCCTCAAACTAGGTATCAATACTGTAGATAGCTTCGATATTCACTCAGAGATCGCAGCAACACGTAGAGAACTCGATAGCATCGCCAAAGCACATGGTAAGAGCGCCATTGTTTCTGCAGGTTGGGATCCAGGTTCTGATTCGATTATTCGCGCGCTTCTCTTAGCTTGTGCACCTAAAGGGATCTCTTACACGAACTTCGGTCCTGGCATGAGCATGGGTCACTCTACAGCGGTTAAATCAATTCCTGGTGTCAAGGATGCGCTCTCAATGACGATTCCCATCGGCACGGGTCAGCATCGCCGCATGGTTTATATTGAAGTCGAATCGGGATCAGATTTTGAAACGGTAAAATCAACAATCCTCAATGATGATTATTTCAAAAATGACGATACTGTTATCAAGCAAGTTGATTCTATCGACTCCCTTAAAGATGCTGGTCATGGCGTTTCTATCACCCGCAAAGGTGTTTCTGGTAAAACAGACAACCAGCTCTTTGAGTTTGATATGCGCGTCAATAACCCCGCTTTAACAGCGCAGATCCTTGTTTCAACCGCCAGAGCTGCTACCAAACAAGCACCAGGTGCTTACACGATGATTGAGATTCCGATGATCGATCTTCTCCCTGGCGATCGTGATGAACTCATCAGCGCATTGGTATAAGCCTCTCCGTTATAAAAGGGGATTTTAAAAAATAGATCAACAGGGAGAATAATTCCTGTTGATTTAACTTTAAAAGCTCGCTATAAATGAAGGTACGGGGCTCGAATCCCCATTTTTTATATAAAGGAAATTTAAATCATGCGTAAATTAGCACTAGCAGCAGCTCTCTCTCTTGTTCCATTTATCGGCCTTTCAGCAGATCAACTTAAAGTGGTCGCAACACCAGTTCCTCATGCAGAAATTTTAGAATTCATTGCACCACAGCTTGCTGAAAAAGAGATAAATCTTGAAATTGTCGTGGTTACTGACTACGTTCTACCGAACTTAATGGTTGATGAAAAAGAAGCTGATGCAAACTTCTTCCAACATGTTCCCTATCTCGATGAGTTCAATAAAAATCATAATCTTAAACTCATTACTTTAGATCCGGCGATTCATGTAGAACCAATTGCAGCTTATTCACAAAAAATCACCACAAAAGAAGATTTAAAACAAGGGGCTAAAGTCAGTATTCCTAATGACCCTGCAAATGGTGGTCGTGCATTAATTCTTCTCCATCATGAAGGCTTAATTACCCTTGCAAACCCTGACAACATTCTCTCAACTGTCTTTGATATCAAAGAGAACCCACTCAAACTCTCTTTTGTTGAGTTAGAGGCGCCAATGCTTGCGCGTACGCTCGATGAAGTTGATCTTGCGCTGATTAACACCAACTTTGCTTTAGAAGCGAACCTCAATCCAGTAAAAGATTCGCTCTTTATTGAAGGTGCTGACTCTCCTTATGCTAATATCATTGCAGTTCTCCCAGAGAACAAAGATGATGCTCGCATTAAAGCATTGATCGAAGTGATTACTTCTGATGACGTTCGTCAATTCATCGATGAAAAATATAAAGGAAGTATTGTCCCTGCATTCTAAGGGATTAAATTCACAATCTTTGGCAGAAGTGATTGACAAAATGCTGAAAAAAGATAATCATATGTGATTATTACAAATTTGATTGCGTCGGTTTTCGTCGCAACACTGTGTTATAAATTCTAACATTTTAAACTGGAGTAAAACCTTGGCAAATACAGCACAAGCAAGAAAACGCGTTCGTCAAGCTGAGAAAAGCAATGCAGCTAACGCATCATACCGTTCTATGACTAGAACTTATGTTAAAAAAACGATTAACGCTATCAAAGGCAATAACCGCGAAGAAGCAGTTAAAGCATTCGGTAAAGCGCAAGGCGCACTTGATCGTTCAGCAAAACGTGGTCTTATTCATAAGAACAAAGTTGCACGTATTCTTAGCCGTTTAAACGCGCAAATCAAAGCAATCGCTTAATTCTAAGCATCGCTTTAACAAGATACAAAATAAAGCCCTACTTTTTAGTAGGGCTTTTTTTGTCACCTGTTTTTTATAACGACCGACTCTCTTTAATCATTAAAATCGGTAATAAAAAAGGGTGTATCTATCGTGACATAGATACACCCTTTCCAAGACGCGAATATAAGGTATCTCCTTTAGAGAACCCTCATATCAATCATGCTTAAGCGCGAATGATATCTCCGCTCTTAAGATGCACAATACGCGTTGACGAAGACAAGCCCCCAACTGCCCCTTGCATTACCCCCGCAATCTGATTACCAAAAACTTCCATAATGGCTTCCGGCGTTTCGAGCGGCGCCTCTTTATGAAGATTTGCACTCGTTGAAACAACACCTACCGGCATTAATTCACACAATGCTAGCGCATCAGAGTGATTAGTAATACGCACCGCTAATGTTGAAAATTGCCCTCTAAGATACTCAGGACAACTCTCTACACAAGGAACAATCCAGGTATAGCGAAAACCACCACGTAGGCTCTCTAATACCACCGTCGCCTCATCAGCCGATAAAGGCTTAATGAGTGGCGCGAGTTGAGGTAATGAAGCACTCATGACAATAAATCCTTTTGAGGATGAGCGCGCTTTCATGTTCAGCAGCTTTTCAACCGCTTCTTGATTCATTGCATCTGCAGCAAAGCCGTAAACCCCTTCAGTAGGATAGGCAATAACTTCACCATTTTTTAAGGCTGCAGCAGCCTCTTCGTAAGAGAGTAATTTCATCTTAATTCACAAATAAGTAAGTACCAAGGACATAGAGTCCAAACGATAACGAGGTTGATACCGGCAACGTAAGAATCCATGCGATTAAAATATTTTTAACAGTTGATTTCTGTAAGCCCGCTTTACTCGCGATCATCGTTCCCGCAACAGAGCTCGATAAAATATGCGTTGTAGAAACAGGAAAACCAAAGTGGCTTGCTGAAGCAATAGCGATTCCTGAAACGACCTGTGCACTCATTCCTTGCGCATAAGTCATATCTTTTTTCCCGATCTTACCACCTACCGTATCAACTACACGCTTCCAACCAATCATCGTCCCCATTCCGAGCGCTAATGCCACAGCAACAATCACCCAAAATGGCGCATATTGCGTCGTTTTAGTCAGATCCTTCCCAATCGCCTTATAAGATTTACGATAGCCTTCAGGAAGCTCTTTCACAGATTCAAGTGTTTTTGCAATACTCGCTAAACACATCACTTCATTACGTACCGCCCAACGCTGATCCGTTGTAAGTTTATCGTAATCATCCACACCACTTAATGTATTAATCAGCTTTTCAGAGTGTTGCTTCATCTCACTATATTCACAACTAAAGAGACCATCACTCACTTTTGTATCATTCTTTGGGTAGAGAGTATCAAGCGCCGTCTGATTCGTCTCATAATAAGCGATCATCTGCTGCGCTGCGACTCTTGTCTGCTCAATCTCAAATACACTTGAATTAAGATTTAAAACAAAGTGTGCAGGCACAACACTGAAGAGCACCAACATTACGAGACCAATCCCTTTCTGCCCATCATTTTGCCCATGCGCATAGCTCATCCCCATTGCTGAGGTGACAAGCCAGAAACGAGGCCAGAATGGGGGTCTTTTACGCTTTTCAATCACGTGGCGCTGATAAGGCGTTTTATGAATATAGCTTTTAGGTAAAAAACGTAGCAATAAGAGTAATAAAATCCCCGCTAACCCAGCACCAATAAAGGGCGAGAAGAGCAACGATTCAAAAACACCCATGGCTTTCTCCCAGTTAACACCATCCACTAAAGAGTGATCCGTTAATAGAGCATTAGCCAATCCGACCCCTAAAATAGATCCGATCAACGTATGTGAACTCGATGCCGGAATACCGAAGTACCATGTCCCCAAGTTCCAAATAAGCGCTGAAACCAGTAATGAAACAACCATTACCAGACCTTTCGTGGAGCTCGCACTCGCCAAAAGATCCATCGGCAAAAGATTCACAATGGCATAAGCAACGCTTAACCCCCCAAATAAAACGCCTAAAAAGTTAAAGATACCCGATAAAAATACCGCGAATCTTGGCTTCATAGATTTTGTGTAGATAACCGTTGCAACTGCATTCGCAGTGTCGTGAAACCCATTTACAAACTCAAACGCCAGCACTAATCCAACGGATAGCACTAGCGTTAATATAATAGCGATGTCAATACTCTGAAAAAATTCTAACATGATGTTTTATACTCTGTTTTATACCAATGATTGTCAGTTAACGCATTGTGACCAGTTCTTCCGCCGCAGTCGGGTGGAGCGCAACGGTATCATCAAAATCTCTTTTGTGCGCGCCCATTTTTACTGCAACTGCAAAGCCCTGAAGCATCTCGTCAACCGTTGGTCCTATAAGGTGAATCCCAACAATTTTCTCATCCTTACCCACACACACCATCTTCATTGCCGTTTTTACAGGTTTTGAACTGAAGTTTGAGTACATGGCGGTAAAGGATGCGGTATAACATTTCACTTGATCTTGACCATATTCTGCAATCGCCTCTTTCTCAGTAATCCCCGTTGTACCAATAGGAGGATGAGAGAAGACAACACTCGGAATTTCTCGATACTCAAGATGGCGATCTGTCATACCATTGTGCAATCTATCCGCCAAACGACGACCCGCCGCAATCGCAACAGGGGTTAATTGGAACTTTCCACCAATAATGTCACCTAAGACATAAATACTTGGAACATTCGTTTCTTGGAATTTGTTAACAGTAATCGTACCATCTGCATTTGGCACAACATCCGTTTTATCTAAAGCGATATTGTGTGTATTGTAACCACGACCAATCGCCCAGATCACTAAATCCACATCCATAGATTCTTTTTCAGTTGTTACAGTGAATGAGCCATCTGCATTTTTTACAACCGCTTGAACATTCGAATTCGTATGAAGCGTGAGACGCTCATCTTTATCCATCTCATCTTTAAGATGCGAGGTGATATAACTATCAAAATGACGAAGTACCATATCTCCACGGCAAATCAAATGCGCTTCGCTGCCTAATGCCGAGAGAAGTTGTGCAAGTTCTACCGCGATATAACCCGCCCCAACAACCGCAACACGCTTAGGGGCTTCTTCTAATGAGAAGAACTCATCTGAAGTAATTCCATACTCAGCGCCCTTCACTTCAGGCACTAATGGATAGCCTCCCGTTGAAACAACAATAATATCTGCACTGTAGGTTTCACCATTTACTTCAACCGTCTTATTATCAACAAATTTTGCAGCGCCTTGAATAACGTCTACTCCGGCATCTGGCATATAACTATTGTTGTACCACGTCACAATGTTATTAATATATTCATCGCGCTTCTCTTTAAGCACTTTCCATGAGAATTCTGGTGTACCAAAGGTAAATCCATACCCTTTTGCATCATCAAACATATGGGCAATATTCGCCGCATTCCACATCACTTTCTTAGGAACACACCCTACGTTAACGCACGTACCCCCGAGTTTATCCTTCTCAATAAGAAGACATTTGACACCGTAGCTTGCCGCTCTCTCTGCATAGGAAAGACCACCTGATCCACCACCGATTACAATTGCATCATACTGTTTACTCATTTTTAACCCTTTTTATTTACAGTTGTTATGACTGGAAATGAATACTGCCAGCCTCATGCTGGCAGCACTATATAAGACATCCACTCCTCTTAAAGCCCTTCCCTAATGAATCTGTATTAGGGCCTTTAGCGAGTTTTAATACTGAGCGATTACTCAATATTTTATTTTAGTTTATATTATGGAACTGACGATTCACGATATCAAAGAAAGGAACGACCTCTTCAACACCCGATACATGGCGTGCGATATTAATGGCCTCTTGTGCCTCTGCATTGTTAACAATCCCCATGAGATAGACTTTTCTACCTGTCGTCTCCACTTTCACATTGCCGGCATTAAATCCTTTTAACTTAATGTTTGTCGCCAGTGCTGTTTTCACTTTCGCTGTGATCATCGAGTCAGTTGCGATACTTGGGAACGAAGCTTCAGGCCCAATGATTAATTCATTATGTACACCTTTCACATGTTCTGTTTTAAGAACCGAACTCTCAATTTCAATGCCCAACTCTCTTGTCGGCACTTCACCAAGAATCAATACAACGCCGTTATAACTTAAGATACTGACATGTGCATTACCACGCCCAGGAAGCTGGCCAATCATATTCTGCACTTTAACCGTAATCGCATTATCTTCAACAATTTGCCCAGCAGTACGTCGATCATTCACCCCGGCAGCTGTCGCACCAACTCCTCCGGCAATCATCATCGGCACACAGCCCGCCAACAACACCATAAAACTACTTAACAAGAAAAATCGCTTTAACATGTTTATCTCCTAAGGTTAATATCACCCTATTAGGTTCGCTTCATTTTGATACAAGCATTCACTTGCACCACTCTATTTATCTATTTAAAAACCTTATCAATCATTGCGCACCAGATATGAATCACCAAAATATGCACTTCTTGAACGCGTGCTGTTCGTTTACTCGGAACATTTACTAAATGCAGATCAGGGGATTCTATTTCACGCATTTTTCCACCCGTTTCGCCTGTTAACGCCAAAACAATCATGCCTTTTTTCAATGCTTCTTCAATCGCAAGATTAATACTCTTTGAATTACCACTGGTACTGATCGCAATTAAAATATCACCCGCATTTCCCAGCGCCATCACTTGCTTAGAAAAAACCTCATCATAACTATAATCGTTAGCAATCGAAGTGAGGTTCGAGCTATCTGTTGTTAGCGCAACTGCCGGCAATGGTGCACGTTCAGTTTCAAAGCGATTCATTAACTCTGCCGCAAAATGTTGCGCATCAGCCGCAGATCCGCCATTACCACAGATTAAAACCTTATTCCCTGCCTTCAAGGATTCAATCATTACATTACCCGTTGCTTCGATCACCTCAGGCATCAATTCAAGGGCTAACTGCTTAACTTCAATACTCTCTTTTATATGCGCGATAGCTGTCATTTTATCCATCTCCATAATAGAAAAGACCCAGAATTCTTATCTGAGTCCTTTACGTAATAGCTAGGTTTATAGTTATACCGTTAACAGGTCTTTGATTTTACTCATTGCCTGATTTTCAATTTGTCGAATACGTTCCGCAGAGACTGAATACTTATCAGCAAGCTCTGTTAATGTAGGTCGCTCTTCATCCTCATCAATCATCCAACGTTGCATAATGATATCCTTACTACGAGGATCAAGCGCCTCTAATGCACCACTTAATTGTGCATTATTATGGTCTGCATAATCTTCCTTCTCTAAAGCTTGGGATGGATCTAAAGCAGTACTTGAAAGCCAATCTGAAGGACTAAAATCACCATCATCAGGTGCGCTTCCTACAGGGAGGTCAAAAGCTAAATCTTTAGAGAAAAGTCGCATCTCCATTCTTTTCACTTCTGCTTTACTCACATTAAGCTCTTTGGCAATATCTGCAGCTTCATCATCTGTAAGCCACTCTAAAGTCTCTTTAGAAGAACGTAAGTTAAAGAAGAGTTTTCTTTGTGCTTTTGTTGTCGCAACTTTCACAATACGCCAGTTACGAATTACAAATTCGTGAATCTCTGATTTAATCCAATAAACGGCAAAAGAGATTAAGCGAACATTATAAGAGGGATCAAAACGTTTAACGGCTTTCATTAAACCCACATTTCCCTCTTGGATAAGATCCACAAGTGGTAATCCATACCCTGTGTAGTTTTTTGCAACGTGCACCACAAATTTTAGATGTGAAAGCACCAACGTCTGCGCGGCATGAAGATCCTCATGCTCAATCAGACGATAGGCAAGTGCCTGCTCTTCTTCAGCAGTTAACGTTGGGATATCCCCAATGGCGCTTATGTAAGCATCCAAGCCATCTGCAACAGATGGAAATGTGTTTGCTCTAAGCACCAATTGTTTGTCATCACTAGGCATTATTATAGCCCTCCAAAACTCAATCAAAAGAGGTCTGCTCATTGAATTTACGGCAATAAACAGGCCTTCTTTCTACAATTTTTATCATGTTGCATTATAGCAAATATGATTCTCCGAGTCCCTATTAAATCTTCATTTAATATTCTTATAAAACGCATTAAACTTAGGGATAAGATCCCGATATTCTCGTATTAAATCAATAATTTTCACTACTAACGTAAGCGAAACACTTTTTTTATCAGACCATCAGTAGATTCAAAGCCCAATCCTTGTTAGTATCTAATATTTCCTCCAAATTCAGTATAAAGGATAGATCTCCATGGATTCTCCAAATAATAAAACTGAAGATCTTCGTATTGAAGCGCTTCGCTATCATGCACAGCCAAAACCGGGTAAAATCTCGGTTGAAGCGACAAAGCCGCTCGTCAATCAAAAGGACCTCTCTCTTGCCTACTCTCCAGGTGTTGCTTATGCCTGTGAAGAGATTCAAAATGATCCACTGACAGCACTTGACTACACTGCTCGTGGAAACCTTGTTGCCGTCATTAGTAATGGTACTGCAGTGCTTGGCCTTGGAAATATTGGCCCATTAGCAAGCAAACCTGTAATGGAAGGGAAAGGGGTTCTCTTTAAAAAATTCTCAGATATCGATGTTTTCGATATTGAAGTCGACGAATTAGATCCAGATAAATTTATTGATATCGTAGCAAGTCTCGAACCAACCTTTGGCGGGATTAACCTCGAAGATATCAAAGCACCAGAATGCTTCTACATCGAGCAAGAACTCAAAAAACGCATGAAGATTCCTGTATTCCATGATGACCAACATGGAACAGCGATCATTACTACCGCTGGCGTACTTAACGCTTTAAAACTTGCAGACAAGAAAATCGAAGAGATTAAACTTGTGTGTAGTGGCGCTGGTGCAGCGGCGATCTCTTGCTTAAAACTCCTTATGCAGTTCGGCCTTAAAAAAGAGAATATCACCGTTGCTGACCGCGATGGCGTCGTTAATAATCTTCGCTCTCCTGAGTCGCTTGATGAGTACAAATCTTTCTTCATGCAAGATACTGATAAGATGACACTCGGTGAAATCATTGAAGATGCAGATGTATTCTTAGGACTTTCAGCGCCAGGCGTTTTAACGGCTGAAATGGTGAAGAAGATGGCGCCTAATCCGCTCATCTTTGCGCTTGCAAACCCAGAACCTGAAATCCGCCCAGAGCTTGCTCATGCCGTGCGTGATGATGCCATTCTTGCAACAGGTCGTTCAGATTATCCAAACCAAGTAAACAACGTTCTCTGCTTCCCTTACCTCTTCCGCGGCGCACTTGATTGCGGCGCAACAGAGATCAATGAAGCAATGAAAATGGCGTGTGTAGAAGCGATCGCAAAACTCACTCACCAAGAACCTACAGATGAAGTCCTTCACGCCTATCCTGGCGAGTCATTGAACTTCTCACACAATTATATTATTCCAAAACCATTTGATCCTCGCCTTATTGTAGAGCTCCCTATTGCCGTTGCAAAAGCAGCAATGGAATCTGGTGTTGCACAACGTCCGATCGAAGATTTTGAAGAGTATCGTCATCGCTTAAGCCAACATATCAATAAAACGAATATGGCAATGCGCCCGATCTTCAACCAAGCAAAAGAAAATGCTCGCACAATCGCTTACTGCGAAGGTGAAGATGAACGCGTGCTTCGCGCAGTGTTCCTCGTGAAACAAGATCGCCTTGCGAACCCTATCTTAATTGGTCAACCAAAAGTCATTCAGCAACGTATTAAAGAGCTCGGTATTAACCTTAATACAAAAGTTCTTGCGCCTGAAGATAAGATCATGAAAGATATCAATAGTGATTACGTACAAATTATTGACTATCGCAACCCACCAATGCTTGAAGAGTGTTCTGAAAAGTATTATGCAGTTATGAAGCGCAAAGGGATCACTCCTGAACTTGCACGCCAACGCATGCAAACTCGCGGTAACCTTCTCTCTGCAATGCTCCTTGAGCTCGGTGTTATTGATGGTCAAATCAGTGGTGTGCTTGGTCAGTACCATCGCCACGTTCATCACATTGTTGATGCGATCGGCTTACGCAAAGGCACTTCACAGCCTGCAGCTATCAGCCTTCTACTCTCTCCTAAGGGACCGCTCTTCTTCTGTGATACTCACGTGAATGAAGATCCTACACCTGAAGAGTTAGCGGATATCACAAAAATGGCAGCCTCTGTAGTTGAGCGTTTCGGAATTACCCCAAAAGTTGCGCTTCTTTCACACTCAAACTTTGGTTCACGTGATTCTAAATTCTCAAGAAAAATGCAGCAAACTCTGCAGATTCTTAAAGAATCAGCACCTGAATTAGAAGTAGAAGGTGAAATGCAACCTGACCTCGCTATCTGGGAACGTTACCGTAATGGCTACTTCCCGAACTCTGAGTTAAAAGGTATGGCAAATCTCTTTATCTTTGCCAATATTGATACTGCGAACATTACTTATAACTTCGTTCGCACAATCAGTGACAGTATTGTGGTCGGTCCAATCCTCACAGGAACGTCAAAACCTGCTCACGTTGTGACTAACATCGCAACTGCGAGACGTATTGTGAATATTACTGCCATGTGTGCAACTGATCCTATTGAGTAAATTTACGAAATAGATCAAAGCAATACCCCTAAAAGGATGAAGATGTTAAAATACTTTTTCCTTTTAGGGTTTTTTTATCCCATTCAATGACATAGAAGTAAATATTATGAGCTTTAAACGACTAACATTTTTTCTTGCCACCCTCTTTATCATCCAAGCATGCAGCTCTGGAGGGAGTTATACCGTTCGTCCAGGAGACTCATTGAGTCTGATTGCTCGTAATCATAAGATGTCACTTCGAGAGTTACAAAATCTCAATAATATCTCCAACGCCAATCACATCAAAGTTGGTCAAGTGATTCGAGTCAATGGCAAGGGAGGTTCTGCTGTTCGCTCTAACAACAGCAGTAAAGCGACCAATAGCGCTCCTCAACAAATCGCAAAACGTGATAACACAATTGTTACACAAAAGGCTCCTGCAGCCCCTAAAGATACAGTATCAACAGGTATCTCTGGCTGGATGAAGCCAACAGATGGAACGATTGTGAAAAGCTACAACCCCAACATTCCAGGACAAAAAGGCATTCAAATTGCCGGATCATTAAACCAACCGATAAAAGCTGCGCATGATGGTGAAATCGTCTTTGCCGGCGCCGGAAACTCAGGTTATGGTCAGCTCATTATTATTAAGCACAATGCTAATACCTATTCAGCTTATGGTTACCTCTCCTCGATCAATGTGAGAGAAGGAACACGTGTTAAAAAAGGCCAACAGATCGCAGCAATGGGCAACAGCTTTGATGCTCGCACCGTTCTCTATTTCGAGATCCGCACCAAGGGCCAAACGGTTAACCCGATGAATTATATTTAGCTACAACAACGAGCTATATCAATACAGAGATATAGCCTGCAAATAGATATACCAGACATAAAAAAACGACCGTAACATTATTACTGGTCGTTTTTTATCATCTCAATTCAATACTTCATGCGATACATAATCTAATATTGAGCGCTTAAGCTTTATCTCCTGAAGCACTAGGGCGCTTCTTTCTAGGCCTGCGTCGACGTTTTTTCGGCTCATCGGAATCTGCGACTTTAGCAGGGGCGCGATTAGCCTGCGTAGGACGATGTCTTACTACCTCGTCACGTACCTCACGCTTTCCTTCTCGACGCTCTTCACGTCGCTCTTCTTGCTCACGCGCTAAGAGAATCTTCTCGTAAGCCGCAAACTCTGCTTCCCAGAAACGCGCTTTCTCTGCAACATCTGCATCTTCACCCGCCTCTGCACGAAGCAGTAAGAAGTCATATGCCGCTTTAAAGCGAGGATGCTCCATCATACGTTTTGGACTACGAATGATTTTCGCTTGTAATCTAAACTGGAAGATCCAAAGATCCTCGATAAACTCGCGAACATAACGCGGAATTACCGTAATTTGATGTTGCACCTTAAAGGCTTCATCAATCGCTATCTTAGACGCATCACTATTTTTGGCACCACTTGCCACTGCTCGCTCATATCTATCAACGAATGGAGCCCAAAGGAGCGATCCATACACAAAATAAGGAGAGCTTGTTAAGCCTTGCGCAGATCTGGCATCAGAATTACGTAATGATTGTAATAATAAATGCTCTTCAGGGAACCCTTGCTTCTCAAGTGAATCGTACGTTAATGGGAATAGGATTTGGAATAATCCATGTTCCATCATCGCATGATACGATTGCTCGCCATGACCTGTCAGATAGAGCTTTAAAACCTCATCGTACATTCTTGCTGCAGAAACATTTGCTAATAGCTGCTTATGCTCCGCAATAGGTGCCAATAATTTCTCATCAATCGTAAATCCAAGCTTCGCCTCAAAACGAATGGCGCGCAGAATACGAACAGGATCTTCCATAAATCGATCTGTCGGATCACCGATAAGCTTTAAGGTTTGATGTCTAAGATCTTCATAACCCCCACAATAATCAATAATCGTCTGATTACGAACATCATAATAGAGCGCATTGACCGTAAAATCTCGGCGAACTGCATCTTCATCAATCGTCCCGTAGATATTATCGCGCGTTACAAATCCTTCTTGATTCGTCTGATAATGCTTCGAGGTATCCGCCACTTCATTTGAACGGAAGGTTGCTACCTCAATCACTTCTCGACCAAAGACCACATGCACCAATCTAAAGCGTCGACCGATGATTCGGCTATTACGAAATACTTTTCGAATTTCACTAGGATGTGCATCCGTGACGATATCAAAGTCCTTAGGCTCCAAACCTAAAAGCAGATCTCGCACACCACCACCCACTAAATACGCATTAAATCCTGCTGCATTGAGTTTATTGATGACGGTTAATGAGTTCTTTGAAATCTGCCGATTTCTGATCGAATGATCTTTCGTATGGTAGATTTTTGGACCCATGGGACCTTTTCTCCAAAAAGAAAAGCCTTTCAAAAGAAAGGCTTTGATATGTTTTATCATACTCAAAATATCGAAATAAATTAACGTTTTGAGAACTGCGTAGCACGACGTGCGCCGCGAAGACCAACTTTCTTACGCTCAACGCTACGTGGGTCACGAGTTACAAATCCTGCTCTACGTAATGGAGCGCGGTTTGCTTCATCGTAATCAACGAGTGCACGAGTTAAACCGTGACGAATCGCCCCAGCTTGTCCACTCATACCGCCGCCTTTTACAGTAACGATCACGTCAAATTGACCTTCTACTTCTAAAAGCTCTAATGGTTGACGAACAATCATACGTGAAACTTCGCGTGCGAAGTATTCATCGATTGGTTTATCGTTAACGATAATACTGCCTGTACCTTTACGTAAGAACACTCTAGCTGATGATCTTTTGCGTCTTCCAGTACCGTAGTTTTGGTTAGCTGCCATAATAATTCCTTCCTAATTAGATGTCTAAAACTTTTGGTTGCTGCGCTGCATGTGCATGCTCAGGACCTGAGTATACTTTGAGTTTACGAAGCATATCTCTTCCTAAAGCATTCTTAGGAAGCATACCTTTAACTGCAAGCTCAATAACTTTCACAGGTTTTGTTTGCAACATCTTCTCAAGAGTAGTTTCTCTTAAATGACCTACATAACCAGTATGTTTGTAATAAATCTTTTGTTGAAGCTTGTTACCACTTACACGGATTTTTTCCGCGTTAACAATAACAATATAATCACCTGTATCAACGTGTGGTGTGAATTCAGGTTTATGCTTACCACGTAAGCGTCTTGCAACTTCGCTCGCTAAACGGCCGAGGGTTTTTCCTTCTGCATCAATTAAAAACCATTCATGGGTTACTTCAGCAGGCTTTGCACTAAATGTTTTCATCGAAAACTCCAAAATATAAAATCACTAACAAAAATATCTAAATCCAACATCTATCCTCCGATAACGAGAAATACCGGTAAGAGTTACCTCTTGAGATATTGTTTTAAATCAACGTTAGGGGTCGCTGGTAAACGATCTCGGCATTTTACGCAATCCCTGAATAAATATCAAGCTAATTAGCGTCTTCCTGCGATATCTGTCGACCGTATCGAAGAATGTTTGCCTGATTAATAACCATCAGCCATCCAACTCATCAATATCGCGCTCCCCTTTCGTATTCGGGCAACATTTATAATACTTACCCTTATAAAAACATAGCGCAAAAATTAAGCAATGTGAATTTAATTGAAAGATCCGACATTAATCTATTCTTCTCGCCCTCCAAATACAAACGATAACTATTTGCAATTGTGATTTGATATCCGTAATATATTCTCTGTAACGATATAGCTATATCTATATCTATCCCTACTTTCTAATGCGCCACGATATTCTCTTATTCAATGAATGATAAAGATGAAAAGCTGCCTACTGATAATTCACTAATCAGCGCGAGGTTTTGGCGCAACGGAAATATCTAATACTCGACACAGAAGGTGAATGCCTTCAACTAGGAGATCCCTTATGCAAGTTCATCGCACCACTGTTACGCTGCAACATAAATCCTTTATCACCCCTAATTTTCTCCGCCTTGTTCTTCATTGCGACACTATTGATATTTATAAAGACGTGCCTATTGGCGTGAACAATAAGCTCTTTATTCCCCCTAAAGGTCATTCAACCGTTGCAATACCAACCTTTAATGCCGAGAAAAAAGTATGGGAAATTGAAAATGAAGCGCTACGCCCAACGGTTCGTACTTATACGCATCGTGCTATTGATCTTGAGGCACAAACCCTAACGGTTGATTTTGCCGTCCACGATGGCGATACCGTCGCGTGTGATTGGGCGCTTACCGCTAATATAGGGGATGAGATCGGACTCGCAATGAAACTCTCGCACAGAGATGTACTCCCCGCCGTTGATCACTTCTTATTTGTAACGGATATGACCGGCATTCCCGTGGTTGCTTCGCTTGTTAAAAGCCTTCCTAAAAATGCCACCGCAACCATTGTGACAGAAGTCTTAACGCCGGAAGATATCTTAGAATCGCACTATACATCCGATGCAACATTAACGCTGGAGTGGCTTATAAATCCCACTCCTCACGAGGGGAGCATCCTCTCAAAACAGGCGATTACCCATTGGGAATCCATGCCAGCGCCTCATTTTACGCATATCACGGCGGAATATAGTACGGTAAAAACATTGCGTGATTTCTTGCGCCACGAAAAAGGACAAACCAAAGAGACCTTCTTCGCCTGCGCTTATTGGCAAATTGATAAACGAGAAGATGAAGCGCGTGAAAAACGTTTAGATTAAGATCAATGCTCACCCTTAAACTTTAGATCACCCGTTTTATCTTATCAGATCTTCAGTCATCAATAACGCCTCAAACCCACAAAATGCGCATAACAAACAGCCCAAAGTGATACTTCACCTTGGGCTGTTTTCTCTCTAGATACTGATTTCACAATCTCTCTCATTTAATCATCGCGTCGCGGGATCAAGTCCCATACCGTCTTTTATCAGCTTCTTGTAAGCCTTTTATAATTGTTAAGAGACAATCTCAACGCGTTTTTTAAAGACTCCCAATAAACAGGCGCTCACGAGAGTTCCGGCAATAAGGGCAATAAGATATCCCCCTACATGCGTAATTGCTCCGGGAATAAAGAGCACAAAAATCCCACCATGAGGCGCATGTAACTGACTGCCTACAACCATTGAGATTGCACCCGTAACAGCTGCCCCGGCAATGAATGAAGGAATCACGCGCAAAGGATCTCGCGCGGCATAAGGAATCGCCCCTTCACTGATAAAGGCCAGCCCTAAAACAGCGGTGGCAGGGGCTGCTTCATACTCATCCTTCGTAAATTTCCCCTTAAACACTCTCGTCGCAAGCGCTGCGGCAAGCGGCGGAACCATTCCCGCAGCCATAACTGCCGCCATCGGCTCATAAACACCGGTCGAGATCAAGGCAACTGATGTGGCATATGCAGCCTTATTTACCGGCCCGCCCATATCAACCGCCATCATGCCACCAATCACAGCGCCTAACACTAAGGCACTCGCGCCTTGCATCCCTCTTAACCATGATTCTAAGCCTTTAAGAATCAGCGATACCGGCTCTCCTACCACATAGATCATGATCAAACCCACAATAGCGGTTCCTAAAAGCGGTAAAATCAGAACAGGTTTCAATCCCTCTAAATTACGCGGTAACTTAATGGTTCTATTGAGCCATCTAACAAGATATCCGGCGAAGAATCCGGCCACAATCCCGCCTAAGAATCCAGCCCCGATCTCTGCGGCAATTAAGCCGCCGATCATCCCCGGTGCAAGTCCTGGTCGATCTGCGATAGAGAATGAAATATAGCCTGCAAGTACCGGCACCATCAATGCAAAGCCGCCACTGCCGCCAATCATCGATAATGCATAAGCCAATGTTCCGGCATTCTCCGCATCCCCGGCATGAATGCCGCCCAGCGCAAAGGCCAAGGCAATCATCAAGCCCCCAGCCACCACAAAGGGCAACATGAAAGAGACGCCATTCATTAAGTGCTTATAAGGACCTGCTGTTTGTACTGCTTCACCAGAATCTTCCGTTACTCGATCATCTCCTGCCCGCTGAAGTTTCGCCTCAATGATGGCTCTTTTAATCAAATTCTGACCATCATTAATGGCCGCTTTCGTGCCAGAAGAGAAGACTCGCTTCCCCCCAAATCTTGCTCGATCCACCTCCCTATCCGCGGTAATCATCACAATATCAGCTGCTTCGATCTCGGCGCGCGTTAACGCATCTTGCGCGCCTACCGATCCTTGTGTCTCCACGCGAATCTCGATGCCTAATGCCTTTGCTGCATTTTGCAATCCTTCTGCTGCCATAAATGTATGAGCAATGCCCGTAGGACAAGAGGTAATTGCGACAATTTTCTTTACCCTGCTTGGCGCATGATCCTCGCCAGATAAATCAGCTACAGCGACGCTTGGCGCGGCAGTATTCCCCGCATATTTTACTAACGTCCCCGCGACATCTGCTAATAACGTCGCACTTGATAATGAGTGCGTCTCTCCGGCTAATGGCGTAATCTCATTCGCGTCGATATCCAGCAGTAAAATTTGATCCCCCGCAACAGGATTCATCGAAAAATTCGGGGCACTTGCCCCCGCTAAAAGCTCGCCAATATCGAGCGTAATGCCGGCATCTGCTGCCGCCTTCTTCAGTGCTTCTAAGAGCACAATCCTGCGAATATCCGATGATTGTGCACCGATGACAACCCATAATTTCTGATTCATGATATCTCCTCGCTCACATTGCTTTCGATAACCTTAATCTCTACCGCTTGTGCCAATGCTTCTACTTTATCTTTACTGGGTAAATGAGGACCAATAAACCCTAATGTTCCAACGGCAAATGCAGTGCCTAATCGTGCAATCCGCGTTAAATCCCCCGCTTCAGCAAGCGCCGCCGCAATACCTGCAACCATCGCATCTCCGGCTCCTACTGTCGTCTTCACTTCTGGCGCTTGTAAAAAAGCCCGGATAATGCCGGCATTTGAGAGAAAATAAGCCCCTTCTCCGCCCATCGAAATCACCACAAGCTGAACGCCTAATGCCAGTAACTTTTTCGCTTCGGCCAAAATTTCTGTCGTGCTGTCGAGGGATCTCCCTGCCCATTGAGAGAGCTCTAATTCATTGGGCTTCACGCAATAAGGCATTCGCGGACCTTTTAAAGCTTCTATCAAAGCATTGCCGGACGCATCTAAGATCACTTTACAACTCTCCGGCGCCGCATTAATCATTGTCTGATAGCTATTATCCGCCATCCCGGAGGCGAGCGATCCCGACAAAATCAGCATCTCGTGCTTCTCTTTGACCTCTTGAATCACTTGCCCTAATAATTTCTCACTCCCTTCAATGCCGGGAAGATTTAGATCTGTCGTCTCTGTCTGATCGACGATTTTAATATTAGTACGATTAGCGCCAGGAATGCTGATAAAGAAGTTTAAAATATGCTTATCATTTAACGCCTTACAGAAAATCTCGGCATTATCTTTCCCTAAAAGGCCGCTCGCAATAATTTGTGATTGCCCCCAATCTGCCAAACACGATGCCACCATAATCCCTTTACCGCCGGCATTATAATGAACACTCAATGCTCGATGAACAGCGCCTACTTGAAGCGTATCCACCACGATCGTCTGATCAATCGCCGGATTAAATGTGATAGTCATAATACTCATAATGTCTCTCCCTTTAAGCTTTCGACATCATCCGCACTCTCCATCCCTAATGCTTGCTGAGCGAGCGTTTGCATCTCTGTCATCGATCGACGTCTTAATCGTGCCTTCACCGCCGGAATATCTCGCGGCGTCATCGACAATTCATCTATTCCCAGTCCCATCAAAATCTCGGCGCCAAAAGGATCTCCGGCAAGTCCGCCACAAACGCCGACAAACCGATCAAATTTCTTAGCCCCTTGTACCGTTTGATGAATCATATTTAAAACTGCAGGATGCAGCCCATTCGCTTCTGCCGCTAAATCGGGGTTTTGACGATCAATGGCTAAGGTATATTGCGTTAAATCATTCGTGCCTATCGAGAAGAAATCCACATGTGCCGCGAGCTTATCCGCCAATAGCGCCGCTGCCGGTACCTCGATCATGATCCCGATCGGAACAGAGGGTGCTTTCAACGATACGCGCACGTCTTCACAATATTTTTTAAGCGCGAACACTTCAGAAACCGAGGTAATCATTGGGAACATAATCTGTAAGTTTTCTACCTCCATCGCCGCGCGATAAAGCGCGCGTAACTGCGGCAACAGCAGATCTAATCGTCTGAGTAAGAGCCGCGCGCCACGAACCCCTAAGAACGGATTCTCTTCATGAGGGAGCTTCAGGTGCGCCACTTGTTTATCTCCTCCGATATCGAGGGTACGAATAATAAGCGGTCGCCCTTCTAACGCTTTACCCATGGCTTTATACGTCTCATATTGCGCCTCTTCTGTGGGCGTATCGCCTCGCTCTAAAAAGAGAAACTCCGTTCGCATCAAGCCCACCCCTTCAGCGCCTTCTGAGAGCGCCATAGCCACTTGATCTGGGCGATTGATATTCGCACCAATCATCATCGTCGCACCATCGGTGCTCGTTGCCGGCAATTGTCGGCTGGCTTCTGCTTTTTGTCTTTGATCCGATAATTCAGTCATCCAAGCTTGCGCCGATAATCGATTCTCGGCATTTGGATTGCGGTAAACTCTTCCGGCATCGCCATCAACGATGAGCATATCTGTCTTCGCGAAATCTATTTGTTCTTTGCCCATTGCAACGACTGCCGGAATCCCGAGAGTTCGCGCTAAAATCGCCGTGTGAGATGTGGGTCCTCCTAGGAATGTCGCCAATCCTTTAACTCGCGTTGGATCAAGCCCTGCTGTATCTGAGGGCGTTAAATCATCTGCCACAATAATATATTCGCCATCCGGTAGATCCTTCAGGGTATTTTGTTTCAAAGCCGGATCAATATTGGCCAATACTCGTTGCCCAATATCCCGAAGATCAATAGCTCTTGCCGCAATCAAAGGATTACTATTGCCGGCAAGTAATGTGGCGCGCTCTTCAAATGCCGCATGCCAAGCCCAAGCAACACCATGTCCTTCCACAAGATATTGGCAAGCAAGCGTCATCAAGGCTTGATCTTCTAAGAAAGCCGACTGCGCCTTAAAGATCTCGGCATCTTTAGCCCCTAATCGCCGCGTCATATCATCAATTAAAGCCCGCATCTGCAATGTTGTCTTTTCCAATGCCCTTTCAAGTTTTTCAGTACCTAGCGGCAGTGGTTCGGGCAGATCAGGTACCTTCAGTGCGGTCGTTTCTAAATGATAAATCTGACCCATCGCAAATCCCGGGCTAGCAGCAACCCCCACAATAGGCGTAATATCCGAAGCCGGTTTCCATCCACCATGCTTTGCCTTTAACAATGCTTGCGCAGCCTTTTGGGCATCATGGATCTCTTCTTTAGAGAGCCCCGTAATGATATTTTTAAATTTCGATAAGACCGCTCTCGCTTCATCACCCTCAGCAGAGATGACAATAGTATCCCCTTCTCGCAGGCCCAATTGTAGTAATGACACCATATTCGATGCGTCTGCAAGCTCATTATGATGTCGCACTTGTATCTGAATGCCGGCATTTTTGGCCGCATCAGCCCAAACAGTCGAAGGCCGAGCATGAAGGCCAGAAGGATAATCGACAACCCATTCAAAAGATTCCGCAAGATCTGTCGCAACCCCCGCCTCAAGCGGATTCTCTCCGGCATTGTCTGAATGCTGAGCGCTCGTATCCGCCAACAATGCGTTCATTATAAAATGTCGATCATCTGTAGTTCTTAAGGCTTCTAAGAGCGTCTCATCTTGAATAAGGCGTGTTAAACGCCGTAAAATTGTAATGTGATTATCACTCTTTGCTGCAATAGCGACAATCAATGTAGCGCGATCATCGCCACTCCAAATGACCCCTTCTGGCACTTGGAGCACGGCAATGGCATCTTCATAAATCAGAGATTTGTCCTCTACCATTCCATGCGGAATTGCCACGCCATGACCCAAATAAGTATTTGAAACAGATTCGCGGCGAGCCATGCTTTCAACAAACTCAGGGGCAACCTTACCCGTTGCAATGAGTAATTCGCCCACGTCTCTAATCGCTGATTCTTTGTTGCTTGGTGTTGCCCCAAGCTTAATGGATGATTCGGATACTATAAGGCTCATCAGATCTGATGCCATAACAACCTCCATTCAAAAGTGTCTTTAAGGGTTCTCTACCATTTCTAACACAACTTCACGAAAATCGAAATAAATAGCCGTCAACCCCCCTATCATTTTGATATTTTATTTATCTAAATCAGATTCAATCCTATAAAAAAGGCGCAAAAGACAGGCGCGTAGCGCCTCGATATCCTCACAAAACTTTGTCTGATTAGAACGTATGATCAGACCCTGCGCCAAAATCAGTCAAAGTAGCCGTTTTTTCATATCAATTCACCGCAATATGCGTTAGCATTTTAAATTCAATTCACAGTCATTTTATGAATCAATTGACTTATTGCGACATGCAATCATGCAGGTCGATCATCTTGAAGGAGTAATGCTCAATGTCGAAGATTCCATTCAAAAAAACATTCCCCATCATGCTTGCCTCTACGCTTGCCATGACAAGTCCCTTATTTGCGCAAGAGGTGATGTCTAAGTCCGACATACCAACGATTACCATCTATCAAGGGGGAATTGCCCTTGTTGCTGAATCTCGTGAACTCGAACTCTCCAATCAACAAGAACAACTCTTTTTACCCAATGTTGCACCAGAAACCTTAATGGAATCCTTAATGATTGCATTAAGCCCTAAAGATGCCAGCAATCCTACCCCGAGGATTACTGAGAAGAAGCTCAACCTAAACCTTCTCTCTCCAGAATCGTTGATTCAATACTCAGTTGGTAAAAGCGTAAAAGTGATCACGCCTTACAATGGTAAAGAGAAAACTGAAGAAGCCACCATTCTTTCCAATAATGGCGGCCTACTCTTACAATACAAAGATCGTGTGGAACTTGATCTCCCTAAAGATGCGCGCCTTGCCTTTACAGAGATTCCTGCAGGACTCAATACCACGCCGGTGCTCTCAGTAATCTTAAAAGATCTTCCAGAGGCAAATGCGCAATATCGTGCGGATCTTAATTACCTCACGCGCGGGATCTCATGGAATGCCGATTACATCGCCAAACTGAACGATGAGACCAAAACCTTACAACTCGAAGGTTGGGCAACGCTCAATAATCAAAGTGGCATGAATTACCCTGATTTCAATATTCAACTCGTTGCTGGAGAACTCAATATTCTCACCGCTCACGCACCAAGAGTCCGTACAGAAATGTTAATGAAATCAAGCGCCGAAATGGATATGCAAGCATTCAGTGCGGGCGCTACGGCGATGGGTGATTATCATCTCTATAAGATTCCTTATCGTGCAACCTTGAATCAGCAAGAGCAGACGCAATTCTCCCTCTTTAATAATGCCGGCATTCCTTTCACGAAGCGCTACACATTCGATAATATGAGCCCAACGCAAAGAATCAGCGCAAATCCAGCACGTCAAAATGCCAATATCTCCATTCATTTTACAAATAATGACGCATCGCAGTTAGGCTTCCCATTACCAGAGGGGATTGTTCGCCTCTATCAAGCCCCCACTGACAACAGCGAAGGCACAGTATTCTTAGGCGAAGATCGCATGAGAGCAACGCCTAATAAGCAACCCGTCGTTCTAAATACCGGCAATGCCTTTGATTTAACGCTTCAACGTAAGCAGACACAATTTGCGATGATCAACGAAGATGAGTGGGAAGTCAGCTACACCTTAACGCTTAATAATGCGAAAGATGAAGTGGCAACAACGATCGTGAAAGAAGGTTTCTATCCAAGCAGTAATACCAATTGGGAGATCACTGAATCGAGCCAAAAGCCGCTTATTCAAAGTGATACTGCGATCTGGTCGCTTGATATTCCGGCAAAAGGCCAAGCAAAAATCAGCTATAGCGTTCGCTACACACTCTTCCAAGAAGAGAGCAAACCTGCACCTGTTCGTGGTCAAAAGTAATTAATGTAGGTTCGCCATTCATGGTTAAAAAAACGATTCAGCATAACCGCCTGCTTCATCAGTTTATTGATGAAGCGGAGGTTGCGCTTGAAACAGCACAATCCCCTGAAGCGCTCTTAGCCGTCATCGAATCTGCTAGTGCGCTGGAAGGGGATCTGCATTTTCAGCCTCAAGATTATGGGTTATATGCCCTACTCGATGGCTTGCTCCTTATTTCTGGCTTAATCCTGTTTCAAAAAACAGCGGAAGGCTTTCCGCTGTTTATGATAGCGCTGGCGCTCTTTATTGGCGTAATCCTCTTTGTGCGTTTTAGAAAACGCGCACGCAAGATGGGGAATCTCTCAGAAAAGATCTTTTTTAAAGATCTCCTCTTTGATAACCAGCTGTCAATTGTGTCCCCGCCAGATTTTACGATTGAAGCGCTTTTAACGCGCTTTCATGATTTCCATCGGGGCAACTACTCGCGCAAGATCGAGCAGGTTATTCAGGGCGAACATCTGGGGCATCACGCATCCTCGTCCTTCCCTTTTCATTACTACCATTTTCACTATGTGGATGAACATACCGAAGAGACAAAAGAGAGCGATGGCTCAACCTCCACCAAAACAACTTACCGGCATTATGATCGCTTTGGTATTGTGATCCCGTTCCAAGCGTCCTTCAATCCAGAGCAAGATTCGGCTTCGGATTCGGCTTCGGATTCGGCTTCGGATTCGGATTCAGCTTCAATGAGCCCAAAAACAGAGAATCTCCAAATCACAGAATCCAAAGCGCTCTTTGGCTTAAATAAAAGCGATTACGCGCCGGCCTCTCTCTCTTTCAGAAAACGCTTTATCGTTAAAACTCACAATACCCACTTTGCGGCCAAGTTTTTAAAGCCGATCATTGTTGAGCTCATAGAAGCCTTAACAGTGCATTTCTCGGCAATCACGCTAGAGATTAATGAACATAACGAGTTGCTGATCGCCTTTACGGATAAGGATCTACTTGCCGTCCCTCAACGCTATTCGCTTGCGGAAACAGCACTATTTTTAGCGGAAATTAAGGGGATTTCTACCCCTAAAAAGCTGACAACGCTTCTTAAAGCGCTTGAAAACATTCGCCGTGAAACCGATAATAATTTCCAATAAGAGACATCGACCCTGCAATCGACGTCATAATCGCCGATAATCGTTATAACCCATTTTAAAATTAAGGAACCCTATGTCTACATTTGCCATTATCCTACTGGTCCTTGCCGTGATCATTACCCTTTATATCGTGATGACACATAACGCGATTATCACTTACTTCAATGCTTGCCAAAGAGCATGGGCAGATGTCATTACCCAAGAGTTACAAAAGACGCGATTACTCCCGAGCTTAGAAAAAATGGTTAATGAGTATAAAATCCATGAAGCCGATGTGATGAAAATCGTGACAGAGCTCAGAAGTGCTCTCAAAAACATCTCTCCTACAACTCCTGATGTAAGCGCTTTACAACGTGTGAATAGTGAGTCAAAGGCGTTAATGTCCAATATAAATCTCGTCGCTGAAAACTATCCTGAACTCAAAGCATCAGAAGTATACCAACGCTTTATGCGCGAGCTCTCAGAGCTTGAGGGTAATATTAGTGCTAGCATTCGTATTTTTAATGCCAATGTTGAAGCATTTAATACCAAAATTGAAGTCTTTCCTAGCGTCTTTATTAATGACATTATTACGCGTAAAGCGCGTCTGGATGTCTTTACGGATGTTGAAGCTGCTGGCAACTTTAGCTACAAACCGAATTTTTAGTCTGCCCAACAGAGTATTTGGGGACACATAAAAAACAAAAGCGACAATAAAGCATACTAAAACCGACATTTTACAGTCGGTTTTTTCATCCCTAACATCTGGCGACGATCGCTATTTATGCGTATTTAATACATTCATTAGCGATATTCTCCTACCTTATCTAGCACGCGCTTAAAGGATAAAACTTTACTTCACCCATACAGTTTTGCACACTGAATAAGTGAAAGGCGCCCCTTGCGCTGAGGAGGATTATAATGAATCTACAACAATTAGAACGGTTAACACGTAAATTCCCGACAACACAAAAAATGCCGGCACTCTTTTTAGGTCATGGCAGCCCGATGAATGCAATTTCTGAAAATAGCTTCACACAGAGCTGGCATCAACTAGGCAGCGCTTTACCAACGCCTAAAGCAATCCTTTCTGTCTCTGCCCATTGGGAGACTCAAGGAAGCTTTGTGACCGCAATGGCGCAGCCCAAGACTATTCATGACTTTTATAATTTCCCTCAAGCACTCTATGATATGCGCTACAACGCTGCCGGCAGTCCTGCTCTAGCGCAAGAGATTCATGACATTGAAGAACATATTGCGCTCGATCATTCCTGGGGCTTAGATCACGGTACTTGGGCTGTCATTTGCCACCTCTATCCCGAAGCGAATATTCCCACTATACAACTCAGCTTAGACACTCGCCTTACGCCAGATGCCCATTATGCACTCGCAAATCTATTACAAACACTGCGAAGACGCGGGATTTTAATCATTGGTAGCGGTAATATTGTACATAATTTACGAAAACTCGACTTCCGAAATCCCGAGGGCGGCTTTGAATGGGCCGAAGAAGCAAGATCAACAATGCGGGATCTCATCCTTCAGAAAGACCATCAGAAGTTGATTCACTTCCAAGGTCAAGGAGAAGCGTTTAAACTCGCGATTCCCACGGATGAGCACTATCTACCGCTTCTCTATATTCTTGGCTTACAAGATAATGAGGATGAGATGCTTATCTTTAATGATCAATCCGTAATGGGTTCTTTAGCCATGACATCCCTTATGCTTGCTTAATCATAATACCCAATCTTTTTACAAGGGGAGATCATCAGCTCCCCTTTTTCTCGCCCATTCATTACCTAAGCCCCCTGAAGAAATGTATAATGTCCGCAGTCTTCGTTGATCATTTATCGCTCAAAATAGCGATTTATAGAGGACTTACCTAACTAAACTGGTCGATTAAGTGATATCAAATCAATGATTAACCCTATTTTCTGACAAAAAGTCAGTAGCGTTAAAACCTCGCTATAGGTACTTATTTTTGACAATCTAACCCCTATGTCAATAACATACGGATAGGAATTAATATCATTCGCGGAAAATAATTGATTGAACCCGCGTTTAACAACCCATGAGAGTCTTTAACCACTATGTATAAGCGTTCTTTACTATCCCTTTTTGTCTCATCTCTACTCTTCTCAGTTTCTGAAGCAGCCCCACCAGCTTGGGTGAGTGATAATACAGAAAATGCCGAAGGCATTGTCACGCCAGAGCCTGCGCCCACAATTACGGCTAACTTAAGTAAAGTTGTGATTAGTGGCGCGTTAAAAGAAGAGCTTGCGATTGCTGAAAGTGCGGCATCTATTGCCCATTTTGATACAAAAGAGATCGATCGATTAAACGCCTCTTCACTTGCTGATCTTTTAGTATATGAACCGGGCGTGACTGTGGATCAGAGTAAATCAGGTGGACTCAATGATATCCGTATTCGAGGCATGGGCAGTGACCGCGTATTAATCTCGGTTGATGGCGCGCCCCTCCCGACAACCCTTAAGTTTGGGACTTATCTCGATACTAATCGTAACTACTTTGATCTTGATGCAATGAAAAGTGTTGATATTATCAAAGGGCCGATGTCGACACTTTATGGCGGTAGCGCATTAGCTGGCGGCGTCTTTATGCAGACTAAAGATCCTTCGGACTTTATTAAAGCGGGTCAACGTTTTGGGGGAGAAACTAAAGTGGGGTATCGCACCGCTTCACGTGAGACACTCCTTTCGGGTACTATCGCCGGACAATTTACAGATAAATTCTCGGCATTTGCAAGATTCACCTATATGAATCCGCATGAACGCGCGAACTATGGCGGTAAAGCTTCTTCAGAAAGTTTACTTGGCCCAAATAGAACACATTCAGATGCTTCAAAGGCTGATAGCTACAATATCTTGGCAAAAGCGGTTTTCGAAGCGAATGAAGATCATCGCTTTAGCCTCTCTTATGAGAACTTTAGAGAAACCGTAGATATTACCCCTCTCTCAAGATTTGGAGATGTAAACACTTGGGGAATCAAAACAATCTCGGCATATGAAAAAGAGAAAAACAAACGTCAACAAGTCACATTCCGTCATGACTTTAACGATGAAACAACAATGTTTGATCGCGGTTTTTGGAATCTCTACTATCAAAACAACCATGCGGAGCAAGATGTTTACGAGCGCAGAAACTCTGGCGGTGTAACCTCAGATAGAAATCGATTCTCAGAATTTGATAGCCGTGGCTATGGTGTCGGGGCTGAGTTCTCCAAAGCTTATGCTCAAAATGATGCGCTCTTCCATAACTTTACCTATGGTCTAAACTTCCGTGAAAATAGAATTTCAACGTTAAGAGATGGTTATAGTTTTAATATTCTATCTGGTGAGAGCAACGAAAAAGAGATATTCCCAACGAAGAGTTTCCCTAATTCAAAAACACGTGAGTTTGGCATCTTCTTGCAAGATCGTATGAGCCTTTTTGATGGACAGTTTGAGATCATTGCCGGACTTCGTTACGACTATTATAAACTTAGCACTAAATCTGAATCTATCTTTGAGTCATCAAATAATGGGCAGACTCCTATCGGCATAAGTAAGGGTCACTACTCTAAACGTCTTGCATTACTCTGGCACCCAACCGAAGAAAGTACGCTATTTGCAAACTATTCTGAAGGCTTCAGAGCACCAACGTTTAGCGCGGTGAATGTGGGCTATGGCAATCTAGATGGCATGCCACCCTATGAAAGCTTACCCAATCCAGATCTAAAACCGGAAACAAGCAAATCAATCGAACTCGGTTGGAACTATTTAGATGATACAAAATCCTTCGCTGTAACGGGCTTCTACACAAAATACGACCAGTTCATTGAAGAGCTTCATAATGTAAAAACGCAGCCTGTTCTGAAAGATGGTAAACCTGTTTACTATCGAGGACAGCCCGTTAATCTCTATACCTATCAGGCCATCAACCTTGATAAGAGCCATATCTATGGTTTAGAGATCAAAACACAAATGGATCTCTTCACGATTCAAGGCGGCAGTGGCACCATCGGCTTTAATGCAAGCTTAGCTTATGCCAAAGGTCGTGAAAATGGCACTAAAAACCCGATTAATAGTGTTGAGCCATTAACAGCAGTTATCGGAATTGATTACCAATATCTTGATCAACTCTATCTTAGCGCGCGTATCAAAGCCGTTCGTGGCAAGAAAAACAATGATATCTACTTCAAAGAAGATCCTCAGAAATTTGGCAGCCTACAATCAACGCCAGGCTATGCAACGCTTGATCTTATCGCTGAATATAAACCGCAGCGCGATATCACTATTAATGCCGGGCTCTATAACGTCTTAGATAAACAATATTGGACATGGGGTAGAAACATGATGGAAGCAATGCCTAATGAGCACTATCGTCGCTCTAACCCAGGATTTAATGCTGCGCTCTCTGTGAAATATGAATTCTAATTCTGAAGTCTAATATTTAAAACATTATTACTTTTAAAACCCCAAAGTTGATCTCAACTTTGGGGTTTTTTATGCCTTCAATATCTCCCTTAGCATCATTTACCAAAATAGTAGAGGCTTATCTTCGCCCTTCAAGCCCCTTAAAATGACACGCTTAATATTCAAAATTAATGAGTAACATTCGAATTTTTTATCACAAACTTGCGCAATTATTACTCACAAACACCCTTAAATTGAAAGACTCTTAAATGCGGAAAGTTCTCATTTACATCGAGAAAGCGATCACTTAGCCTCCATTCCCCTCAAAAAATGATATAGATCAATAAAAAGCTCCTTCAACACTCACGTTTGACAATCATCCTCTACCGTTAATATTATGCATATAGGAATTAATATCATTTGAGATAAATAACTAACACCGCAACTTTCATCCCTATCACCCTAAGAGTCCTTTGCCATTATGTATAAGCGTTCAATACTTTCTATCTGTGTCTCTGCCCTTATTTTTAGCCCTTCTGTCTATGCCAATCCTGCCATCTGGATTGATGAAAATACCGAAAATGCCGAAGGTATTGTTACGCCGGATCAGTCCGAGCCACTTATCACCGCGAATTTGAGCAAAATCATTGTGACAGGAGCTTTAAAAGAATCCCTCTCTATTGCTGAAAGTGCCGCAACTATTGCCCACTTTGGGGCAAAAGAAGTTGATCGACTCAATGCAACCTCCTTAGCGGATCTCCTTACTTATGAGCCGGGAGTGACTGTTGATCAGAGTAAGTCTGGAGGATTAAATGATATCCGCATCCGAGGAATGGGTGAAGATCGCGTCTTAATCTCGGTGGATGGTGCTCCTTTACCGGTTACTTATAGCTTTGGGAGTTATCTCTCAACAAATCGCAACTATTTCGACATTGATGCCATGAAGAGCATCGATATCATTAAAGGCCCGATGTCAACGCTCTATGGTGGGAGTGCACTGGCTGGCGGAATCTTTATGCAAACAAAAGACCCTGATGATTTCATTCAAGCCGGGAAACGCTTTGGCGGAGAAGCAAAAGTGGGTTATCGCACGGCTTCACGTGAAACACTCCTTTCAGGAACGATTGCCGGGAAATTTACAGATAAACTCTCCGCATTTGCCCGCGTCACCTATACAGATCCGCATGAGCGCAAAAACTATCAAGGAAAAGCACGTACTGAAAGTTTGATGGGCCCCAGTAGAACACATCCGAATGCTTCTCAATCGGACACCTACAATATTTTGATGAAAGGCGTGTTTGAAGCAAACGAACATCATCGCTTAAGCGCCACTTATGAGAACTTTAAAGAGACCTTGAAAACAGATCCTTTCTCCCGCTTTAATGCTGCTTCTTTTGGAACCACTTATCTAGATCTACATACCAAAGAGATTAATAAACGCCAACAATGGACGTTACGCCATGATTTCGATGTTGAAACGTCACTCTTCGACCGAGGTTTTTGGCATCTCTACTATCAAAATAGTCAGTCCTCTCAAAACCATCAAGAGAATCGTCTTAATGCGAAAGGAGACCGATCTTTCAGAACTCGATATGCCACTTTTGATAATAAAAGCTATGGTCTAGGCGCTGAGTTCACCAAAGCATTAGCCCAAAATGAGCGTATCTTCCATAACTTCACCTATGGGCTTAACTATCGCCACAACAGCGTATCTACAGAGAGATCAGGCAATACGATTAATATCGCCACAGGACAATCCATCGAGACCGAAAAATTCCCTAATAAAAGCTTCCCAGACTCTAATATCAAAGAGCTTGGTATCTTCCTACAAGATCGCATCAGCCTTTTTGACGGTCAGTTTGAAGTCATTGCCGGCATTCGTTTTGATCATTACAAACTCGATCCAAAATCAGGAACGGCTTTTGAGACCGCTAATAACGTTGCACCGCCTTCCGCTATCAGTAAAGGACAATTTTCAAAACGTCTCGCCTTCCTCTGGCATCCTACTGAAGAAAACACGCTATTTGCCAACTACTCGGAAGGTTTTAGAGCGCCCAGTTTTAGCGCTGTTAACGTCGGATTCAGTAATCCTGCCCATGGTTATACAAGCCGCTCAAATCCGAATTTGAAACCCGAAACATCCAAATCATTTGAGCTCGGTTGGCACTATTTAGATGACTCGAAATCATTCTCTCTAACCGGTTTTTACACCAAATATAATCAATTTATCGAAGAATTAAATATGGTGGAGTCTCGCCCTATCATGGTTTATCAAGCCGTGAATCTCGATAAAAGTGCAATTTATGGATTTGAAGCTAAAGCGCATATGGATCTCTTTACAGTGCAAGGCGGCAACGGTGTTATCGGCTTAAATGCCAGCCTCGCTTATGCGAAAGGTCGTGAAAAAGGCAGTAAAAACCCAATCAATAGTATCGAGCCGCTCACCGCTGTTCTCGGGGTTGATTATCACTATCTTGATTCTCTCTATTTAAGTGCCCGCATTAAAGCGGTACAAGCAAAGCGAGAATCTGATATCTACAACAAGCCTGATCCGAGAGCGACTGCTAAGATTGAAAGATCTCCAGGTTACGCCACCGTTGATCTGATTGCCGAATATAAACCCGCGCGTGATATCACGATTAATGCCGGCATTTACAATGTGCTAGATAAACAGTATTGGCGTTGGAGTGATCGAATGACCGCGCAAACAGCCGCTGAGATAAACCGCGCCTCAAATCCTGGGATCAATGCGGCATTCTCTGTGAAGTATGAATTTTAAAGAGCCGTTTATGGGGCTCGCCTAAGGTTTGCTGCAATGTCCCCCATTGCTTAAGGAAACCATCGGCGAAGCCCCACCTTACGGTATTAATCTCCATTTACCACTCATCATTCACTATAACAATAAGAGATAAAAGCCAGAGAATATCCCGCCAATCCTCATTCACGGCGCCTCATAATTTCATGGATGCTCTCATTCGCTTTGCAGAAAAGGTTCTACGTATGTTGAAACAACTTATAATCGCCGCCCTCATCACCACGCTTCCGCTGTCACTTGCCATTAGTCATGAGCAATATGCTATGCGGATTGTCTCGGCATCCAATCCTCTCACCCAAATTATCAGCGCTTTAGAGAAAGAAGAAATGCTAGTCGGTATTGATACCACGAGCCATACAAAGCCATCGCTGGAAAAAATACCGGATATTGGTTATCGCATTACGCTCTCTACAGAAGGAATCCTCTCATTAAAACCCGATCTAATTCTACTCGCGCATGATTCTGGCCCGCTCAATGTTATTGATCAACTCCACCATTCCGGCGTTGATATTCTCCATTTCGAAGACCTTAAAGATGTTGCCGCTATTGAGAGCACCATTCACGCAATTGCCGAAAAACTCAATATGCAAGAAGCCGGTATTGCACTGAGCGAGACCGTTGTAAAAGAGGCGAGCCACCTTGCCCAAAAGAGTCAAAATCATCAACCCCTCAAAGGCTTCTTTGTCTTACAAGAAGAACCTAATGCCGGCTCGCTCCAAATCTCCGGCAATGATACCACTGCCCATAAACTCCTCGAACTACTCAATATCACCAATCTCTTTGGAAATGACTTTAAAAACTACCGTGCAATCTCTTTAGAAAACCAGATGCAAACGCGCCCCGATATTGTTTTTATCGGTAAACGCGCTAGTTTTGATCCTGAAAAAGATGCATCGTCCGCTGTAATCCCCCCATTTCAATTGAGAGAATCGGGTATGAAGAACTGGCCAGATGCCCTGCAACCACAATGTGTCTTTGAAGTGAATATGAGCCACTATCTTGTTTACGGCATTCATATTTTCCAAGATAGTACGCAGCTTCTCACTGCCATTGAACACTGTTTAGCGGAGCGGTAAATCGTGAATACTGACCTTTTTGAACATTATCAAAAGCCCATTATTGCGCTGATTCTTGCAACGCTCTGTACGATCTTAATCATGGCGATCTGGCAAGGTGCTATGACGATTGATTGGTCTAAAGCTTTTCAGCCAGATACGCTAGAGCATTATGTCGTGTGGTATGTCCGTGCACCCCGAATTTTAGCCGCGCTGCTTGTTGGTGGCGGGCTTGCGATCTCTGGCGCCGTGATGCAGGGGCTCTTTCGCAATCCCCTTGTTGAGCCCGGCATTATTGGCGTATCTAGTGGCGCCGCGCTCTTTGCTGCTTGCACAATTGTTTTAGGAACCCATTTAGCCCCCAAGCTCTTTGTGCTTCTGGGTGATTACGCACTCCCTATCGCTGCTTGCATTGGCGGTTGGTTAGTGACTTCACTGCTTTATCTCTTTTCACGAAATAAACGCGGGATCAGCATTAGTTCTATGCTTCTCATCGGCATTGCGATTAATGCATTTACCGGCGCGCTCATTGGTCTTTTAACCTTTATCGCGAGTGAAACAGAGCTCCGATCCCTCACTTTTTGGTCGATGGGAAGCTTAAGCAGTTTTAACTATGAAAAAATTCTGATTTTAGTCGCCGTCCAGATCATCTTTGTCCCCCTTCTGTGGCGTAAGGCCAAAGCCATGAATGCCATGCTACTTGGTGAACGAGAGGCAAAACATCTCGGCATTCGCGTTGAAAGTCTTAAAAAACAGCAGATCTGGGGCGTGGCTATTATTACAGGGACTGCCGTTGCCTTCTCTGGCGGCATTGGTTTTATCGGTCTTTTAATCCCCCATCTTATGCGCATGCTCTTTGGCGCGGATAATCGTTTTGTATTACCGCTCTCTTATCTTTTTGGGGGAATCTTACTCGTGACTGCAGATAGCCTCTCCCGAACAATGGCATCCCCGAGCGAAGTTCCCATTGGGATTCTTACGGCCTTTATCGGCGCGCCGTTTCTCGCTTATCTCGTCTTTAAGCAAGGGAGATCATAATGTTTACGCTGAAAAATATCACCTTATCGATTCGTCACAAAAAACTGCTAGAGATCGATGCGCTCTCTTTTAAAAAAGGCGCATTTACCGCCTTAATCGGTCCTAATGGCGCCGGTAAAACAACCTTGCTCAATCTCCTTGCCGGGGATTTACACCCGACAACGGGAACGATTTTCCTCGAAACGCAAGCGCTCGATCAATACAGTGTTGAATCGCTTTCTGTAAAGCGCTCGGTACTGCCACAAACGGAGCATATCCCCTTTTCTATTAAAGCCCGTGCCATTTTACTTATGGGCGTAATGCCCCACGCGGTGGCTTACAATCACCCTAAAGTAACGACGTGCTTACAGAATCTAAGCCAAATATTAGCACTCGATGCGCTCCTTGATGAGCCATATCAAACGCTCTCTGGCGGTGAGCAGCATCGCGTTCAGATTGGGCGAGTGTTAATGCAAGCACTCTTCTCTTTAGAGGAATCCCCCTTGCTTAGCGAGCGCATCATGCTACTTGATGAACCCTTTAATCATCTGGATCTATTTCATCAACAAAAGCTCCTTCGCTACTTTAAACAACTCACCAGCCAAGGGCTCACCATTATCTGCGTGATGCATGATCTAAACCATGCGCTACAAATTGCCGATTCCCTCGTACTTCTGAAAAAAGGCGTACTCCAAGGTCAATTCACGCCGGAAGAGCTCTGGCGATCACACCGATTACAAGATCTCTTTGAGGTTGATTTCTTGAGGCTTACCGACCCACTTGATCCGCAATTTTCCACGCTAGCCTTTCGCGTGTAATAAAAACAGCTTACCCATTTATTGTCTTATTCCCGCAGATCGGCGATCCTTGAATCTGCATCTTTTATTTCGACATTGAGGAGACTTCAGATGTCTAACAGCAACACAACCAATAATAACTTAGTCCAAAACTACTCAAAACAAGCCGCAGCGAAAGACGCTCAGCTCAAACTGCTCTCAACCTTTAATGGCGTGCTCTCTACCGTCATGCGCGATACGCTCGATATCGAGGGCTATCCTTTTGGCTCTGTTGTGCCGTTTTGCTTGAATGATAAAAACCAGATTATCCTCTTAATTAGCGACATTGCGCAGCATACAAAAAATATTAAAGAGAATCCCAAAACCTCTTTAACGCTTCATAATACCGACCAAGATAACATCCAAAAAGGCTGGCGTTTAACCATTGCCGGCGATGTTACGCTAGCACCCGATTCTGAGATAGACGCTATTTCTGCCCGCTATGAGCGCCACTTCCCAGAGAGCGCGAAATACCATCGTGTGCATGATTTTAAATTTTATCTCTTAACGCCTAAAAAATGCCGTTACATTAATGGCTTTGGGGAGATTCACTGGGTAGATTACGATATGATCCTTGCGCCAACGCCGTTTGATAGCGCCACAGAAGCGCGCATTATTAATCATATGAATGAAGATCATCAAGATGCGCTCCTCCTCTTTTTAGAAACACGCATCAATATCACTAAACCCGAAAAAGTCCGCATGACCCATGTTGATCAATATGGATTTACCGTTGCACATGATGAAACGATCGTTCGTTTCTCGTTTGACAAAGAAGCCACATCGCCAACCGATATCCGCGTATTCCTCGTGGATATGGTCAATAACGTAAGAGCGGCTTAGTCTCCATTAAACTCTTACATAAAAAGCCCAGAAGCAATGCATCCTATTGATGCACCTGCTTCTGGGCTTTTCTAATGATTTTATCTTAGATTTTTTCTGAGATTTTATCTTACAGCTTTTTCTTAGAAGGCTTCTTATCGCCGTCTACAATAGCGTTTATAACTGTTGATGAAGCCCCTGAATCGAATGTACGTCCCGATTATCCAAATTCTTCACACCCTCACTAATCGCCATTGCCCCGGCAATCGTTGTGTAGAGCGGGATTCTAAGATTCACGGCACTTCGACGAATCGCATGGCTATCTGCCACGCTTTGGGCATCGCTCGTCGTGGTATTAATCACCATCGTAATCGCCCCTGATTTAATGAGATCCACAATATGATCTCCGCCCTCTTGCACTTTATTCACCGCGGTTACGGGAACTCCGGCATTTTGTAAGAAGCTTGCAGTGCCGGCAGTTGCGATCAGCGAATATCCCTCTTCTAAGAAGTTTTTTGCCACTGTTACAAGCGCCGGTTTATCGGCATCTCGTACAGAGAGTGCGATTTTCCCCGCACCTTGAATGCGCTCTCCTGCGCCCAATTGTGCTTTTAAGAAGGCTTCTGCAAAGGTTCTGCCGACGCCCATCACTTCTCCGGTTGAGCGCATCTCTGGCCCTAAAATCACATCAACGCCGGGGAACTTCACAAAGGGGAATACCGCTTCTTTCACTGTGTAATAAGGCGGAATGACCTCTTCTGTCACATTTTGCGAGGCGAGAGAAATTCCTGCCATCACTTTTGCGCCAATTTTTGCAAGCGGGACATTGGTCGCTTTACTGATAAATGGCACCGTTCTTGAGGCACGAGGATTCACTTCTAACACATAAATCGTCTCATCTTGCACCGCAAACTGCACATTCATTAATCCGCGTACTTTCAGCGCTTTTGCCATCGCTTTAGTTTGCGCACGAATCTCATCTTGTACGGTTTTAGAGAGAGAATATGCCGGCAATGAACAGCTCGAATCGCCCGAATGCACGCCTGCTTGCTCGATATGCTCCATAATCCCGCCAATCACCACATCTACGCCATCCGCCACACAATCCACATCCACCTCAATCGCATGATCTAAGAAGTGATCGAGCAACACAGGACTTTCCGGCGCGACCTTCACCGCTTCTGTCATATATTTTTGTAACTCCGCATCACAATGCACGATCTGCATCGCTCTACCCCCGAGTACATAAGAGGGGCGAACAACTAACGGATAACCGATCTCATTGGCCTTCGTGATGGCTTCATGGGCATGATACGCAATACGATTAGGCGGTTGTTTTAAATTTAACGTATGCAAAATCTGTTGGAATCGCTCCCGATCTTCTGCCGTATCGATACTATCTGCCGAAGTTCCCATAATATTCACACCCGATTCCGTCAGCGCATTGGCTAATTTTAACGGTGTTTGCCCGCCATAATGCACGATCACGCCCATCGGTTGCTCAATACGAACAATCTCTAAGATGCTCTCTAATGTTAAAGGCTCAAAATAGAGTCGGTCAGAAGTATCAAAATCCGTAGACACAGTTTCCGGATTACAGTTCACCATAATCGTTTCAAAACCGGCGTCTCTTAAAGCTAATGAGGCATGCACACAGCAGTAATCAAACTCAATTCCTTGCCCAATACGATTCGGCCCACCGCCTAAAATCATCACCTTTTTCGCATTTGTTGGCGATGCTTCGCACTCCTCTTCATAGGTTGAATAGAGATAGGCGACATCGGTACTAAATTCTCCGGCACTACTATCCACGCGCTTATACACAGGATGAAGCTTGAAATGATCTCTTAATGCACGGACATCAGCTTCATCTACCTTGAGTAGCGTTGCAAGGCGCTGATCAGAAAATCCTTTCTGTTTAAGGGTTCGTAATAACGGTTCGCTCAATGCCGATAAAGTCATCGTTGAAACCTGCGTTTCATAAGCGATTAATTCTTCTAACTGCACCAAAAACCAAGGATCAATCGCCGATAGCTCCTGAATATCTGCAAGGCTCATGCCCATTCTAAAGGCATCCGCCACATAAAGTAGTCGATCAGGTCTTGGCGTTTGGAGCTCTCGCTCGATAACAGAGCGCTCGCATGTGATCGAATCAAGCCCCGACAATCCAGTCTCTAAACCGCATAAAGCTTTTTGTAAGGATTCTTGGAACGTGCGCCCCATTGCCATCACTTCCCCCACAGATTTCATCTGCGTTGTTAAACGACTATCGGCTAAGGGGAATTTCTCAAACGCAAAGCGAGGAACTTTCGTGACGACATAATCAATCGTTGGCTCAAAAGATGCAGGCGCTTGCCCGTTGGTAATGTCATTTTCGAGCTCATCCAACGTATATCCTACCGCTAATTTTGCCGAAATCTTCGCGATCGGGAATCCTGTTGCTTTCGAGGCTAAAGCCGATGATCGAGAAACTCGAGGATTCATCTCAATAATAATGAGCTCCCCATTTTGTGGATTCACCGCAAACTGCACGTTCGCGCCCCCAGAATCAACCCCAATCTCTCGTAACACTGCCAAGCTCGCATTACGCATAATCTCATATTCTCGGCTTGTCAGCGTCTGCGCAGGTGCAACGGTAATGGAATCACCGGTATGCACGCCCATCGGATCAAAGTTTTCGATCGAGCAGATAATCATGGCATGATCTGCGCGATCACGAATCACTTCCATCTCATACTCTTTCCAGCCCAATACGGATTGCTCTATCAGAAGCTCATTGGTCGGCGATGCATCAAATCCTCGCTCACAAATCGTTAAAAATTCCGCCTCATCATACGCAATTCCGCCCCCCGATCCCCCCATCGTAAATGACGGGCGAATCAAGGTTGGATATCCTACTTTAGCTTGTGCGATCAGCGCATCTGCCATATTGTGCGCCACATAAGATTGGGGGGAATTGAGGCCGATCTTCTTCATCGCCTCTTTAAAACGCCCCCGATCTTCGGCTTTATCAATGGCTTCTTCATTAGCACCAATCAGTTCTACGCCATATTTTTCTAATACGCCATGATGGCTTAAATCAAGCGCGCAGTTGAGCGCTGTCTGCCCGCCCATATTCGGGAGAATCGCATCGGGGCGCTCTTTTTCGATAATTTTTTCTACGGTTTGCCAGAGAATTGGCTCAATATAGGTGGCATCTGCCATCTCTGGATCTGTCATAATCGTGGCGGGATTTGAGTTCACGAGGATCACGCGATAACCCTCTTCTCTTAGCGCTTTACACGCTTGCGCGCCGGAGTAATCAAATTCACATGCCTGACCAATCACAATCGGACCGGCACCAAGAATTAAAATCGATTGAATATCTGTACGTTTTGGCATTTTAAGGTCCTCAATTATTTCGTTGTTAGGGCAGTTATAAAGTCATCAAATAGGCCATTCGCATCCCCCTCTGGAGATGCTTGGAACCCATAAACACTCACGCGATTCTCGCGATCTAAACGGATTCCTTGTATCGAACCATCAAGCAATGATCGATGCGTCACCGTGATCGACTCAGGGAGATTCTCCGGTACAATCACCGCATCTTGGCATTGAGAGGTCATCATAATATCGCCAAAAATCAGCGATTTAACCGGATGATTAACCCCATGATGCCCGACGCGTAACGGCTGAATTTTCGCCCCTAAGGCTAAGCCTAATAACTGATATCCAAAACCAATCGCAAAAAGAGGAATCTCTCTCGTTAAGAGCGCTTGCACGGTTTCGATCAGTAGAGGATCAATAAGCGCTAAAGAGGGCGCCTGATGACTCGGCCCAGATGAGAGAAATACCCCCGCAGGTTTGAGCGCCAAGATCGTATCCACACTGCTATTTGCCGGCACGACCGTCACACGAAGCCCCTTTGCGACTAAATCCCGAAGCTGATTTCGCTTTACCCCAAAATCAAGCACCACAACATGGGGAGCGTTCTCTGATGGCTTAATGTGATCCACGCCAAGCCCCAAGTGCCACTGCCCTTCCGTCCATTCATAAGAAGTATCACAACTCACTTTTTGCACCCAATTTGTCGTTTCTTCTACCTTAATCGCTTCCGCAATATCTGCCACAACCTTGTGAGAATCATTAATGTCGCCTGAAACGATGGCACCCATTTGCGTGCCATGGGTTCGGAGATGTCGCGTTAATCGCCGAGTATCAATGCCGGCAATACCGATAATTCCTTGTCGTCGTAGTGCTTCCTCTAGCCCAGAGATGGATCTGAAGTTACTCGCTAAAAGTGGTAAATCTCGAATGATAAGCCCCGCAACTTGCACTCGATCTGATTCAGCATCCACATTATTCATGCCACTATTGCCAATATGAGGATAGGTAAATGCAACGAGCGAACCTGCTGTTGCTGGGTCTGTTAATATCGCTTCATAACCGATCATTGCCGTATTAAAAATAACGCGGCCAATGGTTTGACCTTCTTTGCCGATTGCGACACCTTTAAATATTGTGCCATCTGCTAAAACTAAGGTTGCGGGGGTTGTCATGATTTTTTTCCTATTATTATCAGTTCGTTTTTTTGGGCAAAAAAAAACACGGATCGCTCAAGAGTGAGCAATTACGTGCTTTTTGACATAGCTTCTGAATGTCTGGAAGCATTTCATAATAACGGGCTGATAATATTTCTACAATATTTTTTTATCAATTTCATAGATAATGCCTACCAGCAGGTAGGCTGATAAATTTGATATAGATCAAGGAAAACAAATAGCTTATCTTCTAAAAAGAAGTCTTAAATATCGACTAAAAAAATGCAATTTTTTATCCATTGTTAGTAACTTTTTCGCATTTTTTTAGGTTTTTAATACTTATTAAGGCACCTTTTAAATATATTTCGAACCTATTTCGAATCTATTACGATTACTTTTTACATCCCGATGAAATTTCCGTGCAAGATCCAACGTATTAACGCCCTCGAGAGAAACATCGTTAAATAAATTCAAGCCCCAAGACTTTTGCCGTTTCTGCTCGCGTCATCCGACAAGCATCCGCATCTTGTTTGAGATCGATCCCAAATGTCGGAATAATCTCTTGAAGCTTCTGCTGCCAATCTGTCTTCACCGACTGATTAAAGGCTTTCTGTAAAATATTCAACGCAATATATGCCGCCGTAGAAGCCCCAGGGGAAGCCCCTAATAATACAACTAATGAATCATCTTTACTGGCGACAAGTTCTGTTCCAAACTGTAAAACACCCTCTTTATGAGGTTCATCGGGCTTAATAATTTGAACGCGTTGCCCTGCGACAACCGCCGCCCAATCTGACTCTTTCGCTTCAGGATAAAACGATTGTAGTGCTGCAAATTGGTGATGCGAACTCTGTAACACTTGCCCTACTAAATAGCTCATTAATCCAACATTATCCTTCGCAACATCGAGCATGGGCAAGATATTCCCCGGACGTACAGATTCAAAGAGATCAGCATAAGACCCTTGCTTTAAAAATTTCGTAGAAAACCCGGCATAAGGTCCAAAGAGTAAAGACTTTTTGCCGGCAATAATCCGTGTATCTAAATGAGGAACAGACATAGGCGGCGAACCTTTTGCGGCTTTGCTATAGACTTTAGCATGATGCTGATTCACAACTTCCGGATTATCACAGCGCAGCCAGATTCCTCCGACGGGGAATCCCCCATAACCTTTGCCCTCAGGAATCCCAGACTTTTGCAATAACTCAATCGCGCGTCCCCCTGCGCCCACAAATACAAACTTCGCAGAGACGATGACCTTCTCTTTAGTCTGTCGATCAAGCACGGTTACCTGCCATCTGCCAGTGTCATCTTGGGTAAGATCCAATACTTCATGCTGATAATGCACAGTAAAACCAGATTGTTTTTGGAGATCAGCCATTAATAGACGCGTCAATGCACCATAATCTACATCTGCACCGGTGATCATTCGTGTCATTGCGATCGGCTCATCTTTATCTCGCCCGGCCATAATCAGCGGTGTCCATTTTGCAATCTCCGCATGATCTTCGCTATATTCCATGCCATGGTAGCAGTGATGAGCAGACATCTGGGTATAGCGCTGCTTCAGATAAGCAACACTCTCTGCGCCTTGTACAAAACTCATATGCGGGCATGCATGAATAAAATCTCCGGGATCAGCAATCTTGCCTTTTTTGACAAGGTAACTCCAGAGCTGACGTGAAATATCAAACTCCGTATTCACCTCAAGTGCTTCGCTAATATCAACAGTGCCATCTTTTAACGGCGGAGTGTAGTTCATCTCACAATTCGCTGCGTGGCCTGTTCCGGCATTATTCCATGAATCAGAACTCTCTTTCGCACAATCATCAAGTCTCTCAAAAACCGAGATATCGAGACTTGGATCAAGGGCTTTTAAAAAAGTTGCGAGCGTTGTGCTCATAATTCCCGCACCTACTAAAAGGATATCGGTCTGAATCGGTGTTATTGGTTGTTTCATAAAACTCCTTATGCGGATACTTATCTACTCAATAAAATTTAAGATTGAGTCGCTTGAAAAGTCAGATCACTCTGCGCATCATAATTTACATAAGCGCGAATCCAAGGTGTGTCACTCATTAAACGCCACTTATGACCACTCCCACTATTATCTTGCGCTAATAAAATATCCCCCGGCGATAACGTAAAAGTCTCACCTGAAACCATTTCAAACTCTAAAATGCCGGAAAGCGTGATAACAAAACGCGGGACAGGATCTTGATGCCAATCGAATGATCCACCAGAGCTTGTCTCTCTAAAATAGAGGCTATTTACAGAAATGGGCAAGCCGACAAAATCACCTCGCTCCCCCTCTTTCATGACTAAAATGCCCTCTTCAAAGCAGGAGTTACCATCACTTCCCGTCCACATTCGTACGCATCGAATCATCTCTATTCTCCCTGATTATATTCATAGATCATCACCATGATCACTCTATACAATTTACAGGTATATACAATTTCTACAACTCCAGACAAATCAAACATTGATGCAACCTCCAAGAGGATGAATTGCTCCATTTTTCGGGGGACAAAAAAATCCCCCAATATTCGCGCATTAAAGCAGGAACATGGGGGATTTGAAATTAGATCTATAGTGAGCGTTAGCTAACGACTAGTCAACGTTCTCATCATTCGTTAAGTAACGCGCAAGCATTGTCATCGTATCTGTTTTACCGATATCTGCCCATACAACATATGCAGAACCTTTTGCAGATTCAATCACTTCGCCTTTCTCTGTTTTCATTTGACCCATCACGATATCGCGATTGCCATGTTGATTAATCACTTCTAAGCGGTCGCCCGTTGAGAAGCGGTTTTTCGCCTGAAGCTTAGAAAGACCAGTCGTTTCATCATACTCAAGCACTTCTGCCACATATTGCTGACGTGAATGAATAGAGTTACCCGTTAAGTAGTTCTGATACGCATGCGGTGCATGACGTTGTAAGAAACCTTCGGTATAACCACGGTTAGCAAGGCCATCGAGCTTACCGTAAAGTGATGGATCAAACTCACGGCCCGCAAGCGCATCGTCAATCGCCTGGCGATAGAGTTGCGTGGTTCTTGCGACGTAGTAAGGTGATTTTGTACGTCCTTCGATTTTGAGTGAATCAACGCCAATTTCGATTAAACGCTGAACGTGTTGGATCGCGCGAAGGTCTTTTGAGTTCATGATATACGTACCATGCTCATCTTCACTGATCTCCATCCAGTCACCTTTACGCTGACCATTTTCTTGGATCAAGTAAGGTTTTACCGCTTCAGGATGCGGCGTATATGCTTTACCCGTTGAAAGATCCGTATAAGCCACATCATTCATCGCATTTTGGATGAAGGTGACAGGGTTTACACCAATATCCGGATGATTGCTCTCTTCACGGTAGATTCTTTGCATATCTGTGCCCGCAGGAACAAGCTCCCCTTCCGGCGTTTCTGTACCATCTGTTAAACCGTAGTTCCAACGACAAGCATTAGTACATGTTCCTTGGTTTGCATCACGATGGTTAAAGTAACCAGAGAGTAAGCAACGACCAGAGTAAGCAATACAGAGCGCACCATGAACAAAGACCTCAATCTCCATATCAGGACATTCATTACGGATCTCTTCGATCTCGTTGAGCGATAACTCACGAGAGAGGATCACGCGTGATAAGCCTTGTTTCTGCCAGAACTGTACAGTTGCACTGTTTACAGCATTTGATTGCACTGAAAGGTGAATCTCTTGATCAGGGAAACGCTCACGTACCATCATGATTAAACCAGGATCTGACATGATCAAAGCATCAGGTTTGAGGTCTAACACCGGCGACATATCGTCTACGAATGTTTTGAGCTTACCGCCATGGGGCATGGTATTGACCGCGAGGAAGAATTTTTTATTATGCTCATGGGCATAATCAATCCCCATTTTAACGCGTTCAGTGTTACGGAAATCGTTGTTACGAACACGTAAACTATAACGTGGTAAACCGGCATATACGGCATCTGCACCATAAGCATATGCATACTGGAGGTTTCTAAAGGTTCCCGCAGGTGCGAGAAGTTCTACTGATCTTTTTTTCATTAAAAAGTTCCTTTCAGGGGAAAGCGGATCTACCGCATTCAATTTAAAGTATGAATTAAAAATAAACGTCCAAAAAAACAAAAAACGTAGACCAAGCTACGTTTACCGCTATCAATGACGCATTATGTGGGATTTCTGTCTCTTATCGCCGGCATTTATCATGCTTACCGGTCAATCGGGCTGTATTTTACTATACTGAGAGAAATTTACTAGGAAATTTATGCAATACCGAGCGTAAGACTACTTGATTTTCATGTATAGAATCATCTTGCTTTTATTTTATTTTTAATAAATATTATAAACATATCAATTACTTTAAATATCTAAACTATTCGGGTTAAAATGCTTCAATACTTTCATAAAGCTCATAACGATTGCTTAATGATGATGAATAATTAGTTCCAATAAAACGTCTTCTATAAGGATAAAATCTTTGAAGTTCACATCGATCGATAAACTAATTAAAAGCGATAAAACGCCACTCCACATCCTGCTAATTTCTGCATTAGTAGGAAGCCTTGCAGGATTACTCGGCGTTCTCTTTCAGATGGGGGTTTCTTTTGTGGCCTCATTTCGCGTATCCAGTATTGAGGGCGTTTTTGCAGAGAAATGGCAACTTGGGTTAGCTGTTTTTGCAATCTCGGCAATCCTTAGCATGGTCGCCTATTATCTGGTAAAACGTTTTTCTCCTGAATCTGGCGGCTCAGGAATTCCGGAGGTAGAAGGCGCATTAAAAGATCTTCGCTCTGTTCGTTGGTGGCGAGTCATTCCCGTCAAGTTCTTCGCAGGAATAGGTGCGCTTGGCTCTGGAATGGTTTTAGGACGTGAAGGACCTACTGTCCAATTAGGCGCGAATATCGCGGCAATGGTCAGTGATATCTTTCGCCTAAAAGATCGCGATAATCGCCATACCTTATTAGCCTCCGGCGCAGCGGCGGGGCTTTCTGCGGCATTTAATGCACCACTTGCCGGGATTATCTTTGTTGTGGAAGAGATGCGTGCGGAATTTAAATATGGCTTAATCTCGTTTAAATCCGTCGTCATCGGCTCAGTCATGGCCACTATTGTCTATCGACTAATTAATGGTAGTACCTCGATGCTGAATATCGGGATCTTTAAAGCCGCCCCCATTGCCTCACTTTGGCTGTTTATTCTATTAGGTTTTGCGATAGGGATTCTGGGTGTTCTGTTTAATCGTTCATTACTCTTTTTACAAGATCGATTCCAAGCCTTCTATAAAGGACGAACATTACGTTTTGTAATGACTGGTGGAATCATCGGAGGTAGTTGCGGCTTAATTGCACTCTACCTTCCTGAAATTGTTGAAGATGGTTTCAATGTCATTCATAGTTGGAGTCATCATTCTTTTATGCTTAAGTTTATGATTCTCTTCTTAGTCTTACGCTTCTTTACCTCAATTATTAGCTTTAGCTCAGGCGCTCCGGGAGGTCTATTCTCTCCGCTCTTAGCAATAGGGACATTATCGGGGGCGATTTTTGGAGATGTGGCAACAACCCTTTTTCCACAATATGAATTAGAAGTAGGGGTTTTTGCTATTGCAGGGATGGGGGCACTCTTTGCCGCAACCGTAAGGGCACCGCTTACCGGCGCCATCTTAGTTCTCGAACTCACAGATAACTTTGCCCTAATATTACCAATGTTAATTACCTGCTTAGGCGCAACGATTATTGCACAGTTTTTCGGAGGAAGACCGCTTTACACAGTTCTCCTAGAGAAGACACTAATGAAAAGCAAAGCCCCTACAAGCAATGCTTCGGACCAATCTGAAGATAACTCAAAACCTGCAACATCTTCTTAAATGACGGACATTCAATAAAATCAACAAGAGTCATAAAAATCACTAAAAAACATCATATAAATAATGAATAAATCACAACGTTTAAAGAGCTTAAACTCTAATTTATAATGTGTATTTAATAATACATATAAGTCTCGAATGAACGAACATTGATGGTCTGTTATGCAGGAGTAGTACCGAGGATAAAGATATCTGAGTGATTATTATAGAAATAAAAAATGCCTATCTTTCGATAGGCCAAAAAGTGAGAAAGAGGATAAAACCTCTTTCTGGAGTCACTAGGTAGACATATTCTAGATGGAGATTAATGCAAAAGAGCGTAATTAATAAAGAATGGATACCTCTCCCAATTAAAAATCATGACGCATCCCTACTAAAATCTTATTGTTTTTTAAGTTTTCTGTATGAAAGTAGTTACTCGATCTCTGAGTAAATGATTGTTTAACGCTCATCGCTTCATATTCTGCCCACATTTTAGTGCGGCTACTTAATTTATGCTCAACACCAATAGCCCAGATCTTGAGACGATTTCTCTCTTCTCGATTCTGCTTAAAGAGTCCATTTCGCTCCTCTTTAGTGGAATTACCGTAAGAAATAGAGCCGTAAGCTTTGGTCATTAAAGACTCATCAAGTAGATAAAATCCTGTTAAATCCACGCCATAAGCATCATGCTTATATCCTGATGGCGTTAAATTTAAGCCTTTAACATTCGCCCAGTAACGCTGGCTTCTCTCATTACCTACACCAAATGTTGCAAGTCCCTTTGTTTCACCTATCGCACCATATAAGTTAATGCCCCATTTTGGCGTAACATATCCCATACTTAAACCCCAAACAGAAGCAGTTTTTGCGCCGGGTTTTTCCGTATTCCCAGAAATAAAACCACCCTTAATATAGGCGCCTGAATCATGAAAATAATTGAAATTAGCAGTAAATAGATCAACATCTCGGCGTTTATTAAAGACATAATCTGATTGATCTGCTTTTTGCGACATCACTACAGCAACATCAAAATTAAAACCTGACCAAGAAGGAGACGTATAGAGCAGCGCACTTCCAACTCTAAACATCATCGAGCTATTAAAGTTCGCAATACTGCCCATCGATCCCTGAAAAAGATCTCCCGCGGCGCTCATAGAAGCTGCATTCCAATTCGCATTACTCAAAGAAGTCACTGTTTTTACTTGCAACATCTGCTTAAAAGGGTTTTCTATCTTACCAACGGTGAGCGCCCCTAAACTATTTTTTAAGGTTAAATATCCTAAACGTTGGGTAAATCCACTTCCCTCAGGAGAACTATCAGCAGCATTAAATCCCCACTCTAAATGGTAAAGTAAGGTGAAGTTTTCAAGCTCCTCACTACCCATTAATCCAAGCCGCGATCCCTGGTCAGCCATATTACTCACTTTAGAACCTCTATTAATAACATTCCCATTCTCATCAAACTGCCAATTAACAGGCCGTGTGGCATTGGCATTACTACTTTCAAGACTCAAACGAATCTGCCCATAAATTTCTGTTTCCGCAAATGCTATCGATGGTAGCCCTACCATCAAATAAGCAGAAATACCTGATAAATATAAGTTGCGTTTATATTTTTTTACGATTGTCATAAAAACTCCCCCTTAAATAGAATAGGTGTCATCTCTCTTGTTGGAGTTTTACACCTTACTCTCTGTTTTTGCATGCACTGTTATAGTCTTATAGCTTATGAATACTTATCCCTTAAAATTTTTGCCCCCTCTCCCCTCTATTTAATAGAGCTTCTTTTGTGGCGGTCCTGCAAAGTTAAGCGGTCCGATCGCATTCATATCCACCTCAACAACTGTAGGCCCTTCAATTTCAATCGCTTTTTTAATCACCGATTTAAACTCATCGACAGAGCTCGCTAAAAAGCTAACGCAACCCATCGATTCACCCAATTTTTTATAACTTGGAGTATGAAGCTCATTATAATATTGTCGTCCTTCAAAATAGTTCTTTTGAATGCCTCGCATCACACCATAACCTTGATCATTCATGATGAGTAATACCATATTTGTATTCTCTTGGACCATGGTCGCAATCTCTCCAATACCGAGCATTAAGCCCCCATCTCCCACAAGTGCAATAACTTTCTTATCACGGTTCGCGATTGATGTACCGATGCCATGAGCAAGCCCCAGACCAATTGCCCCCGCTAAAGAGTGAATATTACGAAGTGGTGCTTCAACAGGGAAAAGACGACTGCCCCAAGTGCTTCCTGACATCGTAATATCTCGTACTAAAATGCCCTCTTCAGGAAGTGCTTCTCGAAGTGCAAAGCAGATCTCAGCGTAAGGACCAAGTTGGGTTGTCAAAGCTTTAACCGCTGCATCTTTGGCGGCAATAATCGCCTGATCATAATCAGCATCAATTTTTGAGACCCCCTTGAGCTTCTCAATAAGGTAGGCTAAAGATGCTTTGGCATCTGAGCATATAAAGTGATTAACACTATAGTTGCGCTGCTGTGCGACAGGATTCGCATCAATCTGGACTAAGTTTTTGGGGAATAAGATACTATAGGTTTTTGTCTCATTACTTCTTAAACGAGAACCCACAACAACGGCAATATCCGCCTCTTTTAAGAGTGTTTCTACTTGCTCAGAGTTATGAAATGCCCCTAAACTACGAGGATGACTATCCGCCAAAACACCGCGAGCGTGTGTGGAAGAAACAACAGGAATACCAAGGTCTGCCAATGCCTCAACTTCTTTACCGGCATCAAGACATCCACCGCCAATCCAAAGAATTGAACGTTTAGCCGCTATAAGCTCCTCGGCTAAAGCATCGAGAGCTTTAGTATCAATATGGGGCAATTGCAATGCATCTACGGGATAGAACTCTTTAGGAAGCGTTATCATTGCAGCCTGCACATCAATAGGGATTTCGACGCTCACAGGCCCCATTGGCACAGTTTGAGCTACACGGATCGCTTCACGCATAATACCGATTGCATTTTCAGGACTCATAATTCGGTAAGCCGCTTTACTAGAAGCCTTTAAGAAAGTCAGCTGATCTTTCGCTTCATGAATAAAACTTGCGTCACGATCTAAATATTCTCGTTCAACTTGACCAGTAATATGCAAGACAGGACTTGCTGCATTGCAAGCTTCTATCAGCGACCCCACAGCATTACCAGCTCCGGCACCTGTGCTTGTTAAGGCAACACCCAATCCTTTAAAACGCGCATGAGCATCTGCCATTGTTAAACAGCCAGATTCACCGCGTGCACAGATAAATTCAATTTTTTCACGGCGACCAATCGCATCTGCAATAGGAAGATTATGGATAGAGATCACCCCATACACATTTTCAACACCATGCACCTCTAATAGTCGCGCAATCGCTTCTCCAACTGTTACTTTCATTACTTTCTCCTCCCACTTAAAAGCACAACTCTTTGCTACTTTCAAGATTTTTATATAAGTTTTTTTGATAGCATCCCTTACTGATGAGCGCTGTTTAATGTTGTCAATTAAGCACTAATCACACCAAGGGTTAGGCGTCTCATCCATTCCAAAGAAAACACTCTTCTGCTGCATATAAGAAAGAATCCCCAGTCGCCCTTTCTCTCGGCCAATACCACTCTCTTTATAACCTCCAAAAGGTGTAGCAATCGAAAACTTCTTATAGGTGTTTATCCATATCGTTCCCGCTTCAAGCGCTCTTGCTAATCGCCAAGCTTTGCGATAACTCTCTGTCCAAATCCCGGCAGATAATCCATAAACGGTATCATTGGCTTCTTGAATTAATGTCTCTTCATCTTCAAAAGGCATCACAACTAGCACAGGTCCAAAGATCTCTTCTTGGCAGACAGAGTCACTATTTTTAAGGCCCGTAATAATCGTCGGCGCATAGTAACTGCCCTTGGCAAGATCACCATCAATTAAGCGCTTTCCACCTACTTCTATCTTCCCACCCTCTTTTAAGGCTTGCTGCACATATTGATCAATCCCAAGAAGATGTTGCTCACTAATCACAGGACCCACTTGTGTCTGTGGATCTTCAGGGTGTCCCACTTTAAGCGTTGCTGTTTTTGCAACTAATTTCTGGACAAATTGATCATAAAGACTCCGATGAACAAAAAGCCTTGAGCCCGCAATACATGCTTGCCCAGCCGAACTGAAGATGCCATAAATCACGCCATTAACTGCTAACTCAACATCTGCATCTTCAAGAACAATTGTTGGAGATTTTCCGCCGAGCTCAAGAGAGGTCGTAATCAAGCGTTCCGCAGCAATATGTGCAAGTGCTCTCCCTGTATTTGTCCCACCGGTAAATGAAATCTTACGCACAAGAGGATGATTTACAATGGCATTGCCAACAACAGATCCGCGCCCTGGCAATACGCTTAAAATCCCTTGAGGTAATCCTGCTTCTTCGAAGCGTTTTGCTATTTCAAGCGCGATCAGAGAAGTTGCTTCTGCGGGTTTTAAAATAACGGCATTTCCCCCTGCTAGCGCTGGAATCAATTTCTGCACTTCAGAGGCGATAGGAGAATTCCACGGTGTAATCGCGGCAATAACCCCTAATGGTTCATAGATACTCAATGTTAATGCATCGTGCATTCTTTGATTTGTCAGTTCGTTGTCCATCGTTTCAAGCGTTGCTGCCACATAACGTGTTGTCCCGATCGCACTTGCAACAAGACCTCTTGATTCATAGAGCGGCTTACCATTATCGCGCGTTTGCATTTTGGCAAGATCTTCTCGGTCTCGCTCCAAAATATCGGCGAATTTATAAAGTATTTTTGCCCTCTCGGTAGGTAAAAGATTTCGCCAAGAAGCATCACGCCAAGCCTTATCTGCCAAGATGATAGCTTCATCTACATCCTCTAAACTAGCAGTAGAGAACGCTGCATTAAGACTCATATCTGCCGGAAAATAACTCTTTGATGCCTCTCCCCGCCCCTGCTTCCATTGTCCTGCTAAAAATAGTGCTCTCACCATAAACTCCTTATCACTTCTGTCTTTTGTTTTTTGTTTTTTGTTTTTTATTTGTGATCTTTGATCTTTTTTATTACTACTATGTGAAAATGTCACGATTACGTAACTACCCTATAACGATAATGAATAGTTATAATCTGTTGTTATATGATGAGGGCTTCATCAAGTTGCCGGCAAAAACGGGCAACACTGAGAGCCGCTAGCATCGAAGTTTTCGGATTATTCTCAAGGGGAACCCCCATCATCACAATCTCCATTTCGCCAAAAGTCCCCCGCGCAATAATTTTATGTTGATTGCTATTCATTTCAGGATCTGCAATTAGCTCAACCTCAGTCTGCTTCATCCCCACGCCTGCTAAGGCCAATGTTGCGGCGACATTCGCATTCGCGGGAAATAGGGTCGCAGCATCTCGAGCATTTCCGCTAAAAAATAGAGTCGCCTCTGTCAGTGAGTCAAGATCAATTAAGGTTTCAGCGTGGCTTCCTTTCCAGCTTCGTGGGTTTTTTCGACCTTGATAGGTAACCGAATCAAGACCGGCCTCTTTCGCAGAAGCTAAACCATCAATGCCGGCAATTGCGCCTGATAATATATAGATTTTTGCGTTATGTTTTTTCGCCTCTAGGCGGACTTTTTCGGTAAATGCCTCATCAGCAAAAGTACCCACAGATATCACCCCAATGTCTAACCCTTTCTCGATAAGATCAAAGATATGTGCACGAAGGCCCATCTGCCCAGCCATCTCAATCACGCGATCAGGTCGTCCTTTAATATCCGCAACTCGGCTCACAACCTCAACATCAGGTCCTACCTTTTTTTGAGTTGCGGCAATATCTTCAGGCATAACCACAACCCAGCCTAACTTCACATCTTTAGGCAATGTTGGCAGAACGGTTTGTGCCATTGCTCCATACCCAATCACCATAATTTTCTTCATTGCCTGACTCCTTTATACTTCCTGCTAATACGTTTTAAATGAACGATCTCAAATGGGCGATCTAAAAAACTATCAACCTAAATCTCTTTACTAAACCCGCCAGAAACATCTACCACAGAGCCTGTGGTATAAGATGATAGCGGTGATGCGAGAAAAACTAATGCTTGTGCAGCTTCATGTGCTTTGCCAAGTCTCCCTAGTAAAATGCCACGCTCTTGTGCTATACCTCTAATCCACTCATCCCATGTTTTTTCTCGATCTGAGCGATTCTCATAACGACGATGCCACTGCCCAGACTCCACCATGCCAAGGAGAATCGAGTTAACACGAATGCCATATTGAGCAAACTCTTGTGCAAGCGTCTTACTCAGATTTAGCAATCCCGCTCTCGCTGCGGATGTTGCAATCATATGTCGCTCTGGTTTTAATGCTAAAAGCGAGTTCACATTAGTGATAGATCCAATCTTCGATTGCTTCAAATAAGGCAATGCTGCCTTTACTGGATTTAAAACCCCAAAATATTTAAGAGTGACTTCACTGATCCACGCTTCATCTTCCGTATTGTCAAAATCTGCAACTTTTCCCTGCCCGGCATTATTGATCAACATATCAATAGCCCCAAATCGAGCAACTACTTGCTCAATCAAGTTCTCTACTGAATTTTTATCAAGTACATCTGCTTGAACGATTAGCATATTTTCCGTTGAAAATAGTGCTATTAAAGAATCATAGGATGCTTGCAGTCTCTCTATATTGCGACCACACCATGCGACTTTAGCCCCCTCTTTAAGAAGTAGCTTCACTGTTTCCAATCCAATGCCTGATGATCCTCCGGTCACAATCACTACGCTATCTTTTACCCCAAAGCCCATATCAATCTCCTAAGTTTTTCTAATCGTAATCTGCTCATAGGACACTCTTTTTTATGATTTAAATAGAGTATCTTTGAAGTAAGTCGGTGCATCAATGTAGGCTAAATGACCGGCATTAGCTGCGCCATACAATGTAATATTGTTAAACTTACGTTGTAATTCAAACATTCCTTTCGCGGGTGTAATCCCATCCTTCTCGCCATAGTAGAGATCAATTTCCACCTGTATTTTCGCAAGAGACCGATCAATCGTATCGTAAGCTAATAAGTGCGAAGCATCTGTAAATCCTTGCATCATTAGACCTGCTGACACCGTTCTTACAATCTCCATGTTTTCAGCAGATGGGTTCCCAAGCAGAAAAGGTCCTCTCTCATCTGCCATCCCCAAGTTCCCAAGCTTTGCCAAGAGCTTTGGTCGGCGCTGGAATATCTCTTGTTTAACCTCATCATCCTCATCGCCATAACCTTGAGCAGGACATACCAGTACTAAACGCGAAATTCTCTCAGGATAGTTTGTCGCAAAGGCTGAAGCCATCATCGCGCCGAGAGAATGTCCAACTAAGGTAAAACGATCTAGCCCTAACTCATCAACAAATTTCAGCAAACGCGCTGCATAATCATCCCCCATAGGGTGATCTATCTCTAAAGCATCGCTCTTTCCATATCCTGGCGCATTCCAGGCAATAAGCCGCTGCTTAATCGTTGAATCTTGTAGCTGTTTAATCCACGAATAAGCGCCGGAACTAATCCCATGCAGCAAAATAAAGACCTCTCCCTCACCTTTTTTTTCGAGATATTCAATCCGACTGTTTAGCGCTAACTGATAATCTGCAATTTGCTTCATTGCCATATCTCCTTATAGACTCTCTATTGCTGAGCTACTTAAGTGCAAATAACACTTAAGTAAGCCCTTTTTATGATCATTAGATCTATTCGTTAATAGATCTCAATTACCTTGAATTAATTTCTCTTTATCTTTGATAAGGGATGATCCTCAGGATAAGTGGGTATCTGTGGCTTAGGCGTTCCTAACATCACACACATAAGCGCATCTTCTTGCGTGTAGTTATAGAGCCCACGATAGATTCCTGGCGGAATTGAGATTAAATCACGCTCTTTTAAAATGACAGAATACTTCTCACCCTTATCTTCTAAGAAGAGTTCGATCGATCCGCGTAGTAGGAAAAATACCTCTTCCACATCATCATGAAGATGCAATGGACCCTCACATTGTGCCGGCAACACCATTGTTGAAAAAGTGAAGTTTTCAGCAGGAACTGTATTGGTATCAGTAGATACGCCCGTTGCACCCGTTCCCATATAACGCATCTGAGCACGACGATATTTTGGATCGTAATCTGCCTGGAACTTTAAGGCATCAAAATCATATTTACGATCTTCAAGGCGAGCGATACGTGTATTCATCCACTCTTCTAAAGATTTCCCCTCAGGGCGGCTCCAAGTTTCAAATGTTCTAGTCATATCCATTCTCCTTTGTGAATAAAACTCCGAATAAAATCCCCGTTACGGGTTGTTACATCTCTATTACAAAACCACACTCTATGTGATCTCCTAATTCTTGAAAATCCAAACACATTAAATATATAACTCTCAATATAATTCCAACGCTAATACCGTCTTAATAGTGGTAATAAGATCATAGATCCACCGATAGCCACGATTGAAAGGAAGATTATTCCCGTATCAAAACTGCCGGTAAATACCACAATATAAGCAATTAATACAGGAATAATTGCACTTGTAAAATTTGCCAAGCCATTGAAAATTCCGCCTGCTGTTGTTGCTACCTCTTTTGCACTCACTCTTGAAAGAAGAGCAAATACTGCTGAAACTGAGATTCCCCACATCATGGAACTAATCGTCATCATAACAATGACAAGCGTATTACTTTTAACAATGACCATGAGATACATCGCAATCCCAGCACCTAAAAGCCCAATAAATACTTGAGGCGCTCTGCGCGTGGTAAATCTATCAGAGAATAACGCGCCGCCGATCTCACCCAACAACATCCCTACAAATGGAATCATCGATAGGCTACCAAATTCTTTAAGATTAAAGCCTTTAGATTCCATTAGATAAGTCGGTATCCAGCTATTTAAACCCCAGAGATAGGTCATTAAAGCAATATTAAAGATACAGACAATCCAGAATGCCCGATTATTCATTAACATACGTAAGTTAGCGCGATGATTAGCTTTAGCAATCTGCTTACGCCCAGAAATCTCGACATTTCTCAGCCCAAAGTGAACAAGTATCGTTGCAATAAGGGTAAGTACTCCCATCACATAAAATGTTGTATGCCAATCATAATTCCCAAGGACATAGGCTGTAATTGGGAATCCAAGTGCAGCGCCAATAGGCGTTCCTAAGATAAACATTGTGGATGCTCTTGCTTGCTCTTTATCAGAATAACAGCTCTTAACAATGCTATAACAGAGTGCAAACAGTGGTCCTTCAGCTATACCAAGGAGAACCCGATTAACAAGCATTCCTTTATAGGTCGTTGTGAATCCCATGATAATCATCAGAATTCCCCAACTTAGTACTGACCAAAAAATTAATTTTTTGGGACTAAATATATCTCCTAAGAAACTTAAAAATACCGAAGAGAATCCATAAGAGAGAAGAAAACTTGTCATGAGCCAACCGAGTCGACTCTTATTCTCTCCCACGCCCATAGTCTCTTGGAATATAGGATCTGAAAATAGAACAGCAATACTAATTTTGTCAAAAAATGCTAGAACAACACAGATCATTAATACGGTTGCCGGCGTCCAATGCTTCAATAAATTCTTAGGCACAAATGGTAACCTTTCTGCCAGTGCTTCACTCATAATCCCTCTCCTTGTTACAACGTTGAAACGATCTTATTAGTAGTGTCGTTTTCTAACGCATCCTCATTGATATATTATTTCGTTCTTCAGGCCGTTTTGGCTCTTTTTATGTTTGTGACTACAACACTTTGTTCTTTCGGTGAAACGAATATCTTCAGGTTATGACTCTATTTAGCGAAGACTCATGACATTAAATTGAGTATCTGCAAGCTCTTGCGGATTTAGGGTTCTATCTGCTTTTAACCATCGCTTAGCAATCTGTACAATACGGGCATCATTAATAGAAACTAAATATTGGAGCTTACCTGCGTCAGTGAGATAGAAGAAACTCTTTTGTCGCTTTCCTGAATCGCGTATGACTACCGTTGTTTCGTCAAGGGCTATCGGTGTACCTAATATTTGAATATTACAATCATATTGATCAGACCAGAGCCAAGGAGTCTCCTGGTATTTAATACGCGTCTTTTCTCCTAACATTGCTTTTGCTGCGATAATTCCTTGATTTTGCGCATTTGCCCAAGATTGAATGCAAAAGCCAAGTTCAGGGTGTATCGCAACATCACCTGCGGCATAGATATCAGGGTTTGAGGTTTGACAATAATGATCCACAACAATGCCATCTTTCGTTGCTAATCCTATATCAACCGCCAACTCTTTATTGATGTGTGCACCTGCACCGACCAAGACAATATCAAATGTCCGCCATTTAACATTATCTTTTAAGATCATCAGCCTATCCGCATCTTCAACAATATCGATTTCCCCACACTCAAAGCAGAGTTCAACGCCCTCCTCTTTATGTACCGACTCCATGAATCGAGAAACCTCGCTACTCACGCTCCTAGCACAGAGTCTCTCTCCTAACTCAAGCAACGTAACATCGCAGCCTTTCTTACGAAGTGAGGCTGCAATTTCAAGTCCTATCCAACCACCACCTACAATAGCAATTGTCCTAACATTAGGTAGCACAGCTTGGAGCGCTAAACTATCTTGAATTGTTCTTAGAGAGAAAAGATTGGGTAGCGATCTCCAAGCTTCAACTGGAATCCGAGCCTGACTACCGGTAGCAATTAATAACTTATCGTAAGGCAATGCCCGCCCATCATCGAGTAAGACCTCTCTAGTAACCTCATTAATTTTTGTAGCACGATGTGGCTTGTAAAGTGTGAGATTGAGAGACTCAACCACCTCTTTAGGGAAAAACTGCAAAGCATCATGAGTCATCTCGTCTAACAAAACTTGTTTTGAGAGCGGTGGTCGTTCATAGAACACATGCTCTTCATCAGAGATAACCGCAATAGCACCACTGTATCCTTCAGTTCTTAATGTATGTGCAGCCCAAATCGCAGCTTGCCCTCCACCAATAATTACTACTCTTTCCATAACGACGCCCCCTCATGCCTGTGCTAATTCATATCTTTGTTTCACGTAAATTGTGAATAAAAATAGTTTGTTATATTTATTTCTTAATCTGTCTTCTCGTGTCTGAGTCGATACCACCCTCAATGGCCCATTCTGTAAAGAGCTCTAGTGCATAATCATAAACGCGAGGCTTCCAGGCAGGCGTTACATAATCATCATTTGTATAATATTCGAATGCGCCTCCTAGTGGTGAATGTATATACCAGAAATAAGCCGATGAGACAGGATGTCTCCCTGGACCAATGAAAGAATCCCACTTCAATCTATTCATATTCAGACCACCGCCAATTACTTCATGGATATCTCTTACTACAAAAGCCACATGATTTAATCCTGCAGTTTCACGCGTTGGTAACTTTAATAGAAATAGATCATGATGCCAGCCTTCAGCTGCGCAACGCATAAATGCACCACGACCACGATATGCATCTGAGAGATAAAAGCCGAGCTTATCCTCATAAAATTTCTGAGTTATTTCAATATTTGGGGTAAAAAACACAACATGACCAATTGCAACCGGCGATGCTTTCTCATATACAGGACTAGGTTGATTAACTCGGCTAATTTTCCCATATTGATTAAGGGGTAAACTGACCTCCTCTGCTGCTGACTGTAAAATACTTTCTTTGAAAACCAAGGCCATACCATTGGGATCAAAACACCTCACAATACCCTCTTTATAGCTATATCCCGGCTCATTTTTTAAGGTTTCGGCTAAACGAGCAATATCCTGATGACGATTAACAGCCCAAGTGACCTCGCGAAGTGTTGAACCAGACTCAAAAGCTTTAGGTAATCTTGCATCATTAATATCGTAAACATATATTTCACTGCCATTAATCAATCTATATTTCAACGTGTTTTCAATATCTGTTTTTACTGCATCCAACCCAAAATCTTCGAGATACTGTTTTGATTTCGCAAAATTCTCCACCCCAAACTTCAATGTCTTAATTCCATTCAGCATATTAATCTCTCCTAATTAAATACAAACCCGCCATTTACAAGAATATTTTGGCCTGTCACAAAAGAAGCAAGATCAGAGATTAGATAAAGCGCTGTCCCACTAACATCTTCAGGTAACTGTTCACGTTGAATTGCACGACCGTTAACATAAAGATTATGTCTCTCTTCTGGCACATATTCTGTTGCTTCAACCAAGGTTAATCCCGGCGATAAACTATTCACACAGATATTGAACTCACCTAACTCCCTCGCCATTGAGCGCGTCATTGAAAGAATAGCGCCTTTACTAGCCACATAAGCCATCAGTCTTGGTGCGCCCCAAAGCGCTGTATCTGAGGCGATATTCACAACTTTTCCGCCCCCCGATCTCTTTAAAAAGGGAACCATTGCTTGAGTCATCAACCATGTGCCTTTAACATTCACAGCCATCACTCGATCCCAAAGATCAGGATCATAATCCATCATAGTAACGCCGCCTACACCCGTTGCTAATGCTGCGCAGTTTATAAGCCCATCTACGCCTAGCCAATTGCTTTCAACCCAATTAGAGACCTCTTCAATCGAATTTTTATTACTTAAATCCGCGACCATAAAATGGGCTTTTTCCCCATCTTCCTGCAGCTTTTCGGCTCTCTCTTGTAATAGATCACCTAAAATATCTACCATCAATACCGTCGCACCGGCATTCAATGCCGCGCAGGCAAAGTCGTAACCTAGCCCACGCGCAGCGCCGGTAATAACAACATGCTTTCCTTGCAGTAACGCCGTCATCTTATAGTCCCTCTATTGCGCCTCATGAATTGTTGCACCCACAGCATCGACATTTGCTTTGGAGGCTTCATACGCTTGTAGCGCCATAAATTGCTTATCCGCTTCACGCTTAAACATACGACGTAAACGAGAAACACCAACATCATGCTGATATAGGAACTCATGATTACGCGCGGATGGTGCTAAGTTTTCTAAGATAATGCGATCTTGCTCTAATACATCCCAATGCAGCTTTTCTAAATGCGTGCGATAAAGGAATCGCCAAATATTACGCTGTAATCCTTCCACTTGACGGCAACGCCAAAAGAAAACGCGCGTATTATGCTCATCAATAGGCGTCGCAAAACCAACAATCCAGAAACTGCCGCCAGGACCAAATTTCTTCTGATAAGGGATCGATAGTCGTAACCATGCACTTCCCGTCTGCCCATACTCAACCCAGTCAAAGTTCACACCTGATTGCCCATCTTTTTCAAAAACGAATCCCGTTTTTGTCGGGCGCAGACTCATTTCTGCAGTGCGATCACCCTCAGACATAGAGTGAGAGACTGAATGCAGATAAGTACCGTGCATTGGATCCATAACATTATCCACGGCATATTGATAATTGACTTTCCAATCTGCCATGCAGAGGAAACTACTCCAGTCATCATTCACAAGCTGCTCAGGAAGTTCAAGCGCATCAGGCTCAGTATCACCAATACCAAACCAGATAAAGATCCCCCCTTGAATCTCTTGTACATGGTAAGACTTCACACAATCAGCACCCGTCATAGGACAACTTGCAACTGCTGGCACATCCTCTACAACGCCATCAAATCTCACCTCTACACCGTGATACCAACAAGCAACACGATTCCCTAAGTTCCAACCAAGAGAGAGTCTTGCACCTCTATGCGGGCATCGATCTTCAAGGGCGTGCACCTTACCTGATTCGTCGCGCCAAACAACAATATTCTCACCCAAGCGAGTAATACCTACAGGACTATTGCCCACTTCCCAACTCGCAAGAACAGGATACCAAAGGTTACGTAAACCAAAATCGAGATACTCTTGCTCATCTTTAAATTTTCTTGATGTCATAAATCTATCCTCCAATTGATATTTCTTAATAGCCCAAACGAGACATTTCAGCTTCTAAGTTTGACTCAGTAAATTTCTCACCACTTTCAAGCTGTATTCCTTGCTTATTAAGCGCATTCACAATATCTGTAGCTGATATCGCACCCTCAGTGAAAGCTTGAATAAAGTGATCCTTTAACGAGAGTTCATAATCCGTCGGTTCATGTGATCGGTTTTGCCAAATAACATGGGTTACGTCTCCTGGAAATTGAATATTATTAATCCCAGCATCGGGATTTGGCCTATTTTCTAGCCATGTTTTTAGTTTTTCATTATAATTTGTCATGCAATCCTCCTCTGACTCTAATCTCCCACGGGTATTATTTAATAATTGTGGGGTCAAAAACGCATTGAAAACCTGCGTACTGCTTTAGAAATTAAATTGAGATCTCAGTTATCATAGATAATCTCTGATTATCTCAACTCATAAAAATTTATTCTCTGTAGTCCATTCATTCTTAGTTGTTCACAAAGAAAATTTCTATTTTTCAAGTGATACCAAAACAGCACCATCTTCAACTTTTGTAGGGTAAATAGAGAGATTTCGGCAACCAGGCCCGCTCTCTAATTTGCCAGTAGCGATATCAAAAATCGCTTCATGTAAAGGACATTCAACTGTGCCATTTTCAACAAAGCCTTCTGTTAATAGTGCATAGGCATGGGGACAAACATTTTCAATTGCAAAATACTGATCATTTTTCTGAAATATACCAATCTTTATTTCATTAATCGTAACTGCCTTTGGCATAAACTCATCGACTTCTTCCACTTGACATACTGTAATCCAATTCATGTCACCGGCTCCTCTTAGTGCTCAAATTTTCCCCGAAGATCTTTTTATGTCTTCTTACTATTTGGGTTATTATTGTTTTGTATGTGAAACATTGTTTACTTTATAAAACATTAATGCCAGAATACGATTATTAGAAGAAATAAGTCAAGCCAATTAATGATAAATTACAATTTCATAAGTTCAATCTATCAATAACTTAAGGAATAAAGCCTATGAATCAAATAAACGAACAGGAGAAGTATCTCGTTCCTGGACTCATTAGAGGATTGAAAATTTTGGAATATTTCACACCCGAACAGAGTGAAATGACCTTAAGTGAGATATCAGTTGTACTTGAAATTAATCGCTCAAGTGCCTTTCGCCTCGTCCAAACATTAGAGCATTGTGGGTACTTAATTCGAACACAACACAAAACCTATAAATTAAGTGTGAAGGTCTTACAACTTGGCTATACAGCAATTTCTACAATGGCTGTCCCGCAACACGCAACAAGTATTATGCAGCAATTAAGAGATGAGACTATGGTAGCAGTACATCTATCGGTCTTAGATAATACAGAAATCGTTTACCTTAATAATATTCAAGCTTTGGGCGCTTTTACATCCAATATTCGTATTGGTACAAGATGGCCAGCTTATGCAACAGTAATAGGCCAACTCCTACTAAGCACACTATCTGATACTGAAATTCGTGCTCGTTTTGCTAATATTGAGGAATGGGTTAAATACTCCTCCTCCACTTCACAAAACATTGATGAATTAATTACAAAAATCCATATTGCTCGAGCGAGTGAATATCTCATTAGTTGGAAAAATTTTAAACCAGATATGATTGCCGGTGCCGCACCTATTAGAAATGTTAGAACAAAAGAGATTGAATATGTACTCTCGGTAAGCTGCCCAGCTACAAGTTATAGCAGCCAAGAAGAATTCACAGAAAAAGTGATGCCTCTCGTTCTAAATGCAGCTCGTGAAATATCTAAAGTCTCATTTTCATAATATAGGCGACCATGTTAGGACATCTAATATGGCTTAAATAGTGCGTCGTTAAATAATGTATTTTAGTATTTGATGCTAACCAGAGCATAAGCAATGAAGAATATATCAAAAAAGACAATGACTAATAATTAGATTTGAAAGTCTTAGAAGATTAATTTCTGCATATCAAATATGTACATTAAACTAGGTGCTTTTCAGAACAACAAAAAGCCCGCTAAAAAGCGGGCTTTTCTATTGTGGTGGGTGCTGAGGGGTTCGAACCCCCGACCCTCGCCTTGTAAGGGCGATGCTCTACCAACTGAGCTAAGCACCCAATAGAAGAGAGAGTATAGAGGCTTATGTCTCTATTGTCAAAAAAATGCATCAAAATCACTCAATAATTGCATATAGTCGTTTCTGCCACAGCATTAGCGCGCATCTCTATCCCTTTATTCCTCAATGATTAATCAAAAAGGTTTATGGTAAAAAATACTGATAGATCAAAAAAAAAGATCCCCAAAAGAAGGCGATGATTCAGATTAGCAAACAGAGAGGCTTCATCCCATTTTGGAGAATCATTTTACAACGATGTCCTTTTTTCCTGATTTCTGAGTTCTAGCTTCTGGCTTCTGGCTTCATCTCCAACCTGCCCTGCCGACTCATTCAGATGTTTAACACAATCATGTAGATTCTATGCCCGGCATTTTTCGAGCAGATAGCAAAAAACCCGCTATAAAGCGGGCTTCTCTATTGTGGTGGGTGCTGAGGGGTTCGAACCCCCGACCCTCGCCTTGTAAGGGCGATGCTCTACCAACTGAGCTAAGCACCCAATAGAAGAGATATTATATTCACTTCTCTTGGAGTTAGCAAGACTGTTTTTGCATTCTTTTTAGGCTTATCTCATTCTCACTAGAGAGGAGGGCTTTAAAAGTTTGCTGTCTCAACCAACGAAGAGAAGTATACCGCATTTTTCTTTTGAGTCAAAACTTTTTGTGCGCAACTTTTTACCACTTCTCTATATTGGTTAATTTTATAGCATTACCAATCACTCAACACCCTATAAATCATTGTTATTTCGCGTATTAAAGAAAAAGAGAGATTCCTAAGAAACTCTCTTTTTTGCATTTCATCATTTTATTGAATGCTCACATCTGAGATATAACCATAAGATGCTAAGGTTTTCCCTTAAACATGATTAAAACTTATCCCGCAATGTAACCATATAATGTTTGTACGCCTAGTACAGTCATCATCACAACAACAATCGCACCGAAAACAGTTTGCCAAACAGGATGCTTATAATCCCCGACCACATCTTTACGATACGCCGCAAAGAGGATTGGCCCGAGGGTTAATGGCAAGATTAAGCCATTTAACGCGCCCACGAATACCAAGATCTCAACAGGACGACCCACGCTGACAAAGACCACTGTTGAAATAAAGATAAAGGCAATAATGAAGCGGTTTTGGTTCTCGGCAACCCTTTTACTAAAGACGCGCAAGAACGTTACGGAAGTATAGGCCGCACCAATCACAGAAGTAACGGCTGCCGCCCACATGATAATCCCGAAGAAGAAGTAACCCACCTTCCCCGCTGCATGTTCAAAAACCGATGCAACAGGATTTCCGGCTGCTAATTGATACCCTTGAGAAATGACGCCAAGCACCGCTAAGAAGAGAATGACGCGCATAATTGCCGTAACTCCAATTCCTAAGAGTGAGCCGGTTGATACTTCTTTGACCGCTTCTTTTCCATGAACGCCAGCATCCAATAATCGATGCGCGCCGGCAAAGGTGATATAACCACCAACCGTTCCGCCCACTAATGTCACTGTCGCTAATACTAATGCCGAGAAAGGCACATCTGGCACAAAGGTACGATACGCGGCTTCGCCCACAGGCGGTGATGATTTAAAGACGATATAGAGCGTGAGGAAGACCATCAAAATCCCGGCATATTGGATAAACTTATCCATAATGCGCCCGGCTTCCTTAAAGAGGAAGATCCCGATAGCAATGGCGGCACTAATCATCGCCCCCACTTCTACAGAGAGCCCTGTAAAGACATTTAGCCCCAATCCGGCTCCGGCAACATTCCCGATATTAAATGCGAGTCCGCCCATTACAACCAAGACGGAAACAACATATCCCAATCCCGGAATCACTTTATTAGCGATATCTTGCCCGCGCATATTCGATACGGTAATAATGCGCCAAATATTGAGCTGTGCGCCCAAGTCTAAAATAATCGAGAGCATAATCACAAAGGCAAAACTTGCCCCGAGTTGCATCGTAAAGGTGGTAGTTTGTGTTAAAAATCCGGGGCCAATTGCGGATAGCCCCATTAAAAATACGGCGCCAACAATGGCACTGCGTCTTGCTTTTGGACTCTTTTCCATAGGTTCTCCTTATATGAGATCTGTCGATACTCATGTTTTTATGGTGTTTTATAGGATGACTATAAATAGTTTCTATAAATATTATTAGAATTATGAGGTGACTGCTGTTTCAGAGATTCATCGGTGCGCTGACTGCTTTTAAAGCGTTTAAAGCACTGAATAAATCTCCCTTAAATGACGATAATGATAAAAGCTCATCCTGTGAGCGATCTTGTTTAGTGTGCGTTTACGATTCCTTATAACAACTGTTTCGCTTCCCGTTAGGACTGAATAGGCACGCGCGCAAGCTTATTTTAAATCAGCACTAATACGGATCTCTTTGGCTGCCAATGATTCTCTAATTTTTTGCGCAAAGGCCAACGCCGTCACGCCATCACCATGAATACAGACTGTATCTGCGGCTAACTGCAGTTGCTTACCCGTTGTTGTCGTCACTTCTTGGCGCTCTACCATCTGTAGTACCTGCGCTATCGACTCTTCTGGGTCAATAATCAATGCATTTTCCTGACTTCTGGAGGTTAAGGTTTTATCCTCTTGGTAAGTTCTATCCGCAAAGACCTCATTCATCACCGGAAGCCCTACCGATTCAGCTGCTCGAATCAACTCACTCCCTGATAAACCGTAAAGAATCGCTTCGCCTTTTGAGACATCTGCCACCGCATGCGCAATCGCTAACGCTAAGTTTTGATCAACTGCCGCCATGTTATAGAGTGCGCCATGAGGCTTCACATGATGGAGCTTACCGCCGAGCGCCGTTAAGAACCCTTGCAACGCGCCTACTTGATACACCACTAAGCGATACGCTTCTTTTGGGGTAATCGCCATATTTCGGCGTCCAAATCCCTGCAAGTCAAAGAGCCCCGGATGCGCGCCAACGGCAACCCCACAATCAAGAGCCATCTGCACCGTGTCACACATAATCTGCGGATCCCCGGCATGGAAACCACATGCGATATTCGCCGAGCTAATGAGCGGTAATATTGCCGCATCATTCCCCATTTTCCATGGGCCAAAGCTTTCCCCTAAATCACAGTTTAAATCGACCTGTAAACCTTTTTTATTCATCATAATATGCTCCGTAATCTCTCCCGGGACGATCTAATATATATTCCACGCTCTTTAAATATTGCTGCTGCGTTACCAATTTCTCGCTTGCTCTTGCTTCATCGATCAGGACAAACTGCACTTTTTTACGTGCCGGCAAATACGCCAGCTTCCAAAGTTCTGCTTGCGGAATGACCGCAATTCTTGGGTAGCCACCCGTACTTTGACACTCTGCCGCCAACACCAATGGTTGCCCACTGGGAGGCACTTGAATCACGCCTTCAAAAACACCTTGCGAGCGCATCTCTTCAGGATTATCCCGTACGAGTGATGCTCCTTCTAAACGAATTCCCATCCGATTACTATTACTGCTAATCTCCCAAGCTTCTTCAAAAAACCGCTTTTGCGAATCCGCATCAAACTGATCAAATTCAGGGCCTTTTAAGACCGCAATCGAGGTACTAATATAAGTGCGACTAAAAGCACGTACGCCCACCGCATGCGTTAAGCGATAATCAGGGACTTTAATCCCAATATGATCCCCTTTTTTTAAGGGAGAACCATCCCCTTGATGTCCGCCGAGTTTGTTTTTAATATCAGTACTCGCAGAGCCCATAACGCTTGGCACATCAAATCCTCCTGATACCGCTAAGTAGCAATACATTCCGGAGTTATGTGTCGGGCGAAGTTCAACTGTCTGCCCTTTTTTAATAAGCGTTCGCCAACCATGCCAGCCCGGCGCACCATCAATGATAATTGTACAGTTTGAGCCTGTAACGGCGATCCACGTCTCTTCTACAAAACGAAACTTTACCGGCGTCATCACACTCACTTCTAATGCCGGCGTGTTCCCCTCATTGCCAACGAGTCGATTTGCTAAATGGAGCGATACACCATCAATCGCACCGGCTTTCCCCACGCCCATTTTGGCGTAAGAGAGGCGACCATAATCTTGAATGGAGCTTAAAATGCCGGGATTAATCACTTCCATCATATTAATATCTCCTTCGCCACAAAGCGTAACTGATCTCCAGGTAAAAATAACGAAGGCGTTTCTCGATGCATATCAAAGAAAGTCTCGCTCGTATTGCCGATAATCTGCCAACCACCGGGGGATTCCCCTGGATAAACGCCCGTTTGTGATCCGCCAATCCCCACGCTTCCCGCGGGAATTTTCATGCGCGGATTGGCGCGTCTTGGCGTATGGATAGAAGCATCCAGCCCGCCCAAATAGACAAAGCCCGGCATAAATCCCACAAAGTAAACGGTATAGATCGGCGCAGTATGACGCTCAATAACCTGCTCTGGCGTTATCTCATGAATCTTCGCGACTTCTAAAAGATCCGGCCCTTTCTCACCGCCATAGCTCACAGGGATATCGACAAGTTTTCCTTGAAAAACATCGGATAAATCCAGCTTCTCTGACTCACGCCATAGGGTTTTTAAATACTCCGTGATTGTTGCTTTACTGTTCACCCGGTAAGGATTAAGAAAAAGGGTTAGGTTATTCATTCCCGGCACAACATCGATGATCGCCTCATCCTGAATTTGTGTGCCAATCCACCAAATTTTTTGCTGATTCATTAATGTAACAGCGCCTTTTATAGAGAGTGTTATTCCTCGATCTCCGACAGAGTAGATCTCTATAGACATATTTCCTCCTGCTATTTATCCCACTTTCAAAGTATTTTTAAAGTGTTTTTATTATTTTATTATCCTGCCTTCATCAGCAATTGTGGCGAATAAACTATCTCCACAAGATATCGTTCTTTCTCTTTTCATCGATATCTTTACATCGCAATAACAACATACCTTATTCCGCTTTTCTTGCATAGAGAAGCAGGTATTTCGCAAGAAAAATAACCTAAAAGTGCCTAAAAATAAAGAACTCTTACATTTCAATTACTTATAAAGACAGAATACATTTCATCCTAAAACCTATTTGACTTTATTTGCTATATGGTAATAATTATCATTACGAGTTGATAGTAAGACGCTTTCAATTAACTCGCCATCACCGCTCTCTCTTCTGCGCTTTATATAGGAACTCTCTCTATGTCAGCAATTGCAACACCCTACTTTAAGAAAACGCTCTTAAGCACATCCCTCTTCTTGATTCTAACGAGTGGCTTTGCCATGAGCCAAGAGATTACGGATGCGCCTGATGATCTCTCGCAATCCAATAAGCCAACTATCGATCTTTCTAAAATTGTTGTCACAGCAGGGGGATTTGCCCAAGAAGTAAAGGATGCTCCGGCATCAATCTCTGTAGTTAGTAAACAAGATCTCGAACAAGCCCCTTTTAGAGATGTGACAGATGCCATTGCCGATGTTCCCGGCGTTGTCATTACCGGAGGTGGCTCTAATGAAGATATCAGTATTCGCGGAATGGGCTCGCAGTACACCTTAATGATGGTCGATGGCAAACGTCAAAACTCTCGCTCTACTCGCCCTAATAGCGATGGCTCGGGGATTGAGCAAGGTTGGATTCCTCCGCTTGCCGCGATTGAACGTATCGAAGTTGTTCGCGGTCCTATGTCTTCTCGTTACGGCTCTGACGCCATGGGCGGCGTGGTGAATATCATCACTAAAAAAGTGGCGAATCGTTGGATGGGGAGTTTCCGTACAGATTACACCTTGCAACATGACTCAGATGCCGGCAATAGCAGCAACACAGAATTCTACTTCAGCGGACCCATTGTCCATGAAAAATTAGGGATTCAACTCTTTGGAAAGTACTCAAATCGTCAAGAAGATCATAAAGATGCCGGTCAGCCAGAGCGCCGCATGGAGAACGTTGGCGGTAAACTCACCTTTGTTCCCGTTGAAGGTCAAACCTTTGAAGTGGAATATGGGACAGGCTTCCAAAAACGCTTCTGGACAGAAGGCCGCTCTTCTACAAAAAATAGCGATAATAAATATAAGCGTCAAAATATTTCCGCCCGTTATTTAGGAGAATTCGACCACGGAATTACTGCTGAACTCCTCTACGCTTTTGAGAAAAACAATAACTACTCCCGCAAAATGATTGTTAAAAATACCGAGATATTTGGGAATGTCGTATTACCTATTGGCAATCATACACTCACATTTGGCGGGCAATTCTTAGATGAGCGCCTCACAGATAGTAATAATCGACTCAATAAGGATGTGGGGGAAATCTCTCGTAAAAGTCATGCTGTTTTCATCGAAGATGAATGGTGGATTTTAGATAATGTCTCGATTACTGCGGGGCTTCGTTATGATCATGATGAAAACTACGGTAGCCATTACAGTCCAAGGCTCTACGGTGTTTGGAATATTAATGATGACTTCACTCTCAAAGGCGGAATCTCCACTGGGTACAAAACTCCGGCAATTCGTCAAGCTGTCGCTGATTGGGGTCATGGTACTGGGGGCGGGCAAACGAATGGCGTGATTCTCGGCAATCCTGATCTCAAACCCGAAAAATCGACGAACTACGAAATGGGACTCGGTTACACTTTCGGTGATACGTTAGATGCCAACATCACAGGGTTCTATACGAAATTTAAAGATAAACTCCAAAATATTGAACTCTGCCGTAGCGATGCATTCACAGGTAAATATGATGAAACAATACATGACCAATGCAGTGCCCCTAATGGCAACAAATTCTACTTTATTCAGACAAACCAAAATATCGATACCGCTGATTTAAAAGGGATTGAAGTAGCCGCAAAATGGAATCCGTTAGATGCGCTCACGCTTACGGGAAGCTATACGTGGAACAAGACCAAACAAACTAGTGGCGCTAATAAAGGGGCTCCTTTAAACCGTATTCCAGAGCACCTCTTTAAAATTCATGCAGATTGGCAATTCACACCTCAAGCAAATATTTGGGCGAAAGTCAGTTATCGTGGCAAAGAGACACAGCTCTCTCGTGGCGGCGCTGCCGGCACAGAATATGCCTCGTACACCATGCTAGATCTTGGTACTTCTTATAAATTCAGCCGTGATGTGAGTGTTTATGGCGGCGTTTACAACGTCACTAATAAAAAAATCACCGATGAAAAATATGGCCGTGATCTCGATGGTCGTCGTTACTGGATCGGCGTTAATGTAGACTTCTAATATTAGCGCGAGTCTCAGTCCTCACCGATTCTGCACGTACACAGTATGAATATCCCACAAGCCCATAATCGCATCTGCCATTATGGGCTTTTTTGTCTCTCTACGATTCATGCTCCCTTGCCCTATTTTTATACGCTCATCTCATTCTATGAGACTATTTAAGGAATATAGCCATTAAAATTCCCGTAATATGGGAATCATCTTTGTTGTGAAAAACATCTTTTGATAAGGTCAAAGCCATAGGAGCACAAAATGAAAAACTCAGATCGAATCCTCAATGTTCTCTCATATATTGGGAATGCAGAAAAACCTGTCTCTCCCAAAGAGTTAGAAACACATCTCAATATCCCGGCATCGACCATCTATCGGATTTTGAATACCCTCATTTTGTGGGAATACGTTACGCATTCCCATATCTTGGGATTCTATACGCTCGGAGCGCAGAGCCTTAAAGGGCGAGATCTCTATCATAAATATGCCTTCTTAACGCCCAATGTTGAAAAGGTGTTGAGAACACTGATGGAAAAGAGCAATGAATCGGCAGCGATTATTGTCAGCGATCTCTCACAAACCATCTGCGTTTCGATGATTGAGAGCCATCAAGCCCTTCGTTGCTCTTTTATTCCCGGCAAAGGGGATGTTTTAACGCGAGGTGCAAGTGGAAAGACGCTCCTTGCATTCACCCCTAAAGAGATTCGAGACAAAATTCTCAATCAAGCATTTCCAGATGCACTTTCCCCTGAAAGGATATCGCTTATACAAGATCTTGAGATCATTCATCAAGCGGGTTTTGGCCGAAGTGTTGGCGAAATTGATGAAGGCGTTCTGGGAATTTCTGCCCCTATATTTAGACAAAAACAGGCGATTGCTGTCGTGACCTTAATGGCGCCTTTCTTCCGCTCAAGCGATAAAGAAGCGGACTTTATTAGGCTCGTCACGCGCACGGCACAAGACATTACCGAAATTATTAATAACGGCTAACCGAGATAATCACAAAGGATTCCACCATGAATACAACCGACTTCCTATGGGATGGCAGATTTGATGGCCATGAAGAGGCACATAAACGCTTCTTTCAAATCGTCAATCAACAACCTCACGCAGACTTTACGCTCCTCGGCTTTGCCTCTGATGAGGGCGTTAGACGTAATAAAGGAAGACTCGGCGCCGTGAATGGACCGAACCATATTCGTCAGCAACTTGCGAGTCTGCCCGTGCATCGTCCCTTTTCACTCAATGACGGGGGCGATACGGTTTGCCAGAATGAAAATTTAGAATCCGCACAAAAAGCACTTGCCGCCAATATTACCGAAGCACTGACCAAAAAGAGCCGTCCGATTGTACTCGGAGGCGGTCATGAAGTGGCTTTCGGAAGCTTCCAAGGCGCGTTTAATTATCTCTTAGCTGCGCAAGCAGCCGACCCTAACAATACGCCCTTTAATCTTGGCATTATCAATTTCGATGCCCATTTTGATTTAAGAGAAGCCGATCTCGTGACCTCTGGTACGCCTTTCTTAAATGCCCATGATCTCGCTAAAGCGCATCATCAAACCTTTAACTATCTCTGCCTTGGCATTGCCGAGCATGGCAATACGCGCGTACTGTTTGATACCGCCGATAAACTCGGGGTTACCTACATTGAAGACCGCGATCTTACGGCACATAAACTCGAAGCGGCGCTCCAAAAGCTCCAAGCGTTCGTGGATAAAATGGATTATCTCTACATCACGGTCGATATGGATGTCTTCCCGGCATATCTTGCACCCGGCGTTAGTGCGCCTGCTGCCAAAGGGCTCTCTTTAGAGACTTTTGAAACGCTCTTCACAAAGATCCTTGAATCCAAAAAAGTGATCCTTCTCGATATTGCCGAATGCAATCCGCAATTTGATATCGACAACCGCACCGCAAAACTCGCGGCCTATATCACCTACCGCTATATCAATAGCATCTTATAATTCTCTGGAGGATTTTATATGGTTTTTCAATTCGACGTCCTCAGCACACTACTGCTCACAATCTTATGCTTACTTGGTGGGAGTGAGCTCAAAAAACGCGTGGCTATTTTGCAACGCTTCTGTATCCCTTCCCCTGTCATCGGAGGGTTCTTAGTCAGTATTATCATCTGGTTACTGCGCATTACAGATCTTGCGGCTTTTAAATTTGATACGTCTATTCAGTCGTATCTGATGATTGCCTTCTTCACCACTGTTGGGCTCGGCGGAAGCTTTAAGATTCTTAAATCTGGCGGTAAGCTACTGCTCATCTACCTTTGCGTCTGTTGGTTTATCGCTTTCTTCCAAAACACATTTGGACTAGGGCTCGCAATGGCGTTGGATATCGACCCAGTATTAGGCGTTATGGCCGGCGCTGTTTCGCTAACGGGCGGTCATGGAGGCGCGGCGGCATTTGGGAGCATGGCTGAAGAACTTGGCCACAGCTCAGCCTCGATTGCAGCCATTGCTTCAGCCACCTTTGGGCTGATTGCCGGAAGCTTACTCGGAGGCCCTATCGCCAGTTATCTCATCAAAAAGCATAACGTTAAAATTGAAGCCGATGATGACTTTAAAATTGACTCACCTGTCAGAAGTAACCCTCTGCTCTCAGCTACCATTGAAACGCCTTCATTCTTAAAAATGCTCGCAGTGATTCTCTTAATCATGGTTGTGGGCCGTATGCTCTCAACGCTCTTTACAGAATCAACGGGATTTTCACTCCCGAGCTATGTTGGCGCGATGCTCGTTGCGGTTATCTTCCGTAACCTTAACGATGGCTTTAAATTCATGGAGATTCATGAAAAGAGTATCGACCTTATCTCAGGCGCTTCGCTTGGGCTCTTCTTAACCATGGCGATGATGACACTAGAAATCTGGAAGCTCAGTGGCGTGGCGCTTCCGCTCTTTATTATCCTTGGGTTACAAGTTATTGCCCTCGTCTTAATGACGGTATTCGTGGTCTTTAGACTTTTAGGCAAGAACTACGATGCAGCGGTAATGTGTTCGGGATTAATGGGTCACGGCTTAGGGGCAACCCCCAACGCGATGGCAAATATGACGGCAGTATGTGATCGTTATAAGTTAGTATCCACCAAAGCGTTGATGATCGTGCCACTCAGTGGCGCCGTGTTGATCGATATCGTGTCGATTCCTTATCACACATATCTGATTAATCTCTTCTCGTAAGCCCCTCATCTTCTTTAAAACGTGTCATTCACACATAACAAAACGCCCATCTCATCATGAAATTCATTATGAAATGGGCGTTTTATCATTCGGGCGAAAGGCACCCTACTCTAAATAATAGATCCACATTAAAACAGGCTTCTTTTTCGTCTGTAGCAAAGCATCCACTTCACGCATCGTATCATCATTAATCACCGGGCAACCTTGGCTAAAGCCCATTGGCAAGTATGCCGGATAAACCTCTTCATTTGGCACATGCTTAAAAGAATGAAGCACGATATAGCGCTCAAAAGCTTTGTCATTGGTGGCTTCTAAACCATGCATTTTATAATGCACATTGATGCCCCACTGACTCCAAGAACGCGCCCCGATCTTATATTTTCCCAAAGATGAGGTGTAGCTATTGGGGACATTACTAAAGACAATCTGCTGATTACTACTCTCATAACCGGTATTCCCGTAACCATGAGCGACCAAGCTCTCAATCTCCACGCGATTTTCTGCAAAGTTCCATACAAAAAAGCGATTCTTACCAGAATGCCGGCCAAAATCGATCAAAATCGCATGTTCAAGATCATAGCCATGCGCTTTTGCATACTCATACGCTTCTTTCGCCCGCACTTCTAAAGCAATCCCTTCATAGGTTGCGTCTTTCTCTTTTTCAAGCGTAATCGGCGAACTCGTTCCGGCTTCAAAATACTTCATCACAAGCCATAGGCGATCTTTAAAATAGAATCCGCCGGCAATTGCCGCAATAACCAAGAGAATAACTATTCCCTTAAAGAGTCGTTTTAAAACTATTTTCACAAAGTATTCCCTTAATGATTACATGACTCATGTAACGATTCTATAACAACTTAATCGCCGGACTTTATCGCGACTCCAAAGAGAAGCGCTATCTCGCATTTTATATGAAAATTAAATAGGCTTATCATCTTTATAGTAAAGATAGCCTTTAATAATACGATAAACATACCAAATAAAGTTCAACCCTAGAATCACAAATCCGACTAAAACGAGGGATAAAACCAAACCGATAATAAAAGTCCAAAAGAGCCACCAAGCTGTTCTTAACAGATAGGTCATATGACTATAATAAATGGTGTCCTTCAAATCATCTTTACGCATATAAGCATAAATTACCGCCACAATCCAGCCCACAAATCCAGTGACGACAATGCTCCCCAAGGCAATATAAACAATCATTACATCATCTTTTCCTAAGACTTTCTGGGGCGCTACCACTAATCCTTCTGTCTGTGCCGTTACCGTTTCATTTACCACAATGGTCTCTTCAACGATTGTCTCTTGAATAACGATAGGCGTTTCATTCTTTAAATCTTGATCAATACCTTGCGAATCTTTATGCGCTGTCATCATATCCCTCTATTTCTGCTCAGATAATAAGGTCGTACAATCTGACCTCCCCAAAATTGGGCGCAGAAGAATATAACACAAGACTATAAAATAATAGTCAACGACATGATTTTAAATACATTAATTGATTAATATCCTCATTAATATCCAAATATCATTCATTACCAAAGACCAATTTGTATCTCTCAATATTCTATTGATAATTATTTCTGATTACCCGTCAATAACCGATCGATAAAATTGCTCGCGCTAAAGAGCTTGCCAGCATCGCCATCGACGCTTGATAGCATCAGCCCTAAGGGCATATTCTCATCCCCAAGCCCCATCGGGATAGTGATGCTATCCCATGCTAAAAAGTTGGCGATAACCGTTAAGCTCATCGCCCGCAGGTTCTCTTGATTAAACAGCGCATCATCTGCTTCAAGAGGTGCTTGTAAAGGTGCTTCCATCGGCACAGTGGGCATTAAGATACAAGCGTTTGCATATTGCGCTTTGACCGCTTGCACCCATGATTCTCGAAGCGTTTGGAGTGTATAAAAATCCAATGCACTCATCGTTTCAACCCGCGCCATTCGGCTAGAAACACGAGGATTAATAAGATTTCTGCGTTCATCCGCCAATATGTTTTGATGATAATAAGTTGCCTCTACCGCTGCAAAGGTTCCGTATTTTTGCGTAATGTCAGCAACCGCATCGATTGCCGGAATTTCACTGTATTCAACCTGAATGCCGGCATTTTGTAGCATGACAATCACAGCTTCAAAGTTCTCTAAAACATCCGTATCAATCGGCATCCTGGATAAATTGCTTGGCACAATATAACGATAAGGCGAGGTTTCCACCGGCATCTTTTCTAACAAAGTTTGCTCACGCCCCTGAAACAGACTAAAGAGATCAAAGCAATCTTGCAGGCTTCCGGCAATCGGGCCAAACACATCAAGCGTTGTAGAAAGTGGCATAATGCCGGCCGTATCAGGGAAAAAATCCCCTTGCGGTTTATAGCCATATAATCCTTGCATCGATGCCGGAATTCGGATCGATCCGCTCGTATCTGTTCCCATGCCAAAGCTCACGATATCACGGGCAACCGCAACTGCCGTACCGCTTGATGAGCCACCTGGAATACGCGTATTTTCCGCATCTCTTGGGTTGCTCGGCGTTCCCATCTCAGGGTTAATCCCCAGTCCCGAATACGCCAATTCAGATAACCCCACCTTGCCTAAGTTAATGCCGCCCTGCGCGCTATAAAAAGCCACAGCGGGTGCATCCTTTGTCTTTACGGGGGCATTTGCATACGCCAATGAAGCGCCTGTGGTGACGGTATCTTCGATATCAAAAAGATCCTTCCAAACCGTTGGCACACCATCAAAGAGCCCCAGCGGATTGCCGGCATTCCAACGCGCCGTACTGGCCGTTGCTTCTTGTAGCGCTCGCGTTTCTAAAAGTGTGATAAAAACGCCCTTTTCCATCTGCTTCGCCCTTTCTAACAACCCTGTAACATAACGCAAAGGCGTTGTTTCGCCAGATTGATACGCATTATTGAGTGCTCGTATGGAAGAATAAAACTGCATAATAGATCCTTTATATCGCCAAAGTTCAGGTATATTAGACGGGTTTCTGCAATGATCAAATGACCGATTGACGTCAATCTGCCCACAATATCACTGAAATGCCGGCGACAGAAGCCCATTTCACTGCCCTCAAAGATAAGGAACCTTATGGAATTTTTAGGCATCGACAAAACAAAAGCCCACCCAAGAGCGCTTGAGCTGCTTACCGCAGATTTCTTCTGGAATCCTGCCGATGACCTCGCCGCTTTTGGCTCAGATGCCGGGCATACCGCACTCGCATGTTTTAGAGAATGGCGCGCGCTAAATCCCCATATTGAAGTGGGTTACTGCATCGCTTGGGTAATTGAGAGCGTTGGCGGATATGAAGATTACGATGAATATAATGAAGATGACCTCATTGATGAAGATCTTATTAAAGCGCTGATGGCAGATCCTGAATTTGATGACCGCCAATATATCTACACGCTCGATACCTCCGTCATCGCCACAGCATTTGGTCAGCTGGTAGATGAGGGTCGCATTGAAGAGGATTATAAATATTATGTCCAAGTCGGCATTGATCGCTTAAAAATCTGGGCAGGATTACAACCAGAATGGGAACATCAAGCAGAGTATCTTCGTAACCTAGAAGAGATGGAACGCGTATTGGTGATTGCTTAATGGATATATTTTTATAACCCTATATTATTACCCTCATATAATTAATATTTAAAATATATAGGATGTAACATGCGCGCATTTTATCAATCTTCTTTAACGTCTTTTAAAGAAAGTAATCTTGAGGAAATCATGGGAAAAATCTCTGAATCCTCTCTTTTTGATGATACGTATACTCAAAAAGGCGCCTGGAAGGAACAAATAGATATTCTAAAATCAGCACTTCCTTCAGCACCAGACTCTGAAATATTTTTTGAATATATCATTCCCCGAATTGGTAAACGCATTGATAATGTCATTATTCATAAGGGGATTATTTTCCTTTTAGAGTTTAAAGTAGGAAAATCCGAGTCAACGAAACAAGACTTAGATCAGGTCGAAGACTATGCCTTAGACCTAAAAAACTTTCATGAAGCTAGTCATGACCGCATTATTGTTCCCATTTTAATTGCGACAAAAACAAAGTTACAATCATCTGTGCTACCCAGTATTAATCACGATAATGTTTATCAACCAATTGATTGTATTCCCACTGAGCTCAGCAAGCTAATTAACAAAATTTCTAGCCATCATCCTAGCGCCCCTAAATTATGTGGGAAAGAGTGGGGGAAATCACGTTATTATCCCACTCCAACTATAATAGAAGCTGCACAAACCCTCTATCGAGGTCATGGTGTTGAGAGTATTTCCAGATCAGATGCAAGTATCCATAATCTGTCATCTACAGCTAATGCCGTAAACAAAGTGATTGATCAATGTAAGAAAAACAATAGAAAAGCAATCTGTTTTATTACAGGTGTTCCGGGAGCAGGAAAAACACTAGCAGGTCTCAATATCGCAAATAATCGACAAGACTATAAAGAAGAAGAGCTAGCGACATTTCTATCAGGTAATGGCCCCTTAGTAAATGTATTAAGAGAAGCATTAGCCAGAGATGAAGCTACTCGTGAAGGTACTACGCTCGATAATGCTCGTCGAAAAGTTGCGAGCTTTATACAAAACATTCACCATTTCAGAGATGATGCTTTAAAAAGCAGCGCTCCTCCAGCAGAAAAAGTTATTATCTTCGATGAGGCTCAGCGAGCATGGAATCAAGAGGCTACTAGCCAATTCATGCAAAAAAAGAGGGATCAAAAAAACTTTAACCAATCTGAGCCTCATTTTCTATTAAGTGTTATGGATCGCCATGAAAGCTGGGCTGTGATCGTTTGCTTAATTGGAGAAGGTCAAGAAATAAATAGCGGTGAAGCGGGAATCAGCGAATGGTTTAATGCCCTTAATGATTTTTCTTCATGGGAAATCTATACGCCTAATCATACGTTATTAGAAGAAAATAAAAATATAGTAAAAAACATCACTGTTAACGCTGACCTTCATTTATCAGTTTCTATCAGGGCCTTTAGAAGTGAGCAGTTATCAAATTGGGTAAGTACCCTACTTAATTTCGAACAAGAAAAGTCCCAAGCACTATATGAAAATTTAAAACAAAATTACCCTATAAAAATCACCCGCTCATTAACAATCGCTCGAAACTGGCTATTATCAAAAGCAAGAGGATTAGAGCGAACAGGGATTGTTGCATCTTCCGGTGCTCATCGCCTAAAAAAAGAGGGGATTTATGTCAGACGAGAATTTCAAGAAATCCCTTGGTTTTTAAATACTAAAGATGACGTTCGCTCTTCTTATTACTTAGAGGAAGTTGCAACTGAATTTGACATTCAAGGCTTAGAACTAGATTGGGTATGTGTCGCGTGGGATCTTGATTTTAGAGTTGGTAAACTCGATTGGGATTATAAAAACTTCAGAGGCTCTCGCTGGGAAAATGTGAATCAGACGGATAAACAAGCATTTAAAAAAAATGCTTATCGCGTATTATTAACGAGGGCTCGCCAGGGGATGGTAATCTATATTCCAGAGGGTGATCCAACAGACCATACTCGCCAGCCACAAGAATATGATGATATCTATCAATACATCAAAAGCCTAGGTATCCAGGATGTTAAAAACTAACATCCTTACAATACCGATATCCTTTACTTCAACTCAGAACCTAACTGCGCCTGCTTCACAACGTGGGGTTTGATTTTTCCCATCACGTGCATTTCGCAGGGTCGGCAGTTGAATTTGAGGGTGTATTCTTCGCCTTGATGGCTCAGCGTTAAAGGCGTTGGTTTTACTTGTCCTTGTACGCCTGTGACGCCAATCGTCTGTTTCGGGCAGAGATTGTACGAGAAGCGTAAGCAGTGCTTTGTGATCATCACCGGCACTTCGCCGAGCTCTTCGTGCGCTTCATAGGCAGGCTCGATCATTGTAACGCCATGCTTTTTATAGAATTCACGCGCTTTTTGGTTATAGACGTTATCCAAGAATGTGAGTTTCTCAAACGGGAAGATTGCCGGCGGATCAACTTTTGCTCGGCGCGTTCCGCGTACATAGTTGTCCTGAATCGCGGTTTCTAACTTCTCCAATGCATCACGGCGAAGCTGGTTGACCATTCCTGCAGGAATAAATGGAATCTCCGGCAAGCTGATTTGCGTATCCGTTAAGATAAATCCTGTTCCGCCAAATTTAGAGAGATTCTTCTCAAGATTCGCTAAACCTTTCTCGGCATCATTCGCAAGCTCAAATGCTCCCGTTAATTCACTCGAAGCGTAATGCCCCTCTTTTGTGAAGAGCTCGAGCAGATACGCGCCCTCTTTTTGGCTAAACATCATCGATAGTTCTAAATGACGCTCAGCAGATTCTTTCGTTAAGAGCTGGCTCCATACCTGATCATGGTTACGGTTGAGCGGGTGTTTTTTCTGAATATTCGCTCGCTCTGTTGTGAAAGCTTCCGGCATTTCATTTGGATAAACAAGGTAATGATTATCCCCAATTTTATCCGCACGATTGACCGCAAAACCCACGACTTCTCGTTTAATCTGGACGTTTAAACCATCGCCATTGGCGAGAGGTTCTGTGGTTTTCACTTCGATAAAGTTCTTCTTAATATCGAGCAATTCCCCAATCGGTAGCCCAATAAATTTCGGTGAATCGAAAGCACCAATATCGCCTTTACGCGCATTCACGAAGTAATCTGTGCTTCCGCGGTGGAAGGTTTTATCAGGGTTTGGGATAAAGTGATGCATTACTTTACCGTGAGATAAACGGCTAAATGCCGGGTTTCTCTCCAAATAACCATCAATAAGCTGACGATAATGCGCAGTGATGTTTTTCACATACGCCATATCCTTATAACGTCCTTCAATCTTAAAGGAGCGAATGCCGGCTTCAATCAACTGATCAATATTGGCAGATTGGTTATTATCTTTCATCGACAATAAGTGTTTATCAAATGCAATCACGCGCCCTTCACTATCTTTTAACGTATAGGGCAAGCGACATGCCTGCGAACAATCCCCACGGTTTGCTGAGCGTCCATTGTCTGCATGGGAAATATAACACTGCCCAGAGAATGCCACGCACAGCGCACCATGCACAAAGAACTCCAGTGCCGTATTCGGGCGCGCTTCATGAATTGCGCGGATCTCTTTTAAGCTTAGCTCTCTCGCTAAAACAAGTTGAGAGAAACCGACATCCGCCATAAATTTGGCTTTATCCAGTGTGCGAATATCGGTTTGGGTTGAGGCATGAAGCTCAATCGGGGGCAGATCGAGTTCTAATAACCCCATATCTTGCACAATTAAAGCATCGACGCCGGCATCATAGAGCTCATAAACGAGCTTACGTGCAGATTCGAGTTCGTTATCGTGCAAAATCGTATTGAGCGCAATAAAGACTTTCGAATTAAAACGATGCGCAAATCCCGTGAGTTTTGCGATTTCGGAGACATCATTCTCTGCGGCGTGACGCGCCCCAAATTCAGGGCCTCCCAAATAGACAGCATCCGCACCATGAATAATAGCTTCACGGGCGATCTCAACATTTCGGGCAGGACTTAATAATTCTAATTCGTGGGATAACAGGCTCATAATTCTCGATTACTTAAAAGACTAAAACAGATTAATGATCGACCTCATCATCTCTTCCGGAAATATCCCTTTCGTAATAGAGACTCACAGCCGATTTAAAAGGCGTGAAAAATCCGGCACTGATCGTGATAAAAGATGATTTTTGCGTCAAAAAATCCCCACAAAAGAGGGGATTGTGAATCTGCATAGGATACAAGGATTTTCGATTTATTGCAGTATTTTCCCCGAAAAATCCTTGCCATTATCAGCGCATATCAAAGTACTCACGGTGGAAGTGTTTCGTGACCGATAGCCCTTTTACTTTAATCGATTTTTGAATACTTTTTGCAAAGCCAGAAGGCCCACAAAACCAGATGCTAGTCTCCTCATCAATCGGAAGCGCATCGCTCTCTAAAAACCCTTTCTCATCACTACAATGCGGATGAAGCGTGATTCCAACACTCGTTGCTAATTCTTGGAGATATTCTGGTACCAGATACTCTTTCTCGGCATTGACGCAGTAATAGAGATGAATCTCCTTCTCGCACTGTTGCCCTTGCAGAGATTCCATCCAGGCGATAAAAGGCGTAATGCCTACACCGCCGGCAATCCATACTTGTTTTGGTAATGGCGAATGCAGAAAGAAGAACTGCCCATAAGGCCCTTCTAATCGCACCTTATCGCCAACTTTCCAAGTCGCTTGAATCTGACTTGTATAATGCCCAAGCGCTTTTATAGCAAAACGTACCGTTTGATCTCCGGCATCATCAGAGGCAATCGTATATGGATGCGATTCATGGCTATCGCTATGGCGAATAAACGCATATTGCCCTGCCTGATGCATCCAGCCTTTTTCTGCCTGACAAGTCGCCAACGTTACATCACCTTGATACTCAAGCCCTGTAATAATGCCGGCATATTGACGCTTCTTACCAATGCGCCCAAAGAGCGATATGATCGATGCATAGATGCCCACTAATGATATTAATGCAAAGACAATCCCGACGGGTTCACTCCAATAACGTGCAGGTGCTAATACTACAGAATGGAATACCACGACTAAAAAGAGCAATCCCATAATCTTATGTGTCCAGCGCCAAAAGCGATAAGGCAGACGCTTTAGAAGCGTGATGATTAGTGTAATAACAAAGAGGTAAAAAAGAATCTCACCGGCATCTTTTGCATAGGGGCGATAATCCTCTAATAATGCGAGCTTATCTCCGCCAAGCTTGGGCCCCTTCTCAAAATAAGGCTGTAAAATTGATTTACTAAGCTTCATCCCATAATGTAAAACGACTGCGATAATACTCCAGATACCGAGCCATTTATGAACATAATAGATCTTATCGAGCCCTTGAAATAACGGCTCTAAAAACTTCGGTCGAAGGGCTAACAGCATAATCACGCCCATCATCACAAAAGCGATAATCCCCGTTAAATTAATCATCTCTTTACGCCAAAGCCAAACACCCCAATCACTCGTTTTATAACGCCATATAATATCAATGATCCATAGCAAAACTGCAAATAGACCCGTACCCCACACAATCTTTTTCTCTCTACTCATGATGCTCTCTCTTTTTTGCTATTTTACGCAGCTATCTCATTAATGGGGAAGATGATCTCTCATCCTCGCCGGATAACATCAGGGTAAGCAGCGAATCTTAACGGAGTCTTAATAAATGAGATCTTCCTCCTTTTATGCAGGAAAACACCTCTAAACTTGATCTAACTGCCCATTTAAACCACTTCAAAACATATTATATTGCTACAACAACATTATATATATTTAAATAAAAACTATTTTTAAATAGTATTTATTGTTTATTAATACAAAGACAGTTAGTAATAATTATTTCTAAGTTGTTTCTAAGTTGTTATCAGGTTGTTATTTATGAGTTCATATCAAACAAATAAATGAAATTTTAATAGACTGCAGAAAATCCCAATGTTGTTTAATAGTTGGTTGTGAGTACTGCGAACACAATGCGCTGCATCGCTTTAAAAAAGCGATTCTAAAGTAGTGTTCATAAAAATATTATCCTTAATTATTTAATATTTAGATTTAATTTCAATAATCTGAGATAGTAAAGATTCCTTCATTGAAGTAAGAGGTTTTGTCCGATAACAAAACATGAATAGCACTCCTTATAAGACTCAACAGCAGCTTATCGAGATCTATGATGATCTCTCTTTCAATATCACTTCTCTCTTAGATCAACAGCAATTTTTTGATCCTGATAATAAAGCCCAGCGCTTAGGCATCTGCTCTGCGGCATGGCCACTCTTTGGAATGCTCTGGCCTTCAAGTATTCAGCTCGCGATTAAACTACTTAAACGCCCTATTGATCCCGATACAAAAATTCTTGAAATTGGTTGTGGTTTAGGAATTGCCAGCCTTACAGCACAAAGCTTAGGCTATGATATTACCGCTAGCGATCGTCATCCTTTAGCTGAAAAATTTCTCACGAAAAATGCATTGCTCAATCAAATTGAGACGATCCCCTTTCTTCATGGGCAATGGGGCGATGTACCAATCCCCTCTATCGATGATACTAATTCGCCTCTTCTCGTCGATAAATACGATCATATTCTCGCTAGCGATATTCTTTATGAGCCTTGTAGTGCACAAGAAGTATCCCAATTTATTGATCAATTTGGATCAGAAAATTGCACCGTATGGATTATCGATCCTAATCGGGGCTATCACAATCAACTCACCCGCGCGATGGAGAAGTATGACTTTGTACTAGAAGAGATGGTAAGGCTGACAGATCCTGTCAATGATGCCCCCTATAAAGGGCGTTTATTGATTTATACCCGCGGACTGCCTGAGGCAGTTACGCTGTAAATTTCTGCTATTAATCCGCATCAAAAAAGCCACGCAATATTAAACTTGCGTGGCTTTCTCTATTCATTTTTCTCATCTTAATATTCGTAAAATGTCATCAAAACATCATTACAATATCGACAAGATCATTCCTCTGTTTATTGGCAAGAAGTATCACCGGTACGATGATTAATCGCACCATGCTCGATAAGAAGCTTTTGCATATCTTCATAACCTTGCTGACAAGCATAACTTAAAGCGCTCTGGTTATAAGAGAAGCGACTTGGGTCCTCGATGGTCGTTACGATATTGAGATCGTTTCCTTCTCCGATTAAGTATTTCACGACTTCAATGCGGTTGTTACTTGCCGCAACCATTACTAATGATTCACCATCATCCTCGTATGAGGTATCGTTAATATCGTACTCATCTTTTAAGGCTTCGCGCATTTTACGCGTGATATTCACATTTTTACCAAGTGCTGCAGATTTAAGCGCATGATAAACATCGCCCTTATCTGTAGCCCAGAGGTTTGCACCCTTATCCACTAAGAGATCAACAATATCCTCATAACCGATAAATGCCGCCCAACCTAGCGCCGTTTGATCTAAGCTCCCAACATCTTTTGCTTCGATATCTTGCCCGTTTTCAAGCATCTCAGTCACTAATGCGAGATTCCCTTGTTTTACTGCATCAAACCAGGCTGCATCCGGGCCTTCTGAGGGCGCTGCATAGAAAATACGATGCTTTAACTTTGTAGGAGAGGCAATATCTTGCATCTCTACCAAATCAAAACGGAATTTACTAAGATCCACATTCGATGTATCCACGTTTGCTTCTTGTGCATTGGCACTTAACGATAGCGCCATAAAGACTGCTGCAACTAAGCTTTTCAAACCTAACTTTTTCATCATAATGAATCTCCCATGACTATTATTAACATGTTTATAAATAAGATAACCTTATAAACAATAACATAAAGGATTTTGAATCGGCAGTAGTAACAAAGAAATTCTCTCGTGCTTAATCAGCACAAATGAGTATCTTTATCCCTAAGATATTGCGCTTATTTTATTAATAATACGCGCTCATATATCCTTACAGCTTCTTCCACATCAGTTACATCGTAAACAATCCCTCTGCCATCACTAAAGAGAATAATCCGATTTCCCGGCAATTGGATATTGAGGAAGTAATCATTAAATTTATAGGGGATATTTTGCTGATCTAAACCGTCTTTAATGTTATATAGGTCCAGCGGCGCGACTTCGCGGATCATTACCGATCCATCACCACAGAGCCTTTGAGCTTCACGCTTTTTCTGATGTAAACTGGGATAGGTCGGCTGTACTCCACATGTTTGGCAAGCCGGATCTTTTAAGGTGTCGAGCTTCACATTTTGAGTATGGGATAGCCATAAATCCATCGTAAAGAGTGTTTCTCTTGTTGCGCTAAAATCCGTGAAGAACTTCATCGCTTCGCTTGTTTGCACGCTAGAAATCAGTTGCAAAATAGGTTGAATCACACCGACAGAGCTACATGTATCTTGCGTTTCTAAGGGTAATGCATCCAGCAAGCAACGCAGGCACGGCATGTTTGCTTTACGGCTGTTCGCCTCACGCTCTTGAACGTAGCGCTCTTGGGCATTGCTCTCTTTAGCTACGAAATTAAAGTTATAGCTCATGCCATAACTCTCAAGTGCCGAGCCGAAGATCCAAGGAATGCCTTGTTTATAGCACGCATCATTGATAAGCATCCGAAGCGCAAGATTATCGGTGCCATCAAGAAGCAGATCATGACCGGCAATCAGGCGTTCGATATTATCGCTGGAAACATCTGCAATATGCGCCGTCACTTCAATGCCGGCATTGATCTCGCTGAGATGATTTTTTAGTGCAATAACTTTAGGAATAGCCTGCTCGGCATCTTTTTCTGTAAAGAGCGTTTGCCGTTGTAGATTGGAATGCTCTACAAAATCTCGGTCGATCAACGTAAGTTTTCCAAACCCTGCTCTTGCAAGCGTTTCTGCATGCTGAGAACCCAACGCGCCACAACCCAAAATGACAACATTCGCCTGATTAAAAGCCCTAACGCCGGCATTCCCAATTCGATGAAATCGCGCTAATCGACTATAACGTTCATCGATAGGCGCTTCGGCAATATTGCCGGCATTATCAGGGGCTTTTATCATTATCTTTCTCTTCTTTTGATCTTCTTGTTGATCTTATGATCTCTTTCAAGATCCTCTCAAAGCTGGGGAGAATGCTTGCATGCTTCCGGCAATCTCGCGCCAGCAAGTCAGGCATTCTGGCAATGCGTAAACACTTTTCAAATCATAGTACTGCCACAAACAGATGAAACAAGTGCTTCCCTAAGCTAGCGAATCAGCCCTGAAAAGCACAAGGCTCGTTCTCCCCCAGCGCTGTGCAAACCTATTTGATGCGCAATCTCTTCTGCACCTTAAACCATTCTCAAAGCTGGGGAGAATGCTTGCATGCTTCCGGCAATCTCGCGCCAGCAAGTCAGGCATTCTGGCAATGCGTAAACACTTTTCAAATCATAGTACTGCCACAAACAGATGAAACAAGTGCTTCCCTAAGCTAGCGAATCAGCCCTGAAAAGCACAAGACGAGTATTAACTCGTGATTAATCCTGTTAATGGACTACTTGCTGTTGCATAGGTCTTCATCGGCATACGTTTTGCTTCATATGCTAAACGCCCAGCTCTTGTTGCAAGATTCATCGCAAGACTCATCTTGATCGGATCTTCGCTGTATGCGACGGCACTATTCATCAATACGCCATCTGCACCGAGCTCCATTGCAAAAGCCGCATCTTTAGGACTACCGAGTCCGGCATCAACAATTACTGGCACAGTTGCTTGATCGATGATGTGCTTTAGGTTAATCGGGTTGATGATCCCAAGCCCGCTACCAATAGGCGACGCGCCCGGCATAATTGCATGGCATCCCATCTCTTGAAGGCGTCTTGCAAGCACTACGTCATCTGAGGTATATACCAACACCGTCATCCCTTCATTAAGGAGCATCTCTGTTGCTCTTAAAGTTTCTACCGGATCAGGAAGGAGCGTTTTCGGGCAGCCGATAATCTCCACTTTGATCATGTCGCACAAGCCAGAAGCATGCGCTAATTTCGCGGTTCTTACCGCTTCTTCTGCGGTATTTGCGCCGGCAGTATTGGGGAGTAATTTATATTTAGAGAGATCCAAAGACTCAAGGAGATCTGGCTGGCTCTCATCAAAGATATTCATACGACGAACCGCGAAGGTTAAAACTTCTGATTCACTCGCCTCAACAGCCCCTTTTTGCTCTTCAAAGTTACGATACTTTCCCGTTCCTAAAAAGAGACGTGAATTAAATTCAAAATTACCGATCTTAAGCGTCATTCTAACCACCACCTACAAAATGTACGATTTCAAATTGATCACCCGAACCCACAACGGTTTTCGCGTAATCGTCCTTTTTTACAACTTCTCGATTCTTCTCAACTATGAAAAATCGCCTTGAGGCAAGATCAAGGTGCGCAATGAGCTTCTCAACCGTATCGATTGAGGCTTCTAACGCAACCGTCTCGCCATTAATGATAATGTCCATCTATTCTCCTCACTCAACTTCCAAGCACACGCATGCAATATGCAAAGTGCGATATCTGAATCCATAAAGTGATCTAACAATGCTTTAACGCGCGTTAATGGCGCTAAAACCTAAATCTTATCCGTGTGATTGACTGATTCCGCTTGATCTAACAACGCGCGAAGGGCACTTGCACGTTCTCTGCCGCGTTCAATATCAAAGAGGTAATTCGTTACAGGAAAAAGGGCTGACATCACGGCAACGCCATCTACTATCGGCGCAACTTTTGCGACCGTATCAAGATCCATGCCACCAATCGCAATCAGCTTCCCCTGTTTCTCTCGCGAGATTTCAGAAGCGGTGCGCAGTTGCTCAATCCCTAATGCCGGATAACTCTTTTCACTCGTTCTAAAAATATGTCCCAAATAGCCATATTCGTAATGCGAGAGCTCGCGCTCTATCGCACTGACGGAATGGAAAGATCGTCCAAAGATCAGGTCTGGGAAGGCATCTTGCAGGCGAGCAATAGAGAGGCTTCGCTCAGTGAGATGCACTCTTGGAATCCCAAAAGCTTGCGCGATATCCGCACGGTCATTCAGGATCAGTTTTTCTGCGGGAACATCGTGTTCAAAGAGGCGCTCAATGAGTAAGCCCAAAGATTTTGAGGAGCGTGATTTTTCGCGAATTTGAATAAAATCGACAAAAGGCGTGATCGCTTGGATCATCTTTACGAAGTTATCATCAGGAATATCCGAAATGCCTCGTGTTACTGCATGTAGTAAAGCCATATATTCTCCATTGCAGAGAAAGTAAGCACGCACAGCACAAGCAGACAAATTGCATTCGCAGTGATTCGCCACTTTCCTCCGCTAGTATTAACTAGATCAGGTCATAAGAGTCCCGAAGTTACACTTCAATCTCAGCTGTTTTAAACAGCACCTCTAGGGGAATACCAATAGCTTAAAAGTATAGAAGATATCGCCATGTTCGGCAAATCTCTTTTTAAATGAAGTGAATAAGTCCTCACATTTAGCAACTAAAGCTATCATATCCTGCTGTTTTATGGTAAAAATCCCCTAGCGTCAAAATGACGCACGCAGCTCAACGAATAGAACAAGAAATTTATAAAACAATAACTACAAACTTTTAGAAAAATGGGGCGCATCTCTCTCGGAGATCATTAGTCCCGATATATTATCCGGTACTCCTCTTATTCTGTCGTTGTTCCTACTATTTTAGCTTCATAAAAAGCTCTTAATTTGAAGGGGGATATGCCTATGCGCACTATTCATCGCCTGACTACCCTGGTCGCTTTCTGCGGATTTTTCCAACTTTCTCTCGCAAACGAGAAACCTCGTGAACTCAAGATTTATAATTGGAGTTCATACATCGATCAACCACTATTAAATGAGTTCACCGCCCAAACGGGGATCAGGGTTTTAACTGATGCTTTCGATAGTAATGAAGCACTGTTGGCAAAAACGCTCACCGGCAATTCAGGCTATGACATTATTGTCCCTTCTGATTATGTCGTAACGCATCTCATGGAAGCCGATCAACTGTTAAAACTCGATTTTAATAAAATTCCCAACTATCAAAATCTCTGGCCTTTTGCCTTAGAAAGCTTAGCCACATTTGAGGGCATTAATGATTATGCAGTTCCCTACTTCTGGGGAACTACAGGTATTGGTTTTGACGCGCTTAAAATCAAAGCGCTCGCACCCGATGCGCCACTAGATTCCTATGCGCTCGTGTTTGATCCTAAATACGCTTCTCAAATCGCATCATGCGGTATCTATCTCTTAGATAGTGCGGTAGAAATGGCTCCTTTAGTCAATATGTATTTAGGGCAAAATCCTGAATCAACTGACACTCAAGATCTCGAAAATGTACAGAAAGTATTGGAAGGCATTCGTCCTTATGTGAAAAAATTCCATTCTTCTGAATACATTAGTGCGATTGCCAATGGCGATGCTTGCGTTGCTATCGGTTGGTCTGGCGACTTCTTTATCGCTAAAAATAGTGCCGATGAAACTGGGCGAAACCACGATATTCAATATAGCGTTCCCAAAGAAGGTTCTATTCTCTGGTTTGACGAGATGGCCATCTTAAAAGATGCGAAAAATGTGGATGAAGCCTATGAATTTATTAACTTCATGCTTGATGCAAAAAATAGCGCGAAAGCCTCCAACACCACTATGGCACCGACGCCAAATCTTGCTGCATTTGAGTTTTTAGACCCGATATTACGGGATAATCCGATTCTATTCCCACCAGAAGAATCCCTAAAAAGCGTTCATATAAAGCGCCCTTACGGCATTGGGGCTCAAAAGAAATTAGTCCGTATGTGGATGAAAATTAAAAGTGGCAGATAGCTAGAAATAAGTATTCACGTACCGTTTCATCATCATTATTTAACGTTGAGAGTACCCTATTTAAGCGCTTGCTAAATATCGCACTCTCAATCCTTTTTCATAACTTTAAAGGAGAATTATCTATTATGAATCTTTTTCGCCATCTCACTGCGCTAGTCGCAATGTCCACGCTTCTCTCTATTTCTGTTGCCCAAGAAAAAGCTCGAGAACTCAAAGTTTATAACTGGGTCTCTTATATTGATAAAGAGCTCATTGATGAGTTTACGGCTCAGACCGGCATTAAGGTAATTTCTGATGCGTTTGATAGTAACCAAACATTGCTCGCTAAAACGCTTACCGGCAATTCTGGTTATGATATTGTCGTGCCTTCTGACTTTGCGGTTACCTACCTTATGGAAGCAGATCAGCTCTTGAAGCTAGATCTAGATAAAATCCCGAATCATAAAAACCTTTGGTCTTTTGCGCTTGAGAGCTTAGATACATTTGAGGGGATTAATGATTATGCGATTCCTTACTTCTGGGGAACAACCGGCATCGGTTATGATGAAGCCAAAATCCGTGCGCTTGTACCAGATGCGCCCCTTGATTCTTTAGCTGCGATCTTTGACCCAAAATATGCCGCGCAAATTAGCCAATGTGGCATCTATGTGCTCGATAGCCCGGCAGAACTTACGCCGATCTTTAATATGTATCTTGGGCAAGATCCGGAATCAACCGATAATAAAGATCTCGAAAGAGTCCAAGCACTCGTTGAAGGCTTCCGCCCTTACGTGAAGAAATTCCATTCCTCTGAATATATCAGCGCAATGGCAAATGGGGATATCTGCATGGCTATTGGCTGGTCGGGTGATTTCTTTATCGCGAAAAATAGCGCAAACGAAGCAGGCAGAGAGAATGATATTCAATATAGCCTTCCGAAAGAGGGCACGATCGTCTGGTTTGATGAGATGGTCATATTGAAAGATGCGAAAAATGTGGATGAGGCATATGAGTTTATCAACTTCATGCTCGATGCAAAAAACAGTGCGAAAGCGGCGAATAAGATTATGTTCCCTACCGCAAATGAAGCATCATTTGAGTTCCTTGATCCGCTCCTACGTGATAACCCGATTCTCTTCCCGCCAAAAGAATCACTCCAAAACGTTCATATCAAACGTCCTTACGATATGCGCGCACAGAAGAAAATTACCCGTATGTGGTTAAAAGTGAAGAGTGGCCGTTAAGCCCACTTAACCTTATCGCGCATTGCGATTCCATATTGCGAAAAATCAAAACATACTTAGCCGTATCAGTCTCTCAAGAGCATTGATATGGCTTTTTTATGGATTATAAAATTAAGGGGATTTCCATGCTGCCGACTTTAGTAGTAGGAATCTCTTCTGCTTAATGCTAATTTTGAAGATCTGATACTAATAATGCTTCAACCCTAGCGATCAGCGATCAAATTCTCACGATCATATTGATAGACCCTGTATTGACCTTTAGGAACTTATTCCATGCTCCAAACGCTTCTCTCTGTTCTCCCTATTTTTGGACTTGTGATGACGGGGTTTATTGCCAAACGCCTGCTGCCGAGTAGTGATCTTTGGAAAGGGATTGAGTGGCTGGTTTACTATCTCTTTTTCCCTGTACTCTTGATTTTAGAAGTCTCAAAAGCGAACTTTAGCGAACCCGGATTATGGGGCGGACTGATGGCGACGTTTATTGCAACGATCATCATTGCGGTTATTCTCTTCCCTTTAAAGCGCTTATTTAATATCGAGAACACGCTCTTTACCTCGATTTTCCAAGGTGGCGTTCGTTACAACTCTTATGTCTTTTTGGCGCTTTCTCAGTCCTTATTTGGCAGTAACGGCATCGTTATTGCCGGCGTTTTTATGGCGTATATGATTATCGTGATTAACATCCTGTCGATCTCTGTGCTCAACGTTTACGGCAGTAACCAAAGTGGTAAGAAAAGTATTGGCGGAATTATTATCGCGCTCTTTAAGAATCCTTTAATTATCGGTGTGCTCATTGGGATCTTTGCCAACCTGCTAAATATCTCGATCTCAGGCCCCTTTAAGCAATGGATGCTCTATCTGGGGAATACCGCAACGCCCCTGAGTTTAATGTCTGTGGGTGCGGGGCTGATTCTTGTCATGGATCGTCAAAAAACCAGTGGTGTGTGCTTAGCGTTATTTTTAAAACTCCTCATTACGCCACTCCTCACGATCCTCTTCTTATCGCTCTTTAACATTACCGGATTACCTGCAGGCGTTGCCCTTCTCTTCGCCACAATGCCCTCTGCCGGCAATGCTTATATTCTTTCGAGACAGATGGGCGGGGATTCTGATGCAATGGCATCTATGATTACCTGGAGCACGCTACTTTCTATCATCACGATTCCCATGATTATGGGCGGCTTTGGGTTTTAGTTTTAATGCCTAAATGCAAAATACCCCCGAAAAGTGAGGCGCATTCCGCACGGCTTTTCGAGGGTATTTTTGTATCTCATCAGTAGACTAATAAGATAGATAGTTATTCAATAAAACAGTCAGGCGATCTTGATGATCGTCTTATTTTTTTGGGCTTTTACTAACCCCCAAGCATCAGCATTAAATACGCGCCAAAGATCACTAAGTGCGCAACACCATCCATCTGATTCGTACGTCCACTATCAAAGGTTGCTTGGCAGAGTAAGAAGAGCCCAAAGAGGAGAATGACATCTGTTAAGGGCAAGCCTAACTCAATTTGATGCCCTGTAAGAATCGAGATCAATACCACTGCCGGAACCGTCAGTGAGATTGTTGCAAGCACCGAGCCGAAGTACATATTGACTGAACGCTGTAGGTTATTATTTAAGACCGAACGAATCGCCCCTAAGCCCTCAGGTGCAAAGATCAAGATCGCGACGATCAACCCTGTGAGCGCTTTAGGCGCATTGAGGTTTGAGAGTAACGTTTCAAGTGGTGTTGAATCGACTTTAGTAATCGCAACCACCGATACCAAGTGAATGACTAGCCAAACTCCATGCCAGAGATTCGAGTGCGCAGAAGGAATACCATGATGCTCTTCATCTTGGTCTTCATGCTCGTAAATAAAGAGGCTCTGATGCGTTTTTGTCTGAATAATCAGGAATACAGCGTAAAGCACCGCCGATAAGATCGCCACAAAGATCAACTGCCCTTGTGAATAATCGCCATCAATAAAGCTAGGAATAATCAGCACAACCAATACAAGCGGAATAATCGCAGTAGTATATTGCGTTACACCCGCAAGATTAACATGTTGTGTTTTAAACTTACGTCCACCAATAATGAGCGAGATTCCCACAAATCCACTCAGAACCAACATAATGAGTGAATAGAGCGTATCGCGCATTAACGTGGCATAGGGATCGATACCATCGGCACCGACACCACTGCTAGAAGACATCACCGCCGTGATCAAACTAACCTCTAAAATGACCACCGAAAGACTGAGGATTAATGACCCATAAGGTTCGCCTAATCGATGGGCAAAGATATCGGCATGTCGAACAACACTAAAGGCGCTGTAAAGAATCGCCACGAGCGAAATAAGGTTAATCACTAATAGAAAAGCGGTGGATTGTGTTGCGCCAAAATAGAGATCGAAACCGATCACGACAATAGCGAGCAAGAGCGCATACTCTTTATGGCGCGTTCCTTTGTGTTCTGTGTTTACTGCTGTACTCATTAAAACCTCTGCTCATTCGAGCGATTATCTCAGGTGGATGTTTACTATGCTGCGCTAGATATTGCTTCTCTAGGTACTACTTCTTTCGATGCTTTCATGGATACTTCTATGAATACTTTCATGGCGGCATCTATTTGATACAATCATCGGTACTATTCGCCCGTTATCAAGCGATACCTCATCAAAAATCGTTACATTTTAATAAGATCGTTAACGTATCAATATTTTATTCATTCACAACGCCATTATCCTCTTTGGTACCGCAATTCGTACAGAAATTTAAAAAGGCATTCTTGCGAACATGACAATGATTACATCGCTTAAAGAGCGTAATGCCGCAATGCGGGCAGAAATCAATGGAAGGATCACGATAATTAATCCCTCGCTCACACGAAGGACAGAGCGATTTATCAATGCGCTGTAAGACAAAACTATAATTAAGCGTTTTCCGACGATCGGTATCACTTGCCGCTTCCTCTGCTTGTTGCTTTGCACGATAACGATTAAAGCCGCGAATCGCGTAGAATCCTCCCGCAAAGGTTCCGATAATACCGACACCAAAACGGACATACCCCCCATAACTTGGTAAATAAGGGACGAGTTCAAAGAAGAAAGCAAAGAGCGCAAAGAAGATAAATCCCCAACTAAAGGGCCAATACTTTCCATGGCGACGCTTTGCAAAGAGCCATGCCGCAATCAGCAATAGTGGTAACGTTAAGGCGAGTCGAATTAAAAACTCTGTTAATTGCTGCTTTTCTAACGCCTTATAATATTGCGTATAACCATTGCTCTCCATTTTATTGATCTGCTGCCACGCCCCTTGCTCTGCAACGCTGAGCGCTTGCTGTGCCTGACGATTTTCTGAATAGGCAGTTTCCATTAAGGAGAGCTTTTCTTTCAAAGCCTCAAGATGTGCTGTGCGAGAAATTAACGCCTTATCTCGCGCAGGGTCTAATGTGGCTTCTCTTGTTTTAAGCCAGTTTTCAAAGACATCTCGTTCATTTTGATACGTCGCTTTCGCTAACTCTCGCGCTTCATAGATCTTCTCACCTTCTATAGCTAAGGCATTTCGCGTATCATTCTTCTCTTGAATAATCGCTTTGGTCTCTGAGTAGAGTGGCTCTTCATAGAATGACTCTAAAGAGAGCGGCTGACTCATTAACGGAAGATCCCCGATAATTTTGCCACCAAGCCCAATCAAAAATGCCGCAAAAATGATCGCAATTAACCATAAAAGGCGATTAAACCACTTCTCGGTTCGGCGTCTTGATCTACCCATAATGTCTCTCTCCTAAATTGATAATGATCCTATTATGCATTCTTATGAAATTCCGATATTGATGCGCGATGATGCGCATAAACAATCCTTTCATGACGACTTAATCCCGGTCTTATCGTGACCCCTTAAGCGCATTAATATTTTACAGATTATTTCTAGCTACATTTATAACTGATTCTATATAAAAAGGAATATTTAAATCGATCAAACCGCATAAATTTCCATAATAGAGAAAATGCCATGCCCATTACCGCACATTATCGATGAGTTCTCTCCCTTCTCCCTAAAATGAGACAATAAAAAAGAGGATGGTTTCCCATCCTCTTTGCGCTCGTTCATTGAGGTGATCTATTGTGCCACCTCTTTTTAACGTATCACAACTTAAAACTTACGGATTACCGCATAGTTCGCAAGTGTTTTAAGCGCCTCTTTATAAGGGGATTCTGGTAGCGGAGAAAGTGCTTCAATCGCAAGTTCTGCTTGCTTAACCGCCACTTCATGCGTGTAATCGAGTGACTTCGTACGTGCTACAACTTCTAAGATCGAATCAAGCTTTGAGATATCAGCATTCACTAACGCATCTTTAATAAGCGCCGCATCAATTGCTGTTCCTGCTTTCATCGCATAGATAAGTGGTAATGTTGGCTTACCTTCTGCCAAATCATCGCCGGTGTTTTTTCCCATCTCTTCTGCTGACGCTGTGTAATCTAAGATATCATCAACAAGTTGGAAGGCCGTTCCTAAGTACATTCCGTACGTAGAGAGCGCTTTCTCGTAATCTGCACCACCCGCTTCACGGGTTAAAATGCCGGCAACAGCGCCTGATGCTTCGAAGAGTTTTGCGGTCTTCGAGTAGATCACGTTCATGTAGTTCTCTTCTGTGGTATCAGGATCACCGATATTCATCAGCTGCATCACTTCACCTTCTGCAATGATGTTCGTTGCGTCAGAGAGAATGTTCATAATCGGCATCGATTGAAGGCTCACCATCATTTGGAAAGATCTTGTGTAGATAAAGTCCCCGACTAAAACCGCCGCTTCATTACCCCAAAGCTCATTCGCTGTTTCACGTCCACGGCGCATATCTGAGTGATCCACGACATCATCATGCAGGAGCGTTGCTGTATGGATAAATTCAATTAAAGTCGCAGCCGTGATATGACCTTCACCCTCATATCCTGCAGCTCTTGCGGCAAGTAATGTAATCAGCGGTCTTAAACGTTTACCACCGGAGGAGACAATATATTGTCCCACTTGATTGATTAATACGACTTCTGAATAGAGCGCCGTTAAAATCTTTTGGTTAACTGCAGAGAAATCATCTTTTGCAAGCGCTTGGACTGCTTCTATTGACATTGCCTGAATACCTTAATATTTGAAATTAATTGAATATAATCATGTGAATATCATCGCATGGATATCGCCTCTATTATAAGGCTTATTTACGACAAAGGTAGCCTTTCTTTCTAGAGAAATAACAAGAAACCCCGGCATTTAAAGGTCCGAGGTTTCTATTTAAAGAATAATATCGAAAAACGTTTAGCCACAAATCAATGGTTTCACTTTTTTAATCCCTGCTCGTTACGAGTATCTCCGTGCGAGGATTCTTCCGCTATTATTTGATCAGTTTTAGATCTGCATCAGGACGATTCTGATAACGAATTTCTGGAAGATAACTTCTATTAGCCCCCGTAATCTGGTTACAGAGTCGGCCATAGAAGCGATAATTCGTCTCATAACAAGCTTCCACAGCCCAAAGTGCCGGCATTTTACTATGCAACAACTTGATCTCTGCTTGCTCTGTTTGGACTTTAGCGAGTAACACTTGATAACGCTCATTTGCAGCGAGGGTTTGTGTTAATGTCTCAAATAGTTTTAGCTCAAGCGCTTCACCTTTTAATCCCTCTTTAGCGAGATCTTTGCGAGTCTCTTTTTCAATCTTTTCTTGTAGCGCTTGAAGATCACTCTCTGTTTTAATTAGCTGCTTATCCAGCTCCAAATTCTCTTTTAAGTGAGACTCATACCCTTTAACTAACGTTTTTACCGACTTATCGAGGGCTTTATCATTCAGCGCAAAAATCACCCCATCTTCTCGTTTAAAGAATCCCGGCTGATACTCTTCGCTCCCCTTAAAGAGCGTTTCATACGTGATCAGATTAACATTTTCTGCCGTAGGTTTTTCTGTAACCGGTCCGGTAAATGTCGGTAACGTTTCCCGAACAATATCCCATGTTTTACCTTCTGCACTTGCCATAACCGTAGCATTAAAAGGATTTGCTTCCTCACCATTTAACGGGGTGTAAATCTCGATATTGCCAAGATTCGTCAAATATTGATAACGCCCATCACGATATTTAAACATTCCTTCGATATCATAAAGTGACACTGTATCGTTAATCTCAGTGACCGATTTAATGCGGCTATTGGTAATCTCAATGCCAGAATCTACATCTCTAAGTTTCTGTAATACTTCAAGCTCTGGGCCATGAGGCTGACAAGCCGCTAACAAAACAGCGGCTCCAGAGAGCAAAAGACCTTTTTTAAAATGGCGACGCATATTCATCTTACTCCTGAATTGTAACGTATTTTATTCTTATTAATCTCTCCTAAACCGCTATTACACTTTTATAAAAGGGGTTTAGGAGCAGATCGTGTTTATCTCTTTCTATCACTGCTATTGATACTAACACTCTCTTGCCGTTTATTTCATCTGCAGGACAATTAAACACCCTTTGTCTACGGATAAATATTATTCCTTAATAGGCAGCAAAGGTATTACAAGCATTAATAGAACCTGTGTTAAAGCCACGCATAAACCACTTTTGACGCTCTTTAGAAGAACCATGCGTAAAGCTATCTGGCACCACAACACCTTGTGATTGCTTCTGTAAGCGGTCATCCCCAATGGCGGCTGCAGTATTCATTGCTTCTTCAAGATCATTGATATCTAACAGATTTTGATCCTGAATACTGCGTCCCCAAATGCCGGCAAAGCAATCCGCTTGAAGCTCAAGTTTCACAGAGAGCTTGTTCGCTTCCTTCTTAGAAGCGCCAGCTTGCGCTTCACGCATCTTGGTAGAGATCCCTAAAAGATGCTGTACATGATGCCCGACTTCATGGGCAATGACGTAACCCTGTGCAAAATCACCACCGCCCCCGAGGTTTTTCTTCATATCTTGGTAGAAGCTTAAATCGAGATAGACTTTCTCATCAGCAGGGCAATAAAAAGGTCCCATTGCTGATTGCCCATAACCACATGCGGTACTTGTAGCGCCGTTATAAATTACGAGCGTCGGCTCGCGGTACTTTAGGCCATTCTCTTTAAAGCGCGCAATCCAAAGTTCTTCTGTCTTTGCGAGCGCAACCGAGGTGAAGTCCGCCATCTCCCTTTCCGCAGGAGACGCAACATACTCACGGCGTTCCTCTGTTTGTTGTGCGCCAAGCGGCATTTCGCCATTGAGGATGGGCGTTAAATCAAAACCAAAATAACCCGCTGCCAACACTAATACTAATATTGCCAAGCCACCCTTTCCCTTCAAAGGAATCGGTAATCCTGCACCACGCTGTCCACGATTACGTGTCTGATGCCCTTGTCCACGGCGATCTTCAATATTATTGCTACGGCGCTCATTTTCCCAACGCATAATTCTCTCTCTATCGTTATCTTAATCAATCTCACCCATCACCTGTACAGCATATGCTTTATCACAGGCTACGAAAATCCTTCTGTTACATGCCTAATTATGCCGTTTTTTACCCCAATAAAAAAGGGATCTCATCAAGAGACCCCTTAATTTTACAATCTTAATTGAATGATCTTTACATTAAAAGACAGTTATTTCTCTTCGAAATCCGACATTCTACTGTCCGCCATTATCCGTTAGGAGCTTTATCATCGCGCGATTGCCACGTTCTTTCGCGTAAAAAAGCGGTGTATTGCCCTTTCTATCTGCAATATTCGGATCAGCGCCTCCTTTCATTAATAGCGCCACAATATCCACATACTTTTGAGAGCCATTACCGAGAAGCACGGCTTCCATGAGCGCCGTCCAGCCAAGATCATTCACATGATTCGGATTTAATCCTGCCGCTAAAAGGATTTTGACTGTTTCTAAATGCCCCTTTTCGGCTGCAGGGATAATCGCTGTACCCCCATAACGATTAGTATCTTGAATATTCGCGCCATGACTTAACGTCATCTTCAAAATTTCGTTATAACCTTGTGCGCCAGCTAGAAGATAAGGTGTATCTTTAATATTGTTTTTGGCATTAACGTCTGCGCCCGCTTCTATCAAAATCTTGGCACTCATGGCATCATTTTGCTGCGTCGCCAGCATGAGGGCCGTTCTTGCTTGATGATCCCGTGCATCAATCACTGCACCTTCTTGTAAGAGCGCACTTAAACCTGCGCTATCTTTTCTGTTGACCGCCTCATGAAGCGCTGCACTATTTTGAGCAAAACTCATAGATCCTCCTACAAACAGTGCCAAGCTAGCCATCAGCACCCAATGTTTAAATCGTGTTCTCATCAATAGCGTTTTTTTGAATATAAAGTCTATAGTCATTCTTGATCCTCCATTATTTCAAATACTTACTATCCTAAACCATAGCACAATTACACCATTTCTTTGAAAGTCGACAAAAACCCACTGCCGGAAACATTCTAAAAATAACGGACAACACCGACCATAAGTGAGAAATACCCCCACGAATACCACACAATTGCCTCAATCATTGAAGATCTTTTGCCGGCATTTCTGTTCCCCTTATTTGAATGAAACCCGAAAAGATGCTATTAATTGCATGCAACATACGATAAATCAAATACCTATAAAGAGCCTGAAAAAATCAGGGAATCTCCCTTGATAATTTTCACGTCTTTCCAACTATCTTGCTACCTTTTTACGGCACTTTCTTTTATGATAGGGGGATAGGGAAAATCCCTGATTGTCGGATCTAATAGCATTTTAATTATCGTGATTTATCGCGATAAGCTAGGGATGCTTCAAAATAGCAAAAATTCATAAATTCATTAAAGGAGATATTAATGAGCGAACAAATTATTGTCACAAACCCTGCAACTGGTGAAGTTATTGCAAACGTTCCAGCTGATAGCGCAGCATCTGTAAATGCAAAACTTAAAGCAGGTCATGAAGCATTCAAGACCTTCTCTAAAACAAGTGCATATGAGCGTGCAGCACTCTTAACAAAATGGGCTGAACTCATCCTTGCAAATAAAGAAGAACTTGCAGAGATTATGACAAAGGAAAATGGTAAACCACTTCCTGAATCGCTCGGTGAAGCTGCTTATACTGCGAGCTACTTAACTTGGTATGCAGAAGAAGCAAAACGCCTTTACGGTCGTACAATTCCTGCAACAGGTACTAACAAGCGCTTAATGGTTACACAACAAGGTATTGGTTTAGTGGCAGCAATTACGCCATGGAACTTCCCTGCGGCAATGATGACTCGTAAAGCAGGTCCAGCACTCGCTGCCGGCTGTACTTTCATCGTAAAACCTGCGGAAGATACACCATTAACAATGATTCGTTTAGTAGAACTTGCGCATGAAGCAGGGATTCCTAAAGACGTTGTACAGATCGTGAATGGTAAAGGTTCTGAAATTGGTCCTCTCTTCACGGGTAGCGACTACGTTCGTAAAATCACCTTCACGGGTTCAACACCTGTTGGTAAGCTCCTTATTCAACAAAGCGCTGAAACTGTAAAAGGCGTTTCAATGGAACTCGGTGGTCATGCACCATTCATCATCTGTGCTGATGCGGATATCGACTTTGCAGTAACACAAGCACTTGCTTCTAAATTCCGTAACGCAGGCCAAACATGCGTATGTGCGAACCGCTTCTTAGTACATGAAAGCGTACTTGAAGAGTTCAGCACGAAGTTCGCAGCTGCGGCAAGCGCACTTAAAGTGGGTAACGGTATGGATGCAGGCGTTGAAGTAGGTCCTGTCATCAACAAAAAAGGATTCGACAAAATCGTTGAGCAGATCGAAGATGCTAAAGCAAAAGGCGCAACAGTATTAGCGGGTGGTACAACAAACCACAGCGTTGAGAAAGGCTTCTTCTTCATCAACCCAACCGTTCTTGGTAATGTTACGCACGACATGAACATCATGCAAGAAGAGACCTTTGGTCCTGTTGCTCCGATCGTATCATTCAAAACGCTTGAAGAAGCAGTTGAAATCGCAAACAACACACCGTTTGGTTTAGCGGCATACTTCTTCACGGATAACTACAAAGATGGGATCTTCTTCCAAGAAAATCTTAACTTCGGTATCCTTGGCTGGAACGACGGTTTACCAAGTACAGCACAAGCACCATTTGGTGGTATGAAAGAGAGCGGAATCGGTAGCGAAGGCGGTATCGAAGGTATCCAACCTTACCTCGAAACAAAATACCTCTCAATCGGTAACCTTTAATCCTCCACGCCAAGCAATCCTTGGCACGATAAAGATTAAAGCAACATCGTAAGACAAAAGCGAGAAGCCATGAGCTCCTCGCTTTTTTTGTGGTCTTTAAAATCCCTTTTAAGAAGAAAATCTCTAACCCTTAAACGACATAAAATATAGACTTACAGAAAGAGGCGTTACGCTTATTGCAATCATCGTTCCAATACTTAAAAGCGCCCTCATTGATAAAGCGATTCATTACAATAAATAGCCCCTCATTTTCTCTTTTATATACCCACAAAAAAAGCACCCCAATGGGATGCTCTTTGAATGTTATGTTGTGCTTCACACTACTTATTGTGGGAACCAACCTGGTGATTCTGGTTTTAAGCGAACGTTGATCTGTTTTACTGCCTGGAAGTCTTCTAGACCGTAAGTTCCTAAGCTGTGACCGATACCGCTCTGCTTGAATCCACCCCATGGTGCTTCGATGAATGTTGGGTGATAGTCATTGATCCAGGTAATTCCTGAACGAATTTTCTTAATCACACGCATTGCTCTTGAACCATCTTTCGAGAATACTGCGCCTGCTAAACCGTAACGTGTAGAGTTTGCAAGTTCGATTGCTTCTTCTTCAGTTTTGAACTTCTGAACGGTAACAACCGGTCCGAAGATCTCTTCTTGCACGATACGCATATCATTGTTTACATCAACGAAGATTGTTGGTGCGATGAAGAATCCATTTGCAAGCTCGCCTTCTGTTAAGCGAACGCCGCCTGTTGCAACTTTAGCGCCTTCTGCTTTACCGATCTCGATATACTCAAGAACGCGTTGCATTTGGATCTCTGAAACAATTGGGCCCATGTTTGATGTTGGGTCTAAACCTGGTCCTACTTTGATTTTTTCTGCTTTCTCAACAAGAAGCTTCACATAATCATCATAGATTGATTCTTCAACTAAGATACGGCTTCCTGCAGAACATACTTGACCTGTTCCGTAGAAGATTCCAAATAGACCGTAATCTACTGCTAAATCTAAATCTGTATCTGCGAAGATCACGTTAGGAGATTTTCCGCCTAACTCAAGTGATACACGCTTGAGGTTACCCTCTGCAGATGCTTTCATGATTTTTTTACCAACCGCTGTACTACCGGTAAATGACACTAAATCAACATCATCGCTCTCAGAGATTGTTTGACCTACAACAGCACCTTCACCCATGATCATGTTAATAGTGCCTTTTGGAAGTCCTTCAACGCTGTCGAGGATTTCGAAAAGTACCATACATGAAAGTGGCGTTAATTCTGCTGGTTTGAAGACAATTGAGTTACCCGCAGCAAGTGCTGGTGCAATTTTCCAAACACTCATTAACAATGGGTAGTTCCAAGGAACGATTAATCCTGTTACGCCCGCAGGTTCACGAACGATCATTGATTGATAATCTTCAGAAGCATTGAATACTTCCCCTTGTGTACCACGGATTAATCCTGCGTAGTAACGGAAAGTTGAAGCAGCATCTGCTACGTCACCTTGCGCTTCTGCTAAGATTTTACCGTTGTCCATTGTGTCTAAGGTTGCAAGCTCTTCTGCTCGCTCATCGATTTTATCTGCGATTTCAAAAAGAACATCTGCTCTTTCTCTCGTAGATAGATCTGCCCAAACACCACTGTCAAAGTTCTCTTTTGCAACTTTAATTGCCGCTTCAGTTTGTGCTTTTGAAGAGTGGAAGCCTTTTCCAATCACTTCCTGATTTGCAGGATTAAGAACAATATTTTCTTTACCTGAGTCGGGTTGAACCCACTCACCATTAATATAGTTTAATAATTCTTTGACCATTTTCTCTCCCTTTATCGGTAATTAGTCGTAATTGATATACTTGTTAATTCTTATTGTTTGTTATTAGTATTTTTTTGGTATCTGTTTAAATTTACATTAGACCCTTAAGAATAAACTGAATATGCTCAAAATGATTTCTGAGCATACCCAATCAGCTTACTCGATTTCCCATACTAATTATAGGTTTTCTAAAACTTCTTTAAATGATTTGAGAACATAATCAACTTCTTCATAAGAAATTGTCAATGGTGGCTCGATACGAATTGTTTTTGAGTTGATTAAAGTACCCGCAACAACGATGCCTTTCTCGAAGATTCCTTTTGATGCTTCATAACCAATCTCATCTTTATGGAATTCGATACCGATCATAAGACCTTGACCACGAATTTCCATCACTAAATCTTCATGTCCTTTTGCTGCTTCACGAAGACCGTTTAAGAAGTATTCGCCCACTTCAGCTGCACGTGCTGGTAAGTTCTCTTCTAAAAGAACGTCGATTGTTGCAAGTGCTGCAGCACACGCTAATGGGTTACCACCAAACGTTGTTGTGTGCATGAATGGGTTATCAAACATTGGTGCGAAGACTTTTTCAGAAGCAATTACTGCACCGATTGGCATAACACCACCACCGAATGCTTTTGCTAAACACATGATGTCTGGAACAACGCCTTCAAGCTCACATGCGAACATTGCACCGGCACGGCCCATCCCTGTTTGTACTTCGTCGAAGATTAAGATTGCGTTGAACTCATCACAAAGCTCACGAACCGCTTTGAGGTAACCTTTAGGAGGAATAATGATTCCGCCCTCACCTTGGATTGGCTCAAGGATCACTGCTGCAACGTTCTCTTCTACTGCTGCACATGCTTCAAACGTTTTACGCATCATGTCGATGTCGCCGTATTGAACGTGTCTGAAACCTTGTGCGAGTGGCATGAATGGCTTACGGAATGCACCACGTGCTGTTCCTGAAAGTGAACCTAAGCTCTTACCATGGAACGCGCCTACTGTTGAGATGAAGGTCGTTGCGCCTGTGTTTTTGTACGCGTAAAGTTTTGCAATTTTAAGCGCTGCTTCCACACTCTCAGTTCCTGAGTTTGTGAAGAATGAGTATTTAAGATCGCCAGGTGCGATTGCTGCTAATGCTTTTGCAAGCATTGCACGTAATGGATCAAGTAAATCTTGGCTGTGAAGCGCTTGATGTTGTAATTGATCTTTTACCGCTTTAACAACTTTAGGATGACGGTGACCAACGTTATAGATTCCGTATCCGCCTAAGCAGTCAATGTATGTGTTGCCATTAATATCTGTAAATGTGTTACCGCCATCAGACCATTCTACAGCTGCGAAGCCTTGATCTTCTGTAACGGTTTTACGGTATTCTAAGAATCCTGGGTTTACATTTTCGCGGAATCCTTCAATCGTTTGTGCAGTAACCCATGCAGCATCTTCTTTTGTTACTGTCTCTTTTTCGATTAAACCAAGTACTTTACCAATAAACTCTCTAACTTCCGTATTCTTGTTACTCATAAAACGTTTCCTTTGTGTTTTTTGTATCGACAATTATTTTAATAATTTTTTCATAAATTTATAGCTACTTGAGTGGCTCGCAAGGCACTTCCTATCGTATCCCTGCCAAGTCCTCTATTTGCATGTAGCGATTTTCTTTCTTTATTCTTTCTTACAACTTCATTACATCTCAATTTTTTCTTCGCCCTTCGGGTCGGCTCTAGTCTCCTTACTTCTCCGTTGCGCTTTGTTAAATTCATCTGTATCTGTAATTCAGATTTTTAGATTATTTAGAGTTTATTGATAATTTCGATTCGTTAAACTGGTTTGCTGCTGAGTGATTCTGTCTGCTGTTACAACTGCACTGACTAAACTTTGTGTTGATGCATATCTTCCACTGTGAGCGCGGGGTTTGCATCAATCAAGATTGAGCCTGAGGTTGTAATATCGAGCACTTCATCATCCTGTTCAGATTTTGGTACTCGTGCAATCTTGAAGCCGGTATAACCGTAGATCACTGCAATAATGGGGCTAATAATGCCAAGGAATACATAAGGTGCATATTCGATGGTTGCTACCCCAAGAGTTGATGCCATGAAGGCACCGCAAGTATTCCAAGGAACTAATGATGATGTCATCGTTCCGGCATCTTCCACCGTACGTGAAAGGTTCTTTAATTCTAAGCCTTGATCTTTATACGCTTGAACATACATCCGTCCTGGTAAAAGAATTGATAAGTACTGGTCACACGCAATAATGTTTGCCGTGATTGATGAAGCAGCCGTTGTTGCAATAAGACTTCCTGTTGAGCGAGCGAAGCGAAGGAGACGATTCACGATTGTCTCAAGCGCACCTGTGAGTTCTAAAATCCCCCCAAGGCTCATCGCTAACATAACAAGACTTACTGTTGGCATCATTGATTCTAAGCCTCCGTTATTGAGGAGGTAATCAATCATTTCATTGCCCGTATCTTTCTCAAAGCCCACGATCATCATATTGAGCATTGCGGGAATAGTTTCGCCCTGCACGACAATCGCAACGATTGCCCCCAAGAGTGATCCAATAATGAGTCCCGGAATTGCCGGCACTTTAAACATAATTAAGGTTAAAACGGTCGCCGGTACTAAGATCAACCAAGGGCTAATCGTGAAGATTTCATCTAACTGCGACTGGAGCATTTCGATATCTGAAAGGTTTCCGACTTCTGCTTTAAAGAAGATCCCTAAGATAAAGAAGAGTGCCACCGTAATAAGCCATGAAGGGATCGTTGTATACATCATGTAACGGATGTGTTCAAAGAGGTTTACCCCAATAATACCTGGCGCCATATTCGTTGTTTCAGAAAGCGGGGAGATTTTATCACCAAAGTAAGCCCCTGAAATTACCGCTCCTGCTACCATTGCGGGGTTATAACCTAAGACAACACCTACGCCCATTACGGCAATTCCCACCGTTCCTGCTGCTGTCCATGCGTTACCTGCTGTTAAGGAAACGCCACTGGTGATAATTACAGCTAATGGCAAGAACCATTCTGGTGAAAGAATCTTAAGGCCATAGTAGATCATGGTAGGCACAATACCGCCGGCGAGCCATGTTGCGATCAACGTTCCTAAGATAATTAAAATTAATAATGCTTGAACAGAGAGTGCGACTCCTGCGGTGATTCCCTTCTCAATCTCAGCCCATGTATAGCCAAGATAGATAGCAACACCACCGGCAATGACAGCACTTAATAAAATTGGAATATGCGGCTCTGCACCAAACCAAAATATACCAAAGAAAAGTAATACGACCATTGAGATGATCGGTACTAATGCAACTGCTAAGCTCGGTAATGGTTTGTCTCTTTTGATATAGACTTCATCACTCTGCAACTTACTATTGTCACAACAACTCATGCTGCGCCCCCCTTCCATCCTGTTTGGTTTTTATATTATTATTTTTTGTAAATATTTTTAGTACTCTTTGGTACTTTTGGGTGTTACTTTTACGCTACTTCTGAAGTGCTTCTTTGTTATAGGGTGTTATTATCTTCGTTGATTTTTTTTATTTTTATCTGTGTCTATTTGAGGGTTATCTCTAACACATTTAATCCCCTCTTTTGTGGAGAGGAAATTCAGTATATCCATACAATTATTCCAAAAGCAAGCTGTTTACTTTACGTCAATCCCCGCTGATTCAAAGCAATTATCGCATCGTTGAGTAGCATGTAAAATACAGGCTTCCCACCTAAAAAACACACAAAAAAAGTGCTTTAACTCTATGATAAAAACCTCAATAAATGCATAAAAAATACACATACGAGAGGTATATTTACCATTTAAAATGACGTTTTATGATAAAAATTTTCAAAAAAAACCATGAAATATCTGCCAAATTTTTAATAAAAACAACTTCTAAAGGTTCTTTACTCTCAGATAATATATTTACAATTGAACATCCCACAAAAAAACAAAAAAACAAAAATAATTTTGATCTCTATTCATTATTTTCTCTAGCGTTTTAATATCCCTGTCCACAAATTTTATAAGTCAGTTTTGCAATATAAGCCGTATCTGTTAATTGGCGTTTCATTTCGAGAGAATCGGCATATCCTAACAATTGATACATGCTCTGGATAGCAATCCAGCGGAGCGGTTCTGGCTCCCAACAAGGGCTGTCATGATCATTCCAAGGTAATTTTGTGAATGTGCTACGTCTGCCTAAGAGGCGATCAGCCATTGTTCTAGCCGCGAGATTTGTCGTTGTAACGCCACTTCCAACAAATCCAAAGATCTGCCCCAAGCCGGATAAAGCATCATAAGTAACGGTCGCGCACCAATCTCGCGTGACGCCGATAGATCCTCGCCAGGCATATTCAATCCGAAAATCCTCCCACGGGAATAACGCATGAAGACGCGCTAATAATTGTGCCTGCGTCTTTGGATCCAACGTCCCATTGCCGGCATCTTTTCCCCCAAACTGATAAGGTGAGCCGCGGCCACCAATCAATATCCGATCATCAAAGGTTCTTTGGGCATAGAAAAAGAGATGAGCATCGTCTGCTAAAAGCTCACATTGTTCCCAGCCGATTTTTTCCCAACGAGCCGCGCTTATCACTTCAGTCACGATAATCGAAGAATTAACCGGAATCACCTTTCTATTACGCAATAACGGTTGGCTATAGGCTTCTGTGCAACTCACAATCTTGCTCGCATAAACCTCTATCTCATCAATCCCTTCCCAGACCATCAACGCGCCAGAAGAGATCGATGAAACTTTTCGATGCTCATAGATCTTAATACCGCGTGCTAATAGTAATTGCTTTAATCCTAAAAGGAGCTTTAAGGGATGGATTCTTGCCCCCACAGCATCATAATGTCCGGCAATGGCGCTCGGAATATTAATCCGTGAACGTACCGCCGCTTTTGAAAGTAGAGATTCGCTCATTCGTAACTCATCAGCAGATAACCGCGCTTGCTGCGCCGGATTAGTCGCAATCGTCAAGACGCCACCTATCGCGATATCGCACTCAATGCCCTCTGTTTCGGTCACTCGAATGACTTCTGAGACAGCCTCTTCCATCGCATCATAAAGCGCTGCAATATCCATCTCAGTAATACCCGCGCGTTTTAAAAGCGGTTTCACCTCAATCGGGACTTCCCGGGAAAGCCATCCACCATTACGACCTGAGGCACCAAAACCGACCTGTTCTTTTTCAAAAATGGCGATCGAAAGATCCGGCTCTGCTTGTTGTAGGTAATAAGCAAGCCACAGCCCTGTTAATCCTCCTCCAACAATTGCGATATCAAAAGTTGGGTGAGGCGGTAAAGATTGCGCTCCCGCTAAAGAGAGCAATGGGCTCTCAATTGCGGCTAAGGACTTCACCCAAAATGAGATATTATTCTGTTCAATCATGCATTGCTCCTAGGCATCTTCCACATTTCCCTGCTCTCTACTTTTTAGCCTAAAATTTGGTTAGGAGCTAGTAAAGAGTTCGCAATCTCCTCAAAACATGGCAAAATTAAGCCTCATCATCGTAATCAATTCATTTTATATTGAGAAGACGTGGAAACTTTAAAAGATAAACCTATTACTAAACTAAAAGGTATCGGTCCTAAAACGGCTGAAACCCTTGAAAAAATCGGGATAAAAACCTATCTCGATCTCTTATTTCATCTGCCTTTTAGATATCAAGATCGCACCCGCATTACCCCCATTGCAGAAGTTCAACCTTCGCAAATCGCGATTATTGAAGGCGAGATCTTTAAAAAAGAGATGACCCACGGCAAAAGACCGACCCTCGTTGTTTGGCTGAAAGATGAGAGTGGCGTGATGGCTGTACGGTTCTTTAACTTCTACACCAATATGATTAAACGCTTCGATGCACTCAAAACGCTTCGTTGCTATGGCGAAGTTCGTTACGGGATGAATCGTCTTGAAATGAGCCATCCTGAAGTCTTAAACTTCCTCGATAAAGAGAGCGAACTCGAAGAGCGCATGACGCCCATCTACTCGCTCACTGCCGGCATTACCCAACGGCAGATGCAAGGATTTATCGATAATCTTTTAACCGAGTTAAAAGAGGAGCATTTCCCGGCATATCTGGAATCGAGCGATGTAAATCTCAAAGATGCGCTCTACTTCCTCCATAAACCACCTACGGATGTGAATATTGAACGTCTTGAAAAAAAGCAATATCCCGTCCAACAAACCCTCGCACTCGAAGAGATCGTAGCGCACCAAGTGGCGCTTAAAAAATCCCGAGAACACTTTAATCGTGAAAAAGCGCATCCTATTCATTTAGATGAGACTGCGCTCCAAGATTTCCGAAATAACCTGCCCTTCACCATGACAGGCGCGCAGAGCCGCGTCGTATCTGAGATCGAAAACGATATTCAATCCCAAGCGCCCATGATGCGCCTTGTGCAAGGAGATGTGGGTTCTGGTAAAACAGTTGTCGCCGCCTCTGCGCTGATTCACGCCGCTAAAGCCGGATTCCAAGCCGTCTTTATGGCGCCCACGGAGCTGCTCGCTGAGCAACACTTTATTAACTTAGAAAAATGGTTTAAACCGCTCGGTATAGAATCTATCCTCCTCACCGGAAAACTTACCGAGAAACAGAAACGTGAGGCGCATGCGCGCATTAAAGCGGGTGAAGTATCGATTATTGCCGGCACACACGCAGTGTTTCAGGAGAGCGTTGAGTACGCCGCGCTGAACTTAGTCATTATTGATGAGCAACATCGCTTTGGCGTTGAGCAACGCTTAACGCTCCAGAAGAAAGCCCCCACAGGCTTTACGCCCCACCAACTGATGATGACAGCCACGCCTATTCCAAGAACGCTCGCTATGACGCTTTACGCAGATCTTTCAAGCTCTGTGATTGATGAGTATCCGCCGAATCGTATTCCCATCACAACGTCCGTGGTCAGTGAAAAAGCACGCGATAAAGTGATCGAGCGAATCAATGCTCAATGCGAAGAAGGCACCCAAGTGTACTGGGTCTGTACCTTAATTGAAGAATCTGAAGTATTGCCGGCAAAAGCGGCTGAGATTACTTATGCGGATCTCTGTGAGCGACTGCCCCATCTAAGAATCGGATTAGTCCATGGCCGGCAAAAAGCCGCCGAAAAAGAATCGATCATGGCGGCATTCAAAGCGCATGAGCTCGATATTTTAGTCGCAACCACCGTGATTGAAGTAGGCGTGGATGTTCCCAATGCCTCTATTATGATTATCGAAAATGCCGAGCGTTTAGGTTTATCCCAGCTGCACCAATTACGAGGCCGCGTTGGTCGTGGTACGAAAGCCTCATTTTGCCTCCTGATCTACGCGCCACCACTCTCCCATATGACCAGAGAACGCCTTGAGATCATGCAAGCAACTAACAATGGTTTTGAAATTGCCGAGAAAGATTTCGAGCTTCGAGGCGCTGGCGATATCTTTGGGACAAGGCAAACAGGTGAGTTCCGCTTTAGAATGGCCGATCTATTCCATCATCAAGATCTTATCGAACAAGCGACCGGCATTGCCGATAAGATCATCGATGATAATGCACTCAGCCAAAAGATTATCGACCGTTGGATTGGTGATAGCGGTGAGTTTGTCTGGAGTTAAGAGGATAGATCGCTATTTTTTATATCCGTAATAAACATATGCCCCGGCGCATGGGTCAGCACGAAATCTGGCTTAGAGCGCATTACAGCCGCCTGCGGTGTGACACCACAGGCCCAAAACACAGGAACTTCACCGGGCTTAATCGTTACTGCATCGCCAAAGTCTGGTTTTTGTAGATCTTGAATCCCGATTAAAGCAGGATCACCAATATGAATCGGCGCGCCATGAACCTCCGGCAATTGATTCGTAATAGTGACCGCCTTAACCACTTGATGCGCCGGAATCGGTCTCATACTCACCACTAAAGGGCCGCTAAATATACCTGCCGGCGTTGTCTCAATATTCGTTACAAACATTGGCACGTTCCGCTGTTCTTCAATATGACGTATCGGAATCCCCGCATCGATTAAAGGGGCTTCAAAGCTAAAACTACAGCCTAAAAGAAAGCTTACGAGATCATCGCGCCAATAGGATTCTACAGAATCTACGGTCTCGATGAGTTGCCCTTCCTTATAGATACAATAACGCGGAATATCGCGTGCAATATCGGAACCCTTTGCCGTCATACAAAACTCACGAGATCCCACATCACTCACTTCCAAAATAGGGCATGGTTTAGGATTTCGTTGCGCAAAAAGTAAAAAATCATAAGCATATTTCTGCGGTAACACCACCAAGTTACCTTGCGCATACCCCGGTGCAAGCCCCGCAGTAGGTCTTCGTAATTGTCCCGCGCGAATCAACGTCCTTACCGCACTCGGCGATAACTTTATGAGTTCATCCATGGTGTGATTAGGCATGATTGTCTCCTCCCATTTAAGGTTATAGTGATTTGTAGATATAACGCGCTTATTGCCCATTGTCTATATGCATCACTCTAATCATCTGTTGAATATACTCACCAGGCTGCTTACCCGTCCCTTATCACGATCACGCAAACTGCATCCTAAACCTGACCTCTTTCAATGAAGATCGTAAGGATTAATACCGCTATCTATCTGTGATCGGTATAATCATTATTAGATCATCGGGCAGGAGGCCGGATGACTTTCCTCTTAATGATTGAATCGCTTATGACAAAACTGCACTTTCACTTTCGATTATTGGCAAGAAAAACACTCTATATCTTCACGATTATTGCCTCTATCCTCTTTATTGCCGATATTACAATTGTCGATCTTCCCAATATTCAACGCAATATTGATGTGACACCTACGCAATTACAATTTTGGATCTGTATCTATTTCTTAATTGATTTCGTCCTGCTCATGTTAGTCGCAGACAATCGATGGCAATATTTCCGGCGCTACTTTTTACTCGTGCCGCTCTCGATCCCCTATATTTCACTCCTCAGCCACTATTCTGTTGATCTCTCGCATGATGCGCTCTATCTGCTGAAATTTATTCCCATTATCCGCGGGGTTGTCGCGCTGATTTTGCTGATTAATCTACTGATCAGTAACAAAATAACGGGGCTCTTTATCGCCTATCTCTCAATTTTCATCTCGATTGCTTATATTCAAACCCTCATTTTTTATCTCTTTGAGGCGCCGATTAACAAAGAGATCACCAGTTATTATGATGTCCTATGGTGGGCATCTATGACGGTTACCACCTTGGGTTCAAACATTATTCCGATAACCGGCGTTGGTAAGATTAGTACCGCGATTTTAGCCGTGACCGGCATTACCATCTTCCCGATATTCACCGTTTATATCACCACTATCATTCAAGCATGGAATGCTAAAGATCGTGCTCGCCACCTTGCACTCAGCGCAGCGCCCGCACCAACAGATACGAGCGAACAAAAAAACACACAACCGCACAATATTTAATCAACCCTTCTCAAATACTCATTTTTTTCGCCCCAAAACCCTAGTGACATCAATCTTTGGTCGTATAAAGCACTGTCACATCATTCTTGAATATTCTATAATGAATACATATAAAGATTTCTATTTACGTCCGGTTTCAATATCTTACGAGTTGGCCGACTAAACTTATTTTAGATTCATAATTTTGTTTTTTCATTAAATTCAGCGAGTAATCGCTGTCATAAAAGGAGTTTCATTATGAGTAGTACTTTCTTTATGCCACCTGTAAACGTTATTGGTGAAAATGCTTTAGTTGACGCAGTTGCAACCCTTAAAGGTTATGGTTTTAAAAAAGCTCTCATCGTTACCGATGGTTTCCTCTCTAAATCAGGAATGTCTGATGAAGTTATCGCGCTTTTAAACAAAGACAATATCGAAGCCGTTGTATTCGATGGTACAAACCCTAACCCAACCACTAAAAATGTGGCAGATGGTTTAGCGATTTTAAAAGCAAATGATTGTGACTTCGTAATCTCACTCGGTGGTGGTTCTCCACATGACTGTGCAAAAGGCATCGCGCTTTGTGCAACAAATGGCGACGACATCAGTGCATTTGAAGGTTTAGACAAAACGAAGAACCCACAACTTCCAATGGTTGCGATCAACACAACTGCAGGTACTGCAAGTGAAATGACGCGTTTCTGCATCATCACTGATGAAGAGCGTCACGTAAAAATGGCAATCGTTGATAAAAACTCAACCCCAATTCTTTCTGTAAATGATCCACATTTAATGAAAGGCATGCCAAAAGGTTTAACAGCAGCAACAGGAATGGATGCGTTAACGCACTCAGTTGAAGCTTATATCTCAACAGCTGCAAATCCTATTACAGATGCTTGTGCCCTTAAAGCGATTACGTTAATTGTTGAAAACCTTCAAACAGCAGTTGAGCAAGGCGACAACATCACAGCACGTGATAACATGGCATATGCGCAATTCTTAGCAGGTATGGCATTTAACAACGCATCACTTGGTTATGTACATGCAATGGCGCATCAGTTAGGCGGTATGTATGACCTTCCACACGGTGTTTGTAACGCAGTGCTTCTTCCACACGTATTAGACTTCAACAAGCAAAACGCATCAGCACGCCTTAAAGACGTTGCGGTTGCCCTTAAACTTGATGTGGCAAATATGAGTGATATGGATGGCGCGAATGCAGCAATCGCAAAAATCCGCGAACTCTCTGCAACAATCAATATCCCTGCAAACCTCACGCTCTTAAATGCAAAAGCAGAAGATATTCCACTTCTTGCAAAAAATGCGCTCCTTGATGTTTGTTCAGTAACAAACCCTGTTCAAGGTTCACAAGCAGACGTTGAGAACATCTTCAAAGCTGCAATGTAATTTTGATTTAAAATTACCAGTTCTCGGGACATTTTAAGTCCCGAGTGCTCAAAAAAAGCCACTCAGATAAAAATTTGAGTGGCTTTTTTATGACCGGATCATTCCCTATCACAGAAATTATTGATAATCGTCTTCTTACATAATGGCTTTAAGCACTCTTTGCCGTAATCGCCATCTCAAACATCTGCCAAATCGCTTGTAAGCGCTTCTCATATCGAGCATGTCCACCAAACAGTAGCTCTGTCTGCAGAGCATCAATCATCGCCATATAGGTAGACGTAATGACCGATACCGAGAGTCCATTCTCTAAATTTTGCAAAGTTGAAGCCGCAATCACTTCCCGAATATAATCTTCGAGTCCATCCATAAACTGGTGCATAGGTGTCACAACTTGATCATAAAGATGAATCGGTGGTGCAAAGAGAATACGGAGCCAAAACTGCACATGGTGCGAGCTATCAAACCGGCTATCAATACTCTCAAGATAAGTGTAGAGCTGTGTCTTCACCTGCTCACCACCATGAATCATCGCTTTCACATAGTGCAATTCATTGTCGATCATGAGCGGAATAAGACTGAGAAAGAGCTCATCTTTATTCCGAAAATGCGCATATATAGAGGCTTTTTTAATGCCGACATCACTCGCAATCTCATTCATTGTCGTGGCATTAAACCCTTGCTCGGCAAATCTGATTAATGCGGCACTTTGTAATTTAGAAGCTGTCATGTTGTCCCCTCGTTGCGGATTACGGCTAATCGTTTGAATCGCTGTTTCACGTGATCTCTATTATGCACAATATCCTCATCAATGTTAATGCCATCCCTCTCACGCATATCACAAGTTAGCAGAGATAACGCGGCGGATAAACAAAGAGATCAGCAATGCAACACTGCTGATCTCCTGACTTGTCTTTGTTCGATCTATTTCAATCTTAAAAAGATTAAACGACTTCGACCTTCTCTTTACGGCAAAGGAGCAATAAGCCCAAGCCAAAGAGCCCACAAAGCGCGATCGAGATCGGTAAAATCGCAATGCTCTGGACAAAGAGGCTCACAATGTAACCTGTAATTGCCGGCAATAGATATTGCAATACACCCATTACTGATGAAGCTGCGCCAGCTTGTTTACCGCCATTGCTCATCGTCAACGCCGTGATATTCCCAAGCACAAGCCCCAGCGCTGAAATTGAGATCGCAATAAAGAAGGTGTAATACAAGAGCGATAACTCCGCTTGTTGCGTTAAGACAAATAAAATGCCGGAGAAAAGTGTATGAATAAACATCCCGATCATTAAGAGTCGTCTTGCAGAAACCCCGCGAACTAAGAATACATTCGAGATCATTCCGCTCACGACAAGGCCGATAGAGTTCATCGCAAAGAGGTAGCTGAACATTGAGGATGAGAGCCCGAAATGTTCTCTAAAGATATACGCCGAACTACTCACATAAAGGAAAAGTCCACTCATCGCAAAGCCTGATGCGAGCGCATAGAGCATAAAGTTATAGTTACTCATCTGCGTGAAATAGGTTTTTAAGACGTAGCCTAAATTAATAGGTGCACGCTCTGATACCGGCAATGAATCCGGCACTAATTTCCATGCCCAGACAAAACTAATACCGCCCACAAAAGCAATAACCCAGAAGATCATGCGCCAATCAGCGATATCTAACACAATCCCGCCCAATACCGGCGCTAAAATCGGTCCTAACATCATCGCTTGCATTAAGAGTGAGAAGACATGTGCGGATTCTTTTAAGTTACACGTATCTGCCACAATCGCTCGCGGCGTTACAAGCCCTGCCGATGCGCCGATCGCTTGGATAAATCTCGCAACGAGTAACCACTCAGCCGTCGGTGCCATTGCGCCCATGATTGATCCACCGATGAAGATCAAGATCCCGATAAGAAGCGGTAAACGGCGCCCAAAGCGATCCAGTAATGGGCCATAAATCCCCTGCCCAATCGCTAATCCCCCAAGGAAGATCGCGAGCGTTTGCTGTACGCGCCCAAAAGGAACATTTAAATCTTCCGCAATATCCGGCATTCCAGGAAGATACATATCAATCGCCATTGAATCTAATGCTGTTAACAATGCCATCAGCATTAAGAGAGCAATACTAACCGCTCGACGATTACTTGTGACTATTTTCGCACTCATAAAACCCTATTTCTATTTATCTCGTTATTTTTTAATGGATCTCACGAAATTCTAAGGCGCTATTTGACTCCGAATAGCGCCCTAAAATGTCGTGATTTTTTTGATTAAAAATTGCTAACCCGCTGTTAAAAAAACCGATTACAACTTTAACGCTCTTTACCTACCGTCCGTTAGGTAGTTTTGAGAAGTGTGACTATATAGTAATCATTCAATGCCGGCAAGTATCTGAACAGATTAATCTTTAGAAAATGCCGGAAATTACCGTTTTACCGACAATCAGCCGTTCTTTAGAGAGTCTTTATTTGAGATATAGAACAATAAGATACAGCGAGAGTTCATCGAGCAGATGCTCATTTTAAAAAATCTCAGACATAAAAAAAGAGAGATTAATATCTTCACATTAATCTCTCTTTAGATTCTTTTTTAAATTCGTTTCTTTAAATGCGACAACACCTTATAGATAAGCTGTTACATTGATTCTTCTCAGCGATTACGCCGCACCAATTTCTTCTAATTGATCTAGTGAAGGTGCATAGAGATAGCTACCTGTCACTGCATGTGTGTATGAGAGCATGCGGTCAAAATGCTCATCTTCTTCGCCGAACATTCTGGCAAGCATCTTCTCGAAACGGGTTAACTCTGCACTATAAGCAATAAAATACAACCCTTTCTCGCCGCTTGCATAACCATAAGGTAAGCTTTGACGAACGATCTCAAGCTCTTCGCCCTCTTCATCAATTACTACACGTTCAGTATGCGCACCCATCGGTTTGGCGTCATCATCCATCTCAATATCAGATTCTTTATGACGACCAAAGACTTCATCTTGTCCTTTAGCATCAAAGTGATGAATCTGCTCTAATGAGTGAATCCATTTCTGGGCAATCACATAACTCCCACCCGCATCAATTCCCGCATTAATGACAGCAACCTCTGTACGATCTTTTAAGCCTTTTGGGTTTTCTGTACCATCGACAAATCCACTTAAGTCACGTGCTTCTAAACAGCGGAAACCATGGACTTCCTCTTCAATCGTTACAAGTCCTTTAAAGAGCTTGACCAAATCTTGGGCAACAGAGAAGTTAATCTTCTGTTCATGAGAATTTATATGCACAAACATATCGCGTTGCGTGGCTTTTGCCATGCCAAAACCTAGTTCTCTATAGTCAACAAGCTCAGGGGCGCTCTCTGCATTGCCTGATAGCTTTGTCCAAGCATCACGCCCAAATGCGACAACGACCTGTAAACCACAAGATCCAAAGCGAGTAAGATAAGATCTTTGACGCGCCAATAACCCAGAAATTGCTTCTTTTATCGCCTCTAAATCTTCACTTTTGAAGTTTATCTCGAAATAGATTGCATGATCGCGGTTCTCAACTACTAACCCTTCTTGAAAATTTAGTTCACTCATCTCTGCTCCTTGCGCATCTGCCCATAAAATATAAAATCAATTCATTTATAGGATTCAAATAATCGATTAGATCTTAAATAGTAATCATCATGAATACTATTTAATCATCTCAATCCTGATTCAACCATTAGGTATTATAGCCAGCCTTGACTATTTCATTCTAACGTTGCCTATTACCTTCATAATCATACCGCGTTTTCATCCATTTCACATATGCGATTGATCACTTTTAACGGATTTTTTTGCCACTTTACAAGCATCTTGCACTATTTCAAATCTGAAATGCCGTACAATTAAACTTTCAAATTCTATCAACGATTTTTTCGACCAACTTTCAACGCATCAATGGGACCAATATGACAACTCTTGACGAACAAAAACTCTTTATTCTTGCTGCCGGCATTATTATCGATCCAAAGGGCCGATTACTCGTTGTTAGAAAAGAGAACACACACAAATATATGCTTCCTGGTGGCAAAATTGATGAAGGTGAAACTCCCATTGAAGCTCTTATTAGAGAGTTAAAAGAAGAAGTTGGCCTGATGATTCCGCCAATGCTAGCCCATTTCATTCGAACTTATGAAGCCCCTGCGGCAAATGAGCCCGGCTACTTTGTCCGCTCGAACCTCTTCTTTGTACTGCTACCTGAATTAGTAGACGTTACCCCAGAAGCAGAGATCGCTGAAGCAATCTGGATTACACCCAAAGAGATTCCGAATCTTGATTTTGCCCCTCTCATGACAAGCTTCGTCATCCCTACTTGGCTAGCACTTATTGCAGATGCCGGAGAAAGTCTCGGTTTTGATTCTTCGCTAGATGCATAAATAGCCTCTTTATAAGCGGTACGTGATCGTATCTCTTCTCAAGAACTGATAGAGTTTATCTACACATCGATACATTTATTGCCGTTGATATCAGCGGATATCGTCGGTCTTTAGGCTAAACGATATTATTCTCCGGGCTACAAATGATCGCCCGATACAGACTCATTTCGACATTTTGATGATTTATGACGATCACTTTAAAAGACAAAGGAATTTTTATGGAATCCCCTATTATTTTAGATCCTATTCAAAAGGCTGATGCAGCCGTTATCTGGCTTCATGGATTAGGTGCCTCAAAAGAGGATTTTTTACCCGTTGCCAAGATCTTACAAGATCGCATTCTCCCAAGCACTCGCTTTATTTTGCCACAAGCGCCGGTTCGTCCTGTATCGCTTAATAATGGATTTCCGATGCCCTCTTGGTATGACATTATTGCGCTCACGTCTCCCCGTGAAATCAAACAATCAGAACTCGATGAGTCCAGCCAATATGTTATCTCTCTCATCAATGATGAGGTCAATAAAGGCATCTCACTTGATAGAATCGTCCTCGCGGGCTTCTCTCAAGGTGGTGCTGTCGTTTTAAATACGGCATTTATCGCGTTTGACCAACCTATTGCCGGCGTTATGGCGCTCTCAACCTATAGCGCTACATTTGATGAATCTTTAGCAATCAACGACGCGCTTAAAACCATTCCTACGCTACATCTTCATGGGCGCATGGATGATGTTGTCAATATCGAACTCGGAAGAAGCGCAGAAAGTTTCCTTCGTAGCCGCGGCGTTGCAACAACTTGGCATGATTACCCCATGCGTCATGAGGTGATTAATGAGGAACTGCAAGATATCGCCAACTGGCTTGTGGATATTCTGCCGCCACTCGATTAAGTCCCCCGCTGATTAACGCCCTTTCTGCTTAGTCTCAATTATCATTTTGGAGGTCATCATGAGTCAATCACGTAATATCGTCATCATCGGAGGAATCGCTGCGGGAATGAGCGTTGCCGCAAAAGCCCGTAGAGAAGATCCGACAGCCACTATCACCGTCATTGAAAAGGAGAATTACATCTCCTTTGGCGCCTGTGGTCTGCCTTATTATCTGGGTGGAGAATTTGAGGATTCTCGCTTCATGTTTGCTCGAACGCCGGCACAAATTGAAAAAAGCGGCATTCATCTACGCCTCCAAACAAGTGCCACAGCCATTGATTTTGATGCTCAGCGTATCTCACTACAATCGCATGACGGAGAAGTTTCAGCGCTTCATTATGACCGATTAATGATCGCTACAGGCGCATCCCCTAATCAGCTTCCTTTTGAAGGGATGAAGGCTGAAAATGTCTATCTACATACGAAGCTTCAAGATGCGGATGCACTAAAAGCAGCGCTAGAAACCTATCAGTCGATCACCATTATTGGGGGCGGTTTTATTGGTGTTGAGGTTGCTGATCAGCTGGCGCATTTAGGGAAAAAGGTCACCATTATTCAAAGTGGTGAGCATATTATGCAAGGACCTTTTGATACGGAATTCTCTGAACTCATGGAAACAGCATTGCAAGATGCATCCATTGATATTCGTCTGTCACAAAAAGTGGTCGACTTAGCACTCGATTCGGGTAAGGTTTCGGCTGTTATAACAGACAATGATCAGATCGCAACTGATGCGGTCGTTGTCGCGATTGGCTTTAAACCGAATACGGACTTCATCACTGATCCGCGCTTAGAAAAACTTGCGAATGGCGCAATTGTGATTAATGAGTATGGTGAAACATCGATCCCTAATGTCTTTAGTGGAGGAGATTGTGCCACCGTTCCTCATAGATTTTTAGGAAATCGCTATATTCCACTTGCAACCTCAGCGAACAAGCTCGGCAGAGTGATTGGCACAAATATCGTCTCAGAAAAATCCGAGTATCTTACCTACCCCGGAAGCCTTGGCTCTAGTTTAATCAAAGTGGGAGATTGCGAAGCTGGAAGTACAGGGTTGACTGAAAAAATGGCAAAAACGCTCGAAAATCACTATAAAACAACCCTCATCACCACTCCAAATCATACTAACTATTACCGCGGACAAACGACTTTAACGATCAAGCTTGTCTATGAAGCAGATTCCAAAGTCCTCGTAGGAGCACAGATCTTTGGTAAAAAAGATGCGGCATTAAGGCTGCATGCCTTTACCGTTGCTATTCATGCCGGCATGACCACAGATGAATTAGGATTGATTGATTTAGGGTATGCACCGCCCTTCACCACTACGTGGGAAGCTATCAATATTGCGGCAAATACCGCTAAATAAAGCAGATAAAAACCGTATAAAAATGCATAAAAATATAACGCCGATAAAGCACTTTCCTTTATCGGCGTTTTTATTGTCCGTTCATAATTGATCTATTTATGATCCATTCGTATTCTCCCTTTCTCTTTACAATAATCATGAATGAAACACAAATGTATGAAGATGCCCTACACATGGTTATTTTCGAATAAACACCGCTCTTTTAGATATCTATGCTTGAAGCTAATAGTTTGTAAAAATTAGAAAAAGGCTTTCTTTAACAGCACAATCCGTTTACCATACTGTGCAACAATGTTGTCAACTTTCCGGCAATCAGAATACCGATTCCATGAAACTTCCTGACAATCACCACATTCTTTTATTGTGAGAGATATATTATGAAAAAAACGCTTCTTTGCACACTTCTGCTCTCTTTTGCAGGCTTTGCTGCTGCGGATGACCTCAAAGGTCTCAGTCTTGGCGTAGGTGTTGGTTATCAACAAAAGCCTTATGTTGGCGATGACTCTAATTGGGTTCCTGTTCCACACCTTGAGTATCAATCTGGCGCATTCTTTATCAAAGGCCTTAAACTCGGTGTCAATGTCATTGAATTAGATCAAACAAAATTCGATATCCACTTTAATTATCAAGCGCTCAACTTTAAGCCTGGCGATTCTCATGGTGTTTTTAAAGAGCTTGATCGCCGTAAATCAACGATTCATTTAGGCGCAGGTGTAACCCATCATTTTGATAATAAAATGTTTGTTAGCGGGGATATTGGGGGCGATATTTTAGGTCGCAGTAAAGACCTTGTTGCCAATGCTAATGTTGGGTATGTCTATAAAGTGAATGATCACTTTACCTTAATTCCACGCGCGGGACTCACGTGGGATAACAAAAAACATAACCGTTACTACTACGGTATTTCTGCAGATGAGTCTGCCCGCACAGGCCTTAATCAATACGATCCAGGCGCAAGCATTACACCACATATCGGGATTGGTATGGCTGTAAAAGCAACCGATCGCTTCCATGTATTTGGCGGTATGGAATTCAACTTCTTGCCGAGTAAAGTAAAAGATAGTCCGATGACAAATCGCTCAACGCTTTCGAGCTTCGCACTCGGGATTAACTACAACTTCTAAGGTCAATTGCGATTGATCTATTATCCTCCTGCTTTGGAGGATAAGAGTACGTAATATCATTCAAAGAGCCTTCTTTTAAGGCTCTTTTTTCATACCCAAATATTCTCGTGCTCAACAATATTATTCATAAATGTTTGCGCCTTGACGCTTTTTATGTAAAAGTGAATTTAAGAGATCCAAACACTAAAAGAAATTCTAATAAAGAAAATACTTGCTGATAAAAAAGTATATAAACATCACTAAAAACAGCAACTTACCTGTTCTTTACTCACTATTTTTCAATGCTTTTTTCACATAAACCATCTACCTTATATTTCGTTTTACAAAAAGGTTGCGTTATAAACAACACCAACCTTACTAATAATAAAAGTGACAATTTCTCTCTCAAAAGAGAGATTGATCGTTAAATACTCGCTAAGTCTACTCAATTGAGACGCTTGGCCCAGAGTCGGAGGAATGATTATGAAATTATCGGTTATTGAACGCTTACCCCACGAAGAAGTGATTGTTGAATTCATGGAGATGATCGAATCAGGTGCTTTTCTGCCAGGAGAAATTCTCCCCGCAATGCCTGAAATTGTAGAGACCATCAACAAACCAGAAGCAGATATTACAAAAGCCATTGAAGTATTAAAGGGCGAGAATATCTTCTTAGATCGTGAAGGACTACTTTTCCTCACATTGAGTGACAAAGATCTCATCCTGAGCCGTTTGCGTAACCGCGTCCTCAATATCCACTCTGCGGATATTATAGATCTCCTGGAAATTCGTGAAGGTCTAGAAACGCGCGCCTTTGTCTTAGCGACAAAACGTGCGTCAAATGATGACCTTAAAGATATTGAAGCGGCATTGATCGCCCTTGAAGAGCGTATTAAACTTCATAAAGCAGCAACAAAAGAGGATCTTCGTTTCCATCTTGCACTCGTAAGAGCAAGCCATAACCCAACACTCGTCCGTGTTGTGGAAATTATCTTCAAGCAACTCTTTGAGTCCCTCAATGAAACAAGAACCTCGCTTCGCAAGCTTGCGAATGTTGATCACTTTGTTGATGTTCATAGAGAGCTCTACGAAGCACTTCTCGCGCGCGATGCAGATAAAGGGACTGAACTGATGAGACGTCATATCGAAGATACCATCGGGCTCTATCAAGCATCTCCTAATTAGAAAAATTCGATGAGAGAGAACCTAATTTCTCTCTCCTTAAAGCGGATGTCCAACGGCATTCGCTTTTTTCATACCTATCCAAAAGCGAATCGACCATTGAGGATAACCTTAGAGTTATGCACATTTTCTATGGATAACTTTCTGGACAACTCTGCGTATGACGGGATAATAACTTTGATATCCCTTCTATTATTGAGAAAATAAAGTCTTTACCAATGTATAACCCTCATCAAGGTTATTGATATTACTATATTTTATAACCTTCTCGAAAACAAAAAAGAGGCTTATCGCCTCTCTTTTTAAACCTGTGTATAACGTATAATTACTGTCTATTAATTAATCACCTGCATGATGGCCTGATAAATAAGGCTAACCCCAAATCCTAAGAAGAAAATGCCGGCAGTTCCATCAATATAAGCCCCCGCTTTAAGATAAACTGCTTTGGGTTTTGGCAATGAAAAAAGAATAGTGACTAAAGTAAACCAGAGGAATGTCTCAATCACGACAAGTGTAAAAATCTCTCCTCGCACAATATTTGAAACTTGTCCGCCCACAAAAATCACAAAGACGCTTCCAAAATAGATCAGCGCTTTAGGATTAGCAAGATTGGTGAAAAGTCCCTTTAAAAGAAATTGATATCCTGCTTTCGCAGACGATTTATTCTCTGATTCACCCAGCGCAAGATCCCCTTCTCCTAATACGTCTGTAGAGTCATCATTTGCCCTAATGTGCGAGCGTTTCAACTGCCGAATACTTGCTCGTAATAGAATAATGCCGAGATAGCTTAAATATCCTCCCCCTGCAAAATAGAGCATGGTTTGAATCCACGGCAATCTTTCTACAAGCACATGTAAGCCAAGTAACGCCACAATCGCCCATACCGCTACACCCAGCGTAATGCCAATAACAGCCATCATCGCATCTCGGCGTGAATGACTTACGGCAACTTGGGTGATCAAAAATAGATCCGGCCCGGGCGTTACCAGCGCCATTAAGTGAATGCCGGCAACGGTAATCAGTAACATTGTGGCTTCGTACATATTCATAGATCCTTTATAAACAGGGGGCGTTCATTCAAAAATAATGTGCATAAAAAAATGCCGATATACATCATATCAGCATTTTCTTTCAAGCTTTATACACTTCTCACAATAACCCTAAATTAATTTCACATACATCTCTAAAGCTACTGTTATCGATGAATATCGATCGAATATCATCGATATTCATAATCCATTAATGTGAGTCTTTCCTTTTAAAGAAGTGGCTTTCCTACCATCTTTTCTAAAACTTTTAAGGGAGATTGCTCACTATCAATCATATCTTCTACATCGAGCTGGAATGTTTGCTCTAGCATAAATTGCCCACTCATTGCAGCGTGTGGTGTTTGATCAGAGAAGCAGATCCAAGTTGAGCCCGGCATAAAGTTCACATCCCACTGCACACCGTTGTCTTGATAGTTCTGATCTTCTTTCATCATGTCATGGAACTGCAACATAATATGGTCGTAATGCGTACGGCGACTTTTAGTAATTTTCAGGGAATCAAGTAAAGTTGCACCTAAGCTCGAATAACTCTTTACCCCCGGCAATAATCTTTTGGCTAAGTCAGGGAATGCTTCTCCCACGCGCCATTTTCGAGGAACACCATTCGGATTAATATTATTAAAAATTCGAATAATACGTTTGCCATGAAGCGGTCTTGAAGGGAAAGCATCTACGTGCAGACGACGGTCATCTTTGCGGAATGAATGACTATCACTCCATTCATCAATCGCATTCAAACGAAGCGTATTCATCGGGCTATGCAATTTCCCTTTATATTCAGGAATCAAATCAGTAATGAGCTTCAGACTCGCCTCAGAATAGCGTTTTAACAATCCTTTGAGTAGCGCTTGCTTCTCAGCAGAAACCTCCTCAGCTACCCCGCGGATCGTGTCTTTATCCGTTTGGTACATAATATTTTTACGCTTAGGGCTTACCAAAGCAGGATCTAATAACTCGGCTTCATCAGATTGAAGAACAAATGGCAGCTCAGGGAAATAGAGCACTTCTCCACGCTCTAAACTACTCACAATATTGTCATGATCGCTCGTATCGGCTTCCCACTTTGTGATTCCAAGCGATAAAATTGGCGCTTTAGTGGATACTTCTGGCTGCTGTGAATCTGTCTCAATTGACATGATGAACCTCCTAAAAAATAGTAGTGCTCTTTACTCATTGATAATCCCGGTACCGTTAACTGCTCACGTAAAAGAGACAAGATACCCTCATGATTATCGCTTAAAAACATTATCGCTTTGGAATGCAACACAAGATCATCAAGACCTTTATCAAATAGATGTCATTTTAAAAAAAATGAAAATTTCGCATCGCATCAAAACGTTACTAACGCATAATTCTATCATTAATCAAACGATGCGGGGAAAGGATTAGGGCAAATTTGACCTAATACAACTGATTCTCGCGCCCCTGTTGCACCTGGAACATTACCAATTTTCAGGCAACGTGTCTGATGCCCTAATAGCGCAAAGGCAATGGCTTCTTTCGCATCACTTGAAATACCAATATCTTCATTCGTAAGTATTGTCGTTCCTGGCAATTCTGCACGCAAGTATGTAAGAAGCGAAGTATTATAAGCGCCGCCACCCCCGATAATCACCTCATCTATCCTTAATTGAGGCATGATAAATTGCCGATAACTCTCGGCAATGGTAAAGGCTGTAAACCGCGTTAATGTATGAATCACATCTTCAGGCTTCTCCACTGCAAACTGGGCTAAAAGTGGCAGTGTATAGTTTGCCCCAAAGATCTCTCGCCCTGTTGATTTAGGGGGTTTCTCCGCCAAATAAGCATGCGCTTTGAGTTGGGTAAATAATGCCGGAATAATCTGCCCTTTTCCGGCAATTTCACCCTGATTATCAAAGGGCTTTTGGAAATAATGCATCATCGCATCATTGATCATCATATTGCCCGGTCCTGTATCAAAGGCCCAAACCTCATTAATCCCGGCATTTTTAGGCAAAATAGTCACATTCCCAATCCCGCCAATATTTTGAAGCAGACGATTTTTTCGAGAATCTCGATAAAGAATCAGCTCTGTTAAAGGAACAAGGGGCGCACCATCTCCACCAGCGGCAATATCCATCATTCTAAAATTAAAATAGATATCCGTTTTGTGCTGATACGCCATGATTGAAGGATCTCCAATCTGTAATGTAGAAGGGGTTAATCCTTCTGCTTCGGCATTTTTATGCGGCAGATGATAGATCGTTTGCCCATGAGAAGCGATAAAATCCAGCTTGCCGGAAAACCCCTTGAATAACGTCTCATCCTCTTTTTGCAACCTCACAACATCCGCCAATAATGCCGTAACGCTATCGCTATAGAGTTGACCAAGCTTCATATTTAACGAGCAGATCAAAGCAACGCTCGCCCGCGTATTATCACACGCTATCTGAATCTCCTCTTTCAGGGATTCTTCTAACGGAAGCGCCAAGAAATGGAGCAATTCACACTGTGTCTCAAACCCTTCACCGGTTAATTTAACCAATGCAACATCCACGCCATCAAGCGATGTCCCCGTCATTAAACCCACTGCAAATAGTGATTTCATCGCTTAAATCCCTCGATCAATTGCCGGCATTTCCGCCTGTAGTAATCTACGAATATGCCCCTCATGCTTCGCAAGAAGCGCCGTTGCGGCTGCATAATCTAAGGATAATAGATACATCACAATCGCACTTTTCACATGTTGCTTCGAGGCAATTAAGAGCGCTACGGCTTCATCATAAGTACAATCTGTCGCATCCATTAACATCCGGCGCGAACGCTCGATGAGTTTCTCATTGGTCGAACGAACATCTACCATTAAATTGCTGTATACCTTTCCGAGCTGAATCATCGCACCCGTTGAGAGCATATTCAGAATCATCTTTTGCGCCGAGCCCGACTTCATGCGAGTAGAGCCTGTAATTACCTCTTCACCCACCACGGCTTCAATCGGAAAATCGGCGAGTTGCCCAATCTCACTCATCGAAACGCATGCCAGCGCAATACTTTTCGCTCCTAGCTGCGTGGCATAGTGGAGCCCGCCCACACAGTAAGGCGTCCGTCCTGATGAGGCAATGGCGCATAAAATATCTTTTTCATTAAACCCAATCGCATCCAGATCTCGGATAATGGCATCCGTGCTGTCTTCGGCCGCTTCAACAGGATTACGAAGCGCTCTATCACCACCGGCAATTAATCCGATCACCATCTCTTCACCCACGCCAAACGTCGGCAAGCATTCAGAGGCATCCAAGACACCTAAGCGTCCAGAGGTTCCGGCGCCAATATAGACTAATCGCCCCCCAGATTTAAGCGTCGATGTAATCGCATCAACCGCCCTCGCAATCGCCGGCGTTGCCTCTTCGATTGCTGTAATGACCGTGCGGTCTTCTCGATTAATTAAACGCACCATCTCTAACGTGCTAAGCGTATCAATCTCTATCGTACGCGGGTTACGCTGCTCTGTACCGATTTTATTTAATGCGATTTTTGCCATGTTATATCGTAATAGACCTCGTTTAAGTGATCTATCTAGTATATCTCAAGGAATCAGGACTAGTAAGGCTATCGATAACTTCCTCTTTTAGCGCTTTTTAAAGATATAAAAAAAGCTGAAGATAACATCATCTTCAGCTTCTCATAATCTTAAAGTTATAAGTCATAAATTATATAATCAACAATCATCCCTATAATCCATATCCTCTATTTTAGAATCTCTCAATCACCTAATAATCATTGGTCTCTTTAAAGGTATAGCGAACCCCAATATTAAGCTCATTACCCCGAATCTTCGATTCTGTTTTTACGTGGCGATTACCCATATTACCGTCTGATTTTGCTTTACCATAATCCGTGTAACGATATCCGGCATCAATTGCGAGTTTCTCGTTGACTTGATAAGTCACGCCTGCACTGATGTTCCACGCAAAATTATTACTCTTATCAGAAAAATAGACATTCCCGACACGGTTATCAGATTTTACTTGCGCAACCCCAACTCCGACTCCGACGTAAGGTTTCCACGCACTCTCTAAATCAATATCATAATAAGCATTCACCATCATTGTGTGTGAATTAACCGTATTTCTCGCATTCGCATGATCATCACGTAAGTTGAGTTTTGCCTTACCGTTATACCCATATTCAATCTCTGTGCGAAGATCTGTCCAGCCCCACTGCCAATCAAGTCCGTACGCTAAGCGTAAGCCCGCTACCGAGTGAGACTTTTTATGATCAAAATTATTAACAGCTTTACCACTGAGCGCTGTTGTTCCCGCGTAATTATTCTGTACATAAGATAATGCACCTTTTGCTGAAACATACTGCTCAAAATCTTGCGCCATGAGCACACTTCCGCTCACTGAAAACATCGCCAAAATCAATATTGTCTTTTTCATAGTAACCCCTTAAGTCATACAGTGAGGCATCTCTCGTCAATTACTACGACTATTCTTTGACGCCGATGCTCTATTCCTTTTCCTACAGAAGAGTATTTTAACGAATCATCTGTAAAATTATTTATACCATAGAAGCTTATTGTTAACATAACTAATAACAAATAAATCAGACAAAAAAAAGTCTATTAATTCATTTCATTAATAGACTTTTCAATAATAGATATTTCATCAATAAAGAGTGTTGATCTCTTTAGATGTAAATTTATTTAACCATGAATCTCACGGAATGCATCAAATGAGATATCAGGATAGCGCTCTTGTGCTAAATGTAAGTTCACACGGGTTGGTGCAATATAGACATATTCACCATGGTGATCGAGCGCGAGGTTATCTTCTGCACGTTTCTTAAACTCTGCAAATTTCTTCGCATCAGTTGAGTGAACCCAACGCGCCGTTGAAACATCCACATGTTCAAAGATACAATCCACGTTATATTCCAGTTTTAATCTATGCGCGACAACGTCAAACTGAAGAATCCCTACTGCACCAATGATGAGATCATTATTACGGAATGGTTTAAAGAGCTGTGTCGCCCCTTCTTCACAGAGCTGTTGTAATCCACGCTCAAGATGCTTCATTTTAAGCGGATCACGGAGGCGCGCTCGGCGGAATAATTCTGGTGCGAAGTCTGGAATCCCTTTGAAGCTGATCTCTTCCCCTTCACTAAATGTATCCCCGATACGAATCGTACCGTGGTTATAGATTCCGATAATATCGCCGGCATATGCTTCTTCAAGATGTCCACGGTCTGAGGCCATGAAGGTCATTGCTTCAGGAATACGGATGTTTTTCCCAATACGGACATGGCGTGCATTCATTCCTGGGGTATATTTCCCAGAACAGATACGCATGAAGGCGATTCTGTCACGATGACGGGGGTCCATGTTCGCTTGAATTTTGAAGACAAAACCTGTTAAAGGCTCTTCATCTGCCATTACATCACGCGTTAAGGTTGCTTGTTTTTTGGGCGCTGGTGAAATCTCAACGAAACCATCAAGCATCTCTTGCACACCGAAGTTCGTGATTGCAGATCCAAAGTAAACCGGCGTTAAAGTTCCGGCAAGGTATGCTTCTAAATCAAATTCATGGCTTGCGGTACGAACAAGCTCTACTTCTTCTCTGAAGTCATTAGCGAGTTTTTCGCCTAATACTTCATCCAGCTCTTTGCTCTCAAGGCCTTTCACAATACGGCCTTTACTCTTAGTACCACGCTCAACTGAATCATAGAGATGGATATAATCTTCTAGGATATGATAAACCCCTTTAAGATCACGGCCCATACCGATCGGCCACGTCACTGGTGAGCAGTTAATTTTTAAGACATCTTCCACTTCATCAAGGAGATCGATCGGATCTTTTCCGTCACGGTCGAGTTTATTAATAAAGGTAATAATCGGCGTATCACGGAGGCGACAAACGTTCATTAATTTAATGGTTTGTTCTTCAACCCCGTTCGCGCAGTCGATCATCATGAGCGCAGAGTCTACTGCCGTTAAAGTACGGTAAGTATCTTCCGAGAAGTCTTGGTGCCCTGGGGTATCAAGTAAGTTGATCATACAATCACGATAAGGGAACTGCATCACAGATGAGGTCACAGAGATCCCACGCTGTTGCTCTAGCTCCATCCAGTCAGAAGTCGCATGGCGCGCGGCCTTTCTTCCTTTAACAGAACCGGCGAGATTAATCGCACCTCCAAAGAGGAGGAGTTTTTCGGTCATTGTTGTCTTACCGGCATCCGGGTGGGCAATAATGGCAAAGGTTCTACGTCTGGCAACTTCTTTCGCTAATTTACTCATGATTATATTTTTTCAATATCTTACTAAAAATAGGTGTTCGTATTGTACACGTTTTTTTAGCCTAGGTCGCTTTTTCGGCGTATTTGAATTGCTATATCAATGATCTCTTGATATAACAAAAAGAGAGACACTCGTTGCACAATAACACCATCGCATTAAAGTTTTAATGCACATTATGGAGATTTAAAAATGTCTGAAAATGAATATCAACATATTCTTGTCGCGGTCGATCAATCTCAAGACGCCGAAAAAGTAGGAAGAAAAGCCCTCATTGTGGCAAGACGTAATCATGCAAAAATTACATTACTCAACATTCTTGAAGGCATTAGTATCAGTGCTGGGTATGAATTAATGCCCATTATTCCTCAAGTCTCTGATAGCGAAATTATTGCTGAAGCAAAAAAATCTATGCGCGAGCTCTCAATGAAGCTTGGCATTCCTGATGCTGACACAATGGTAATTTCAGCGCTCTCAACAAAAGAAGGGATTTTACGTGCCTCTGAAGAGTTAAAAGCAGATCTTTTAGTAATCGGTTCTCATACTCGTTCAGGCTTAGGCGTTTTACTAGGATCAACATCTGGGTCAATCATTAACGACTCACCTTGTGACATCCTGACAGTAAAAGTCTCTTAAGATCTATAGAATATCGACATTACAAAAAGGCGCTTCTGTGAAAGGAAGCGCCTTTTTACGAAGGTATTTAAAAGTTTACCGATAGCAATGCCCCTATTCACTTCTCATCTATGGCTTTGCTTCGAGCAACTTGCGAACACTCTGTGTTACTTCTTCAGTAAACTCAGGCCAAGAGACATGCCAATCTTTGAGTAATTGATACTGAATCAAAGGCTCTAAAATAATGCCGGTATAAAGCGATACAAGCGTATGAATCGAAACTTTCTCGATCTCCCCTGTCGCCATCCCTTCTTCTAAAAGTTGTTGCATCCAAGAATGAGGCTTGAGATCTTCTTCCATCTCCTTCCAAAACTTATATTGAGATAATAGTGCAAATTGCACACTCTCCGGATCTGCTTCGTAGAGGGCATATGTGTACTGTTGCATCTCTTGTAAACGCGCGATAGTTCCTTTACTCGTATCTAGTGCTATCCGCTTAATCTCTCTCGTATAGGTACGGATAATCATTCTAAATAGATGACGCGCCATATCTTCTTTACTTTTAAAATGCTTATAAAGCGCCGCTTCAGATGTTCCTGCTTCTTTAGAGATATCTCTAACAGAGACCAGATCATAACCACGACTCGCAAAGAGCGTTAAACCCGCAATAAGATAGCGTCCTTTACTACCTTCTTTGGAAAAATCAAATTTCACGGCGATTCCTTTTAGCTAACGTTTGTTAACGTCAAGTATAGCAATTTTCTACGCTTCAGGGAATTCTCTTTCAAGAGTAGTTTTACTTGTTATAAAAAAATAGTTAACAATCGATTACTTTCTCTTGACATATTTCCCTTCCCATCTTAATCTACCTCAAAGGTTAACTATCGTTTACCATGCGATGTTATTAAAATAGCCCCGCAATATTTATCCGGAAGATGTTAAATTACCCTTATTATTCAGTTATTAAAAGTTATTACCATCCATTGATCACAGCGATACGCCAAAGATGGTTCAAGATTTAAAGGAATACATATATGAAATGGTTTTTACGTGCACTATTTAATCTCTTCTATCGCGTCGAAGTCGAAATCGACGAGAAGAGCAAAGATCAACAAGGTGTTATTATCTGTAATCACCAATCTTTCTTAGATGGTCTTTTACTCGGACTCTACCTTCCGCAAAAACCACTTTTTGTCATTGATCATAATATTGCTAAGAGATGGTATCTCAAACCATTCCTCCGTTTTGTACCGCACATGACTGTCGATCCCTTTCATCCTATGGCGATGAAATCGATCTTACAAAAAGCCAAACAAGGACAAAGTATTGCGATCTTCCCTGAAGGAAGAATTACGCTAACAGGGAGCTTTATGAAGTTTTATGAAGGCGCTGCATTTATTGCCCATAAAACGAATCGTCCGCTTATTCCTGTATTTATTGATGGGGCAGAAAAAACGCACTTTAGTCGATTAAAAGGGATTGTGAAACAACGCCTCTTTGCCCCGATTCGTATTATTATGCAAGCGCCTATCTATATCGATATTCCAGAAAATCTCTCGGCTCAAAGTTCTCGTCACTATTTAGCGAAATATACCCAAGATTGCTTGATGAGAACACGCCTTGAAGTATATCAGCCAACCTCTCTTTTTGAGAGTGTCGTTAAAGCGCGTACAGAATTTGGAAAAGAGACTCACTGCGTGGAAGATATTACACGTAAACCATTGAGCTATCAGGCGCTCATTGAGGGTTCTTTAGCGCTCTCTCGTGTCTTCTCTCGCCATACATCAGAGAAAGACCGTGTCGGCGTATTGCTCCCTAATACCACCGCTGCTGCGCTCACTGTTCTTGGGCTAAATGCTATTAATCGCGTTAGCGCACTTCTCAATTTTAGCGCGGGTGTTGATGGTATCGATGCAGCACTTACGGCTGCAAATATTAAAACTGTGATCACTTCTAAGAAATTCCTAAAAGAGGGGAAATTAACGCACTTAGTTGATGCATTTCCACAAATCACCTGGATCTATCTAGAAGAATCTCGAAAAGAGATCACGCTAAAAGATAAGCTCTGGGTGCTAAAAGCAAGACGGAATCCCATAAAGCACCTCCCTGAAATTCAGGCAGATGATGAAGCTATCGTACTCTTCACCTCTGGATCAGAAGGAAAACCTAAAGGCGTCGCTCACTCTAATCGCTCAATTCTCACCAATGTTGAGCAACTTAAAACTGTCGCGGACTTCACAACTAAAGATCTTTTCATGGTTGCACTCCCTCTATTCCATGCTTTTGGGCTCACTGCAGGCATGTTCACGGCAATTCTTTCAGGCTCAAAAGCATTTTTCTATCCTTCACCTCTGCATTATCGCGTGATTCCCGAGATGATTTACGAGCTTCGTGCAACCGTACTATTTGGGACCTCAACCTTCCTACAAAACTACGCGCGTTATGCAAATCCCGTTGATTTCACAACCCTTCGCTATGTCGTTGCCGGCGCTGAAAAACTCAGTATGAGTGTGAAACAGACATGGAATGAGAAATTTGGCATTCGTATCTTAGAAGGTTATGGCGCAACAGAATGTGCACCGGTAATCTCTATCAATGTCCCTATGGACTACAAAGAACATACCATCGGTAAACTTCTCCCTAATCTTGATTCTAAACTCCTTCCCGTAGAAGGCATTGAACATGGGGGACGATTACTTGTAAAAGGTGGGAACGTCATGAAAGGCTATCTACTATATGATAATCCCGGCATTTTAAATACAGATGAGCTCGATAAGAATGAAGGTTGGTATGATACCGGTGATATCGTTGCGATTGATGAAGAAGGCTTCCTCACTATCGAAGGTCGTGCAAAACGTTTTGCAAAAATTGCCGGAGAAATGGTTGCGTTAGAGACCGCTGAACGAATCTTCCGAGAAGCTTACCCTGATTACCAACATGCTGCGATCACACGTGAAGACCGCGCAAAAGGCGAGGCTATCGTCATCTTTACCACCGCCCCTGAAACCGATCGTAGCACCCTCACACAAATGGCTAGAAAACTCGGCTCTCCAGAGCTTGCAATCAGCCGTGATGTACGACCTATCAAAGAACTTCCGCGTTTGGGATCTGGAAAGCTTGATTATCCGGCACTCACACAATTGCTGACGACTGAAGAGGATGCTTAAATCATGACTAACCTAATGACGAAGGATCCGTCACAGTCGCGACATCAACCGCTCGAGCCATCAGAAAAACTCTTTAATCGCGGGATTATGACAACCTTAAATGCCCAATTCTTTTCGGCATTTGCAGATAACGCACTCTTCTTTGCCTTAATGGAACTCATTAGCCACGGCAGCTACGGCAAAGAAGCGATCTATATCTTGCAAGGAACCTTTGTCATCTTCTATATTCTTCTGGCACCATTTGTCGGTCATGTTGCGGATAACCTTGCAAAATCACATGTATTGATGATCGGCAACGGCATTAAGATTATCGGGGTGCTTCTTCTTTTTGCCGGCATTAGCCCATTTATCTGCTATGCCATCGTTGGCTTAGGCGCTGCGATCTACTCACCGGCTAAATTTGGGGTGCTAAGTGAGTTTGTCTCCACAAAACTTCTCATTAAAGCCAATGGCCTGGTAGAAGGATCGACCATTGTCGCGATTCTTTCCGGGGCAGCACTCGGTGGGATATTAGCCGAAAAAGGCGTCGGTTATGCCATCGCCTTAACCACCGTCTGCTATCTCTTAGCCTTACTCTTTAACCTCTTTATTCCTAAAATCGCGCCCAAGCGCAAAGATCCGTTTAATCCCCTGAAGATTGCCGGACAATTTACGGAGCTCCTCAAAAAACTCTTTAATGACAAACGTGCTCGCTTTGCCATCTTAGGCACGAGCCTCTTTTGGGCCGGCGTAGCGGTGCTAAAACTCCTCTTAAATGATTGGGTGCGAGACGTCTTAGGGCAAGGCACGGAAAAGGTCTCTGAGCTCTCAGTGATTGTCGGCGTAGGCGTTATTTTAGGCTCTGCCATTGCCGCAATTTGGATTGAACAAAAGAACATTAAAATCAGTCTTTATGCCGGCTTTGGGATGAGCTTTACCGTCCTTCTCTTTCTCTTAGCGGATAATCTACTGATGGCATATGGCGCGCTTCTTTTTGTAGGAATCTTTGGCGGAGCATTCTTAATTCCTCTCAATGCCCTCCTTCAAGAACGAGGCGGTTTACTCCAAAATACCGGTACTGCAATCGCCATTCAAAACCTCTTTGAAAATCTCTGCATGCTCATTGCAATTGCATTCTTCGGCTATCTTGCGAGTATCGGAACGCTCTCAATCATTCTGCTGATGGGATTATTTGCCGCACTCTTTTGTCTTTGTGTCCTCGGACTTTTTATCTATATTCGTAGTGCAAAAGTCTTCGACTAAGTCCATTTGTTATCTCACCACCAATATTGACTACATTTTAGGCAGGATATCGTAGCACCTCCTATTATCGGGGGTGCGATGCCCTTTTAAGTTGTTACACTTTTGTTATCACAAAACTTATCCACAGCAATTGGGGATTACTTCGGATAACTGCGGATAACCTAAAAATATTATCGATATCGGTAACGTTTCTAACGGAAAGTCTTTTCTGAATCTAAAACATTCTCTGATCCCGCTTTCCGATCATCATATCCTTTACTTTTCTCATTCCCCCCTCTCTATACTTCTCTCTATACTTCTTTCTATGCATCTCATTACCCAAGTCATTATTCTTCTTTTTATCTTTCCTTCCCTGATACAGAAATAAAAATAACACGATCTTTATCAAAGAGATATCATAATCCACTCTTAAGGTTCAATGCACTTCTCCGGCAATATTGTATTGATGTGTAGTAGGTAAGTTTTGCGCTATGGGATATCCGTTATACAAAAGTTATCCAAAAGGTAATCCCTATTTATCCGCACTATTATCAGCAACTAATGGGGATAATCTATTTGCGCAGTTTTGCATCGATTTCCAAGCCATAACCCTTTCTAGCGCTGACAGCTGCTCAACCGCATCACTCATCTCAAATAAGCGTCTTTTAGACATCACAATGGATCAATAAAAGATTGGGAGAATAGGATATTCACACCTTTTAGAAAGTATAGGAGAATGAATTCTCCGACTATTCGCCTATTATGAATAGTCGGCTAAAATAGCCCTCCTCAAGTTAAGTAACATTAATAATGATAAATATATTAATCATTATTAATGTAATAACCTCAACAAAAAAGATATCCATCGATCTAAAATAAGACAACAAAATCTCTTAAAATATTATTCATATTCCATCACGATGAGATTCACCCTAAAAATAGCGCTCAGCTTTCTCGAATTTTTCACCATCGAAAGCTTCTGAAAACAAAAAATGCTCATTTTCTATACTATTTCTCAATAAAAAAGCATTTGTTTTGAAAATTGAAAATAAAATACAAATATTTTCAACATAGATACAACCTAATTAAGTGATTGTTATATAAGGAGTAATTTTTAATTAGGAATTTAATATCAGCAGAATAGCTCTCTCTAGCATGTAAGAATATTTGCCATCTCAAAATTTATGGGCAATACTACGCTTCATAGTTATTTTGGGTTAACAGAAAATAATCTGTTAACTATCCTCGTTAGGTGAGGCTCCTATATGGAGATAAGCTACTGCCCAGAAACGTCGAGAGACACCAATGGGTCAGCAGAAACTGTCGAGCTAAGGCGGTATCTAATGTAGCCGGGAAAATTCCCATGCCATATAGTGCTAAAACTTTACGAAAGAGGAGAGAGCAAAGGCTTTACGCCAATGTTATTTATACTGGCACGCCTTTATAAAACACCCTCCTCACGTCTCGTGAAATGGGTGTTTTTTTTGGTCTCAAAATAGATTGATCGTCTATACGCTCTTTATAGTGGATACCAGCGTCGGCCGCTGCGCACAGCCGCGTTTAACAAAATATATCGAAGACAGGAATATTTATTACTGTCGTTTTATGCAAATAAAAGATAGGAGTTAAGCAAAAAATGGTGATTCAAGATCGCAATTCAAAATTTGGCATTGAGACAGCGGGTTCGCTCATGTCTAGTGACTTTATTACACTTTCACAAAACCAAACGATAGATGAAGCTATTGAGTATCTTCGTAAGAACTTATTTCAAAAAGCAGATATTCACTACGTTTATGTCGTAAATGAAGACAAAGTGCTCGTCGGTGTTGTCGCAATTCGCGAACTCCTTGCAGCAAAAGGAGACATGGCACTTTCTGATGTCATGAAAACGAAGCTCAAACTGCTCACTAGTGCAATTGACCAAGAAGAAGTCGCGCAGCTTTTCCAGCAAACTGAACTTGTGACCATCCCAGTAGTCGATGAATCCAATCATTTACTCGGCGTTATTCATATTGATCAAATCCTAGATGTTATGGAGCAAGAGGGAACGGAAGACGTTTACCGCATGGCTTCGATCAAAAGTGATCAATTAGAAAATCAAAACTTATTAACCGCATCAATTTCACTTCTCTATCGTAAAAGAATTGTTTGGTTAATCGTACTCGTATTTATGAACGTCTTCTCTGGTGCAGGGATTGCCACTTATGAAGAGTTAATTGAAAGCAACGTTGCACTTGTCTTCTTCCTTCCACTCTTAGTAGATAGTGGTGGTAACGCAGGGGCACAGTCAGCAACATTAGTGATTCGAGCAATGGCCCTTGGGGAAGTTCGAATGAAAGACTGGTTTAAGATGATCAGTAAAGAAACCATCATTGCCGGACTCTTGGGTTTCACAATGGCTTTAGCAGTTTCATTTGTTGGTTTCATGCGCGGTGGATTTGATATCGCTGTTATCGTTGCAATGACAATGGTACTTGTTGTAGTTCTTGGTAGTTTGATTGGTCTTTCATTACCTTTCATCTTCAACAAACTCAAAATGGACCCAGCAACAGCAAGTGGACCGCTCATCACATCAATCTGTGACATCGTGGGCGTATTCATCTACTTCGCAATCGCAAGTGCATTCTTAACACTGTAATTTAGCACCCCCCGAGTTGGCGCTCGCCAGCTCGGCGTTTCCAAAGGCTCATCGCTAGAGATCTTCAATTCTTTTCTCTCCATTAACGAATTCAAGCTCTTTAACAGATGCGCTCCTCAAGTCCTGGTAAATCATGCAATGCTTTCTTCACCCAATCCAACATTGGGCACATATAGAAAGGCTAGACATTGTGTGGGAGTAGATATCTGATTCGATCACCCTACTTTCGATCTGGGTCATAACGATAATAAAATAATTGATGTTAATAACAATAACCTTCTAAAACATCAATACCCAACAGAGTTCTCCTCCATATAGGAAACACCTTATAAATTACAATATAAAAGAGCTAGCTTCATACGAAGCTAGCTCTCTTTTTTGGTTTATTTCTAGGTTTTTATTAGGAGTGTTATGACGTTTTATTGACTCCCTCAGCCCCTAATTCTACAGACAAATCCTTATGAAATCTTCGCCCCTGGCGTTAATTCACCTAATGAGGTTAAGAGTGTTAATGACTCTTTCGTAGAAGCTGAAAGGATCATTCCCTCGCTAACACCAAAGCGCATTTTACGCGGTGCAAGGTTTGCAACAACGACTACATAGGTTCCCACAAGCGCCGCCGGATCTTCGTAGAATTTACGAATGCCGGAGAAGATTGTTCTCGGAGATTCTTCCCCTAAGTCAATTTGGAAAGTGAGAAGCTTATCTGCGCCTTCAATGAAATCGCAAGAGAGAACTTTTCCTAGACGAAGATCGATCTTCGAAAAATCATCAATAGAGATATACTCGCCCGCATCTGCTTCTTCTACCTTCGCCACTTTTACAGCTTCTTTTTTCGATGCAGTGTCCGGCTTTTTAGCCGAATCATTACGAACAACCGAGAGCGCTGCTTTATTCGCATCAATCATTTTATCTAAATCTTTACGATTTAAACGAGTCATCAAATGCTCATAAGCATTGATCTTATGTCCTGCTGTAAGATGATCTTGTAATGTTGCAAATGAGAGCGGTGCAATGTTTAAGAAGCTCTCAACTTTACCGGCAACCATTGGTAAAACAGGTTTGAGGTAGAGGCTGAGCAATCTAAATGCTTCCATATAGCCCGTACAAAGATTTTGGAGAAGCTCTCGCTTACTCTCATCTTTGGCAATCTCCCAAGGTTTCATCTGATCGAAGTGTTCATTCACATCATCACAAGCTTGAGAAATACTTCTCAATGCAGCAGAGAAGTTACGCACTTCAAATGCCGCTTGAATTGCTGCTGCGCGATCAAGAATTGAACTGATCAACGATGCCGTTTCAGGCGCAATCGTTCCCAAGGTATTATCGAAATCTTTCGCAATAAAACGACTCGTTCTTGAAGCAATATTGACGTACTTACCGATAAGATCGGCATTTACACGGTTTACGAAGTCATCAAGATTAAGGTCAAAGTCATCAATCGCACCATTAGACTTTGCAGCGAAGTAGTAACGAAGCCATTCAGGATCAAGGTCTTGTGCGATATAGGAATCGGCAGTAATGAAAGTTCCGCGAGATTTACTCATTTTAGAACCATCAACTGTTAAGAAACCGTTGATTGCGTATTGCGATGGCACGCGATGTCCTGAGAACTTCAACATTGCTGGCCAGAAAAGCGTATGGAAATACATGATGTCTTTCCCGATAAAATGCACCATCTCTGTATTCGCATCATCGGCTTTATCTGCTTTGATAAAGCTTTCGAAATCAATTCCACCGGTTTTATCACAGTAGTTTTTGAAAGATGCAAAATACCCAATCGGCGCATCTAACCAAACATAGAAGTATTTATTTTCAGCATTAGGAATCGGGAAACCAAAGTAAGGAGCATCACGAGAAATATCCCAATCAGAGAGTTTACAATCGCCCTCTTCACCAATCCACTCACGCATTTTATTAGCAGCTTCTGGTTGCAAGCGTTCTTTATCTTCTAAGAATTCACGCAGGAACTCTACACAACGAGGGTCTGATAATTTAAAGAAGAAATGCTCAGATGGGCGCATAACAGGTGTTTTGCCAGTAACCACTGAGAAGGGCTCTATCAACTCTGTCGGACGATAAGTCGCACCGCACGCTTCACAGTTATCGCCATATTGATCTTTTGCATGACATTTTGGACATTCACCTTTGATGAAGCGATCCGGTAAGAACATTTTGCGTTCTTCATCATAGAACTGTTCAATCGTTTTTGTCTCAATAAGATTATTCGCTTGTAGCGTTAAATAGATCTCTTCAACAAGTGCCTGATTCTCTTTAGAGTGGGTCGTATAGTAGTTATCAAAATCAATATAGAATCGATCGAAATCTTTTAAGTGTGCACTATGCGCATTGGCAATCAATTGCTCTGGTGTAATCCCTAACTCATCTGCTTTGAGCATGATCGGCGTACCGTGAGTATCATCTGCACAAATATAGTAGACATTATTTCCCATCATTCGTTGGAAGCGCACCCAAATATCTGCTTGAGCGTATCCTAAAAGGTGCCCAAGATGAATATCCCCATTGGCAAATGGGAGTGCGTTTGTGACAAAAATATCTCTCTGTTGTTGCATACTCTACTCATTCCTATCTTCGATTAGATTCATTAAGGACATTGCGATATCGTCTCTTTGCGACTATTCGCTTGATGCCCCATCTTCTGTACTGATGATTGATATGATCACACTGTGATCAATAATCAATAAAATTGCGCATATACTTAATACTTACTCTTAATCATTGCGATATGCGCGGTGTTGTTTTTTGAAATTACTATTGAGATGCATGCAAAATGCATCTAATTGTCTCAATTATAGACAATATCGCTTAGCTTACTTCTGTTTCAAAAGAACCGCAACTTGCGCAGCAATTCCCTCTTCACGACCGACAAACCCGAGTTTTTCCATCGTGGTTGCTTTGACATTAATATCGTTTTGACTGATTAAAAGATCCCCGGCAATCACACGTTCAATCGCTTCGCGGTGCGGTAAAATCTTTGGCTGTTCCGCCATAATCGTGATATCGATATTTCCAATCTCGTACCCTTTATCGAGCACAATTTTATAAGCTTCTATTAGTAACTTTCGGCTATCTGCATCTTTATAAGCAGGATCTGTGTCAGGGAAAAGTGTCCCAATATCGCCTGCTTTTGCAGCCCCTAAAATAGCATCCGTCAAAGCATGAAGAACAACATCCCCATCTGAGTGCGCTTTAAATGCTTTATGAAAGGGAATTTTTACGCCCCCGAGCATCAAGTGATCACCCTCTTTAAAGGTATGTACATCAAAACCAAATCCTATTCTCATGATTATCTCTCGCTGAAATAGAGGCTCATCAACTTTAGATCTTCAGGATACGTGATCTTAAAGTTATGAGGATATCCTCGATAAACTTTTGGGAAGTAGCCATTATACTCTAAAACAGAGGCTTCATCTGTGACATTTACCCCTTCTCTCAACATTTTTTGCATCGTTTCAGAGAGCAATGTTAAAGGTGCCATTTGAGGAGTTTGCGCAAGCCAGACCTGATCTCGATCTAACGTTTTATCAATAATATTCCCTGCACCAACCCATTTAATAGTATCTTGGGCGGGCATCGCCATGATTGCTCCACCCGTGGGTGCATCGGTGATAACCTGCGTTAAAAAGTCTGATAACTCTGAAGCTTTTAAACCAGGCCTCGCGGCATCATGTACTGCAACCCAAACATCCGCTAAGTTTTTCCCCTCAGCCTGAAGCTTCGCTTCTAAGAAATGCAAACCGGCAGCAACTGACTCCGCACGCGTCGCTCCGCCCTCAACCTGCCAAAGATGAGGATGCTCTATCGCCAAAGGGGTTTTATCTTCTTTTGACAGCGCCACAACGCCCCCAGCAATCTCTTTAACACCCAAAAAGAGCGCTAATGTATGTGTCAAAATTGTCTTGCCGAAAATTTCCAAATACTGCTTCGGAACCTCTGCTCCCATGCGATTTCCGACACCTGCCGCGGGAATAATAAAGTAAATTTCTTTCTGCATTATCTCATCCATCTTTCTATCTTGGTATTTTACGTGCTGACTTAAAGATCATCGCTCATTATCAGTGATTCAATCCATACTGACTTCTTACAACCTTCTCAGATAACACGTTATTTTGTTTAACTATTCCCTTTATTCTACATGAAAAAAGAGCACCTCAATGGGTGCTCTTTCATTTTCTGCTCAACTGCTTGCGCGACCAAGCAGTTTTTTATTCATTCTTTCTTATTTTGGAAGCTCGTAATTAACACGGCTTTCATCAACTCTTTCACGGAGTAATTTTCCCGGCTTGAAGTGAGTTGTATATTTACCACTTAATTTCACTGCATCGCCTGTTTTAGGGTTACGACCAATTTTGGGCTCGCGATAACGGACTGAGAAACTCCCAAATCCACGAATCTCGATACGACCACCTTCGCCAAGTGTTTCTGTAATATGCTCTAAAATCTTTTTAACGCTTTTCTCAATCTCGGTTGTAGAACAATGCGGATATTTCGCACTGAGTCTTTGTACTAATTCTGATCTTGTCAAGATACTCTCCTTGAATTTATAGTTAACTCGGCAGTTAAGCCTCAATGAATATTGATAAATATGTGTATATTTTGGTAAATAATAGCGCTTATGATTTCAATAATCAAGATTCTTGACACTTTATTATTCTTATTTCTAGTTTAAAATCAATATGATTCAAAAAAAGCCGCAGGAATTATTATTCCTACGGCTTTCTAAAAGACTTACAATTATTTCACAAAAGAAATTATTGTTGTTTCATTTGCTCTTTCAAAAGATCACCAAATGTTGTTGCTACTGGGCTTTCATTTGTGTTCACATTCGCATACTCAGCGATGTCTTGCTGACTAACTTCGTTAATTGCTTTCACTGAAAGTACAATTGAACGATTACGACGATCAACACTCATGAAACGTGCTTCAACTTCTGCACCAACGCTATAAACGTTACGTACATCTTCAACACGCTCAGAAGAGATCTCTGCTGCACGAAGATTACCTTCAACGCCGTTGCCTAAATCAACAACTGCATATTTAGCATCAACTTCAGTAACAGTACCTTTAACAAGTGATCCTTTCTCGTGTTCAGCTAAGAATGAAGAGAATGGGTCTTGGTCGAGTTGTTTGATACCAAGTGAGATACGCTCACGATCAGAATCAACAGCAAGTACCATTGCTTCGATCTCATCACCACGGCTGAAGTCACGGATTGCTTCTTCACCAGGAACGCTCCATGAGATATCAGAAAGGTGAACAAGACCATCAATTCCGCCTTCTAAACCGATGAAGATTCCGAAGTCAGTGATTGATTTGATAGTACCTGAGATACGATCATTCTTGTTGTATTTAACTTCGAACTCTGACCATGGATTAGGCATACATTGCTTCATACCAAGAGAGATACGACGACGTTCTTCATCAATATCAAGAACAACTACGCCAACTTCTTCACCTGCAGTAACAACTTTAGATGGGTTAACGTTTTTGTTTGTCCAATCCATTTCTGAAACGTGAACAAGACCTTCGATACCTGGCTCGATCTCAACGAAGCAACCATAATCAGTAATGTTAGTAACTTTACCTTTAGTTTGGAGGCCCGCTGGGAAGCGCATTGCGATATCTTTCCATGGATCTTCACCAAGTTGTTTAAGACCAAGTGAAACACGGTTACGCTCTTTGTCGAATTTGAGAAGTTTAACTTCAATCTCTTGATTGATTTCTACGATCTCAGATGGGTGACGAACACGTTTCCACGCCATATCTGTGATATGGAGAAGACCATCGATACCACCAAGGTCAATAAACGCACCGTAGTCAGTAAGGTTCTTAACGATCCCTTTAACCACATCGCCTTCCTCAAGATTTTTGAGGAGCTCTTCACGCTCTGCAGAATACTCTTCTTCAAGTACCGCACGGCGTGAAACAACGATGTTGTTACGCTTTTGGTCAAGCTTAATAACTTTAAGCTCAAGTTCTTTACCTTCGAGGTATGCGATATCACGTACAGGACGAACATCAACTAATGAACCAGGTAAGAACGCACGTTCTGTACCGATATCAACAGTGAATCCACCTTTAACGCGACCAGAGATAACACCTTTAATGATTTCATCATTTTCAAGTTTTTTCTCAAGGAACGCCCAAACTTCTGCACGTTTCGCTTTCTCACGTGAAAGACGAGTTTCACCGAAACCATCTTCAAGTGATTCAAGTACAACGTCAACTTGGTCGCCCACTTGAACTTCTAACTCACCGTTTAAATCTTGGAATTGTTCGCTAGGAATACGGCCTTCACTTTTAAGACCAGCATCAACGATTACAAAGCCATTCTCGATTTTAACAACCGTAGCTTTGATGATTCCACCGATTTCACGTGCTTGTTCTTCGGCAATTGATTGTTCAAATAATTCTGCAAAACTTAATGACATAGATAATAAAAATGCATAGACTTCTTTGGAGATTTCAAAGCCACCCAATTAAAGCATTGAGTTAATACCTTGAGCTCCCATCTACGACTTGTTTAAAGGAAACAAAAAAAATCATAAATTAGAAACCCTTCATCACCGAAATGATGAACTGATTTCACATTATGAAACCAACTAATTTTCTATCTAATAGTATAAACCTTAATGTCCTAAAACGCCTATCATTATGAAGGTTATGGATCGACTTTTTAGAAAGCTTTTTCCACTGCTTCGAAGGCAATTTCAAGAACCTCTTCAATACCCAATTCTGATGTATCAATGATTAATGCATCATCTGCAGGGATTAAAGGGGATGCAGATCGTGTACGATCTCGCTCATCTCGTGCTTCCACCTCAGATAAAATCTGCTCTATATTAACGCAAATCCCGCTTTCTAACAACTGTTTATGGCGTCTTTTTGCACGCACTTCTGCACTCGCGGTTAAGAAAAGCTTGAGTTTTGCCTCAGGAAAGATCACGGTTCCCATGTCTCTACCATCTGCAATCAAGCCCGGTGCGATCGCAAAATCGCGTTGACGTTGTAATAAATTCTCCCGCACTAGGGGATGCTTAGCAACAATCGATGCCTTATTACCAGTTGTCTCTGCCCGAATTAAACCTGTTACCTCTTCAGCCCCAAGGTAAATTTCTAGTACTGAGCCTACAACTTTAAAAGAAAGTGGCAATGTTTTAGCTAATCCCGCAACCCGCACTTCATCTTCTAAATCAACACTTTCTTTCTCAGCATATACCGCAACGGCACGATAAATCGCACCTGAATCCAAAAAGTGCCAACTGAGTTTTTCTGCTAACGCTAACGAAAGCGTCCCCTTACCAACGCCACTCGGCCCATCTACTGTAATGATGTTCTGCATTCTTCTACCTTCCCCTATTTTCACCCTTCAAATTTCAAAGACTTGCGCCTTAAAAAGCACCTCTGAGATCACTTTATGCTACGCTTATCCTGTATGTTTCACCTAAATTATTATATATATAGTAGGTATTTTGATTAAACTATTACGGCTATTCAACAGATTTTGTCATGAGACCGTATAAACGATCACTATTTGATCGAAACAGATAACAGGGTAAACCAATGAAATTAACTATTGCAACGCGTGAAAGTCCTCTTGCTCTTTGGCAAGCAAACCATGTTAAAGCAGAACTTGCAAAACACTTTCCTGAGATGGAGATTGAACTTCTTGGAATGACCACTAAGGGCGATCAAATGCTCTCTTCTCCTTTAAGCAAAATTGGCGGAAAAGGGCTCTTTATTAAAGAACTTGAAGTGGCAATGCTTGAAGGTCGCGCGGATATTGCTGTGCACTCAATGAAAGATGTGCCCGTTGTCTCTCAACTTCCTGAGGGATTTAGCGTCCCTGTTATTTTAGAGCGTGAAGATCCGCGCGATGCGCTCGTTTCTAAAAAATTCAAATCTCTCGATGATCTGCCAAAAGGCGCGGTCGTCGGTTCATGCTCTCTTCGTAGACGCTCGCAACTCTTAGCGATTCGCCCTGATTTAATTCTTAAAGATCTTCGAGGAAATGTGAATACGCGCCTCAAGAAACTTGAAGATGGTGAATATGATGCGATTATCCTTGCAGCAGCCGGCTTGAAACGTCTCGGTTTCGAGCACCATATTACAGAATTCTTAAGCGATGAAATCTCACTCCCGGCAGTAGGTCAAGGCGCTATCGGTATTGAATGCGTAACTGCTAATGAAAAAGTTCGCGACATTATCGCAAAACTAAATCATACAGAAACTGCGATTTGCGTCTCTGCAGAGCGAGCCTTTAATGCACGCCTCAATGGCGGTTGCCAAGCACCAATTGCCGGCTTTGCTGAATTAACCGAAAACGGTTTACGCTTGCGTGGACTTGTCGGGGATCTCGATAATGGCACTATCATCTTCCATGAACTCCATGGAGCACCTGAAGATGCCGTTAAACTAGGAACAGAACTTGCCGACAATCTTCTAGCGCGTGGCGCGAAAGAAATTCTTGAAAAGATCTATGGTTAATCAGGAACAGTATAAACGTGGAAAATAATATCGGAATCATTGTGACGCGCCCCAAAGGGCAGTCACAAAACTTCATTAATCGACTGACTAAAGGTGGCTTCACTGCGTTCGATCTCCCAGGAATCATTATCGAGCCTGCTCAAGATCGTGCACAAGCACTAGCACAGTTAAGCCAAGTTGATCAATATGACTATCTTCTCTTTACGAGCCCAAACGCTGTCCGCTTTGCGAAACGACTCAAGCTTGATTTTCGTAAAATCAAGGCTTTTATCTCGATTGGCTCAGGGACTGAAAGAGCACTTAAGCCACTCCTTAAAGGTAAAAAAATCATTACCGCTCCTAAGCCTTATACTTCTGAAGCACTTGTTGCAACCTTAGAAGAATATGGTATCGAAGGGAAATCGATCCTCATCATCAGTGGTGAGGGCGGGCGACGATTACTAGATAGTGCAATTAATGATCTTGGTGGTAAAGGCGAATATTGTGATGTCTATCGTCGCGAAGTTCCTGAAAACCCCGATATTTCCCAAATCCTTGCATTTAAAAATAACCATCCAGATTCTGAGCTCTATCTTACGATCTCAAGCCAGGAAGCTTTCAACAACCTTCTACCCACCATTGATTCGAGCGGCTTACGTGAGATGATCGATGGTGTTTTTGTAGGCAGTGAAAGACTCAAAAATATTGTAAAGGATGCAGGATTTGATGAAGTCATTCAAGCCCGTTCGGCGCTTGAAAACGATCTTTGGCATACCATCAAACAACAGCTCAGCACCCCTTCCCTCGACTCAGATCCTTTAACGATCTCCGCTGATAATGATAAGGAGCTCTCAATGACGAAAGCGCACAATCCTCAAAATACCCCTTCAACTGACAACAGTGACGCAATGCATGATGATATACAGCAAGGAACTCAGAATGAGCAAGATCTTGCTGAGTCTTTAACAACTGATGATATCGCAGCTCCCGTAACGGAAGATCACGCAACATCCCCATCTTCCAAGGAAGAGACTCTTGCTGTGACACCGAAGCAATCTTCTGGAAAAGGGCTCACTTATCTTGCACTGATTCTAGCTCTAGGCGGACTCGGACTCGGCGGCTTTGCTTACTATAATGGCTCGATGGCACAGGATTCAAAAATCGCAGCACTTTCAGGTTCGCTCCAAAAAGATGCATCAGCACTCGATCTCTTAAAAAATCGCGTGAGTGATTTTGAGAAAGACCTCGCATCGCTTAAAGCCATTGCTGAAAAAGCCCCCGCTGCAGACGATCGTTCTCTTTCAAGCCAAGTCGCTCTCATTGCCCAAAAGCATGAATCATTGAACAATGCTTTATCCCAATCAGCAAAGGGGATTCAGGGACAAATTGATGCTTTAAAAGCAACACAAGAAACGCTTCTCGCATCCAGTACGAAGATCGATAACATCGCTAAAGTAAGTAACCAAGCGATTACAATCGCCAATGATTTTGACAAGAAACTCGCAGAGCAAGCGCTTCAGCAGACCGTTGTACTTGATGAAGCAAAATCGCTCATCAACACGATTAAAAATATCACTGACTTAGAGATGCTTCGTACAACAGAAGTGGATTACCTCCTTAAAGTCGCTTTGCAAAAAGTTCAGTTTGATAAAGATTACAAAACTGCGGCCAATATTCTCACCTCAGCACTTGATCGTCTCAATCAGATTAGCAGCATTAACTTTACAGAAACGAAAGCCCTTGTCACGCAAAATATTGAAGCTTTAAAAGCACTTCAGCCAATTGATCTGACAACAGTTACAAGCCGTTTAGAAAAAGTGACGAGCCTCATTCAACAAGCGCCACTCAAAAGTGATAGCGCACTCATTAATCTCAAAAATGAGATCTTCAACCAAGGCGCGCCTGAAGGGGAAACCTGGTCAGAAAAACTCACGAGCTCTCTCAAGCACCTTGTTGTGATTGAAGATAAGCGCACTGAGGTTCCTGAATTGATGTCTAAAGAAGATCGCTTCTTCCTAGTACAAAATATTCAATTAGAATTAACTGCCGCTAAAGTAGCGATTCTCCAAGATCAATTTACGATTTTTGATCATTCTCTCGAAACGGTTCAGAGCTGGATTAAAACCTACTTTGATGAAGACAATGCAGATGTCAGAGAAGCAATTCAACAGCTTCAATGGTTACTCGATGCAAAACTCGAGATCACACCGCCAAATATCGAGCGAACCTTAACGGATTTCGAAGCAACTCTTCGAGCTTATAAAGGAGCTTAAGTCATGGGTAAAATGCTAAAAACGATCGGATGGATTATTCTCATGCCGATCCTCGCCCTTCTCCTCTTCTTCACTGTCAAAGATGATACGGGGCAAGTCCTTATCACAGGAACATTCCCGCTGATTGGGGCAAAAACAATTCACACGACGATTATTGGTGGATTGATACTCGCAGGAATCTCTATCTTAGGGATCTATATTCTCATCCGAGTAATCATTACCATTGTTAAAACGCCTCGTATTATGCGAGCGTTCTCATTGAATCGTCGCGCAAAAGTGGCCGATAAACAGTATTCACAAGCAGAGATGGCGCTTCTCGAGAATAAACCCGCCGTTGCTGAAGATCTCTTCTTAACAGCTGCTAAAGGAAGTAAAAGTCCCAATCTTTGCTACTTAGGCGCAGCGCGCGCGGCACAACTCCTAAATAAAACAGATCGCCGCGATCGCTATTTACGTGAGATTGATCTCTCTGATTCTAAGCATGACCGTGAATATGCAGAAGTAAAACGTGCAGAACTCCTCCTTGAGGCGGGGGAAAATGATAAAGCAGAATCTCTCTTAAAAGATCTCCTCACACGCCACAAGAACTATCCTGCAACACTTCTCTTAGCCGTAGCATTACAGCGCCAAGGGAAAAATGAAGCACTCTTTAGATTATTGCCAGATCTTCAAAAAGCATTGCCCCGCTTAACACCAAGCAGTAATGTGACGCAATATACTGAAGCCGTTTACAAAGCGCTCTTTGATTATGCGAGCCGTATTAGTAAAGAGTCGGATCAACTGCGTCTTGTCTGGGGAAAAATCCCCAAACATCTTCGCCATGAGCCAAATATTCTCATTCATTATGTGAATCGTTTACTCGATGTAGGCGATACAAAGCGCGCGGAAGAGCTGCTTCGTAAAGAGATAACAAGAACCCAAGATGAGACACTTATCTTAGCGTACGCGCATCTCTACCGAGGGGATCAGTCGAAGTTACTTCATCATGCAAAAAGATTCCAAGAGACCCAGCCCGATAGCGCGATTACTCAATACACGCTTGCGCATATGCTCTTTAGAAATAAAAAATATGATGACGCCGTGACGCACCTAGAAAAGACATTGCAGCTTGATCCACATTTTGTAAAAGCATATCGTTTATTGGGAGAGATTAAACTCATTAAACAAGATGATAAGGGCGCCCTAGCAGCATTTAAAGAAGCGATGACATTGATGCTTGATGAACGTCCAAAAGATGTGATTGCCGTAGATGGTGATCTTCTTATTGCCTCAACCAATAAGATTACGCATCAAGATGGGGAGGCTGATATTGTCGATGGAGAGATCACTGAGACACAAACAGCCGAATCAAATGATGACGCTCCGCGCAATGATACAACTGCGGACCATGATCATGATGTGCCTAACAACCCTGATCCTCGCCGTGCACTCTAATTGCCGGCAATGATCATCAGGTAGAGAAATGCGTGATTTAATGCATGACTCAATGATAAAAAAGATGGTCTTGTGCCATCTTTTTTTATGCCATATTCTGATATCACTATCATTATTACTATGCCATAAACATCCCCAAAATGTCTGATCAACCTTTCATTCATCTCTCCTTAACTGACCTGCTATTCACACCACCAAAAAGTTTATCCGATGAAAATTTCATTTAATCAACGTAGTCTTGACCTCTCTACTCCCAAAATCATGGGGATTCTCAATCTCACACCAAACTCGTTCTCTGATGGAGGCGATTACTTTGACCCTGAAAATGCGCTTGATCGTGCCTATCAGATGATTGAAGATGGTGCGGATATTCTCGATATTGGGGCGGAGTCCACAAATCCAAAAGCAATGCCGATCACCAGTCGCGAAGAGACCGATAGACTCCTTCCGGTGATTCGTAAACTGCGCGACAAACTCGATATCCCGCTCTCTATCGATACATTTCGTGCCTCGACAATGCAGGCAATGATTGATGAAGGCGTGGATATTATCAATGATGTAACTGCGCTGAGTGACCCGCAATCGCTCGATATCGTGAAGAATGCAGATGTTGCACTTGTCTTGATGCATATGCTCGGTAATCATGAACGCATGCATCTAGAAGGGGATTATCAAGCCTCTGGAGGCGTTGCGACCTCGGTCTTTAACCATCTAGAAGCAAAAGCAACACAATGCCTCAATGCCGGCATTTCACCAGAGCGCATTATTCTCGATCCCGGCTTTGGTTTTGATAAGTCCTTGCCGGACCAACTCGCTCTATTAAAATCATTACAACAGCTCACGCAAAAGTCCGCCTATCCCTATCTTATCGGTGTCTCTCGCAAACGCTTTATTGGCGCCATCACTAAAGTAGAAACTGCTAAAGAGCGCCTCTCCGGCAGTCTTGCAGTAGCTCTCTGGAGCATCGAGCATGGCGCAAAAATTCTTCGGGTACACGATGTAAAAGAGACGAAAGAAGCCTTCTTAATGTGGGAAGCGATTCAACAGGCTTCGCCTTTAACGTTAGAATGATACAAATTCGATAAACGTAGATATTAAAATCTACCCCAAAATAGAAAGGCTTCCTACAATAGGAAGCCTTGTTCAATATTCTCCGGCATTCATCCGCGACAATCCGTACGTTGCCTTAATTCATCACCAAGCCACCATCAACCATGATGTTTTGCCCAGTAACACCGCGGCTCCAAGGTGAGGCGAAGTAGAGTACCGTATCTGCGACTTCTGCGGGCGTTGTAACGCGCCCTAAAGGTGTATTTTGTTTGATAATTTCAAAGATTTCAGGGGAAGTTGCGCTACTGGCATCTGTTGTTTGTAATAATCCCCCACTCACCATGTTCACGGTAATCCCCTTAATACCAAGATCTTTTGCCATATTTCGGGTAAAAGATAAGAGGGCTGACTTCGCAGTATTATAATCGTGATAAGCGACCACCGGATTTTGCACCAGATTTGTCCCGATATTAATGACGCGCCCAAAACCCTGCGCAATCATTGCCGGCATTCCTGCCTGAATCGTATTGAGTGAACCTTGAATTGCCCCCTCTAACTGAGAGAGGAAATCCGTCCAACCAATATTCGCGGCATCTTTACGATTTATCGGGTCAAACTTAAAATCAACTAGTGCATTATTCACAATAGTCGAAATCGGGGCGCCAAAATGTGCTTGTGCGGTAGAAAAGAGTGCTTCCATCGCTTCTTTAGAGCGAATATCCCCGGCAATTGTAAGCACTTTACCGCCATTTAATGATGCTACTTCTGCGGCTATTTCTGAGGCTTTTTCAGCATTTTTAAAATAATTAATCACCACAGCGGCGCCTTCCCTTGCGAAAGAACGAACGATTTCTGCGCCTAAACCGCGACTACCGCCGGTTACTAATACAATTTGTTCTTCTAATTTCATACTCTTCCCTTATTCTTTTCTATTTTTTCGGTATAATTTCGACTCTAACTTATTTTAAAGACAAAGTAACACCGCTATGATCGAATTCCAAGGCCTCACCGTTCGCATGAATGCCAACATCTTAATTGATGGATTTAGCTTCTCTGTCACCCCGCGCATGCGGATTGGCTTAGTTGGCAAAAATGGGACCGGTAAAACGACCCTCTTCAACACCATTTTAGGAAGACTCGAACCCGACAAAGGGGAGATTCAAATTCCTAAAGATGCAATCATGGCGGAAGTTGCGCAAGAAATCACCAATACAGAACTCACCGCATTCGAGTATATTTTAAGTGGCGATGAGGAGCTTGTTGCGCTTAAAAAATCCGAAGAAATCGCGATATTAGACAATGATGGCATGAAGATCTGTGATATTCATCAAAGACTCGAACAGATCGATGGTTATCGTGCAGACAGCCGCGCATATCAGCTTCTTGATGGTCTTGGCTTTAAAGAAGAAGATTTCCATAAGCAAGTAAAAGAGTTCTCAGGTGGTTGGAGAATGCGTCTTAATATTGGTAAAGCACTGATGTGCCGTTCTGATATTTTACTGCTCGATGAACCGACAAACCACTTGGACTTTGAGACCGTTGTTTGGGTTGAAAACTGGTTAAAACAGTATCGCGGAATTTTAATCATCATTTCGCATGATAGAGACTTCTTAGATAATATCTGTACGCATATTATTCATCTCTATCAACAAAAAGCGACCGCATATACCGGGAACTACACCTCATTCTTACGCCTAAAAGCGGAGAAACTCGCGCATCAACAAGCGCAGTTTGAAAAGAATGAAAAAACCCGGGCCCACTTACAAAAATTCGTGGATCGATTCAGTGCAAAAGCCTCTAAAGCAAAACAAGCGCAGAGCCGCGTAAAAGCATTAGAGAAATTGGGAGATATCGCGCCGGTTATGGCGGAGAACGAATTCTCCTTTAGCTTCCAAGAGCCTGATCGTTTACCTGATCCGCTCATTCGTCTTGATGAAGTAAGCTTTGGTTACCATGCGGATAAACTCATTCTTAAAGAGATTGATCTGACAATTACCCCTGAAACGCGCCTCGGCATTTTAGGTCGTAACGGTGAAGGTAAATCAACCCTTATTAAGATGATTGCCGGCGAAAATACCCCTTCTGCGGGCGGCATTATTGCTTCTGAGCATCTACGCGTGGGCTACTTCTCGCAGCATCAGGTGGAATATCTTAATTTAGATGCCGATCCTATCTGGCACTTATTACAACTCGATTCAACCTTGTCAGTTCAAGGGGCTCGTAACTTCCTTGGTTCCTTTGGTTTCCATGGCGACAAAGTGATGGAAAAAATCGAACCCTTCTCAGGCGGAGAAAAAGCACGCCTTGCATTGGCAATGATTGTGTATCAAAAACCGAATCTTTTGCTACTCGATGAGCCGACGAACCACTTAGATATCGAAATGCGTGAAGCGATTGCGATGGCGCTCCAAGAATTTAATGGCGGCGTTTTAATGGTTTCGCATGATGCCTCACTGCTTGAGCTCTGCTGTGACCAATTCTTACTAGTTGCAAACCAAGGATTAACAGAGTTTAAAGGCGACCTTGAAGATTATCGTCAATACCTTATTGAGCAAGGTCGTATCGCGAGTCGCGGCGACAAAGAGGTAGCATCAGTCAAGGAAAAAAAGCCCGTTCGTCGTCAGCTCGAAAGAGAGGAAAAGAAAAAGCTACAGACGGATCTCCGTCGCATCATGAAGGAAGCCGAGCAAGCTGAAACAAAGATGCCCAAGCTTCAAGATAAGATTGATAAAATCGATGCTGTACTCGGAGATCCTGAAACATACGAGAAAAAATCAGCAGAAGAGATTCAAAAGCTTGGTGATGAAAAATCAGCCATTGAAGCAGAGCTTCAAATGCTAGAAGAGTCCTGGCTCGCAAACTCTGAAGCGATAGAAAGCCTCTCAGAACAACTCGAAGAGTAAGCAAGCCAACTGATTGCGAACAACCGTCATAAAAACCCACAAAAGCCAGCGCATTGCGTTGGCTTTTTCATGGCCGTTCTCATTTAAATCCCGGCAATACATTTAGCTGTAGCTTCCGATTTTACCTAAGTAAGAGAATAGATTTCATTGAGACTTCTTTCCTCAGGATCTTTCATGCTAGTATGAAATCTGACAGAAAAAGTCTTATCATGGCAATACCCTATTCCGGTATCCGCCTTGATCATCCCTATTTAACATCGTAGCGTGAACGCGCTCGTTTCAATTGAGGTGACAATGAACATTCTCATTACCGGTGCATCTTCTGGCTTTGGTCTCGAAGCAACCAAACTTTTTATCCAACATGGACATACCGTTATCGGTCTCGCTAGACGTCACGATAAACTTCTAGAGATGAAAAAATCCTTAGGAGAAAACTTCTACCCACTCACGGCAGATATGCAAAATTTAGAATCCGTGCGAGAAGGGATCGAGAATCTTCCCGAGCCCTTTGATACGATTGATGTCTTAATTAATAATGCCGGACTAGCCCTCAATTTGAAGCCCGCGTTTGATGTCGATTTTAACGATTGGCAAACGATGATAGATGTCAATATCCGCGGTTTAAGCTACATTACCCATCTTGTATTACCTCAAATGGTTGCACGCAACGATGGTTACATCATTAACATTAGCTCTACTGCCGGCAATTATCCTTATTACGGCTCTAATATCTACGGTCCAACAAAAGCCTTTGTGACGAGCTTCTCCATGAACCTACGCGCAGATTTAGTCGGTAAGAATATCCGCGTAACCAATGTCGAACCGGGTCTTTGTAGTGACACCGAGTTCTCAAACATTCGCTTTAAAGGCGATGATGATCGTGCAGCATCTGTTTATGAGAATGTTGAAGCGGTCACAGGAAAAGAGATTGCCGACATTCTCTACTGGCTCACAACCCAGCCAAAACATGTGAATATCAACCGCATTGAAGTCATGCCGACTATGCAGACATTTGCCGGTCTTACCGTCGCAAAACCCTCATAATCACGCCGTACTATCTCCCTGATAGCCCTTTATCAAAAGGGCTGTCAGGCGTACAATAAGCGAAACTTACATATTCATCTATCCTTCATGCCGTTTTCTCATAAACAGCTTTTTTCCCTATCCACGAGAATCAGTCATCATGAAAATTATCGATCTTCACTGCGATGCCTTAATGAAACTCTCTGACGCTAAAGGTAAACTCTCCTTCACAGATGCGCCAGAATTAGACGTTAATGTTACCAAACTTAAAGCCGGCAATGTCATGCTCCAAGCCTTTGCCATCTTCGTCTATCCATCGCTTCCTTCAACCAATCAGTTCCAGGAAGTGCTCGATCAGATTCATTATTTTCATAACGATGTGCTTGCTAAAAATCCTGAGATGAAACTCATTCGTCAATGGTCTGATCTTGCTGCGCTAAAAGCTGGAGAAATCGGCGCGATCTTAACACTGGAAGGGGTAGATCCGATTGGGAATGATCTCCATAAACTGACCATTCTCTACGAACTTGGTGTACGCTCCATCGGATTAACATGGAATAGCGGTAACTTAGCAGCAGATGGCGTAGCAGAATCAAGAGGTGCAGGTTTAAGCTTCTTCGGCAAACGCTTAGTTGAATGGTGCAATAATCATGATGTTTTTGTCGATGTTTCTCACTTACATCCTACGGGGTTTTGGGATGTGATGGAACTCGCTAAATACCCTATTGCAAGCCATTCCAACGCAACGGCAATCTGCGATCATCGCCGCAACCTCACCGATGATCAGATCAAAGCAATGATTAAACGCGATGCGATGATCCATATTGTATTTTGCCCACCATTCGTTAAAAAAGGCGGAAATGCCGGCATTGATGACGTGATTAAACAGATCGACCATATCGTCTCTCTCGGTGGCATTAAGAATATTGGATTTGGTTCTGACTTTGATGGCATTGAATCAAAGGTTGAAAATCTGAATGATGCTTCCATGTATCCGGCACTGATTAATGCTCTCAAAGCGCATTACTCAGAAGCAGAGATTCAAGGATTTGCCTCGCAAAACTTTATCGACCATCTACCGAAATAAATCCTTCACTGCCTCGATTACAAATAATAAATGTCCAAATACAAAAAAGCCTCTCAATGAGAGGCTTTTCTATATCTATAATTTCAATAAGTTAATCTCATTGAATACCTTATATTAAATTAATAAGGGTGCTGTCTCCAGTCGATCACTTTTACTTCAGTTGGCGGTGTACTTGTACCATCTGCTTTTTGAAGTGGTTGTTTTGCATAAGACTCTCTAAAGCTTCCGCCCTCAAAACTCTCTCTTAATTCTGGTGTGACGTGATCTGCATAGATATTTTCTGTCGGTTGACTATCATCTTCCGTATAGAGTTCACCGAGCATATAACGTACACCAAGTGTGATTTCATTTGAAACAAGTTTGGTACGTAACTGCTCATTTTTACCGCCAAAGTTACTCCAACCTGTTCTAGCTTTCCCCATATCCACATGGCGAATCCCAAGATCAACGTAAGTATTATCAACCGGTTTAAATGAAACTCCCGCACCTACTGACCAGGCAAAGTTATTGTTACTTCCTGAATCAAAACTTCCGGCATTATCTTGCAAGCCTGTTGATTTAAGTTTTGCATAACCAATTCCCGCACTTCCATAAACAGCGAATGTCTCATTTAGTGCGTAAGTAGCATAAGCGTTCACCATCAAACGCTGCGCTTTCACTTTATGATGATTAAAGTCAGAGCCGTAAGAACTCGTAAATTCATTCTTCTTTGGAACCACATATTCTAAATCAACGCGGAAAATATCATCGAATTGATAACCACCACTTACAGACCCGCTGACAAAACTTTTGTGATCTTTCTCTGTTTTAAAATTTCCAGATATAGGGCGAATAGAGTCATTCATATCTTTTGCTTTCTGTTTTGAACCGATTAAATCAGCCCCAGCATAAAACCCTTTCGTAATTTCTGCTTCTGCACTCGATACTGCTCCAAATAGCAATGCTGTTGCTAATAAGGTACGGATTTTTATATTACCCTCTTCCCCTCAAATAAATTATTTAAAATTATTTAATATACATACCAATATAATTATTGATTAACGTGTTAATAACCGATTTTACTATTTAATTATCGTCTATTGTCTGCTTTTCTTACCTATAAGTAAAGTCTCTAAATCATTGATTTAAAAAATGTACACGCTGAGAAATATGCGTCAATATCGTATACGGAATCGTCCCTGCCCATGCCGCTACCTTCTCAATTGGTAAGTTAGCGCCAAAAATTTCCACTGGTTGATCCCATTCACTTACAGGAATACCCCGCAGGTCAATCATCATCATATCCATTGCCGGACGCCCAATAATCGGCGCTTTGTATTGACCGACAAGCACATAAGCCTCTGCGGAGATCTCTCTTGGGTAACCATCTGCATAGCCACACGCAATTACACCGACCGTCATTTTCTCCGGCGCCACAAAACGAGCACCATACCCGACACTTTCGCCCTTTTCGATCTCAGAATGATGGATTACTTTTGACTGCAAAGTTAATAGCGGCTGTAACCCATAATCTTGCCCTGTTGAGCGCTCATCCGGTGCAACGCCATAGAGTGATATCCCCATTCGCACGATATCATGATGCGTTTCTGTCGCCGTTAAAATCGCAGCTGAGTTCGCCCATGATTGTGGTAAATTAAGCGCTGCCAAAGCATTCATTCTCTCGACTTGACGCTTAAAGAGCGGGGAGTTTTCTTCATCTGCTGTCGCAAAGTGTGTCATTAAAGTAATGTCAGATACGCAAGAAAGCGTACGAAGCTCCGCCACAATTGCCGGCACTTCTTCTGGCTTAAAGCCTAATCTGTGCATGCCTGTATCGACTTTTAAGAAGATCGACAGAGGCTGATCGAGCGTCGCCATTTTTAACATCGCTAATTGCTGACAATCGCCTATCGCCACAAGGTAATTCCGTGCACTTGCGAGCTGATATTCTTCTACCGCAAAGAGTCCTTCCAAGAGTAAAATCGGGAGTATGCCCCCTTTTTCTCGAATCACATCGGCTTCTTCACGCATCGCAACCGCCATATAATCAACATGTCGATTAAGCACCGGAATCAGGTTTTCGACACGATGCCCATAAGCATTCGCCTTAATAACGGCACAATATTGGCTATTAGGTGCTCTTCCCTTTAATACTGCAAGATTATTCTCTAGTGCTGATTCAGAAAAGTAAGCAATAAGCGGTCTCATAATATTCCTTATGATGCTAATAAACATCCTTATTGACAGCTTTTTGCCACAACGTAACGCCATTTCAAAAGCACTTGAGTGATAATAAGGATGATTGTAATCTATGCAAAAAAAGATTAGCGGGACTCTTTCCTGATGATTACCAGAATCAGTCTTTTGCTAATCTTTTCTCATTCTACAAATAAAATTTGTACTCGCAATTGTACTACTTAATCCTTATTAGACCAACATCAACAAGGCAATTTCTTAAGCGTTTTGTAAAAGAATCCCACCACGTTTCTGTTGGATTTCAATAAACTTCTCACGCCAATCTCCTGTTACAACCTGCAATACAGCATGATTGGTTAACAATTTATTGCTCAGTGCTTGCAACTTAGGGAAGGTTGCTAAAATATCGTCAGCGCCGACAGAGACCATCACATCAAAACGAATAAACATCGGTGCAAGAACAACGTCTACCGCACTCATTGATTCTCCGCTAAAGAATGTTCTCCCGCAACGTTCTTCTAATAGTGCTAACGTCGCCTTCATCGCATCAAAGTATTGCGCCACTTCTTCTAAACTCTTTGCGGCCATACTCATATACTGCGGTCCATAAAGGTCACCAGCAACGCCTGCCCACGCACGTTGTAAGGCTCTTTTCGCGGCATTTTTTGAGTAGATAGAAGGGACTTTATGTAGCTCTTCTACATACTCCACGATAGCCATTGATTCAAATAGCACTTCTCCCGTTGTCACCTTCATCACAGGGACTTTTCCAAGAGGAGACCAATCATTAAACCACTCGGGTAATTCTGAATGAGGATCCAGCCAAATTGACTCATAATCAACAGCTTTCTCATTTAAAGTAATTAATACTCTTTGAACAAATGGGCAAAAAGGATACCCGACGACTTGATAACTCATATAGACCTCCGGCTCTGATAATATTTTACAGAAACCTATCAATGATAATGCGCTTAATGATAGGTAAACAGCTTCATTTAGTCTATCATAAGGGACTTAAGATAGGCGATTATACAAACTTTCAGGCGCTTTTCTCTACTCTATTCTTATCTATTTTTATCAATTTTGCGCTGTATGCTCATGATGCTTTGATACGCTTAGAGGGAGATATCGCAAAAAAGGGCAATAAATTCATTTTACGGAAGAATCTATTTGCAATATGCTGAAAACAACATTGTTATTTACTCATTACGGAGGTTCTCTTCATGTCTATTAAGCTTAGCCGACTCGTCGTTTCTGGCTCTGATGCGGCAAGTTTTTTACAAGGTCAAACATCTGCAGATATCAATAAACTTACATTTATTGGGCAAGATGAAAACGATCATCACCAAGGGCTTTCTGCGATCTGTAACCGACAAGGTCGTGTGATAACACTTTTTTGGGCCATCAAAATTGATAACGAGACATTTCATCTGCTAATGCCCGACATGCTTGCTGAGAAGATGCAAAAGCATCTCTCTATTTTTATCTTCAGATCGAAAGTCAAAATCACCCTTGATGAACCGAACCAAACAGACTTAGACACGCTGCCCAAAGAACTCATTATCCCTTGGATTACGGCAGAAAATAGTGAAGAGTATGTCCCGCAGATGCTCAGCCTTGATCTTCTACTGGCCATTAACTTTAAAAAAGGTTGCTATACCGGTCAAGAGATTGTCGCAAGAATGCAGTATCTTGGTAAACATAAGCGTCGATTAGCACTCATTAGCGCAGACAATGCCGCAGATTTAACCATCAATGCCAAGCTCACGGATGAAGCGGGTAAAGATGCCGGAAACGTTGTCTATGTAGAAGGCTCACGAGCACTAGTTGTCATTCGACTAGAACATTGCCATAGTACCTTAAAAATCAACGCGCCGATTCACATCGAAAAAATTTGGCATGAAGAAGATACATCTGAAGAGATAGAGGAGAAGTAACATCATGGCACAAAAACACATTGGAATTTTAACAGCGGGCGGAGACTGCCAAGGACTTAATGCCGCACTTCGTGGCATCACGCTTTCTGCACTTCGTGAAGGCTGGAAAGTAACAGGGATTCATGATGGATTTGTCGGTTTAGCAGAGCAATCACACAGCGAACTCACATTTGCAAGAGTCTATGAGATCGCTGGCTTAGGCGGCACAATTTTGGGCACCGGTCGTGGTGGTGGTCGCGCACGCAACACAGAAGAAGCGGTTGCTGCATGCGTGGAGAGCTTCCATGCACTAGAACTCGATGCGCTTGTCTGCCTGGGAGGAGATGGAACACAGCGTTTTGCATCCTATCTTCATGCCGAGGGAATTCCTGTTGTAACGTTGCCTAAAACAATCGATAACGATATCGCGCAAACCGATGTGACTTTTGGCTATGATACGGCAGTCCATGTTTCTGTAATGGCGCTAGATCGTTTAAGAACCACTGCTGATTCTCATCATCGCTTGATGATCCTTGAAGTGATGGGCCGTGACGCAGGTTGGCTTGCTGCCGGCGCCGCACTTGCTGGCTCAGCAGATATCTGCCTCATCCCAGAAATCCCCTATTCATTAGAAGCCATCGTTCACTACTTACGAGACAACATTCGTAATAGACGTTCTGCACTTTTAGTGATTGCAGAAGGGGCTATTTCACAAGAAAATCATAAGCTCGGGCTCGCACCTAAAAAACATGCTGAAGCGATCAAACTCGTAGATAGCATTCCGGAATTAACAGGAATTGACTCCCGTCTGACAACCCTTGGTTATGTCAGCCGCGGGGGAGCTCCGACAGCAACGGATCGTATTTTTGCAACACAGTGTGGAACGAAAGCGATCGAATTCATTAAAGAAGGTCGCTTTGGTGTGATGGTTGCAGAACAAGGACGTGTCCTCGTGCCAGTCCCTCTTGAAGAAGTCGCCGGAAAACCCCGCCTTCTGCCAATTGACCATCCATTAATTCAAACGATGAAAGCCACAAATATCTGCCTTGGCGTTTAATTAAATCACGACAAAAACTAGGATGTTAGCGATAAAACTGCTAACATCTTCTCTCTTTAGTTGTAACATTGAGTATAGAAATAAAGACCATGAAAAAAATTATTAATACCGATCATGCGCCTGCAGCAGTAGGTCCTTATTCACAAGGTAATGCATTTGGTAACCTGGTTTTCACATCAGGCCAACTTCCTTTAAATCCAGAAACGATGAAGTTTCCTGAAGGCGGTATCAAAGAGCAAGCAGCTCAAGCCCTTCAAAACTTACAAGCGATTTTAACTGCGGCTGATGCAGACTTCTCAACAGTTCTTAAAGTCACTTGCTACTTAGATGATATCAATGACTTTGCGGACTTCAATGAAGTTTATACAGAGTTCTTCGGCACTGAAAATGCACCAGCACGTTCATGTTTTGAAGTAGGCGCTTTACCAATGGGTGCGCTTGTTGAAATTGAAGCAATTGCCTTCCGTAAAGAAGACTAATCCACGCATTTCAGCACATCAATAGAATTTCAGAAAACGTAACAGTTTTCTTAAAAGACGGCAAGCCCGTCTTTTTTTACGTCTTGGCTTTGATTAGGCCGTGGCTCTTCATCTTTATAAGTAGTCATTGCCTGTTTATGCAGGTTTACTGCCGGCATAGACAGACTGGTATAAGCATAAAAAAATCCCCCGTATCGCAATACGGGGGATTTTATCGTTATTAGAATCATCAATGGATCATTCAAACCCATTAACTCGCGACGTTACTATGCTTGTGGCGACTGTGATGATTCTACTTTTGTTGACGCTTCTTGTGTCTCTTCTTCATCAATATGTTGATTACGAAGTTTCTGCGCATCACGATTAAGGATCAAGAAGAAGACCGGCGTATAGAGCATTACGAGTAATGTTCCACCGAGCATTCCGCCCACAACGATTCGACCTACAACGTTCTGCGCGCCTGAACCCGCACCTGTTGCTAACGCTAATGGAAGTACCCCAATACCAAAGGCGAGTGACGTCATAACAATCGGACGAAGTCTCTCTTGCGCCGCTCTTGCAGCAGCATCAATCGTATCCATTCCGCTCCGTACAAGGTCTCTTGCGAATTCAACAATCAAGATAGCATTCTTCGAAGTTAACCCGATCGTTGTCAACATCCCCACTTGGAAGTAAACGTCATTTTCGATGCCGAATAATCGTCCTGTAATCACCGCTCCGACAATTCCTACCGGAATCGTTAAGAGAACTGAGATCGGTACTTTCCATGATTCATAAAGTGCCGCCAAGCTCAGGAAGATTACAAACACTGATACTAAGAGGAGCATTACTTGTGAATCACCTGCTTCTCGCTCTTCATAAGAGGTCTCTGTCCATGCAACAGTAATTCCTTGTGGTAAATGCTCTTTCACAATTTGCTCAATTGCGGCCATTGCATCTCCCGTACTCTTGCCTTCTTTAGCACCAATTGAGAGAGGGAACGAAGGGAAACCGTCAAATCGATTTAACTGTGGTGGACCATAAGACCAGCGACCTTTAGCAAAGGCACTGAAAGGCACCATCTCTCCTTTTGCATTTCGAACATACCAACGATTAAAGTCATCCGGCATCATTCTATAAGGCGCATCCGCTTGAACCTGTACATGCTTAATACGACCTCTATCAATAAAGTCATTCACGTACATTCCGCCCCACGCAATTGAGAGCGCTTGGTTGATATCACCCACAGATACTTGAAGGGCTTGCGCTTTCTCACGATCAATATCGATATGATATTGCGCCGTGTCAAACTGCCCACCCGGACGAAGGGTCGACATATCTAAAGCATCAGATCCTGCAGCTAATCCCATAAAGGTCATCACTGAATTCATTAATGCATCGTGACCTAAACCTAATGTATCTTGTAGTTCAAAGCTCACGCCCGTTGCGTTACCGAGTTCAATAATCGGCGGTGGACTAAAGACGAAGAGCTGTGCTTCAGGAATAGTCGCAAAGAATTGATACATACGCCCCATGAGCGCAGGAATCTTATCTTCATCACTTTTACGTGCATCCCATGGACGAAGCTTGATGAAGAACATCGACTGCTCACTACCTTGTCCTGAGAAGCTAAAGCCCGCAACGGTCATCACTGAATCAACCGTATCTTTCTCGTGCTCCATGAGATAGGTCGCGATTTTATCAAGCGGGATTTCCGTCTGATTTAAAGCCGTTCCGTTCGGGTTGATCCCCATTCCAATAAGAATCCCTTGGTCTTCATCTGGCAAGAAGCTTTTTGGCAACTGCATAAATTGATAACCAATGAAGCCTAATCCTAATACCAAGACAATCACAAATGCCCATGGTCGTTTCAGAACGTTTTTGATACCAACAATATAGCTATCACTAACCTTATCAAAGCCTTTATTGAAGTACGTTACAATCCCATTAATGAGCTTTAAAATCGGTGAGAAGAGTTTCGCTAAGAATCGTCCTATTGCCGTTTTAGGCTCACTTGATTCGCCATGTGCACGAAGCATCGTTGCACACATTGCTGGCGTAAAGATAATCGCGACCAATACAGAGAGCAACATTGCGGTAATGATGGTCACAGAGAATTGCTGATAGATAACCCCTGAAGCACCACCTAAGAATGCCATTGGAACGAATACTGCAGAGAGTACTACCCCAATCCCCACGAGTGCGCCCGTAATTTGATCCATTGATTTACGCGTTGCTGCTAATGGGGAAAGACCTTCTTCTTCCATCAACCTCTCAACGTTTTCAACAACAACAATGGCGTCATCCACGAGTAGTCCGATCGCTAATACTAATGCAAAGAGCGTTAAAGTATTAAGGTTAAACCCGAGCAGATCTAAGATAATCATTGTTCCCGCTAATACATACGGAATCGCAAGCATCGGGATAATCGTCGCACGGATATTTCTCAAGAAGAGGAACATTACGATAAATACTAAAGCAATCGCATCAATCAACGTATCTTTCACACTCTCAACAGAGTATTCAACGAAAGGCGTCGTATCATAGGGATAGGTATAATCCATGCCCGATGGGAAATCTGGCGCGACTTCTGCCAAGAATTTTTTAACGGCGTGGGCTGTATCAAGTGCGTTAGCACCTGATGCTAAACTTACCGCAACCCCTGCAGCCGGCGAGTTATTATACTTTACTGCAACAGATTCAGACTCAGGAGAGAGTTCAATACGCGCCACATCAGAGAGTAATACTTCACTCCCATCTTCATTTACACGAAGTTGAATCGCGCGGAATTCCTCTGCACTTTGAAGTAATGATTGCGAGGTAATCGTATAGCTAATGAGTTGCTCTTTCACCGCAGGCATCGCACCAAGACTACCGAGTGTCGCCTGAGAGTTTTGCTCTTTAATCGCCCCCACAACATCAATGGCGGTCATATTATATTTAAAGAGCTTCATCGGATCTAACCAGATATTCATCGCATAACTTGAACCGAAGAATTGAATCTCCCCGACCCCATCAATACGACTCATCTGATCTTCAAGTGTCGAAGAGATATAGTCCCCAATATCCCCCGAACTCATTGTCCCGTCCGGCGAATAGAAACCGGCAACCAGTAAGAATGAGCCGCTTGATTTTGCGATCGTCACCCCTTGTTGCTGCACGTTTGTTGGAAGCTTACTCAAAGATTGTTGAATCTTATTTTGCACTTGAACCTGCGCAAGATCTGGATCCACACCTTGATTGAACGTCACAGTAATCTGGAAAACGCCCGCACTTGAACTTGATGCATTCATATAACGGAAGCCATCAAGCCCCGAGATACTCTGCTCAATAACCTGCGTGACACTCTCTTCAACCGTCTGTGCACTTGCCCCAGGATAAACACCTGAAATACTAATTTGTGGCGGTGCAATCGGTGGATATTGAGAGACCGGCATTTTTTGGACAACCAGTAGTCCAATAAACATTGTTAATATCGCCAGTACCCATGCGAATATCGGGCGATCTATAAAAAATCGTGCCATATTGATTTATTTAATCCTTAATTGAATGATACATAAGGCCATTTGGCGATCAACAATGAATCATCATCATTAACCCTAAATGGATAAAGATACCTTTTTGTTACGACAATCTACTACTGTAAGAAAAGATCATCTTCTATCACATCTACAACCACTTCCTTACCACCACTACGTTGTAATGCTGATTGCACAGTCTGTAATCCTTTAACCACAACACGCTCACCTTCTTTTAAGCCACTTGCGATGACCCAATCTTGCTCATATGAGCGAGAGATTTTCACGGGACGCATACTTGCAACATTGTTCTCATCAATCACAATCACTGTACTTACGCCGCCAGGACCTTGAGTAACTGCCTTTTGTGACACTACTAAAGCACCATTTTCAATCCCTTGCTGAACAACTGTACGCACGAACATTCCCGGCAATAAGCTGCCATCATTTTCAAATTGTGCTTGTAAGAAGATAGAGCCCGTTGTCGGGTCAACTGTTAAGTCTGAGAACTTAATATGACCAACTTTGTCGTAAAGTGAACCATCTTCTAGATAGATACGCACTAAATGCCCATCTTCCATCTCGCCTGTTTCAAGATTTTTGACTTGGGTTGCCGTATAAATTCCCTCATTGATTTTCTTACGTACTTCAGAAAATTCAGATGAAGAATAAGTAATATTCACTTTCATCGGATTAAGAACTTGGATTACGGCCATTTCACGCGTTTGCCCAGGACTCACAAGTGCACCTTGCGTGAAGTTACTACGACCAATTTGACCCGAAATAGGAGCTTCCATTTTGGTGTATTCAAGATTGATCTGTGCTGCAGTCACTTGGGCTTCCGCGCCAAGAACTTCTGCATTCGCCTGAAGAAGCGCTGCATCTGCATCATCCACATCTTGTTGGCTCACTGCTTTAGAGTTTTGTAAGGCATTTAAGCGATCTGCTTTTAAACGCGCCGCTTTTTGATTTGCTTTCGCACGCGCTAAAGTTGCTTCTGCTTGAAGCACACTCGCCTCATATGTCGCAGGGTCAATTTGATAGAGTGGATCTCCCTCATTCACATGACTCCCCTCAGTGAAGTTAAATGAGAGGATAATACCGCCCACTTGTGGTCTCACTTCAGCAATCACAGATGCTTCTGTTCTTCCTGGTAACTCTGTCTCTACAGTAATATTCTTACGCTCAACTGTTTGTGTAACAGCTTGCGGCGCGGCACCATGTGCCTGCTCTGTTTCTTCACCACTACAGGCGATGGCAATCAAGCCAAAACAGAGGATTCCAGTCGCATTTCGAAAATGCTTTACTAAATTACTCGTCATCATACCTTTTCTCTTCATCATCATAATTAATTAATCTATCTATTGAATGTACTGATTGATCTGTGTGTTTGATCTATTCTCTCTGCTCAGTGAGACAAATCGCACTATTTTATACAGCCCTATGTGCGATATATTTATTCTGTTAATGTCGAAGAAGTTGCCGTTAAACTCTTAAAATCAATACGGTTCAATGCACCATCCAACTCTTTTAATGCGCCTACCAACTTCTTAGTATCATCATAGTTATAATGTGCAGCTAATTTACTCAGCCAAGGATCATAAACTTTCTCACAAGTTTCGTTATAGAAAGCAATCCCTTGTTCTGTCACCACATAGAATGGAGAGCGTTTATTGTGAGGGTTCTCGACAGCCTTGATAAAGTTTTTCTCTAACAAGAGGCAAATTTGTCGTTGCACCGCCTGCCTTGTAATCGAACGGTGCGTTGCAATTTGCGGGACGCTCATCGCCGTTTCTGCATCATGAATAATTGTAAAAACCACCCAACAAGAGTGGTTCATTTCACAATTAGCTGCTGCAAGAAGCTCTTCACTAATCCCGTGAAGCTTAGCAAGAAGAGAGAGAAGATCTTGAAACATCTCAATAAACTGAGCTTTACGATCGATATCTACTTTTGTTGTCATAATACCTATTTTAAATATATACGAATGGAGTGATTGTAGTTATTGACAACATTGTTGTCAATGATTTTCATGATAAATCGCATAAAAAACAGGGGGCTATTTTCAAGGATTGAAAAAAATAAGCATCTAATAATAGATGCTTATAAAATACGTTTATCTTCAAAGATGTGATCGAATTATCTAAAAGGTTTAATCAAGACTCATTTTAATTGCAAACCCTGTGACAATCGGCGCTAAAATCAGCGCCGCTAAATCGCCCCCGATCAGAATCAACATGAGGCTTAAAAGATCATGCCCTTCTTGTAATCTTGATACGAGTTGAACCCCAACCAATAATACCGGCACATAAAGCGGTAATGTAATAATGCTTAAGAGTAATCCTGCCTGACGAAGCCCCACGATTAAGGCGACACACATCGCGCCAATAAAACTTAAAAGGGGGGTGCCAATCAATAAGATCAATGCCACGTAAAGTGATTCTGACACCGTAAATCCTAACATCAAGGCTAAAATTGGTGAAAAAATGACGAGCGGTAGCCCTGTTAAAATCCAATGCGCGATAATCTTGCCTAGCACAATCCCATAAAGTGATGCGCCACTAATCGCCATCTGCTCTAATGAGCCATCATCAAAATCATTCTTAAAAACGCGATCCAACACCAAGATTGTTGATAACAATGCCGCAATCCATAAAATTGCCGGCGCCGCGGCTTGCAGAAGTTTTTGATTCTCCAGCCCTAATCCTAAAGGAAAGAGCGAAATAATAATCAAAAAGAACACGAGCGGCATAAAGATCTCAGAACGGTTACGCATACCCACTCTAAAATCTCGCATAATCACAGCCGTGAGCACTTTAAACATCGCGGGTGAACCTCTCGATCGTGAGTGTTTTATTGAAAACGTCAGCACTTGGTGCCTGATGGGAAGTAAAGATGATTCCCCCTCCTTGCTGGCAATGTGCCATCATTCTTGCTTCTAACAGCGCGATTGAATCAATGTCTAAGGCCGTAAAAGGTTCATCTAAAATCCAGATAGATGCTTTTTCTAACCATAATCTTGCAAGAATGACCCTACGTTTTTGCCCCGCTGAAAAATAACGTACAGGACGATCTTCAAGTGGTAGACCTAAGAGCGTGAAGACCTGCTCGAGAGATTCTCGAGTCAACGTCACACCACGAAGCGACAACATGAAAGAGAGATTCTCCCATGCCGTAAGATCTAGATTCAAACTTAACTGATGGCCCACATAGAGAATGGGTCTTGCATAATAATGCAGTAACTCACGACGCTCATCCCCATTGAGATAAATGCCGCCTTGATAACGCTGACTAATTCCAGAAATCACGCGGAGCGATGTTGTCTTGCCCGCGCCATTTTTTCCCTGCAGATAGAGAGACTCCCCATTAGTCAGAGAAAAAGTGAGCGGTTGGAAGATCGGGCGATAATTTCGCGTCACTTCCAAACGATCGATTTCTAATGAAAATTGCGTATCCACGAGCGCTTACTCCACAACTCTATCAAGCAAAATAACCATCTCATCATCTAAATTCGTGACCGCTCTCTTTTCTGCTTCAATATCCCCTTTTGAGGAGATTGGGTCACCATTTAAACTAATTTTTGCAGAGATCGATAGGTTCTTCTCAGTACTAATCGAGAGGCTTCCCGGCATTAAAAGATCTTTGTCTGTAATCTCTAATGCTAATGGGAATGCATTAATTGCCGTTAAAGGAATTCTTTTCGCTGCAAGGGGTGGTCCCATTTCACTGTTTCTGACAAAGAGGAATAAAATCGCTTCTTGTGGAAGATCTGCAATCTCTTTCCCTGCGACATCAAGACTCACGCGTATTGCCACATCAGATGCCGGAACCGGTGCTAACGTTTGCCCTGGTGCTGTTGATTGGCCGCCATTCGCATTTTGATTCGCTAAGCCTTCAATCATGTCGGTCAGCAACTGTCTGTTCTCTGATCCTTCTGGATAACGATTTGCGAGAATAGAGAAGTAATGCAAAGCTTTTTCAATTTTTTGATTTTCAAAAAGTAATGTTGAATAGTAGAGCAGTAAATTTTCGTTCTCAGCATTACTCATAATGAACTGATCAAATAGCCCCTCTAAACGATCATTAAGCTTGTAATCATTCATCGCTAATTGAACATTTAATAATGTGTAATACGTACTATCGTTATTAGGGTCTAAACGGTAAAGATCCAAATACGCCTTCTCTGCCAATTTTAATTGATCCATATTCAGGTAGATCTTACCCAATAAGTTGAGTTCTTTAGGATCCGTATGGTGATCCCTCGAACTCATTAAGTTAAGCGCCGCCAAGGTTCCTAAAAGATTTTGTTGAAGCTCAGCCGGAGGATTAAGATCTTCGATGCTATTTCCTCGTTGGAGCGCCTCAACCGTTGTGCCCGCTAACCACTTATCGACATACGGCTTTGCTTCAGCACGTTGCATATCAAGATTCTTCGCATCTTCCGTGTAACCCTCATCCCAGAAGATTGCGGCAGCATATGCGACAAAGAAAACCCCTATCAACATCACGATTGCCTTATTAATGCCGGTCATTTGTCGATCAGGATGCGCTACGGCAAGAAGATCTCGTGCTAATTCTGTTTGCGAGGTTTCGTACGTTTCTTCATCAATTTTTCCACGCTTAAGATCATCATCTAAAGTCTCCGTTTCATCAAGATACTTATCACGATAGACATCTTGTAAACGCGTGAATTTCTGCGACCCTTTACCCCAAAAAGCGATGAGTAATATTACGAGGGTCACCGCGAGCAACAGTACTGTATATATTAAGCCTAATCCTGTCATTTTAGTTGTCTTTTCTCTGTAGTATTTCTTGTAAACGTGCTTTGTCTTCTTCTGTAAGCCCTGCATCCACAACCGCTTTACGCGGCGTTTTCTTGCGACTTTTCGCAAAGAACACAATGGCTAAAATTATCATTAAAAGCACAAATGGGCTGAACCATAGTAACCATGTCACAGGCTTTACCGGCGGATTGTACATCACGAAATCGCCGTAACGATCCACCATGAAATTAATGATCTGCGCATCTGCCTGACCATCAATAATCATATCGTAAGTTAAATCTCGCATATCTTGCGCTAAGGGCGCATCGGAATCAGCAATATTTTGATTCTGACATTTCGGACAACGAAGTTCTCTTGTTAAACTCTGAAAACGACGTTCATCCACCGTATTACTAAATTCATAAAGATTCACAGATGCAATTCCTTGCTGTAATAGCAAGCCCATCACCAGCGTTATCATCACTAATAACCGTTTCATCTACTGACTCCCTTTTGTAACCGCATTCGCAGGATTTCCTGACTCAAAGCTCGATTCGTAAATCGCTTTAAGCTCATCATTCCAAAGCTCAACACTAATCTCACCGACATGACGGTGCACAATCACATTGTTGGCATCTAAGAAGTAAGTTTCAGGTGCGCCGTAAACGCCGAGATTCAAGCCGATTTTTCCGCTCTCATCTGCAATCGTAAAGATGTAAGGGTTGCCTAAAGTACGTAACCATTCATTCGCTTTATCCGTTTCGTCTTTATAGTCAACGCCGTAGATCGGAACACCGGTTGCACCGATCTCTTTTAATGCATCATGCTCAGCTTCACACGTTGGGCACCATGTCGCCCAGATATTTAAGAGCGCGGGCCCTTTAATATCTTCATCCGTTAAAATTCTTGCGGTCTGTCCTGGTGCAGTCACTTCATAAGCACTAAATGCCGGCAATGGTTTTCCCTTTAATGCCGAAGGTAGATGACTCGCATCATTTTCTAAGCTCATTGAAAGAAATACCAAAAAGCCTACAACTAATACCACAATTCCTGCAATAATCGCTCTTAACATTTTTAGCTCCTACTTTTTTTGACCATGTAATGCTGTCTGAATATTTTGTTGACGTCCAATACGGTAACGTCTATCTAAAATTGATAGCAATGCCGCAAGCGAGATAATTAACCCCCCTAACCAGATCCAGCGAACAAACGGCTTCACATAAAGTCGAAGTGCCCATGCATTTTTTGCACGCTCTTCTGCCATTGCCACATAAAGGTCATCCACTAATGAAGGTCTTAAAGCTACTTCACTAATCGGCATTCCACTTACTGTATAGGTGCGTTTCTCTGGGTACATCATGCGAAGCGGCTTACCATTTTGATAAACCTGAATCGTTCCTTTTGTTCCAACATAGTTTGAGCCACGAATATCTTCGAGTGCTAATAACTCAAACCCATATTCACGAACCTGAACGGTTTCACCCACGCGGACTAATCGATCTTGCTCATCACTATAGTGTGATGTCAGCGTAATACCGATAATGGTAATCACCAGCCCTAAGTGCCCGAGGTTCATCCCCCAACGAGAGCGCGTCATGCCCTTTACACACTTAAAGAAGTTATCGCTTTTGCGTCCATTTAGCTTAATCTCAAAGAGAATGCCGAAGATCACCCAATAGCTCAATGTTAAGCCCATCACAACCCAGAAGTCTAAACGACCGACATAGAGATAATTTGAGGCAAACCCTAAGATAATTGAGAGCGCAGCCATAATCATCAACGGTTTTTTAATTCGGCTGAACTTATCATCTTTAAAGCGAAGTAATGGCGTAAAGCCTAATACCGCTAAGATTAAGATAGAGATGGGAACGAGATATTGATTAAAGTAACCTTCGCCTACAGAGATCTTTCCGATCTGCAAAATATCGACAATCAATGGGTAGAGTGTTCCGAGTAATACGACGAAACATGCCACCGATAAGAAGATATTATTGAAGAGGATTCCTGATTCTTTCGAGATCAGACTCAAATGAGATTCTTGACGAATTTTATGTGCTCTAAAGAGGAGTAATACAAATCCGAACAGCGTAATGATCGCCAACAACATTAAAATAAACTGACCGCGTGAAGGATCGGCCGCAAATGAGTGCACTGAGGTCAGAACACCTGAACGAACTAAGAAGGTTCCTAATACACTTAAACAGAACGTTAGAATCGCGATAATCACGGTCCAGAGCGTAAAGGCTTTACGTTTCTCTGTTGCCGCTAATGAGTGGATCAAGGCAGCCCCTAGAATCCAAGGAATTAATGAAGCATTTTCAACCGGATCCCAGAACCACCAGCCGCCCCAGCCAAGCTCATAATAAGCCCACCAGCTACCAACCGTAATCCCCAGTGTTAAGAAGCCCCAAGCCGCAAGTGTCCAAGGTCTCACCCAACGAATCGATAATCGATCGATATGTCCTGTGAGCAAAATGGCACACATAAAGGCAAAAGGAACTGCAAAACCCACATAGCCCATATAAAGCAATGGAGGATGGATAATCAATCCTACATCTTGAAGTAATGGGTTAAGGTCTCGACCATCATAAAGATCTAAAGAGAGGTTTCTCGCAAAAGGATCTGATGTGAAGATTAAGAAGGCAATAAAGCCCACAGTGATACCACCGAGTACCGCAAGCGTTGCTGATGAGAGTTCAAGTGGCATCTTACGAGTAAAGAAGACAACCGCAAGCATCCACATCAGAAGCGTAAAGACCCAAAGTAACATTGAGCCTTCATGCCCACCCCAAATCGCCGTAATCTTATAGATTCCCGGAAGCTTTGTATTAGAGTTTTGGAACACATATGCGTAACTAAAATCACTAATCCAAAAGAGATGCCCCAAATAGACAAAAGAGAAGCCCACAAGCACAAAAAGCCATACTGTTAATGGCCTTGCGCTGTACATGAGTTGAGGGCTGCGAAGTTTAATCCCAATCAAGGGGAGAATGAAGAGTGCAACGGAGACACCGAGTGCAATATAGAGTGCGAGCTGACCTAACGGAAGCATAATAATTCTTAACCTTTATCAATAACGTTGAATCGTTTAGATATCTTTCTCTTTAAATGGATGACCTTGTGACTCTAATGTCGCAGCCACTTCAGGAGGCATATACTCTTCATCATGTTTTGCGAGAATTTCTTCCGCCACAAACTGATTTCCTTCAATTAACTTCCCTCGTGCAATGATGCCCTGCCCTTCTCTAAAGAGGTCTGGCAAAATCCCATCATAACTCACGATAATTTGTTCTGAAGATCCATCTACTAACGCAAACTCAACCGATAAACTATCCGTACCTTTATGCAAGGTGCCCGGAACGACTAATCCCCCTACACGAATGGTTTTATCAAAAGGCGCTTCACCTTTTTCAACCTGCTCTGGAGAATAGTAGAGGTTTAAATTGTCGCGTGAGGCAAACATCGCAAAACCAATCACTAAAAAGGCCGCAACAATCACGGCGATAATAATATACATTCGTTGTTTCTGTCTTGGAGACATCATGCCACGCTTTGCACCTGGCTTCATATTCGCTTGTTGACTCATTTTCTTAAACCCTCTCTTATCATTGCTTGTTTTAAACCTCTCCCCTCAAAGATGAGAGAGAGTATTAATCCAGTGAGGCAAACCGCTACAAACCCGTAGCATGCCCAGACGTAAACGGTATGTTTACCCATATCAAACAGATTTAAAAAATCGGCCATTGTTACCTCTTATATAATACTTTAATTCTTCGTATAAGCTTGCAGGAGCTGCTCTTTATAGATGAGATGCGTACTCTTTAATAAGATATAGCCCACCGTAAATAATACATATGCCACCATCATTAACGCGAGGGGCTTTAACATTGCCGCATCAAGACTAGGTCCGCCTGAGGCAAAAATCGTACTTTTTTGATGAAGCGTTGCAAATAGATATACCGAAACTTTAATGATCGGCACAATTACAACCCCAATAATCGCTAAAATAGAGATCCCCATATTAGCTTTCTCTCGATCTTCGAAAGCACTATCTAAACCGATATAACCAAGATAGAGGAAGAAGAGAATTAATACGGAGGTTAAGCGAACATCCCAAACCCACCAAGTTCCCCATGTCGGAGCGCCCCAAATTGCACCCGTAACGAGGGTAATTAAGGTATAAATCGCGCCCAATACGGCAGCAGATCTTGCGATAATCGGAAATAATTTAATCCGGAATATCAGGAACATGATGCTCATAAATGCCATAAACATATAGAGCCCCGAGGAAAGAATCGCTGCAGGCACATGAATATACATAATGCGAACAGTATCCCCTTGCTGATAATCTATAGGAGAATTAAAAAGCCCATAATAGAGCCCTATCAACGCTACAATGCCGCTTCCGATAAATGCCCAAGGGATGATTTTCTGTGCAAACAGCACAAAATATTTGTAGCTAATGAGTCTTTTGAAGGCCATAAAGCGCGACTTATTAGTGTTGTTTGGCGAAGGCTTTTTGAAATTTTCTACGTTTGTCACAGTAACCCTTTGTCAAAGAATTGATTCTAAGATCCCACTTTTGAGTGGGTCAGTATAACAAATCTTGAAATATCAGCATGAAAAGAAATTTATATATTGCTGATAAAAGTCTGTTATCAACCCTGTTTTTTCTGCATTCATAAAACCTCATATTGCATTTTACGCCACACCGCGCTTAAATTTATCTTTATATATAGACGTGTTACTATAAAAAATCATGACTTTTTCGCCACTTGGAGTACTGAGAACTATGATTAATACCATTGTCGTCCTGAAAGAGACGCATCCACTTGAGAAGCGTGTGGCACTTGACCCAAAGAATGCTGCACGGTTTGTAAAAGCAGGCTTTAAAGTAATTGTTGCACCCGACGCTGGTGCGGGCGCTTACTTTAGTAATGAAGCGTATGAACAAGCCGGAGCGATTATTGAACCGCCTGTCTTCGATGAAAAAGCGATCATTATTTCTATCAATGCACCTGATGCAAAGATCATTCACAAATTTAAAGCGGGATCTATTGTTATTTCCTTATTAGATCCTTACAACAATCTCCCGATTATTGAATCCCTTGCGAAGAATCAAATCACCGCGATTGCGTTAGAATTCATTCCACGCATTACTCGTGCTCAAAGCATGGATGTCCTCTCATCGCAAGCGACTATTTCTGGCTATCAAAGTGTTCTGATCGCAGCAGATCTCTCACCAAGATTCTTCCCCATGCTCACCACAGCAGCAGGTACGATTCGCCCAGCAAAAGCACTGATCATTGGTGCCGGCGTTGCAGGTCTTCAAGCCATTGCGACCGCACGTCGCCTTGGCGCGCAAGTCGAAGCGTACGATATTCGCCCTGATGCGAAAGAACAAGTCGAATCGCTCGGTGCAAAACTCGTGGATACCGGTGTAAACGCTGCGGGTGAAGGTGGCTATGCAAGAGAATTAACAGAAGAAGAGACCGCAAAACAAGCTGCGGCACTCGCAAAACATGTGAAAGATGCACATATCCTTATTACGACGGCAGCAATCCCGGGGAAACGCGCACCGATTATCATTACTAAAGAGATGGTTGAATCAATGATGCCCGGTGCTGTCATTGTTGATATGGCCGCTGAGACCGGCGGTAACTGTGAAGGTACAGTTGCGGGCGAAACCCTCAAAATCAACAATGTCACACTTGCAGGACCGCTCAATCTTCCCTCATCAGTTGCGATCCATGCTTCTGAAATGTTCTCGCAAAACATCTATAACTATTTAAGCCCCTTTATAACGGATACGGGTATTTCACTCGATCATGAAGATGAGGTGGTTAAAAACTCACTCATTACATACGACAGTGAGATTGTGTCTGATCGCATCAAAACACTCATCGAAGCATAAAATTCAAGGAGATTTTTTATGATTACAGGATTTGCAGCGCTCTATATCGTTGTTCTCTCCGCAATTTTAGGGTTTGAGGTCATCTCCCGCGTGCCGGCGATTCTTCATACCCCATTAATGTCAGGATCTAACTTTATCCACGGGATTATTTTAGTGGGCGCCATGATTGCGCTCGGTCATGCCGATGGATTCTTCCAAACAAGCCTTGCCTTTGTCGCAGTTGTCTTTGGTGCGATTAATGCTGTAGGCGGTTATTACGTCACCGACCGAATGCTTGAAATGTTTAAATCTAATAAAAAAGAGGAGCGATAAATCATGGGCTCTATAATTGTTAACATTGGCTACTTTGTAGCTGCGATTGTCTTTATCTATGCACTTAAAAGTATGAGTCATCCTTCGACTGCTCGTAAAGGAATTCGATATGCCGGTATGGCAATGGTACTTGCTGTTGTTATCACCCTCTTCCATCCTGATCTCATGCAGAAATCTTACCTCACAAATGTGGGACTCATTGCGCTTGCGATTGGAATTGGTTATGTCATCGCGAAAGGCTCTGCCCTGAAAGTCGCGATGACCGATATGCCACAAATGATCGCAATATACAATGGCGTGGGCGGTGGTGCTGCGGCAATCATCGGCGCAATTGCACTCCTTCAGGTTGGATCTCCTGAAACAGCATATGCTTCTCGCGTGCTCTTACTCGCTGCCATTGGTGGCTTTATCGGGGCGGTTTCATTTACCGGATCAATTGTTGCTTGGGCAAAGCTTGATGGCAGAATGCAATCCACTATTCGATTTAAAAACCGAAATCTTGTGAATCTATTTCTATTCCTCTTCTCGCTCCTTCTTGCAATATTGCTGGCCTCTGAGTCTGAACCGCATTACTTCATGCTTTTCCTCTTCTTTGCCTTCACACTTGCGCTTGGACTCCTTGTGGCGATTCCGATTGGTGGTGCCGATATGCCGGTCATCATCTCGCTCTTTAATGCCCTCACCGGTATTGCGGTCGCGTTTGAAGGAATTGCACTTGATAACGGCGGGCTTGTGATTGCCGGTACGGTTGTCGGTGCCGCGGGAACACTCTTAACACTCCTGATGGCAAAAGCAATGAATCGCTCTATCAGTAATGTTCTCTTCTCTAACTTTGGAGAATCTTCTAGCGAAAGCACAGAAGTAGAAGGGACAATGACAGAAACAGATGCCGCAAATGCCGCAATGACAATGGCTTATGCAGATCGCGTCATTATCGTTCCTGGATATGGACTCGCAGCAGCGCAAGCGCAACACAAAGTCGCTGAGCTCGTGAAGATCCTTGAAGCGCGTGATATTGATGTTCGCTTTGCCATTCACCCAGTTGCCGGAAGAATGCCGGGACATATGAATGTGCTCTTAGCAGAATCGGGGGTTCCTTATGAGAGCATTTTTGACTTAGATGAGATCAATGGTGAATTTAAGGATACTGATGTCGTTCTTGTTATTGGCGCAAATGACGTGGTAAACCCTGTCGCTCGTATTGATAAATCAAGCCCAATCTATGGTATGCCGATTCTTAATGCTGACCAGGCGAAACAAGTATTTGTGATTAAGCGTGGACAAGGTGCGGGATTCTCCGGCATTGAAAACCACCTTTTCTATCTTGAAAATACCGACATGGTTTATGGGGATGCTCAGAAGGTCGTAAATGAGATGATTACAACCTTAAAATCACTCTAAAAAGATCTCCTTAAAGCTCTTTAGCTTTTAGATCAAAGGCGCTAATATCATTATTAGCGTTTTTTATTGCCTGCTGATTATTGCCTGCAATTATTGTCGGCTTATAGCCCTTATTTTGCTTACCCTTCCCTTATTGATTTTCTGAAAAGGTTTCACGGGAAACCTTTAAAGGTCACTTCAAGATGCCTCAAGCCGCTATTGTAATCCCTCAAAATCCGCCAATAATTAGACTCCATCAACTCTATGCGGGGAAAACCCTCCACTACCCTGAGCATGAACCGAGTGCCATCGCTAAATCTCCGATTACAGATTCCAGAATGGTCAAAGCCCTCGGCATTGACGGTGATGAACAATATGAAAAACGATTCCATGGCGGGATTGATCGGGCATTATGTCATTACCCACGCGAACATTATGATTATTGGAAACAGCAATATCCCCACCTTGCTCATCTCTTCCAATCCCCGGCATTTGGGGAGAATATCTCCACATCGGGGCTCACAGAAGAAAATGCATTTATGGGAGATGTCTATCAATTAGGAGACGCGATCATTCAGATCACACAACCTCGTTCTCCTTGTTATAAGCTCAACTACCATCTACAAATTCCTCATCTTTCAGAAGAGATGCAAAACAATGGTTATTGCGGTTGGCTCTATCGCGTCATTAAAGAAGGTAACATCCACCCCGAATCACAAATGACGCTCCTGTCACGCACAGGCACTGTAAGCGTTAAAGAGGCCCTAAGCATTGCCTTTACGGAACCTTTTAGCGAAGAGAGAACGCTTATCCTCCTCTCATCCCCAGGGTTATCCACAAGCTGGACACGCACTATGCAGATGCGACTCATCAACCGTGTAATCGAGCCCTTTAGTTATCGCTTATTTAATCGCGCACCCTCATAGCCCTATGTTATATAGCGGTCTTTATGTTAATACAACGAATAACATGAAGTGATTGAAATATAATCTTGTTTGGAGATAATGCCATTAATGTCGTCATATGCTATTCATCCAGAGGAAATAAACATTATGAAAACTCTTTGCGCTCAAAATGCAACGCTCTACGCCTTTGATAAAAATAACCCGCCCCAACTCACGATCGATGCAGGCGAAACTATCACCATTACAACGCAAGACTGCTTTGGCGATCAAGTGACAGAATCTCAGCCGCTTGCCGGCATTAATTGGAGTCAGATCAACCCCGCAACCGGCCCTGTCTATATTAATGGCGCGCAAAAAGGGGATATTTTAAAAGTCACTATTCAGAAAATTACACTTGCAGAGCGTGGCGTTTGCGCAGTTGGTCCAGGCTTTGGACTTGTTGATATTCCCGAGATGACGCAAAAATTCCTACCGATTAATCATCAACGCTTACAGTTTAATAATGAGATCTCTCTACCCTTAAATCCCATGATTGGCGTAATTGGTGTTGCCCCTGAAGGGGATGCTATTTCTACAGGAACGCCCGCGGCCCATGGGGGCAATATGGATACCAAACTCATTGCTGAAGGCGCGATCCTTTATCTTCCCATCTTCATACCTGGTGCGCTCTTTGCGTTAGGAGATCTTCATGCCGCAATGGGCGATGGGGAAATTGGAGGTTCTGGCGTTGAGATTAGCGGCGAAGTCGTCGTAACTTTGGATCTTATAAAAGGGCATTCCATTTCCCATCCTATTGTCGAAACCGCTGATCAATTTGCTTTTTTAGTATCTCGTAAAACCATTGATGAAGCCTTAAAAGAGGCAACAAACATCGCTATCGAGCACCTTAAGATTGCGCGCAACCTCACGCTAGAAGATGCCACAATGCTGGGGAGTATTGCCGGAAATGCCGAAATATCTCAGTTAGTAGACCCTCAACTTACGGCCAGATTTACCCTTCCCAAAACCCTACTTCCCTCACTCTTTTAGGAGTTTAAGATGTCGTCCTTGGAATATACACTCCCAACGTGGGAAGAATTTGAAAGCCTATTTTTAGAGCCAGATACTCGCACTATCCTACTGAGAGATCTCTATCATCGCCACGAAATTATCCGAGAAGCACTTGATGAAGCGGACATTTCAGAATATGGTGAAGCGCCCATGGAAAATGAAGAGTATCGGGAATATTACTGCGAGCTCTTCACCTTTGGAGCACACTGGAAATATACGCTCATTGGCGCACTCACAGAGACATTCACCGATATTCTGGGCGAAGATAATCTTCAATGTGATATTGATTGGGAACAACAAGCGCCAGGGATGCCATTTACGATTCGTTACAAAGGCCTTACAGCACAATGCCAAGAATCGGGTGATGACGACGAGAATTATGTAGAAGGTATTAATATCTTAGCCCAGCTCATGCTCAAAAAAGGACTAGTACTCAAAACACCGATACAAGCGGGGCTTTCTAGCGACATTTCGTTTACGATTATTCCCCTAGAGATCTGGAATCGAGGGCTTAAAAAATTTGGACTCGAAACATTAAGAGCGCAATTTATCGACTTTGGCGATACCAAAATGTGGGATGATCTCGTAGCAGATAATTTAAAAGCTGTGACCTTTAGGGTCACAGATAGAAATCCTTTCCCTGCTTATGCGTCATCTTCATCTACCGCTTCGTCTACAGAAGATGATTATCCACCGAAAACCCCGGAAGTAACGACTCCGAAACGCCCCATAAAAATGGCTATCATGATAGTTATCTCCATAGCCCTAATTTGGCTACTACTGGCGATATGGCTCTATCCAGATCGCTTCTTTTAAGCCATCGCATGATTCGCGCATGATTACTTCAACGTAATTAACATAAAAAAGCATCAACCATAAGATTGATGCCTTTTGACTAATAAGGTTTTACGCCTCAGTAATCTCAATAAAATAGAATCCTAACCTGCGGTTTCATCCCAGTTATTGCCGCGTCCGACTTCAACAATCAGTGGCACATCAATTTTCACCACATCCGTCATCGCATCTACAAGAAGCTTTGTCGCCGCCTCTTCTGAAGCGAGATCTGCTTCTAAAATCAACTCATCGTGCACCTGCAGGAGCATTTTTGCGTTGATCTCAGGATGGGATTTCAATGAAGCATCCACTTTTAACATCGCAAGTTTAATAATATCGGCAGCCGTTCCTTGAAGGGGTGCGTTAATCGCCACACGCTCTGCGCCTGATCTTGCGATCGCGTTAGAGCTATGAATGCCCGGCAAGTAGAGTCTGCGCCCTAAAAGCGTTTCGACATAGCCCTGCGCTTTCGCTTTCTCTTTTGACTCATCCATATAATTAAGCACGCCCGTATAACGACTAAAGTAGAGACTAATATACTCTTGTGCTTGCGAACGAGAAATGCCGAGCTGTTTTGCTAAACCAAACGCGCCCATGCCGTAGATCAAGCCAAAGTTGATCGCTTTCGCCGCACGACGTTCATCGCCTGTCACTTTTTCTAGTGGGATCCCAAAAACCTCGGCAGCGGTTGCGGCATGAATATCTTTACCCTCTTGGAAGGCCTTCATCATCATCTCATCTTGCGCAAAGTGCGCCATTAAACGAAGTTCCACTTGTGAATAGTCCGCTGCGAGTAAGATTGAACCCTCTTTTGCCACAAACGCTTCACGAATTCTGCGACCTTCTTTCGTACGAATCGGAATATTCTGCAAGTTAGGATTCGACGATGAGAGTCTTCCTGTACTGGTTTGTGCTTGATTAAAGGAGCTGTGGACTCGTGCAGTATCCGGATTAATTTCTGCCACTAAGGAATCGGTATACGTTGATCGTAATTTCGAAAACTCACGGTATTCCATAATAATCTTCGGCAATGGATAATCTTCAGCAAGCTTTTGAAGCACATCCTCAGCGGTTGATGGCGCACCTTTAGGGGTCTTTTTAATTACAGGAAGCTCAAGCTTCTCAAAGAGGATCTCCCCCACTTGTTTTGATGAGCTCATATTAAACTCTTCGCCGGCAAGCTCGTAAGCTGCTTTTTCAAGTCCCGCCAAATTCTCGCCAAATTCCACACTCAATGCTTCTAAGTGCTCAGCATCCACCATAATCCCCTCATGCTCCATCTTCGCGAGCACAGAGATTAATGGCACTTCAATATCTTGGTAAACAGAATATTGGCCTGGCTCTGCTTTTAAGCGAGGCACAATACTGCGTTGTAGTTGCAAGGTAATATCTGCATCTTCAGCAGCATAAAAACTCGCCGTTTCAAGATCAATTTCATCAAACGTCTTTTGCGATTTCCCTTTGCCGGCAATTGCTTCAAAAGGCGTTGTTTTAAAGCCTAAATAGAGCTCGGCAAGCGCATCCATATTATGACGATTCCCGGTTGGATCTAAAATATAGCTCGCCAACATCGTATCATCATGAATCCCGCGAATCTCAGCCCCATAACGTTTTAAGATATGCCAATCGAACTTAATGTTTTGCCCCACTTTCGGGATGGATTCATCTTCTAAAATCGGCTTTAGAAGTGGCATCACTTCTTCAATTAAGAGCGGATTTTCAAGCCCTGCCTGCTTAAAGGGAATATAAACCGCATCTCCCGGCGCAACTGATAGCGAAATACCCACTAAATTGGAACGCATAAACTCAAGCCCATCTGTCTCAGTATCGAGCGCTAATAACGCAGATCCCGGAATCAAAGCGATATACGCTTTTAACGCTTCAAGCGTGGTGATCGTCCGATAATCCGTAGTCGCCGGCATTGTTGGTTGAACCCATGATTGATCGCTCTCGCCACTACTTTTGGTTGTACTTGCTTTCGCAACAGGCGGCACAAAGCTTGATGCGCCATCCCCTTTATCGATATCCATTAAGAGTTGACGGAATCCCAGATCTTGGTAAATATCACGAAGACGATCAGTATAGCGATCTTTTAACGTAAGCTCTTCTACCGTAAAAGGAAGCTTAGCGGTCATAAAGAGCGTTGTTAGCTCTTTAGAAAGTGCAAGCATTTCAAGATTATCACGCAATCTCTCCCCCACTTTACCTTTAATACTCCCGGCATTTTTCACGATTTCATCAAGCGTGCCCCACTCGTTAATCCATTTCGCTGCCGTTTTCGGTCCAACTCCTTGAACGCCGGGGATATTATCTGCGCTATCGCCCATAAGGGAGAGATAATCACGTACTTGCTCTGGATATACGCCATATTTTGCAAAAACTTCTGCACGGCCGAGCATCTCATTTTTCATACCGTCGTACATTATGACTAAACCATCTTCCACGAGTTGCGCGAGGTCTTTATCACTTGAAGCGATAATGGTGCGAATGCCCTTCTGCTTCGCTTCTACGGCCAAGGTTGCAATCACATCATCTGCTTCAATGCCGGGAATCGAGATTCGCGGGAAGCCCATAAGATCAATAATTTCATAAAGCGGTTCAATCTGCAGACGAAGATCATCCGGCATCGGTGGTCTGTGCGCTTTATAATCTTCATAAAGATCACTGCGAAAACTCTTTCCGCTCGCGTCAAAAATAACCCCAAGATAATCAGGTTGAAACTCACGCATTAACTTCTCAAACATATTAATCACCCCACGAATGGCACCAGTCGGTCGACCATCAGGGCTCTTTAGCGGTGGTAGTGCATGATATGCTCGGAAGAGAAAGTTTGAGCCATCTACGACTAAAAATGTTTTCGACATGTATTATTTAACCTTTTTTATAAACAACTGCAGAAGCCTGCAAGATTGATGAATTAAAGAGATTATACAAAAAAAGCGAGGGAAACGCCCTCGCTTATATAAATTGATTCTACCGAATGATCAGAGTCGCTAGAAATATATCGCCTACAATGCGATAAAGTTATTGTAGATAAAGACGATAAGAATCAGCGTCAAGAATCCGGCAAAAATCTGACGAATCCGCTTTACCGGCAATACATAAACAAGCTTTGCCCCAATCGGTGCAAAAACAATACTGGTTAAAGAGAGACCTATCATTGCCGGCATATAGATAAATCCAACCGAACCTTCTGGCACGCCCTCAGCACCATAGCCGAAATAGAGTGCACTTAACGCGCCAGCCGTTGCCATAAACATCCCCACTGCTGATGATGATGCGATAGCATTCTTGATTTTATAACCAATCTTACTTAAGACAGGCACAATCATCACGCCTCCGCCAATCCCGACAAAGCTAGAGACAAAACCAATGGCGCTCCCCACTAATACATAGAGCGGTTTTGGGAATGAAGAGACAGTTTCCGCCTCTTTTTTTGCTGCTGAGCGGATCATATTAATAATGGTATAAGCCAAGAATACACAGAAGAATATCTGCAATACCAAATCACTCATCATACTCACAACTCGGCTTCCGATGGAAACGCCAATCATCGCGCCTATTCCAACAAGCCCTACCACTGGCCAAATAACAGAGCCTCGACGTTGGTGAGCAATAACAGAGGAGAGACTTGTAATTCCAACGACTGCAAATGACGTTCCTAATGCAACTTTCATAATCATTCCTGGCTCAACTCCAATCGTTGCGAGGAAGAAAACAACCGTAGGAACAACAACGGTACCGCCCCCCACACCGAGTAATCCAGAAATAAGCCCAATAACACAGCCTAATAATAAAAACACGCCTAACTCAATCCCCATATATATCCCTCTTCCCTCTCTATTTTTTATAATCGCGATTTTTTAAATGATGCCTCACAATGCTGCTCATCATGAAATTGCTGTGCTTTTATCGCAATCCGCTACCTGCGACCTTCTTGTATTGTAGGTAAGCGCTCGATAATTCGCCACCTCCAATGACAATAATTTCACCGTAAATCGTCAAGACAGCTTTCTATGAAAATCAAACTCATGATTCAATTGATCTTTTATTACACGATGTCAGAGAATTATTACCTTGAATATCGATTGTAGACTCTACCAATTATCTCCCTCATAGAACGTTATTTAATAGCGTCCATTTACATACATCAAGATATGTTTTCACCCCACTTATCCCGCGAGACAAAAATCAACTGTATTACTGTAATGCTTGATTATTACGCTTAATAGCTGAAATTATTAAATCTTTACATCCCCTAAAAAATCACGAGACTTGCATGCAATTGAATACTAATAATATCAATACGATAGTATCCCCTCGATAGGAATTTACACTGAAAAGTTTGCAATTAATTTTTAGATGGGATAATCATAGAGGTGTCGGCTTTATAAATTTTTGTGCTGAGACCGATAAGAATTATTTATAAATAATCCCAAAAACGATCTTGGCACATTCAAAGGAGGACTAGGCTAAAGAGGAAACATATCTTCACGGCTTAGTTAGTATGGTGAGTAGTATCAGTCTCGAAATAACAATAAAAATAGAGACAAGATAGGCTTAAAGATCTAGGGACCTACGTTTTGTAAGGCGTAGGTTCCTAGGTTATTATTTCAAGATCGCTCTGCGGTAAATTCACATATAATTTACACGAGGGCGTATCTTGAAGACGGTAGGCGGCAGCCCGCAACGCTCTCTCAATCGCGTTCACTGCATTCCCCTTTTCCTACCCACATTAATCTGCGTTCCACAATAAATTTACCGCGCTTGCGGAAAACAATCTGTGAAAATCTTCCCCTGAAAATTTCCCCAAAATACCCTATAATTGTATAATTTGATTTTCAAACGACAATTCATAATACGGTCTGCATAAAAGTGCCGTATTTAAAATTTAAGGATTCAATATTATGCGATCACATTACTGCGGATTAGTGAGCGAGGATCTTCTCGACACAACTGTAACACTCTCAGGTTGGGTACATCGTCGCCGCGACCATGGTGGCATCATCTTCGTTGACCTTCGCGATAGAGAAGGACTTGTTCAGGTTGTTATCGACCCAGCACAACTCACCACCCCTTTTGCTGAAGCTGAAAAAATTCGTAATGAATTTGTGATTCAAATCGAAGGTAAAGTCATTGCTCGTCCTGATGGCATGATCAATACCAATATCGTTTCTGGAAAAATTGAAGTGATCGCAACTGAGCTTAAAATCCTCAATACAGCAGCGCCACTTCCTTTCCAACTCGGTGATGATAAAACGTCTGAAGAAGTTCGTTTAAAATATCGTTACCTTGATCTTCGTGATTCACGCATGCATAAAAACATTATGCTTCGCTCAAAAGTGACACGTTATATCCGTCAAGCACTCGACGATCAAGGCTTCCTTGACATCGAAACTCCATTCCTTACAAAAGCAACGCCAGAAGGCGCACGTGACTACGTCGTTCCTTCACGCGTTCATCATGGTGAATTCTTCGCCCTTCCACAAAGCCCACAGCTCTTCAAACAGCTCTTAATGGTAAGTGGATTTGACCGTTACTACCAAATCGTACGTTGCTTCCGTGACGAAGATTTACGTGCTGACCGTCAACCTGAATTCACGCAAGTGGATATCGAAACATCATTCCTCTCATATGACGAGATCATGGATCTTGCTGAGAATATGATTCGTAACGTCTTCAAAGCATCAATCGACGTTGATCTTGGTGATGATTTCCCAAGAATGACCTGGCATGAAGCAATGGCTCGTTACGGTTCTGATAAACCAGATCTTCGTATTCCGCTTGAGTTCACAGAATTAACAGACCTTATGAAAGGTTGTGATTTCAAAGTATTCAAAGATGCGGCAAACCGTGAAAACGGCCGTGTGGTTGCCTTAAATATTCCAAACGTATCTGACCAATTCACACGTCGTCATATTGATGAATACACTGAATTCGTTGGTCGTTACGGCGCGAAAGGTCTTGCTTACATTCGTGTAAACGATGTAGAAGCAGGCCGTGAAGGATTACAATCACCAATCGTTAAATTCTTAGATGATGCAACGCTTACTGAATTGCTTAAACTCACAAATGCAAAAAACAACGACATCATCTTCTTCGGTGCGGATAAAGCAACGACAGTTAATGATGCAATTGGCGCATTACGCGTGAAAATTGGTAAAGACCTCAACCTTCTTACCCATAAATGGGCACCAATGTGGGTTGTTGACTTCCCAATGTTTGAATACGATGAAGACGCAAAACGCTACGTTGCCGTTCACCATCCGTTCACAACACCAAAAACAGGCATTGAATCACTCAGCGATCCTGCAAACTCAATTGCGAACGCTTATGACTTAGTACTTAACGGTACTGAGCTTGGTGGGGGTTCTATCCGTATCTTCAAACATGATGTACAGATGAAAGTGTTTGAACTTCTCGGCATTGATAAAGCAGAAGCAGAAGAGAAATTTGGCTTCCTTCTTGATGGTCTTCGTTACGGTGCGCCTCCACACGGTGGTATCGCATTCGGTCTTGACCGCTTAGTGATGCTCATGGCAGAACAAAACTCTATCCGTGACGTCATTGCATTCCCTAAAACACAATCAGCGGCATGCTTACTCACAGATGCACCAGCATCAATCAGCCAAGCACAACTTGATGAGCTTGCGATTGAACTTGTGAAAGAGGAAGAAGAGAAGAAATAATCCCCCCTTTTCTGATCTCTCATTGAGAACCAAAAGGCTTAACGATCATCGTTAGGCCTTTTTTGTGTTTAGATCTTGTGCGGTTAAAGCTGAATAAAAGCGAGGGAGAAGCCTTGCGTGCTTTTATCCATCATGCACCAACAAATAAAACAACGATCAATGCAAGAGCTATCTGCCCAATATCGGTACGTCTATTTGAAAAAACAATATCATTGTTCACCCCGACATCTTGCAAGTGCTTTTGACGCATTATCCACCACAGAAACACCCTAAAATAATTAATTCAACTATTCACAGAGATTAGTGAGAGAAACTTGATCAGGGTGGTATAATAGGCGATAAATTTTACTATCTTCATGAAGGAGACTCAATATGTCTATGATCGATGAAACAGGTATTAACTTCACAGATTCAGCAGCACTTAAAGTGAAAAGCTTAATTGATGAAGAAGGCGATGCAACGCTTAAGCTTCGTGTCTATATTCAAGGCGGTGGATGTTCTGGATTCCAGTACGGTTTTGCATTTGCGAATGATGTTGAAGATGGCGATGTTGCAGTTGTAAATCAGGATGTAACGCTTTTAGTAGATCCTTTAAGCTATCAATATCTTGTTGGTGCTGAAATTGACTACGTGAACGACCTTCAAGGTGAGCAATTCGTGATTCGTAACCCGAATGCGACAACAACTTGTGGTTGTGGTAATTCATTTAGCGCATAATTGATAATATTGCACATTCAGATTAACCGTAATCAGCTGAATTTGATTACGGTTAAATCATTATTTCGTTTATACTATTCACATAAAACGAGATAAGTACCTATCTCATTCATTTAAGATAGGTATTTTTTTACAAATTATTTGAAAACTGTTCTGAATTTAAGGGTCAACCACCATGATGACAACAGGCACCATCTTAGTCCTTATTATTGCGGCAATTGCCATTCTCCTCACTTTCCTCGGCATTAAAATGGTACCGCAAGGTTATGAATATACGATTGAGCGCTTTGGTCGCTATCGTAAAACCATCACACCTGGGATCTCTTTTATCATTCCTTTCTTTGATCGTATTGGCCATAAAATCAATATGATGGAAAATGTGACGGATGTTCCTTCGCAAGCAGTTATCACGAAAGATAACGCAATGGTTCGTGTCGATGGCGTGGTCTTCTTCCAAATTAATGATGCTGCACGCGCCGCATATGCCGTGAATAATCTTGGTTATGCGATCTTAAATCTCACCATGACCAATATCCGTACGGTAATGGGATCTATGGACCTCGATGAACTCCTCTCAAAGCGTGATGAGATCAATGCAAGCCTTCTCAATGTTGTCGATCACGCGACAGAACCTTGGGGCGTAAAGGTTACGCGTATTGAAATTAAAGATATCGAACCGCCGAAAGATCTCGTTGAATCAATGGCGAAACAGATGAAAGCAGAGCGTGAAAAACGTGCCGCAGTTTTAGAAGCGCAAGGGATTCGCGAAGCTGAAATACTTAAATCTGAAGGAGAAAAGCAATCTGCAATTCTCTCGGCAGAAGGTAAAAAACAAGCAGCAATCTTAGAAGCAGAAGCCCGTGAGCGTTTAGCAGAAGCAGAAGCAAATGCCACTATGATGGTTTCAAAAGCCATTAGCGAAGGAGATATTCAAGCGATTAACTACTTCGTGGCTCAGAAATATGTAGAAGCATTTGGCAAAATTGCCGAGAGCGATAACGGTAAGATTATTATGATGCCGATGGAATCAGCAAGCGTTGTTGGCTCTATTGCCGGCATTGCTGAACTTGTTAAGTCGGCAGGTAAGGGATCATAATATGTCGGCGCTTTTATCAAGCATTAACCCGATGATGATGTGGTTTATCATCGGGGCTATTTTAATCTTCCTCGAACTCATTGTTCCCGGCGTTTTCTTAGTATGGCTTGGCATTGCTGCCGTAATTTTAGGAGCAATCCTCAGCTTTGTAACGATGGGAACCACGATGCAGATATTGCTCTTTGCAATTCTCTCAGTGATCACTGTCTTAATCGGCGTGAAGTTCTATAAAGGCAAAGATCGAGATATTACCTCAAATGCCCTCAATCAAGTACGGGGTGCTGAATATGTTGGTAAAATCTATACGCTCACCGCTGAGGTAAAAAATGGCGAGGGACGACTCCCTTTAGGGGATTCTGTCTGGGGCATCCAAGGCGAAGATCTTCCTGCTGGTAGTAAGATCAAAATCACTAAAGTATCGGGGAATACGCTAAACTTTGAAAAAGTCGCCTAATCCTATCACTCATAAGCGCTCATGATCATGCAAAAAATAGATTCTTCAAATAGAGGCAGCCAGCAATTGCTGCCTTTTTCACTCTCTAAAGGCATCATCAGCTTCTTTGCCCTCATTATTCTCATCTTAACCATTAGTGGCAGCAGCGCCCTGCTCGCTTCCCCCATACATCCTATCGGCTTGGTTCTTGGCATTTTAATTCCCAGCTACCTCTTTCTTATTTTTGCCCTACTCAAAAAACATTCGATCGCAACAACGCTGCTTCTTTACGTACAAAACCAACTGAGCAAGCGCCAATCAGCGTATAAAAGCATGCGACAGATCGACTCTCAAGCCTTACTTCTTCTTGGCAAAGCCATCATGCATAGTACTTGGGTTTTGATTTTTTGCGGCATCATATTAGGACTCTTTTTCCAATTCACGCTCAAACAGTACGAGTTTAATCTCTACAGCACGCTATTTCCTTATGAAAGTGGTGCTTATCTACATATTATTAAAGTCTTTAATTTTCTCCCTAATCTCTTTATTGACGAATCTATCACGCCAGAACTCATTGCAAGCAGCCTTAATGGCACGCCGAGCCTCACTGATAACGCACAGTGGGCTCGTTGGATTATTCTCATGATTATCCTCTATGGTCTCATCCCTAGGATCATCCTAAGCATCGTTGCACTCAGTCGCTATCGTCAATATCAAAAATCCCACTCAACAACAGAATCTCATCAACCCGCTGTCACATTAATTGATCCAGCCAAAAGTCGCCCAGTGAGTCTTCGTGCTCCAAAAACCATTACTCATGGAGAGGGATCTCGCGCCATTGCACTCGATTTTAGCCAACCATTGCCCTTAAACGTTGAGGTGATCAACGACCGCAATGACTTCAATAAGCTGCATGAGATCTTAAAAGCCGCGCCCCTAGCGCAGTTAACACTCTATATTGATAGCAGCTTAACACCTGATAGAAGCCTATTACGTCGTATTTATACGTTGCTTAATCTTGCTATGGAAAGTGAAATCATCCTCGTTCAAACCGCCTCACATTCAAGGGATAGTGAGTGGCAATCGAAAATTCATCCTAATCTCTATCCCAAAGAAAAGATCTCTATTCAGGCGCTAGATGCTTTCACAAAAAAGCGTTAGCACCCCAGAATCACTTGAGTAAATGCCCGAAAAAAACATGAATGCTTTATACTATAAGGCGATTAATGCACAAGTGAAAGAGCGGAAAGGGAATCTAAAATGGATGCAAAAACCTTAAAAATTGCGATTGTCGGTCATACGAATACAGGGAAAACTTCCCTGATTAGAACGATCACACGTGAACGCAATTTTGGCGACGTCAAAGATGAAGCCTCCACAACGATTGATGTTGCCGAAATCAAACGTGCGTCTGACCAATTAACGCTAACCTATATCGATACTCCCGGCATTGAAGATGCGATGGGGGTCTTAGATCTGTTAGAATCTCGGTATCCTTCACGCTCACGGCTCGAAGAAGCTAATAACCTACTCTCTTTTGCCAAAGACCAAGCGGTTGAAGCCCTATTTGAGCAAGAAGTAAAAGTTATTAAACAACTCTTTGAAGCAGACTTAACCTGTTACATTATCGATTGTCGCCTCCCTTTTCTTCCTAAATTTGATGATGAACTCACCTTAATAGAGAAGACCCATCGACCCATTCTCCCCATTCTCAACTTTGTACAGGGAGAATACCTCAATACGTGGAAGCAGCATCTTAAAGCACATGGTATCCATCACTATCTTGAATTTGATACCATCATGCCACCACAGAAGCGTCGATTTTATGAGCAAATCGCCATTATGTTTCCCGAGCTCTACCACGAGATAATGGCATATATCCATCTCGAGGAATTGTCGGTACAAAAGCGGCTCGAACAAGCGATGGCAATCACAGCCAACTTTTTCTTAAATCTTATGACGCTTCAATTAAAGGCCAAACAACAAACTCCGGCAAAGCGTATTATGCGCTCCCTCAATGAATCAATTGAAAAGCTCGAGCGAACAGCCATTCAGGAGCTCCTCGATCTATACAACTTTAATGCTGAAGATATTGCGTACTTCACACTTGCTGTCAATGGCGCCCAATATGAGAAGGATCTCTTCACGAGCGAAAACCTCATCGACTTCACCTTACAGTTTAGTAAAGGGGCAGGTGTTGGTGCGGGTCTATTAGTAGGAATTGATGCACTTGCTGGATTTACAACCTTGGGGGCAGCCTCCGCTACAGGTGCAATCTTAGGAGGGCTTACTGCCTCATTTAAACATTACGGCACCTCATTAATGGATCATCTACAAGATCTAGAAACTTTTTGTGTAAATGATGAAGCGATTGCTCACCTCGTGTCAAGAATGCTCTTTATTGTGGGCGCACTCAATGGTAGAAGCCATGCAGAACTCTCACCAATCTATCTAAACACCGACAAAGATCAAAAAACAGCTCATCAATCAGGGCTCACTCAACTCATTAGTGAGTCTAAAAACCTACGGGCACATCCTGAATTTTTTGAAAAGAATGGCGCGATGATTCATCAAAAACGTGATAAAACACTTCAATCACTCACCCCTAAATTCATGCAACTCTACACGCAACCACTCACACTATCTCAATCTGCAGAAGCGGAATCAACATTGATTTCATAAAGCGCAAATTTTTCTGCATCTTGCCCTACGTACTGTAATGGGTACTGACTTAAAGCGGAGATTATCTCTGAAGACCCCGTGGTATTTGCCGTCTCAATCAAGAGTTTTGTGCCGGCTAATGCCGCAAGATCTAATCCCCAATTATAATCAGGCGTGACAACCAACTCGCCGGTATCCGTTGCATCCATAATATATGCCAAGATCACTTCAGGGATCTCTTTCATCGTACTGCACACCACATTGCCACTGCCAGCACCAGGGAATCGATCCACAAGGGCTCGGTAGCTATTCGTTGCTAAAAAGAAACGATCTGTGGGAGCAATCAGTTGTTCATTGAATCGTAAGTTAACAATCCGCTGGCTCTGTTCATTCTGAAGGGTTAAATCTGGGCTATAGCGCGGGGGCTGAGTCGGGTCAATTTCATACTGAACGCCCTTAATAATGTCAAAATTATAAGGACGATATTTTTCCCAATGAATTAAATGTTGTGATGCCTGATTATTAGGATCGATTGTATGATAAATACTCACACAACACTCTAACCACTCTTTTAAGTTCTCTCCACTAATTTCTAGCACAACAAGATAATTAGGATAGACATAAAGATCAGCAACATCCTTAAAGGTAAGATCCCCAGGCGCAATCTCTGTAAAGTAGGTGGGGTCATCTTTTCGACTCCCAACCTTAAATAAGGGAACCGCTGATAATATGGGGAGATCCCCTAAAATACCTCGCTCAGAAAGTAACTTCTTCGCATAATGTGTCTGTGCATCTGCCACAATTTGAATACAATTATCATCTTGAATCAGTGAAAGATAACTATAAAACCCCGAAGGTGTATAACCAACAGGGACATTCATCGTTTCGCGTACAGCCTCATGGGCGGGTTGCATTAATGTTAATAGCGCTGGATTAAGCGGGGTATTTTCTGCGAGATAATCTTCAATATAACGTAATGCCGATTTTCCAGATACCACACTCCAACCATTCTCATCTTGGATTAAATCAAGATCAATCACCCCAAGCCATCTCGCCCAAGATCCCGGCATTACTGCGGGCGTACCGCAAACAGTCCCCGCATCAACATCAAATCCTAAGGCGCTCAGCTCACGATAACTCTCTGACGGGAAACGTCGATGCTGATGTCCCGTAATGAGTGCATCAACTTCTGGTAATTGCGCAATATAATAACCGCTATTTTCCATTTCCACTTCACAAGCTCGTTTCGAGAATCCTGTGTGAGCCAATACAATCACAATATCAGCGCCATTGGCTTTTAACAATTGTGCCTCACGCCGAACAGCACTCAGAGCATCATGCGTTATTAATCGCTCATTGGTTACCGCATATTCATCAAGATGATTTTTATCCCATGTCGTAATTTGAGGTGGTAAAACGCCTGTCACACCAACATTTAACTCAACCATCTCGCCAGATTCAGTGACAAATTTTCGGCGTAATATCACAGAAGGGGGCAATAATGACGCTCCTTCAACATTCGTAATATTGGCATTTACATAAGGGAATTCTGCTTGAGCTAACATATCTAAAAGATAAGGAACCCCGAAATTAAACTCGTGGTTCCCTAGCGTTGCAGCATCATAACCAATGGCATTCATTAATGTAAATGCCGGATGCTGATGCGTTTGCGCATATTCTCTTAAATAATCTGACATCGGGGAACCTTGTAATAGATCCCCATTGTCAAACAAGAGTGAGTTAGGATTTTCAGACCTTGCGTCATCAATCACTTTAAAAAGACTAATTAATCCTAGTCGATCAATCATCTGATCTTTATAGTAATCAAAATTCATATAAAAACCATGGATATCCGTGGTTGCTAGAATTTTTAAAGATAGCCTTTTGTGCTTCTCACTCATAATATTGGTCTATTCGTCTCCAATAGCTGCCAGTAGATCAGCCTGGTTTTCTTGAATAAGCGGCTCAATCACTTGGTCTAAGTCACCATTAATGATCTCATCAAGCTTATAGAGCGTGAGATTAATACGATGATCTGTAATACGACCTTGCGGATAGTTATAAGTACGAATACGCTCTGAACGGTCACCTGAACCAACAAGATTACGACGTGTTTCACTCATCTCTTGCTGCTCACGCTCGCGCTCTGCTTCAAGTAGTCGTGAACTCAATAAGCTCATCGCTTTTGCTTTGTTCTTATGCTGTGAACGCTCATCCTGACACTCAACCACAACACCTGTAGGTAAATGCGTAATACGGATTGCAGAGTCAGTTACGTTAACGTGCTGACCCCCAGCGCCTGATGAGCGGAAGGTATCAATTTTAAGATCCCCGGCATTAATCTCAATCATCTCAGTCTCAGGTACTTCAGGTAAAATTGCGACCGTAGCAGCTGAAGTATGCACTCGACCTTGTGATTCTGTTTCAGGAACTCGTTGAACACGATGGGCTCCTGATTCAAATTTAAGGCGAGAATAAGCACCTTGCCCAATAATTCGAACAATCGCTTCTTTATATCCACCATGTTCCCCATCATGAACACTGATAAGCTCAACGCCCCAACGACGATTCTCTGCATAACGCATATACATACGTAAAAGATCGCCGGCAAAAATCGCCGCTTCATCGCCACCGGTTCCGGCACGTACTTCGAGGAAGATATTACTATCATCAAAAGGATCTGTTGGGAGAAGAAGAATACTTAACTCTTTCTCTAATCGCTCTTTTTCCGCTTCTAAAATAGGGAGCTCTTCTTTCGCAAGCTCCTTCATTTCACTATCTGAACCATTGAAGATCTCTTTGATCTCTTCTAAGCCCTCTTCATTTTTTGTCCAGGCATTAAATTCTGCAACCACAGGATCTAAGTGGGCATATTCCTGAGATAACTCTCTAAATTTATTGTTATTACTGATAATATCAGGATCAGATAGAAGATGAGACACTTCTTCTAAGCGCTCTTTTAACTCTTCTAACTTGGTAATTATACTGTCTTTCATTGGTAATTATGCGCTATAATGTTGGATTAAATACTTTTGCTTTCCATTATCTCAAATCTAAAGGCTTTCGTACATTGCGAATTGATCAAATATGAAGTTAATGCATCTTTTGCTCCTCATTCTTCTACTCGTACTAGGATTGCTTATCAAGCAAACTTGGTTTGACGAAGACACGGGTCGACAAAAACTCGATGCACTACAACTTTCATTAGAAGACCTCAAGATTCAAAACCAAGAATTGATTAATCAAAACAATCATATCCGCCAAATCATTAATGGTATTAAGCACAACTACAATGCACGTGAAGAGCTAGCAAGAAAACATTTGGGACTCATTAAAGAAGATGAAACATTCTTCCATGTCATTCCCTCAGAAACAAATAGCAATTATCGAAACTCTGCAGATTAGTTCTCGCAAAACTTAGACGATTAATAACTACTGCAGCCTATCAATAAAAGACTCGCAGTTCTGTTTTACTTCCTAAAATAATCTAAAATGATCTGCCAACCTTCAAGATTAGGCGCATTATATCCCCAAAGGACTTCAGATAAATCATCTAAAATTGGTAATATTTGCTGATATATTACCGATAGTCTTTCACGCTCCTCACGATCAATGCTTTGCAAACGAGGATCTTGTATTTTAAAACGGGGATTAATTAAGAAATTATGATGATCGAAAAAGACCTTTAATACTGAGTCATCATAAGGATCAACCGGAAACAATGCTATAAGCTCACAGTAAGAGTGGGCAATTTCATCTAATTCAAAGAACCTCAAAGCAGATTCAACATAAGGCAGTAATTCTTCATTTTCCAGAATACCGCCCCATCCATCTCCTTTCCAGATGCCAATGATGTTCATCATGATAAAGACATTAAAATCGTCGCTCTCTAGTCGATCATAAATATAGGTAATATTCCCAATTTCCCATATTTTATCGGACACTTCGACCAAATCCATTTCATTTTCCGGGATTTTATCCTCTAAAAAAGAAGCTAATATTTGTTTCTCCATCATCATTCTCCATAAAGCATTAATTAACAAATCAATAACTGACTGTTATCTCGAAAAACCCCAATTATAAATATTATTGCTTCTTATCACTATTAACAAGCTCCTATTAGTCAATAGAAAAACTAGAATACAATACCTTCAATATAAGACTCATCAAAGTTCACTATAAATGAACCTTAGTTCCCGTTGCCACACAACAGCTGAGAGAGAACCTTGTGAGTAATCCCGGCAACCTTACTCTACCATTGATCTTTTCAGAAGCTGATCTGTCGCCGGAAGAATGATCTCGAAGTTCAGCGACTGCATGCCGGAAAATCAACAGAGCCTTTATTTTCTCATCTATTTATTATTAATGATCAACAACTATAACTAAATAGATAAATAGGAAAGCCCCAGATGTCGCGAGCTGGCTTGGAGAGAACGAAAGCCGTGACACCGACATCCGTGCAAGCGGACTAACTAGCGTAGCCCTTTCCCTCTGCCATTGATCTTTTCAGAAGCTGATCTATCGACGGAGGAATGTTAGCCAAGCTCAACGACAGCATGCCGGCAATCAGCGATATCTTAGAGATCGCTTCAGCTAAAAGAGCCACTCGCCTTTTTTCTAACGGACAAGAAAAAGCCCCTTAAG